>CBDAVN010000033.1:0-225285 GCA_965200905.1 Psychrosphaera sp.
GCTGACATCATGGGGCGAAAAAGCATATAACAAGCTTTAAAACTCTCGTTTAAAGAAGAGGTTGGTGTTCACACCAACCTCTTTGCCTACAGGACGTAGGTATGCCGTGTTTTCATGGACGAAAAAGAACGGCGGCCTACAGGACGTAGGTTGCCTTCACGGACGAAAGAGATCGGTGGATCCAATCAAAAATCTTCACTAATATTTCACTATGATATTTACTAAGTTAAATCATAGTTCAAACGATTCTCTTCCAGCAGAAGCAAGATCTCTCGAGTTATTGAGGCAGACCATTTTAAGTAATGGAATTGCAGAGTTAAGTATTCCAAAAGTTCACTCTGTCTGCGACTCAAAGTTGACGACCGAATTTATTGAGGCAACTACCCCCTCGAACGAACAATGGCGGCAACTAGGTTTAGGGTTGGCAAAACTGCATTCAGTCACGCAGAGTTCATTTGGCTTAGAAGCTGATAATTACATTGGCTTAAATCCGCAGCTAAACATTTGGTCGAATGATTGGGCGAACTTTTTTGTTAATTACCGCTTATTGCCGCAAATTAAATGGATAAATCACAGTACCAAGAAGAGTTGGGCGATGCAGGTTTTACAACAAAACTACTCGAATATTATTGATTACTTATCCGAGAATAGTGCTCAGCCTAGTTTAGTTCACGGCGATTTATGGAGTGGCAATGTACTGTTTAGCGAAGAGGGCGTTTGGTTGATCGATCCTGCTTGTTATTTTGCAGATAGTGAAGTTGATATCGCTATGACTGAAATGTTCGGAGGTTTTTCAACTGAGTTCTACGCAAGTTACAAACAACATAAAAGTCTAAGTAACCAGTATCAAACAAAAAAACAAATTTATAATTTGTATCACTACTTAAACCATTACAACTTATTTGGCAGTAGCTATTGGGCAGGATGTGAGCAGAGGATTGAGGTATTGCGGAAAATATAAAGCCGATACTGCTAAGCATCGGCTTTTGTTTTGAATTAGCTATTTTGCTTTAACTGATGAAAATCAACATTCTCTGTTGTTGAGCCGGCTTTAGGATCATTGAACATATCGTGATTTAGTTCATTTTCTGAATTAGCGATAACACAAGTAACCATGCTGTCACCTGTAATGTTTACCGCCGTTCTTGTCATATCCAATAAACGATCAACACCTAAAATAAGGCCAATACCCTCTACAGGTAAACCGACTTGTTGTAATACCATGGCTAACATGATCAAGCCAACGCCTGGTACAGCAGCTGTACCTATAGAAGCTAATGTTGCAGTCAATACCACCATTAGGTAATCAGATAGCGTTAGATCCACGCCAAAAAACTGGGCTATGAATACAGTAGCTACACCTTGCATGATGGCTGTGCCATCCATGTTCAATGTTGCACCTAGAGGCAAAGTGAACGAGGCAATTGAGTTATTTACTCCCAGTTTTTTAGTTGCCGTTTCCATGGTAACTGGCAAAGTTGCGCCTGAGCTTGATGTACTGAATGCAAACATTGCCGCTTCGCGCATCTTGCTATAGAACATCTTTAAGCTTAAGCCTGTAAAAGACTTCAAAATAATTGCGTAGACAACTAGGCCGTGAAGCAATAATACGAAGATAACTAAGAAGAAGTATTTTAATAAGTTTTCTACCGCGCCGTAATCCAGTGTGGTAAAAAGTTTAGCGAGTAAACAAAATACACCGTAAGGCGCTAAGTTCATTAAAATGACGACCAAGCGCATGATCACGGCATTGACATCTTCAAATACCTTCGCAAGACGTTCACCAGGCTCACCAGCTAATGCCATTGCAACACCAAACAATAGGGCAAATACAATAACTTGCAGCATCTGACCTTCAGCCATCGAATTGATTGGGTTAGTTGGGAACATATTGATAAGTACTTGGGCGAAACCCGGTGCTTCAGCAGGAGAGTAGTTTTGTTCAGCTGGAATATTAACGTTTTCACCTGGACCAACAATTAAAGCAAAAACAATCGCTAAGGTAATGGCTATAGCAGTGGTCATTAAATACAAGCTGATGGATTTACCGCCTAGCCTAGCCAGCTTACTGGTGTCGTTAAGACTGCAAGTTCCTACCACGAGTGAAACAAATACCAGCGGCACGACGATCATTTTTAAACTGGCGACAAAAATACTGCCCCCGACATGGAATACGCCATTAACTAAAAAGTCATTGAGGGAAAGGGAAGTGATGCCCAGTGGAATAACAAAGTCACCACTGTGGCTAAATAGCTCTTGCAATAATATACCGACTAAAATACCGGCAAACATGCCTATAAGAATGCGTCCGGTTAGACCCATCTTGTTTGCTTTTGATGCAGATGTCATAACTATTATTCTTGTTGTTAAAATTATTATCCTTTTCAGTATAAACAATTAATAATGTTAGAACCAAGTTTGGCTGGGATTTCGAGTCGAAATACATGAAAAATATGGCAAATATTAGATACAGCGACGTTTTTGATTAGGTTTTGAGCAATTGCAATTTAAGTTAAAGATGTCAACGCGTTCGCCGATGTATTATTGTAGTTTATGTCATCTAGGCAAGAGCAATGTTAAATATTTGGTATATGGTTTGCTTAAAAAATTGGCATAAACCAATTTAGCAGACATTTAAGTTAACTTTTATTAGGAAAGTTAGTATTTTATATAAAGAGTGCCAGTATATTGGCAGCTGCTATTGTTAGAATTTTACCGTTGGAACCGAATTAATGCGCTTAAGCTTAATTATCTTATTACTTAGTTGTTTGTTATCTGTGTCAACACAGGCAAACGAGAGGCCTACATCAAAGTTGAAGGGGCCAAAAGGCGTAGACTATGGTCTACAGGGAACTAAGTATGGTCCAATAACTAACCGAGACACCATGTGGAAACTTGGTAACAAGTTCCGCTTTAATAGCCAAGTCAGCGTTTACCAAGTCATGGTAGCTATCGTTAAGAAAAACCCAGATGCATTCGAATACGGTAACCTAAACGGGCTGCGTAATGGCTCTATGTTATTCATCCCGTCCCACAAAGAAGTCCTTGATGTCGACCCAGCTTACGCAAGAGAAAGAGCCGATGCTGACGATGAAATTTGGCAAGCGAGAATAAACGGTACCTATACCGAGCTTGAAGAACAAATGCTGTTGCAACCGATTGAAGATGCCAAACAACAAGATGTGGCTGACGCAACGAAAGAGCTGACAGACAAAATCGAAGAAGTCAGCATGGAGCAAAACAGCAAGCTAAGCGGTATGCAAACTCAGCTTGACACCTCGATGAAAAATGTCGAAATGGTGCTTTCAGATAACAAAATGGTACAAGAGCGCTTATCTAACCTAGGCTCAGAAATTGAACAAATAAGGGAACAACTAGGCGCAGAGAGTCAATTGCAGCAGCAAATGATCCAAATTATTGACAACCTGCAAAAACTACAAATGCAGCAGCAAGAAGATCTTGCTATTGCTAGAGCCATGGCGGAAGAGAAATCAATATGGGATCATATCGCCGACTTTGCCAGCTCAACGTTTGGTATGATCTTATTTTCTATTATTCCTGCATTGCTGATCTTAGCTGGCGTTGTTTACTTTATTCGCCAAAAGTCGCAAGCGAAAAATAACGAAATTCCAGAGCCTTCACCACTACCTGATTTCAATCCAGCTCCAATGGCTGCAGGTACTGCAGCAGCTGCAGCGCCGTTAGCAGGAGATGCTCTGTCTGATCCAATGGACGACTTAAACGATGCTTTAGGTGGGTTTGATTTAGATGATTCCTTGGATGATGCAATTCAATTGGATGGCGATGATGATCTGGACTTAGGGGATGCTCTAGGTGACGATCTACTGGATGATGACTTAAGTTTAGATGCCGATATAGGTGCCGATGACACATTAGATGAGCCGGCTGTAGAAATTGACGTAGGTGCGGATAGTTCAGGCGATATTCTTGATGCTAATGATATTGATGCTCTATTAGACGCTGACAGTGCGGAAGATTTGATCCCTGAAGCGGCAAGTGATCCTGTTGATGATTTTGATGCTGACAATATTTTAAGTGCAGGTGATATTGAAGAGTTGATGGACGACAACTCCGACGACATTGCCAACGATTTAGAACAAGCTGAATTTGATACTGAAGAAGATGACGTTGATGCCATCATGGATGAGCTTGGCTTAGACTTTGATGAAGAGCCAGAGCAACTTGATGCAGAGCTTGATTTAGGAGTTGCTGATGATGACTTTGATATTGACGATATTATAGATGCAGAAGCGCCAATAGAAGCAGCGGCTGATGATGGCTTTGATATTGATGACATTATAGATGCAGAAGCCCCAGCGGAAGAGCCTGCAGCAGAAGCGGAACTAGATGTTGACGATATTTTAGATGCAGAAGCACCAGCGGAAGAGGCTACAGCAGAAGACGACTTTGATATTGATGATATTTTAGATGCAGAAGCGCCAGCGGAAGAACCAGCAGCAGACGACTTTGATATTGATGATATTTTAGATGCAGAAGCGCCAGCGGAAGAACCAGCAGCAGAAGATGAACTAGACATTGATGATATCTTAGATGCAGAAGCGCCAGCAGAAGAATCTGTAGCAGAAGATGAACTAGACATTGACGATATTTTAGATGCAGAAGCGCCAACGGAAGAGTCCATAGCAGAAGATGAACTAGATGTTGACGATATTTTAGATGCAGAAGCGTCGGTGGAAGAACCTGCAACAGAAGATGAACTAGATATTGATGATATCTTAGATGCAGAAGCGCCAACGGAAGAAGTAGCAGTAGAAGATGAACTAGACATTGATGATATCTTGGATGCAGAAGCGCCAGCGGAAGAACCAGCAGCAGAAGATGAACTAGATATCGATGATGTTTTAGATACTGAAGTTCCATCGGAAGAGCCTGAGGCTTCAACAGACGAAGTTGCGGACCAAGAAGATTTTGATATTGATGGCTTATTAGATGCAGAGACTGAAGAAGAACCAGTATCGGACGAAGAAGTAGATGAAAACTTTGATATTGATGATTTGCTCGACTCAGATATACAAGAAGATAAGCCCGAAGCAATTGAAGATGAAACTGAGCAAGAGCAACTGGACGATGACTTAGTTAACGAAACTACATCGGCAGATGACGGCGAGTTCGATATTGATGACTTATTAGATAAGGTATCAGATGATGATCTGGATATTGACGACCAATTTGATGTTCAACCTGAAGTAGAGTCCGCTGAGCAAGAAGACAATTTAATTGAATCATCGACAGATGACTTAGTTGCTGAGGATGAACAAGAAGAGCGACTAGAAGAGCCTGAAAATATTGACGATTTGCTTGATGCAGAAAACCAAGTCGATATTGATGAGCTAGGTGACGATTTATCGGAAGTTTCTGAAGAGGTTGAAGAAAATCATGACTTAGCAGATCTGGCTGAAGAGGAAACTGAACAAGACCACCCTGAGGCCGATATTCAAGCATCAGCAGAATTGGATGTTTATCCAGAGCTTAACCTTAACGAAGCTGGCCAGGTAGATATTGATGAACTGGGCGATGATTTAGATGCGGGTGTGTCAGGTGGTTTATCTGATGATGATATCAGCTCTTTAGTCTCAGACTCAGACCTATCGGCAGAGCAGGTGCTTGCTGAAGAAGAGAATTTAGGTTTTGAAGAGTCTAATATTTCGGATCTGCTTTCCGAACCAGAAGAACAGGAAGCTGGTGAAGAACTACAAGAAATAGAGCAGTTAGAAGAAGCCGACTTTGATCAGCTACTGTCTGAATTATCAGAAGAGTCTCATGATAGTGCAGAAAAAGCGTTATCTGAGGTAGAGCAAGCAATTGAAAACGCAGATATTGATTTAGCGCCTGACGATCCTATAGAGCAAGACGAGCTTGTCGACATGGACTTATCTGATGATTTGTTATCAGAGCAAGAACCTGATTTTTTAAACGTTGAAACTATTATCGATGATTTAGATGATGACGCTGATGTTGATGTGCCTGAGGAATTAAATATTGACGTAGGTTTAGCTGATTTTGACGAGTTAGCAGCCGAACGTGGTACTGTTGATGTAGACAAAACCTCTGGAGGCTTTGCTAATCAATTAGACTTAGCACGCACATATATTGAAATGGGTGATGATGAAAGTGCCCGTTTAGAGCTATCAAAAGTGTTAACCAGCGAAAATGACGAAGCTAAACAACAAGCGCAAGAATTATTAGATGATTTAGCTGCCGAATAACGGGCAGCTAGCACAAAGGTCTTTCTTAAATTCTAGAGTTCTCTATAATTCCGCTAAATTTTGTAAGTAGAGTGGATATATGCGAATAGCATTAGGAATAGAGTACGACGGTGCCCAGTACTTTGGTTGGCAAAGACAAAGAGAAGTAAACACAGTTCAACAAGAGTTGGAAAAAGCTCTGTCTAAGGTGGCAAATCATCAAGTTGACGTGTTTTGCGCTGGTCGCACCGACGCAGGCGTTCATGGCACTGGACAAGTTATTCACTTCACTACTGATTCTATTCGTTCTGAACGTGGATGGACAATGGGCGTTAACGCCAATCTTCCTGATTCAATAGCGGTGACTTGGGCTAAGGAAGTCCCTGAAGATTTTCATGCTCGATTCTCGGCAACTGCGCGCCGCTATCGCTATATTATTTATAACTCAAAGCTACGTCCGGGCATTTTGACGAAAGGCTTGAGCCATTACCATACACCTCTTGATCATGAAAAAATGCATGAAGCCGCTCAGTGTTTGTTAGGCGAAAATGATTTTTCCTCGTTCCGTGCTGCCCAATGCCAATCAAACTCGCCAAATCGCTTTATCCATTTTGTCAATGTAACTCGTCATAACCAATATGTTGTTATTGATATCAAAGCTAATGCTTTTGTTCATCACATGGTGAGAAACATTGCAGGTAGCTTAATTGCGGTAGGCAAAGGTGAGAAAAGTGTGGAGTGGGTCGCCGAAGTATTAGCGGCAAAAGATAGAACTCAAGCAGCGGAAACGGCAAAACCAAATGGCTTATACCTAATTGAAGTTGATTATCCAGAACACTTTGAATTACCAAAGTCTCACCCTGGACCATTGTTTTTGCCTGATTAATACCCAACTTATAAGTTAATGAAGACCTAATAGGGACAAATAAGACCAGTTTATTAGGTTTTTTCTTAATTTATTATGGTTTAATACACACAGTTTTTTCGTCTATCGTTGCCGTTAGTGTTAGAGCAGCGAAGACCACAGAAGTTTGATTAGGGTAGTAAAGAGATGAGTTGGATAGAAAAGATCCTACCAAAAACGAATACATCAACAAAGCGCAACATTCCAGAAGGCGTTTGGACAAAGTGTACTGGCTGTGATGCGGTTTTATATAAAAATGACCTAGAAAAAGAGCAGGGTGTATGTCCTAAGTGTGACCACCATATGCGTCTAACAGGTCGTAAGCGTTTGGAATTATTCCTAGATGCAGGTGAAAAAGTTGAAATTGCTGGCGAGTTAGAGCCACAGGACGTACTTAAGTTTAAAGATAGCAAAAAGTATAAAGACCGTATTTCTGCAGCGCAAAAACAAACCAATGAAAAAGACGCAATGATCGTCATGAAAGGTCGCGTTAAAGGCGTTCCTTGTGTTGCGGCTGCGTTTGAATTTTCTTACATGGGTGGCTCAATGGCATCGGTTGTAGGCGAAAAGTTTGTTCAAGCGGTTAACGTATGTCTAAATGAAAATATTCCTCTAATATGTTTCTCTGCATCGGGCGGTGCCCGTATGCAAGAGGCATTATTTTCATTAATGCAGATGGCAAAAACCAGTGCAGCATTAGCAAAACTAAGCGAAAAAGGTTTGCCATTCATCTCAGTACTTACTGATCCAACAATGGGCGGTGTATCTGCTAGTTTAGCAATGTTAGGTGATGTCAATATTGGTGAGCCAAAAGCACTAATCGGCTTTGCTGGTCCTCGTGTAATCGAGCAAACCGTTCGTGAGAAATTGCCAGAAGGTTTCCAACGCAGTGAGTTCTTATTAGAGCACGGTGCAATCGACATGATTGTTGATAGAAGAGATATGCGTAATACAGTAGCGCGTTTATTCTCAAAAATGTGTAAACTACCATCACTGGAAAAAGATCACCGCAGTGTATAAGTAAACATGACGCAAAGATTTCAAAGCCAGTCCCTAGAAGACTGGCTTTTTTATTTAGAACAACAACATCCAAGTGAAATTGAACTTGGTTTAAACCGAGTTAAAACGGTCGCAACTAAAGCTGAGCTGAGCAATTTTGGTCATACAAAAGTTGTCTTAGTTGCAGGCACTAATGGTAAAGGCACAACCATCCGCTTTTTAGAGTCTTATTTAATCGCTCAAGGCCATAAAGTCGGCATATATTCATCACCGCATTTATTTAAATATAATGAGCGCGTTAGGCTCAATGGCGAAGATGCCAGCGACGAACTACATATAGAGTCTTTATCTCTGATTGAACAATTACGAGATCAAACACCTTTAACTTATTTTGAGTTCGGTACTTTAGCTGGACTTAAACTATTACAACAACAAGAGTTAGATTTCGCTCTGATTGAAGTTGGGCTAGGTGGCCGTTTAGATGCGACTAACATTTTAGACCATGACATTGCAGTAGTAACGTCAATAGGCCTAGATCACGTTGATTGGTTAGGCGACGATTTAAACACTATCGCATTTGAGAAAGCGGGTATTTTCCGTGCCGGAAAACCTGCAATAGTGGGCGAGCCGAAAGTTTATCCAAGCTTTTCTGAGCAAGCAGATAGTCATCAAGTCAGTGCGCTTTATCAAGTCGGTAAAGATTTTAAGTATGAGGTTCTAGCGGATACTTGGAACGCTGAACTGTACAATGAAAACCTTGGCAACGTTCGCTTTGAAGGCTTAAGCTTACCGCTAATTCCAGTGCAAAATGTAACTACTGCATTAGTCGTATTGCAGCAACTAGGTATAGAACTAGAGCAACAAACGATAAACTCAGTATTAGAAACCGTGACCTTGACAGGGCGTTTACAAATCTTAAATGAATCGCCAATGAGAATGGTCGATGTTGCCCATAATGGTCATGCTATTAGGCACTTACTAAATACATTGGACAGTCACCCTAAGTTTGCTGGGGTAAAATCTATCGATGTTGTGCTGGCGATGATGAAAGATAAAGACATTGAAGCCTGTTTGAGCTTATTTAAAGGCAAAGTTGTTAATTGGTATTTGGGTGACTTGCCAAATAATCCAAGAGCTGCATTAGCTGATGATATCAAATCGGTGTTAGTTAAATTAGCAGAAAGTAATGTGCATGTTTTACCTGATGTAAAACAGGCTTGGCAAAAAGCATGTGAAAATCAATCCAGCGAAACGCTTTTACTAGGGCTTGGATCGTTTTACACTGTAGCAGAAATTTTGGATCAAAAAGAGGTATAAAGTGACGGAACTCATCAAACAACGTCTAGTTGGTATGCTAATCGTAGTACTTGCAGGCGTAGTCTTTATTCCTGATCTATTAGATGGGCAAAAAAGCACGATTAAAGAGGACTTTAAAAAGATCCCTCCTAGACCAGAGTCTTCAGAAAGCCCAATTTTAAAAGAGTTTCCAATGGCCCAAGTGCAAGATGCGTTAAAGCAAGCGCCACAGCCAACTATTGAAGTAGCTGAAGAAGATAAAGCTGAGTTAGAGCAAGACGAAGCAATATCGGCCATTGCTTCAGCAGAAGATCAAACGACGGTTGAGCAGCAAATTGCAGCCGAGCCAGAACTTGCATCTGTCACCGCAGGCCGTGCTCCTCAGTTTGATAGCTCTGCATGGGTACTGAGGTTAGGAACTTTCCGTAATAAACCAAATGTCGATGCCTTGTTGACTAAATTAGAAGAAGCTGGAGTAACAACATTTGTTAAACCTGTGGAGGCGAAAGCTGGCACTTTATATCGGGTGTTCGTTGGCCCAGAACTTGAGAAGTCTGAACTAGAAAAAGCGCAAAAGAAGCTGAAAGAACTAACTGGCTTAGACGGCAAAATTACCGAATTTACGCCAGTAAATTAATCGTTTCAAACGCGAAAATAAAGCGGTTTACTCACCTAATAGTAGGTCATGAGTTGGCCGCTTTTTAATTTTGATAAAGCTCGAGTGGTAGACCGTCAGGGTCTTGGAAAAAAGTATATTTTTTGCCAGTGAGCTCATCCACTCTAATTGGCTCCATTATTACACCTTGTGATCCAAGGTAAACAGCAACTTCATCAACGGAATCCACTCGAAACGCTAGGTGCCTTAAGCCACAGGCTTCAGGTCTGTTAACCCTCACTGGTGGAGTTGGGAAAGAGAATAGTTCTATTTGAGTACCATCAGCAAGTGCTAAGTCCAATTTATACGAATCTCTTTGCTCTCTGTATGTCTCAGCAATCACTTTAAAGCCCAATACTTGGGTATAAAACGACTTCGACTTTTGGTAGTCGGAACATATGATAGCTACATGGTGAATGCCGTTTAGCATGATGAAAGGCCTCTTTAATAACGTCGCTTTATAAAATAAGTCAGAGCACTAAACATAACAACTAATAGCCAAGTTAGTGCATTGCCAAACCTTTGGTAAGGCGTACTAGAGTGAACTAGTGCTAACTGGTACTCAAGGACATCAGCTTTATTTTGCTCTAACTGGGCAACGATATCACCGGCACTGTTGACAATTGCTGTAACACCATTATTGGTTGCTCTAACCACAGGTTTAGCAAACTCTAACGCGCGCATTTGTGCAATTTGTAAATGTTGCCAAGGACCATGAGAATTACCAAACCAGGCGTCATTACTGACGGTTAAGATAAAATCACTGTCATGGTATAGATTAGCTCTAATTTGTTCAGGAAAGGCTATTTCAAAGCATATAGCAGGGCTTAAACGGTAGCCGTTTGCTATCAAGTTATCTTGTTGAAAGTTGCCACGACTAAACGATGACATAGGTAAGTCAAATATTGGCGCCAGCTTTCTGAGTATTGATTCAAAAGGAACATATTCGCCGATTGGCAGCAGGTGATGTTTCGAATATCGATTGTTGTCTAGATATTTATAGTGACCAAATTTGTCGTCTGCTTGTTTTTTACCAAGTACCACTAAATTGTTAAAAGCAAAATTGGTATCGGGCTGGTAGTCCACTAAGCCTGTAACAATCGATGCATTCGATTTGGCTGCTAGACTATCCACTTCTACTAAATAATCGTTAGCCAGTATCTCTAACCTTGGAATTGCTGCTTCAGGCCAGATTACAATATCTGACTGGTTAAGGTAAGGTGCAGTTAAGTTGGAGTACTTTTGCATAGTTGGCACTTCATTGTCAGGTTGCCATTTTACACTTTGCGCAATATTGCCTTGTACTAGAGCTAAATTGACCTCTTTGCCTGTTTCTTGATACCAAGTCTTTTGTTGCAATAGCAATGCGGTGGCGAATACCAGAACATATGCGGTAACTGCTTTCTTAGCATTAAACAGCGCTGCACAAACTAATAGAATAACCATAAATTGCAGACCAAATTCGCCTATTACTGGGACAAATCCAGCTAGCGGGCTGTTTATTTGTGTATAGCCAATGGAAAGCCATGGAAAACCAGAGAAAACCCAGCCCCGAAGGGATTCAGCAATCAGCCATGCTGGCACTAACGCAACTACACCAAGTTTATTTTGCCAACGAAAATTGAGGTAACTGGCAAGAGCAGGATAGATTGATAAGTAGGCGACTAGGAGCAACATTAGAAGCAAAGAGAATATTAACGGTAAACCGCCAAAGTCTGCTATTGCAACATGAACCCAACTGATACCGGCGCCAAACCAACCTAAACCAAAGTAAAAACCATGCCAAGCCGCTTTTTTTGCTGATGTTGCCGAGTGTAAAACATAAACAAAAACAATAAGACAAATAAAGGTAATAGGCCAAAGACCGAAAGGGGAATAGGCCAGAGTCATTAAGCTGCCCAACGCAATTAAGGCAAGCTTACTGACTTTTGGATAAGCATTAAAAAAGGACTGGAAGCGAGACTTCCAATCCTTTTTATTTGATTGAGTTAGCGTGTTTATACCGCTTCTTCCTTCTCTTCTTTTGGCAGCGTAACCGTTAGCTGTTGTATTCTTCTGGTATCCGCGGTGTGAACCTTAAATTGAATACCAGCAATCTCTACTTCTTCACCTTTTTCCGGCATATGACCAAATTGATGAAGTACAATGCCACCTATGGTATCGGCCTCTTCTTCATCAAAACTGGTTTTGAAGTATTCATTGAATTCGTCTAATTCAGTAAGGGCTTGTACCATGTATACGTGTTTCGATACTTGACGGATATCCTCAGTTTGCGCGTCTTCACTATCGAATTCATCTTCGATTTCGCCAACGATAAGCTCCAAGATATCTTCAATGGTAACTAGGCCAGAAACACCGCCGTATTCATCAACGACCACAGACATGTGGTAGCGATTTTGGCGGAATTCTTTTAATAAGGTATCAACTCGTTTGCTTTCTGGCACAACGACAATTGGTCTTAACATAGCTTTAAGATCAATTTCTCGCTCTCTATCTACTAGTAAGTTCAATAGGTCTTTTGCCAGTAAAATGCCTTCAACATGATCTTTGTCTTCAGAAACAACAGGAAAACGTGAGTGACCAGATTCAATCATAGCTGGAATAAACTGCTCAGGGCTATCTTCTAAATCTAGGGTGATCATTTGAGAACGGGGGATCATGATGTCACGGATGCGCAGATCTGCGATCTCCAGCACGCCATCAATCATGCTTTTAGTGCTTTGATCGATTAAATCATTTTCCGCAGCGACTTCGATTACGTCTACTACGTCAGCTTTACTTTGTGGTTCATCTTTAAAAATTTGACTGATCTTATCTAGCCAGCCTTTGTTTGTAGCCGATGAACCGTTGCTACTATGCGGGTTGTCTTCGCTCATTCTGTTTAGAATGCTCCATGATTATTAAAAATACTCAACTTTGACACTTAATACGCGACAAAGTTGCATTCGGATTATTGATCGTTATACGGATTTGGGAAACCCATTTTTTGTAAAATTTTTGTTTCAAGAAATTCCATCTCTTCCGCTTCTTCATCTTCAATATGGTCATAACCTAGAAGATGTAAGCTGCCATGAAGCAACATATGTGCCCAATGGGCTTCACTTGTTTTATTTTGCTCAACCGCTTCTCTATTTACTACTTGAGCGCAGATGATTAGGTCACCTAACAAAGGAAAGTCTACGTCTTCTGGTAACCCTTCAGGGACTTCAAATGGAAATGACAACACATTGGTCGGCTTGTTTTTGCCGCGGTAGTCATTGTTCAACTGCTGGCTTTCCGCTTCGTCAACGATGCGGACCGTCAGTTCAGACATTTGTTGGAATTCAGGTAAAAACTGCTCTAACCAATTTTGACATTGTTGCTCGGTAGGGATGTCATCAACTGAACAAACATTTTGATAATCTAGTTCAATCACAGATTATTCCTCTTCAGAGCTTTTTGCAGCTAGTTCTTTTGCTTCAGCTTCAGCTTTTTTAGCTGCTTCACGTTCTGCTTTTTGACGGCGCATTTCTTCATCATGCTTTTCGTAAGCCATTACGACTTTAGCAACAACAGGGTGGCGAACAACATCGTCAGCTTTGAAGAAGTTAAAGCTGATATCGTCAACACCTGATAGAACTTCAATTGTGTGACGAAGACCTGATTTAGCACCACGAGGCAAATCTACCTGAGTGATGTCACCTGTGATCACCGCTTTTGAGTTAAAGCCAATACGCGTTAAGAACATTTTCATTTGTTCTACTGTAGTATTTTGACTTTCATCTAGAATAATAAAGGCGTCATTTAAGGTTCTACCACGCATGTACGCAAGAGGGGCTACTTCGATAACATTGCGCTCAATTAAACGTTCTACTTTTTCGAAGCCCATCATTTCAAACAGTGCATCGTAAAGAGGGCGCAGGTATGGGTCGATTTTCTGACTTAAATCACCTGGCAAGAAACCTAACTTTTCACCTGCTTCAACAGCAGGGCGAGTAAGTAGAATACGACGAACCTCTTGACGCTCAAGCGCATCAACTGCACAAGCAACAGCAAGGTAAGTTTTACCAGTACCAGCAGGACCAATACCAAAGGTAATGTCGTGATTTAACACGTTGCTGACGTAGTCTAACTGACTTGGGTTTCTCGGCTTGATGTTGCCTTTACGGGTACGAATGATAAGTTCTTGACCATACTCATCCGTAGATTGGTCAAGTAACTTAGAGCCTTGAATGGCTAAATGAACTTGGTCAGGGATCAGCTCAATCGCTTTAACCTTACTTTTTTGCTTTGGACTTGGTTGGGTTTCTATGTATAACTCTTTAATGACATCGGTTGCTGCCGCCGAATTAGCTGGCTTACCCATGACTTTAAACATATTGCCCTGATAAGTAATTTCCACCCCCATACGACGTTCAATGTGTTTTAAATTGTCATCGTATGGACCAATTAAAGAAGCCAGTCTGTCCTTGTTTGCTGGCTCTAAATAAAATTCCGTGGTGATTAAGTTTTTTGACAAAAGTAAGGTTTCCTTTGTTTTAGCCTGTTTTTATTTTATCTGGTCAAAGGTTAAGGTACGAAAGTACCTACACCTAAATCATCTTGTTGTGCACGTTTAGCAAGAATATCTGCAGGTGCTGTATCTTGTCTTAAGCCCATCTCGTCTTCGCCGCGAATGAATTCACCACGTAAAGAGTTCGTGTATACATCAACAATTTTCACATCAGCAAAGCCGCCAATTAGTGAATGTGGGCCTTCAAAGTTAACAACACGGTTATTCTCTGTTCTGCCTCTTAACTCCATTGGGTTTTTAACCGATGGGCCTTCAACTAATATACGCTGTTCAGTGTTTAACATTTGACGAGAAATTTGTAACGCTTGGTGCGTGATTAAATTTTGCAGCTCGTATAAACGGTCTTTCTTTTCTTGCTCTGATACATCATCTGGTAAATCTGCAGCTGGTGTACCAGGACGAGCACTGTAGATGAAACTGAAGCTTAAATCGAAACCGATATCTTCAATTAACTTAATAGTTTTTGCGTGATCTTCTGCAGTTTCACCTGGGAAACCAATAATAAAGTCAGAAGACATGCTGATGTTTGGACGTACTTTACGTAAACGGCGAATTTGCGATTTGTATTCAATTGCCGTGTGGCCGCGCTTCATTAGGTTAAGAATGCGGTCAGCACCTGATTGAACTGGTAAATGTAAGTGATCAACAAGCTCAGGTACGTCAGCGTAAGCTTCGATGATGTCATCAGTAAACTCAACTGGGTGAGAAGTAGTGTAACGAATACGGTCGATGCCATCGATTGCAGCAATAAGTCGTAATAATTCACTGAAATGACAAATGTCGCCATCATGAGTTTCGCCGCGGAACGCGTTTACGTTCTGGCCTAATAGGTTTACTTCACGCACACCTTGTTCAGCAAGTTGCGCAACTTCAAATAATACGTCATCAACAGGACGTGATACTTCTTCACCACGAGTATAAGGTACAACGCAGAAAGTACAGTACTTGCTGCAACCTTCCATGATAGATACGAATGCCGTTGGGCCATCTGAAGTAGGCTCAGGTAAACGGTCAAATTTCTCAATTTCAGGGAATGAGATATCAATCACCGAGCCGCCTTCACCGCTTTGGATTTGATCAATCATCTCAGGTAAACGGTGTAAGGTTTGCGGACCAAATACTACATCAACAAATGGAGCTCGCTCGCGAATGTGCTGGCCTTCTTGTGATGCTACACAACCACCAACACCAATTACTAATTCTGGCTTTTTATCTTTTAGCGTTTTCCAACGACCTAGTTGGTGGAATACTTTTTCCTGCGCTTTTTCTCGGATAGAGCAAGTATTTAATAGAATGACGTCAGCTTCTGCCGCTTCCTCGGTAAACTCATATCCGTGACTGTCGTCTAGTAAGTCTGCCATTTTCTGCGAGTCATACTCGTTCATTTGACAGCCCCAAGTTTTAATATGTAGTTTTTTTGTCATTTACTTCTCGATACCAATTTAAAAAATGATGAAAGACTTTGAAAAAATCAAAGGGCGCGTATTTTACAGTCATTTAGCCTAGACTGGAAGAGGTTAAATTGACCATTTTTTGTAGGGTTTTATTCGTTCCTTGATCTGGCATAATATCGACCCCGTATTAGCTGTCTAAGCTAAGTCTAAATTGTCGAATAAAAAGAATAAATATGAACACTTCATTTGATTGCATTATCGTTGGTGGCGGCATGGTTGGTGCAGCTTTGGCTTTAGCTTTGTGTAAGCAAAACAAGTCAGTAGCGCTCATTGAAAGGCAGTTGCCGAAAAGTGAATGGCTTGAACAAGCACCGCTTCGAGTTTCTGCAATCAATCGGTTTAGTGAAGATTATTTATCTGAGTTAGGCTTATGGCGACATATTTCAGATAAAAGTAAATGCGTATTTACACAATTGGCGACGTGGGAAAATGGCGTAAAGCCTTTGGTTTTTGATGCTGAAGAAATTAACGAAAGCCATTTAGGTTACCTAATTCGCAATGAAGCCTTGCAAATTGCGGCTTACGATGAATTTGAAAACTTGCAAAACAAGCCAGAAGTTTTTACTGGCCTAGATTTAATTGATATTAAACAAGACAGTCAGCAAGCGTCAGTTATTGTTAAATCGGAAATCGAAGAACTAACGCTCACAGCTAGTCTAGTTATTGGTGCTGATGGAGCATTTAGCAAAACTCGTCAGTTAGCAGGGTTAGGAATTAGCGGTTGGGATTACCAACAACATTGTCTTAGCATTACCATTAAGACTGAGTTTGATACTCAAGCAATTACTTGGCAAGAGTTTCAACCTAGTGGGCCAAAAGCCTTTCTCCCTTTAAATGATGGCTACTCAAGTTTGATTTGGTACGACGCACCTGAAAAGATCAGAGCTTTGTCTAAACTTGATTCAAGCCAATTGAAACAACAAGTACTAGATGTGTTTCCCGCTTTAGCTGGTGATTTTGACGTTGTCCAACAAGCTTCATTTGGCTTAACTAGAAGGCAAGCCAATCAGTATTTCAATAACAGAGTCGTACTAGTTGGTGACGCAGCTCATACCATCAATCCATTGGCAGGACAGGGAGTTAACTTGGGCTACAAAGACGTAGCTGAGTTAGCTAATAAACTTGCAGATATTGAACTTTCAGATACTACAGCAATTGAAAAGGCATTAAAAAAATATCAACTAAAGCGCAAAGCCGACTCATTAGTTATGTCTGGTGCAATGGATGGCTTCTACAAGTTATTTTCAAACGACAAAGCACCATTAAAACTTTTCCGCTCAACCATGTTAAATGTCGCTAACCAATTTGAATTTGCCCGCAAGCAAGTGCTTAAAAAAGCAATTGGGTATTAAGAGCTGGAGAAATAGATCGAGCAAGCTCGTCAGATCAAACTCCGTTTGCTTGAACACTTCGTGTCAGATTTAACCCAAGAGTTACTTTCTGTTGGAAGAATAACAGAGACACCCATGTTAATTTTAAGGTGGGTGTCTCTGTAAATCCTGTCAGCAGCGCTACAGTTGCAAATTCTATTTTTAGGCTTTTGCCTTAGTTCGTTCGCTTGGTTAAGAATAAGTATTGACCATAGTGGTGGGGCTATTTGGGCTGATAAATCAATTACACTCGTTACTCACCGTTAGGCAGTTCAACACAAAATAATGCAGATAAAAGCCAAATAAAATTGGCTTTTTGCTCTCTAGTCGCTTATTTTACGCGGCTATTTTTTGCCTCGGTCAAGTTGAGGCTCCAATAAATGGAGTAATCTAGTTGAGTATCATTGAAGTTATTGGATATATCCCAGCCATTGTTTTTCCTACTGCGACTGTTCTTCAGTTGATTCATTTGTTCAAAACTAAATCGTCAGAAGGTGTATCTGCAATTGCATGGGTCGCTTTCGCTTTGGGTAACGTTTCACTTTATATTTACACTGAAAAATATACTGAAATTCAATCTATCGTCGGTCTGTTGCTAACGTCTGTGTTACAGATTGGGATCATTGTTTTAGCTATTAAATACAAAAAGCCAAAGGCTGCTCAATAGCTTGTTACAAGCGTGAATTATAAAAGACACCCATGTTAAATTTAAGGTGGGTGTCTTTCATATTTATTTAATTGCCTCCCAATATCTGCACTTACGCTACCACCTTCTTTTGCCTCTGAAAAACTGTTCTATTTGTCACAAGTTGAAACAACTTGAATTAGCCTAGCCAATCAAGATGATTTACGATGTTTTGCAATACAGTCTTGTCTTCGAGGTAGTAAATGGATAAGAAAAATATCATCAACCAAGCGGTTGAACATGGAATAGAACGTTATATTCAAGAGTGTAGGGACAATATCCCAGTGTTCTGTAATGACACTTTTTCTCTTATTGGTGCGTGGGATATTAACAAAAAAGCCTTTGGCAAAGACATACTCAAAGCCCCTGCGAATGTTGTTTGGACGCCTTTTTATTTTCTAGGCACTGGCATAGGTAAAGGGTTAGAAAAACTTAAATTTGATAAAGCCAGTAAAGTTTTTTCTGATTTGCCAGCTGGTTTTACTACCGATGTAGAATTGGAAGTGCAGTGGCGCATTTATACTCAGTTTATCAAGTTGCCCCATCAGCAAGAAGACAGAGAGTTCACAGAAAATAGGCTATTAGAGATCATCTTAGAAGACGAAAGTTTAGCGCCCATTATCGCTCAGAGTATGGAGTCTATTTCTAACTTAACCGCAGATGAAGCAGGCAAAAATATTCTCACAGATCGCATTTTCGAGTACACCGATAGTCGCAAAGCTGCATCGGAATTGTCTTCGACGCTAATTGGTACTGCCACAGGTTATTTAACGAGTAAAACCCTTAACTTTGGTGCGGTTGGATTGGGCCAATCTTTAGCAGCATCGGCTGCATATCACTCAGCGGTATCGAGCTTTGCTTTGGGTAATACTTTAGGCGCAGCTTTTTATTCAGTGGTTCCAGTATCAGCTTCAACCAGCGCAGTTGTTTTATCTACTGGTGGAGTCGCCGCTGTGCTAGGAGCCGTTTCTGCTTTTGCTGGTGTTATTGCTGATCCTATTCAGCATAAGTTGGGGTTGCATGAGAAAAAGCTACATAAACTGGTTAATGCGTTAGAGCTGCAGCTAAAATCTAACGAACAGGCGAGTTTAGATATTAAAGATGGCTACGCTGCCAGAGTGCTTGATGTGTTAGATTTTCTAACCCTGATAGTTCGCAAATAACAAGAGTTAACTTAACAATATTAAGTGAGATGACATGAGTGAAAAACAATTTCAAAAGCTGACCTTTCATCATGTTGGTATCCCTACTAGCTTCTCTCTACCTGAAGGGTCATACTGTGCCGAGCACAAAATGCATGCAACGGGATATTTTGATAAACCTTATGCCATAGAGTGGATGCAATTTGATGAGAACAGCACATTACCTGAGATCATTAAAACGCAACCTCACATCGCTTATGTGGTAGAAGATTTATTGAGTGCGATAAAAGGCAGAGAAGTTATTCTGCCACCATCTAGTCCCGCTCCTGGAGTTAAAGTGGCTTTCATTTTAGACGGCCGAGATTTGATTGAGTTGTTACAGTTTGACCTACCTGAGCAAAAAGTGTGGCCCCATCCAAATAAGTTCTTATTGGAAATGCTTTAAACAATACCCTTCTGTTTAACTCACGCTTTTGTTTGTCCCAGTCATGTATTTAGCTGGATTAAAACTCGTCAATTTCAGTCTGTGAGCTTTAAATCAGTTTAATGAACGACTCGACAGCTACCCAGAGATTGGAACTTAGTTGTAATACCTAAATGCTTAAGCACAATACGAGCGTCATTGACTTGGCTTTTTTTAACTAAGATCTGGTGAGAGTTTTTGAAATCGATAAAATAAGCCACTCGCGCTTGGTCAAAGTTTTGTGATATTGCTGCGGTGTCAGTCAGTCTAAAGTCGGCAATAACAGGGCAGAATCTTTCTTGTAGTACCGTTGCATTTAATACACCAAAAACAGAAAAAGTAATAACAAAAGCCACGGCAAACTTCCATCCAAGTGTTGATTTAAACATGCTTACCTCCTAGGTTCGTGGGTTAATTTGAGCAGCAAAGTTGACTAGCAAGCTTCATTCCTAGGTAAATATAGTAAAGTTGAATATAACTAACAAATTAAATTGGTTTTTTATTTAACTATTAGCAGTGGTAAGGGCTTTAATACAAGGTAAGTTATTGAATTTTAATGCTTCGTTATTGCCAGCTTTCTGGGAATTTGCCTCTAATAACATAGCTAAAGGCTATTAACTCAGCAATGACTACATACATGTGAGGAGGGATGGCACTGCCAACATCCATAGATTCAAGGTAGTCAAATAGTGCTTTATCTTTGTGGATTAGTATACCTTCTTGTTTTGCCTTCTCGATAATTAAGTCAGCCAACTTATGGTAGCCTTTGGCAACTAATTGTGGGGTATTTTTACCATCGTAATAAAACGATAAAGCCCCTTGTTCGTTATCTAAATTTTTAGTCATGTTTGCGCTCGATTGTTGATTTATACTTTCACATTGATCAAGCCAGCAGGGCGCTGATCTTTATTATTTTGCTCTAGTTTGTTTTTCTGTTTTATTTGATTGTCCAAACTAAATCCTAGCGCACTTAATCTTGCTTCCAACTGCGGCCAGTATTGCTTTACTTTTCGTTGTAGCAGTGGCGAGTCGCAGATGCATACGGTTGTTAGCTCAAATTCCATTAACTCTACTTGCACTTCTAGTTTGCCCAGTCTGTCCAAATCAAATTGTAAGTTAAACCTCAGTTTGTGCTCATCGTTGCCTGTATTTTGCGAGGTTTGTTGTTGGATAAACACACTGGCATCATCTTGCGCTTTAATTGGTAACATAAATTGCAAAAGTTGCTCTAACTGTTCCGCAGATTGTTGAGTCGTAGAAAGTCCAAGTTTTAGTTCAGTGATCGGCTCACCTTGCAAAAAGCTGAGCTGCAATAAGTTTTGTTTTAACTGAATGTTAAGTAGTTGATTAGTTAGCTTTTCTGGATTTAAGCCGAGCTTGCTTTGCAATAACTTAGCTAACTCTGCTGGTATTTTTCCTTTTAATTCCTTGCCTTGGTTTAGCCATTGCTGAGTTAAAGTTTGCAATACAGCTGGTAAGGTCAAAGTTGCAGTACTGGCTTGAGATTGAAGAAATATTAGTGCTGACTGCTGTTTCACCAGAGCAGTTAAAGGCTGCGAGAGTTGACTCGCTTGTGCCATTGTAAGCTGTTGAGTGATTGGGGCAGCAATTCCCTGAAGTTTGAAAGTACCTTGTAAGTTATTGGCTATGTTTGCCGTTACTTGAACCGTATTTGCTTTTATTGTCTTTGCCTCTACCGATGTTGAGTTAGCTTGAGCTTGTTGTGTTTGGTTAAGGCTATTTAGTTGGCTCATGTTATTCTCGAAAGGCACTTGAAGGTTGGCGTTAATCAGCAATTTTAATGGGCTTGGCGTATTACTTTTACGCCAGTGAAGGCATTTAATGGCGTAAGCTTAATCACTGATGGTGCATTTTTCAAACTGTAAACAATTTTAAACTTATATGTTTGGCAATTGACCTGATAAAGCATTGTTAATTGGCGATAACTCTGGTTATATCTGGCGGTTAACCCTCGAATAACAATGAGAAGAATATGAACAATAAAGTAAAATTTGCAGTAGCTTTAGCACTAGCGGGTGCGCTAACTGCATGTGGCTCTGATAATAAGAGCAACGAAACTGAAACAACACAAAGTGCCGAAGTGAAACAAACAAATACAGTATTAGCAGAGTGGACAGGCCCTTATGAAGGTGTGCCAGCTTTTGATACGGTTAAGCTAGCAGATTTAAAACCAGCAATGGAAATTGCAATGGAACGTCAACTTGCAGAAATTGATGCCATTGTTAACAACTCAGAGCTGCCTAATTTTGAAAATACCATTGTGGCGCTAGAAGCCGCTGGTTCTGACTTAAACCGCATTTACGCATATTACGGCATTTGGCGTTCAAATAAGTCTTCTCCAGAAGTGAGAGAAGTATCTCGTGAACTAGCGCCAATGTTGTCACAATTCTTTTCAAAAATTAGTCAAAATGAAGGCCTGTTTAAGCGTATTAAAGCGGTTTACGATAGTGCTGAAATGAAAACGTTACGCAAAGACCAACAGCGTTTAGTTGAGAATGAATACCTAGGTTTCGTTCGTGGCGGTGCATTGTTGTCTGGCGATGGCAAAAAACGTTTTGCTGAAATTCAATTAAAGCTATCTGAGCTTCACACTAAGTTTGGTAACAACGTATTAGCGGATGAAGAAAACTACGTTACTTACTTAACGAAAGACCAATTAGGCGGTTTACCTGAGTCTATCGTAAATGCCGCAGCCGCTGCAGCAAAAGCACTAGGTAAAGAAGATCAGTACGCTATCACCAATACTCGTTCATCAATGGACCCATTCTTAACATACTCTGAAAACCGTGAGTTGCGTGAGAAAGTTTGGAACACTTACTACAGCCGTGGTGACAATGGTGATGAGTTTGACAACAACGCCATTATTGCAGAGATCTTAAAGTTACGTCATGAGCGCGTACAACTATTAGGTTATAAAAACTACGCAGAATGGCGTTTAGAAGATCGCATGGCAAAGAACCCTGAAAATGCGTTTGAGCTAATGAATAAAGTATGGCCTGCGGCAATTGCTCGAGTAAAGGAAGAAGTTGCAGACATGCAAGCGGTTGCGGATGAAGAAGGCGCTAAAATTAAAATTGCACCTTGGGATTACCGCTTTTATGCAGAAAAAGTACGTAAAGCAAAGTACGATTTAAACTCTGATGAAGTAAAACAATACTTACAAGTAGACAACTTAGTACCTGGCATGTTCTACGTTGCTGGTGAATTATTTGATTTTAAATTCACGCCAGTGAAAGAAGGCTCAGTGCCTGTATTCCACGAAGACGTAAAAGTTTGGGAAGTTACGAAAAAGTCTAATGGCGAACACGTTGGTTTATTCTACTTAGACCCATACGCTCGTAAAGGTAAGCGTTCAGGCGCTTGGGCGACAACATACCGCAGTTACACTACTTTCCAAGGTCAAACAAACGTATTAGCGTCTAACAACTCTAACTTTGTTAAAGCGCCAGAAGGTAAGCCAACACTTATTTCTTGGGACGACGCTGAGACATTATTCCACGAGTTTGGCCACGCATTGCACTTCTTAGCTGCGAATGTTGAGTACCCATCACAACACAACGGTGTTCGTGACTATACTGAATTCCAATCACAGCTATTAGAGCGTTGGTTAACAACTGATCCAATTATTGATAATTACCTAACTCATGCTGAAACGGGTAAGCCAATTCCAAAAGAGTTAGTGGCTAAGATCAAAAAAGCAGCAACGTTCAACGAAGGTTTCAAAACAACCGAATACCTAGCGTCAGCGATTATTGACCTTAAACTTCACAGTGTTGATCCAGAAGGCATTGACCCTGACAAGTTTGAGAGAGAAACACTAGCTGCTATGAATATGCCAGAAGAAATCGTAATGCGTCACCGCACGCCACATTTCGGTCATATCTTCTCTGGTGAAGGTTATTCAGCGGGTTACTATGGTTACATGTGGGCAGAAGTATTAACTTCTGACGCTTCTGAAGCATTTGAAGAAGCACCAGGTGGTTACTATGATGACGCGATGGCGAAGAAGTTAGTAGATCACTTATTCGCAGTTCGTAACGCTGTAGACCCAGCAGAAGCTTATCGTTTATTTAGAGGCAGAGACGCAAAAGTAGAAGCGTTAATGCGTGATAGAGGTTTCCCTATCCCTAAAGACTAATTGATACAATCAATAGTTATGTTAAAGGCTCCTAACAGGAGCCTTTTTTGCTTTTGAAGTTCACACTAAAAACGGATTTGTACAAAACCTAATAGCATACAAGGCCTAGTCCTGACTTCCCTAAGTTACTTGTTCATTGATGGCCAAATGCGTCAAAAATCGCTCAACCTCTGAACTCACTATTTATTTAGTGAGCTTTCTTCTGTTAAACAAAATGAATGACTTCATCCAACATAGATACACTTTTTCGGTTTTTAAACTATAACCTTTCGTCCTTATGACGGTTCGAACTTTACTTTGAAAAGGGGAGCTACTGATAAGTTTAAATCGTGTTAACTGCATTAGGTACAATAATAAATGGTTTAGTTTATGATTAGCGTCAACTGTGGCTTTTAATTACTCTCGGATATCACAAACAAAACTCATAACTAGTTAAAGAATAGAAAGTTTAAGTTGCAAGAAGGGGCATATGAGAACCCGTAAAACCAGAAATTCTCGTATAAAACAGAGTAGTAATATTGATTTAAATACACTATATAGATAACCTACTGAAAATGTTTTAAAAAAGCAATTAGATGTTAGGAACTCATGGGTAGTTCAGATTATATTGCCATCGCTTCAGTTGTAATTGCCTTAGTTGCTTTAATTACAACTATTTTTCAACTTCGAGCAGCTAAAATACATAATATTCTCTCTGTTCGTCCATTATTACACATGCATATAGAAAACGATGATGCCTTAAAATATTCATTTGAAAACAAAGGTCTAGGTCCTGCAGTTATTATGCAGACTACGTTCATTATTGACGGCAAGCAGTTTAATAACCCAAGTTATAAGCAATTACATAACGCTTTATCTATGATAAGTGTCGATGACTTTAAACTGCTTGAATATGAATTTCATCTTCCTGTCACAGGCACTGCATATAAAGTGGGCGAACAAATTGATTTATTGAAATTTAGTGTAATTGATGGATCTCCTAGTCCTGATTTTTATGAGTTATTAAAAAAGAAGGTAGAGGTGTTTCTCGTATATCAATCTCTTTACCAAGAAAAAGCTTTTGCGTGTGGTAGTAGAGAGTATTCCTAACAAGAAAATTAAATCGGACTAAAACGCTTGGCTTGGTTCGCTGCGTTTCCAAGTATAGCCAAGCATGTTTAGCCGTTTATTTAAGCGTTATGTGTATTGTGTGTAATTTAAATATGGAGATTAAAATGACTAGAGTATTTGTTAGTAACTCACCAAGCCAACTTTCTGACTCAGAGCTTGCTGAACATGCCTCTCAACTCAGTGGGTATATAACTGGTAACCGTATGGTCGGTTTATCAATGTTAGTTATTGGAAGCATACTAGCGTTTCAATTTAACTCTTTAGATTTTTATTCTGCTTTATGTGGATTAGGCGGTGGCTTTTTTATGGCTCAAAGTCGTCTAGCTGTATTAGCTGAACGTATAGATAGATTAGAAAGACAGCTAAAACAATAAAATACACATAATAAGCCACTTAAAAAGATAAAACAGTGTTGTCCTGTTTCTTGCAAACGGCGCAACAAACTAGCCAACTTACTGTTTAACTTATTATTCATGCGTTTGCATGAAAGCAAACCGTCCATAGTTGTGTAAAAAATTTCAGGCTATTTTTTTACTTTTCTTGATGAAGATGCGCAGCACTCGGAATATACTCTTTGTTAACTTTACTGAAAGGAAATGATTGTGAAGACAAATAACAAAGCAACTGCCAGTATTTTAGGTGGTTTTATATTTTTAGGACTCATGTCTTTGGGTCTGTTGTTAGGCAAAGCCGCAATCGATTATAAGCAATTAGACCGAAGCGTTACGGTGAAAGGCTTGTCAGAAAAAGAGTACCAAGCCGATATTGTTATCTGGCCTATTACGTTTACACAAGCGAGTAATGAGTTATCAAGTTTATATAATGACATTGAAAGCAGTAGTAATTTAATCAAAGCATTTCTACTGAAACATGGCGTTGAACAAAGCGAGATAACCTTTGCCACACCAGCTATTACTGATAAGTCGGCACAAGAGTACGGCAGCAGTGGCAATGTGAAATTCCGTTATACCGCCTCGCAAACGGTAACGGTTTATTCTAAAAATATTGACGGTGTTCGTGAGGTAATGGGGCGCTTATCGGAGTTAGGTAAAGAAGGAATTGTCTTCACTGGTTCAAGGTATGACAACAGAACAGAGTATCTATTTACTCGTCTTAACGAAATTAAACCTGTGATGATTGAAGAAGCGACGCGTAAAGCAAGAGAAGTGGCACAGAAGTTTGCGTCAGATTCTAACAGCCAACTTGGCAAGATTAAGCGTGCATCTCAAGGTCGATTCAGTATTAATGCCAGAGACAATAACAACCCTCATATTAAGAAGGTAAGGGTTGTATCAACAGTTGAGTACTACTTGTCAGACTAGACGAAGCTTTATTGGATGTTATTGCGGCAATAATTTGTTTGTCGCAATGTCTTGCCTAATTTGCTGTTAAGTCGATCCAGTATCTCGGATCATTAGTGTTTAATGTTTTGTTTAACAAAGGGTTGGTAAGCTCAATTAACTTGGTTTTTTGCCATTTTGAGATAGGAAATAAATGTTTGGTCACTGGGTGAGTGCGAATAAGTTGATCAAACTCACCAGAGTCAATTGCCTTTTCTAACCCCATTTCTATGTCTTTTGCCAATGTTTCAGCTTGCAGGTGGACAAAGAAAAAGATTGGAAATGGGTAATGCAGCATAGTTTGGTCAAACATGGCTAAATTCGATAAGCGTTTATTTGCTTGTTTTAACTCGGAGTACCCCTCAAAAATAGCCCTTGGAAAATAATCGCAGCGGTTGATATCAACTAAGTCAAACATCAGTTCATATCGAGCCACTGGAATAACCATAAAGCCATTGCTTTTTAAGATCTCAGTATCTGGCCAGTGGGTGCCTTGGCAGGCTATTTTAGCTTTTAGCGCATTGCTGTCGAGCTGAGCAAATTGCTTTTTTTGACTTTTGTTGATGATGGATACTCGATAACCTAATAACCCTTTTAGCAGTGGGATCTGGATTGCTTTGAAGAGTTTTTCCCTTTTGATGGATGTGCCCATCCAATACACGTCAATGAATTTACCATTGAGCAAGTGAGCCGTTCGACCTTGAGTGGTTGAGTCGGCTTCGAGCACCTCAATGGTGTATTTGTTGTTTTTGCTCTTGCTTAGCGCTAATTCTAGTAGTTGGTAATAGTAATCATGGCTGGTATCTTCGGCCGACTGTGGAGCTGGAATTCGAATGGCGATGTCCTTTGCCAAAATGATGTTAGGTAAGAGCAAGAGTAACAGCCAAAAGATATTAAGCATCTTTGCCACAACAACCGATCCTGTTTGCTTATGTTGACCCAAGTAAGCAAATTATAAACACAGAATGCCAACTAAGGCATCATTTATGAAATGGCTTGCAGCAATTTTTTCTTAACTGAGCGCCAATGAGTGGTCGGTTTACTTGGTGCTTTGTCTATCAGTTCCAGCCACTGCTGGTGGCTTAACTGTTTTTCGCCGCCATGGGCAAGTACTACAGTAGCAACGTCTAGCTGCTTTACTTTGGTTAGTGAGGCTTTGTATCTATTAGGGTGAAAGACAGGGAAGGGCGGTGCATATTGGCCTTTTACAATGACAATAAGGTCGGCAACATAAATCTTACTGCTTTGCTGGTGGTACAAGGAAATGTCTCTGTCGGTATGACCGTGGGTGGTGATCACTTGCCAATCTTCAAATTCGGGCAGGGTTTGTCCATCTTGTAAGTAAATATCAGGGATGAGTTTTCTCGGATACCAAAGGTTTTCGGTCTTTTTGCCTTTTCTACCTGCTACCCAGCGTGCTAGTGCCATATCGGTTAAATACATCAACATGCCATCTATTCCGGTATACCAGTGTTTATTACAAGCTCCTGCGGCAATTTTGCAGCCCGTAAGCTCTCTTAACTTGGTAGCGGCACCTGCGTGATCTGGATGCATATGAGTGGAAACCACGAGTTTTAAATCTGACAGCGGGCGGTTTAGCTTTTGCTCAATAAAATTACAAATGGTGGAGACATCGGCTCGACATGCGCCGTCTAATAATAACAACCCGTGCGGATATTCAGCTAAGTAAATAGACTGGATATAGCCGTCAAATTCATACAGTGTCATGGTTCGCCCTCTCATCGTACCAGTAAGTACCTTAGTTGATTTGAGGGAGAAAAATCAAGAGTTGTAATAAGGGGAGATGAAAACGATCTGGCAGGCCAGCTAGATCAGCTTACTGCTGCCAGATCGCTACGCGCCAGAGATACCGGCGCGATAGCTTTGAAACCAAAGGTTTCAGCTTTTAGTGATGGGTCCAGTGATACTTATGAGCTTTTTGTTCCATCTCTTGCGCTGTAGCCGTCGGCATAGCGTTGATTTCAAGACGGTTAAAGAACATTGGCTTGGCTTTGTGATCGCCAGTCAATACTTCACTCATATCTTTAGTATCGTATAAACGACCATTGATCATGGTATGAGTTACATACTCAGATCTGCGCATATCAGATAATACGTCGCCATCGATGATAGCAATGTCAGCCAGTTTACCCGCTTCGATAGAACCAATTTCTTGGTCCATACCTAAGGCAATAGCGCCATCATAAGTGGCACCACGGATTGCTTCCCAAGGCGTGAAGTTACCTTGATGCATCATCCACATTTCCCAGTGCGCTGCTAAACCTTCACGTTGACCGTGAGCACCAATTAATACTCGTACGCCATTGTCACGTAGGGTTTTCGCATATTTCGCCACTTCAATATGGTTGTAGTGATCTTCAGGCGCAGTCTCACGACGGATTGAAAGAGGTTCGATAATGTATCTAGGCGCGTAACGCATTAAGCGCTCGTTTTCCCAAACATTTGTTTTGTCGTACCAATATCTCTCACCAGATAAACCACCGTATGCAACTACGAAAGTAGGGTTGTAAGCAACGGCCGTTTGACTCCAAAGCTGAGTAAGATCTTTATAACCACGAGGAATGTTAAGCGCGTGCTCTAAAGTAGTGTGACCATCAATAACCATAGTCGTATTTTGGTAGAACTTACCGCCACCTTCAGGCACTACGTTTACACCTAGCTCTCTTGCTGCAGCTAACACTTGTTGGCGAGTGTCACGACGTGGGTGGTTGTAGCTTTTAACTGATACTGCACCTTGCGCTTTAGTACGCTCAATGTGGTATTTCGCTTCATCTAAGTCATCAATTTTTGCCGTCCAACCCGGCGCAACCCCTGCGTATAAAATCTTACCTGTAGAGAAAATACGAGGGCCAATGATCTTACCTGCACGTTGAAGTTCCGCAGCTGCGAAAATTTCACGACTGTCATTTGATGGATCGTGAATTGTCGTGACACCAAAGGCAATTGACGAGAAGTTTTTCCAGTTTTGTTGTGGGATGATCTGGTTTGAACCTTGAGAGCCGTGGGCATGGGCATCGATGATACCTGGGATAAGTGTTTTACCCGATACATCAAATGTCTTAGTGCCTTTAGGCAGGTCAACTTCACCTTGTTTACCTACCGCAACAATTTTGTTATTTTCAACTAATACAACACCGTTTTCGATAACTTCTTGATTGTTATCTGCATCGCGCATGGTTATCACTTTACCGCCAACCAAAGCAATTAAGCCTTTTGGCATGTCAGACTTTTTATCAAAGCTTAAGTCAATACCTTGGCTAGTAGGCTCTGGCAGCTCTTGTGCTGAACCTTCTAGGAAAGCAAAGCTGTCAGTTAACTTTCTTGTGTAAAGCGTTGAAGCATTTGACCAATGTAGCTTGCTGCTATCTGCTGACCAGTGCATTTCTGAACCAGACGCTTTAGAAGTTTGTGCAACAGGTACCCAAGTTGATTTAGGACCAATGCTTTGTAACTTACCTTTCTTGGCAAATGGTGCAACGTATGTGTTGTACTGATAAGTAAAGGCAATCCATTTAGCATCTGGCGATACTTTGAATTCCGTTACCTTGTCACCCTTGAGCTCTTCTCTTTCGTCAAAGCCATCAAGGTTTACACTCATCAACTTCTTCTTGGTACCAAATGATTTGTCTTGGTATGCAGTGTAGAAGATACGGTCGCCTTCAGCACCAAAGTGTGCGTCGTCGCCAGATTTAGTTACGCGCTTCATTTCTTTACCTTTTACATCAGCAAGGTAAATACCTGGTTCCATTGACCATTCCGGCGATAATAAGAAACCACCAGTGAAGCGTTTAAATATAACTTGTTTACCGTTAGGCGAGAACTTAGGCTCTACATAGTGACCAGGCTCTGTTGTAATGACTTTGCCTTTACCACCGCGTGATTTAACTACGCGAACAGTACCTAGTTTTTCATCATTCCAAGTACTGTAAGTGATGTATTTGCCATCACGAGAGAAGCTTGGGTAAAACTCGTCGTGTTCGCTTTGTGAAGTTAGACGTTTAACTTTGCCAGACTCAACATCACGAATGTATAGCTTACCAAGTGCCTGATAAACAATTTTGTCACCTTTTGGCGACATGGTTGCCCAACGAATTTGTTTTACCTTCATGGTATCCGGAGCAACTTCAACTGGCGTACGGATCGCTTGTTGAACTTGTTTTTCTACTTTTGCTTGGAAAGGAATAGCCGTTAGTTTTTTGCTTTCTACGTCGATAGATTGGAATTTACCGCCAGTCCAAAATACGATGTTTTCACTATCTGGTGTCCAGTCGAAATAAGCGTAGTTACCTTCGGTGCCAAAGGTTTCTTGATTGTCACGCTCCATCTCTGTGTATAAACGCTTATCAACGCCTGACTTTAAATCTTTGATATAAAGTACAGTTTTAGTGTCTTCACGTTTTAAGTAAGCCATGTATTTGCCATCTGGAGAAGGCGTAGGGATAACTGCGCCACCTGCACCACCGATGTAACGTTCAGTTTCACCTGTCGTTAAATCGTGACGAATAATGTTGAATAATTCTGTTGTTGAGTTTTTATTGTATTGCCATACACGACCTGACGTAATGTCTTGGGTGTAGTAAATGTATTTACCATCTGGCGAGAACTTAGGGTCAGTGATGTTTTTTTGATTAAACGCACCGTGTGAACCCGACTGGATTTTAGTACCAGAACCGCCGGTGTGGTGGAAGATCCAAATTTCACCCGCGGCGATAGAGCGTGAAGACATTACACCTTTTGTTACCGCAATGTATTGACCATCTGGACTCCAAGTTGGAGTGTGAATTGTGTTAGATGCTTCTTTGGTGATCTGCTTTAAGTTTGAACCGTCTGCATTCATGGTCCATACGTTCATCATCCCATCGCGGTCACTTAAGAACGCAATTTTGCTACCGTCTGGGCTATATGTGGCCTGCATATTCCATTCAAAACCTTTTACTAAAGGCTTAGCTTCGCCACCAGATATTGGCATGGTGTAGATATCACCCAGCATATCGAAAATGATGGTTTTGCCATTTGGGTGAACGTCTAGGTTTGACCAAGTGGATTCGTCGGTATTAATGCTGATGGTTTTAACTTGGCCTTGTGGCTTTGATACATCCCATTTTGCTGTTTCAGCTTCAGTTTCTGTTGCAACTGAAGTCATAGCGGCACCTGATAAGATCAATGCAATAGAGCTATTGATCAAGGTACGAGTGAACGTTGATTTCATTCTTTTCTCCCTGACAAGGATTATTATTATTGAAAATTAACGCGATGGAGTTTACTGGAACTGATCAGATAGACCAAGGGCAGGGGCGTAAAACGCGATGAAACCATGATTTGTTACGGCAAGGAGAATTTACAAGTTACCATTGGCTAACAAAACGCTAGGGGGGTTAACAGCAAAATCGATTGAGTATGATTAGATCAAAGCGTATCCGCTAACTCAGCTCAACCAAAGCAAAATCGGGTAAACTTAAATAATCAATCTTGCTCTTAGCTTTGCTTCTTACTGCTACTGACAAAAGTTTGTTATCGACCGACAACATGACTCCAAGGTCTAACAAACAATTTATAACTTCTGAGCTGCCGAATGACCTCTCCACCCTATGTCTTTCATTAAATTGATTACAAAATAGATATAGTTTTCGAGCATTGCCTGTTAGTTCTATAACATGAGCGTTGTCTTCGTCACGATAATCTTTAATTGCGACAACCTTTCCATCATCATCATAGGTCAAAGTATTCGGTTTATAGTTATCACGCCAGTCATTAATTTCTTTTGTTAAAGTTTCAGTAAGTCGAACAACTTGATCACTGGCTTGTGCGCTATTTTGGTGTTCAAAGTGATAACAAATATCTTCAATAAATGGGCACTCATAATGCAAATAGCGCTCGGCCAAAGATGCGCCTTTTAAACAAATACCGTACTTTTCTGGCGTCTTATAAAAAGGGCTATATCGGTCAACTCGTACAGGGCCAATATTTCCCGGTGGAGGAAGGTGTTTTAGCTTTTTCACTAAACTAATCTCTTGCTCCAGCGCTTTGGGGCACTCATTGGGGAAGCTGACGATCATATTCCACAGCAGTTTAATGTTGTAATCGGCTGCCCACTTTATGAGCTGGACATTTTGCTTGGTGCTGTTGCCTTTTTTCATTATTTTTAGGACATGGTCATTTAATCTTTCTATTCCAGGTTGAATAGTGACGACACCTGCTTCTTTCATATCAATGAGTTGCTGCTCTTTGAGGTTTGATTTAACTTCAAAAAAATAGCTTAAGTTCGAGACTTCCTTAAGCTGGTTGAACAGAGAACCGAAATATTTGTAGTTAAGGATATTATCCGAAAATAAAACATGCGCTTTTTCCACCGAAGCGGAAATCGCTTTAAGTTGCTCAAGGGCAATTTCGTGGCTCTTGGCTCTGTAGGCCATTTGACCGCCATTTAGTCCACAAAAAGTACAGTGAGATCTCTCCCCCCACCAACAGCCCCTAGACGTTTCAAAGGTGAACTTTGGCTCAATTTCTGTTTCCAGCTCAAAGATCTTTAAATCGGCAAAATAATCGCTGTGATCTGGTGTACTCAGATCATCTAACTCGGTTTGCTCACCTGAAACTATCTTGGATTGCATCGAAGAAACAAAACTCTCTTCTTTGGTTTTAGTCAGCTTTGCAATAAATTCAGGGAAAGTCTTATCAGCCTCTCCTGAGAAAACCAGATCTATATACTCATAGCTTTTTAAAAGTCCACTGCCCATAGGTTCTTCACAAGAAGCGCCACCAAACACAACGAGTACCTTAGGATCCCTTTTCTTTATTTCTTTAGCTAAGCAAAGCGAGGGTATGGTTTGAAAAAAGCTGGTCGTGAATCCGACCAATTTGGGGGAACATTGAAGTATCAAGTCGGCACAATCACAGATAAAGTTATTTGCTTTGCTCACTAGTTGATTAAACTCGTCTAAGCATACAACCTTCGATATGTACTGGTTGAGCTCTGCATCTGTTGCGCGAGCTTGGAACAAGAGGTTGGAGAAGATTTGCTCGCCAAGCCTTATATGTTGTTCATCGCTAATATCTAAATAGTTTGCTACGCCAACATATTTTGCAAAGAGCAAATTGAAATTAAACACTTTGCAGCATTGTCCGCTTTTTTCACATTCCGCTTTTAACGTAGACAATGCCAATGATGGGAACTCTATTGAGGCAAAGGGCATATTGATCAGGGCAATTTTACTCATCATCACGCCATATGGGTTCTTAATGTGTTTGCTCTATTTTCAATAGACAGCCGGGTAAGGTATTTTTTATCAACTCTAGGAACTAAAGAAAGCCATTTTGAGCCTTCATTTACCACAATGTTATGAGCTAAAAGGGTATTGAGGAAGTCTTCGAGTTCACCTGTTTGTGTATCAAACCCGCAACTGGTCAAATGACGCTCAATTGTGTTGATAGTGACAATGTCATCCATGATCAGAAAAGCCTTACTTCGCCAGCCTTTTATTGTGATCACTTCTCCTTCTTCACCATTTCTAAAATCACAGATCTTAACGAAGTCGAAACCTTTTCGATAATACAGAGTATTGCTGTGCCATTGACTTCGCCATTTGAACACTTGCTGTTTTAATTTATTGATAACCTCATCAGAGGCGTTAAAGCCTTTAACTCTATTAAAGCTAAACTCTCGGGAAAATTTAGCTATTTCTGAGTCGGGTAATGGGTAGGTACATGCCGATGGAATATCTGGCCCAGTTATTTCGAGCCCATAACGCTCTGGGTTTAGATGCATTGGACTGTTTCTTTCCACTCGAACTTCGGTAACAGCAATAGCGGGTTGTAGATGATAAAGCTTTTTCATTAATTCAATCTGTTTTTCTAGCCCCGCTTCATCATCGTCGATAAAGCCATATAAATGTATCCAGCTGACATTGATGCCAATTTCGGCACACCATTTAAGAAATCTAATATTTTGCAAAGCCGTGGTGCCCTTGTGCATCCCTTTTAGCGTTGCTGAACTCAAGGACTCAATACCAACTTGAACATGGGTTACGCCGGCATCATAAATGCTCGCCAATTCTGCTTTACTTATACTGGCCTTTAGCTCATAAAAAAAGGTGATATCTACGTCTAGCTCATGTAATTTCGCAAATAAAGTGGGGATGTACTTATAATCAAGCAACAGATCTGAGGTCACTATATGCATTGCTTCATATGTGTTGGTCAGCTCAATTAATTCATCTAGAACCGTATCCCATTGCTTAGAAGTATAATTCCTACCTTCTTCAACTAAACCGCAAAAAGAGCAGGTTATTTTGTCAGCCCACCAACAACCTGCACTTGATTGATATGGTAAAATGGTGGCGATGGGCTCTAATTCATTATCAAAATAATAGGTAGCGTAATCTGGTTTATATGAGGAGATTGAGCAATTGTGCTCCTGTGGTAACTGAGCTTGACGGCTGAAAGCTTCACCTTGCACGACTAACCCTGGAAACGTCCTTTTGTTAAGCAAGTTATCAATATTATGTGCCACAAGACTATTGGCGTTGTTTGGAAAAACGCCATCAACGAAAGTGAAATTTTCAACTATGCTGCAACTTGCATCGAGACTGTTTACCATTTCACCAAACAGGTAACAGGGTTTGTCAATATTGCTGGACTTTAGTTTATGGACAATGGAAAGCGCAAAAGCCAGTTGCTGATATTTGCAAGTGAATAAAAATAAATCGTATTTGGTAAAGTCGAAATACTTAAGCAAACTGTCAACATAGGCACTTGAATATGACGAAACTTCAAAGACCTCTCGAATACCGTTTTCACAGTAGCCCGCATTTTCTCGCAAAAAGTCAAAGTATCTAGAGCGGTTTGACGAGCTGCTGTCAGTAAAGAGACTCCTTAAATACTCGCCGCCAGCAAACTCACCTAGTCCCAAAACCCTTTGTTTCTCTGAAATATTTCTGTAGCTTTTTAGTCCAACTCTTTTTGCAAAATCCAATGTCAAGTCTATTAACTCGGCATTAGCACCAGATTTTTTACAAGCGTCGAGCATCAACCCCGCTTCTAAACAAGGGTATTCGACAGAACAAAAAGGTGGGACGACAATTGCTACTTTGTAATTGCCTTCCATTGTCACTCCATAAACTCACTAAAATGAGATCTTGTCACAGCAAAGAAGTCTTTATTGCAAACACCATTGCTCAGTTCTTCTCAATTTCTTCCTTAAGCTGTTCGACATATTCCATCATTTGCTTTCTATCTTTCTTTTTTAGCCCTGCTATTAGTGACTTAGAGTACTTAACAATAGATTTTTTATATTTGAGTGGGAGTTCATCTCCTGGCTTTAGAAAAACTCTTCGAAATTCTCCATCCTTAGTCGGTATCTCGTGGACTGTACCATTACAACTAAGCCCTGAACTGCTGTCGACTTCTCTTTCAATATCCTCTTTTACTACTTTTCTAATTTTTAAATCATTAATCGTTTCTTGCCCGTTCATAATAAGTGATCCTTGCGTAGTCAATTTCACATGATACAGCTGATTAAATATTGACCACCATTTAACAATGGTCAAGGACGTTTAGAAATTTGTAGTTAAATAATGATCGGCTAATTGGAGTCTATCGGATGGAGGGCAAACCTATTCCAAGCAGTGAGGTTAAGTATGAGCCACTGCAATTAAACCAATTCAAGTTTAACATTCGTATTTCACCCATTTTTAATTGCTTACTTCAGAGTTCTTTTTCGTTACTAAAAGCCGTACTTAACTTCGGCTTTCCTTGCTAATTGGCCAGCAAGGTTCTGTGTGTAACTAAAGAAATCCACCTTGTTAAAAGATTTATCAGAGTTTTGAGTTTCAGTACTTTGTAATAAAGACTTCATATCAATAATGTCTTTAAAGTTTTCTTTAGTCACTTCGTATTTGCCCCAATTTCTCGAGCGACCATAGAATGTTCTGTCTAACTGAACGCCTTCACTTAATAAATCTGGAATAGATTGATTTAAGGCAACAAACCCTTGGTCTTTATTTAGGGCGCTTTCAATAACATCTCGCTCTTGGTCATTAAGTTTGCCTGTAGCGATCAGCTTTCCAGAGCCATCAACTGTGTAGCTCCATCTCTTGTCTTGAAGTGCTGGTATTTTATTTTCTATTTCACTTTGTAGTTTCTTAAACTCAGGTCTGATAAGGCTGAGGTTACTTGGCAACTTGTTATAGAGAGTTTCAACAGTCTTAGCTTCCAGTTCAGGAGTCTGTGTATACTCGACTGCAATATTCAGCGGTTTGTTATATGTATTGCTGTCTTTAGGGACATGTTCGCCTTTATGGTAAACATCTTCAGCTAGAGTAGGGGAAACAACTTTATCATCTATTTTTCTAGCTGATGTGCTCAAACGATGTGCAGTTTCAGAATGAGTATCTATTTGTTTAGTCAAGTTCATTAATTTAGGCGATACGTTCATCATCAACTTCCTTTTGAATACTCAATTACTATAGGTTTTTAAAAGAAAACACTTTACATTAAGCCCAGCTACCAGCTGTATTTCACTTCTGCTCTTAACGCCAGTTGTCCTTCCATGTTGCTCATATAAGCAAACTTATCAATGCCACCGTCCACTAAGTGAGAAATTTTAGTTGTAGATGCCTCTAATAATTCCCTGATATCGACTATGTCTTTGAAGTTTTCTGCGGTGACATCATACTTACCCCAGTGATTTGACTTACCGCCATAACCTCGGCTGAACTCCAAACCTCTAGTTAATATTTCTGGAAGATCTTTTGCCAAGCGGTTTAGATTTTCATTGTTGTCGAGCTTATTTTGCAAATAGCTTTGCTCTTGTTCTGATAATTCGCCAGTAATGATGAGTTTGCTATTTTCATCAACGGTAAAACCCCAGTCTTTGTTTAGTAAGCTAGGGGCTTGTTTAGATATTTCTTGCTTAAGCGCTTTATACTCTTGGTTAACTTGTCCAAGCTTATTCGGCAATTCTCCAAAATATAAAACACTAAACTCTTTTTGCGTGACTTCAGTCGCGGATAACTCAAATTCAAAATATTCGATGTTAATTGGTCTGTCATAAGTACTTTTATCTTGCGGAATATGTTCACTTTTATGATAAATATCCTGTTCCAGAGTTTTTCTTGCCACGTTTTGAATATCTAAGTCAGTGTACTGTTCTACTCGTTGGGCTTTAGGCTGTTCAGTTTGTCTAGCTGTATCGGTCAGGTTTGCAATATTGTAAGAGGGGGCTTTCATAGTAACATCCTTGTTAACCATACTTTTAATATCCGTATTTAACTTCGGCTTTTCCTTTCACTTGTGCACTGAGGTTTTCAGCGAAGTTGAAAACGTGCAAGTAACCGTCAGATTTCACTCCGCCAAAATAAGACTTTTCTAATAACTCTTTTAGATCAAAGATCTCACTAAAGTTTTCTCGGGTTACATCATATTTCCCCCAATACTTCCCTAAGCCGTCATAACCTCGATCATACTCTTGGCCTTCAATAAATATATTAGGAATATCTTTTGCTGCGCTGACGACTTTTGGGTCACTATTTAATACCTTCTCTATAGCTTGCTTTTCAGTATCAGTAATATCACCTATGGCAACTAAACGGTCATTTTCATCCACTGAAAACCCCCATGACTTACTCGCTAACTCAGGAGTTGACTGTTCAAGCTCTTCTATATAACCGTTGATTTCGTGTCTAATAGAGAATAACTTTTGGGCCATTTCCCCATTTTCTATCTTCTCTGACATTTTTCTTTGAAGCATAAGCTCAGATCGGTGAGAAGTTATAGCTAATGGCCTTTCATAAGTACTACTATTTTGAGGAATATGTTTGCCTGTGTGATACATATCTTCAGCTAAGGCCTTGGAAATTAGAGTATCGCCTACCGTTTCTGCAGATGTTGCTAACTGATGTGTGCTTTGAGCATTCTTTTTTATTTGTTCAGTTAAATTTATTAACTTGGGGGATACGTTCATCATCAATTTCCTTTTGATTTCTCAATTAACTATCGGCTTGAAACACAATCACTTGAAATTAATACCCGTATTTTATTTCTGCTTTAGCTAATTGCGAGCCTAAATTATCTAAATAAGCAAAACCATCTACATTGTTGTGAAATTTATCGGCATGAGGTCCCTCTGTGCTTTTAAGCAAAGATTTCAGATCAACAATATCTTTAAAGTTTTCAGTCGTAACATCGTACTTGCCCCAGTATTTGGAGCGTCCAGAATAAGCTCTGTCATACTCAAGGCCCCTAGTTAAGATCTCTGGCACAGCTTGGTTTAATCGAACAAATCTATCATCTTCATTTAGCTTTTCTTCAATCAAGGTTCGCTCATCTTCACTAATATCTCCGAGCGCAATAAGCGTACCTTTTGCATCAACTGAATAACCCCAGTTCTTATTTCTCAGAGCTGGCTCTTCACTTTCTATTTTTTCTACTATTTTATTAAATTGAGGACGTATAAAACTAAGTTGGTCAGGGAGTTCACCTGAGTATATAGTTTGTTCCGCTTTTACTATTGAGTCTGGGTCAAAGTGAACAGTTGTCATCTCCAAAGGTCTAGTGTATGTAGTAGCATTCTGTGGTATGTGTTCACCTTTGTGATAAACATCTTCAGCCAGAACTTTGGAGCCAAGCTGTTCATCTATTTTAGTGCTGGATCTTGATAAATGATGATTGCTGTTAGTGTTATTTTTACTGACTTGCTCAGTTAAATTTATTAACTTAGACGATATGTTCATTAATCAATTTCCTTTTGAATACCCAATTAATTATTGGTTTATATTCAAATATTGTAAATAGAGCTTAAAACCCATATTTAACTTCGGCTCTTTTGGCTAGTTGAGCAGCAAGGTTCTGGCTATAACTATGTAAGTCTACTTTGTTTATATAAACATCTGATGCTGGGGTTTCAGTGCTTTGTAACAAAGACTTCATATCAATAATATCTTTAAAGTTATCTTGAGTGACTTCATATTTGCCCCAATACTTCGATCGAAGGGCATACGCTCTATCGTATTCAACTCCTTTAGTTACAAGTTCTGCAATACCTTGATTTGCTCTAACGAATTGGCCATCTTGGTTTAGTTTATCTTCGATCAGACTGCGTTCATCTTCACTAATATCGCCAAGAGCAATGAGTTTACCTGTTTCGTCAACTGAATAACCCCAATCTTTACTTTTGAGTATTGGCGCTTCACTTTCTATTTCGTTTTTTATTTCTTTGAATTCAGGCCTTATAAAACTGAGTTGAGCTGGTATTTCGTTGTATATCGTTTCTGTTGTTTTTGTTATTGACTCACGTTGAGACATTTTTGAATGTAGAGTGTGGATTTCCATAGGTCTATCATACGTGCTTTCAGATTGAGGAGTATGCTCCCCTTTGTGATATACGTCTTCTGCTAAAACCTTGGTTGTTAGTTGTTCGTCCATTGGGCTACTATATTTTGACAAACGGTGAGCGTTTTTAGAGTTTGTGTTGATTTGCTCAGTCAAATTAATTAACTTTGGTGACACATTCATAGTCAATTCCCTTTTGCGTGTTTAAATTAACATCGGCTTTAAACATAAAAACTTTAACTGAAACTTTTATGTTTAATGCCGGGCGGTAGAGCCCGGCTATGAGAGTTAGCGTATATTTATGATGTCTTGGTCACATAAGTGCGCAAGCCATACATATTCAACATTACTTCCACCGATCCCAACGGTGCCCCCTGTGTTAGGAATGACCATTCTCCAAACACCCATATTTAGCTCCGTTTTTCCACATTTGGTCAGGTCTTAATGGAGGAGAGTTATGATAGGTTGTGCCAGCTCCACTGCAGCGACCTAGAGAAATTGTTCCCGATGCAGTGCCTTGTTTGTTTGTATGATCTGAATACACCGTATAACTCAAGCCATCGTGAATATATTTATCAATCTGTAATTCGGCTAAGGCTCCTTCTACTGCTGCTCCTCTTGAATCTAGTAAAGTTGCATGCCAAGTAAGAGTTTGATACGCCTGTGTCGTGCCGTATGGAAGACTTCCAAATGCTGAATAAGGAACTCGTTCAACGTTGTATTCACCATTAACATGGTTACCTGAAATATTTTTTATAGCCGCAACTTTTGAACCAATTGTCAATTTGTATTTATTGATTGGATTGACCGTTGCATTTGGATTTGGTCTAACACGAGCATTGATTTTTTGGTTTGGTTGTAAGTTATTCAAAGTCGTCAAAGAGTCACCCCCAATAGATAGTGGTACCCAGCCATTACTATAAACTTCAAATATCCACTCATCTAAATCGTTGTCATCTAGTTTTAGTATCACATCTTGACCACGCACGGCAGTGAACTGGAAGTAGTCAACGTCATTGCTGCTGTCCATGTTACCTGTAATGTGGTGCTGTTTATCAGATAAGATAGTTGATGTTGCCACTGTGTCATTGAATTCATACGCATCTAGTCTGGTTGCCACACTAGCGCCAAAGCTAACACTTGCATTGGTCGCTTCGACTGCGTCCATAAACCAATAGTAGTGTCCTGGCTCAGTAAGTACCTTGACACCTTCGTCGGCGTTGCCAGCATTTTTTGAGCTGCCAATAACGGTGAACGTATTGTCTGGGTTATGTCGGATGATATTTAAATCAATATTAGTGCCAGCAGCTTGGTTAGTTAATATTGCCGTTGTTTTACTTCTTTGTGTGATCTCAAAGTGGTAACAAGGGTTTGTCCCTTTTTCGACATTAGTTAAGTTATACAATACGCCAGTTGAAAGTGTTGGACACACTGGGGGGATTGCACTCGCTGCATTTTGCGCTGTCATCGCTCTGCTTTTGGTGTTTTTCACTCCACCGTTTGAGCTAAATACCGACTGACTGCTCAATAGTGATTTAGTGAATAATTCTACTTCACCACCATAGTCCAGGTTGTCTTTAATATCATTGGCATGAGCATTGATTGAAAGTGACATTGCCAGAGCGGTTAACGCTGAAGCAACAGAAAGGTTAGATTTCTTTAAGTCCATGTTTAAAATCCTATTTATTAATTTTAGTGCACTTTTTTGTGCAGCCGAAAATTAATTCTTGCGACTATTTCTGTCAAGCTAGTGAAAAGGGCAACACTGTTTATTTTCAACTTACCTATTGCAATAGCTACAGCTTTTGCCAGATAGGTTTTGCAGAGGGCGCTTATTGTTTTTTTGCTGTGTTTTTTCAGGTTTCGTTTTTTGTTTTATTGCTCTTTGATGCCTTTTTCTAATTGCTCTTGTGGTTCGTCATTCACTTTTTGTTAGCAGTGGTGTTTTGGTTGATCTAGGTCAACTTTTAGTTGAAAAAGTAGGGAAGGGAGTAAGCTGTATAAGGAACGATATTTTCGATGAAAACAAGATTTATAACGATAGTAGCGTTAGCCGCTCGGTAAAAAAGTCGGTAACATGGCCTCGATTTTTTTACTAGGGATAAGGACTTAGTGTGACAATTTGGCATCAACAACCTGATCTTGAGCAAGTAAACCTTTGGCGTAAAGGGACTATGCTGGAGCATTTGGATATTCAGATCACAGACATTCAAGATGATTACATTGAAGGCACTATGCCTGCCAATGAAAAGACGTTTCAGCCATTCAAACTCGTTCACGGTGGCGCTAATGTTGTGCTTGCCGAATCGTTAGGCTCAATTGGTGCGCAGCTTACTATCGACCCAGAAAAGTATTATTGCGTAGGCCAAGAGGTGAACGCAAATCACGTTCGTGGCGTTCGTTCTGGTTTGGTAACAGGGCGTGCTTTTCAAGTATACAAAGGTAAAACCTCGCAAGTATGGGAAATAAAGCTGTATGACGACAGAGGCAAATTAACCTGTATTTCACGTTTAACCGTTGCCGTAGTTAAAGATCAAAAATAGCTCGAAATAACATAACTAATTTATAGGAAGTCTTTATGAAAGCGATGAAAGCCGCATTGCTAAGCTTTTTTCTTTTATTCTCTTTTTCTGTTTTTGCCAATGAACCAGCCAATACTGCGCAACCTACAGAGTCACAAAAGCAATTTGAACTGTCGCAGGAAATGCAACAGGCGTTAGCCAACAAAGATAGAGCGGGCGACGATGGCTTAACTAGCGGTGAACGTTTTGTTAAGTATTTAAAATCAGGTTTTGTGCATATTATCCCTATGGGCATAGATCACATTTTATTTGTGCTTGGCTTGTTTTTAGCAACATTGAGAATGTCAAAGCTGTTTTGGCAGGTGACGGCATTTACCCTTGCACACAGTATTACTTTGGCATTAGCGGCGACGGGGGTGATCACATTAAGCGCAGATATTGTTGAGCCATTGATCGCATTATCTATTGCCTATGTTGCTTATGAAAATATTAGAAAAACTGAGGTAAATAATTCTAGACTCGTTGTTATTTTTGTTTTTGGTCTATTGCACGGTTTAGGTTTTGCCTCTGTATTACAAGAGTTTGGCTTACCTACACAGTCTTTCGTTGCTTCGTTATTTGCCTTTAATTTGGGCGTTGAAGTAGGGCAGTTAGCGGTTATTGCTGCGGCATATTGCTTATTGTTCTGGATCCGTAACAAGCCGAGCTATCGCGCTTTTGTACAAATTCCAGCGTCTGCCATTATTGGTTTAGTTGGTTTGTATTGGACCTTTGAGCGTGTGATCGGTTAGGGATCAAAGATCATTGGGGGATTTTTGCTAAGTGTTTAAATTTGTTGTTGATTATTTAAACATTTGACTTTAGTCTAAGTGCGGTCGGAATAAAGCTGTTTCCATTAACTAGAAAAATAACAAAGGGATCCGCCTATGTATTCTTCACAAAAAGGTATTGGTTTAGGTTCAGTTTGCTTACTGGTCTTTGTTTTAGCTGTGCTTACTTTATTAACTAACCTTTAGTTAAATTCGTTGAACTGCTTGTGTCCGCACAAGCAGTTGCTTTCAAACTCTTTTCTTAGCCAAGTTCTTTGGCTGTTCATTTAATAACAATCGCAAGCAATACTATGACATCACACATTAACCTCGAAACTCGAGACTCTACACTTATTATCACTATGGCTCGTGCCGAAGCAAAAAATGCTTTGTCTTTAACTATGTATTCAGAGTTGACCAATGCTTTAGCTCAGCTAGACCAAGACCCACAGCTAACTAGTGCGATCATTTATGGCTCTGAGCAATGTTTTACTGCGGGTAATGATTTAAAAGATTTCTTAGCTGGTGGCGAGCTAAATCGAAGCCATCCAACCGTCCAATTTTTGTATCAATTGGTCGCCACGAAAAAACCAATCATTGCTGCGGTTGCAGGCGCTGCAATTGGTATTGGCACAACCATGTTATTGCATTGTGACTTGGTCGTTGCAGGAGACAATTCAGTATTTCAATTACCGTTTTGTCGATTAGGCTTGTGCCCAGAAGCAGCAAGTAGCTTATTGTTACCTAATCTAGTCGGACACCAAAAAGCCTTCGAGTTATTGGTATTAGGTGAAAAGTTTGATGTTGAAACCGGCAAAACATTTGGTTTGGTCAACAAAGTAGTAGAGCCAGAACTGGTGTTAACAAATGCTATAGGATATGCAGAGCAACTGAGCCAGATGCCACTGGATGCGGTAGTGACTTCAAAAAGCTTGATGCGAGCAGATAAAGAAAAAACAGAAGCTTTATTAGCGATAGAATTAGAGCAGTTTCAACGCTTAATGGACAGCGATGATGCCAAGGCAATTATAGGCAGTTTTTTTAACCGTAAATAATACAGTCAAAGCTGGCTAATTGATTGGTTACATCGCTAACTTTTGTCGATATAAGTTCAGCAAATAGGGGTCTGGTTGTTTTACCCCTAAGCCCGTTTTAGCAAGGTCAGTTAGAATTAATTGACCTTGCACTTCACCAACCATTTTTGCTTGTTCACCATTAATTAAACTTTCAACCGCAAAGCCGCCTAACTTGGTTGCCAGTATTCTGTCTTGGCATGATGCAATTCCGCCTCGTTGTATGTGACCAAGAATTGAAGCTCGAGTTTCAATGCCAATTTGCTCAGTTAACATTTTCGCCAATGCTTCACTGCCATCTTCATAAGTGTGCTCAGCTAGCACAATGATATAGCTTGAGTCACCGTATACCTGCAAATAACTATTTATATGGGTTGCTATGTTTTGCACTATTGAATGGGCTGGGATATTCATTTCTGGGCAAATGATCTGTTCAGCTTCTGCTGCCACACCAACAGACAAAGCCAAATGACCGCTGTGTCTGCCCATAACTTCAACAATAAAAATACGCTCAAACGCATCGGCGGTATCTCTGATTTTATCTATGGCATCAAGCGCAGTGTCTGCGGCGGTAAAAAAGCCTATGGTGTGATCACTACCATCAATATCGTTATCTATAGTCCCAGGCACACCGACAATAGCAATGTTACAAAGTTGGGCTAGCTCGGTTGCGCCGCGGAAACTGCCATCGCCACCAATAACAATAAGGCCATCTAGTTCCAACTGTTTCATATTGGCAACGGCCAGTTCGCGCATTTCTGGCTCTAGCATTCGTTGACAACGTGCGCTTTTTAAAATCGTCCCGCCTAATTGAGATATGTGTTTAATATTGTGGTTGTTTAGCTTGATGTGGGTATTGTCAATAAGACCGTTGTAACCGCGCTCAAACCCGATGCAATTTATATTGTGATGTTCTGCTGTGGTAACAATTGCATGAATTGCTGCATTCATTCCAGGTGCGTCACCGCCAGACGTTAGTATACCAATAGTATTGATTTGCTTTTGGCTCATACTCATACCTTAAAAGTAAAAACTTTTACGCTCAATTTAACGCGCAATAAATCAATTAAACTAGCAGATGGAAACTGCCCCACAAGTTTAAAGTTTAGACAGTAAATAATTGCTTATATTGAGCTTTTTACTCAATTTAAATGCATTGATATTAATCAATAAATCATATAGAAAAGTCAGTGGCTTGGTAAAAGTTTAACAGGGAAAAAAGTGACAGAAACAACAAAGCTGCATGTGCTTGTCAAAATGAATTATTTGCCGCGCACCATAGCTACATTATTTATGATCTTAATATGTGGCTTAAAACTAGGGGTTAATTTATTTGAGTTCAGTTATGTCTGGTTATTTGCTTTAGGCGCCTTTTACCCTCATCTGGCTTATTTGTTATCTAAGCGAAGTAAAGACGGCAAACGTCAAGAATTGTGGAATATGCACTTTGATGGATTCTTAGTAGGAGTAGCACTAAGTATGGATCCTGACCTCTACTTACTAACCGCTATGTTGCTGATCATTTCCGTCAATGGTTTATATATAGGTGCATTCAAGTTATTAGCTACAACTTTACTAGCTTATAGTGCCGGTCTAGCGATAGGTTTAGGTTACTTTTGGCCATTTACTGGGTTTATTGAAATTGATGGCACGATTAAGCTGACGATTAGTATCTTTGTTTTTCTTTACTTGTGTAATTTGGCTATTGCCAGCCATCATTTGGTCAAACGTATGAAAGTCCTCAATACAGAAGTGAAAAGGTTATCATCGATAGATAGTTTAACAGGCGCCTATAATCGCCGTTACCTCGATGACAACTTGAGCAAAGAGATCAGCCGTAGTGAGCGACTCGGTTATCCGCTCACGATTATCTTGGCGGATATAGATCACTTTAAGCAGATCAATGATAAATTTGGTCACCAGATTGGGGATAAAGTATTGATCAAATTTGTTGAGATCGCCAAAGCTTGTATTCGTGACAACACAGACTGGCTGGCTAGGTTTGGCGGTGAAGAGTTTATTGTTGTCCTACCTAATGCAGACTCTGAGTATGGAGCTGTGGTCGCAGAGCGAATACGAAAGGAAGTCGACGCCTATCAATTTGAGTTTAATGGTGAGGAAGTATCACTATCTTGTAGCTTTGGCGTCGCCGCAATTGACAAGGAACACAGTCTTGCCACTGATTGTTTAGTGGCGCTTGCCGACTCAGGTCTTTACAGAGCGAAAGCAAAAGGTCGTAACTGCGTTGAGGTTATGGATGTTTGCTATGAAATGGAGAACAAACAAGCGGTTTGAGCTGTTCTAACCATTGTAGTTTGTTCTGTGTTGAATTTATCTGAACTATTGTGACCAATAACAGTCAGTATATCGTATTCGTTTTATAGATGATCAGTGTTGAAAAACAAGGAGTCAAAGTGACAGTAACGACGAGATTGGCGATTGTATTAATTGTTATTCTATTCATTTCTGGTTGTACTGTCCGTACAGCTTATAACTACTTAGATTGGTATCTTGCTTGGCAAGTGGACGATTATGTTGAGTTAACTGACGAACAAGAACAACAATTTGACCGCGTTGTGGATGAGTTTATTGTCTGGCACAGACAACAAGAGCTACCCAGATACAGAGATATGCTGGCGGACTTGAAAGAGGCGGTTCAACAACAAAACCCAGAAAAGTTGAAACTAACACTAACCGCTGCAAGAACCCTTTGGTTAGACTCAGCTCAACAAATTGCGCCTAATGCGATTTTATTGTTAAACAAACTTACCATGGAACAAAGGCAAGAGCTGGTTAATAACATTCGTGACAAACAGCAAGAGGCTCATGATAAGTGGCGCAAGCGAGAGCTTCGCTCAGTTGAGAAAAAACAGGAAGAAAGCATTGAACAGTTAGTTGATACGCTTGGTGACATTACCAAGCAACAAAAACAAGACTTATTAGCTAATTTTGCTTCTTACACCAGTACCACTGAAATGCGAATTGCCTCCAGAGAGTTATGGTTAGAAAAGTTTGAGCAAGCATTATTAGCTCAACAAAATATCGATCAACTGACCTTGTTTAGTTTGTTTACTGACATTTCTAGTTACCGTTCAGAACAGTACCTAGCAGCGAGTGCTAAAAACATGCAAAAGAACCTAGAGTTTTTAACTCGCCAACTACCAACATTAACCGCAGATCAACAAGAGCATGTGCTCGACAATATCCAAGACTACTTAGAAGATTTAGACTATTTGATTAAGCAAAACAGCTAGGAGTTGCCTTTACTCGGGTTTTGTTCGTTGGAAAATTGTGCAGTTAAGCCTTAGATATAGAATAGACTCGTAATATCACTTTAATTTTGCTTTCGTTCGGGTTAAGTTAGCGCGTTATTACGTGTAATTTATATCTAAGGTCGTTTTGACAGGGTAATGGAACTAAATTATCCGAGTGCAAAACCGCCTGTAATGTTTAAAGGTCTATTTTGAACAAACAAGATTTTTATCGAGAGATAAACAGCCAAATTGCGGCACTATGCTCAGGTGAGCCAAACTTGATTGCAAATCTGGCAAATATCAGCGCCGTGTTATACGAAAGATTAGAAAACACCAACTGGGCTGGTTTCTACTTAATGGCTGACAATATCCAAGGTACTGAACAAGAGCTCGTCTTAGGTCCATTCCAAGGTAAAGCAGCCTGTGTACGTATCCCGGTAGGCCGAGGTGTTTGTGGTACTGCGGTAGCAGACAAGCAGGCACAACTAGTAGAAGACGTCCACGCTTTTGCTGGCCATATTGCTTGTGATGCTGCGAGCAACTCAGAAGTCGTTATTCCAATTATTAAAGAGCAAAAAGTAGTAGCTGTGCTAGATATTGATAGCCCATCGCTAGCGCGGTTTGATCAACAAGACCTTGAAGGCCTGCAATTGCTAGGTAACTTCGTTGAGTCTATTTGGAATTAATGGTCGATGAAGGATTTAATCGACGTAAGGGATTATTTAATAGGCGAAGAGCTGGTTGGTGATTGGGACGGTCAAGAGGAAGAAGTGACTGACCGTATCAACAATATGATCCACCATGCATTTGCCCTTATGCCGGATGATGTAACAAGTTTTGTTGCAGAGCAGATATTTGACGAGTTGTGGGCCGCAGTCGCGGGACAAGACTTTATAATTGAAGCTGAATTAGATGAATTAGAAAGCTGGTTAGACACCTTTGTGCGCCAGAAGTTAGATGAAATAGAGTACGATTAATGCAATCTCAAGAAAAAACAGACTTAAACAAAATTATTGAATTTTTAGCTGAAAAGTTTCCGGCTAGCTTCTCAGTAAAAGGCGAAGCCAAAGCGCTTAAAATTGGTATCTTCAACGATATCGCTGCACAGCTAACAGAAGAAGATCCAGTATCTAAAACTCAAGTTCGCCATGCATTAAGACGATACACTAATAGCTGGCGCTATTTAGAAGCGGTTGTAAAAGGCGGCCAACGTGTTGACTTAGAAGGCAACGATGTAGAAGAGTTAACTTCTGAGCACGTTGACCATGCGCAGCAGCAACTAGCTGAAAGTAAAGCTAAATTCCAAGAGAAGAGAAAAGCGGCGAAAGCGAAAGACAAAAAAACTTTCAAAAAACCAGCAAACAAACTTGGCAATCCGCCAAAAAGGAAACCAAAATCAGAAAGTAAAGGAACTAATCCTAAACCTAAGGTTCAAAAAGAATTAGTTGCTAATGAAGATTTTAGTGAAGGTACTAAGGTATTAGTTAAATTTGGTTCAGCACCTGTATCTGCAACCATTTTAGAAACCAGCAAAGACGAAGTGTCTGTGCAACTGGCTTCTGGCATGACTATTAAAGTAAGCAAAGGCAGTATCTTCCAAGCATAGGAGTCGATATGCAGTTAGTTAAGCAAGTATTTAAGATGTCGTTAGCGGCATCTATAGTGTTTTCAGCTTGTGCCGTAGCAGGGCAAGTAGAAAAATTTGAAATCCCGCAATTAGATCAAGAAGTGCAACATGAAACGGCGTCTAAACGCATTGCCGCTTGGTTTTCTCGGTCACACTATAAAAAAATACGGCTTGACGACGCACTATCGAACAAGATCTTTAATCGATTTATTGATAACTTGGATTACAACAAAAGTATCTTTTTACAAAAAGACATTGATGGTTTTGCTAAGTACAAAAATAAATTCGATGATGGTATTCAATTGGGCAAATTAGAGTTTGCCTTTGATATCTACCAAGAATCACTAAATCGTCGCATTAAACGCTATGAACAAGCCATTGCTTTGTTAGACAAAGAAATGGACTTTACCAAAGAAGATGCATTTTATTACGATCGTGAAGATATTGAGTGGGCAAAAACCGAAGCCGAACTTGATGAATACTGGCGCCAGAAAACCAAGTTTGATGCATTAAACCTTAAACTTGCAGGCAAAGAACCAGAAAAGATCAAAGAAACCTTAACTAAGCGTTACACCAATGCAATGCGCAGGTTATCACAATCGCAAAACGAAGATGCTTTCCAGTTAGTAATGAACTCCTTTGCTAGAAGCATTGAAGCCCACACTTCTTACTTATCACCTCGCCGTGCTGAACGTTTCAATATGGAAATGAACCTAGAACTGGAAGGCATAGGTGCGGTGTTACAGCCAGTAGATGAATTTACTGTGATCAGAAGCTTAGTGCCTGGTGGTCCAGCGGACTCTACCGAGCAATTAAAGCCAGAAGATAAAATTATTGCCGTAGCACAAGGCAAAGACGATTATGTTGATATCGTTGGCTGGCGTTTAGATGATGTTGTTGAACTTATCAAAGGTAAGAAGGGCACAGAAGTACGCTTACAGGTTGTTCGTGGTGATGTTGGCGGTAACTCGAAAGAAGTATCTATCATCAGAGACAAAGTAAAACTAGAAGATAGAGCAGCTGATTCGCAAGTGTTTGAATCACAGACTGGTGATTTAAATGCGAAAATTGGGGTAATCACCATTCCAAGTTTTTACAACCATTTATCAGCTGACGTAGCGGCAGAAGTTGCGAAGTTAAAAGACCAAAACGTTGATGGCATTATTGTTGATTTACGCGGCAATGGCGGGGGATCATTGAATGAAGCGAGTCGTTTGACCGGATTATTTATTGATAGAGGCCCGGTGGTTCAAATTCGAAGCGGTGCAGGCAACATTAATATCCTTGGTGATTACGATGGTGTAGTACATTACGATGGCCCATTAACTGTATTGGTTGATCGCTACAGCGCTTCAGCATCTGAGATCTTCTCAGCGGCATTACAAGACTATGGTAGAGCACTGATTGTTGGTGAACAAACCTTTGGTAAAGGTACAGTCCAAGAACACAGACCGTTGAAAAAGCCATTTGATCGTTTCGACAACAAATTAGGCTCGGTGCAGTACACTACATCTAAGTTCTATCGCATCAATGGTGGAAGTACCCAGAATAAAGGTGTTATTCCTGACATCTTATTACCTTCAGCCATTGACCCAGCAGAGTGGGGCGAAAGCCAAGAAGATAATGCTTTACCATGGGATAACATTCGTCCAGCGCGTTATCAGCCTTCTGCACAGATCAGAGCAAAGGTGAAAATGCTTACAGACCGCCATTTAGAGCGTATTGCTGTGGAGCCTGAGTTTGCATTCTTAGAGACAGACATTAAGGAATATAAAGAGAACAAAGATAAAAACTTTGTATCGCTTAATGAAAAAGAACGTTTGGCTGAAAAAGATGAAAACAGTAGCAAACGTTTAGCAAGAAGAAATTTACGTCTAGAGCGTCTTGGTTTTGAAAAAGTAAAAGATTTAGAACAAGACACGCCGGATGAATTGGACCAGTTGGATCCTTTCTTAGAGGAAACAGCTCGAATTACAGCGGATTTAGTTTCTACTAGCCAGTACGTAAAAAATATAAAGTCATAATGACAAGCGAGCTCAGCCTCGCTGTCAAGACAGAGAAACCATAAGGAGTTTATAACAAGCTCCTTTGTTTTTTCTGTGTTGCTATTCAAAGTGCGCAAAAAATAATAAAAACAATAACTACAAAGAGGGGAAGTCATGTCAACACATGTTGATCATGGTCAGTGGTCTAGCCGATTGGCATTTATTTTAGCAGCAACAGGCGCTGCAGTTGGTTTGGGGAATATTTGGAAATTCCCATACATCATGGGAGAAAACGGTGGCGGAGCTTTCGTTTTAGTCTATCTACTTTGTATTCTGGGCATTGGTATCCCAGTTATGATCTCCGAAGTGCTTATTGGTCGTCGAGGCCGTCAAAGTCCTGGTAATTCAGTTAAAGCCCTTGCAATTGAAGCTGGCGCATCAACTAGATGGAGTTTCGTTGGTTGGATGGGGCTAGTATCTGGTTTCTTGATCTTATCTTTCTATGCCGTTATCGCTGGTTGGGCCTTATCATATGTATTCCAAGCTGGTTCAGGCAACTTTGAAGGTGCTACGCCGGAACAGGTTGGTACTGTATTTAATAATCTATTAGCAGATCCTGCGCAGTTGGTATTTTGGACTACAGCTGTGTTAGTAGGCACTGGTATTATTGTCGGTAAAGGCCTTAAAAAAGGTTTAGAAAAAGCAGTTAATTACGCTATGCCTTCAATGATTGTATTACTACTGATTATTGCAGGTTATTCAGCCGTTTACGGTGACTTTGCTAAAGCGTTGAACTTTATGTTTTACCCTGATTTCTCAAAGTTAACATACTCAGGTGTGTTAATCGCATTAGGTCATGCGTTTTTCACGCTAAGTTTGGCATCAGGCGCGATCATGATTTATGGCGCTTATTTACCTCAAGATACGTCTATTTCTAAGTCGGTATTAACCATAGCGTTAGCAGACACTGCGATTGCATTAATTGCAGGTTTAGCGATTTACCCGATAGTATTCAGTAATGGTTTAGAAGTAGCTCAAGGCCCAGGTTTAGTATTTGTTAGTTTGCCGATTGCATTTGGCCAAATGTGGGGCGGTACTTTCTTTGGTACTTTATTTTTTATCATGTTGAGTTTTGCCGCATTTACTTCGGCTATTTCTATGGTTGAATCATCCATTGCTTGGTTAGTTGAGCACTTAGGTTTCTCTCGCGTAAAAGCGGCAATCGCTTCCGTCACGCTATTGTGGTTTATCAGTATGTTAACGGTATTCTCGTTCACAGGTGCAAGTTGGGCGACGTTAGACTTTAATTTTGTTGGTAAGCACGTTAACAACTATTTCGAGTTGATTGATCATTTAACCTCAGACGTTTTGTTACCTTTAGGTGGCATGGCAATGGCTATTTTTGTTGCTTGGGTTATGAAAAAAGAGTCGGTTAAAGATGAAGTTCAGATGTCTGAAGGCAGCTTTAATCTTTGGTATTTTGCCACGCGTTGGATCGCGCCAATCGCGGTATTATGCGTATTTTTAAATTTAGTTGGGGTAGTAAGCCTGTAATCGGCTTACTCTGAATTTGAGGAAAAAGTTGTGGATACAATGAAAAAGCCGAGTTTTATAGACGCTTTAATACCAATTGTTATCTTAGTGGCGCTACTGGCAATGTCAGTTGCATGGTTTGGCGCAGATAGTTCATATGGCCCTAATCAGATTGTTTTATTAATTGTGGCAGGCATTGCTGCTTTGATTGGCTTGAAAAATGGCATGAAGTGGCAACAAGTCGAAGATGCGATGATCCATGGTATCTCGGTTTCAATGGGCGCTATCTTTATTCTATTAGCAGTTGGTTCTCTGATCGGTACTTGGCTAATGTCAGGTACAGTACCAACATTAATTTACTTCGGTCTGCAAATATTAAGTCCTGATTGGTTTTACGCAGCAGCTTGCTTACTTAGTGCAATTGTAGCAATGAGTATCGGTAGCTCTTGGACCACTGCGGCTACTGTAGGTGTTGCTTTAATGGGCATTGCTAGCGGCATAGGTGCTTCTCCAGCTATCGCGGCCGGTGCCGTTATTTCAGGTGCTTATTTTGGTGATAAGATCAGTCCGTTATCTGAAACGACAAACTTAGCACCTGCTGTTGCAGGCAGTAATTTGTTTGAACACATCAGACATATGCTTTGGACTACGGTTCCTGCATTTGTTATTACCATGATCATCTTCACTGTTATTGGTTTTACTGAAGATAGAGCAAGTGGTGAGATATCTGTAGGAATAGTACAAGACATTATTATGTCTACTTACGATGTTTCAATTTTGCATTTAGTCCCTCTGATCATTTTAGTTACTATGGCAATTAGAAAGGTGCCAGCTTTCCCTGCAATTTTCATCGGCGCATTAATAGGTGCAGTGTGGGCTGCTATGTTCCAACAAGACTTATTGTCAAATGTAGCGGGCAGTGATACTGGTATTGATAAATTCAAAGTGATTTGGAAAGCCATGTTTGACGGCTTTGCTATCTCTACTGGTGACGAAACTATGGACTCATTATTAAGTGGCGGTGGCATGTCAGGCATGTTGAACACCACTTGGCTTATCATGACAGCGCTTATGTTCGGTGCAGTTATGGAAAAGGTTGGTCTATTAGCAGTATTTGTTCAAGGCATTTTAAAAGCTGCAAAATCAACCGGTTCACTTATTACTTCAACAATTGCAACCGCATTCGGTACAAACTTAATAACAGCTGACCAATACATGTCAATTGTTATGCCTGGTCGTATGTATAAAGAAGAGTATGAAAGAAGAGGTCTAGCCAACGTCAACTTATCAAGAGCACTTGAAGACGGCGGTACGATTACTAGCCCACTTATTCCTTGGAATACATGTGGTGCTTACATGGCTGGTGTGTTGCTGGTTAGCCCATTCGATTATTGGCAGTTTGCCTTCTTCAATTTAATTAACCCAGCATTAGCGATCATATTTGCTTATCTGGGCGTAAAAGTTCTAAAGAAAGAACAGTAAGTAAAATAATAAAAAGCCTGGGACAACCCGGGCTTTGTTTTCTAGAGAGAATACAATGACAGTTAATCCTCAAGCAAAATATCTAAAAGACTACCAAGTTCCAGACTTTTTAATTCCAACGACAGAATTAACCTTCTATTTAGATGATACTAATACCAAGGTTGTTTCTAAGTTACAGGTTGTGAAAAATAAAGCAGATGCGACGGTATTGGCATTAAATAGCGATGTAAAACAAGTAAAGGCAATCTGGATCAATGGTGAAGCAGTTTCTAGCTGGCAATTGGCCGATGAAATTTTATCTATCGACGTTGATTTAGACCAGTTTGAATTAAGTATTGAGTCAATTGTTGACCCTATCAACAATCAAGCACTTGAGGGACTATATAAATCTGCTGGCGTATTTTGTACGCAATGTGAAGCTGAAGGCTTCCGTAAGATCACGCCATTTTTAGACCGCCCAGACGTATTATCTAAATACACGGTAACTATTTACTGTGATGCGACGGTTTATCCTCATGCTTTAGCAAATGGTAATTTAGTTGAATCAACTGAAGAAACAGTAGATGGCAAACTGCTTAGCCGTAAAACATGGCAAGACCCACACCCTAAGCCAAGCTATTTGTTTGCTTTGGTGGCAGGGGACTTCGACTTATTAGAAGACACATTTGTTACTGCTTCTGGCCGTAAAGTTGCGCTGGAGCTATTTGTTGATAAAGGTAATTTGCACCTAGGTCATCATGCCATGGTCTCTTTGAAGAAGTCGATGGCATGGGATGAAGAAGTATATGGCTTAGAGTATGACCTAGATACATACATGATCGTAGCTGTTGATTTCTTCAACATGGGGGCTATGGAAAATAAAGGCTTAAACGTATTTAATAGCAAGTATGTTCTAGCGGATGAAAAGACTGCGACAGATACAGACTATCACGGTGTTGAGGCCGTTATTGCCCACGAATATTTCCACAATTGGACCGGTAATCGTGTGACATGCCGCGATTGGTTCCAACTAAGTTTGAAAGAAGGCTTAACGGTATTTAGGGACCAGCAGTTTAGTGCTGATATGGGAACTGAAGTTATTGAACGCATCAAGCACGCCACCGTAATGCGCACCCATCAGTTCGAAGAAGATGCAGGCCCAATGGCACACCCAATTCGTCCTGAAAAAGTTATTGAGATGAATAACTTCTACACAGTAACTGTGTATGACAAAGGCGCAGAAGTTATTCGTATGATGCAAAGCTTGTTAACGCAAGATGGCTTCCGTAAGGGTATGGACTTATATTTTGAGCGTCATGACGGTCAGGCTGTAACTTGTGATGACTTTGTTAATGCGATGGCGGATGCAAATGACACCAACCTAGAGCAATTTAAAAACTGGTACAGTCAAGCAGGTACTCCGTTAGTTAAAGTTAAGCAATCGCAACAAGATGATAAGATTAGTTTTACACTGAGTCAGTCGATTCCAACGAGACCTGAAGGTGAAGAAGTTAAGAGCCTAGTTATTCCGGTTTCTTATGAGCTTATTGGCAAGAACACGGGAAGTTCACTGGCCCGCGGCACGTTAATTTTTGCTCAACCAGAACAAAGTTTCGAATTAACCGCAAAAGAAGACGCGGTATTGGTGTTATTTGAAAACTTTTCAGCGCCAGTGAAAGTAGAAAGAACGTCTTCGATTGAAGATATTCTTACAATTATAAATCACGCCTCTGACCCATTCAGTCGTTGGGATGCAATGCAAACACTGTGGCAAAGAAAGCTGCAACAGCCTGAACTGACAATCAACTTTGCCGATCTGTTTGCAAATATTATCAACGACTCGTCGTTAACTAACGATATTAAAGCAGAACTTGTTGCGATCCCGGGCTTTAGCCAAATGGCTGAAGGGTTCGATGTTGTAGATGTTGAACAAATAATAACAGGTACAGAAGATATAGTTGCAAGCATTTCTACTCAAAACATTGAGCTAATTAACAGTCAGCTAGATAGTTTAACTGACATTACCAACGGCTATGAAATTGCATTAGTTGCCAACCGAAGATTAAAGCAAGTTCTATTGCAATACTTAGCAAGAGCAAAAGATAAAGCAGTCGATATTTTATCTAGTGTTTATAGCAAAGCTGACAATATGACAGAAAAAATGGCTGCTATTGATGCGGCTCGTGTTGCAGACTCGCAATTATTAACTGAGCTATTAGATAAGATGGATCAAAGTTTTGGTGACAATGTGTTGGTATTAGACAAAATGCTATCACAAATCGCCAGAGTTGGTTCTGACGATGTATATGAGCTTATGGCGAAGTGGGCAGAACACAAAAACTTCTCAATGAAGAATCCTAATCGAGTTCGTTCCTTGTATGGTGCATTCGTTTCAGCCAACCCGAAAGTATTTCACGATAAATCGGGCAAAGGCTATGACTTCTTAGCTGATTTATTATTAGAAGTTGACGGTTATAACCCGCAATTGGCGTCGCGAATGGTAGTACCGTTAATGAGCTTTAGCCGCTTTGCTGAGGACAGAAAAGAAAAAATGTTAAGCGCGTTGACTAAACTGAGCCAAGCAAAACTTTCAAAAGATTTATATGAAAAGGTTACTGCAGCGTTAAATTAATATGTCCAGAGCATTTCGATTTAGACTTCACCTAACTTATGAAGAGTGCCGTCAGTACTATGACGGCTCTTATACCGCCATCCAAGTAATGGCTCACACGGGTCAAACCGTGCAATTCCCGGCTGAGCACATACGTCCTTTCGTGACCAGCCAAGGCGTCAGTGGCACGTTTGAAATGGAGGTCGACAATACAAATAGATTCAAGTCACTGAAAAAAATAGCATAGTTCATTTATCCAGCAAACTAGGGCGAAAACTGTCGGTTATTGTTCAATCCATGTAACTAATTGAACTTTCGGCTTGCTTGCTTCGATAAATGGTGTAATTATTAACGAGTTTTAGCTCATCCGATGAGCTAAATATCCTCACCAAAAATAATAAACTTCGAGGACAAGGGGAGAGATTTATGACTAGAGGGGCCAATAAGTCCGCTTTAAAGCCACTAGTTACCAGTATCGCTACAGCGCTAATTGCTATGCAATCGATGGGCGCAAATGCAGCAAGTTTTGATATTGGCGACTTTGCAATCACGTTCGACTCTACTTTTTCTGCTGGCTCAAGCTGGCGTTTAAAAGACAGAGACTTCAAGTACATTGGGAAATCAAGCAATCAGACGTTTGACTGGTCTGGTTATCAAGCTTTTGCTCCTAGATATCCAAATTACCAAGTATGGAACTCTCCAGGTTCATACTCGACAAACAGTGATTTAGCCAACCTAAACTACGATGCTGGTGAAGCATTCTCACAAGTAGTAAAAGGTTTCCACGAATTAACTATCGATGGTGGCAATTACGGTTTTAAAACATCTTTCATGTACTACAAAGACTTTGCTGTTGAAGGTACTGAAGTGAGAAACTCAGTAAGTGGTGAGTCATTTGATATTTGCCGCGATAAAGAAGCAAAAGAGCTAGTATGTGAAGACTTCCGTTTCCTTGATGCTTATTTTTACGCTGATTTTGATTTAAACGACGGTGAAACACCGGTTTCAATCCGCATCGGTGAGCAAGTTTTATCTTGGGGTGAAAGCACATTAATTCCACACGGTATTAACATTACTCCAGTTGATGTTGCGCGTTTAAGAGCACCAGGTGCGAGCCTGAAAGAAGCCTTCATTCCTGTAGGTATGATCTGGGCAAGTGTTGGCTTAAGCGACACCGTAACACTTGAAGCTTTCTACCAATATGAATGGCAGAAAACAAATTTACCAGTACCAGGTTCTTATTTCTCAAATAACGATTTCGCTGGTGCCGGTGGTCAATATAACAATATCCAACTGAACTTCGCCTCTAATCCAGATATGGACAGAGATGAGTTGCTTAAGCAACTTAATCAAATTGGTGCATTAGCGGCTGGCGGCAGTCTAGATGCGGCAACACTAGGTAGTATGTACTTAGCGTACCCAACTAAGTTTGCATTAAGAGCTTCTTCTTTAGATGAAGACGCAAGTGACTCAGGCCAATACGGTGTTAAATTAGGTTGGTTTGCAGAAGATCTAAACTACACAGAGTTTGCCTTCTACTATATGAACTATCATAGCCGCCGTCCTCTTATTTCAGGTGGTTTGGCTAACTTTACATCTGGTGCAATTCAACGTGATTTAACCTTACTTGGTGGTGCCTATGCAGCACGCGGTGGTATCACTGATGCTGAGTTGGATTCATTGGAAGCTTTCCCTAAAGGTGTACTAGTTTACCCTGAAGACATTAAACTTTACGGCTTCAGCTTCAACACAACAATTGGTACAACTGCGGTATCAGGTGAAATGTCTTATCGTCAAGATGAGCCAATTCAGATTGATGATACAGAATTACTATTCGCAGCTATGCCTGAACAGTTAGCTAAAGCGGGTTTAAGACCAGAACTAACAGGTATCTCTCAATTAGGCGATGTAGCGGTAGACGAGTGTGAGTGGCCTGTAGGTGGTTATGATCCAGGTGCAACAGGTGTTGGTTACTGTTTAGTTGATACCGTTCAAGCTCAGTTCACCTTGATCCATTCATTTGGTCCATCTTTAGGTTTAGATAACCTAAATGCCGTGGCTGAAGTTGGTTACATAAACATTGTTAACATGCCAGACCCAAGTGAAGTTCGCTTTAATGCGCCAGGTACACCACGAAGTGGTGCAACACCTAATGATGTATCTGCAGGATTAATCAATGCGGTACAAAATGGCTATGATGATACTTCTATGTTCCCAACAGATGATGCATGGGGCTACAGAATTATCCTAGCAGGTGAGATCAATAGCGTATTTGGTAGTTCATTGAACTTGAAACCTAGAGTTCAGTTCTCGCATGATGTTGACGGCATTACGCCAGACCCGTTATTCCTATTCCATGAAGACAAAAAATCATTGAGTTTAAGTATGGACATTGAATACCAAAGCTCGCTTTCGTTTGGTATGTCATACAACTCGTTCTTTGGCGGTCAAGGTACGATTAACCCGCTTGAAGATCGCGACTACGTGTCTTTCAACGTTACATATTCACTATAAGGGATAAATATGAAAAAAATCACCTTATTAACTTCAGCACTTACCTTTGCTTTGGCATCTATGGGTGCGAATGCAGCGGTTTCTCCAGCTGAAGCTGCAAAGTTAGGTAAAGAGTTAACGCCACTAGGTGGTGTCGCAGCAGCAAACGCAGATGGTTCTATTCCAGCTTGGAATGGTGGTATTACTGAAGCTCCTGCTGGTTACAAGCCAGGTATGCATCACCCGGATCCGTTTGCTAATGACAAAGTGTTATACACGGTTACTAATGCCAATAAAGATCAATACAAAGACTTATTGACCCCTGGCATTGTTAAAATGTTCGAAACATATCCTGATACTTATAAGATGGATGTGTACCAAACTCGCCGTACCGCGTCATACCCACAATCGGTTTATGATGCGACGATAGCCAATGCTACTAAGGCAACATTAGTTCAAGGCGGCAATGGTATTAAAGGCGCAGCAATGGGTGTTCCTTTTCCAATTCCTGCCAATGGTTTAGAAGCAATTTGGAACCATATTTTACGTTACCGCGGTGAAGGCGCTGTGCGTAATGGTGGACAGGCTGCTCCGACTGCAGATGGTGACTTTACCTTTATTGGTTTTGATGAATCATTGTTAATTGACTATTCAAAGCCAGGTGCATCAGCTGAAGCGTTAGAAAAGAGCAATATTCTATTCCGCTTTAAGCAGAAAGTAACTGAGCCCGCTCGATTAGCTGGTACTGCATTATTAGTACATGAAACAATGGATCAGGTGAAGCAGCCTCGCCAAGCTTGGACTTATAACTCAGGTCAACGTCGTGTTCGCCGTGCTCCAAATGTTGCATATGATGCACCAGGAACAGCATCAGATGGCTTACGTACAACGGATGACTTCGACATGTATAACGGTGCTCCAGACCGTTACACTTGGGAGTTAAAAGGTAAAAAAGAAGTCTTAATCCCGTACAACAGCTACAAGTTACATAGTGACTCATTAAAGTACGAAGACATCATCAAACCTGGCCACATTGCAACAGACGTTGTTCGTTGGGAAAAACACAGAGTTTGGGTAGTTGAAGCTAATCTAAAAGATGGCATCAGCCACGTTTATAAAAAGCGCGTGTTCTATATTGATGAAGACAGCTGGCAAATTCACATCGCGGATATGTACGATAACCGTGACGAATTATACCGCGTAGGTGTAGCTTACGGCATCAACTACTACGAAGTGCCAACTCACTGGTCAACTTTAGAAGCGTTTTACGACTTAAACTCTCGCCGATACATCGCAATTGGTTTGGATAACCAAGAAGATATGTATGACTTCTCTGTAAAATTAAAAGAAAGGTCATTCACTCCAGCAGCGCTGCGTCGCGAAGGTCGCTGATCAGACCTATCAAAAAAACGGTTGGAATTTCCAACCGTTTTTGTTTTACCCCATAAGAAAAAGATAACTTATACTTTTTAGCTTCACTATTGTGCGAATTTAGCTATGTTGAAATCTCTAACTTTACTCACAGCATTGGCGCTGGCAACCAGTTTCTATGGTCGCGCAGAACAACCCAATGCCGCCATGCCTTCTCAGTTAGCTGAGCAAAACCTACTGACGGATATTGTCAATATTCAAGGAAAGTTAGTCGCGGTTGGCGAAAGAGGGCACATCATTTTTTCTAAAGACGGTAAGCAATGGCAACAGGCCAATGTGCCAGTAAATGCTTTACTTACCGCAATTACCTTTGTCGATGCAAGCACCGGCTTTGCTGTTGGCCATGACGTCACCTTATTAAAAACAACGGATGGCGGTGAAAACTGGCAAATAGTTAATTATCAGCCTGAGGTTGATAAGCCTTTGTTAAATATAAAAGCCTTTGGCCAACACTTAGTTGCTGTGGGGGCTTATGGTTTGTACTGGCACTCAGCGGATGCTGGCGAAACATGGACTAGTGAATTTCACGACGAATTGTTAATCGAAGATGATCGCCTTTATTTAGAAGACCTAAAACAATTTGAACCCGAGGCCTATGATGAAGAGAAGCAGTTTATGCTGCCTCATTTTAACGATATCGCCAAGGTTGGTGACAAGTGGTTATTGGCTGGTGAAGCGGGCTTTTTAGCGGCAAGCTCTGATAAAGGTGAGCACTGGCAATTAATCGAAGCGGATTACTTTGGTTCTTATTTTTCTATTGCAGATACTACCAAAGGCGTGCAAATAGGTGGCTTAAGAGGCAATTTATTTAATAGCAATGATCAAGGTGAAAGCTGGTCAAAGTTAACAACGCCAGTAGCTGCAACGATAAATGACTCTTTTGTGCAAGGCTCAGATGTTTACCATTTTGCTAACTCTGGCAATGTATTTTATTCAAAACAAGGTGATGCCTTTCAATTGCATAACTTCGACGATGGCAAGGCCATCATGTCGGGCGTTGTTAAAGATGGTGTTATCTATTTGGCAACTGAAGCAGGAATAAAATCATTACCTGTCAATAAGCTAGTAGCAAACAAGTAGTAGGAGTATTGCCATGTTAGTGACAAGACTAGAAACTTTTTTATTTAGGCAACGAACCGTTGTCATTATGCTATTTGCCTTATTAACCTTAGTGTTAGGCTACCAAGCATCGCAGATTCAGCTCGATGCTTCATTTAATAAAAATATTCCGCTCAATCATGAGTATATGAAAACTTATGTCAAGCACAGCAAAGACTTTGGTGGCGCTAACTCAGTGTACATTTCTGTCTGTGATAAAGACGGTGATATTTTTAATCCTGAATTTTTTACCGCATTGAAAAATGTTCATGACCAATTGTTTTTCATCCCGGGCATTAATAGAACATTAGTCTCTTCTTTATACTCACCGTCAACCCGTTTTACCGAAGTGGTCGAAGATGGCTTTGCCGGCGGCCCAGTTATTCCTGCTGATTTCAAGGCAGACCAACGAGGTCTGGCTCAAGTCAAAGAAAACATTGAAAAAGCTGGCATCATAGGTCGTATGGTAGCGGATGATTATTCATGTGCCATGGTCTCAAGTCAGTTACTAGATACCAATCCAGAAACAGGTGAGAAACTTGATAGTATTGCTCTTGCGGGTCAGCTAGAGCAACAGATCCGAGGCCAGTATGAAAACGATGAAATAGGCGTTCATATTATTGGCTTTTCCAAGATGATTGGTGATGTGGCTAATGGTGCAAAAGACGTTGTTATGTTCTTCGCTGTTGCTATTGCGATCACAGCACTTATGGTTTGGATATTTATCCGTTCAACGGTTCTAACGATTTTACCTATTGCTTGTTCATTTATTGCTGTTATCTGGCAGCTAGGTATGTTGCACAGCATTGGCTTTGGTTTAGACCCTATGTCTATTCTTGTTCCTTTCCTAGTATTCGCTATTGGTGTGAGTCACGGCGTACAGATGATTAATTCTATTGGTAAGCGAGTACATGAAGGTTTAGATGCAAAACAAGCAAGTGCAGCTAGCTTCGTTAAGTTACTTATCCCAGGTGGCGTAGCCTTGATGTCTGATACGGTTGGCTTCTTAACACTGTTAACAATTGATATCGGTATTATTCGCGAATTAGCTATTACAGCAAGTTTAGGTGTTGCCGTGATCATCTTTACTAACCTTTTCTTAATGCCGGTATTAGCCTCTTATATCGATTTTGACAAACGCTTTAAGTCGCAACCAGAAGGCACACATGACAAGCTGTGGCACAACATGGCGGTATTTACTAAACCGAAAGTTGCAGGTGTGATCTTAGCGTTAACGGCATTGTTATTTGGTTTTGGCCATATTAAGAGCCAAGAAATGAAAATTGGTGACATGCAAGCTGGTGCTCCTTCGTTACATGAAGACAGTCGATATAATCAAGACACTTTCTTAATTACAGAACGTTACGCCATTTCAATGGATATGATCAAAATCATTGTCGAAACCGAAGAGTCGGGGTGTACCTTCCACGGCACAATGGATTTGATAGATCAATTCCAATGGCGTATGGCGAACGTTGAAGGTGTGCAATCAGCAATCAGCTTATCTAGCATAGCTAAGGTAATTAACACGGGTTATAACGAAGGTAACTTGAAATGGCGTTCTTTACCGAGAAATACCCAAACTTTGGTGCAGTCAACAGCAAGAGTTGAAACGAGCACGGGTTTATTGAACCGCAACTGTTCGGTTATGCCTATTATCTTATTCTTAGAAGATCACAAGGCTGAAACGATTGAGCGTGTTATTGACGCAGTTAAAGAAGCAAAACAACAACTAGACACTGATACAGTTAAGTTTATGTTGGCTTCTGGCTCAGCTGGCGTAATGGCTGCAACAAACGAAGCGGTAAAAGAAGCGCAAACACCAATGCTTTGGTATGTATACGGTGCGGTTATTGTGCTTTGTTTATTAAGCTTCCGTTCTGTCAAAGCGACAATAGCAGTAGTAGTACCTCTATATGTAGTATCTACCTTAGCGCAAGCATTGATGACTTATTTAGAAATCGGTTTAACTGTCTCTACCTTACCAGTTATTGCTTTAGGTGTTGGTATTGGTGTTGATTACGGTATTTACATTTTATCTAACATGGTTGAGGGCCTGCGTAATGGGACAAGCTTAAACAAAGCTTATTTCTTAGCATTGAAGGAAAGGGGCAGTGCAGTACTATTTACTGGTTTGACTCTGGCTATAGGTGTGAGTACATGGGTATTCTCGGCGCTTAAGTTCCAAGCGGATATGGGTATATTGTTGACCTTTATGTTCCTAGTGAACATGCTAGGTGCAATTATTGTTCTACCTGCATTGGCTTCATTTTTATGGCGTGGACAAACTAAAGATTAGTCAACTGTAATAAAGCTTATTGCAACTTAATCAAAACAAGATAAAAACTGGGCCAATAGCGTCCAGTTTTTTACTTTTAGACAACGGATTTTTATATCTTTAGGCAAGTCGGTAAAAGACTGTCAAATATTGAGTGTTGCAGCACTGTGACAGAGGTTATGAATTCTATTTGATTGGTCATAGAAAAAGGTTAATAGGTAGGGATTTTTATAGAGCTTAAACTCTAAGCTCAGCCGAGTTTCCACCTGCCATCTTAGGTTCTAGCTCGAGCCTTTGTTTTAAAAGGAATAAATGCTTTTCCAAAGGAACAAAATTGAAAAAAAATTTACCCGTTACAACTGAATAATTATATAAAAAAGCGGCGTTTAGTTGCTTTTTTATCTAAACCCTCTGCATATATTTATATATCCCGCTTAAAGTCTTGATCCTACACGGGTTCTACCAGTGAAAATAAACTTCATTTAATGCCTAAATGGGTCTAAACTGTCGGGGTAATATCAACAAAACATAAAAGCCCTACAAAAAGGAACCTGTAATGACACTGTTACGTAATTCCTCATCCGTGATCCTAAAAAATGTCGCTAAGCTTATTCAAGAAAAGTTACCGAAAGAGCGCCAAGATTTAGTAGAAGCGTTTTCATCTAGATTATTCGAAAATATGGCGAGCCAAGATCTAGAAAAACGTGTCGATGTCGATTTATATGGTGCTGCATTGAGCCTATTCAATGTCTTCAATGAAGCTGCAGAAAATAAGCCGTTTATTAAAGTATTTAACCCTGAAAGAGGGGTTGACGGTTGGCAGTCTGAAAACACTATTGTGCAAATTGTTGTTCGCGATCTGCCTTTCTTAGTCGATTCTGTCCGCATGGCGTTAAACCACCACGGTATCACTTCGCACCTGTTGTTGCATACACCAGTAAAAGTTAACCGTAATGATGAAGGTTTCGTAGAGCAATTTGTTGACCTGAAAAAAGGTGAAGCATCATTTACTCAAACGGTATTTTTGATTGAAATCGATCGTCAATCAGATAGCCAAAAGTTAAAAGAATTAGAACAAGAATTTGCTACTGTTTTGCAAGACGTGAGTGTTGCAGTAGATGATTGGCAGCCAATGCAAGACAAGCTAGCAGAATGTATTGCTGAAGCGTCAAAAGCAAAAAGCAAAGACACAGACAAGCGCGACACTGGCATTGAGTTCTTGAAGTGGGTAGCTGATCACAACTTTACGCTGATGGGTTATCGTGAATACAAAGTCGCTAAAGTAGAAGGCGATACTGAGATTTCAGGTAAAGATGAGACTTCGCTTGGTTTAATGAAAAACCGTGCAAGTACTTCTCGTCTGTTATCAACACTTTCAGAAACGGGTCGTGCAGAATCAACGTCAGACAGTATTTTGGTGCTAACTAAGACAGACTCCAAGTCAACAGTACACCGTCCAGCATACATGGACTACATTGGCATTAAGCGTTTTGATAGCAAAGGTAAAGTCATTGGTGAACACAGATTCATCGGTTTATACGGTGCCAACTTCTACAATGCAAGTATCCAAGATATTCCGCTGTTAAACGAAAAATTAAACAACATCATGGAAGCAAGTTCATTTGCAACAGGCTCTCATGGTTACAAAGCGCTATTAAACGTGCTTGCGACTTACCCAAGAGATGAATTAATTCAAGCTAGCGAAGAGCACTTAGCAGAAGTTGCTATGGGCGTATTGCAGATGCAAGAACGTGATATGACTAAGCTATTTGTCCGCAAAGATGCTTTTGACCGTTACTACTCATGCATGGTGTTCGTTCGTCGTGAAAGATACAACACTCAGTTACGTCGCGAATCTCAACAAATATTAAGCCAAGCAATTGGTGGCTCAGGTGAAGTTGAATTTACAACTTATTTTTCTGAATCGCCGTTGGCTAGAACCCATTATATAGTTCGTACTAACGATCAGGATCTTGAAATAAACGTGAAAGATATCGAAAACAACTTAATCGAAGCGGCCCGCACTTGGGACGATAAGTTATCTACTGCGCTAACTAAAAAGTTTGGTGGCGTAAAAGGTAAAGAGTTAGCTGCTAAATATGTAAAAGCTTTCTCAAGAGGTTATAAAGAAGAAGTATTACCTTCAACAGCGACGGTTGATATCTCATACTTAGAAAACCTAAGTGATGACAACAAGCTTGAAATGGTATTCTACCGTTCACAAGAAGCGGCTTCTAAAAACGACGTTCGTTTAAGCTTATATCACAAAGATGAGCCGATTTTCTTATCCGACGTACTGCCAATTTTAGAAAACTTCGGTCTACGAGTTATCGGTGAAACACCATACGCAGTGGCCACTGAAAATGGTGAAAACTGGGTAATGGATTTCACTATGATGCTAACATCAGGTGACAATTCAGACTTCAAGAAAACTCAGACATTATTCCAAGAAGCATTTGCCAATGTATGGGCTGACCGCATCGAAAATGACGGCTTTAACCGTCTAATTCTAGGCGCAAAGTTAAGTGGCCGTGAAGCGTCGGTTATCCGTGCTTACGCAAAATACATGCGTCAAATTGGTGTAACTTTCTCACAAGCTTATATCGAGTCTACTTTCGATCGTTACCCTGAGATTGCTGGCAAGTTAGTTGACTTATTCGTGCTTAAATTTAAGCCTGGTAAGAACAACGAGAAAAAGTACGAAAAAGCAAAAGAAGCGCTATTTGTTGACTTAGATAATGTAGCAAACCTTGATGATGACAGAATTATCCGTCTATACATCACATTAATGGATGCAACGTTACGTACTAACTTCTATCAGAAAGCAGAAGATGGTACAGACAAGCCATACATTTCATTCAAGCTACTTCCTGAACTAATTCCAGAAGTACCACTACCTCGCCCTAAGTTCGAGATCTTCGTATACAGCCCACGTATTGAAGGTGTTCACTTACGTGGTGGTAAGGTTGCTCGTGGTGGTTTACGTTGGTCAGATCGTATGGAAGATTTCCGTACTGAAGTACTAGGTCTAGTAAAAGCACAGCAAGTTAAGAACACGGTAATCGTTCCTAACGGCTCAAAAGGTGGTTTCGTTTGTAAGCAGCTAGATAAAGTATCTGGTCGTGATGAATTCTTCGCAGAAGGTCAAGCGTGTTACCGCACGTTTATCCGTGGTTTATTAGACTTAACGGATAACATTGTAAAAGGTGAAGTTTCACCACCAATTGATGTAGTTCGTCACGATGAAGACGACACATACTTAGTTGTTGCAGCTGACAAAGGTACAGCAACATTCTCAGACATAGCTAACTCAATTTCAGAAGAGTACAACTTCTGGTTAGGTGATGCATTCGCATCTGGTGGTAGCGTTGGTTACGACCATAAGAAAATGGGTATTACAGCACGTGGTGCATGGGAATCAGTTAAGCGTCATTTCCGTGAAATGGGCGTTGATTGTCAAACAACTGATTTCACTTGTGTGGCAGTTGGTGACATGGCTGGTGACGTATTTGGTAACGGTATGTTGTTATCTGAGCACACGCGTTTACAAGCTGCATTTAACCATATGCACATCTTCATTGACCCGAACCCTGATTCTGCGTCTTCATACAAAGAACGTCAGCGTATGTTTGAATTACCTCGTTCATCGTGGGAAGACTACAACAAAGAATTAATTTCTGCAGGTGGTGGCATTTTCTCAAGAAATGCAAAATCAATTCCTTTATCACCTGAAATGAAGAAGATGTTAGGCACTAAAAAAGCTAGCCTAACGCCAAATGACTTGATCCGTGCGTTATTAACTATGCCAGTTGATTTATTCTGGAATGGCGGTATCGGTACTTACATCAAAGCTAAGTCAGAGACTGATGCGCAAGTAGGTGACCGTGCGAATGACCCTGTACGTATCAATGGTAGTGAATTAAAAGCTAAGATCTTCGGCGAAGGTGGTAACTTAGGTGCTACACAGCTTGGCCGTATCGAATTTGCTCAATCTGGCGGTCGCATTAACACTGACTTCGTTGATAACGTGGGTGGTGTAGACTGCTCGGATAACGAAGTAAACATTAAGATCTTACTTAACCAGTTAGTAAACGAAGGTGAGCTGACTAAGAAACACAGAGACCAGTTATTATACGATATGACAGACGATGTATCTGATATCGTAATTAAAGACTGTTACCGTCAAACGCACTCAATTTCGATTACTGAGCTGAAAGGCTCGAGCTTGCTAAAAGAGCAAACTCGTTTCATTCATAGCTTAGAAAAATCGGGCAAGTTAGACAGAGAAATCGAGTTCTTACCTTCTGATGAAGAGATTGCAGAACGTCAAGCACAAGGTTTAGGTTTCACTCGTCCTGAGCTTTCAGTATTAGTTGCTTACGGCAAAATGGTACTAAAAGAGCAGTTTGCGATTGATGAAATTGACCAAAACCCATACTACTTAAGTCAGTTAATCGGTGCATTCCCGCCGAAATTACAAGAGAAGTATGCTGAGCAAATCCAGCAGCACCCTCTACGTAAAGAGATCATTGCTACTAAGTTAGCTAACGAAGTAGTTAATGACATGGGCTTAAACTTTGTTGAGCGCATGAAAGAAGAGACGGGTGCAAGCGTAGAAGAGATCTTAACTTGCTACATGATGGCAAGAGAGATCTTCAATATGCCAGCGATTTGGGCAAAAGTTGAAGAGCTAGATAATAAGATCCCTAACATTGTTCAAACTGAAATGTTACACCAGATGCGCCGTACAGTTAGACGTGCATCACGTTGGTTCTTACGTCATAGAAACAAGTCGTTGAACCTAGAACAAACGGTTGCTTTCTATAAGCCAGCGTTTGATAAGCTAACTACGCACTTAGACGATTACCTAGTTAAGTCTGAAGCTGAACAATTAGCAGATGGTAAAGCAGAATTCGTTCGCGAAGGTGTATCAGCAGATGTTGCTGCTTACGTGTCACAACTAAGCTCAATCTTCTCTATCATGGACATTGCTGATGTTGCAGCAAGCTTAGATAAAGATATTGAAGTTGTTACTAAGCTGTACTTCAAACTTGGTGCAGAGTTAGGTTTACACTGGTTCTTAGACCAAATTACTAACCAACCTGTAGCAAATCACTGGCAAGCACTAGCTCGCGCTAGTTACCGTGAAGAGCTAGACTGGCAACAACGTGCATTAACAGCTGCAGTGTTGCACTTCGACGAGAAGGGCACCGATGGCGAGAAAATGTTCGACGCATGGCGCGAAGAGTTCGATGGCATTTTAGGTCGTTGGGAACAAATGTTGGCAGAGTTCAAGACTTCAGATAGTCACGAGTTTGCTAAGTTCTCAGTTGCACTTAGAGAATTGATGTTGATCAGCAACCACTGTGATTCATCAGTTGCTAGCTAAGCTAGAATTAATCGAATGATTAGGTAGAATAAGCCCCATTTTCACAAGTGGGGCTTTTTGCTTTCAGGGAGGAAAGTACATCGGCCGGAATTGTTCCATACGAAAATTTAAAAGACACCCATTTAAAATTATTACAATGTTAACGACAGCAAATAGGAATCATCATGTTATTTGATTTAGCAAAGAAGTTTATGTTTAGCCGAGACGCAGAGTGGTCTCATAACTTTGCTTTAAATAATTTACGACGTTTTGCCAACACACCACTTAACATGATTTGGAAGCAACAAGTTCAAGATAAACCTGTCGAGATTTTGGGGCTAACATTTCCTAACCCAGTGGGCCTTGCTGCCGGCTTAGATAAGAACGGTGAGTGTATTGACGCTTTTGGTCAAATGGGATTTGGTTTTATAGAAATAGGTACAATTACACCTGTTGGACAACCTGGTAACCCTAAGCCAAGAATTTTCCGTATTCCTGAACAAAACGCGATTATCAATCGTATGGGGTTTAATAACCATGGTGTAGATAACTTGATTGAAAATGTAAAGAGCTCCAATTACAAAGGTATCCTTGGGATTAATATTGGTAAAAACAAAGATACGCCAAACGAGGAAGGGCATTTAGATTACGTTAAATGTATGCAAAAAGTCTATGAATATGCGGATTACATTACGGTAAACATTTCTTCACCAAATACTCCAGGTTTACGAGATTTACAGTTTGGTGACTCACTAACTTTACTTTTGTCTTCAGTGAAAGAGCAACAGACTGATTTAGCCGAAAAGTATGGTAAGTATGTACCAGTATTAGTAAAAATCGCTCCTGATATGGATGAAGTAGCAATTGAACAAGTTGTAGAGTGCATAATTAAAGAAGGTATGGACGGTATTATTGCAACGAATACAACGTTAAGCCGTGACGCCGTAAAAGGTTTAGAACTCGCTGATGAAGCTGGTGGTTTAAGTGGCGATCCTGTAGTCGATATGAGTACAAACGTAATTCGTAAGATCCGTGAAATCAACAAAGACATACCGATTATTGGTGTTGGTGGTATCAATGGAGCAAATACAGCGAAAGAAAAGTTAGATGCAGGGGCAAACCTTGTCCAAATCTATACAAACTTCATATACCAAGGTCCAAAGCTAATCAAAGACATCGTAGACGGGATTTAATCCCGTCTTTTTAATAGACACCCACCTAACTACTTTATTATGAATTTGAAACAAGGCTTGAAGCTTTGTTTCAAATTTTAATAGATGTCTTGGAAAGACACCCATACAAACTAATATTTTTATAGAACTTTTTGACCAGATTTAAATGTGGTTAGGTTGCCCGTTGTATAATTCTTAGATAAAAACTCTGAAAAGAACGATATGAGGGGTGTTTACAATTTTAGACCTAATATCTGAGCGTAAAATATAAACAGCGTAGATGAAAGATAATTTGCTAATAGCAGAAATGTTAACCAAAAATCATTTCACAATTGGTTATGTTCGCTCTTCGTTTATGATTTAGCCGACAGTGATATTCAGTCATACTAATTTCAGTACCTACTGCCCCTTGAAATAAATTTTCAAAATTTGAAATAAGCTTCAACCAATGAGTCTCTAATATTCCAAATTTGGCCAATAGTGTTTTTGCTATTTCTGGTCCATCAAAGACTTTTTGCTGCTTTAAACTTTCACAACTCTGTGCCAATAGACAGATATATTGGCCTAGCTCGAAAGATATCTGCTTTGTCTTAGCGAAACTTTGGTTATCAGAAGAAAATTTCATAAGTTGTTTAGGTTGGGTATTTTTTAATGCTGATTTTATACGCATTTTAATGCTTGTGTATTCTGAGTTTTGAAGGCTTTTAGCAATCCCTGCCCGAATAGGGTTCAAGTCGACATAAGCCATGCATGCCAAAAGTGAACTATTATCAAGAAGAGCTTGGCTCTTAAATCTGCCTTCCCAAAAACGGCCTGTACATCTGTCTTCTTTGTTAGCGGCTCGAGCAATACCTTCGTTTAGCACACGCATAAACCAGCTAATGTTAGTTAGTCGATGTTTATATTGGTTAGCAAGCTGCTCAACAGTCAAAGTTTGCGATTTCGTTAACTCGTTATTAGCTAAATAGGCCTTTGTTAAAAAGTTACCCTTAAATATTTTATGCCACCTAGTTATCACTTCCTTGATTGTCCATTCCTCAGCGGCTTGTGGATTGACATGTAAAACTACATGAGTGTGGTTTTGCATTACAGCATAAGCGCAGACGTCTATTGCAAAGACTTCTGAGATATACAGTAGTTTCTTTTCTACCCATTCTCTTCGATGTTCATAGCTTTTGCCAGTTACTATATCGTTCCCGCACAAAAATGCGCGACGAACACAGCGAGAAATACAATGATAATAAGGTGTTTGAGATAGACAAATTTGACTTTTTCTTGATTGTGGCATTATTCATCCTTGAATTTAGTTGTACCTTAAATGTAGACGAAACCTGTAAAAGTGCAAATTTAGCTGGGTGTCTTGTAAAAGAGTTAGTTGATGGATTTTAGAGCGGAGAAATTTGCAGATGGCTGCGCAGTCGGTTACATTTCATGTATCGGCCTTATTTTTTAAGGCAGTAAATTTGAGAGGGGAGGTTTGTTTGCAACAACCTTGGATCAATTGGCTTTGGCAGCCAAACAAAGAAACCAATCGTTTACAACTGCAGCTCAGTGATACCATAGTATTTCCTACAGAACTTAAAACTGAACAACTTAATGCTGATTGTCAGCGAAATACTGCATTTACTGCACAAGATGCAGAGTTATTTATTGGTTATCGCGATATGCTGGGAAAAACTGATCTTAACGAACAAGGACAATTTACTGTTGCCGTAAATGCTACAGCAACTAGTTCGTACATGATCCCGGTCGCAGCAAAAAGTTGGTTGTTTCGTCAAGTTGAATGCCAGTTCCCAAAACGCGTTGGTGACAAAGTTCAATTGTCTACGCAAGACGATGGAAATTATTTAGTACTTGAAACTGATGAACAGTCATCGCTAGTGATTTTATTGTCCCAACAGCACTATTTAAATCCAGCTCGAACCTTGTCACAAGGACAGGTAATTCGAGTTCATAATGACAGAATTAAGAGATATGAGTAGAGTAGTAATTCTCGTAGCTGACAGCTTAGGTGTTGGCTATGCTCCAGATGCAAAAGACTTTGGTGATGAGGGGGCAAATACGTTTGCCAGTATTGCCAAACATATGAATAAAATCGGCGAACCATTAAAGATACCCAATTTAACCAGCTTAGGCTTAGTTGCTGCTTGTGAAGAAGCCTCAAACGAGTTACTAGAATTGCCAAAGCAACCAATGACGGGTTCTTATGGCTATATGAAAGAATTGTCATCGGGTAAAGATACACCCAGTGGTCACTGGGAAATGGCAGGAGTACCTGTATTATTTGATTGGGGATACTTTACTGAGAAAGAGAATAGTTTTCCGCAAGAGTTCCTAAACGAGTTGATGAAACGAACGAGAATTAAAGGCATTCTAGCCAATCGACATGCGTCAGGTACTGACGTATTAAAATGGTTTGGTGATGAACATTGCGCTACTCAAATGCCTATATGTTACACATCAGCAGATTCTGTTTTTCAAATTGCAGCCCATGAAGAACATTTTGGTTTAGACCGATTATATGAAGTATGTGAAGTAGCTAGGGAGCTACTGGATGATTACAATATCGGCAGAGTTATTGCCCGTCCGTTTGTAGGAGATAGGCCGGACAACTATGCTCGTACAGGTAACCGTCGTGACTTTTCAGTGTTGCCGCCTTCGCCAACAGTATTAGATCGCATGGTTGAAAAGGATGGTAAAGTCATTAGTGTCGGTAAAATATCAGACATTTATGCTCATCAAGGTGTATCTGAAGCACATAAAGCCACAGGTTTAGAGCAACTTATCGACAAAACGATTGATTTAATCAAACGAGATACAGATAAAGAAATTATCTTTACTAATTTAGTAAATTTTGACCAAGACTATGGTCACCGTAGAGACATAGTTGGCTATGGTAAAGCTTTAGAATATTTCGATACTAGGTTACCTAACATTATGTCTGAGTTAAGTGATGACGATTTGCTGCTTATCACCGCAGATCACGGTTGTGATCCTAGTTGGCCTGGCTCGGACCATACTAGAGAGTATGTTCCAATTTTGGCTTATCAAAAAGGCAAGGCAAGTAAGCAGCTAGGTGAAAGAGAAACATTTGCAGATATGGGACAGACGATAGCTGAGTTATTTGATTTGACTAAACTAGAATACGGCAAGTCTTTTTTATCTGAATTAAATTAAGTGTTTATAAACCTTATTTTAAAATGGAAAAGAGCATAATCTTTGGCTGTGCTCTTTTTTTATACGTGGTAAAGTAATAACTCGCGGCTGCACAAGATTCCGTTAAATTAGAGTATTCAATATGTTAATAGAAGATGTGTTTCCTGAAGATTATAGCGAGATGCTTAATGTTTGGGAAAATTCAGTCCGAGCAACTCATGACTTTATATCAGAACAAGACATAGAGTTTTTTAAACCAATTATTATCGAGCAGGCTTTTCCTTCAGTCACTCTTAAGTGCATGAAAGATAAACAAGGAACTATTATTGGCTTCATTGGTGTGTACCAACAAAAGTTAGAAATGTTGTTTGTTTTGAATGAACTAAGAGGAAAAGGAATTGGCAAGGAGTTACTTAATTACGCAGTAACTCAGTTGTCCGTAAATAAAGTCGATGTGAATGAACAAAACCCTTTGGCTGTTGGCTTTTACCAACACATGGGCTTTGAAGTAACTTCTCGTTCACCAGTGGATGATATGGGGAAACCCTTTCCAATTTTGCATATGAGTTTATAGTTCTCGATTAGTTGCAAACATATTGTTAGAAGAAACGCCGAAAGCTAATAACTTTCGGCGTTTCCGTTTTTCCTTGAAAATAAAGAAGACACCCATCTCAAAACTTAATCGTACTCTCCAGTGGCTATAGCAGAAATATAAGAGACATCCATGTGTTTTGTTTAGGAAGAAATACAAGAGACTCCCATGTGTACTAATTAGCTAGAAGGAAGCTGCTCACAAAGATGTGTGAAACAATCGAAAAATTAGAAAAAAAGCTAGATAGGATCGTCTAGACAGTTGCTACATTAACTGACGCTCAGCACTCTATTGCAATTTTAAACTCTATGTTAGTCTCAATTAGACGGTTGATTTCTGGGTAGGTGTACCCTGAAACTATTGCTTGCTGATCATTTCTTTTTGGCTTTTTTCTTACTTTGGTAAAAGCATTTTCCCAGAAATTAACTCTGAACTTATTAATTAAATTTGATTCCGCATTCATTAAAAGCACCAGTCCTACACCGAACTCGGGTGCAAATGTAATGTCAGCTCGGTAGCCAGACACCCAACCACCGTGATGTACTAGTTGCTCACCTTCAAAATCATAAACGCGCCAACCTAAGCCGTAATGGGCTGTATTTAAGTGACCCTGCCAGTGTTTTCGATATAACTCTTTAGTCGTTATTGTTTTTGGCTCGATAAGCTTTTCGATTTGATAATCGGATAGTACGCCAGGGTAATGGCCTAGCATTAACTTTAGCCATTTACTCATATCGGTAATGCTAGCATTAATACCTGATGCAGATGCGTATCTGTAGTAAGCTGGTTTTACCCGAGTTTGAACATATCTGCCTTTGCGAACTTTGGCGTGTGGGCGAGCCCAGTTATCACCATTTATCAAAGGTTTTAGTCCAACGCTTGCCGTTGCCATATCCAAAGGTTCAAATATTTGCTCTTGCAGTAAAGTCTTATAGTTTTTTTCAGTTTGTTGATACAAACCCTTATCTACAGCTGCAAATAACGTGTTTTGATAGGTATAACATTTCCCAGGCTGACAAATAGGCTCTAGTTTTGCAAGTTGACGTAACACGCGCTCAACGGAATAGTTGGCTTCTATTAAGTTATCGTATGCATTGGGCATATAACCAGTCGACTGACTTAAGATGTGTTGCAGAGTGATCTCAGTGCCTAAATTGGCCTTAAAGCTCACCTCTGGCACTAGTTGCTGTATTGGAAGATTCCACTTCATGTGTCCTTGCTGAACTAATTTTGCAGTAAGAACAGAAGTGAAGGTTTTTGAAACTGATGCAAGGCGAAAGAGTGTATTTTCATCTATCGGTTTGCCTTTGGCATGGGTTAGACCATTGGTGAAGATCTCTACATTAGCATCGGGCTTGACAATGGCAAATGCATATCCAGGTATTTTTTCTTTGCGATTGGCGTGTTTTACATCAGCAGCAAACTGCTCAATCCACTCTTGCGATGCATAGATATTATTACTTAGGAGCAAAAAACTTAAACTGAAACCTACAGCTGCAATAGATTTAAAAACTGCTTTTACCAAGAAGACTGCTCCGCGATTGAATATGGCTTTTTTATTTACGGCCTGCATTTTAAAAATTATTACGCTCAGTACAAGGGGGAATCGGTTATTTAAAGGCTAAGTGCTTGATTATAACGCAGTGATAATCAGAAATATCTAAATAGAGTTGGGTGTTGAGTGTAAAAACGATATTCTTGCGGTAATTTTGTAAGTAAAGAATTATTAGTAATGGCAGAAGTGTCGAACATTTATTTAGATCAGCCTGACCCATTAAGCGTTTTACTAACGCGTTTGGATTTAAAGGCCGAAGTTTACGTTAATGGTGACTTTTGTGGTACTTGGGCGGTTGATACTGCGGGGAGCAAACGTATCCCTTTTCATTTAATTGGTTCAGGTAAAGCTTGGTTGCATTTTGAAGGCCAACAAGCACAAGATTTGAATAACCATGATTTGGTGATCTTTCCACATGACTCTCACCATATAATTTCTAACTCAGAACAAAAACCTGACGCTAAGGTTGTCAATGCGCCTTTTTCTGATAAAGGTGAGATAACAAATATGATCTGTGGTTTTTTTGAGTTTCGAAACCCTGCGGTCTTTCCTTTACTAGATGCTTTACCAAATGTCATCGTGCTAAAACCTGAAACCTCAGAAAATGGTGAACGCATCAGGTTTTTGATCAGCTTAATGATAAATGAACTGCAATTAGGTAAACCAGGCTTTTACACCGCAATAGATCAAATGGCTTTCCTGATATTTGTTGAAGTGCTAAGAGTGCAAATGGAACTAGGTGAATTGCAACAAGGGCTTTTAACTGCTTTGTTTGACAAGCGACTGGGGAAAGCGCTGAATGCTATCCATCAAAATCCTGAGTCTCCATGGACGCTTGAAACTTTGGCTGAACAGGCTCTAATGAGTCGCTCTGGCTTTGCTGATGCATTCAGTAAACGTGTGGGGTTAACCCCCATTAAGTATTTGACTAAATGGCGAATGAGTGAAGCTAGACGCTTGCTTAAAACCAGTAAATTATCAGTAGCGCAAATTGCAGAAAAAAGTGGTTACGAAACCGAAGCGGCATTTAGAAAAGCATATAAGAATATAATGGGAGAGCCTCCGGGGGAGGCTCGTGCGAAACAAATTTAGGAACAACTGTTTGAACTATATGTCTGTGGTCATGGGAGAGGACAAGAGCACAGACTTAGCTTTTACAGTTTGCTAGCTGCTACGTCTTCAACTGAAGGCCAGCTATCATTTGCTTCTTGGATATGAGTTGGAATGTCTTTTTTCCAAGCTTCATAAACACTAGGATTTTTGTTTACGTACAATTTACCATCAACAACTTCAAATGCTTTACCATCGATATCGAATTTTTTACCAAATGTCATACCATATGCGCAGAAGCCACCGTATTGAGGGGCATACTTGCCTGGGTTTTTGTTAAACATGTCACGGTTTTTAGCACTCGCGAAACGGTAAATTGCGTCGTTGTATACTGCAGTGTACTTAGCTTTACCTTCAACTGGCTTACCAACTGTGAAGTATGCTACTGCATCATGACCAGCTAAAATAACACCGTTTTTATCGGTATATGTGTCTACACCTGCATTAGCGAACGCACTTACTGCTAAAGATGCTGCTGCAACTAATTGAAATAAAGATTTTGTAATTCTCATTATGATTTCCTCAAGTTCATATTTGATACAGGATGAACTATAGAAGGTATTATCAAATTCAGCTATGTCCAAAAGTCGGGGGCTTATGTCGAAAAGTCTAAAACTAGCAAATTAGTCATTTATAAAGCTTGATTGCCAGTAATGAAGGTTCATAACTCTATGATATTTTATATAAAACATTTACTACAACAGCTTTAGCTAATCATCCAAAACACAATTTTTGTTTGTTAAAAGAGGGTTACACCGCTGTGGTTTCCCAATATTAAAGTGGGTGTCTTGTTAACTTGGAATAGTTTAATAGACACCCACCACAAAGATAACTTAATGGACATCCACCTTAAAAAGATAACTTAATGGACATCCACCTTAAACATATCTTGTTAATACGGTGATAATGACGAGTTGTTCGCCTATATGCTTGAATTCTGTAAGAGATGTTTTATCGATATTAAGATGGGTGTCTTGTTAATTTATTTTCATTTATTTTATGATAAGTGGCGACAAGGCAGCGACAAGGCAGCGACAAGGCAGCGACTATCATGCGACTAAGTGTGAAGGGTATTTATAAAGCCAAATAGGTTTTATCAAGCAGCTCATTAGAAAGTGGAATATTAATTTTGTTATTGATAAGGAAAACGAATGGATCACCAACTTTTAATACAGCCTGTTATCATTTTAATTTTGTGGACGCTAGTCATGTGGGCTTGGATGTATGCAACCCGAGTTCCGGCCATTATGAAGTTAAAAATGCGAATGGACCCTAAAGCACCATCTGGTAAACAAATGTCTCAGCTACCGCCGGAAGTTCGCTGGAAAGCAGATAATTACAACCATTTGTTTGAACAGCCAACTATATTTTACGCGGTAATTTTCTCCCTAGCGCTGTTGCAAACGGACTTTGAAACAAATGCATTAATTGCGTGGTGTTATGTTGTTTTACGAATAGTGCATAGCTTAGTTCAAGCTTTGACAAATAAAATAGAGCTGCGCTTTGCGATATTTGTGTTATCAAATATCCCTTTATTTGCACTTTGCTTTAATGCTGCGATAGCAGCGTTTAACTAAAAGAGACAGCCATGATATCTTGCAGTGATTATGATTATTTTGAAATAGTGTGTTTGTATCGTTATCCAGTCCGCTTATTGATGCTATCTGGCGACGTTATTGAAGGTGTGGCGAGAGATATGAAGCGCAATACTTCCAAAGCAGAATGTATCGAGTTAGAAGTAGAAAGTGGAAATAAACTGGTAGAACTCGAATATATATCAACCCTAGAAGTAACCATAGAAAACCCACATTTTAGTCAGCTAAAGCTTAATAAAGCTTGAGGATGTTGGATTTGGTTACCTATATCATCCTTTGCGCATAACCGTTTTAATGGAGTAAAAAATGAGCTCGCGTCTGCAGTATATTAATGAACAACTAAGCCAAGTTGATGGACACCCACCTAAAAATCGAATTGCTAAGCATGTGAAAATGGCAACTGACCCTTTTGTTTTTTTCCGAGGCTCGTCACAATTATTTTATGCGGATATTAAGATGGGTGTCTTGCAAATTCCGCAGACATTTATGGCTGTTCCGGACACGGCGATTATGGGCGATTGTCATCTTTCTAACTTTGGTTTTTTAACTGAAGAGGGCTCTCATGGTGATCAAGTTATCTTTGCTCCGAATGATTTTGACGATGCTTGTATTGGTCCAGCGGTTTGGGACATATCTCGATTTGCAGTGAGTTTGGGGCTAGCTGCGGGCTATGGCCAAAAGGTAGTAGCAGGTCAAATGCCAAGTGATGAGAAGAATATTGGCAAAAAAGCAGCGACAGAAGAGGGGGCAAAAGAAGCGGTAGCTGCTTTTTTTGATGCTTACACAAGGTGTTGCCAAGAAAGTATTGCCTCAACCTCTATAACTAACCAAGCATTAGAGCAATTTGACCCTAAACATATTCTGTTTAAACCTTGGCAAAAGGCGTTAAGAAGAAGTGCCGATGGTGATGACTTCTTAACAAAAAGCCGGTTAGCAAAAGCGGTAGATTGGACAGACACCCATATAAGTTTCAAAAATGATCCTGAGAAGTTTCAGCCATTGAATGAAGACTTATATGGTGAAATAGCGCATCATTTTGCACCTTATGTCGATGATCATATTCTAGATATCACAGCCAGGTTAGGGTCAGGAACTGGTTCTCTCAACCTTTCTCGTTTCTATTTATTAGTCGGGCCTAAAGACTTTTCGGGGGAGCAAGATTTGGCTCTGTGCCATATTGTTGAAGTGAAACAACAACGTAAAGCTGCACCTTTATATCATTTTGAAGATATTTCTCCCGTTAATAGGCTTAACCCTGCGCATCTGACTATTCAATGTCAGCGCAGAATGCAGCGCAATCCAGATTTGGTATTAGACGAAGTGTTGTGGCGTGACGCATATTGGTTAACGCGTTCAAGACATCATGCCAAAGTTGGTATCGATCCAGAAGATGTTGTTGTTGGCAAGAAGGCAACAGAAAAGGGCGGCTTTGTTCAGTATGCAATTTGCTGCGGCAAAGCACTAGCTTTGGCTCATTGTCGGGGAGATAGACGTTCAACTAGATTTGAACAGAAAGTTGTAGAGGCTATGAAGAAGGGTCAAGAGCAACTGCTACAGTCTTGCTCGGCTTATACAAAGCAAGTAAAGGAAGATACTCAGCACTTACAGCAGCTTATTTCTCAGTAAAGTAGCAGGTCTTGCTGTTAATGCATTCGTTGTGTTAAGTTCTTACAACAAGACCTGATTAATGTTTTCAGCTAGCTCATAAAGCCCATAGGTTTAACGCCACTAGTCACATCATAGAATCTGCCTATATTGGGTAATATAGTTGACAGTTCATTAGGCGCCACTCCAAACCATAACGCTAATTCCGCAAAGTAATTGTCTAGTGACGTTGTTGGCATTAATACGCCTCGCCCGACATCTAAAGGGTTACCTAGCGCTAAGCTTGGATAAGTACCGTAAATGCTGCCGCCATTAACCGCTCCCCCCATAACAAAGGCATTACCGCCCCATGCGTGGTCCGAACCTCTACCATTTGAAGATAAGGTTCTACCAAAATCAGAGCTAGTGAAAGTCGTCACATTTTGCTCCAAGTTAAGCTCTTGCATAGCGCTTTGAAATGCCGATAAGCCTTGATCTAATGGTTGTAACATCGCATCCATAGCATTAATGGTTTCATCATGATGGTCCCAGCCGCCATAAGTTACAAAGAAAGTTTGTCGTTTCATTCCGAGTAACTGATTCGCGGCAATGGTTTGCGCAACTATTTTCAGTTGTTGTGAGAATTCGTCATCAGCAAATTGAGTAGTAATAGGCTGCCCAGTCGCTAGTGCCGCTGCAAACTCTTGGTTGGCGGTCATGGAGTTGTTAAATAACCTTGTGTAGCTACGCTTAAATACATTTTCAAAGTTTTCATTTGCATAAATTTGGCTAACAGCTTGGTCTACATCATCAAACCGTCCTGTCACGTTAAGCGAAGGAGTTGGGTTATCGTCTGGTTTAATACTGTAGTAATTCGATGAACGTCCGGCTTGGAATTCATTTGAGCCTGCAGTAGAAATGCTCATCGAAATGCGCTTATTACTGTTTTTAGGACCCAACATGTCGGCCATTCTGCCACCCCAACCAGTACCGCTTCTTACATCGGGTTGTGCAGTTTGCCATTGGCTAATTTGGTCTGAATGAGAAAATAAGCCCAGTGGTAGTTTTGCTGTTCCTGAATGAAGAGATTCTGTAGTAGTAGGCTCTACCAAAGTACCTACGTTGCTAATGAACGCGACTTTGCCATTATTGTACAAAGACTGAATACCAGTTAGACGTGGGTGCAACCCAAGAGTACGACCATTATTTTCAGCGTTGTTTAATGGCAGCAAGCTAGATTGCGGTAGAGCCAAATCACTTCTGGTTTTCTGATATTCGTTGTAGTGAGTGTTATCCGTTGGTACAAGAATATTGAAAGAGTCTGCTCCTCCAGCCAGCAGAATACAGACCATAGCTTTGTATTCATCATCAGCATTTGCTGCACTTAAGCTAGTCATTGCACTAAGTTGTGTACTGCTTAGTAAGGCAACACTTGATATTCCAGTTTGTTTTAAGAATTTTCTTCTTGAAAGGTTGGTTTTGCTCATAACGGCTTCCTTAAAAAATAGTTGATCTGTGTTGCTCTGACTTAAAGTGCTACCGCGTGATCTGGTGATATTGCCACTAGGTAAACCGCTTTCTTGACTTTGCTCAGTGGTACGCTTTCATTTTCAATAACTTGTCGTATTGCTTCTCTTGTATTGCTACTTAAGGTGCCGTAGGTCATAACAGTATCTAAATGATCTAGTAGGGCATCAGAATTGTCAGCAATGGATAACTCATATTGAAAATGGACGTTTTCTGGAGCAAGTTGGCCAATTTGATTGTCAAATCGACCTGTCATTAACCAACGTTGAACCAAGTTTTTGATTTCAATAATGGTAACCGCATTGGTGATTTGGAACTCTGGTGCAACTAGATTGGCATCTCTAATTTCACCATTTGGTGAATAACCTGGTTGGAAGAAGTTAAATACACTCGGGGCATAAAATACGTATTGTTGTATTTTATTTCGTACTCCCATACCTTCAGCGGCAAAGGTGTTATCAGGTGTTGTCGCATTAAAACTACGAGCTAATCTAAGTAAGGCGTAAGAACGGCTCTCTCAGTCGACCTTCAGAGTAGTTATTTGATGCAATTTCAGTTGCCTCAGGATCTAGTAGAATAGCTCTAATTACCGCTTTCATATCACCTCTAGATGTATTGTCGTTACCGTTAAATGCTTCCGTAACTCTACTCACGTAGGCCGGACTTGGATTTGATTTAACCAGTCGCTGGATCAACTGTTTACCAATAAATGGGCCGACATTAGGGTGATTGAATAAATTATCGATTGCCGCATCGATGTCTTGCATGCCAGTTTGACCAGCAGGCACTATGGTGCCGTTAAGTAGTTTCTTTTCCCCTTGAGAATGGAAGTTGTCGTACATTTTCAACGGTTTCATGTCGATGGCATGAACTAAAAACTGTTCGTTACAGCAGACACCCACGCCAAATCCTTCGTTATCTTCTGTTTCCATAGCTAGACCTGTGAAGATCTTGGCAAATTCTCTGATCTCATCTTGACCATAAGTTGGAATGTCTTGACCGTCACTGTCTTTTTTACGACTGCCATCAGGGTTCAATTCAAACAGGCCGATACTAAATAACTGCATGACCTCTCTGGCATAGTTTTCATCTGGGAAAGTACCCGTTTCTGGATTTGCTTTTTCATTGTTTAAATGGCTTAGATAAATGGCCATTGCCGGATTTAACGATACGTCCTTAAGTAAATCTCTAAAATTGCCAAAGCTATGTTTTAACAAAGTATCGTAGTATTGGGTAAAGGCGTAAGGTGATTCGCCTAGGGTCTCTAAGTTAGAAGAAATTACAAATATCTCACTTAAAGCAACCGCTACACGTTGTCTCACTAAATCAGGTGAGGTCATCACTTGAGTCCACCACCCATGCATGTGGAACTTAAATGGTGCACCAAAAGGCTCTTGCTCTTCACCAAGTTGGTCTTGCTGTTCTAAAAGGTAGTGTGTGTATGGGAAAATATACCCGATTGGTTGGTCAAACTGTTGCTCTAACCAAGCTGCTTCGCCTAAATCAGCAACTTGAGTTACCGTTGGATAGTTAGCGCCTAATGTCGCTTGATTTAAAAACCTAGATGCCTTGTTAGCTGCATCGCGGCTGACTTCAATAATAGTAAGATTTGATACTGGGTTCGGGTTTACATAGCCAGATGTAACGGTGGGTTGATCACTTTCATCGCAGTCTTCATCGTCTTCATTGCATTCTTGCTCACGCTCATCATCACAGTCTTCTTCACCTTCACTGCATTCTTGTTCGCGTTCGTCATCACAGTCTTCTTCATCTTCACTGCATTCTTGCTCACGCTCGTCATCGCAATCTTCTTCATCTTCACCGCATTCTTGCTCACGCTCGTCATCGCAATCTTCTTCATCTTCACCGCATTCTTGCTCACGTTCGTTATCGCAGTCTTCATCGTCTTCATCACACTCTTGCTCTTCGTCGCAATCCTCCTCATCTTGATCACATATTTCGATTGTCAATGCTTCTACGTACCTAACAGAGCTTAAGTGAGATATTTCAAAGATATGTTCTGAGGCTGGCGTTAATGTTGAGGTGTTGATTGACTCAGCACTGCTGTACGCAGCAAAAGTCAAACCTAGTGGTAACAAGATTGTGCATCGATTTGGCAGCAATACTTTGAGTATATGTTTAATTCCGTTCTCTGATTTCATAAGACACCCATTACAGCTGGTTATTGTATATACCAATCTGCATAAGGGATCAGCCACTCAGAGCTACACCAGAGGTGGGAGAATAAGACAAATTTTCGTAGATATAGTTATTCTACATCAAGGAAATTTGCCGCAATTATCGTGCCTCTGGTGAGCTTCCAAAGGACGAGTTTAAAAGCTTCCCAGCCTGTGTTACTGACTTTGAAAAGGGAGCAACCATTCTCTACAGTCAAAGCCTTGCCTGAAAAGCTTTTAATTCTCGCTGAGTGACTAATCCTTTATACAGATTGGTATTCGTAACGAAAGGCAGGCTCAGCTGCCTTTAGGTCTATGACGGAGAAGGATTAAATTTGAGGAATAAAAAAATGAAAAAAATTAAAATTGGTAACGAATTCGAGCTTCAAAGGTGCGTTCAGAACCAGGGTTGGTCCAGTATGGCAGGGCATTGAAGACGCCTTCGGTATATTCTTTATCTAATACATTACGGACAAAAATGTTGAGCTCTAGATCTTTGCCGTAGCTCAACCCCAAGGAAAAATCGACTAGAGAATAATCTGTTAACAACACTTCATTATCTATGTTGATGAATCTGTCATCGACGTATTTTATGCCCAAGCCCCAACGACTTTGCCACTGTGGGGATAAATTCATATCTTTATTCAGCCATACAGAAGCTGTTCTTTCAGGTGTCATCCTAGGCTTCAGGCCTATAAAGTCTTCATCTTCACTATCAGTAACTTCCGCATTTAATTTACTTACACTAGCGACGATGTGCCAATCCGAGCTTAATGACCCAGCTAGGTCACATTCAAAACCTTTGCTTGATTGCGCCTCTATAACTGCAGATATATCTGTTTTCTCTATGTTGTAGTAGGAGCAGTGACTTTGTAAGTTATCGTTTAACCAGGTTTTCTTAATGCCAATTTCATACTGTTTGGACTGGGCAGGAGAAGGAATAATAACTCTGGAGAACTCCTCTTCTTCACCTTCGTCATTTAGTTCTATGCCTTCTGCTAAACGGAACTGTGGAGAAAACGACTGGCTATAATTACCAAAAACACTAGTTGAATCATCGAGTTGGTAGGTAGCGCCAATACGATAGGTAAATTCATTGAAGGTTTCCGTTAACTCTAAGTTTTCACCAATTACACTCAGTTCCAATTTATCAATTCGGCTGCCTAGAAATACGCTCAAGTCTCGCCAATTTAATACCCATTGACCAAACACACCTGTGTTTATGTCTTTCACGCTTGTTTGCTCAGGTTGAAACTCAGATAAAATTTCTGTGGCGCCTGCTGGGACAAAGTTAGAACGACTGTCGTGACTTTGCCAAATCAAAGATTGTGGCTTGGAATTGTTGTAGTTAATACCGTAAAGTTGCTCTAGTTCAAAGTTGCCAAAAGATTTGTTTTGATACACCGTAAACTCACTACTGAAGAACTCAGTATCATAGGTAAAGTCTTCACTTTCATAACTAATATTGTCTTCGTCAATGCTAATGGTCTGTAGTCGTTCAGTGAGTAATTCAAACAATTCGGGGTTATTGCGCAAAATTCGATTTAACTCTTGGCTAGTAACAGTTTCACCGTTTAAATCAACAATAAACTCTTCAATAACCGGGTAGCTTACGCCGCTGGTGGCCTTGTATTCATCATATTGGAAATGCAAATCTGCAGACCAGTCGCCAATTAACCAATCATTAAAGCCTAAATACAGTGAGCGTCGGTCTGCGTTTAAACTTGAGCGAACATCTTCTTGCCTTGGTGCGACAACCTCAACACTGCCATCATCATCTCTAAAGAAAAATACGTCATTGTTAAAGCCCTCAATGGGACGGCCGAACTGTTGAAGGATAGCCTCGGATTCGTAACGATAGCTTAAATTGATCTCTCCACCTTTATCCAGTTGAGAGTTAACGGCTAACATGAATCCTTCTGTATCATTTAGGTCTAAGCTTTTTTCGTCGCCTTGCCTTTGCACAAATCCAATGGTTCTAATAGCTGAATCGTCTGTTATTGAGGTTTGTAGATCCATCTCGGCTCGAGAAAAGTCATCTGAACTAGCCACTAAAGATAAGCTGTTAGCACTGCCATCAGCTTGTTTTAACATCATGTTTACTAAACCGCCTGGTTCCATGCGACCGAATAAAACTGAGCTAGGTCCTTTGGCAATCTCAATGCGGTCAACAAAGGATAAATCTACTGGAGCAACATAGGCATGTGAGCCTACACCGTTGATCTTTAAAGAAGGGTAGGCAAACCCTCGTAGTCTCAGTTCATCGGTGATCCCTGAACTTCGTTCTAAATAAGTGACTGATGAGACATAGGAAATGACGTCAGAATAATTACGGGAGCTGGTATCTTTAGCCAACTCTTCGGGTAAGGCGTTGACTACTTGTGCCGTCGATAAAAAGTCTCGTTGGGTTTTCGTGCTAGATACCGTCGTACCCATATTGTATGGAGAAAGAAGCTTACCCACGACCACGATAGTCTCAACGTGCTCTTCTTCTTGTTTTATAGGCTTTGGTTTTGACGCGACTTGCTTTTGCTTTTTTGGCGGTGGCATAGGCTCAAAATATGATTTGTAATTAAAAGGGCGTGGCTTTAACACCATTTTCTCAATTTGGATCATTCGATTGTTAACTATTGAGGCTCTTAGTTTGGTTCCTTTTAACAATTGGTTAAGTGCTTCAGCCAGTGTGTAATTGCCTTTTAGAGCATTAGCGTTCAGACTTTTGGTGGTATCTGCGAGAAAAACAACATTTAGATCTCGCTGTACTGCAAGTTCAAGTAAAGCCGAATTTACTGATTGTTGAGCAATATTAAACTGATATTTTTCTAGCCCTTGAGAGGTTTGACTGTGAACGTATTGACTTGAAAGTAGTGATAGAACAAATGTAGCAATTAACCTTTTTTTATGCATCCGTTAACTCTTTTCCAACAACAGCAAATAAGGTGACAGGCTGTTGACTTTGATTGCTAAAGACCTAGCTAAATTATTAAGTGAATTTCTCGGATCATCAAGGTCTAAAACACCAGATACTTTTTGTTGTTGCAATTGTTTGTCTCGGATCACAATTTTGCCATCGTAATAACGACTCAATTCATCGACAACTTGCTGTAAGCTTTGATCCCTAAAAACGTATCGGCCCGCTCGCCACGATTGGGCTTGTTCAATGTCGACAGCTTGAACTTTGGAAAGAGTTTCTGTGTTTTCATCAAGAGAAACCTTAAAACCTTGATTTAATACCAAGTTTACCTGGCTTCGAGCTCTGTACTCTCGACTTTTACACTATGTTCGGTAACCGTCACAGTAGGTTTATCATTACTATCTTTTCTGACAATAAACTCTGTGCCTAAAGCTGTAACTTGCATGTCGCCAACTTCAACCACAAACGGTCTTTGTTTTATCCGGCGCAACGGTAACATAGACCTCGCCTGATAAGCACTTTTACTAACCTAGTTGATTGTCACTAAATTGCACGTCAATTGCAGAGTCTGTGTTCAGTAGTTAATTTTGAGCCATCACGTCAGGGTCCTTGCTCTAATCTTTGCCCTGTTTGGGTGTAATGATCAGACATAGTGGCAAAGTATATATCTTGCCACCACAACATACTTGATATGACAACGAGTATTGTTGCGGCAATGAGGCATTAAAGTGATCTAACTAACCAAGATGGACTGTGATTTTGTTCAACTTGAGCTGGTTGCTCTAGCTTCAGCTTGATGCATTAGTTGCCAAGTCTGTTCTGCTTCATAAAAGGCTTCGACCATGACGTTCATCTTGCTCCATCCATTCGACAAAGCGAGTCTTCATCGCCGTCAGTCATACTGTCGGTTTCGAGTTTAACAAGCCAATCATTTGCTTGTTGTTTGATGAAGGAAAGATCTTGTTGCATATCTTTTTGTTTAGTCACTTAGTTTTAGCCTTTGTCTTTATGACGGTTGACCACTCAATTTGAGTAATTATTTTTCTAATTTATACAATTTATCACGACAATACTGTACCGCTCGGCGCAGATGTTTTTCTACCATATTTACACTTATCCCCAAGGTTGGCTTGCCACGTCAGGCTTTATCAATCTGTTGCAGCCTTTGCATTTTAAACACGTCTCGTGTTTTGTCAGGCAGTTCATTGATTGCCTCTGTGACTATCTCTAACCTTTGCTGAGCAGCTAATTGAACTTCTGGGCTTATCTCATCAACTTGTAAATTAACATGGGTGTCTCTTATATTTGCATGGGTGTCTCTTATATTTTGCGGCTTGCTGTCATCGTTATTGTCTACGAACTTTGACTGAAATCTTTGGTGGTCGATGATTAAGTTGTTGGCAATGCGATACAGGTAAGCTTTTGGATATTTGATTTCGTTATCCGATTGTTGGCTCTCAAGTTTGAGATAGATATCCTGCAAAATATCTTGAGCAAGGTGACTATCACCGGTTCGTTTTGTAATGAAGCCGAGCAACGCATCTTTGTGCTGGTTGAATGCGTTTAGTAAAACTTGATGCAAGCAAGGCCTCGTAAAATAGAAAACAAATTAAATGTGATTGTGTAAGTTAATCAGATATTTAGCGTTAAATCCAGTTGCGCTACTTTAATACCATTCTTTATGCAGGTTGGTATAAATACTGGTCGAACTTGCTTACCACAAAATCTTTAAATGCCGTGTTACGTGCGGCTTGGTGTTTGTCCTTTACGTACACCAAGTAAAAAGGGGTAGGGTCGATAAACCAATCTTCAAAGACAGGTACTAGCTGACCACTTTCTATTTGCTGTGAGCAATAAATCTCAGGTACGCGGATAATGCCATTACCTGCAAGGGCAGAATGCAACATAACTCGACCATTGCGACAATCCAGCTCCGCTTTAACATTAACTTCAACAGAGTCTCCTTGTTGTTGTTTAAAAGTCCAAGAACGCATACTGCCAGAAATGCACTTATGCTCAGAAAGTTGACTTGGGTGCTCTGGTTTCGTTTGTTTATTTAGGTAGCTCGGACTAGCAAGCACTTGAACTTTTAAGTCACAAAGCTTTCTTGCAATTAGTGCAGAATCAACCAGTTCTCCCATCCGGAAAACAAAATCATACTCACCAGAAATAAGATCAACTCGTTTACTGCTGAAGTCCAAACTTACATTAACCCCAGGATGCTCTAGCATAAAATCTGTAACCAAAGGACCAATTACGTTTTCGCCGATATAACCGCCAACGCAGTTAATTTTAATACTGCCAGATACTGCAGATGCACTTTCAATTGCTTGTTCGATGGCTTGTTCAATATTAGTAAATGCGGATTTACACTTTTTGTAAAAGTCCTCTCCAACAGCGGTTAAATGCTGAGTGCGAGTGGTTCTAACTAAAAGGCTAACCCCAAGTTGTTGTTCTAGTTGACTTAGTTGTTTAGAAACATGAGAGCGGGAGCACTGTAATTGTTCAGCTGCCAAGGTGAAGCTACCTGTTTCGACTAAGGTTAAAAAACTGTTTATATCGGCATGGTTGATCTTTTGTTTCATTGTTTGGCCTTGGCAATGCTTCTGCTTTTCGCTTCAGTGGTAACTAATCACCTTATTAGTATGTCATGGTGAACAATTGTTTACTATAGGTAACAAATGATGTGGCTCAGGAAATATATATCTATCGTTAAAAGCTGATTAAAATTCGTTTCAGTTTTTACAGAGTACAAAGGTAATCAAATGAAAAGTTTAGTAGTTATTACAGGCGCGAGTTCAGGTATTGGCGAAGAGTTAGCAAGAACATTCAGTTCATTAGGTCATCCATTATTATTAGTTGCACGTCGAGTCGAGCGTTTAGAAGCTCTACAATTACCAGAAACAATCTGTGCAAAGGTTGATGTAACAGATGCAGCGGCATTTAAAGCGGCGGTAGAAGGTGCAGAAGAAAAATACGGAGCGGTTGATTTATTAGTTAACAACGCTGGTGTTATGCAATTAGGTCAAATTGATACGCAAGACGCTAACGAATGGAAAACTATGTACGACGTAAACGTATTAGGTTTATTAAACGGCATGCAAACGGTACTTGCAGGTATGAAAGAGCGCCAAACTGGTACTGTTATTAACATTAGCTCTATTGCTGGTAAAAAGACGTTTGGCAATCACGCAGCATACTGCGGTACTAAGTTTGCCGTTCACGCGATTTCTGAAAATGTTCGTGAAGAAGTTGCTAGCAGTAATGTTCGCGTTATTACTATTGCCCCAGGTGCGGTAGAAACTGAACTGCTATCACATACAACTTCTCAAGAGATCATTGATGGTTATCAAGATTGGAAAGAAACAATGGGTGGCGTACTAGCAGCCGTTGACGTGGCAAATGCGGTATCGTTTGCTTATGCACAACCACAAAACGTATGTATTCGTGAAATTGCACTAGCACCAACAAAACAAGAGCCGTAATTCACAACCTCTGAATTGAATTAAAAAAGCAAATATCAGCGATGGTATTTGCTTTTTTGCTTTTTTGCTTTTAAGAAGGAAAGTGCATCGGATCACCAAAGGTGATAATAGCTCCGTGTGTTCTAAGGACATAAGTATGCCGTGTTTTCATGGATGAAAAGAAGCGATGCTTTTAGCGCATTCAAGTGTAATTTAATTTGTATTGAGTCTTTTATTAAAGTTAATAGTGTGCATTTATAGAATTATATTTAGTGTTGTAATTAATTATTTAGATAAATAAATATGAATATTAGGTATTTAATTGAGGTGGGATAGTGTAAGTTAGTTAGAATAATAATTATTACAACGGTAAGTATATTTTACATGGTCAAACATCAGCTCAATAAATCCGTTTTTCTTCCCGCTACTTTAGTCATATCTCTTTTACTCATATTCAGTGTTGTTCAACCCCAAGTTGCAGCCGATACATTTGCTGCTTTACAGTCAGCCATTGTTGATAATGGCGGTTGGTTTTACGTACTGACAGTGGCAATTATTTTAATATTTGTGGTCTATTTAGGTATGTCCAAATACGGCAGTATTAAATTAGGGCCTGATCACTCAACCCCTGATTATTCATTGCTACTTGGCTATCTATGTTATTTGCCGCAGGCATGGGTATTGGCCTGATGTTCTTTGGTGTAGCGGAACCCGTTATGCATTTTTTAGCACCACCTACTGCAGAACAAGCAACGCTTGAGGCAGTAAAAGAAGCAATGAAAATGACCTTCTTCCATTGGGGCTTTCATGCTTGGGCTATCTATACAGTGGTTGCCTTAATTCTTGCTTACTTTTGTTACCGTCAAAATTTACCACTGACGCTTCGCTCCGCTTTATATCCACTTATTGGCGATAAAATTTATGGCTGGCAAGGTCATCTTGTTGATGTATTTGCGGTAGTAAGCACGGTATTTGGTGTAGCTACTTCGTTAGGTTTAGGCGCTTCACAAGTTAATTCAGGTTTGAATTACTTGTTCGACATTGATGTAACCACGCTTAACCAAATTTTGATCATGGTGGTTATTACCTTATTAGGTGCTATTTCAGTGGCAACAGGCTTAGAAAAGGGCATTAAGCGCTTATCTGAACTGAATATGATCTTGGCTGTCAGCTTAATGTTACTGGTTTTCTTAGTGGGTTCTAGTGTCTTCTTATTACAAGCCTATGTGCAAAATATTGGTGATTATGTCTCTGATATTGTACGTAACACCTTTAACTTATTTGCCTACAACAAGAGTGACTGGATCGGCGGTTGGACGATTTTCTACTGGGGCTGGTGGTTAGCTTGGGCACCGTTTGTTGGTTTGTTTATCGCTCGTATTTCGAAAGGTAGAACAATTCAAGAGTTCATCTTAGGCGTAATGCTGGTACCTACGGCATTTACTCTATTGTGGATGACCATATTTGGTAACAGTGCGATTTCTTTGATCTTTGATTCAGGGGTAAACCAGCTTGCAGAAATGGTCAATTCAAACACCTCAGTGGCGCTATTTGTGTTCTTAGAGAACCTGCCTTATTCGACAATTCTGTCGTTCTTATCTGTTTTTATGATAGTGATCTTCTTTGTTACATCTTGTGATTCTGGCGCTATGGTTATTGATATGTTGTGCTCAAACGGCCGTAATGATACTCCGCTTTGGCAACGTTTATTCTGGGCTGTAGGTGTTGGTGTGGTAGCGGCTATTCTGACACTGGCTGGTGGCTTAACTTCATTACAAACCATGACGATTGCTGCGGCATTGCCGTTCTCTATTATCTTGTTAATTGCAATGGCTGGCCTTATTAGTGCACTTAGAGTTGATAATGCAAAACGTGACAGCTTGTTGATGAATGTTGCGCCAGCTCAGTCGCCAAGCAATGCACAAGACTGGCAAGAGCGCTTGGACAACATTATTGATTATCCTAATAAAGCAAATGTAAGTAACTACATAAATAACAAAGTGCGCTCGGCAATGGAGTCGGTGGTTGAGTATTTTGAAAGTAATGGCTTAGAAGCTGTGATCTCTGAAAGAAGAAGAGGGGTGGTATTAACGGTGAAGCACGGTGACGAGCATGACTTCATTTATGGTGTTTTAAGACGAGAGCATACCCAGCCGGTTTTTTGCATGGATTATGATGATGATGCAGACGAAAGCGAAAATAGTTATTACCGAGCTGAAGTGCATTTAGCGGAAGGTGGCCAAGATTATGACATCATGGGTTGGTCGAAACACGGCGTGTTAAATGACATTGTTGATCAGTATCAGAAGCACCAACATTTCTTACATATGGTACGTTAACGACAAAAACAGCTGGATATTGCAAGGAAATAAGAGCAATATCCAGCGGTTAATTGTGTGAGGGTAAACCGTGGAAAGGCATGAAGAACTGTTTGTTTCAATTAGAAAGATCATTCGAGCAATTGATATACGTTCAAGAAAGTTAAGCAAAGAAGCTGGGATCACCGGGCCTCAGCTGATCATTTTACAAGAGCTAGCAAGGGTAAAAGGTATTTCAGCAAAGGAAGTATCGACCAATGTTAATTTAAGCCAAGCAACAGTGACCAACATATTAGACCGGTTAGAAACAAAAGATTTTATTAAACGAGTACGCAGTGACAGCGATAGACGAAAGATCGCGCTGTTTTTAACTGACGTGGGGAAAGAAGCATTACTCAATGCACCACAACCAATTGAAGACAGTTTTGTAGAAAAGTTTTCTGCGTTAAAAGACTGGGAACAATTTCAATTACTTGTCCAGTGTCGAGACGAGTGGCGGAAATGATGGGAGCATCTGAAATAGATGCCGCACCGGTACTTAAACTTAGGCGAGTTAGATTCAATAGGTAAGACTCAAAACCTTAAGACAATGAAGTAGTATTAAATCAAATAGTCTAACATGCTATGAAGAGACTTAAAGTCGCTAAGTGCGTTTTTCTTTATTGTTAAAGATTAAAGTGTTTGGTACCATCCGCCGTGAATTGAGTTCATTACTCAGTTTGGCGCGGTAATCATGTGTCCATAAAATAAAACAATCACATTATGAGCTGCTTTTTTGTTAGTCTTAGTTAAACATTAAGGTTGTAAAGTGTTTTATTGAACTTTATTTTTGACAACGGTATTAGCCGCAACTTCATGTTAGTATTCTCGCGCGAACTGGAACGGTGGTATCAACTCACATTAACATGTTCGGAAGAAGCTGAAGCCCTTAGATCTTGAGCTTAGGTATGTTATCAAAGTTAAACATAAAGGAATATGCATGTACCAAATCAATAATAACTCTATTAGCTCATGGCATTAGCTGCAGACTTGGCATTTGGTCTTCATTTGCAAACTGATAGCGGTGGTGCTTAGCGTCAATCGACATTTCTGACGACCAGTTAGATTTTGAAAACGTTCACTTCGCTGTCAGTCAGCAGGCCTATACGTTCAAAGTTAATGACGACAACTTATACTGTATTTGCTGCGCCAGAATTACAGACTAGGCATTTAGGTATTGAAAACGATTCTGTTGCAGGCGGGAATTCTATCTACAGATGTAAAATTAGAAATCAAGCGTTTTAATGCGGGTCTATTTCTGTTCGAGGTCAAGTAACTGACACTAGATGCAGTCAGATGGTATAGCTTTTGCAGCGCCTTCTTATGGCACTAGATCTGCTTGAGCGTAGAAGCATTCGAGCTACTTGGCCAATCAGCAACTCTGATGATGAATGAGAAAATAGGGGGGTTATTAAGTACAAGACCGGTTTAGTGCTACAAGATCAACTAAACCAGTAATGTCATATAGAAGCATCTTACGAAAACTTTGATGGTTCATCTGATTTTATTGGCGCTGGCTTTAAAGTAAATTTCTAATTTAGCATGCCTAGCAAGCGTAAATTAATAGGACCCATATCGTATGACTCCTTTTTTGATTTAACACTCGATAATATTAACTGCCAAACCGCCACGAGCGGTTTCTTTATATTTAGACTTCATATCATTACCCGTATCCCACATGGTTTTGATAACTTTATCCAAAGATACCTTCTGACCACCAGTGCCTCTTAAAGCTAAACGTGCAGCGTTAATGGCTTTAATAGCTCCCATCGCATTACGTTCAATACATGGAACTTGAACTAAGCCCTCCTACAGGGTCACAAGTTAGGCCTAGGTTGTGTTCCATGCCTATTTCAGCCGCATTTTCTACTTGTTCAACACTGCCACCTAGCATAGTTCTGCTAAGACCGCCCGCAGCCATCGAACAAGCCACACCAACTTCACCCTGACAACCTACTTCAGCACCAGAAATAGACGCATTTTTCTTATACAAAATACCAATTGCGCCAGCAGTTAGTAAGTATCGAACAATCGCATCTTTATCTAATGGTTTTACAAAACGTGTGATAGTACATCAGCAACAGCCGGGATAATACCTGCAGCACCGTTTGTTGGTGCAGTTACAACACGGCCGCCGTCAGCATTTTCTTCGTTGACAGCAAGAGCAAATAAGTTAACCCAGTCCATTACACTAAGTGGATCATTAGATGTGTTTCTAGCATTTAATTTGCGGTGCAAAGTTGGCGCCCGACGTTTTACTTTTAACCCGCCAGGTAAAATACCTTCAGTACGGATACCACGGTCTATACAAGCTTCCATTACTTGCCAAAGGTTTACTAACTCTTTTTCAATAACATCAGCTACTTTGCTTAAGCTTTTTCGTTAGCCATCATTAAAGCAGGAATACTCAGAGCCGTGTTCTTTAGCAATGCGCCAGTAAGCTCCGCACCTGTATCAGAACGGATAAGGTGCAGGGTTTTCTTTGCGTATGGTTCAGCAATCGCTGTCTTGCTTAGTTCTTTATCAAAGTCTTCATCGCTTTAACGATAAAACCGCCACCGATTGAATAAAAAATCTCGTTCTAAAAACACATTCCTCATCTTTAAATGCAATTGCAGTTCCATTGCGTTTGAATGTTTTGGCAGTGTTTTACGGCGGTGAAATACAATCGCGTCTTTATTTAGGAAAAGACTGCTGCATGGCTTTCGATCTAAGATAGGATGATGGTCTTCGGTTTCACGAATTTTCTCTAAGATGCTATGGCACCAGTATCAGGCATCAATTGACTCAGGATCAAAACCTAGCAAACCTAAGAATCACTGCTTTACCCGAACCATGGCCAATACCTGTTTGACCCAGTGAGCCAAATAACTCACAGTTTTTACACTCGGTAATGTCGTTCTAAAATGCCTTGTTCTTGTAATGACTCTACTACAAACAGTCTCTGAAGCTGCTCGCATCGGGCCAACTGTATGAGGACTGAAGACGGGCCAATGCCGATACTAAACATATCGAATGACACTTATCATACAGGAATAATTTTTATTATTTGAATAAGCTAAATTGTAGCTTAGTTTGCCGCTATACACACTGGTCTATGCATGAGTTATTCTTATTCGAAATGAGTGATTAGCTTATCTAGAATAGCGGCGGTAGCGCCCCAAATTATTTTATTTTGGTAAGGCATAAAATGGACTCTATGTTTACCATTTTTAAAGTTAGATCTTACTGTGTAATGATTTTTTCTTGATAGGAAATGTTCAAGAGGCACTTCGAAAACCTCTGCCACTTCGTCAGGATTTGGCGTTAGTTGGTTTAAGTTATGGATTAACCCAACTAATGGATAAACAGAATAATTTGTAATGGTGTGATGCTTGGGTAACCAACCTAGCGGCGTCACATTGTCAGGGTTTAAGCCAATTTCTTCTTCACTTTCTCTAAGTGCGGTGGCAATGAAGTCAGCGTCTTCAGGATCTTTTCTACCACCAGGAAAACTAATTTGCCCCGGGTGATGGCGTAAATGCATCGCTCTTCGAGTAAATAAAATGGTTAAGCCATGTTTGCGCTCAATAATAGGGACGAGTACAGCGGCGTCTTTAGAATGGGCATCGGGCAAAAATCTCGCGTCTTTCGTATATTTTTCTTGTGGCGTGTTATTCAGCACAAAATAACTAGCAAAAGAGGCGAGGGTTTGCATGTATGCTTGGCTCCTAATTCCCGTTTAAGGCTGACGTAATACCGGCAATATTTTATTTACTTTATCCAAGGTTTCTTGGTATTCGTCATCACATTTTGAGTCGGCAACTAAACCGCCGCCAGCCCAACAATAGATTTTATTTTGGTTACACACCAAAGTTCGAATTGTGATGTTGGTATCCATATCACCATTTGGCTTGATATAACCTATTGCTCCACAGTATACGCTGCGAGGGTCTGGTTCAAGCTCATGGATGATCTGCATCGCTCTAATTTTAGGTGCACCAGTAATAGAGCCTCCAGGAAATGCTCCACGTAGCAAGTCTAAAGATGTGTAAGGCGCTCTTAGCTTTGCGGTTACCGTGCTTACTAAATGATGAACTGCAGGGAAGCTTTCAATATCGAATAATTTTGGTACTTCTACGGTACCAGGCTCTGCAACTTTACTTAAGTCATTACGCAGCAAATCGACGATCATCAAATTTTCTGCTCTGTCTTTACTCGCTTGTTTTAAATCACTGGCATTAGCAGCGTCCTGTTCTGAACAGGTGGCTCGTGGTCTTGTGCCTTTAATTGGCTTGGTTTCAATTTTATTGTCAGAAACCTGTAAAAAGCGTTCTGGCGAAAGCGAAAGTACAGCACCTTGTTTTAGGCGAATAAAACTGGAAAAAGGAGCAGAGTTCACCGCGGTTAATTTTTTATAAGCCTGCCACTCGTTGCCTTGGTAAGGCGCAGAAAAGCGCTGAGCTAAATTGATTTGATAACAATCGCCCGATAATAAGTACTCTTGTACCTGATAAAACTTTTCAGAATAAGACGCTTTGTCCATATTCGACTGCCAATCTTGCTGTAATTCAAAGTTTTCATACTCTGGCGCAGACTCGCTTAACTCAAGCAAGGTTTGCAAAATACTTTCTTGTTCTTCGTCTTTACAAACAAGGTAGTTTTGCTCTTTGCTGTGATCTAACACAATGACGGTGGTCATAAATGCCAACGGCCATGTTCGGCAAACTAATGTCGTTATTTCTTGGTTTAGGTAAACGTTCGAAGCGGCCGCCTAATTCATAATCCCAATAGCCGATAGCACCACCCGAAAAAGGTAACGAAGATGGGTGGGTGTCTCTCGAATTTTTGCTCTGATCTGTACCCATATTCACATGGGTGTCTCTTATATTTGCTTCTTCATCAGGAGCACTGACGTCAGATAAATCAGCAAGTTCTAAGTATTTGTTGATCAGTTCAAGCGGATCCTCGTCTGAGGTTTCAATTAGCTCATCTTGGCTAAATACTTTGCTTTGTTTTAAGTCCGCTTCAATAAGGTACTTTGGTGCCCAAGCAAATACAGAAAAGTTAGAGTTGCTATGGCTTCTTGCCGCAGAGTCTAATAACACACTGCCTGTGTGTTGTTGTAAGTGCGAAAAAATATTGTCTAATTGCGCAGGAGAAAAATTTAATGGCTTGATTGTCATGGATTTTTAATAGCTTACTCATTCAAATAGGCTAAACGTATTCACTCTGTCTATTAGATCATAACCACAGTGAAAAGGCCTCGGCATAAATTTGAATATTTACTCAGTTTTGAGTTGTTTAATCTAACGGGGAGGGTATCATTCATGCCACTCAAATTCAGTAGACTAAAGTAAAATTTTCTTTTTGCTGCTGTAAATTATACTTATCAAATAACTTTGATATTTCTACAATTAGAAAATGAGCTTGCCTGTAAGCACAAAAGCTCACTTATGATAACAAACAGGGGACAACTATGACGGTGATCCGCCAACAAGACTTCATTGAAAGTATTGCTGATGCTTTACAATACATTTCTTATTACCACCCACTTGATTATGTACAAGCTGTTGAAAGAGCTTATAACAAAGAACAAAACCCTGCGGCGAAAGACGCAATGGCACAAATTCTTATCAACTCAAGAATGTCTGCAGAAGGCCACCGTCCTATCTGTCAAGATACGGGTATCGTAACTTGTTTCGTTAAAGTGGGTATGGATGTTAAGTGGGACAAGACGGACCTAACGGTTCAACAAATGGTTGACGAAGGTACTCGCCAAGCATATATGAATCCAGAAAACCCATTACGTGCTTCTATTGTTGCAGACCCTGCAGGCGCGCGTAAGAATACTAAAGACAACACTCCGTCTGTTGTACATGTTGACTTAGTTGCGGGTGATCAAGTTGAAGTGATGATCGCAGCAAAAGGCGGCGGCTCAGAAAACAAATCTAAAATGGTGATGTTAAACCCATCTGATGATATCGTTGAATGGATTAAGAAAACAGTACCAACTATGGGTGCTGGTTGGTGTCCACCAGGCATGTTAGGTATAGGTATTGGCGGTACTGCTGAAAAAGCAGCAGTAATGGCAAAAGAATCACTAATGGACCCAGTAGACATTCAAGAGTTAATTGAACGCGGTCCAGAAACAACAGACGAAAAACTTCGTGTTGATATCTTAAATGCAGTTAACGATTTAGGTATAGGCGCACAAGGTCTTGGTGGTTTAACTACCGTTGTTGATATCAAGATCAAATCTTGCCCAACACACGCAGCATCTAAGCCTGTAGTGATGATCCCTAACTGTGCGGCTACTCGTCACGTACACTTCCACCTAGACGGTTCAGGTCCTGCTGAGCTGCAACCACCAAAAGTTGAAGACTGGCCAGAAGTGACTTGGGAATTAGGTGAAAACGTTCGTCGCGTAAACATTGATGATTTCACTAAAGAAGATATTTCTGAGTGGAAATCAGGTGAAACAGTACTTTTAAGCGGTAAGATCTTAACGGGTCGTGATGCAGCACATAAGCGTATTAAAGACATGTTAGACCGCGGTGAAGGTTTACCTGAAGGCGTTGACTTTACGAACCGCTTTATCTACTACGTAGGTCCAGTAGATGCAGTAGGTGATGAAGTTGTAGGTCCAGCAGGCCCAACAACAGCTACGCGTATGGATAAGTTCACTGACATGATGCTAGAGCAAACTGGCCTAATCGGTATGATTGGTAAGTCTGAGCGTGGTCCAGCAACAGTAGATTCAATTGCTAAACACAAGGCGGTTTACTTAATGGCCGTTGGTGGTGCAGCTTACTTAGTATCTAAAGCAATCAAGAAATCTCGTGTAGTAGCGTTTGAAGATTTAGGTATGGAAGCTATCTACGAATTTGAAGTAGAAGACATGCCAGTATCAGTTGCGGTAGACAGCACAGGTAACAACGTTCATGAAACGGGCCCTGCTATCTGGCGCGGTAAGATTGAAGAGAGCAAGTAACTAAACTTGTTTTCTATTCATTAAAAAGGGAGCTTATGCTCCCTTTTTTAGTTTTTGATCACATCGATAAATTTTTGAATATCTGCTTCATCATTATAAATATGTGGCGATACCCTTAAACCTGCGCTTCGTAAATCAACGGCAATATCATTTGCTTTTAGCTTTTCTAACACAGCTTGATTGTCGTTAAAATTCAAAATTATCGTACCACTTCGTTTTGTTTCTTCCATTGGTGAAGCCAATTCATTGGCAAAGGCTTCAACTAATAACCCTTGAAGTTTTCGGTTGTGCGCATGAACTTGCTCAACACCAAAATGATTAAAGTAGCTAATGCTGTGCGAGGCGAAAACATAAGGTGCTACAGACGGTGTGCCGCCCCAAAATTTAAGTGCAGTTTCATTTTGTTTGAAGTGATGAATATCAAACTCAAACGGGTTTTCATGAGAAAACCAACCTACATCTTTTGGAGTACAATGCGCTAATTGTTGCTCTGATACCCATAAATAAGCAGCCCCTGGACCTCCACATAGCCATTTCACACTTGAACCAATTAGAAAATCAGGTTCAATCTCACTTAGGTTTAATGGCATAACCCCAGCAGATTGAGCAACGTCAATAATCGACAATACATCATTAGCCTTGGCATGTTTTACCACATCTGCAATTGGCGAAACTTGCCCAGTATTGGAATAAGCATGGCTGATGAAAACCAAATCAATATCCGAGTTTATGTGTGAACGCCACACATCAATGTCGGTAATATCTAATGATTTATCAATGAACTGAATGTCGGCATTAACTGACTGCTCAAGAGCAAAGCCCATACTTGGAAAATCAATTTCACTCATTAGCACCTTTGGTCTATTAGCTAATCTAGGGTGTGACATTAAAAGCTTGGTTAGCGCACTGGATAAATTCACTTGAGGGCAAAACAACTCAGCTTTTGTACCAAATAATTTAGCAAGCGTTTTAGTAAAGCTATCAACAGAATAAAGCCAGTTTTGCCAAGGTTCTGTGCCGCCATATTGCCAAGGCTCCATAAAGCCTGTGTTAAAGGCTTCTTGCATGGATATTAGTGGACGACCAACCGAGTGATTTAATAAGTAACTGCCTTGAGGCAAACAAAAGTCCTGTTTCATTATTTGATCAACTCTCTCAATGTTTTGATATCAACATATCGAGTTTTAATGTCATCACGAGGGTTTGCAGCTCGGCGGTCACGTAAATTTTCTAACGAAGACAATAGTGCCTGTAGAGGTGGTCCACTTGCAGTTACTTTATCCATGTGTTGTTGCTCCATGGTTTTTGCTGGCACCACAATGTACTTTTCAATTAACTGGTTGTGATGTTGGTCAGCAGTTTCACCGTGCTTGTCACATACTTCTAAGAATAGCGCTAAGTTCTCTTGATACCAGCTTTCATCTGCTAAATGCTGTTGAGCGATAAAATCATCCATCAAACTTGGAAGGCGCATACAATCACGCAAAATTTGTTGGTCTTCTGGCATCATGAACATGAATTTATCAACTAGCATTTGCGAGTAACTGGCTTCATTGGCATTACACAAACCAGTCAGTAAATCGATCACATTAATACCTGCAAAGTCACCCGCGTTAGCGCCGCGATAAGTTTGGTTACCTACTTTGTATGGCTTGTAGTAGGTACGAACCTGATAAAAGAATGCTTCGTCAGTAAGTTTGTTAAATAACGTTGTGTTTGACTCAAGTACTTCATCTAATGCTTGGGTTGCTGCTTTTAATAAATCAGCAGTAATAGGATGTGAAATACCCAAAGGCTGAATACGAAGTAGGGCATCAGCGGCTCGTTTATAAGCCAAAATTCCTTTAGTGTTGTAATCGACAAATATCTTTTCACATTCTAAATCGGTGAATCGTTTGTAAACGCCGTTAACGGCTTTGTTGTGTGTACATAAATGCGCAGTAGCAAATCGAGGAGCCATACCAATTGAAGCACCAATGTGCATTGCCAATGCAGAAGCTTCTTTAAGTGGAGAAGTGCGCTCACGGCTAGGTTCTGTAATTTCGTGACGACGACAAGCTGCCATGTACAAACCAACATTACCTAACAAATCAAAAGCGGCATCAAAACCTTCATCTGTGTTGCCTTCAGCAACTAAAGCTCTGATTAAAGTGTTTCCTTGCTCAACGAGCTGCGCTTTAAGCTCTTCGCCAACACCAATTACATTGGCTCTGTCTTCTTGTGCGGCATATAAGTCTTCGAGCTGGTTGTTGATGTTTACAAACTCAGTTCGGATCCAATGATCAAAGGTTAAAGTATTTTCCGTCATTGTTATGGCTGTCTCTGTTATTTGTTTTTGTATTTTGCGTTTCTATTGTGTGGTTTGTGTCTTTGTTATTTATGTTCGAGATTTTTTGGCTTAATTAGAGTGGGTGTCTCTCTAATTTTTTTAAACACACAAAACGACCCGATAAAATTTCTATCATGGTAACAGTTGCGCCATATCGAGATTCACTAAATATTAAAGCTTCTTATTTATTTTGTAGTGGAATACACTAGCAAAATGAATATTGTTGAAGGTAATAACTCATGGATGTCAAAGATAAAGAAATTTTAAACCTACTACAGCGTAACGGCCGCATGTCGATATCCGAATTAGCTAGCCAAGTAAGCTTGTCAGACACACCATGTTTAAGGCGGGTAAAAAAGTTAGAAGAGTCAGGCGTTATCTCAGGTTACAGCGCCCAACTAAACAGCAAAGAACTCGGCTTAAATGTACTGATTTATGCTTTTATAAAGTTACAGGGCAACACAGATAAGAACGCAGAAGTGTTTGAACAATCGGCATTGGCATTAGAAAACGTTTTAGAGTGCAGCGTCATCTCAGGCAGCCATGATTATCTATTAAAAATCATCGCCAAAGATTTGGAAGATTATGAAAGATTCGTAAAAAAATCACTAGGAAGTATAAGTGCAATAGATGCAATAGAATCAACCGTGGTTTTAAAACAAACCTTCGCTAAAACGAGTTTACCTGTTTAAAAAGGGAATTCTTGAATAATATAAAATTCGATGTTGATTGTAATTAATTAAATGGTTAGCCTGTTGATGTAGTTATTAATAATAGCTAGTTAGTAATTTAATCCTAATAGTGTTTTGTTCTTGTTCGGAGTTTTCTCTAATTAACTGTATTGTGTTAGGTCTAAGGAGAGGTAATGGCATTCTTACTATCAAAAAAATTCGATAAAGTAATTAACTCTACTGTTTATGCTTATGATTTAGATAGAGTTACATATTTTGGGCATCGTTTTATTGTCACATGCGGTTTAAATCTTGAAGGATATTCTGGCAACGAGGCTCTTAAAAGGTTGTATGAGTTTAATGGTGAAATATTCAAAGTTATGAGTAAAGAACAAGCAATGAAAATGATAGATGGTCGGCGCAGATAGAGTATAAACACATAACAAGTGTGACAAACATAGCTTGAGTTTTGTCACTCAGTTTTTCAGTTTAGCCAAGCTAATTATTTGACCGCAATGCGGGCGTTATAGTTTTTAGGACACGTAGATGTATAGAAAGAGCTTTAGAACTCATTTATAAACTTCAAGAGCCTTTCAATCAATATCACAAACTATTTCTCGATAACTATCCTTTATTTTCAAGAACGGAGTATGATTTTTGCTCCAGTAACGAAGAGAACAATGACGATTAGGGCGAGTTATCTAATTCAGATGAGGCTGCTAATATTCAAGTTGTTGTAAAACACCACCCTGAAAAGGTTGAACAGCAAATGTTTTCCAACATCGAACACGTTGAAAAGAAAACTTCAATTTTGGCAAATATTGCGATCTTTGTGGCTCGAATATCAAGTATAAAAATATAGATATTGTGTTAATTATTATAATCGCAAGCTTTCGGCTGTAGTTGTCGGTTTTAGCTCTTAAGGAGGCAAGTTTGGCTTTAGGCAGTAAAATTAGAAAAGTCATGTCTGATGGTTGGGTTATCGAAGAAGTTTTTGATCCAATAAAAGGGCGTTATAACAAGTATTACTTTGGTGGAAAGCTTGCTCCTCAAGTTTTAATGACTGACAAGGTTAGCCAGCAATATGCAGCATATACTTTGATTGAAAAGGATTTAAGAAATGTTATGTTTTGGCTGAATGAGGTCGAGAGACTCCAACCTAACTCATTAGAGCGAGTAAAAGACCCAGACAAAATGAACGTTGTAAAGGGACTATTTGTAGCGGCACTGACTTTTTATGGTAAGTGTTTTACGTCATGTGAAGGGAGGAAGATTAAGTTAGAAGCTAAAATGATTCCTGACCAACACCTTGATACGCATGAGCAGGTTATGAGGTTAAGGCATAACTATGCAGCACACAGTGGCGAAGGTAATTTTGAAGAAGCAAAAGTTAGTTTGGTTTTGCATCCTAATAAAAAGTCAGAAATGAAGCCCCAATTATATTCTGAGCTTTTACAACCGGATTATATTTCAAAGCAAGGTTTGAACTTTGGAGAGTTAGTCTCTGATTTGCAAACTATTGTATTAAATAAGCGCTCTCAAGTTGGAGATGTAGTTTTAGAAAAAATTGTTCGCCCAAAAGGCAAAAGCCATTGGTACAAATTGGCTAAAAAAAGTTAGCAATTAGCTTATTCCAGTGCTGTATGAAAAATATCATGTTATAAAAATAGCTTTGATGGCTAACTGGAACAAAATATGGAATCGAGTGTTGTATCAACCATAGTATTACCCCTTTCTTTATTTATCATTATGTTGGGGCTTGGTCTTGGTTTAACTAAAGATGATTTTAAAGTCATTTTTTCTCGTCCTAAGGCCATGTTTATTGGCATTGCTAGCCAAATGCTGTTTTTGCCCATTGTGGCATTTGCGCTAATTTCTGTTTTTACCATCTCGCCAGAACTAGCAATGGGCATTATGATATTGGCGCTTTGTCCAGGCGGTACTACTTCTAATCTTTATACTTATATTGCTAAAGGCGATGTTGCCTTGTCGGTTTCTTTGACCGCTATTGTTAGCTTAATTGCACCATTTACCATTCCTTTTGTTTTTAATTTAAGTAGTGCCTTTATTATGGGTGAAGGGCAGGCCATTACTATGCCTGTGGTCAAAACTATCATTCAGCTTTGTGTGATCACTATTTTGCCAATTACTTTGGGTATGGCGATTCGTCATTGGAATAAGGCTTTTGCACTCAAAGTGGAAAAGCCACTTCGTATTTTCTCGGTAGTATTTTTAATGCTTATAGTACTTTCCATAATGGCAAAGTCGTGGGAGCAGCTACCGGGCTTTATTGAGTCGGTGGGGGCCATCAGCTTGTTGTTAAATATCACTTGTATGGCGTTAGGCTTTTTGTTGGCAAAAGTGTTTATGTTGCAGCATCGTCAAGCGGTGAGTATTTGTTTGGAAGTGGGCCTACAAAATGGCACGTCTGCTTTAATGATCTCGTTAACTATCCTTGAAAACTCAACCATGGCAATTGGTCCAACTATTTATTCTCTTATTATGTTTGCCTCTGGTGGCGTATTTGCTTGGTGGGCGGCGGGTGATCAAGCAGAAGCAAAACGTTTAGGTAAAATAACTTAATCTTAAAAAGTCAGGCAAGTATAATTGCCAACTAGTCGTTCATAGAGCAATGGAAAATTAATAATATTTATCGATGTACTTTAAGCGTTCGGTTTAATCAGCATCGCTTCGATAAATTTAGATGGAGAATATAATATTGGCATTTATTAAAGCTTATCTCGTCAACGCTTTTACAGCTAATGGAACAGGTGGTAATCCTGCTGGGGTGGTACTTTGTGCTGACAAGCTTTCCAATGAGGATAAATTAAAAATAGCTCAAGTGGTTGGTTATTCAGAGACTGCGTTTGTTTCGAGTGATGTGCAAGTTGATTTTGAAGTTTCATTTTTTACCGTGACAGGTGAAGTCGACTTTTGTGGTCATGCCACATTAGCCACATTTTCTACTTTATTTGATCAAGGGCTGATAACGGAAGGCCAATATGTACAGCGGACGAAAGCTGGTTTACTCAAGGTAAGCGTTAAGTCTAATGGCCAAATTGTTATGGAGCAGAAATTGCCTGAATTTCTTGGTCGGGTAAGTAATCAAAAGATATCTGAGTTAATTGGAATAGATGCAAAAGTACTGGATTCAACTGGATTGCCTAGTGAGGTTATTTCAACAGGTTTACCAGACATTATCGTTCCAGTACCACGAGGATATTTAACTAAAATTCAAGTGAACGAAGCTGAAACGAGTGCTTATTGTGAAGAGCATAATATTATTGGCATTCATGCTTTTGAGTTAAACGAGGAAAGCACAAGTCACACTGCAAGTTGCAGAAACTTTGCTCCTTTATTTGGAATATCAGAGGAGTCAGCGACAGGCAGTGCCAGTGGAGCTTTGGCTTGTTACTTAACTAAGCACTTAGTGAAAGAGAACACGGGAACCAATAACTTCACTTTTGAACAAGGGAGAGATATGGGTTGCCTGTCAAAAATCATTGCCACAGTCGAAGCGAATGGAAAGGGCATTACAGAAGTATTAGTTGGTGGCTTTGCTCGATCGTTTGAAGAACAAAATATTCCTATTTAGAAAGTGGACATTTTGGATACATCTCAAGGGCTCAGAGGTGTTGATATTTAATTAAATATCAACTTATTTCCTTCTACAAACTCTCAGCACTCTTTAAAAGTTTAAAGAGTACCTTTGCTTCTGAACTGTCAGTTTTTTTTACATTAATCATGTATTTTAAATTAAGTTTATTACCTATAGGACTTCAAGTCCCCCGAGAAAAGGTCTTGGGATTTTTTGGCTTGGTAATTGCTTAATTCTTCGATTTTATTAATGGAATAAAAATACATGCAAAAGATTGTTTTATTTATATTTTTTATAATTATGAATTACTCTGCTAACGCGACTATTATAGATTACAAGTGGAGTTCATATCATGGAACTCCTTTAGTGGAAGGATTCGTTGATACTAGTAAGGATGCTCTCTTCATATCCAAAGTATATCAATGGACACCTGGCAGTAGAAGAAACCTGCTGGTTCCAGACTTATCCGATACCAGTATGTTCGATAATGGTCTATGGGAGCTTACTGCAATTGATGAAAAAGGCAGTAAATTCGATATACCTGATAATTGGGATGGTGATATTAATGCTGCTGCTACAAATAATACCAATAGGTGGGGTTTTGCTTCTAACATATCAGTTCAAGATATGAGTTATATAAATGGAAAATACGTCGAAGAAAACCCTTATTTCACCTTTTATATGGGGGTTGGGATGCTTAAAGGGTATTTAAGTAAAATCGATAGTTTCATATATAGAGCTCAATCATCATCTGATTTTGAAGGGAGAAGTTTTACTAGTTTTTCACATTACGCGGCCGAATGGAGTTTTGACGAGTCGATAACTTTAGATCCTAACTTAGTTAAGGATCCTCAGCTTACACAGTCGTCTTTTGCCGTAGTAAGGACTGTTAGAGTTTCGGAAGCATCTTCTTGGGCACTATTTTCTCTAGCTCTATTATTCTTGAGGGTTGCCAGAGGAAACTAGTCTAACCGATTAGAGTCTAGCCAATGGTCCAATTTTTGCTGTGCCGCCTCTCTGTTATTTTGTCGCTCTAAGGTTACGCTGTTTAATTTTTACAGTGCGTTAAACCATTTTACAGCTAGTTTTTCGTGGGTTTGAATAAAGTCGTTCTTCATTGCCATGTATGCAGAAATATCATGGTTACAGTTTGATGCGGCTTGCTTCTTTATATCGGCATAAGCTTTTAACGCATCTGGGTGTGCAACTAAATAATGTTTGAATGCGCGGTGGCGTATTAGGTTTTCGTCACCCGTTAAAAACGTATGAACGTGATGGGTTCTGTTATCACCGCCTTTATCAAAGTATCTTCTGCCAGCTATGCCGTTTTCACCTCTTACTCTATAGCCCAGTTGCTCCATTTGGCTATTCTTTTCATCAACTTCTTTTAAGCATGAAACTTCAATTAAAATATCGATGATAGGCTTAGCGCATAAACCAACAATAGAGGTGCTGCCTATGTGTTCTATGTTAATTGCATTCTCGCTAAGCGCGTTGGCTAGCTTAGACTTTTCTTGTACAAAGTTTGTTGCCCAGTTTGGCGAATACTCTACTACTTCGACTTTTCGATTAGACACTTGTGTTTCCTAGTTATTAGTTTGGCGATACTGTTTTGGTGACAAGCCCATGATTTTTTTAAATAGGCGAGAGAAGTAGTAGGGGTCGTCATATCCTAGACGGCTCGATACTTCTTTAATGGTTAGTTGGGTTCTGTCTATTAGTTCGCAAGCGTGTTTTATTTTTGATTCAAGAAAGTACCTAACAGGACTAACACCTGTTTGTTTTTGAAACTTTTTAGCAAAGTGAAACTTGGACAGGCCACTTACTTCGGCCATTTGCTCTAAACTTATTTGCTTGTCTATGTTTTCTTCTAAATAGCCATCAATGATCTGTAAGTTAATTTGGTTAGATTCATTACTTAACGGCAGCTGGTTTTGTGCAATAAAATAGGAGAACAGCTTTCTTAAAATGTTCGATGCCAACACAAAGTTGTTAAATTGATAGGTAGCATGGCGGCATGCCAATAATTGTTCAAATTCGCTTAAGACTTCAGGTAAATTTGGCACATCAAAGATCAGCTCTGCATTTTCGTTTGCAAGCAGCATTAAGGTAAATTGTTCTGCTAAGTGACCGTCTAGATGCACCCAATAAATAGTCCATGGTTTGTTTTTGTTTGCATGATATTTATGCGTTGTGCCTTTTGGCAGTAATAACGCTTGTCCCTGATTTAGTGTTTTACTACATCCATCAAAACTAACCTCTCCATTGCCTGCAACACAGAGAATTAATAAATGATCAGAGTGGGTGTCTCTTTTGGCTTTGTGTCCAGCAGCTTCTATGTAATGGCCGAATGCTAGTGGATACAGGTCTTTAGTGAGTACGTTTAAAGACAGTTCAGCAATAATCGGTTTAGGTACTAGGAAACGTATACTAGATTTAGGTAAAGGCCAGTTAGATGTTTGACTCATTTTTAGAATATTCTCTAATAGTTACAAAGTCCACGGATGGACTTTTCTTTGCCGCAGGCAAAGCGAGACAACAAAACAGCAGTAAAATCACACTTTTACAATACCTGTTTTATTGGCGACATTTACAAAAAGTAATGGACTACTTTTTTAAGTTTTAATAAAGAGCCCAAGATAGTCCATTAATTTGTCAATTTAATCAATGTTATTACTAAATAAACTTTGCTTTAATCAAGTTACTTAAACAATTTGGCTTAAAGAAATAAATAATAAAAAAGCCAAGATATAACGAATATTAACAGGTGAAATATGAAACAGGTTCCTTTATTTATCAAAGGGGAGTGGCTGAGCTCTAAGTCAGAACGCATGATTGACGTGACTAACCCAGCAACTCAAGACGTTATTGCACAGGTGCCTTGTGCAACTATGGATGAAATGCAGCAAGCCATTGATAGCGCAAATGAAGCATTTGAAACATGGCGAGAAGTGCCAGTTCCAGAGCGCGCACGTATTATGATGCGCTACGGTATGTTATTAAAAGAACACCAAGAAGAAATTGCAAACATCATCTGTGAAGAGTTAGGTAAAACTAAAGAAGATGCTATGGGTGATGTATGGCGTGGTATTGAAGTAGTAGAGCACGCAGCAAATATTCCTTCAATGTTAATGGGCGAAACGGTAGAGAATGTGGCAGGTGGAATTGACACTTACAGCTACACTCAACCTTTAGGTGTGTGTGTAGGTATTACTCCGTTTAACTTCCCTGCGATGATCCCACTTTGGATGTTCCCGTTAGCTATCGCTTGCGGTAATACTTTTATCCTTAAACCTTCTGAGCAAGATCCATTAACACCAACTCGATTGGTTGAGTTATTCGAGCAAGCTGGTGCACCAAAAGGTGTGTTACAAGTTGTACACGGTGATAAAGAGCAAGTTGACCGTTTACTGCATGAAGAAAGTGTAAAAGCTATCTCGTTTGTAGGTTCGGTTGGCGTTGGTCAGTATATTTACAAAACTGGCACAGATAACATGAAACGCGTGCAGTCGTTCTTAGGTGCGAAAAACCATATGGTAGTAATGCCAGATGCAAACAAAGATGCAGTGATCAATAACATTGTTGGCGCGTCGGTTGGTGCAGCAGGTCAACGCTGTATGGCGATTTCGGTAGCGGTATTTGTTGGCGAAGCGCAAAAATGGATCCCTGAAATTAGAGAAAAGCTAGCGTCTGTTCGTCCAGGTCATTACACCGATCCTGAAGCTGCATACGGTCCACAAATTACGCCAGCGGCAAAAGCTCGCATTGAAGGCTTAATTGAAACGGGTAAAAAAGAAGGCGCAAACTGCGCGTTAGATGGTTCTAACTTTGAAGTAGCTGGTTTCCCAAATGGTAACTGGGTTGGCCCAACTATGTTTACCGACGTAACAACGGACATGGAAATTTACAAACAGGAGATCTTCGGCCCTGTGTTCCTAACTATGAACGTAGACACGCTTGATGATGCAATTGAGCTAATTAACTCAAACCCATATGGTAACGGTACGTCTATTTTCACCTCTTCTGGTTTTGCAGCTCGTAAATATCAGCACAAAATTGAAGTGGGCCAAGTGGGCATCAATATTCCAATTCCTGTTCCATTGCCATTCTTCTCATTCACAGGCTGGAAAGGTTCATTTGCTGGTGACCAACACGCGTACGGTAAGCAAGCTGTTAAATTCTATACTGAAACGAAAACTATCACAGCACGTTGGTTTGATGACCATGCCGATGAAGTTGCAGCGTCAGGACCAAATATGTCGATTAATTTGAGATAAAGGTGAGTTATGGACTTTAACTTAAATGAAGATCAAAAAGCGTTTGTTGATTTAGCTAAGCAGTTTTCTGACGCTGAATTATTACCAAACGCAGCAAAATGGGATGCTGAGCATATCTTCCCGAAAGACGTCATGAAAAAAGCCGGAGAGTTAGGGTTTTGTGGTCTGTACTCTCCTGAAGAAGTTGGCGGTATGGGTTTGTCTCGTTTGGACTCATCATTAATTTTCGAACAGCTTTCAATGGGTTGTACAGCAACCACGGCAATGTTAACAATTCACAACATGTCAGCTTGGATGGTCTCAACTTGGGGCACACAAGAGGTAAAAGACAAGTATTGTGAAGAGTTAGTCATGGGCGAAAAGCTAGCTTCTTATTGTCTGACTGAACCTGGTGCAGGCTCTGATGCGGCATCTTTGAGAACTTCAGCAAAACTTGAAGGAGACCATTATGTTATTAATGGCTCTAAAATGTTTATCTCTGGTGCCGGAGAAACTGATGTTTTAGTTGTTATGGCTAGAACTGGAGGTGAGGGCGCAAAAGGCATTTCAGCGATTTTAGTGCCAGCGGATGCCGAAGGTATTATTTATGGTAAAGCGGAAGAAAAGCTTGGCTGGAACGCTCAACCAACAAAACTGATCACCTTTGATAATGTAAAAGTACCAGCTAATCATTTGCTTGGTGATGAAGGTCAAGGTTTTACTTTTGCAATGAAAGGTTTAGACGGTGGCCGCATTAATATTGCTACTTGTTCTATTGGCACCGCCCAGCAAGCACTAGACACGACTTTGGAATACATGAAAGAGCGTAGCCAATTTGGTAAACCATTAGCAGCGTTTCAGGCGTTACAGTTCAAACTTGCAGATATGGCAACAGAGCTAGTTGCTGCACGCCAAATGGTTCGATTAGCCGCTTTTAAGTTGGATAATAACGATCCTGAAGCAACTGCATATTGCGCAATGGCAAAACGTTTTGCTACCGACATTGGTTTCCAAGTATGTAACGAAGCACTGCAGTTACACGGTGGTTACGGCTACATAAAAGAATATCCGCTAGAACGTCATTTCCGTGATGTGCGTGTTCATCAAATTTTAGAAGGTACTAATGAAATCATGCGTTTGATCATCGCAAGAAGATTGTTAGATGATGCCGCTGGCGAGATTTTATAGGGATTGTTATGTCTGATTTACTAAAACTATCGATTGAAGGGCATATTGCCACTATTACTATTGCTAACCCGCCAGCAAACACGTGGACGTTTGATAGCTTGACTCAGTTAAAGCAACTAGTTGAATCGCTAAATGCCAATAAAGAAGTGTATGCGTTGGTTATTACAGGTGAAGGCGAAAAGTTCTTCTCAGCGGGGGCAGATCTAAAAGTATTTGCCGATGGCGATAAAGGTGTTGCATCGGATATGGCTAGGGTATTTGGTTCAGCCTTTGAAACGCTTAGAGATTTCAACGGTGTATCCATTGCTGCAATTAATGGCTATGCAATGGGCGGCGGTTTAGAAGTTGCGTTAGCTTGTGATATTCGAATTTGTGAGCAACAAGCTGTGATGGCATTGCCAGAGGCAAAGGTTGGTTTATTACCATGCGCTGGTGGCACTCAAAATTTATCTTGGTTAGTTGGTGAAGGCTGGGCTAAGAGAATGATCTTGTGCGGTGAACGCATTGATTCAGTAAAAGCGTTACAAATTGGCTTAGTTGAAGAAGTAGTAGAAAAAGGCGCGGCCTATGAAGCTGCAATGAATTTGGCTAAACAAACTGCAGAACAAAGTCCATCTTCTATTTCTGCTTGTAAATCCTTGATCCAAGCCGGCCGCAGTGGTTCTATTAATGATACTTTACCACTAGAAAGAGAAAGGTTTGTCGCGCTGTTTGATACCAAAGATCAAAAAGAAGGGGTGAATGCCTTTTTAGAAAAGCGTAAACCTACTTGGTTTAACGAATAGGAGAACAGGATGTCAGATGTTGTGTTGTTTGAAGAAATAACAACTTCAAATAATTTTAAAGTAGCGGTAGCAACGCTAAATTCTGAAAAGTCTTTAAATGCATTAAGTTTAGATATGGTACGTAGCCTTTACCCTAAGCTTAATGCTTGGGCGCAGGATGAAAAGATTGCCATGGTGATCTTACAAGGTGCAGGCGAAAAGGCATTTTGTGCAGGTGGCGATGTCGTTGATTTGTATCACGCCTCGGTTGCTATAGGTAAGGGCAATTATGCCAAGGAAGTAGAAGAGTTCTTTACCGAGGAATATAAGTTAGATCACCTTATACATACTTACAAAAAACCAATCATGCTGTGGGGGCACGGCATTGTTATGGGTGGTGGTTTAGGTTTGATGGCTGGAGCGAGCCACAGGGTTGTAACGGAAAAATCTAGAATTGCGATGCCTGAGATCACGATTGGTTTATATCCTGATGTAGGTGGTACCTATTTCTTGAACCGAATGCCTGAAGGTTGTGGTTTGTTTTTAGGTCTGACTGGTGCATCAATAAATGCAAAAGATGCTTTATACATTAACCTTGCTGATCACGCAGTAAATTCGACTGATAAAGATGCCTTAATATCCCAATTGGAAAAAGCCAAGTGGGATATAAGCCATGAACAAAACCATAAGACGCTAACTTCTATTCTCATGGGCTTAGAGGCAAACGCACAAATTCCTGATGGCAACATTCACAATCATAAAGAAATTATCGCATCACTAGCTAACACAGAACGTGTCGAATCTGCGGTAGTGAATATCTTAGATGAACAAACGCATGATAAATGGTTTACCAGAGCTCAAGCATCATTGAAGCATGGCAGTCCATTATCGGCGCAACTTGTGTTTAACCAATTACAGCATGGTAAAGGCTTGGGGTTAGCTGAATGTTTCCAATTTGAACTTGGTTTGTCAGTTCATTGTGCAGCGATTGGTGAGTTTGCCGAAGGGGTAAGAGCATTACTAATTGATAAAGATAATCAACCTAACTGGATGTTTGAAAGTGTTACGGACGTAGACAAGGCATTGATAACAAAAATGATGACACCGCCTTGGTCTGAAGATGCACATCCATTAAAAGAGTTAGCTTAATTTTAAGCGGGGAGAGTAAGAATGTTAAAAGTAGCATTTTATGGTTTAGGTAATATGGGTGGCCCTATGGCCAGTAACCTATTAAAAGCAGGATATCAGGTTTGTGTTTATGACTTATTCCCTGAAGCAGTAGACAAACTTATTAAAGAAGGTGCAACTACAGCAGACTCAGCGCAAGCTGTTGCAAATGATGCTGACATCGTTGTGTCCATGCTACCAGCAGGTAAGCATGTTAAGAGCTTATATATAGAAGAGAACGGATTAATTAATGTGTTAAAGCCAGGTACATTGGTTATCGACTCTTCTACTATTGATGCAGAGTCTGCACAAGTGACAGCTAATGCGTTGGCTGAAAAACAAATCGCGTTTATTGATGCTCCTGTATCAGGTGGTGTAGCAGGTGCTGCCGCTGGTACATTGAGCTTTATGGTTGGTGGTAGTGAAGAAGCTTTCACTAAAGCTAAGCCACTGCTAGAAGTAATGGGTAAAAACATTTTTCATGCTGGTGATGTTGGTGCAGGGCAGGTCGCAAAAGTATGTAATAACATGTTGCTTAGCGTATTAATGGTTGGTACATCTGAAGCGTTACAACTTGGCATAGCAAATGGTCTCGATCCAAAGGTGCTATCTGAGATCATGTCGAAAAGCTCGGGCAGTAACTGGACACTGGATGTATATAACCCATGTCCAGATGTAATGGAAAATGTTCCTTCGTCTAATGGCTACAATGGTGGATTTATGACAGATCTTATGGTTAAAGACTTAGGACTTGCGATGGATACAGCATTGAGCTCAGGTGCGACAACACCAATGGGAGCATTGACAAGAAGTTTATATTCAATGCACCAAAAAGCAGGGAATGGCAAAAAAGACTTTTCTTCTATATTCAGAGCTTTCGAAGAAAACTAAGCCCAATTAGAGAAAACCAATACTTAATAATAAGGAGTAACTAAAAAAGTTACTCCTTTTTCTAAAATAACCGTGCAGACTTTCAATTCTCATCTATTATTAAATTCCGCCTTTGAGTTTTGCCCAAAACGAATAAAGGTGAGCATCAATAATGCTTTATTTAAGTTTCTAAGGCATTTCGAACGGACTCTAGTCGATAAAAATTAGACAAAATTAACCATAACAGGCCGGTTATTACACGTTTTGTGTGTTTTTTGTTCGATTGAGTGTGTTTTTGACAAAAAGATGAAAAAAGGTATTGCGCAATTTTAAAAGTTCTCTAAAATGCGCGCCTCTTCCAACGGAGACGCAGCAAAACAGCAGCGACTTAGTTAGAAGATGAGTTAACAAGATGTTTTAAAAACTAAATTAAAATAAAGTGTTGACAACAAAAACGGAAAGCGTATTATGCGCATCCCGGTTGAGACAGCCCTAAGCGGCAAGACAAAGCGTCAGTCTTAACCAAGAGCTTAGCTCTAAACGTTCTTTAACAACTTGTAATTAATTATCTGTGTGGGCACTCGTGAATGAGTAGTAACAACATAGAAGACTAGGTCTTCAACTTGTAACTAACATTGAGTGTCTATTCGAAGATTTATTTGAACAGAATTCAATGAGTAGTTGATTAAACTTTTTAAAGTGAAGAGTTTGATCATGGCTCAGATTGAACGCTGGCGGCAGGCCTAACACATGCAAGTCGAACGGTAACATAACTAGCTTGCTAGTTGATGACGAGTGGCGGACGGGTGAGTAATGCTTGGGAATTTGCCTTGAGGTGGGGGACAACAGTTGGAAACGACTGCTAATACCGCATATTGTCTACGGACTAAAGGGGGCTTCGGCTCTCGCCTTTAGAGAAGCCCAAGTGGGATTAGGTAGTTGGTGAGGTAAAGGCTCACCAAGCCGACGATCCCTAGCTGGTCTGAGAGGATGATCAGCCACACTGGAACTGAGACACGGTCCAGACTCCTACGGGAGGCAGCAGTGGGGAATATTGCACAATGGGGGAAACCCTGATGCAGCCATGCCGCGTGTGTGAAGAAGGCCTTCGGGTTGTAAAGCACTTTCAGTCGTGAGGAAGGGTTAGTAGTTAATACCTGCTAGCTTTGACGTTAGCGACAGAAGAAGCACCGGCTAACTCCGTGCCAGCAGCCGCGGTAATACGGAGGGTGCGAGCGTTAATCGGAATTACTGGGCGTAAAGCGTACGCAGGCGGTTAGTTAAGTCAGATGTGAAAGCCCCGGGCTCAACCTGGGAACTGCATTTGAAACTGGCTAACTAGAGTGCGGCAGAGGGTGGTAGAATTTCAGGTGTAGCGGTGAAATGCGTAGAGATCTGAAGGAATACCGATGGCGAAGGCAGCCACCTGGGCCGACACTGACGCTCATGTACGAAAGCGTGGGTAGCAAACAGGATTAGATACCCTGGTAGTCCACGCCGTAAACGATGTCTACTAGCAGCTCGCCTCGTTTAGAGGGGTTTTGCGCAGCTAACGCGTTAAGTAGACCGCCTGGGGAGTACGGCCGCAAGGTTAAAACTCAAATGAATTGACGGGGGCCCGCACAAGCGGTGGAGCATGTGGTTTAATTCGATGCAACGCGAAGAACCTTACCATCCCTTGACATCCAGAGAATTTTCTAGAGATAGATTAGTGCCTTCGGGAACTCTGAGACAGGTGCTGCATGGCTGTCGTCAGCTCGTGTTGTGAAATGTTGGGTTAAGTCCCGCAACGAGCGCAACCCTTATCCTTAGTTGCTAGCAGTTAGGCTGAGAACTCTAAGGAGACTGCCGGTGACAAACCGGAGGAAGGTGGGGACGACGTCAAGTCATCATGGCCCTTACGGGATGGGCTACACACGTGCTACAATGGTAAGTACAAAGGGTTGCGAACTCGCGAGAGTAAGCGGATCCCATAAAGCTTGTCGTAGTCCGGATTGGAGTCTGCAACTCGACTCCATGAAGTCGGAATCGCTAGTAATCGTAGATCAGAATGCTACGGTGAATACGTTCCCGGGCCTTGTACACACCGCCCGTCACACCATGGGAGTGGGCTGCAAAAGAAGTGGGTAGTTTAACCTTCGGGAGGACGCTCACCACTTTGTGGTTCATGACTGGGGTGAAGTCGTAACAAGGTAGCCCTAGGGGAACCTGGGGCTGGATCACCTCCTTATAAACGAAAGTTACACGGTTTACGCAGTGTCCACACAGATGATTAATTACGGTTAGAAAAGCATTAACATTGAGTTCGAAAAGAATTTAATACTTAGTGTTTTTTATAAAGCACATGCTCTTTAACAAATTGGAAAGCTGATAAATTAAGGTAAACATTATTGTTTATTTTTTGTTATTCAAAACAACGAAAAGAAATAATTTTGATTATCACTGTAAGAGAAAACTCAAGCGTTATTTATGTCAACTGAATGAGAAAGATACAAGCTCATTTGGATAAATAAGACACGAAATTAGCGATGTTGAATGTGAGAGCATTTAAGGTTGTATAGTTAAGTGAATAAGCGTATACGGTGGATGCCTTGGCAATTGGAGGCGATGAAGGACGTGTTAATCTGCGATAAGCGTGGTTAAGGTGATAAAAACCGTTATAGACCACGATTTCCGAATGGGGAAACCCACCCTTTTAGGGTATCACATACTGAATACATAGGTATGTGAGGCAAACCCGGAGAACTGAAACATCTAAGTACCCGGAGGAAAAGAAATCAACCGAGATTTCCTAAGTAGCGGCGAGCGAACGGGAAACAGCCGAATCAGTATAGTTTAGTGGAAGCCTCTGGAAAGTGGCACGATAGAGGGTGATAGTCCCGTACACGAAGAGCTATATTGGACACATTAAGTAGGTCGGAGCACGTGAAACTTTGACTGAAGATAGGGGGACCATCCTCTAAGGCTAAATACTCCCAATTGACCGATAGTGAACCAGTACCGTGAGGGAAAGGCGAAAAGAACCCCTGTGAGGGGAGTGAAATAGAACCTGAAACCGTATACGTACAAGCAGTAGGAGCAGACTTGTTCTGTGACTGCGTACCTTTTGTATAATGGGTCAGCGACTTATATTTAGTAGCAAGGTTAACCGAATAGGGGAGCCGTAGTGAAAGCGAGGGTTAACTGCCCGTATAGTTGCTAGGTATAGACCCGAAACCCGGTGATCTATCCATGTGCAGGTTGAAGGTTGAGTAACATCAACTGGAGGACCGAACCCACTGTCGTTGAAAAGCCAGGGGATGACGTGTGGATAGGAGTGAAAGGCTAATCAAACCGGGAGATAGCTGGTTCTCCCCGAAATCTATTTAGGTAGAGCCTCGGACGAATACTTACGGGGGTAGAGCACTGTTTGGGCTAGGGGGCCATCCCGGCTTACCAACCCCATGCAAACTCCGAATACCGTAAAGTACTATCCGGGAGACACACGGCGGGTGCTAACGTTCGTCGTGGAGAGGGAAACAACCCAGACCGCCAGCTAAGGTCCCAAAGTGTATGTTAAGTGGGAAACGATGTGGGAAGGCTTAGACAGCTAGGAGGTTGGCTTAGAAGCAGCCACCCTTTAAAGAAAGCGTAATAGCTCACTAGTCGAGTCGGCCTGCGCGGAAGATGTAACGGGGCTAAACATACCACCGAAGCTGCGGCAGCGCATTAATGTGCTGGGTAGGGGAGCGTTCTGTAAGCGGTTGAAGGTGAGTCGAGAGGCTTGCTGGACGTATCAGAAGTGCGAATGCTGACATGAGTAACGATAATGGGGGTGAAAAACCCCCACGCCGAAAGACCAAGGGTTCCTATCCCATGCTAATCAGGGTAGGGTAAGTCGGCCCCTAAGGCGAGGCAGAAATGCGTAGTCGATGGGAAACAGATTAATATTTCTGTACTTCATATTATTGCGATGGGGGGACGGAGCAGGCTAGGTGAGCACGGCGTTGGTTGTCCGTGTGAAAGTATGTAGGTTGAGAACTTAGGCAAATCCGGGTTCTTAAGACTGAGATACGAGACGAGGCTCTACGGAGCTGAAGTCATTGATGCCATACTTCCAGGAAAAGCCTCTAAGCTTCAGATAATGTGGAACCGTACTCTAAACCGACACAGGTGGTCAGGTAGAGAATACTAAGGCGCTTGAGAGAACTCGGGTGAAGGAACTAGGCAAAATGGTACCGTAACTTCGGGAGAAGGTACGCCGACCATGGTGATGGGACTTGCTCCCTAAGCTGAGGTCGGTCGCAGTGACCTGGTGGCTGCAACTGTTTATTAAAAACACAGCACTCTGCTAAATCGAAAGATGACGTATAGGGTGTGACACCTGCCCGGTGCCGGAAGGTTAATTGATTGGGTTATCGCAAGAGAAGCTCATGATCGAAGCCCCGGTAAACGGCGGCCGTAACTATAACGGTCCTAAGGTAGCGAAATTCCTTGTCGGGTAAGTTCCGACCTGCACGAATGGTGTAATGATGGCCACGCTGTCTCCACCCGAGACTCAGTGAAATTGAAATCGCTGTGAAGATGCAGTGTACCCGCGGCTAGACGGAAAGACCCCGTGAACCTTTACTACAGCTTGGCACTGAACATTGAGCCTACATGTGTAGGATAGGTGGGAGGCTTTGAAACTTAGGCGCCAGCTTAAGTGGAGCCATCCTTGAAATACCACCCTTGTATGTTTGATGTTCTAACATTGGCCCCTAATCGGGGTTGTGGACAGTGCCTGGTGGGTAGTTTGACTGGGGCGGTCTCCTCCCAAAGAGTAACGGAGGAGCACGAAGGTTTGCTAAGTACGGTCGGACATCGTACGGTTAGTGTAATGGTAGAAGCAAGCTTAACTGCGAGACAGACACGTCGAGCAGGTACGAAAGTAGGTCATAGTGATCCGGTGGCTCTGTATGGAAGGGCCATCGCTCAACGGATAAAAGGTACTCCGGGGATAACAGGCTGATACCGCCCAAGAGTTCATATCGACGGCGGTGTTTGGCACCTCGATGTCGGCTCATCACATCCTGGGGCTGAAGTCGGTCCCAAGGGTATGGCTGTTCGCCATTTAAAGTGGTACGCGAGCTGGGTTTAGAACGTCGTGAGACAGTTCGGTCCCTATCTGCCGTGGGCGTTGGATGATTGAGAGGGGCTGCTCCTAGTACGAGAGGACCGGAGTGGACGAACCGCTGGTGTTCGGGTTGTGATGCCAATCGCATTGCCCGGTAGCTACGTTCGGAATCGATAACCGCTGAAAGCATCTAAGCGGGAAGCGAGCCTCGAGATGAGTCATCCCTGAATGTTAAACATTCCTAAAGGGTCGTTGAAGACTACGACGTTGATAGGTGAGGTGTGGAAGCGCTGTGAGGCGTTAAGCTAACTCATACTAATTGCCCGTGCGGCTTAACTATACAACGCTTAAGTGTTCTTGAGCACTGATGTTAGAATTATTTCCTTAATTGTCCTTTCCAGTTTATTAAAGACATACCAGTTTATGTCTGATGGCCATAGCGCTGTGGTCCCACCTGACTCCATTTCGAACTCAGAAGTGAAACGCAGTTGCGGCGATGGTAGTGTAGGTTTCCTATGCGAGAGTAGCTCACCGTCAGACTCCCATACCAACCCGTCGCTCGATGAGCGACGGTTTTTTCATTCACAGTATTTGGCTCAGTTTAATAGCCGTGAATAAAAAGACAGTTTAATGTCTGATAGCAATAGCGCTGTGGTCCCACCTGACCCCATTTCGAACTCAGAAGTGAAACGCAGTTGCGGCGATGGTAGTGTAGGTTTCCTATGCGAGAGTAGCTCACTGTCAGACTCCCATACCAACCCGTCGCTCGATGAGCGACGGTTTTTTCATTCACAGTATTTGGCTCAGTTTAATAGCCGTGAATAAAAAGACAGTTTAATGTCTGATAGCAATAGCGCTGTGGTCCCACCTGACCCCATTTCGAACTCAGAAGTGAAACGCAGTTGCGGCGATGGTAGTGTAGGTTTCCTATGCGAGAGTAGCTCACTGTCAGACTCCCATTCAAGCCCGTTGACTGAAAGGTTAGCGGGCTTTTTTCGTTTAGGCATCGAGAGCTAATTTGACCAGATCTGACAGCTATAAACTAAGGTTATTAATTACCTAAAGATTGAGTTAGTAAATATTGCTTGTGTCTAATTTACTAATTTGAATAACAAAAACAGATCACATATATTCTAATAAAAACCCGTTATTAGAGTGTTTACCTCTCATTTTTTGTTTTCGAGACTAACTAATCTGTTTATGAAAAAATTATGCTTGTTATTGTTGTTCACTGCTTTAGCTTTCCCAGCATGGGCAAAGGACTCAATAACAGCTGCAGTATCACCTGAATTTCCGAACGGATTGCACTATAAGTACTTAAATTATTTGGCTAAGCAACTTGGTGTTGAAATACAAGTATACCCAATGCCTTTAGCGAGAAGGTTGCAAGAGTTAAAAAAAGGTAGCCTTGATATACTTGTGCTTAGTCACCGTGAGAGCTCTGAGTTAATTTTTATTGAGCCTGCTTATGAGAAGATCCCATTTGCTTTATTTTTAAGAGAGCAGGATAAGAGTCGAGTGAGATCACAAGAAGATATGGATGGCTTTAGAGTTGGCTACAGCATAGGTGCTAATTTGCCAGCTAGTTTAGGTACAGATAACAAGGTGAAAACTGTCGCTGTATCTTCACTGCAGCAAAAAATTACCATGTTAGAGCTAAATCGTATTGACGCGTTCTTTCACGCTTTAGAAAGTGTTGAACGAAAACTAGAAAATATGAATAAAGACGAGGAAATTGTTAAGTCGCATTGGCAGCCTAGCTACGAGCGTAATTATCATTTTGTTATATCCAAGCATTCTGCCCTATATAATGATCAGGATAAGCTTAGTATGTTAATAGATCATGCTCTAAAAAATGGCGTTTTCTCGAATATTCGAAAACAGCACTATCAGTAAAACCTAACATTTAGACCTGCGGAGTAAGACTATTTCTCTGCAGGTCTCAAGAAAGGTAATAACTCAATACCGAACCAAGATTGTATCCCTACAACAATTGCATAAACTAAAGTAAGACTTAAAACTGGTGCTAGGGCAATTAGAGATAATAACAATGGGTTAAACATAATTATTCCGCCGCTAAAGTAAGAGATTGTTTGTCTGCTGTTTTTTGCTTAGCTACTAATTTAGCTGGTTGTAATAACACATCTTTTAATGCAGCTTGCTCTCTGTAGTGAACAAGTTGAGTAACACGACTTGTTTCATTTTGCACAAAACGCTCTACTTCCTGGGCAACGTCTTTTGCGATAACTGGACTTTGTGAACTTAATAATAGGCTTGTTGCTAAAACTAATGATTGCATGACTTTTTCCTTTGTTTAATTACTTAGTCGACTCTTATGTAACAAAGGTTGTGCCAAACCAAAAATAAATTGTAACTCATTGTTTTATAATTGCTTTTATTTTCATTTCGAAGTGTTAGCTTTTATGTTTTGATATTATTGACCATGGCTTTTGTCAAAATGACGAATTCTTGGTGCATTTGATTAAAAGAGTTAATGTGTGCCAGCTTGCAAATAGCCAGCACACTAAGTAGTTGTTGTTAGAAAGGACTAATATCCGACAAATTCAACTTTGTAGAATTAATCACATTACCCTTTACGTCCTTTAGGCCGAAGTAAATACTGGGATCTTGCTTATCCCAATCTAAGTCTAAAAAGCCATAATTGATCTTGTGTGTGTATTCTCCAATTCTGTGCTTATTTGGACTAACTTCTTTCCATTCTTCTGTTAACCCTGAGCTGGTTACTTCCCATAGCGGATAAGGCATATCTTGCTCATATTTTGAAAGTTCACCCCAATGGGTGTCACCACTTAGGATCATTACGCCATTAATTTTTTGTTCACGGATAAGATTAAACAAACGGCTTCTATCCGCAGGGTAATTTGTCCAAGCTTCCCAGCCTGTGAAATCTGGTAAAAGTTGAAGACTAGAGCCTATGAGTTTAATCGCGGCTGGCTTTTTTAATTCTTTTTCAAACCACTGCCACTGTTTTTCACCTAACATAGAGGCATTCGGCTGCTCAGAAGGAGAGTAGGGACCCATATTGTTAAACTTTCGCTTAGTTATATAAGTTAAGTTTGATACTTTATTGATCGGGTCTCTGTTAAAGCGCAAGTCCAACAATATAACCTGCACTGTCTTGTCACCTTCGCCATACATATAAGAAGTGTAGATACCGTCTTCTTGTTTGTATCTTGCAGAGTCTTTCGGCTCACCCCAAAAATCTAACATGATCTTTTTTGACTCGAATTTTTTTGGGTATTCACCACCTGCATCGTTTTCACCAAAATCATGATCGTCCCATGTTGCAATAACTTCAGTAGACTCTCTTAATTGCTTGAATCCAGAGTTTTGCCCGAGCTTTTCATATTTAGCCTTTAGCTCAGTCATATCCTCAGTATCGCCATAAATATTGTCACCCAAGAAGACAAATACATCCGCTTGTTCTTTGTTAATTGTATTAAGGATCGGCATAGCCTTATCTTGGTGTGCGCAACTGCCGAATAATATCTTTGTAGGAGCGGCTTGAAGCGAGTTACTTATCAATAACGTGGTGAGTAATAGTGATTTCATTTGATAATTTCCATAATAGGTTTTGCCACTTTTGGGTTGAACTGGCTTGGGTTTTCGCCCAGTAATTCGAGCGCTGTTGCGGCGATTTGTGTTTGTAATAATTCTGAATTGGTTTTCAGTAGACCTTGTGGCTTTATATCTGGCCCTATTGCAGCCATCCAAATATGATTTGAACCTAGGATCCCTTGCTTGAATCGAGCTAAAGACTTCATATAGCCTTTCATTGATGACTTGGAAGCGTGGTGTTGCCAATCTTCCTTGTTAGAGCCTCGGCCATGGTCGGTAACGATCAAAATATTGGTATTGTTTTTATACTTGTCCATGCTTTGTAGTTTTTGCCAAAGCTTTTCAATGAACATGTCTGTGCGATGGGCTGAGGTTAAGTAATTTTGGTAATCACCATCATGGGCAAAATCATCTGTTTCACCAAATGCCAGCATCATTACTCTAGGTTGAACTTGCTCTAAATAGTCTTCAGCAAAACCATATGTAAAAGCATCTAATCTCACCGTCTTCCATGGACTGGGTATTTGGCTTTGTAGCTTGTTCAACCATTTCACATGTTTGGATAAAGGGTAACTCGCAGCTTGATCGAACCCTGCGTTAACGTATAAGCCGCTTCGATCTTTATTTACTATATATGGAAATACGTCCCACCCCGCAAAAACCGCAATGTTTGAATGATAATTAGGCTTGTTATTTAGCCATTCTAAAAAGCTAATTTCCTGATTGTTTAGCTTGGCATTGGATTTAACTTTTGTATTAACGACACCAGTGAGTAAGTCACTATAACCGGGATAAGAGAAGTATAAGTCGTTGGCGACTGACATGTTTGAACCATTATCTCTATCTCCAACTACTACGCCTTTTTGGGCAATTGTTTGCCAAAAAAAAGGCATGAGAGCTTGTCTATTTCTTTGCTCAGACCCCAACCAAAATTGTTCTTTTAATCGAGTCGGATCATCAACCAGTTTCTCGTCGTTTAATAGGCTTTGTTGCGGTCCTTTAAACACTTCCTGCCACCTCAAACCATCAATTGTTATGAGTATTAGGTTACGTTCGGCATGGCTGACGAAGCTGATTAATAATAGAATAGAAACTAAATATTTCATGTTTACACCTACAAAAAAGCGGGCATATAGCCCGCTTAATAACCTTACAGAAAATTAGAAGCTAGCTGTGAAAGTAATAGCTGCTGTTTTAGGCGCTCCGATAAAGTATGTCGTACCATTGCCCGTGCCAGTTGATAGGTAACGTTTATCAAAGATATTGTTAACAACTAGTGAAATGTCCATTGATTTGAACAGTTCGCCGTTTGACGCAATGTTGTAACCTAAGTACATATCAACAACCGTATAGTCATCAGCCGAAGTTCTTTCACCTGTGTATTTAGCTGAAACACCGTAGCGCAAGCTATCTTTGATGTAATCAGCAGACAATACCCACATATCGTCAACAGAATCGATTACTTTGTCACCTGAGTTAAACCCTGGTGCGTTGCCAACATAGGTAGAGTCGTTTGATGTAAATGAGCCATATAAGCTCCACTCTTGGTTTACTTGGTAAGTTGCACTTACTTCAAAACCATCAGATTCAACACCACCTACGTTTATGTATGAACCATTGGTACCAATATCGTAATCGATACCGCCTGTATCACTACCTGGTGCAATGAAAGTAAGGCGGTTATCAAACTCAATGCTGTAACCTGTTACTGACACTGTTAGGTCATCACCACGATAACGCACACCAAAATCGATATTTTCAGCTGTTTCAGGCTCAATATCAGTCAGTGCAGATGCATCTCTTTCTAATACTAAGTCTTTAATTGCTGCAAAGTTTTCGCTGTAGCCAGCAAATAACTCGGTAGATTCATTTAGAGCATATACCGCACCAGCGCTGACCAATACGTCTGAGTCACTATTGATATCTGCAGTTTTAGCGCCTGCAAAGTGATCGTATTTATCTACATCTACAAGATATTGTTGCACACCTAAGTTCAATGTTAGTGCATCTAAATCGATGGTGTCTTGTACGTACCACTTTAATGTATCTGTATTGAAGGTATTTTTATATTGCATCCAGTAGTAGTCTGAATCAGCCATCATACCAACACGAGCATCAACCACTTTATGCCAAGTACGGTTTTCGTCACGTTTTGTTGACTCGTACCATAAACCAGCCTTGATATCGTGATTGTCATAGGTGGTTTCGATGCTAGCTAATAAGCCTGTACGGTCTTTTTTGTAGTTTGTGTTACGGAATGACATTACAGGTACTGCATCTCTGTCATAACAAGCTGGGTGTAGACCAGGACCAGAGTTCCAAGGCCAAGTATAGTTAGCTGTACAACCTTCAGCTGGTGCTAATGGGTTGCCCTGTGCGTCGGTAAAGCCATATCTATTAGCAATAGTACCGCCATGGCGCGTTTGGTTGCCATTCTCATCAACAGCATAAACTAGGTAAGGAGGGATCCAGTCACCACGGCCCGTGTTTTTATGCATATATGGTGTAACAGTAAGTACGGTAGTAGGAGAGAAGCTGTATTCTGCTTTTAAGTAAGCTAATTGGTTCTCGCGAACAGTAGACCAACCCTCAGCATACATTTGATCTAGGTGAGGTATGCCAGTCCAATTCCATGTTAACTGATCCCAATCCGGTGTTTGTCTGAACTGTTCAACACTTACAGAGTTGTAGTTGTCTTCGTCTACATCATCATATGAGTAGCGACCTGTTAGAACTAAGTCACCAAAGTCTGAAACAAACTTAACTTCAGCATGCTGACGTTCTGCACCGCCGTTATCACCTTTACCAATCCAACGTTGGTTGCTGGTTTCTGAGAAACTAATATAAGCCGTTGTGTTACCAAAAATCTGGCCAGTTTCATGACGAACATAAAAACGCTGTGCTTCGTGTTGACCAAAGGTAGTAGCAATAATGGTTTCTTCTTCCATACCAGGGTCGATACTAACGAAATTAAATGTACCACCAAGTGCTTCTAGAGAAGCTGAAGAAATATCTGAAGTTCCTTGTGCTACTTCGACCGTAAACATATTTTCAGAATCTAAATAACGGTTTGCTTTTGCGCCACCGCCATAGTTTGAGCCGCCATTTGGAATACCATCAACTGTCATACCTAATTGTTGTTGATTACCGTCGATTGAGAAGCCACGCATGGTGATAGATGTTGACCAATCGTCACCGCCAAAAGCATCACCTTCGTTAATACTAATACCAGGAAGGTTATCCATTACAGCCATAACACTAGTAATTGGTGCTTGCTGTTCCATCATCGACTCAGCAACTAAGTTGTTTGCATATGAGATCTTTTTACCAACGACAGAAATTTCCTCGATTTCTTGCTCTTGAGTGTCTGCTTCAGCAGCTAATACTTGCGTGCTTAGTGCAGATAACACAGCTGCAGCGATCAAGGATTTAGTATTGTTGTACATGTTTCATTCCAATTATTGTTGTTGAATTTTTAAATCGGCGTGCAGTTTAAATATACGCTATGACAGAAATATTTAAATTAATTGAACGTTCAATTAAACAAAGTAGTGGTTTGTGAAAGTTTTGTGAATTGATGGCTCAATGGTTATTTATTAGTAAATCTGCTGTTAGGATCCGCAACCGTTTTGTCATAAATAAAGGAATTGAGGAATAGATCATGCCAAAAGTTGGAATGGAAAAAATACGTCGTCAGCAGCTTATTGATGCGACTTTATCTTCCATCGAGTTACATGGCCTACAAGGAACAACGATAGTTACGATAAGTAAAATAGCAGGCGTGAGCTCAGGCATAATTAGTCATTACTTTGGCGGTAAAGCCGGCCTTTTAGAAGCCTGTGTGCAATATTTGTTACATAGTTTGAGACAAGGGTTAATAACAAGCTTGGCTAAGCAACAAACTGATCATAAAGGCAGGTTGTACGCAATTATTGATGCCAACTTCGATGGGTTGCAACGTAGTCCTAGAGCGGCAGTAACTTGGTTAGCATTTTGGAACCAGTCGATGCACTCTCAGGAACTTGCTAGGCTGCAACATATTAATGCTGCTCGGTTAGTGTCGAATTTAAAATATTCGTTAAAATATTTGGTCGCGAAAGAGCAGGTGGACTGGTGTGCAGAAATATTAGCTGCGCAAACGGATGGAGTTTGGTTACGAGCAGCATTAAGCAAAAACGAGCTGGCGTATAAAACTGGTGTTGATACCTGTAAGCGTTTAATTGATCAAATGATTGAGAATTACCCAAAAATCTAAGCTTTGCTACGCTGTATAAGAACTTTTGTCGTAATAACCCAGAGTAATGAGATTTATTCCGATAAAACTGATGCGACCAGAGCAAGAAATAAGTAGAATAGCGGCAGTTTTTATAGAATAGAGAAAGCGATGCAATTATTTGTTAATGATTTAACAGTTATGGACTTTTCTTACCTTTGCCCAATCCGCGGTATGGTAGGTGAAAGTTGGATAGTAGATTTAATATTGCATGGTGACTTAGACGAACAAAATATGGTGCTAGACTTTGGCAAAGTTAAAAAGCAGGTCAAGCGCATCATTGACGATACCGTCGATCACAAGTTAGTAGTACCAACAGAATACCAAGGCACCGAAGCTGTGCATATTGAAGGCACTGACTATATGAAAGTGTCTTTTGCCTACGATGCAGAGCAGTCGATTGAAATTTCTTGCCCTGATGATGGATTTTGCTTTATTGATGCCGAAAAAGTAGAAATGGAAGATGTGATCATCCACTTAGCATCCGTGATCAAACCTCAGTTACCAGCAAATGTGAAGAAGGTCGAGCTTAGCCTTCGTACAGAAGATATCAGCGGTTTTTACTACCACTATACTCATGGTTTGAAAAAGCACGATGGCAACTGCCAACGTATTGCTCATGGCCACAGATCAAAAATACAAATTTTTGAAAATGGTATGAAAAGTCCAAGGTTAGAAAAGCTGTGGTCAAACAAATGGGAAGATATTTATATTGCCAGCACAGAAGATAAAGTGAGCGCTGAAGAACTTAGATACATTAGTTGTAACGATCAACAAGTTGCTTATCAATATGAAGCGTCTCAAGGTCAGTTTGAGTTAGTTATGCCTAAGCAAGCCGTTTATGAGATGGACGTAGATACTACGGTTGAATTAATTGCTCAACACATTGCGGATTTATTAAAAGCAGAAAACCCTGATAACGAGTATAAAGTCGTTGCTTATGAAGGGGTTGCCAAAGGTGCTATTGCTTATGCCTAAGTCTTTGCTTGTGTTATTGGCTTTTCTATCATTTTCCTCGACGGCTGATCATGTAGAGCTGTCGGGAGATTTTATTCAGGGCGGCATGATCTTAGCGAAGGCTGATGCTGAAATTGCTAATGCTAACGTTGATGGGGTTAAGATCCCAGTTCACCCAGATGGTAAAACACTGGTTTTTGGTTATGGCAGAGACGCCAAAGCAAAATCTAAAATAACCGTTGAGTTTAAAGATGGTGTTAAGTTTGAAAAGTCAGTAAAGATCAAACAAAGAGAGTATAAAATTGACCGCGTAAACGGTGTGGCGCAAAAATATGTGTCACCGCCGGAGTCAGTATTAAAACGCATTAGTAAAGACTCTGCTATGGTGAAAAAAGCACGAAGTGGCCTAAGTTTTCGTCAAGACTATCTAGCTCAAGCAATCACCCCTGCCAAAGGCAGAATAAGCGGTGTGTATGGTAGTCAAAGAGTATTCAATGGTGTACCTAAGCGTCCGCATTTTGGTATGGATATCGCTGCACCAGTTGGCACTGAAGTTATTGCACCTTGGGCTGGGGAAGTTGTATTAGCGGTAGCGGATATGTACTACTCAGGTGGCACTATGATCATTGACCATGGCATGGGAATTACTTCTACCTATATACATTTACACAAGCTCCACAAAAAAGCGGGCGATAAGATCAATGCGGGCGACTTAATTGCAGAGATTGGTGCCACAGGCCGTGTTACTGGCCCTCACTTGGATTGGCGTTTAAATTGGTTTAACCGTCGTTTAGACCCGCAACTACTACTCGATTAAATTTCTATTTAATTTTCCACATTATCAAAAGTTTAACTATTAAGAGTTATCATGGAATATTCTGAAAAGGTCCAAGCTAGGATCAATTACGCTACGTCTTATACTACCAAAACTGTGTTTCCGGGCAGAACCAACCACCATAATACTTTATTTGGTGGCGAAGCATTGGCTTGGATGGACGAAGCGGCTTTCGTTTGTGCCACACGTTTTTGTCGCAAACCTTTAGTAACCATTTCGTCTGACCGTGTAGATTTCAAAGAGCCGATCCCTGCTGGAACATTAGTAGAGTTAGTGGCTAGTATCGCTCATGTCGGTAATACAAGTTTGGTTGTTGACGTAAATGTCTATGTAGAAAGCATGTACCAAGACGACAAACACAAAGCCATCACAGGCTCATTTAAATTTGTTGCTTTAGATGAAAATAAAAAACCGACTCCAGTGTTAGAAGGTATTGACCTATAACAAGCTGATCGGCATTTGAAGCGATAAACGGCATATCTATCAAGTCAGTTGGGGATGTGCCGTTTTTTTTTGGTTTTATAATAAACATTAGAAATATGGCAAATTAGGTTGTTATTTTGAATTGGCACAAGCTTATTGAAGACAGAGAGAAGTTCTTTTATATCCTGCATGTCGGTGGATGGGTTGCTTACGGTATTGTGCAGTACATCAGCTCACTGATGAATGAAATGCGAGATATTTATGTCTTCATTACTATCTCAAATACCTTTATGGGACTGATCTTATCTTTACCCCTTCGTTACCTTTACCGCAAAGCTTGGGATTGGGTTCCGTGGAAGTTAGTGCTGGTCATTATGTTAGCTTCATACGCGGTTGGGCTAGTTTGGGTACTGATCCAAAACCTAACATATTGGGAATTTTATAAGTTTGGTTACCGCCCTGATGAGTGGATTTGGTATTTTAGAAATTCACTAGGTGGCTTTTATATTATCTTGTGTTGGAGTGGTTTGTACTTTGGTATCAAATACAATCAGATGCTGCAAAAAGAGAAACAAAAAGCGCTGAAAGCGTCGAGTATGGCAAACGAAGCACAATTAAAAATGTTGCGTTATCAATTGAACCCGCATTTTTTATTCAATACATTAAACGCCATCTCGACTTTAGTGTTGTGCCAAGAGAATAAAACAGCGAACGGAATGGTGACTAAACTGAGCGATTTCTTACGCTATTCTCTGCATACTGATCCGATTAAAAAAGTGCCGCTGCAACAAGAGATGAAAGCACTTGCGCTGTATCTTGATATAGAAAAGATCCGCTTTGCTGAGCATTTAAAAGTTGAGTGGGAAATCGCTGAAAATGCAGAGTCGGCGTTAGTGCCAAGCTTATTATTACAACCAATAATTGAAAATGCGATTAAGTATGGTATTGCAGCAAACGCAGAAGGCGGTACTATAAAAGTGGTTGCAAAATCGTTTGGCCACGACTTGTTATTAGAAGTAAGTGATGATGGACCTGGTATCACTAGTGCAACAGCATCAAGTTCGAATTCAAGTAAAGGCGAAGGGGTTGGACTGAGTAACATCAGAGAAAGACTACAAACCTTATACGATGATTATTCATTTACATTGTCTGGCAATGAACCACAGGGATTGAGAGTAAACATACGCATCCCATTGGAATTTTCTACTGACTAGGTACAGATTAGATATTATGGAAAACCGTATTAAAACTATTATTGTCGATGACGAGCCTCTTGCTCGCAAAGGGTTAGCAATTCGACTGGCTGAATTTTCTGATATTGAGTTGATTGCTCAATGCCAAAATGGCCAAGAAGCAATCAAAGTAATAAAGGCAGAACAGCCGCAATTAGTATTTTTAGATATCCAAATGCCAGGCATGACTGGGTTTGAAGTTTTACAAGAATTACAAAATGAACTACCTACTGAGCAAATGCCTTTAGTGGTATTTGCCACAGCTTATGATCAATATGCGTTAAAGGCGTTTGAAGTTCATGCCCTTGATTACTTATTAAAGCCTGTAGACGACGAAAGACTTAAAGAGTGCATTGATAAGATCCGAACGAAAATAAGCACATCACAAAATGTTGACCATCAAACTAAGCTAGTCAACATGATGTCAAAGCTAACAGGTACGGACAGCGAAACTATCTTACAAACCTTAGCCCAAGGTGATGATTTAGAAGTTAAAGAATACAACAGCTTTATCGCCGTAAAAGACGTGGGCGAAACTACCCGCATACCGGTTAAAAATGTGGTTTGGATCGATGCGGCAGGCGATTACATGTGTGTTCATTGTGCTGATGGCGAGACGCATATCTTGCGTAAAACCATGAAGCAACTAGAAAATGAGCTCGATCCAACTCAGTTTATTCGAGTACATCGTTCGGTTATCGTCAATAGTGTAGAAGTTGCTAAAGTGCTGACGTTGTCAAGCGGTGAGTATGTGATCCAGCTAACCAATAAACATGAAATTCGGGTTAGTAGAAGTTATCGCGATAAAGTCAGAGAAAAACTACTTTAATTAGTTTACGCAGAATCGCTAGATTTAAATGAAAGTAATTAAATCTAGCAATTCCATTTTTATCTAGAGCGTTTTTGATGCTTTTCTTTGTTTTCCAATCTTGCTTCGTCACTCTTTTTTAACAACACATAAACTGCTCCAGCTCCACCGTGCTGTGGTAGGGCAGAGTGAAACGCCAAAACCATATCTAATTGTTGTAACCACTTATTGATATAGCTTTTTATTACCGCTTGATGTGGCTGACTTTTAATGCCTTTACCATGTTGAATTAACAAAGAGCGTAAATTCATTTTTTGGCTATCGTTTACAAAGTCATAAACCGCGGCTCTTGCTTCTGCGACGGATTTACCATGTAAATTTAACACCGTATGAATATCGTATTTGCCTAACCGCAAGTTTTTAAATACGCCTTGTTGCACCCCGTCTTTTTTGTAGCTTAAAACGTCATCAGGGTGAAGCATTTCAACTTGTTCACAAGTTAACTGATTAGGATCAGCTAATTCATTAGCTTGTGCAGCCTTACGTCTAGCTTCTGCATTGGTTTTATCAATGGCTGAAGCTTTGCTAGATACTTTGTCATTATTGTTTTTTAACGGCGTAACATCTGTCATAGCAGCAGAGAAAAGATCTTCATCATTCATAACTATGTTCCAGCGAGTAATTTTTCGGTCAGTAATTTTATTACGGTTTAATTCGCTTTTGTAGTCAAAGCTGTTTAACAAATACGCTGTTGAGTTATTAAAGTTTGCATTACGTTTTTAGGCATAATATGTTTGTGTCATAACAGTTTCCTTCCTGTTCAATTATTTAGCCTACTTGAGGAAGAGTGCATGGCCAATTTAGACTCATTGTCTTATTTAGTGGTTGATGATGTGGGTTCAGTGCGAGAGTTTTTACGCCAATCCCTAATTCACCTTGGAGTGACAACAGACAATATCACGGAAGCGTCAACAGGGGAGAAAGCTCTGAATGCATTTCGTACCACTATTCCAGATGTTGTTTTTTTAGATATAGAATTGCCAGATTTAGATGGCCAAGATGTGTTAAAGCAGATCAAAGCGATCAAAAATAACGCTTTTGTTGTTATGGTGTCAGCGCATTCAACCGTAGACAATGTGAAAGAAGCCATATCAAATGGCGCTTCTGGTTTTATTGTAAAACCGTTTTCACCACAAAAAATAACGACGATCATGAATAAGTACTCTGGATAACTCGCAGTATGAATTTAGAACAAATGCAAAAATGTGCACCTAAAGCACTTAAGTTGCTAAAAACCATGGCGAACGAAAAGCGCCTGTTTATTTTATGTAATTTGTTGGAAGGAGAGTTATCCGTCAATGAGTTGGCTGAACGAGTTCAGTTAAGCCAATCTGCGTTGTCACAACACTTAGCCATTTTACGCAAAGAACAATATGTGGTGACAAGAAAAGAGTCTCAAACGGTTTATTATTCAATTCATGGAGAGGACGCCAAACAAATAATGGCATTGTTGCACGATTTGTATTCTTAATTTCCATGGATAAAAAGGTTGGGCCAGTGCTGTTAACTTAAATGGCGCAAGTGCAGCAGATATAGTTTACCGTCCCGCCCTAAAATAAAAAACGAGTCAATTGACTCGTTTTTTTGTTTGTTTAGAGATTTGCGAACTAACTATTCGCTGCTAATACTTTTTCAGCTTCAACTTTTAGTTCTTCTAAACCAAGTTTGTCATAAGCTTCCACCAAGATCTCTAATGCTGGCTTTAATGCTGAACTTTGTTGGTAGTATTCTAAAACGTATTTGCAACGATTGATTGCCGCAACATAAGCACTTCTGCGCATGTAGTAACTAGCAATAATGATCTCGTGTCGTGCTAGCTTATCTAATAGCTGAGTCATGCGCTGCTTAGCATCATCGTTATACTTGCTATTAGGGTAACGGTTGATCAATGTTTTAAAGTCATTAAAGGCATCTCGAGTTGCAACAATATCTTTGTCTGCACTGTCGATTCCAAAAAACTCTTGGAATGCATTCGCCCCTGTTTCCATATTAACTAGGCCACGCATGTAATGAACGTAATCTAATTGTGGGTGGTTAGGGTTTAATTTGATGAATCTGTCTATATTTGGCAAAGCTTGGCTAAGCTGGCCCGACTTATAATAGGCAAAGATCAAGTCTAATTGCACTTGACGAGATAATGGACCGAATGGATAACGACTTTCTAAGCCAGTTAAGCTAGTGATCGCTCTATTGTACAAGCCATCATTTAGTGACTTTTTCGCTTCTTTATACAAAGCTTGAGGTGAACGGTCAGGCACACGCTCTAGCTCATCAGGTGAACTAGTACAAGCTACAAGGGTTGACAACATCGCAGTGGAAACAACCACTTTGATAAAAGATTTATATTTAAACATTATTTACTACCTGACGACTTTTCTTTTCTCGTTATTCGATTTTTCGAGTAGAATATCAAATATTTTCGGCATTCTAACCCAGTCTGCCCATCCATGCACTGGCAAATTCAAACTATTTATCATGACAAAACAAACAGTAGAGCTCGCAGCTCAAGTAGACGAATCTCAATATGGCAAACGCTTAGATCAAGTAATTGCAGAATTGTTCCCGGATTATTCAAGAAGTAGGCTAAAAGAATGGTTACTTGATGGAAAAGTAACCGTTGATGGCGTTGTTGTAACGAAAGCTCGTACAAAAGTGGCGGGTAATGAAGACATTACAGTGGAAGCGGAGCTTGAAGTTGAAGTACATCATCAAGGTGAAGATATTCCATTAAACATTGTTTATGAAGATGAACATATTTTAGTGATCAATAAACCAGCTGATCTGGTAGTACACCCAGGTGCAGGTAATCAATCGGGCACCATTTTAAATGCGTTGTTGCACCACTACCCAGAAATCGAGACGGTACCGAGAGCGGGTATTGTTCATCGACTGGATAAAGATACAACTGGCTTGATGGTTGTAGCGAAAACAGTTCCTGCACAGACACAGTTGGTTGCTGACTTACAAGAAAGATACATTACTCGTGAATACGAAGCCGTGTGTTTAGGTCGTTTAACAGCTGGTGGTACAGTAGATAAGCCAATTGGCCGTCATCCAACAAAACGAACTTGTATGGCAGTAAATGAGTTTGGTAGAGAATCCGTTACTCACTACCGTGTTATTGCTAAATTCAGAGAGCACACTCATATTCGTTTACGCTTAGAAACGGGTCGAACTCACCAAATCCGTGTGCACATGTCCCATATCCGTCACCCATTGGTTGGAGACTATCAATATGGCGGCCGCGTAAAGACGCCAAAAGGTGCTTCTGAAGAATTCTTGCTAACTTTACGTGGTTTCAAGCGTCAAGCTCTACACGCTGCAATGCTGCGTTTCCATCACCCTATAACAGCTGAAGAAATGACGTTTGAAGCGCCATTACCAGAAGATTTTACTCAATTGTTAAGCATCATGCGTAACGATATGGAAGACCATAAAGATGACTTGGATTACTGCTAATTTTCCTGACTTATCTGAAGCTACTCGCAGCAAAATAGCTGCGGGTACGACAACAAGGTTTGGTGGTATTTCAACTGATCAATATCAGGGCTTAAACATTGCTGCGCACGTTGGTGACTCAACCAAAAATGTTGCAGCAAATAGAGCAATACTGCGTGATCAGCTGATGTTACCGTCGGAACCTTATTGGTTAAATCAAACGCATAGTACTATAGCTGTGGAAGTGCCATATCAGTATCGGCCTCATCCTGCTGGTAACATAGATTCTATGATTGAAGCTGATGCTTCATATACGCGCTTAATCAATCACGTTTGTGTGGTAATGACTGCTGATTGTTTACCGCTACTTATTGTTGATGATGAAGCGACAGAAGTTGCCGCTATACACGCAGGTTGGCGTGGTCTTGCTGGTGGCATTATTGTTAACACCGTTGAGTCTTTAAACAAACCAACTGATAAATTGCATGTGTGGCTTGGCCCTGCCATTGGTGCAAAATCATTCGAAGTGGGTGAAGAAGTAAAACAAGCATTTGTTGAACGCAACATTGAAAGTGAACAAGCTTTTATCGCGACCAAACCGGGGAAGTTTGTCTGTGACATTTACCAGCTAGCAAAAATAGAGCTGGCTAAGCTTGGCGTTAAACATGTGTCCGGTGGTGAACATTGTACTGTGTTGCAAGCAGAACAATTTTATTCTTATAGACGAGATGGCCAAACAGGTCGTATGGCTTCGTTAATTTGGCTCAAATAGTGAATTAGCTTCTTCATTTATCAATAACTGATTTGAATCAATTTAACTAAAATTCATTGGTATTAACTGTTGAAAAACAGATGGGGCATCACAATCTTTAAAGCAAATAGTATTTGCTGAGGTAATGAAATGCGATTAGATAGATTAACCAACAAGTTCCAACAAGCGATAGCGGATGCCCAATCACTGGCGCTTGGGCGTGACCATCAGTACATAGAGCCTGTGCATATTTTGCAGTCTCTGTTAAATCAGCAAAATAGCTCAATCATGCCGCTGCTGCATTACGCTCACGTTAGTGCTCCAGAGCTGCGCTCAAAAGTATCAAGAGAACTTGAAAAACTACCTAAGGTTTCTGGTGTTGGTGGTGATATTCAGCTATCAAGAGACACCGCAAGTGCACTTAATTTATGTGACAAAATAGCGCAGCAACGCAAAGACAAATTCATCACTAGTGAAGTCTTTTTACTAGCACTAATTGAAGATAAAGGCGCGGTTGGCAAGATCTTAAAGTTATTAGGATTAACCAAAGAAAAAGTCGAAGCGGCGATTGATAACTTACGCGGCGGCCAAAAAGTAGAAGACCAAAATGCCGAAGATACTCGCCAAGCACTAGAAAAGTATACGGTTGATTTAACCGAGCGCGCAGAGCAGGGCAGACTAGATCCTGTTATTGGTCGAGACGAAGAGATCCGACGCACGGTACAAGTGTTACAACGCAGAACCAAGAACAATCCAGTGATCATTGGTGAACCAGGTGTTGGTAAAACCGCTATTGTTGAAGGTTTAGCGCAACGCATCATCAATGGGGAAGTGCCAGAAGGGCTGAAAAGTAAGCGAGTTCTATCACTGGATTTAGGCGCTTTGGTTGCTGGGGCAAAATACCGTGGTGAGTTCGAAGAAAGATTAAAGTCGGTACTGAATGAATTGGCAAAAGAAGAAGGCCAAGTGATTTTATTTATCGATGAAATTCACACTATGGTAGGTGCTGGTAAAACCGATGGCGCTATGGATGCGGGTAACATGTTAAAACCTGCGTTAGCTCGTGGTGAACTGCATTGTGTTGGCGCGACAACATTAGATGAATATCGTCAATATATTGAAAAAGATGCTGCATTAGAGCGTCGTTTCCAAAAAGTACAAGTTGATGAGCCAAATGTAGAAGATACCATCGCTATTCTGCGCGGCTTGAAAGAAAGATACGAATTACATCACTCTGTAGATATCACTGACCCTGCAATTGTTGCTGCAGCAAGTTTATCGCACAGATATATTTCTGACCGTCAACTGCCAGACAAAGCTATAGATTTAATTGATGAAGCAGCGTCAAGCATTAGGATGCAAATTGACTCCAAACCTGAAGCGTTGGATAAGTTAGAGCGTAAGATCATTCAGTTAAAACTGGAAGAAAATGCACTACTAAAAGAAACCGACGAAGCCAGTAAAAACCGCTTGATGATCATTCGTGAACAGATCAATACGCTAGACTCTAGATACAACGAGCTGGAAGAAGTGTGGATTGCAGAAAAAGCCGCACTTTCAGGCACTCAACACATCAAAGAACAGTTAGAACAAGCGCGTTTAGATTTAGAAGTAGCACGCCGAGCTAGTGACTTACAAAGAATGTCAGAACTGCAATACGGTCGTATTCCTGAGTTAGAAAAGCAATTAGACTTAGCTTCGCAAGCAGAAATGTCTGACAAAAACTTGCTTAAAAACAAAGTAACCGAAGCAGAAATTGCAGAAGTGCTTTCCCGTTGGACAGGTATTCCGGTTGCTAAAATGCTGGAAAGTGAGCGCGATAAGCTATTACAGCTTGAACAGCAGCTACACAAGAAAGTGGTAGGGCAAAGCGAAGCAGTAGAGTCGGTAGCCAATGCGATTAGACGTTCTAGAGCTGGACTTGCTGATCCTAACCGACCAAACGGTTCATTCTTATTCTTAGGCCCAACCGGTGTTGGTAAAACCGAATTAACCAAAGCTTTGGCGAATTTCTTATTTGACTCAGAAGACGCCATGGTGCGTATTGATATGTCGGAATTTATGGAGAAACACTCTGTAGCCCGCTTAATAGGTGCGCCTCCAGGCTATGTTGGTTATGAAGAAGGTGGATATTTAACAGAAGCGGTTCGTCGTAAGCCTTATTCTGTTGTGTTGCTAGATGAAGTTGAGAAAGCCCACCCAGATGTGTTTAACATTTTACTGCAAGTGTTAGACGAAGGCAGATTGACCGACGGCCAAGGTCGCACAGTAGATTTTCGCAACACAGTCATCATCATGACCTCAAACCTAGGCTCTGACTCAATTCAGAACGCCTATGCGCATGGTGGTCAGCCAAGCTATGAGCAAATGAAAGATTCGGTAATGGATGTGGTGTCTAACCATTTCCGCCCAGAGTTTATTAACCGTATTGACGACACAGTGGTATTCCATCCACTAACGTCAGGTGAGATAAAACAAATTGCAGCAATTCAACTCAAAGGTCTACGTAAACGTCTTGCTGAGCAAGATATTGAGCTGACACTGACTGAAGCGGCATTGGATAAAATTGCAGACGCAGGTTTTGATCCTGTATTTGGTGCAAGGCCACTTAAGCGAGCAATCCAAATGCACATTGAAAACAGCTTAGCACAAGAACTTCTATCAGGCCGAATTAAGCCAAAAGACAGCTTAACGATGGACTTAGTGGAAGATAAGTTTACCTTGGTGTAACGACAAAATAAGCGATCTGGTAGGTTGGGGCGTCAAACCTCAACCAGCCAGATCGTTATCATATAGTCAGCAGTTGAGTTTAAAAACGGCGTTCGAGTTCTCATCAGCATCCTTTTTTTATTAACTGTTGTTATATGTATTTGCAATCTACATCCCCCATATTCAAGAAAATGAGCAAATTGCACATTATTAAGTTGTTAGATTAGGAAAAACACATATGACATCGAAGTCGCCAAAAATTGTCAAAAGCTATTGCGGGAACTGTAACGGTGAAACAAACCATACAGTTCTTGGTGAGAGTACTGAGTCATACCGTGAAGAGTACATGTGTGACATTACGCACCAAATCGTTCAGTGCAATGGATGCGATAGGAAAGGGTTTAGGAAGATATTTTATGATTTCGAGTCAGCCTACCCATCTTCTCACGATGAAGGGGACTGGATTGTACCAGAAGATGTCGATATATACCCAAAAGAGCTGAGCAATCATAACTCAATCCATCACTCCCATCACATACCCAATATCGTATATAAAATTTACTCTCAGGTGATAAGTGCAGCTAAGGAAGATGCAACGATTTTAGCTGGCCTTGGGTTAAGGGGAACAATTGAAGCGATATGCAATGACTTAAGGATTAGCGGAAAATCACTGGAAGTGCGAATCAACAAATTAGCTACTTCAGGATATATATCAAAAAAGGATGCAGAAAGGCTGCATGGGATTCGATTTCTTGGCAATGATGCGGCGCATGAGATAAAACAGCCCAAGACGCAATCCCTAATGGTCGCTTTGAAGATTGTTGAACATTTAATTAATACTGTTTATATATTGGATAAAGAAGCGATTGATAATCTAGATACCACGATCAGTGATTATCCGCTGTTCGAAAAACTCCTTAAAGAAGCTATTAATGACTACGAACAAGGGGATGAATATCCAATAGCAGAATACCTTGGCCAGAATCTGCGAAGAGTTAGGGCGGCAATGTCTCAACTTGAACAAGAGCTTATAAGTAAAATCAGGTCAGGAGAGTTTTCTGAATTAACTGTTGGCAAAAGCGATAAGTACAAAAACTCTCAAGATGATCATCAGTACTTCATTGTAGCCTGAAATTAATCTAACAAGAAATTCTAGGCATTAGCAAGATGGGTGGGGCCACAATTTCGCCGTGCCCTAGAATAAAGGCGTTATATGCCTCTCGTATTTCAAACTTAGGCGTTTTTGTGGATCAATTAATAACCCGACTCATATCATTGATATTTGTTATTTCATTAATGGCAGTTTTGGCTTCTTATAAAAGTCACGATGTGATTAATTTTGAGTCGAATACCAAAGCTGAAATCATTGAATTTATTAATGGAAACCCGGGCTAGGTGGTCTCCATTTCTGTAATAGATCGAGAAAATACTTACCAATATCATTTTGGCACGTTAAGTAATGGAGGTAGCCCTAACAACCAAACAATATACGAAATTGGCTCTTTAACCAAAACTTATTCAATGCTCTGATAACTACCCATTTATTATTTTGTTTTAACTAGCTCTTCAACGACAGGTTGCATTATGTCTCTAATGATCACTTGTGCCGAAACATTTGGATGGATCTTGTCAGCTTGCATATACTCTGGATTCACCGCCACTTTATCCATAAAAAATGGTAATAATGGAATTTGATATTGCTGTGCTAATTGCTGGTAGCTGTTTTCGAACATGCTTGTATAACGCTTACCATAGTTAGGAGGAATGCGAACTTGCATTAGAGCTACGTTCACTCCTTGGTATTGCACTTTTTCAATTAGTTGAGTGAGGTTTTGTTTTAAGGTTTTAATTGGGAAACCTCTTAGTCCATCGTTGCCGCCCAGTTCAATGATCACCCAGTCTTTATTTGTAAACTTTTGTCTTGCAAGCACTTCGTCCAGTCTGGCAAGGCCACCGCCTGTGGTTTCACCACTAATACTTTCATTAATAAATTCAATATTTTTGTTTTCAGCTTTTAGCGTTTCATTCAATAAATGAGGCCACGCTTGGTGAAGTTGCATTCCATAACCAGCACTAATACTGTCGCCGTAAATCATCACTTTTGTTGGTTTAGCCAGAGTTTGAAAGCTGGCTATTGTGATGAAAGTAATGACAAAGAATTGTAAAAATTTATTTAATCTATGTTTTTTGTGAATTAAACGATTTATAACTGAACCAAATAGGTTATTTAAACCTAAACCATTATTATGAAAAGCAAGTTGCATAACGAGGATCCCGCTCAATGAGCCATACTAAAAACTTGGCAATCAATGCCATTAACGTAACTAAGCAAGTGTCATTACCATCTGCAACAGATGAGCAAAAACAGTTAACTATCTTATCCGACATAGAGTTAACTATTCAACACGGTGAGTCAATCGCAATTGTCGGAGCTTCAGGTTCAGGTAAGTCGACTTTATTAGGTTTGTTGGCGGGGCTAGATATGCCTAGTACAGGTGAAATCCACTTCTATGGCAACCCACTTCATCAATTAGATGAAGAGCAAAGAGCACAAATTAGACGTACCGATGTCGGCTTTATTTTTCAGCAATTCTTATTGGTTCCAAGTTTAACCGCGTTGGAAAACGTTATGTTACCAGCAGAATTATCAGACAATGCTGAGCTCAGAGGAAAAGCAAAGCAAGAAGCACTGAAGTGGTTGCAGAAAGTAGGTTTATCCCATCGATTAGATCACTTCCCAAATCAGTTATCAGGTGGCGAACAACAAAGGGTAGCAATAGCTCGTGCCTTTATTACTTCTCCTAAACTATTATTCGCGGATGAACCTTCGGCTAACCTAGATACTGAAAACGGCAAGCTGGTGGAAGATTTGTTATTTGAATTAAACCAAAGCGCAAATACCACATTAGTGTTGGTGACTCACGATCCTGAACTGGCCAAGCGTTGCCAAAAAACAGTGCGTATCCACGGCGGTAAACTTGAGCATGACCAAGCTTCACAAAGTTTTGCAAAAGAGCAAGAAAACCTTGATGTAACTGTGTCGGAGGCAATTGCGAATGCATTCTAATAGTGCTGGTCAATCAGCTGCAAATCCGTTAATGCATTGGTTAAAAATTGCTTGGCGTTTGTTTTTAAGAGAATCCGGGCGTGGTGAGCTCACCATTATTGCTTTGTCTATTGTTTTGGCGGTTTCTTCCGTTATGGCACTCAGTAGCGTTACTGACAGAGTTGAACAAGCCATCATGTCTAAAAGTACGGCTTTTATTGCTGCAGATAGAGATTTACACAGTGCCCATGCTATTGATGAAATGTTTGTCGAAAAAGCCAAGAGTTTGGGACTCAACACAGATAGACATATTTATTTTAATTCTATGGCTTTTGCTGGCGATGAAATGAATCTTGCCGTGATCAAGGCGGTGACCAAAGATTACCCTTTAAGAGGTGAGCTTTACATATCTAAAACTACTCCTGCGAATAAGTTCCGTGTCCAAGGGCCTGAAGTGGGTGAAGTTTGGATCAGCAAACGATTGTTCTACGCCTTAGGGTTAAGTGAACAAAAGCTTGCTAACGATGAGTACCTACCAATTGAAATAGGTGAGGGGATTTTTAATGTTACCGCCATGATAGTTCAAGAGCCAGATGCGCCATTTGAGGTGTTTAACTCTGGTACTAGAGTTATCATGAACAAAGCGGACGTACCGAAAACCAACGTTATTCAGCCTGGAAGTAGAATTACCTACCGCGACTTATTTGCCGGTGAACAAGCGCAATTGGATGAGTTTGTTGAGTGGGCCACGCCTCAGTTAAAGCCAAACCAGAAGATCCGAGACGTAAAGGAAGGCGCAAGTGGCATTTCTAACGCCTTGTCTAGAGCTGAAGGTTTCTTAATGTTAGCTGGTGTGCTTGGTGTACTGTTAGCCGCCACTGCGGTAGCGGTAGCAACAAGACTATATTCTCAACGCCATTTTGATTCGATAGCCATTTTTAAAACCTTAGGCGCTAGCATAGCTCAGGTTAGGATCATTTATTTATTTCAGTTGGTGTTAATTGCTACTTTTAGCATCTTAATTGGCATTGTAATTGGCAGTTTAATGCAACTGGGCGCAGTTCATTTGATGTCTCAATATTTGCCAGAAGAGCTACCGCCTGTCGGTTATAAGCCATTTTTGATGGCGATTGTAACGGGCTTTGTTTGTTCATTAATGTTTTCTGTTCCTTCGTTACTTAAGTTGTTTTCCGTACCGCCTCTTCGTGTATTACGCAGAAACTTAGGAGATGAGCTATCTACTTCATGGACAGCCCGTGTGATCATGGCATTTACAACGATTTTGCTTGTTTTTATTTATAGTCAAAATGTGAAGTTAACCGCAATTGTAGTTTCCGCAGGTGCTGTGTTAACTGTGATCATTGTGTTGGTTGCCAATGTAATGATTAACGTTAGCCGTAAGATAGGAGCAAGTGTTGGCAGTAGCGCTAGTAAAATAGCATTGGCGTCATTGAAGCGCCGAGCGAAAGAAAATACTTCTCAGCTTATTGGTTTTACCTTAGCGATAATGCTTATTTTGATCTTATACAGTTTAAAGAACTCAATTATCAAAGAGTGGCAACAACAAATTCCTGTCGGTACTCCTAATCACTTTGTGGTCAATATTGCCCAGCACGAATTAACCGATGTGAAACGACTGTTTAGTGAAGAAAAAATCGAGCCTGAGCAATATTACCCAATAATTCGCGGCCGATTAGTTGCTGTTAACGGTGAAACGGTTATTGATGATAGAGATGATAACGAGTCTGGAGCAAAACACACAAGCGGCGAAGAAGCTAAGAGGGAACAAGAGTCAGAACAAGAAGAGCAGGGCAGACAAGGACTTGGCCGTGAGCTTAATTTAACCTTCTCTGATCAACTAGCTGAAAATAATGTGTTGTTACAAGGGGAATGGATGCCAGAAGTCGACTTCCCACAAGTATCCATTGAAGAAGGAGTAGCAGAGCGTCTTGATGTTAAGTTGGATGATAAGCTGAAGTTTTTAATCGGGGCAAAAGAGGTTGAAGTAACCGTAACCAGTATCAGAGAAGTAGATTGGAATAGCTTCCAGCCAAATTTCTTTATGGTGTTCCACCCAAGTGTGTTGTCTGATTTTCCAGCAACCTATATCACCTCTTTCTATTTGCCGAAAGAACAAAAACTATGGGTAAACGAACTATTAAAACAATACCCAACTTTAAGCATCATTGATGTTGAAGCCATGATTGAGCAAATACAGGAAGTGATAGAACAAGTTTCGGTATCAATTCAACTGGTATTAATTGTGGTGGTATGTGCTGCAACATTGGTGTTACTTGCCCAAGTGCAAAGTTCTTTAGATGAAAGAAGAAAAGAAACGGTGATTTACCGTACTTTGGGAGCCAAAGGCAAGATGATCCAAAATGCAATAACAATAGAGTTTCTAGCATTAGGTGGTATAGCCGGCATTATCGCCGCAATCGTTGCTGAAGTGAGTTTGTATTTATTGCAGTGGCAAATGTTTGAAATGGAATGGCAAATGCACCCTGAACTTTGGTTGATAGGGCCACTATCTGGTGCGCTGTTTGTTGCTTTAGTTGGCAATTTTAGCACTAGAAGCTTAATGAAAATGACGCCAAATCAATTGATCAGGCAGCTTAGTTAAGCGAAAGCTTACTGAATAAACAATAAGTGTATAGTGCAAGTGACAGTTTGCACTTGCACTTTATTGGCGCAAAGGGATAATAAGCCAAGTTTTTTTCAGGAGCACATCTATGTCGTCAATTGTTATTTCTGGCTCAGGTCTTTTTACCCCTCCACACAAGATCTCTAATCAAGAGTTAGTTGACGTTTTAAACAACTACGCTGATAAATTTAATCAAGAACACGCTGAGCAAATCGCTGCAGGTGAAGTGGAAGAGAAAAAACACTCAAGCGCAGAATTTATTGAAAAGGCGTCAGGCATTAAATCTCGTTACGTTATGTACAAAGAAGGGATCACGGATGTTAATGTTTTGCACCCAGTGATGACAAAGAACAAACCAGACGAGTCTCCTGAAACGGTTGTTATGGCGGTTGAAGCGGCGAAAGAAGCATTAGCCCAAGCCAAAAAGCAAGGTTCTGATGTTGATATGGTGATCTTAGGCTCGTCGAGCTTACAGCGTTTCTATCCATCAATGGCAATCGAAGTTCAACAAATTTTAGGTGCTAGTGGTTATGGCTTTGATATGAGCGTCGCTTGTTCAACAGCTACCTTTGCTATGATCAACGCTTACAACGCGGTAAAAAGTGGCAACGCCAAATGTGTACTTGTTGTTAGTGCAGAATTTGCTAGCCCACAGTTAGATTACACGAATCGTGACAGCCATTTTATTTTTGGTGACGTAGCCACGGCCGTTATTATTGAAAACCAAGAGACAGCAACATCTGAGCATCAATTTAAGATCGTTGATACTGAGCAGTTAACTAAGTACTCGACTAACATTCACTGTGAAATAAGTTATGCCGATCACTGTTATGACGAACTGCCAGCGACTAACCCTTACTTCTTCCAAGAAGGGCGTAAAGTATTTAAAGAATTATTACCTATTGTTACTTCCACGATCTCTGGCCACTTGAGCAAAATCGACTGGCAAGTCAATGATGTAAAACGTATGTGGCTGCATCAAGCAAACATCAATATGAATATGTTTGCAGCGAAGAAATTACTAGGTAGAGAGCCTGAGTTTTTAGAAGCACCTATCATCTTAGATGAGTATGCTAATACAGCATCAGCAGGTTCAGTTATTGCCTTCCACAAGTACAAAGACGACTTTAAAGCAGGCGATAAAGGTATTTTATGTAGCTTTGGTGCTGGTTATTCAGTAGGTTGCCTTAGCTTAGAAAAAGTCTAATCAATATCTAGCACAATAAATATTCTGCTGTCCGTTTATCAGAATGTTTATTGTGCAGTAAGTAAAAGGCCTCTGGAGAGGCTTTTTTAGTTAAGGATAGTCGTTAAGTTTGTGTTGAAGATATCAACGACAATTAAAATAAATCAATTTCGGTTTCTATTTCTTGGCCACCAGAGAAAGACGATTCAATTCGCATTTTTTCATTAGCTAATTCGTCAATATTATTAATGAAGTCATCGCCTGAAGACTCCATCGTCCCTACAATTTCCAATACAGCAACACGACTTGCTTCTTGTATTAACCATTTTTCGTCAGAAATGATGGTGAACAGTTGTGCACTTTGGTTACTAATAATATCTAATGTTACTTTTAATTTGGCAAAAGCGGATAAGTGGCCGTATTCCTCTTGTCCGTCTGTCGCTAACCAAATTGCAATTGAAGAGTTGGTATTGGCTTCCAGCAAGACTTGCTTGTGACTGTCGATAGGGTGGTCGATGGTGCGATAAATTTGTTGCATTAAGATCAGCAAATCTTGTTTCACTAAGTTTAAGCGGTTTAATAACTTACTTTTGGACACCCGCTCGTAAATTTCCCCACTTACGTTGGCATAATTATCAAAGTCATGATCAAACTGGTTAGCAATGGCAACAAACGACTGCAAAGAGGTGTTTGATTCTCCAGATAAACGGGATATTTGGGTTGAGCTGTCGACAATAGCTTCAACAAAGCCAACAATTTTCTCTGCCGCGTCTTTGGTTTCCGATGCTAAGTTTCTGACTTCTTGAGCAACCACGGCAAACCCTCTTCCTGACTCGCCAGCTCTAGCGGCTTCGATAGCAGCATTTAGTGCTAATAAATTGGTTTGGTCTGCTATTTTAGTAATGCTGGCAACCATACTGGCTATTTCACTGGTTCGGCTATCTAGTACGCTGGCATTATTTAACAAGTGGTTGATATTGGTGGTTACTTCATTTAAATCAGACAACAAATGCGTTGCTGATTTTTTGCCTTCAGCTGCCGAGTCAACAACCTGGTTGGTAAATTGTTCAATCAGAGTCAATTCATCAGTGACCGATTTTAAATCGTTTTGGTTTGCGCTTAACAGATTTAAGAACTTGGTTGTTCTCATCCCTGATAGGTTGCTGTCCATTTCATTTTTTTGTTGATGGTGGAGGTTTTCAACTACTTTACCGGCAACTTGTTTAAAGCTCTTCATTGCAAAAGCAAATTTACCTTGCAAACCATCAACATTACCATGACCGTGGGTATAGCCACGTTGAGATCGGTTGAACAATTTAAGCGCGCTTTTTAAAGTAAGTTCAACTTGGTCTAAAGCGGTGTTTAGTCCAATGGCCATATTGGCATAACGAGAGTTAGGAGGAATATCGACAATTCGATGACTAAAGTCGCCAGCTTTTATTTGTGAAACAAATATAGATAGTTGCTCTAGAAATTCCGCTTCTTTACTCGGTCTAGTTAAGAACCATACAATAAGCCCGATTTGAATTAAGGCTAAAGTCACAATAAGCCAATTTTGCTCTGGCATAGTTAAAGCGACCAGTAGAAGCAGAAAGCTTGGGATAAGTTGTAGGTATTTAATCTTCATGTTCGTCCAAAATCGCTAATAAAAACTCACTGAACTCAGTACCAACATTTTGCTCTATCAGTGCTTTTTCCTGTTCGTATATCTGTTCAGTTGGAGTGTCAGGATTTTGTTTTTGCCTTTCAACTATGCCTTGATAGAAGTTTTTTACGTATTCAGCTGTATCCGATTTGGTTGCAGTAAGTACCATGTCATAACCTATGTGTTTGCCATCTACATCATACCGTTTGCCATAATCGCAAAAGTACATCTCTGGTAAGTCTGAAAAACCAACAAAGCCGTTGAAGTAACCTTGATGGTTAATATCGTGCAAAACTAGCTGTTTCGACAGCTCAGACTCGTTAGATATTTTATTAAACCAATGTTGGCCTCTTATTTTGTTCAATGGGGAGTTAAAGATACGCTCAGCGTGTGTGCAAGCGTAATAGATTTTGTGTTCAGTATCCGTAATGATAAAACAAATTTGACTCACGTCTTCAATCCTAAAGAAAATATACAGCTAGAAACTTTTCTATATTGTTATAACGACTTATTCGTTAAAAAGTTTAACAATTCAAGATGGCAGCATGTGATGTAGGCCTGACTCTTGAAAAATAATAAGTTTTTAGCTCATCTATCGACGAATGACCTTACTCGTTGCAGTGGTTATTTTAGCATAAAGCACAACAGATGGTTACACCTCTGGTGTTATTTACTCGCTCTAAGTCATATTTTGTATTCAACTTTTGCTGTTAATTAAAGCAAATGCGATAAAATTATTCTTGCTTAGCATAGCTACAACAAGGCAGTATTATTTATTGGCTATCATGCATGTTTATTTTCGAGTGCAATATGACAAAATGAACATGTGTCGAAACTTGACATATTGTTAACATTTTTAGTTGGTTTACTATCTAGGTAAATTAAATAGGGGAAAAAAATGAAAGTCGTTGTTGTAGGGACAGGTTATGTTGGACTATCTAACGCAATGTTATTGGCGCAACATTGCCAAGTTGTTGCCTTAGATATTGATGCATCAAGGGTTGAGAAACTAAACAAAAGGCAAAGCACAATTGCAGATAAAGAAATTGAAGAGTTTCTATTAACTAAGCAATTGAACTTTGAAGCCACCACAGATCAAGCTTTAGCTTATAAAGATGCTTCGTTTGTGGTTATCGCGACGCCAACGGATTACGACGTAGAAACTAATTATTTCAACACTAGTACGGTAGAGACCGTCGCGAAGAATGCAATAGAGCATAACCCTGAAGCGACCATAGTGATCAAGTCTACTGTGCCAGTTGGCTTTACTGAGCAGCTTAACCAAGAGCTAAATACAGATAAGATCATTTTTTCTCCTGAGTTTTTACGTGAAGGCAAGGCGTTGTATGATAATTTGCATCCATCGAGAATTATTGTAGGTGCGAAAAGCCCAGAAGCTCAGGCTTTTGCTGAGTTATTAGAGCAGGGCGCTGAACGTAAAGGCGTCCCCATCTTATTTACTGATTCAACAGAAGCTGAAGCGGTTAAATTGTTCTCTAATACTTATCTAGCGATGCGAGTTTCTTACTTTAATGAGTTGGATACTTATGCAGAGTCAAGGGGACTTTGTACCAAACAGATCATAGAAGGCGTGTCATTGGATCCTCGAATTGGTGGTCATTACAATAACCCCAGTTTTGGTTATGGCGGCTATTGCTTACCAAAAGATACCAAACAGCTACTTGCTAATTACCAAGATGTTCCTAACAACTTGATAAAAGCGATAGTAGATGCAAATACAACGCGCAAAGACTTTATTGCCGAGTCAATCATCAATAAACAACCAAAAATCGTTGGCATTTATCGTTTGATCATGAAAACCGGCTCTGACAACTTCAGAGCAAGTGCAATTCAAGGGATCATGAAGCGGATTAAAGCTAAAGGTATTCAAGTCGTTGTTTATGAACCTGAGCTAAAACAGCAAAACTTTTTCAATTCTGAAGTGATGACCGACTTTGCCGAGTTTAAGCAGCTATCTGATGTTGTTATCGCCAATCGTATGGTTGCAGAATTGAAAGATATTGAAGATAAAGTCTACACCAGAGATATTTTTGGTAAGGACTAAGTGAGGCGATAACTGGCTGATCCCTTATGAAGATGGGTATAACGTCAAGCACTGCTGCAGAGTAATAAAAAGCCTCAAATTGTTGAGGCTTTTTATTATTTTTTATTGATTTATCTGAACATTACCAGCCACATTGTCGGCCTTTATTTTGTTCATCTAACCAAGTTTTTAATGGCGCAAAGTAGTCTAATACCGCACTTGCATCCATTTGGCTTGAACCTGTCATTGTGGCTAAAGCATCTTGCCAAGGTTTGCTGTTACCCATTTTTAACATGGCTTCTAGCTTGCTACCTGCTTCTTTGTTGTTGTAGATAGAGCAACGGTGAAGCGGCCCTGTTTCGCCAGCAATTTTACAAAGCTCACGGTGGAACTGGAATTGTAAAATATGTGCTAGGAAGTAGCGAGAATATGGCGTGCTTGCAGGGATGTGATATTTGGCTCCTGGGTCAAAATCATCGGCACTGCGAGCTACTGGAGCTTTAACACCTTGATACTTTTCTTTTAGGTCCCACCAGCCTTGGTTGTAGGTATCTGGTGTTAATTCGCCACTGAATACTTGCCAGCGCCATTGATCAACTAATAAACCAAATGGCAAGAATGCTACTTTATCCATGGCCATACGCATTAAGAAAGGTAAATCGCCAGAAGCATCAGGCTCTTGCTCAATTAGATCAATCTGTTTTAAGTACTTTGGCGTAATAGAAAGGGCAACGGTATCGCCAATCGCTTCATGGAAACCATCGTTTGCACTGTTGCGGTATAAAACTGGCTGCTCTAGGTTATACGCTCTTTGGTAGAAGTTGTGGCCAAGCTCGTGGTGAATAACGTTAAACTCTTCACCTGTTACCTGAATACACATCTTGATACGGTAATCTTCCGTTGTTAAGTCCCATGCGCTAGCGTGACACACTGAATCTCGACCAACAGGCTTATCAAACTGTGAGTGTGTCCAGAATGTTTCAGGCAGAGGTTCAAAGCCTAAAGAGGTAAAGAAACCTTCCGCCTGTTTTACCATTTTCGTTGAGTCGTAACCTTTTTCTTCTAGCTTTTCGGTAACGTCTACACTGCTACCACCTTCAGGTGCTACAAGGTCATAAATATTGCCCCAAGATTGGGCCCACATGTTGCCTAGTAAATGTGCTGGAATTGGTGAATTAAGTGGTACTTCCTCGTCGCCATATTTGTCATTTAACTTAGCACGAACATGACAGTGTAATGCATCATATAAAGGTTTTACTTGACCCCATACACGATCCATTTCTTCTGCGAACGCGTCAGGCTCCATGTCATAACCAGAACGCCACATTGAACCCACATCTTTAAAGCCCAAGTCTGCTGCACCTTGGTTGGCAATTTCTACTAAACGCGTATATTTCTCTTTCATTTGAGGTGATACTTTACGCCAATCTTGCCATGCTTTTAGCATTGCTTTTGGATCATCCGACTCAACTAGAACACGAGATAAGGCAATAAGATCATATTGTTCACCATCAGGGGTTTTGCCAGAGCCATACATAGCGCCAAGTGCACTTTCAATTTGTGCCAGTTCCGATGCCAGTTCAGGTTTTTCTGCTGGTGCAGGTAATGTAAGACCTAGGCGTAACATGTCTAACTTACGCTTAGTGTCATAGTCTAATTCAAGATCACTAAATTTAGCGGCGCCATTGGCTAGTTCAATGCCTAAGAGCTTAAATTCTTCGTTCGCTTTTGAAGCGATAAACTGAGTGTCGTCAGTGATGTGAGTTTGAGCAATCCACTCCGCTTTTGCCGCGTATTCGTAGATATCACCAATGCGCTTTTCCGCTTGTGCGACGTACTCTTTTGCTTGTGCTACGGTTGGAGTGCTATTTGCCGCTGGGTTATCAACTGCTTTAGTTGTTTCTTTGTTACCACAACCGACGACAGCTAAAGAAAGAGCTGTACAAACGGCCGCAGTTAGTAATTTTTTATTAAATGACATAACTTGTTCTCGTTATTATTATTCCGAGCAAGAGAGTAGCTAAGTCTAGGTAGGATGACAATTGGCTTATATCAAATTACTGTATCATAGAGCGTAAAGTGAAGGTTATTCCATCATTTGATTGCTTTCATTCTCAATACTTTGTACTGAAGTTGTAAGCTGCTGTGCTTGTTGTATAGCTTCTAACATGGGTTGCGCTTTCATGATCCTGCGAACACTTCTAAATAGTTCATCGGCTTGCGGATATTGCAGGCGGATATAGCTAAGCCATTGTTTGATCCTATTTGAGTAGTATAGGCCTCTGTCACCTTCGATTTCATAATGTGAATAAGATACAAGTAATTCGAGTAATTCAGTCCAGCTCATCTTTTCTTGTTCGCCTTTAATCCAAGCGGCAAGGTTTGGTGTTGCTAATGCGCCTCGGCCTAGCATTAAGTCAACGCAGTCAGACTCTTGTTGGCATTGAAAAGCTTGTTCTCTATTCCAAATTTCACCGTTGGCAATAATCGGAATAGCAATTTCTTGTTTGATTTGTTTTATCCAGCTCCAATATGCTGGTGGTTTATAGCCTTCAACTTTCGTTCGAGCATGAATGGCTAACTGAGAAATACCACCTTGAGTAAGGGCTTGGGCATTTTCAATAGCCAAAGATTTATCTTCATAGCCAAGTCGCATTTTGGCCGTAACAGGCAGGTGCTCTGGCACAGCCGCACGCACCGATTTAGCGATGTTATACAGAGTTTCGGGCTCTTTTAGTAAAACGGCTCCGCCTTTACTTTTATTAACAGCTTTGGCTGGGCAACCAAAATTGAGATCAACGCCGGGGCTACCTAATGAAGTAGCCACTTCTGCGTTTTCTGCAAGCCAATTGGGGTCTTGTCCAAGTAATTGAACTCGAACAGGTGTGCCGCTTGGGGTTTTGCAACCGTGATAAAGCTCTGGGCATAGGCGATAGAACACTCGCTCAGGCAGTTTTTGATCAATAATGCGAACAAACTCGGTCACGCAAAGGTCGAAGCCACTCTGACGAGTTAATAAATCACGCATTATATGATCAACTACACCTTCCATAGGTGCCAAAACTATCTTCATTAATTAACTGTTTATTAAATTGGTATGAATAAAAGAGGGCGGATTATATAGATAATTACTTAATACTGCACAGTTTTAAATCCTTCTCTATTGAATGAGGATATTTGGCCTATATATCAAAGCCAAAGAGACAACAAAACGAGAGATAACATGGAATATTTACACACTATGGTAAGAGTTAAAGACTTGGATGAGTCTTTAGCGTTTTATGTAGATTTATTGGGGCTTGTTGAAGTACACAGATACGATAGTGAAGCTGGTCGTTTCACTTTAGTTTACCTAGCTGCACCGGATCAGTTAGAAGAAGCAAAAGCAACGAAGAAACCAACGATTGAACTAACTTATAATTGGGATACTGAAGATTACGAAGGCGGGCGTAACTTTGGCCATTTAGCATTTGGTGTTGATGATATTTACCAAAGCTGTCAAAAACTAATGGATGCAGGTATTACCATAAACCGTCCGCCTAGATGTGGTCATATGGCTTTTGTACGCTCACCAGATGGTATTTCTATTGAATTGTTGCAAAAGAATGGCTCTCTAGAACCTCAAGAGCCATGGGCATCTATGGCTAATACTGGAACTTGGTAATAGTTAAACTGGCTTAATTGCTTGACACTGCCAGCAGTATTCAAAACTGCTGGCATTTATCTCATCACAATGGCGACATTGCCAATCTTCGTTGAGTTGTTTTTGTTCATTTTCTACTTCGATACAAAGTTGCTGTGCAAGGTCAAAATCATCATCGTTAAGCACCCATATCTGTGGTAAAGCATCGGTTGGTGGTAACTCTCCGATGGCCCCTTGGGCAAATTCATTTTTAATTAAAAATTCAATACCTTTTGCTGTTAAAGCAAATTTATAAGGTTGTAACTCGATAATACTATTGCAGCTATAAACTTTGCGCATACAAATACAACTCTCTTAAAATAGCTTTAGCTCTGTCGTTATCTTGGTGTCTTTCAAGGTTGCTCTCTAGGCTAAGTTGAAAATCGTTCGCTGTAATGTTTGGTGAATCGACACCGTGCATTAACTTATCGGCTCGGTATTGCTGCCACCAAGCTTGTTCTTTTTCAGTTAGTGTATTGGTGAAGTATCTGGCCTTATAAAGTCGCCACAAACCTGTTAGACGTTCATCGGTGAAATCTGGAGTTAGTTTCCATTGGTCTTTTATATCAACATCATGGATAGCATCCATTTGTTGTTTATCGGCATCCGATAGGAAACCTGCATATAATTGGTATTCTGGATTAGATTCCGGTTCGAACTCTTTTTCTAACTCAAATGCTTCACAAAGCTTCACTTTTAGTTCAGGGTTGGCTTGCAAGAAAGCTAAGTTTTCTAAACAAGCTTCTCTATCTATGCCCAAACGTTCAGCATTTTCTGGTAGTAAAGTTTTTGCTGGCGCTAGTACAGGGCATTTGTTTAAGTGCACAAGTTTTAGGCCCACGCGTTCTTCACCACCTAAGTCTTCAGTTTTGCGATACATTTTTTCAGCCACTTGTTCAGCACTGAGTTCAAGCAACACTTTTGGATCTTTTGTCAGATCATAAACAATAATGGCGTTTTTATTTTTATGGTGGAAACCTATTGGCGCGACCCAAGTAGTGCAACCTTGCCAAGGTGAGATCATGCCCGAGGTATGGACTAATGGTGTTGACCTATAAACATCAATGAGCTCAGCAAGCGGCTTTTTGTTTCTGTGATCTAGCAAAAATTGATAAAGCTTAGGTTGTTTGGTTTTGACCAACTTAGCTAATTCAATAGTGGCAATAACATCCGACAAAGCGTCATGCGCTGAGCCATGTTCAATGCCGTTTGCGGCTGTTAATTTTTCAAGTTTAAAGGTTGGCTTGCCTTCATCATCCGTTGGCCAATTTATGCCTTCTGGCCTTAGAGCGTAACAAGCTCTGATCATATCTAGAATATCCCATCTAGAATTCTTATTTTGCCAACTGTATGCATATGGATCATAAAAGTTTCGGTATAAGGTGTAACGCAATAATTCATCATCAAAACGTATATTGTTGTAACCAACGCAAATGGTATTGGCTTGGCTAATTTCTTGATAAATTCGTTTGATGAACTCAGGCTCAATTAAACCTTTTTGCAATGTTTGCTGTGGCGTAATGCCCGTCACTAATGCCGCTTCAGGGTGGGGCAAATAATCATTAGGGATCTGGCAATACTCAACAAGAGGTTCGCCAATGATATTAAGGTCTAAATCGGTGCGAACACCGGCAAATTGCGAAGGTTTGTCTTTCTTTGGGCTTGTGCCCCATGATTCAAAGTCATACCAATATAAGCTTGGTTGCATCTATTATCGTCTGTTCGTCGTGATCATGGTTGGACTTTAATCGTTATATTGTTTGAAAGCAAAATCTTCCTTAGGGCAATGAGGCTATTCGGCGAAAATTGGAGCAGGTTAGTTCTTTTCGCCGCACTTATTACATGTGTTTTTTAATGGTGATTGGCACAGCTCTTGTGTCGTCATTTCAGCTGAGCAGACTTTACAAAAGCCATAGGTTTGTGCCTCTATTTCTTCAATCGCAACTTTTATATTGGCTAACTCGACTTTGGTTTCGTGTGCGATATTAAACAATACGTCATCCATGTCACCAGTTGCACTGAAATCATTTTTATCGATTGAAGTCGACTGCTTAACTCTTGGCGTCGGTACTTTAGTAATTGATAGACTTCCTGATGTTTCATCTTTGTTGTACTAGCGGTTATTTGATAACTCTAGAATATAGCCTGATGGCATTTTTGAATTGATCTGAGACAAATATGGTGTAAAAGTGAAATCTACTTGGTTAAGGAATAGATAGAATACAAATGAATAATAATAAACTGCTACCAGCATTGGCCATTCTTGCAAGTTTGACAGCACAAACCACAATGGCGAAAGAAGGAAATTATGCTATCGCAATTCATGGCGGAGCTGGAACCATACTCAAAAGTAACATGACACAACAGCAGGAAAAAGATTATGTTAATACGCTCAAGCAAGCTCGAGATACAGGCTATCAATTGTTAGAGCAAGGGAAAACAAGCCAACAAGCAGTATTAGCCGCGATTAAAATTTTAGAAAACTCACCTTTGTTTAACGCTGGTGTTGGTGCCGTTTACACCTATGAACAAGAGCATGAACTTGATGCATCTGTGATGGATGGCAAAACTAGAAATGCTGGAGCTATCGCTGGGGTTAAGACAGTAAAGAATCCAATTGAGTTGGCTAATAAAGTCATGGAAAACTCGGTTCACGTCATGTTAAGTGGTGAAGGTGCAGAGCAATTTGCGGTTTCACAAGGGATAAAGCAAATTGATAACAACATCTTTAATACCGAGCGCCGTTTGCAATCACTCAAACGCGCAAAAGCAAAAATGCAGGCCAATAATGCTAGTTGGTTAGAAAATGAAGATTTTAAATACGGCACGGTTGGCGCTGTTGCATTAGACCAAGATGGCAATCTATTTGCTGGCACTTCAACAGGAGGAATGACGGCAAAACGTTGGGAAGAATAGGGGATTCTCCAGTGATAGGGGCAGGCACTTTTGCCGACAATGACAGTTGTGCTGTATCTGCTACAGGTCATGGTGAATATTTTATTCGTTATCAAGTTGCTTCGGATATTTGTGCTCGAGTTAAGTATCAAGGAAAAACCATTGCCCAAGCTGGTGATGAAGTGATCAATCAAGTACTTATGTCGGTTGGTGGCACAGGAGGCGTGATCATTGTAGATGGCGCAGGTAATGTTGCCATGCCGTTTAATACACCTGGTATGTATCGCGCTAGCAAGCAGTCCAATGGTCAACAAAGTATCGCCATTTATAAATAACTAAGTTGTTAAAATTAGGGAAAAAATAGAAATAGCGTCTAGTATTAAATGAGTAACGTAATGTGCCAAGGGGACGCTATATGGAATCAGTAAAAATTCAAGATCACATGGATCACAGACCGGTATTTTTCAAAGGAACGGAATCTGTTGTTGAGGCGGTAGAAAAGCTATTGCAGTCGAATCGAACGGGTGCTCCTGTGGTTGACGATGAAAAGCAAGTGATTGGATTTGTATCTGAGCAAGATTGCATTACTGCTATGTTGTCATCTTCGTACCATAGCGGTGAGCCCTCAGTGATAGTTGCCGAGATCATGAAAGTTGAAGTGCTGACAAGAAAACCCTATGACAGCGTTTTGCAAGTGGCGGAAGATATGACAAACAATAAGCCTAAGGTTTACCCTGTGGTCGACGATGACAATATTTTGTTAGGCACCATAAATCGCACCGATATAATCCGAGCCTTGGATCTGCACTTTAATTCTATTTACGAGAAAGGCCAACGATTTGTTTAGCTCATCTTATTAATGGTTAATCAAACAGCTAAAGCCCTCGATAACGTTTCGAGGGCTTTTTTGTTAGTGAAGAAAAATGTTATTATTGCTTACAGAATTATCATTAAATGATCGTGATCAGTGTCAAACTTAGCCAACGTATTAAAACAAGACCTTCATCGAATTAAAGCCAGACTCAACGGCGCCAAAAAGATCGCAGATGCAGAAAAGCAAGCAAAGGTTTTACAAGCAATTGAAAAAGATATTGCAGCTTCCATTGAACTAAGAGATAAGAAGCGACAAAACCTACCTAAAATAAACTATCCAGAACAGCTCCCTGTTAGTCAAAAGCAAGACGAGATAAAAAAGCCATTAGCGAAAACCAAGTGGTGATCATCGCAGGTGAAACAGGTTCCGGTAAAACCACTCAGATCCCAAAAATGTGTTTGGATATTGGCCGTGGTATAGAAGGTAAAATAGGTCATACCCAGCCTCGTCGACTAGCCGCTCGAAGCGTTGCAACTCGATTATGTGAAGAGCTCGAGTGTGAAATGGGCACTGCTGTTGGCTTTAAAGTACGATTTTCAGATCATGTAAAAGAAGACTCTTACGTAAAGTTAATGACAGATGGTGTGTTATTGGCTGAGATGCAGCACGATAGATACTTAAATCAGTATGACACTTTAATTATCGATGAAGCGCATGAGCGCAGTTTAAATATCGACTTCATTTTAGGTTACCTAAGAGAGCTGCTGCCAAAACGTCCAGATTTAAAAGTGATCATTACATCGGCAACGATTGATCCAGAAAGTTTTTCCAAACATTTTTTTGATGCGCCAATTATTGAAGTTACAGGTCGAACTTATCCTGTAGAAGTAAGATATAGACCGGTTGAAGAGTTAGACTCTGAATATTTGGATAGCACTAACTTTCGTGGTGATAACGAGCAGATCCAAGGTATTTTTTCCGCTGTCGATGAGCTATGTCGAGAAGGGCGTGGTGACATCCTTATTTTTATGAATGGTGAGCGTGAGATCAGAGATACTGCTGATGCCTTGTCTAAACGTAAGCTGGGTAATACCGAAATATTACCATTGTATGCAAGGCTATCTGCGGCAGAACAAAATAAAATCTTCGCTTCTCATCATAATAGGCGAATTGTATTAGCAACCAACGTGGCAGAAACCTCACTTACTGTACCTGGAATAAAATACGTAATTGATACGGGTACAGCTCGTATTTCTCGTTATAGTTACAAATCAAAAGTACAACGTCTGCCAATAGAACCAATCTCACAGGCTAGCGCGAACCAAAGAAAAGGTCGTTGTGGTCGTACTGAAGAAGGTATTTGTATTCGTCTGTACAGTGAAGATGACTTTAATAGCAGGGCTGAATTCACGCCGCCAGAGATCTTAAGAACTAATTTGGCGTCGGTTATTTTGCAAATGCTGTCGTTAAATTTGGGCGACTTAGAAAAGTTTCCATTTATTGAAAAGCCAGACAGCCGATTTATTAATGATGGTGTGAGGCTGCTTGAAGAGCTGCAAGCAATCAAAACCAATAAGCAAAGAAAAAGTCGCAATAGCTACCAGCTAACTGAATCAGGCCGAAAGTTGAGCCGAGTGCCAGTTGATCCAAGGTTGGCCAAAATGGTGTTATTTGCGGCAAACTCTAGTTGTTTACACGAGATCATCGTCATAGTTGCTGCGTTAAGTATTCAGGATCCAAGAGAGAGACCGGCTGATTTCCAGCAAAAATCAGACGAAAGCCATAAGCGTTTTAAAGATAAAGACTCAGATTTTGTCGCCTATTTAAATGTTTGGGACTATTTGATCCAACAGCAAAAAGTATTGTCGCGAAGCCAATTCAGAAAACTGTGTAAAACCGAATTTTTCAATTACATGAGAGTTCGTGAATGGCAAGACTTGGTTTATCAAATCGAACAAAGTGTTGCGGAAATTGGCTATAAAGTAAAAGCAAGGATTGTTGAAGATAACGCTCAAGATCATGACGCAGAGCTGGAAGACATTCCAACAATCAAGCGTGATTACCAAGGTATTCACCAAGCATTATTGTCTGGTTTGCTTAGCCATATAGGTAACAAAGAAATCAGCGATGAAAAGCGTTCGCCGAAAGAAAAAGGCAAAAGACCGGCGATGTCGGTTTATCAAGGTGCTAGAAATAGTAAATTCCATGTTTTTCCTGGCTCTCATTTATTTAAAACATCGGCAAAGTGGCTGATGGCTGCAGAGCTGGTGGAAACGTCGAAACTCTATGCTCGTTATGCGGCAAAAGTTCAACCTGAGTGGGTTGAGCCTTTAGCCCAGCATTTAGTTAGTAAGTCATATTCAGAACCACACTGGGATAAAAAACAGGGGGCCGTTTACGCGTTTGAAAAGCAGACTTTATTTGGCTTAGTGATAGTGCCAAAGCGCAAAGTATTGTTTAGTAAAATCGACCCTGTTCAAAGTAGAGAAGTGTTTATTCAACAAGCTTTGGTTAGCGATCAGTTTGGCCGCAACCTAAAGTTCTTACAGCATAACGTTGAACTCATAGAGCAAATTCAAAGATTGGAGAATAAAGCAAGAAGACGCGATCTACTGGTTGATGAAGAAGAGTTAGCAAGTTTCTATAACAAGCGAATTCCAGAGTCTGTAAACAATAGAAATGATTTACTGAAATGGTTGAAAAACAATGACGGTAAATCCCTGTTTGCTCAAAGAAGTGATTTTATCTTGGATGAGTCGGCTGAGCTGTCACCTTATACTTATCCGGATATTTGGAGCCAAGGTAATCTAAAACTGCCGATCGATTACGATTTTGAGCCGGGTCAGGAGCACAAAGACGGCGTTTCTATCAGAGTACCATTAGCACTATTAAATCAAGTACAAGAAGTAGGCTTTGACTGGCATATTCCAGCATATCGTCATGAATTAATCGTCTCATTAATTAAGTCACTGCCTAAGAACTTGCGCCGAAACTTTGTTCCTGCGCCAAACTTTGCTGATGCGCTGTTACAACGATTTAAAGATAAACCAGAAGAAGAGCAGTTACCATTAACCGAGGCAATGGCAAACGGCTTGTTTAGAATGACAGGAAGTCGGCTAAACAAAGATGACTTTAGCCTTGATAATTTAGCACCACATTTACGTGTTAATTTCAGGATCGTAGATGATAAAGAAAATATTGTGCAACAAGGCGTTGCCCTTGAAGAGTTGAAACAAACGTTAAAAGGCCAAGTAAAGCAGACTATTAAAGCTGTCGCAGACCAAGGAATTGAACAGCAAGATATAAAAGAGTGGAGCTTTGGTGACTTGCCTGCAAGCTTTATTCGCAAGCAAGGTAACTACGAAATTAAAGCGTATCCAGCGTTGGTTAAAGTTGGTAATAAACTTAATGTTGAATTACTCGACGACCCTGCTCAGGCTGAGTTGAAGCACACTCAAGGTGTGAGTGAACTTATTATTAAGTCGTTGCCTTCACCAATTAAGTATCTACAACAAAAATTACCTAATAAGTCTAAATTGGTGATGTACTTTAACCCGTTCGGAAAAATTGATGAGTTAATTAATGACTGTATTCGAGCTGTGATCTTCCACCATGTTGGCAACGATATTCCTCGAACTGAACAAGAGTTTGAACAAGTCTGTGAAACCCTGCGTGGTGATCTGAATGACTTGGTATTAGCTGTTGCTTTGAAAGTCGAAAAGATCTTAGTTGTTGGGCATAAGATCTCTAAGCAAATTAAAGGGAAAGTAAGCTTAGATATGCTGCAAGCGCAAGCTCATATTGGTGCCCATCTAGATTCATTGATCTTCAAAGGTTTTATAAGTGAAGCTGGTGTTGATAAGTTAGATGACTTACTGCGCTACATTAAAGCATTAGAAAAACGTCTGGATAAGATCAAAGTCGATGCAAACAAAGACAGAGCCAATCAAATAGAGCTTGATAAGTTATATGAACAATATGACAGGCTGATGGATAAACTGGCGAAAGACCAACCAGTACCTGAGGCTCTAAGAGAAGTCTATTGGATGCTAGAAGAGCTTAAAGTCTCAATGTTTGCCCAAACATTGGGAACCAAATACCCAATTTCAGGTAAGCGTATCAAACAAGCTATGGCGGAAATTGAGTTATAAAATACCAGTCTAAGAGTAAGCCTGTTTTGAACAAACGGCTTACTCTTAATGTTCATTTGGAGGTGCACATCTTTTTCAACTCGGCAATAAACTCTTTAGGTGAATCTAAGCCTAGGTAAATTAACTCACCAGATTGCAATTCAATCTTCACATTGGGGTCACCTGATAAGTTAAAACGGCGAATGTTTTTACTTCGGCGCACAAATGTGTCGTTCAGTGTTACTTTTTTAATATCTTCAAGCTTTAATTTAACAGGCTGCCAAACACCATATCGAATAATGAGTTGTTGAGCCTTGATTGAAATTGGTCTTATCGCTACCGCTTTGTATTCTGCGATGAAAAATACCAAACTCACCACGGTAAATAAGCTGGCTACATTGGCAGCAACAGGCGACCATAGAAAATGAAGAAGCAAATGGACGATAGGCAGTTCTAATGCAATAAGTAAGATGAAACCTAATAAGTTAGCTTGAGTGCCGTCTTTGTTGTGATAAGTGTAATGTTTGTCTCCTAAAAAGCGTTCTCGGTTTATTCGCTTAGAAAACAATAAGTAGGTCCAAACTCTAGCTTCTATATTAAATATATTCGCCAAGCTTGATTGCCCGAGGATATTTTTGATTGGTTCAGAGATTGCTAAATCAGGGTCTTGTTTTATCGTTAAAGCTCCTTTAATGGCGAAGATGACAGTTAACACCGTTGTGATCTCTAACAGAATAAAACCAGCAAGAACGAGATAACGACCAGCTTCCAAATAATGCCAAATTATTTTTGAAGACTCTGGAATGACAAAACTACCAAGTAAAATAATTAAACAAGCGTAGGCAATTGCTTTTAATGACGCCTCTTTTTTATCATCAATGCAAAAGAAACAAAGAATTGGCAAAACGATGAGACCATCAATTAATAATAACCATTCTGGCTTGATTTGGCCTTGGTGATTTAGCCCATTCGAAGATTGGTAAAAGTAGCTGCAAAAAACGGAAATAATAAGTAAAAACACAAAGGGCAAATTTTTCTTGGCTAAAAAGGGCATGAAAAGCTTTTCCTCTATGAGCTAAGTGCTCAAATAAAAAAGGCACTCTATTGAGTGCCTTAAAATTAATTATAAGTGCAGCGACAGGCCTAAGAAAACACCTGACATATCAATATCTGCAGTTAAATCGTCTGCGTCGCCATCAAAGTCGGTCGGATCCACATCTAGTTGGAAGGAGCGGTAACCCGCTTCTAAGTTAATATCTAACACTGGAAGCACTGGTAGTGTGTATCTAAGTACAACTTGATAGTCCATATGGCTTGTATCTTTATAGCCTACGTAATTTGCTTCAGCCATTAACTCTAAGCCGGTAAGTGGTAACTCTGCACCAACACGACCAAACACCATAGGAATTGGAGCATCAAGCTCTTCTACACCAGTATTAATAGCCAATTCACCTTCAAATTTACGTACGTTCAAACCAAGATCGAAAGTAACTATTGGCAGTGGTAATCCCCAGTACGCTGTATAGTCAATATGATTTAGGTTCATTCTTGAGTTTAATTCTTCACTTGCTGAATAAGTTTGTCCGGCATAAACAAAGGTTTCAGTAAAAACACCAGTACCTTCAGTTTCAAGATCGGTTTTTTTAATCTGTACGTTTGGAATAAATGGAATCGGGTGTTCAAATGCAGCCCAAAGTACGTTGTTATCCGAATCTTTTAAGCCTAGGTTATCATCAACTGATAAGTTAAGCGTTTGTCCAGAAGCTGTTGCAGCTACGGTTCCTTCATATGATGTATTCCATGTATAACCACCAGCCCATAAATCTAACCCTGGTAGCGCCATTGCACTTGATGATGCGCATAACAATGCAATTGCAGCTGCTGTTTTTTTCATTATTAATTCCCAAATTACTGCAGGTTGTTCAAAACAAATTTCTAGCTTAAATACAGTCTGTGTCAACTCAATAAGAGTATTTTCAAAAAATCGTAAATTTAAGTTGTAAATATTGTGGTAAATGTTATTACATAATAATTATAGCTGGTTTGAAAGTTGTAGAATACGTTTGATATGTCATTTTTTGTAAATGACGCGGTGCTTTTGATAGTAGGGAAACACTTTGAAAGATATTAGAGTTTTATTAGTTGACGATGAAAAGTTCAACTTTGAAATGTTGGAACTTGGACTGGGCAGCAACGTTGAGTTGAATTACGCTTCAAATGGTCATGAAGCCCTCAGTTACTCAATTGAGCAAAAGCCTGATATTATCCTTTTGGACATATGTATGCCAGGTATCGATGGCTATGATACATGTCGATTATTAAAAAACACACCAGAAACCAGCTCCATACCCATTATTCTTATATCTGGCTTGGACAATGAACAAGAAGTAGAAGAAGGTTATAACGCAGGTTGCGATGATTACCTTACAAAGCCTTTCCAGATGACCGAGTTAATGAACAAGATAGAAGTATTGTCTGCAATAAGGGGGTAGACAAAGATGATCAGGTATAACGACAGTCGAAATTTTTTCCGTATGATGGTTAACACCAATATGGAAATTGAAATTGCAGACGCTGATGCTGGAAGAAAGCTTGAAGCAGTTTGCAGAGATTTAAGTGCAACCGGGATGGCTGCAGAGACCGATGAACCAATAGAAGTTGGCGCATCGTTAATATGCAGAGTAGAGGGAGCTAGTCCAGAGTTACCCGCGTTAAAAGCTTCAGCTACGGTTGTTCGCTGTACACAAGAAGAAAGCGGAGCCTATATAATAGGTATAGAAATTCTAGACCATTTATAACACTCTGTAATACAGACAACAAAAATCCCCGATTGCTTTAGCAATCAGGGAGCTATTTGCATTCGTATTGGCATGTGATTACTTTTCACCCAGCCTTATATTTGTTGCGTGTAACCCTTTAGGTCCCTCGCTTAATTCGAATTCGACTTCTTGACCTGCCTTCAACGTCTTGTAGCCTTCCATTGTTATAGTGGAAAAGTGAGCGAATATATCTTCTTCCTTTCCTTCTTCTCTAATGAAACCAAAACCCTTTGCGTTGTTAAACCATTTAACTTTACCGACTGCCATTCCCATACTTCCTAAATTAATTGTGAATTAAACGATTTGGTCGTTTTTACACCAAACGTATATTGACTGTAGATAATTTGTCCAAATAGTCAAGTTTTAATAACTAAGTTTTGTTAATTGGCTAATATATTTATATAAAGAGAACTATTTCAGACTTTCATCGTTTATATAGTTATTAGTTATGGCAAAAATTACAGAAGATCAAAATCACACATCACTGGTGAAAGAGGCATCAAAGGCTAAACTTAAAAAGCCACCTATGTATAAGGTGATCTTGAATAATGATGACTACACCCCCATGGACTTTGTAGTCGAAGTACTAATGAGGTTTTTTGCTAAGTCATTGGAAAATGCTAACCACTTAATGTTTAAGGTTCACAAAGAAGGTAAGGCAGTAGTTGGCACATTTTCTGCTGAAATAGCTGAAACAAAAGTAGCGCAAGTAAACCAGTACTCCCGCGAGAATCAGCACCCGTTATTATGCACAATGGAGCAGGAGTAATGAGCAGTAAAAGAAGGTGTTTATGTTAAATAAAGAGTTAGAAATTACCTTAAATGAAGCATTTCAGTATGCGCGAGCTCACCGTCATGAATTTATGACAGTAGAACATTTGTTAATGGCCTTGTTGGATAATGTCGATGCCAAGAAAGTGTTGGAAGCCTGCTCTGCGGATCTCGACAAGATAAGAGTAGAGCTAGCAGAGTTCATTAGCCAAACTACGCCTTATTTACCAGATGAGCAGGATGAGACTGCAGAGACTCAACCTACACTGGGCTTCCAGAGGGTTCTGCAAAGAGCTGTTTTCCATGTTCAGTCATCGGGTAAACAAGAAGTAACTGGCGCTAATGTGCTAGTTGCCATATACAGTGAACAAGAATCCCATGCCGTATATGTACTTAAGAGTTTTGACGTTTCGAGGCTTGATATAGTCAATTACATTTCTCACGGTGTGGATGATGAAGAGTCGGACTTAGACGACAATTTAAGTCAAGACACTGAACAGCAAGAAGGTGATGCTGAAAGTTCATTATCAAGTTTATGTGCAAATTTAAATGAAGCTGCTGAACGCGGTGAAATAGATCCTATCATAGGCCGAGATAGTGAGCTGGAACGTTGTATTCAAGTGCTATGTCGTCGTAAAAAGAACAATCCGTTGTTAATTGGCGAAGCGGGAGTGGGGAAAACAGCAATAGCTGAGGGCTTAGCTTATCGAATCGTCCAAGGTGATGTGCCTGAAGTGATAGAAAATGCAACTGTGTTTTCTTTGGATATGGGTAGCTTATTGGCGGGTACCAAGTACCGCGGCGACTTTGAAAAACGCCTAAAAGCGCTCTTAAAGCAATTACAAGCGCAAGAACACGCAATCTTATTCATTGATGAGATACACACTATTATTGGCGCAGGAGCCGCTTCAGGTGGCGTTATGGACGCTTCCAATTTATTAAAGCCATTGTTATCTGCAGGTAAGTTACGCTGTATTGGCTCAACTACCTATGGTGAATACCGCACCATCTTTGAAAAAGATAAAGCATTAGTACGTCGTTTCCAAAAAATAGATGTTGAAGAGCCAAGTGTTGAAGACACGACTAAGATCTTGATCGGCTTGAAAGACAAATACGAAGAACATCACGGTATTAAATACACAAATGCTGCGCTGAAAGCTGCGGCTGAGTTATCTGCTAAATACATCAATGATAGACACTTGCCAGATAAAGCGATCGACATTATTGATGAAGCTGGAGCAAATCAAAAAGTATTGCCAAAATCGAAGCGCAAGAAACAAATCAATGTTGCGGTAATAGAACAAATCATCGCAAAAATAGCTCGAATCCCAGAAAAGTCGGTTTCGCAGTCTGATAAAGACATTTTGAAAAATATTGATCGCAATTTGAAGCTATCGGTATTTGGCCAAAACGAAGCAATTGACGTCCTTACTTCTGCTATTCGTTTATCACGCTCTGGACTTGGCAATGAAGACAAACCTGTTGGTAGCTTCTTGTTTGCAGGGCCAACTGGGGTGGGTAAAACTGAAGTTACTAAGCAAATGGCGAAAGTATTGAGTTTAGAGCTTATTCGTTTTGATATGTCTGAGTACATGGAACGACATGCTGTAAGTCGTTTGATTGGTGCGCCTCCTGGTTATGTAGGATATGAGCAGGGTGGTCAGCTAACAGATGCTGTTCTGAAACATCCACACTCAGTAGTATTACTGGATGAAATAGAAAAAGCGCACCCTGATGTGTTCAATATTCTATTACAGGTAATGGATCATGGCACGCTAACAGATAACAACGGCAGAAAAGCAGACTTTAGAAACGTTATCTTTGTGATGACGACAAACGCTGGTGTTGCAGAAGTGTCGAGAAAATCTATTGGCTTTGCTCATCAGGATCACAGTTCTGATGCCATGGCAGAGATAAATAGAACGTTTACTCCTGAATTTAGAAACCGTTTAGATAACATTGTCTGGTTTAATCACTTAGATGAAGAAACGATTTTGCAGGTTGTTGATAAGTTTATTGTTGAATTGCAGTCTCAACTTGATAAAAAACAAGTTGAATTACAACTTACCGACCAAGCTACTAAATGGCTAGCAAAGCAGGGCTATGACAAAGCAATGGGAGCAAGGCCTATGGCTAGAGTTATTCAAGAGCAGCTACGTAAGCCTTTGGCTAATGAAGTACTGTTTGGTAATTTAGTTGGCGGCGGTATTGTGAAAATCGATTTGGCTGATGATGAGCTAGAATTCAGCTATGAAACTAAAGAGCTAGAAAAAGTGTAGTTGTGGACTTTGTTCTAGCAAAAATAACAAAACCGAGGCATGAGCCTCGGTTTTTTTAATACATTTTGCTACTGAAATAAATTTAGCACTGTGAGCATATTGCTAATTCAAGCTTAGCATCGTCTCCAGATACTGAATCAAGTTCAGCATTGCGTCCGTAAAAAGTGACTTTTTACGTCCTTATCTAGCGCGGAAAGTAATACGACCTTTAGTTAGGTCATAAGGCGTCATTTCTACCGTTACTTTGTCGCCTGTTAGGATACGAATGTAGTGCTTACGCATTTTTCCAGAGATGTGTGCAGTCACAACGTGACCATTCTCTAATTCAACACGGAACATAGTATTTGGCAAGGTTTCCAAAATCGTACCTTGCATTTCAATAACGTCTTCTTTCGCCATTAAGCGTATAACCTCTAGGACAATTGTTTAGCGTAAAAAATAAGCGCGAATTCTGCCCAAAAAACACGAAGATGTAAAGTGGATAAGGAAATTAATCTCACTTTCTCTGCGGATTTGGTTAATCATTCGCTGATCTCTTGCCAATGAGAAGACTTTCGTATTTGATATGGCGTAAATTTGGTCTTGTAATTCATCTTGTTACAGTCCCGAATATAGTAGCCCAAATACAACCAAGTCTTGCCTAATTCTTTAACTAAATTAAGTTGGTGCAATATCATCAGCGTACCGAGTGAAAACTTTTCATAATCCAAGTCATAAAAAGTATAAACCGCAGATAAACTATCCGGTGTTACGTCGGTTATCGCCACCGCGATTAATTTGTTACCGTCATATAGTTCAATATAGACCTGCTCCATCCATTCACAATTGGTAAAACTGGCTAATTGCTCAGGGCTTGCTGGGTACATAACACCACTTTTATGCTTACCGTTGACGTACTTTTCAAATAATTCAAAATAGTTGTCATTGACTGAGGTAGACAAGTTTAAATGGAAGCCTTTGGCTTTTTTCATTACCCGCTTTTGACTTGTGCTGCTTTTGAATTTATGTGGTGATACTCGAATTGACTGGCAAGCATTACAGTTTGGACAATGAGGTTTGTATACTTGGTCATCTGAGCGTCTAAAACCTTGCTCTTGCAGAGCGGAGTATAAGTAGGGAGATAAAGGGTGCTCGTCGATATACACCAGCAATTGCTCTTGCTCATGTTCTAAATAGCCACAAGGAAAAGTGGTTGATAAGCCAAATTTTACGGTTGTCATGATTTCAAATACTAAAGCAATTAGGCCGACAAGATCATACTGCGCCATTCTATAAATCTAGGCGAAAATAAGTTATTTGCTAAGCTTTTTTGCTTTGCTCCAGCCAATTTATCTAAATAAACCTCACGAGATATGAGTTGGGCGCCCATGCTCATCAAGTAAGGATTTGGCAGTTGACAATCAATTAAGCCCGTTTCACTGGTCTTCATCAATTCAGCTAAGCACAATAAAGCCAATTTAGATGCATTGGGTTGTGCTGAGAACATGGACTCGCCACAGAAACAATCACCGACTAATATGCCATAGAGGCCACCAACTAATGTTTTTTGCTCAGGTGTTATTTGCCAAATTTCAACAGAATGAGCTTTGCCTTGTTGATGTAAGCTCGTATAGGCTTGGATCATCTCTGGCATTATCCAAGTGCCTTCGGAGTTTGCTCTGGGCTTAGCACAGTGACGAATAACCTGTTCAAAACAGGTATTGATACTGACACTATAATCACACTTATTAAGATATTTCTTTAAGCTTTTGTTTAATTTGACTTGGCACTCAGGAAACACAGCTCTGGGATCTGGGCTCCACCACATCAGTGGCTCGTCTTCACTGTACCAAGGAAAGACGCCTTGTTGATAACCATTAAAGATACGTTGAGGTTTCAAGTCGCCGCCTATTGCAAGCAAACCATTGGGGTCAACGAGTGCCGTTCTCGGCTCAGGGAACCAAGTGATATCGTCGTCGAGGTAATAAAGGGTAGGTGATTCCATTGAGATCAAAAAAGGGGCTAACCAGCCCCTTAATTCATTATTGAGCGTCTAAGTAACGTTCAGCATCTAATGCTGCCATACAGCCTGTACCAGCAGACGTGATAGCTTGGCGATATTGATGATCACACACATCACCAGCAGCAAATACACCTTCAACGCTTGTTGCTGTCGCATTGCCGTTTAAACCGCTGTTGATCTTGATGTAACCATCGTGCATTTCTAGTTGGCCTTCAAAAATACCTGTATTAGGTTTGTGACCAATAGCAATGAATAATCCCATTACGTCAAATTCTTCAGTTGCATCTGATTGGGTGCAGTCCAACTTAACGCCAGTAACTCCCATATCATCGCCAACTACTTCGTTCAACGTTTTGTTTAGATGTAAAACGATGTTGCCGTTTTCAACTTTGTCCATAAGACGCTTGGTTAAGATCTTTTCAGAACGGAAGGTGTCTCTGCGGTGAATTAAGTGAACTTCAGACGCGATGTTAGAAAGGTATAATGCCTCTTCGACTGCTGTATTACCGCCGCCAACTACAGCAACTTTCTGGTTACGATAGAAGAAACCGTCACATGTTGCACAAGCTGAAACGCCTTTACCCATGAATGCTTGTTCAGATTCCAAACCTAAGTATTGTGCTGATGCACCAGTACAAATGATTAAAGCGTCGCAAGTATAGCTAGTAGAATCGCCTTTTAACTTGTAAGGCTTATTACTGAAGTCTACTTCATTGATGTGATCAAAAATGATCTCAGTTTCAAACTTTTCAGCGTGTTCTTTCATGCGATCCATTAATTTTGGACCGGTTAGGTCATTCGCATCACCTGGCCAGTTTTCAACTTCAGTCGTTGTGGTTAGCTGACCACCTTGTTGCATACCAGTAATTAGAACTGGATTTAAGTTAGCTCTAGCTGCATATACTGCTGCTGTATAACCAGCAGGGCCAGAACCTAGGATGATTAATTTATGATGCTGAACTTCGCTCATTTTAGTAACTCCGAACTTTCGTTAGTGCTGCTATTAGTGGGGGAGCAGCACTGAATATACAAGGGCAAATATAAATTTTATTGCAGTGTGATGAATAAACCTGCGATTGCTGCACTCATTAGGTTCGCTAGTGTTGCCGCGCCAACTGCACGTAAACCCAATTGTGCAAGGTCGTGGCGACGCTCAGGCGCCATACTGCCAACACCACCAATTAAAATAGCAATAGATGATAAATTAGCAAAGCCACACAGAGCAAAGGTAATGATCACTTGCGTTAACTCAGATAAGCTTTCTTTGTGGGAAACAAAGTCTAAGTAAGCAACAAATTCATTCAAGATTAGTTTTTGGCCTAAGAAGCTACCTGCTAATTGCGCTTCATTCCAAGGTACACCAATAACAAAAGCGATAGGGCTGAAGATATAACCTAGGATAACTTGTAGTGTTAGCTCTTCCATGCCGAACCATGAGCCAACGCCACCAATGATGCCGTTGAATAAGCCAATTAAAGAAATAAATGCAACTAACATAGCACCAATGCTTAGGGCAAATTTCATACCTTCAGCAGCACCATCTGCGGCAGCGTCAATAACGTTAGTGTGTGCCGATTTTGCTAGTTTAAGTTCTTCTAAGTCGTTTTTCGCTTCTTCTGTTTCAGGCATTAGAATTTTTGCCATCATCAGGCCACCAGGTGCAGCCATGAAACTTGCCGCAATCAGATATTTTAACTCAACACCAATACCAGCAAGACCAGCGATAATTGCACCAGCTACGGTAGACATACCACCTACCATAACAGCAAAAAGCTCTGAACGAGTCATTGTTGGTAAGAAAGGTTTAACTACTAATGGCGCTTCAGCTTGACCAACAACAATGTTTGCAGCTGCACACATAGATTCAGGTTTAGAAGTACCAGTGATCTTTCTTAAACCACCGCCAACTACGCTAATCAATTTACCCATGATACCTAGGTAGTAAAGAACAGCGATTAAAGATGAGAAAAATACGATAACAGGTAAGATATTGATCGCGAAAATGAAACCTAGGCCATTACCACCTAGTTGTTCGCCGAACATGAAAATAATACCGTCTTCAGCGTAACTGAATACTTTGCTAAGCGATGTTGAAACCGCTAGTAATATATCTTTGCCAGCTTCCCAGTATAAAACCATAGCGCCTAAGAAAAATTGTAAGGCGAAAGCTGCACCAACAGTACGTAAGCTAACTGAGTTTCTTTTTGCAGAGAGAAGATAGGCGAGGCCAAGTAAAACCACGATACCAATTACACTTCTTAGCCAATCAAATTCCACTACTTACACTCCAGATTGATTTTGATTTGAAATAAACATAAGAGGGGGATCATAAATTTATCTGGAAAGGTTGCAACTAATTTATTTACTAGAGCAAAAATAACTTATCTATTTTGTATGATTACTAAACAATTGGCAGTGATTTAATTAATATTGAGCGAATTTTCATAAATCTGTCATAAAAATGACCGATTATTGTAATGTAAACGACAACAACCCACGGATATAAATATGAATATCACTAAAAAATCAGCTTTAGTACTGAGTATTCAAGCTGCATTATTTACTGCGATGCCTGCTTTAGCGGAAGAACAACAACAAGATGACGCTAAATTAGAAAAGATCACAGTAACGGCGCTAAAGAGAACACAATCGATTCAAGACGTACCAGTTTCCATCGCAACCTTGTCGGGCGAAAAGTTCGAAAATATGTTTTCAGCTGGTGACGACATCTTAGCATTAGCTACTCGTGTTCCTGGCCTGTATGCAGAGTCGTCAAATGGTCGTGTTGCGCCAAGATTCTACTTACGAGGTTTAGGTAATACAGACTTTGATTTAGCAGCATCGCAACCTGTCTCTATTATTATGGACGAAGTAGTAATGGAAAACGTGGTGTTAAAAAGCTTCCCACTTTTTGATGTTGACCAAGTAGAGGTGATCCGTGGACCTCAAGGCACTTTATTCGGTAGAAATACAACGGCTGGTATCATTAAATTCAATACCCGTCGCCCAACTGACGATTTTGAAGCTTATGTCAAAGCTGGCGTTGGTACATATGGCCTTAGAAATTTAGAAGGCGCAGTAGGTGCAGGCTTAACGGATGATCTGTCTTTCCGTATTTCTGCATTAAACCAATCTAAAGATGACTGGATTGATAATGCGTTCACAGGTGTTGACGATGCGTTAGGAGGCTTTGACGAAAAGGCTTACCGCATTCAATTAGCTTATAACCCTACCGAGCAGCTTGATGTTTTATTTAACTACCACTCAAGAAGCTACGAAGGTACATCTTCTGTTTTCAGAGCGAACATCCTTACTAAAGGTAACAACGACTTAAACGAAAACTACGACAGAGATAAAGTTTATTATGACCAAGGCGACAACAACCCACAAGAGTATGACTCTGATGGTTGGAGCGTTAACGTAAATTATGACTTTGGCGCAGTGACATTAACGTCAATCACAGCAATGGAAAATGCTGACGGTCGTAGTAAAGGTGACATAGACGGTGGTGCAATTGTTCGAGACGCTGACTTCAATGCTGTTGAAACAATCCCAGGTTTCATTCCGTTTAATGCAGTTACAGAAGACAGATTGAATGACTTAGAACAGTTCACTCAAGAATTCCGTATTTCAAGCAACGGCGACGATTCAGTAACTTGGCAAGCTGGTGTTTTCTACTTCGACTCTTCATTCAGTGTAGAAAGTATTGATGGTTTCTTTGGTGCCACAGAAGTATTCCATGAAAACACAACATGGGCGGTGTTCGGTCAATCAACAGTTGAACTTTCTGACCAATTAACAGTGATTGGTGGCATTCGTTATACCTATGATGAAAAAGCACTTTCTGTTGGTAAGCAAAATGAAGGCGGTTTTGCCGTAGTTATCGGCGCGGCTGATGCAAACCAAGTATACGATCCAGTAGACGTTGATGATGGTCAATTCAGCTGGGAAGGTATGGTTAACTACAAGCTAAACAACGATATGAGTGTTTACGCACGTATCGCTAATGGCTTCAGAGCACAGTCAATCCAAGGTCGTGACATTGCGTTTGAAGGTTTCCCTTCAGTTGCAGAAGCCGAAACTATCTTCTCTTATGAAGCAGGCTTCAAAGCTGATTTACTAGACAAAACCTTAAGACTTAACGGTGCGTTATTCCACTACACAATTGAAGATATTCAGTTAACAGCAGTAGGCGGTAACGGTAACAATGTTGGTCTAACAAATGCTGGTGAAGGTGTTGGTCAAGGTTTTGAAATTGACGCTGAATATCGTCCAATTGACGATCTTGTGTTAACAGCAGGTTTCTCATACAACAATACAGAATTACAAGATCCTGATCTATTAATCGCTACTTGTGGTTCTGGTGCATGTACTCCGACAGATCCTATTGATCCTGCAACTGGTGGTGCGTATGTCGATGGCAACCCATTCCCGAATGCGCCAGAAACGATTTTCACAATGACAGGCCGTTACTCAATGCCTATGGGTAATGACGGTGAAGTATTCTTATACGGTGACTATGCTTACCAAGGTAAAACAAGCATCTTCATTTATGAAACAGAAGAGTACAATACTGATGGTCAGTACGAGTTAGGTTTACGAATTGGTTACTTCAACTTTGAACACGACCTAGAAGTTGCTGTATTTGGTCGCAACATCACCGATGAAGACAACCTAAAAGGTGGTATCGATTTCAACAACAACACAGGTATTGTTAACGAAGGCGCAAGCTGGGGTTTAGAAGTTAAGAAATCCTTCTTCTAATATTTTTAGTAGTTATCAAAGGCCCGTCTAGATGACGGGCTTTTTTTGTTTCAAAGAGAAAAATTAACAAGACACCCACCTTAACTAAACAACTCCATAGGACTAAATTTCTTTATTTAAGCTCTTAAGCAGTTATCAATAGTAATGAAGTCTTGGCACGAGGATTAGCAAATACTCCTTGGTGCACTAGGAAAGCAGCACAAGAAAGGAGTTTACTGTTGAGAAATAAGCGATAAAAAGTATCAGCTTCATCTAGCCAAATTTCATGGTGTTGACTTTGAAGTGAGTTCTAATTTGTCAGGTTACATACCATGGGACAAAATGGTGATTACCTAATGTTACAGGCGTCACTTCTTTCTGTTCAGTTTTAGTCAACAGTGTCTAGATATGCACTAACCATAGCTAGGATATAATTTGCTTTTATCGCAGTTCAGCTCACCTATAAGCTTTTAAGCTAAGTATCTTGGTGGTTTTACTTTAGAAAATAAAAAAAGCCCGAAGCGATTCCTGCTTCGGGCTAGGGGAATGGCTCATAACGAGCCGTGCGCTAATCGTGTTGTCTGCAATCTAAACATTTATTTAGGTGTGACTAATGAAAATCAGTCTAGACTACTTTTTGTACAAATGAAAGTTTCTGTGCAAAAAATAGTCGATTCTTTTCAAGTTATTACCTCTTTATTGAAAAAACTCTCCACAGGCTATTGGTTTGTTACTCTCAGCTTATCCACAAGAAGTTAAGGGTTAGACATTAGTAGTAATTGTCGACAAAATTAGCTTTTGAACTTGATCTTTAGTATTTGACCCACTACATTGTCGACAAGTTTTAGACAAAAGATCAAAAATGTTGAATCATAATTTACAACTTTCAAACGCAGTGACATCTGCAGATAAGACTTTCTTATTGCTTAGAACAGCAATAGTCGAAGGCGAGCTGGAAGCTGGTGCCAAATTAAATGAAGCAGAGTTGTCGACAAAGTACTCCGTTAGCCGTGCGGTTATCAGAGAAGCAATTAATCGTTTAGAAACATGTCACTTAGTAGAGAGAAAGCCAAACGTTGGTGCTCGAATCGTTTCACTTTCACTTGAAGGCTTAGTCGAGTTATATCAAGTAAGAGAGTCACTTGAAGGCATGGCGGCCAGATTGGCGGCCGTTAACATGGCAGAGCAAGAGATCACAGACTTACAAAATCTTCTTAACAGCCATTTAGAAACGGTTAGTAAAGGAGAAAGCTATTACCAAGAAGCTGGAGATGTTGATTTCCATTACAGAGTAATTCAAGGCTGTAAAAACAGACATCTTATTTCTTTAATCGAAGGCCTTTATCACTTAGTTCGTATGTACCGAGTTCAGCTTGGTATGGCAGGTCCAAGAGTGACTACCGCCTTTGATGAACATAAAAACATTGTAAATGCTATCGCAAACAGGGACCCAGAGCTTGCTGAGATCTTAATGCGTAGGCACATCACATATTCTAAAAACAATATCGAATCAAAACTCAATCAACAAGGGTGATCACATGAGTGCAGGTAAAAAATTTCGTCAGGCATTAGCCGACAATAAACCGCTACAAATTGTAGGAACGATCAACGCTTATTCAGCCATGATGGCAAAACAAATCGGTCATCAAGCTATTTATTTATCAGGTGGCGGTGTAGCCAATGCTTCTTATGGCTTACCTGACTTAGGCATGACGTCTTTAAATGATGTCATTGTTGACGTTCAGCGTATTACATCAGCTTGTGATTTACCGCTTTTAGTGGACATTGATACAGGCTGGGGTGGTGCATTTAACATTGCTAAAACCATCAAAGATATGGAAAAAGCAGGTGCGGCAGCGGTTCATATGGAAGACCAAGTAGCACAAAAGCGCTGTGGTCATCGTCCAAATAAAGAAATTGTTTCAACAGAAGAAATGGTCGACAGAATCAAAGCCGCGGTAGATGCGCGTACAGACCCTGACTTTTTCATCATGGCTAGAACAGATGCCTTTGCTCAAGAAGGTTTGGAAGCGGCAATCGAACGAGCAAAAGCTTACGTTGCAGCTGGTGCCGATGGCATTTTTGCTGAAGCTGTTAAAACGGAAGAGCATTATCGAGCGTTTGCTGATGCATTAGATGTGCCTATCTTAGCCAACATTACCGAATTCGGTCAGACTGAGTTATGGAATAGAGAGCAGTTGGGGCAGTGGGGCGCAGCAATGGTGCTTTACCCATTAAGTGCTTTTAGAGCGATGAACAAAGCGGCAGAGCTAGTTTATACCTCAATTCTAGAGCAGGGCGACCAAAAAGCAGTGGTGGATAACATGCAAACTCGTATGGAGTTATACGATTATCTTGGTTATCACGACTACGAGCAGAAGCTAGATGCCTTGTTTGCTGAAGGCAAAAATAAATAACGAATATAAATCATCAACAGGTTCACTCTACAGCCGCAATAGCGGTTAAGTAAAAATAATAATTAGGAAGAGACAATGTCAGATAAAAAACTAGGTGGTGCAGGCCTTAGAGGCCAAAGTGCAGGTGAAACGGCGTTATGTACAGTTGGTAAAACAGGTTCTGGCCTTACTTATCGTGGCTATGACATCAAAGATTTATCAGCAAACGCACAATTTGAAGAAGTGGCTTATTTATTACTTTACGGCAAGTTACCGAATCAAACTGAATTAGATGCGTACAAAGCTCGTCTAAAAGGTATGAGAGCATTACCAGATGCACTAAAAGTCGTATTAGAAAACATTCCAAAAGAAGCACACCCAATGGATGTTATGCGAACTGGTTGTTCAATGCTGGGTAACTTGGAAACAGAAAACGACCACGGTTTTGCCTTTTCTGACCAACTTGACCATATCGACCGCATGCTGGCAATTTTCCCAGGTATGATTAACTACTGGTATAACTTCAGCCACAACGGCACGCGTGTAAATGTTGAAACAGACGCTGACTCTATCGCAGAGCAGTTCCTATGGACACTTCACGATAAAAAGCCTGACCCTCTTCATGTTGAAGTAATGCATGCTTCACTCATTCTTTATGCAGAGCACGAGTTTAACGCATCGACATTTACTGGCCGTGTTTGTGCTTCAACACTTTCTGACATTCATTCATGCGTAACTGGTGCTATCGGCTCTTTACGTGGTCCATTGCATGGTGGCGCGAATGAGGCTGCGATGGATATGATCCAGCAATGGAAATCTGCTGATGAAGCTGAAGAAGCAATGATGGGTATGCTTGAGCGCAAAGAGAAGATCATGGGCTTTGGCCACGCAATTTATCGAGAGTCGGACCCGCGTAATGCAATTATTAAAGAATGGTCGAAAAAGCTGTCTGACAACGTAGGTGACACTCATTTATATGCAGTCTCTGAACGTTGTGAAGCGGTTATGTGGCGAGAAAAGAAACTATTTTGTAATGCTGATTTCTTCCATGCTTCCGCTTATAACTTCATGGGTATTCCAACGAAGTTATTTACTCCAATCTTTGTTTGTTCTCGAGTTTCTGGCTGGACAGCTCATATTATGGAACAGCGTGCGAATAACCGTATTATCCGTCCTTCAGCGGATTACACTGGACCTGAGAGTGCCGATTGGGTTGCAATAGAAGACCGTGTATAAGCGCTTTATACAAAATAAGTTAGTTTTGACTGTGGGTCATAATCAATTGTGACCTGCAGTCATGGCTAACAATAAGCTGTAGTTACTAATCACAGCGCAATTGCATCGCCCGATAAACTCGGACAACCATAATGAATAGAAACCAGGTGACGTGCCTGCATCTGGTTTCCTTATCCACAAGGCAGAAATTTTAAAAGTGAACAGAGACATGAATAGTAATTATCGCAAACCACTGCCAAATTCTAAGCTTGATTTTTTTGATACTCGCGAAGCCGTTGAAGCAATTAAGCCTGGGTCTTATAAGACATTACCTTACACATCTCGAGTATTAGCAGAGCAGCTAGTTCGTCGTTGTCAGCCAGAGAAATTAACTGACTCATTAGTTCAACTTATCGATCGCAAACGCGACTTAGACTTTCCATGGTACCCAGCTCGAGTTGTCTGTCATGACATCTTAGGTCAAACCGCTTTAGTCGATTTAGCGGGGTTAAGAGATGCCATTGCCGACAAAGGTGGCGACCCTGCAAAAGTTAATCCTGTCGTGCCAACACAATTAATTGTTGATCACTCGTTAGCCGTTGAACATCCGGGTTTTGATCCTGATGCCTTTGAAAAGAATAGAGCAGTAGAAGACCGTCGCAACGAAGATAGGTTCCACTTTATCGAATGGACCAAAACCGCATTTAAAAATGTTGACGTTATCCCAGCAGGTAACGGCATCATGCACCAAATTAATTTAGAAAAGATGTCTCCAGTTATCCAAGCTAGAGATGGTGTGGTTTATCCAGATACTTGTGTTGGTACAGATAGCCATACTCCTCACGTTGACGCTTTAGGGGTTATTGCTATTGGTGTAGGTGGTTTAGAAGCCGAAAACGTAATGTTAGGCCGCGCATCTATGATGCGTTTACCAGATATCGTAGGTGTGAAACTAACTGGCACAAGAAACCCAGGTATTACAGCAACCGACATTGTACTAGCTCTGACTGAGTTTTTACGTAATGAGAGAGTCGTTTCTGCCTATTTAGAATTCTTTGGTGAAGGAACTAAAGGCTTAACCATAGGTGATAGAGCAACGATCTCCAACATGACACCTGAATACGGTGCATCTGCGGGCATGTTCTACATTGACCAGCAGACAATTGACTATTTAAAACTAACTGGCCGTGAACCTGAGCAAGTAGCATTAGTAGAAAACTATGCTAAACAAACTGGTCTTTGGGCTGATGATTTAGTTGAAGCGGAATATGAACGAGTTTTAGAGTTCGATTTATCTAGTGTTGGCCGAAACATGGCTGGACCATCTAACCCACATCGCCGTTTGCCAACTTCAGCACTTAAAGAGCGAGAAATTGCAGGTAATTTAGATGCTGCAAAAGCACAAGAACAAGAAGGCTTGATGCCAGATGGCGCGGTGATCATTGCTGCTATCACTTCTTGTACCAACACATCTAATCCTAGAAACGTTGTTGCAGCAGGCTTATTAGCGAAAAGAGCAAATGAGCTAGGGCTTATTCGTAAGCCTTGGGTTAAGTCTTCTTTTGCGCCTGGCTCTAAAGTAGCCAAACTATATCTAGAAGAGTCTGGTTTATTACCAGAGCTAGAAAAACTAGGTTTTGGCATTGTGGCATATGCTTGTACAACTTGTAATGGTATGTCTGGTGCGTTAGACCCGAAAATCCAACAAGAAGTGATCGACAGAGACCTTTATTCAACGGCAGTATTGTCGGGTAACCGTAATTTCGATGGCCGTATCCATCCATACGCAAAACAAGCTTTCTTAGCATCGCCTCCATTGGTTGTTGCTTATGCAATAGCGGGTACTGTTCGTTTTGATATTGAACAAGATGTGCTAGGTCAAGACCAAAATGGCAATGACATCCGCTTGCAAGATATCTGGCCAAGTGATGAAGAGATTGATGCAATTGTAGATGCGTCAGTAAAACCTGAACAGTTCAAGAAGATTTATGAACCTATGTTCGATCTGACAGTTGATTACGGTGAAGATAATAATCCTTTATATGATTGGCGTGAAATGAGTACCTACATTCGTAGACCTCCATATTGGGAAGGGGCGTTAGCTGCGCCAAGAACATTAAAAGGTATGCGACCTCTAGCTGTTCTGGGTGACAACATTACGACCGATCACTTATCGCCATCGAATGCTATTTTAGCGAGTTCAGCAGCTGGGGAATATCTAGCGAAAATGGGCTTGCCAGAAGAAGACTTTAACTCATATGCAACGCATAGAGGCGACCACTTAACAGCACAAAGAGCGACGTTCGCTAACCCGAAATTACTCAATGAAATGTGTTTGGATGATAACGGTGAAGTGATCCAAGGTTCATTAGCTCGTGTTGAGCCGGAAGGTCAACAAACTCGAATGTGGGAAGCGATTGAAACTTACATGAATCGCAAACAGCCTTTGATCATTGTCGCAGGTGCTGATTATGGTCAAGGTTCATCACGAGATTGGGCGGCAAAAGGCGTTCGCTTAGCTGGTGTTGAAGCTATTGTGGCTGAAGGCTTTGAGCGAATTCACCGTACTAATTTAGTTGGTATGGGAGTATTGCCGCTGGAGTTTACTAATGGCGATACTCGTAAAACCTACCAAATTGACGGTAGTGAAACCTACGACGTAATTGGCGAGCCAACGCCAGGTGCGGCATTAACTGTGATCATGACTCGAACAAACGGTGAACAGATTGAAATCCCTGTTAAGTGCCGACTAGACACAGCTGAAGAAGTGTCAGTTTATGCCGCTGGCGGTGTATTGCAGCGCTTTGCTCAAGACTTTTTAGAGTCTAATACTTAGAGTTGTAAACGAGATAAATTGAAATGTAACCACAATTGGCAAAGAGCTTGATAGGCGAGCTGCTGAATTCTCTGTGTCCTCTGTGGTTCAATTTTTTCAAAGGTAATTAAATGAGTTTTAAACCACAAATTAAAATCCCAGCAACTTACATGCGAGGCGGAACCAGTAAAGGTGTGTTTTTCTCACTGACTGATTTACCAGAACAAGCGCAAAAAGCTGGAGAGCTAAGAGACAACATATTACTTCGTGTAATTGGTAGTCCAGATCCATACGGTAAGCATACTGACGGAATGGGCGGCGCAACTTCAAGTACTAGTAAAACAGTGATCTTGGCAAAGAGTGATATGCCAGAGCATGATGTTGACTATTTATTTGGTCAAGTTGCCATCGACAAGGCGTTTGTTGATTGGAGCGGCAATTGTGGCAATTTAACCGCAGCAGTGGGGTCTTTTGCTATTTCTAACGGTTTGGTAGACCCATCAAGAGTACCTGACAATGGTATTGCTGTGGTTAGGATCTGGCAAAAGAACATTGAAAAAACCATTATCGCTCATGTGCCAATGACTAATGGTGAAGTACAAGAGACTGGCGACTTTGAATTGGACGGTGTGACGTTCCCAGCTGCAGAAGTACAAGTAGATTTTGTTGCGCCAGTCGATCCATCTGAAGCCATGTTCCCGACTGGTAACTTAGTCGATACTTTAGAAGTGCCAGACATTGGTAGCTTTGAAGTAACCATGATAAATGCAGGCATTCCAACCATTTTCCTTAATGCCAAAAACATAGGCTACCAAGGAACAGAGTTGCAAGAAGCTATCAACGGCGATTCTGCTGCATTAGAACGCTTCGAAACTATGCGAGCCTATGGTGCGGTGAAAATGGGCTTAATTGATTCAATTGAAGAAGCTGCTGCTCGTCAACATACACCAAAAATTGCTTTTGTATCACCAACTCAAAGCTATGAAGCATCTAGCGGTAAGCAAATTGATGCAGCAAGTATAGATTTGAATGTACGAGCCTTATCCATGGGCAAGTTGCACCATGCCATGATGGGAACGGCTGCAGTTGCAATAGGCACGGCTGCAGCAATACCAGGCACGTTAGTGAATTTAGCAGCTGGTGGCGGTGAGCGAGAGTCTGTTGTGTTCGGTCACCCGTCAGGGACGCTTAAAGTCGGAGCCGAAGCTGCTCTGGTTAATGAAGCTTGGACGGTTAACAAGGTTTCGATGAGTCGAAGCGCTAGGGTACTTATGGAAGGCTCAGTGCGAATTCCTGATATTTTATAGATCAATAAGCTACCTCGCTTGAGGTAGCTCATCTCTTTTCACCAAAGTGTACAGATACGCTTTACTTACGTTGTTGTTGACCAAGCGAAAGATCTCAACTAGCTTTATTATTTAATTGTTTATTAATCAGTTAATTGTATGGCAGGACAGTTACAGCATAGTTTTGAAGCACTACCTACAGAGCAACAACAAGCTTTACATGACGAGTTGCGAGCTATTGCTCGGCGCTATATGCGAAGAGAAAATGCGGGCCATACTCTGCAAACTACAGCTTTAGTCAATGAGGCCTATGCCAATCTGGCTGGCAAGGTGATAAGTGTAGAAAACAAGCACCACTTTATTGCCATTTTAGCCCAACAAATGCGCCGAACCTTGGTCGACCACGCTCGTAAAAAAATGGCGGCTAAGCGTGAAAATAAACCGATAACCATGACGTTAGAAGCGGTAGCCAGTGACAAAGAAACGAATGCCGTTGAGCTTATTTTTTTAGATAGATTACTCACCAATTTTGCTCAACTTGATATGCGAAGTTGTCAGGCGTTTGAACTCAAACTATTTTCTTCTTTGAGCAATGAAGAGATCTCAATTGTACTCGGTACTTCTATTGCAACAACAGAAAGAGACTTACGAGCAGCCAGAGCTTGGCTGAAAACCGAGTTAGCACAAGTCTAGCCAAAGCTAATTAAGGAATTGCGTGATGAACGCAGCACAATGGCAGTTAACCAAAGCGCTATTCGAACAAGCTTTAACATACCCTAGCGATGAGCGAGAACAGTTTGTTTTGCAACAAGGTGAACTCGATGCTGAAGTCCAGCACAAATTGCTAGCCATGTTACTTGAGCATGAAAATAGCGAAACGCTTGCCGATATTGTCGACGGCAATGTCATAGAGTTACTAAGTACTGAGCCGATTTTGCAGCCGGGCGATCAAATTGAGCAGTTTATCGTCAGAGCACAAATTGGCGAGGGGGGCATGGGACAGGTTTTTCTTGCCGAACGTAATGATGGCCAGTTTGAACAACGGGTTGCGATCAAAGTTATTCAAGGTTTTAAGCTAAGTGCTGAGAATGAGCTGCGATTTAAACAAGAACGACAAGTGTTGGCTCGTTTGAATCATCGCAATATTGCAGGTTTAATTGGTGGCGGTCAGATGCCTTCGGGCAACTCTTACATCATTATGGAATACGTTGAAGGCATTGCAATTACAGAGTATTGCTTAGAGCACAAGCTTGACGTTGTTGGAATTTTAAGATTATTTCAACAAGTTCTATCTGCGGTTACTTACGTCCATCAAAATTTAGTTGTGCACAGAGATATTAAGCCGAGTAACGTACTCGTAACCACATCGGGCGAGGTGAAATTGCTTGACTTTGGTATTGCTCGGTTATTGCGCAAAAGTGAAGAAAAGCCGATGGTGGCAGAATTAACGCAAACCTCGGCTAGTGTTTTGACCCATGCCTGTGCAGCGCCCGAACAAGTTTTAGGCGAGCCAATTACCACCTTAACGGATGTTTATGCGTTAGGTGCGTTATTGTCACATATGTTATGCGGAGAATCTGTGTTTGCTCTAGAAGCAAAGAGTAGGAGAGAAGTGGAAACATTAATCTTGGACAAAACTCCGCTGAAGCCTTCCGATAAAAGTAAACGCTCCAATGACCAGATAGTTAAAGCAAGATCGCCGCAGATATCTACAGATCTAGACACAATAGTACAACACGCGCTACATAAACTACCTGCAAACCGTTACCCAAGCGCGGAGTTGTTCTATCAAGATATAAATAACTTGTTGGCGCATTACCCGATAATGGCCAGAAAACTAAGTAAGTGGTACAGCATTCGCAAGTTTGTTGCTCGTAATACCTTAAGCTCAGCGCTTGGCGCTGCTTTTGTACTCGGTTTAATAGGATTTTCTGCCGCTCTCTCATATCAATCTAAGCTCATTGAGCAAGAACGAGATAAGGCGGTGCAACAAGCCACAATAGCTCGACAAACAACGCAATATTTAACAGCAATGTTTGAAGCGGCTAACCCTAACCAAAACGATGGCGAAGTATTTACCGCAAGGGCTTTGTTAGACCAAGCACTAGCAAGTACTGAAAATTTGGACGTTGAAGACGCCATTAAAATTGAGCTAATCAACGCTTTGCAAGGTGTTTATACACAAATAGGAGAGTACGACACCGCACAATCGCTTTCCGAGCGAGTACAAACTTTGATTGAGTTTGCTGATATTTCACCAGCTGACAAGTTTAGATTAACGATTTTGATTGCCGAAAATACTGGTAATTTACTCATTAACTTAGGTGAATATGATGCTGCAATAGCGCTTTTTAAGCAACAGATCGCTGATCTTGAAGTTAACTCTGCAGCACTTGAGCAAGCTTTTATTTTATACTATCAAATGCATGCGCAATATGGCTTAGCAACGGCCTTAACCTATGTTCATCAGGATCAAGACAGTGTTAAGCATTACCAAAATACCATTGCTCTTGCTAAAGATAGCGCTTATGAGCGCCAAATGTTGGCCTCTGCTTATTTAGGTCTGGGCCATACGCTTAGACTATTGGGGCAGTTTGAAGCTTCGAAAGAACAATTACTGCTTGGTATTGCGGCTGAGCGTAAGCACAATAATAATCGTAATTCGCTAGAGTTAGCCCATGGTTTAAATCAATTAGCCAGTACTTTGTTAAAACTCAGCCAAGCTGATGTTGCCCTTACTCATGCTTTAGAAGGACTAGCGATTAGACAAGCGATCCACAAACCAGATAATGTAGAGATCATTGCTAGTATGGGCATGGTAGCCAATATTTATGCAGTGCAACAGCAATATGAAAAAGCATTAGATTACCGCAAACAAAGCTTGCAGTTACTGGAAAGTGCGGTGGGCAAATCCCATCCGTTTTACGTTACCGTTGAAACGGTTATTGGTCGTTTGCATTATTTGAACTCAGAGCGAGAGTTGGCCAAACCTATTTTGCAAGCTGGGCTTAAGCGCTTTGAACAAATTGATTTGATAAAAAACAATGCCCATATCAACGCGCTGCTAGTGTTGGGTGAGATCAATCTTGAAGAAAATAATCTAATGGCAGCTAAAGCTTTATTTGATCAAGCGTTAGCGATTACACTTTCATACCTACCTGAGGGACATTATTTAATCGCCCAAAGTCATATTTATTTGGCGGTAACTGAGCAGCGACTTATGCCTGATATTGACCAGTCCGATAAGATAAATAAGTCGCTTGGCGTATATCGCCAAACTTTTCCAGAAACAACAAATCAGTACCAAACCCTCACCACTAAGCTTGCCACTTGGCAAAACAATTAACAAGCTACAACCCTAGTACTTGAATAAAATAAATGAACTAGAAATATTAACATATCAATAACTTACATTTTTCTGTTGGCTTTAACTTCAGTCGTTATGAGGGGTTTTGTTTAACTTTTGCGCATTACATTAATGAACCTAGCAAATACAGCAGGTGATGCATGTTTACACCACCTGACTAACAAAAATAGTAATGCCGAAGGATAAGACAATGAGATATGTAGCACAAAAAGACGGCGCTAATGAGCAGCCACTTTATAACTTCTCGAAAATAACAACAGCCATTTTGTCAACCATATTACTGGTCGCCTGTGGTGGCGGTGGAGGAGGTGGTGGGACAACCACTAATACACCGACTGCGCCAAGCCAACCTGCGACACCGGACAACCCTCCTAGCGTTTCTGTGGATGAGAGGATTGTAGTTAGTGCAGGGGAATCGGTTACGTTAACAGCTAATGCAACCGACCCTGATGGTGACACAATAAGCTTCAATTGGGTTCAACAATCAGGAGAGAGTGTTGCTAACTCTTCTGGTTTTAACTCATCCAGTGCAAGCTTTAGTGCGCCAGACAATGTCGATACACTAACTTTTCAAGTAACCGCCAGCGCGAATGGTCGTTCAGACAGTGGCACAATCTTAGTCATTGTCGTTGAAGATACCGACTCAGCCGTTTTTATTGATACTGAATTCTCTGGTGCTAGCGATGGCTCAATCGAAGCGCCGTTTACTAACCTTGATACCGTAATACGAGATAAGTTAGACAGTAATGAAGATGCGGACTTTTATATCAAAACACCTTCCGATAACAGCGCCATAAGCCTTTGGCAGTCAGGCAGTCGCATGATCAGTACTAACATGAGTTTTTATGGTGGTTATCTAGAGAATTGGCAGCGAGATGCAGACAATAACAAAACTCAGGTTGTCTCGACTCAGTCAGAAGGGCTTAGGTTCTCAGGACAAGACCAATATATTGAAGTGTCAGGCTTGAATATTTCGTTAACGCTAGAAGATATTTCCACCAGTTTTGATGCTCGAGCTTTAGTGGGCTCGAGTCTGACGCAATGGGTAGTGAAGCAAAATATCATCACCGTTGCCGATCACCCTTTAAACAACAACTCTAAAGGGATATTTGGCGTGTACAGTGATAACGTCGACACCCTTTTGCTGGAAAATAACACCATTACTACTGGTGCAGCAGCTTTGAAAGCTCGAAATGAAAGTCGAAATTTTATTGGCGCAGGAGAGGACGGTAATAATGGTGCAAGTGGAGCCAATGGTAGAGCTGGTGGTTCCGGAAACGCTGGCGGTAATGGCGGTAGCGGTGGCCTTGGAGGTCGAGGTTTTTCCGACGACGGCAATAGTGGCAGCATAGGTAGCTTAAGAAATGGCATTGCCGCTGGTGGTGGTGCTGGAGGTGACGCATCTGCTAGTGATAACGATGGTGAAAATGGGAGCAATGGTTTCGTAGGAACGGGAGGTAGAGGTGGTGAGGGCGCAACAGGTTATGGGCGCTTTAACAGTGGTGGCCGATTTGCACATTCGATAGCAGCTAATGGCTCCAAAGGTGGTAATGGTACTGGCGGCGGTGGCGGTGGTGGCGGAGCCTCATCAAACTTCGGGTTTAACGGTGGTGACGGCGGCGGAGGCGGCGAAGGTGGAGAAGGAGGCAGCGGCGGTTTTGGTGCTGACTCTGGCGGTGCGTCCATTGGTGTATACATTATTGCCGGCGTAACTACAGAGATAAAAAACAACAAGATCACCTCAGGGAACGGCGGAGGTGGCGGTATTGGCGGTTTAGGTGCTGATGGCGGTAACGGCGGCACTGGAGGTGATGGAGACTCGGGAAATTCAAGTAATTCGGGTAACGGGGGTAAAGGCGGTAATGGTGGTAACGGAGGCGAAGGCGGGATCGGAGGTTCAGGTGGAGGAGGCCCTTCATTTGGCATCTTGATCAATCCAAACACTCATGCCGTGATTGAAAATAACCAAATTACTACAGGTAACGGCGGTAATGGCGGTAGTGCGGTTATTGCTACACAACTAAATTCTGCTGGCAAAGGTGGTTGGAGTATAGGGATCTTTGACGCGGATAACTCAGATACAATGACACCAGAGTTAAGCGGTAATACCTTCACTATCGGTAATGCTGGTAGCAATGGCACGCCATCAAATGATAGTGGTACTGCTGCTGAGACCAACATAGAGTAAGTTGAAGCATTGAATAATACTAACCTGAGCATATAACGGACTATGCTCAGGTTAGATTTACGAAGTTGAACAATTATTTAGCAATAGATTTAATCTACATCATAAGATGCTGATATAGCGCTTGTTTCAAGGTAAAAGCTAAATGATAATAGTTCGTATATTATTTTACCTTATCTGGTTTGTTCCTAGTGACTCTCAATACACTCACCAAACAGCAAAAAGCAAAAATTCTACAATTGCCGCAAGACCCCAAATTAACAATTAAATTATTAGAGCAAGGGATAGTGCCTGAACTCACTCTAACATTAGCTCATAAGGCACCTTTTAACGGCCCATTGGCTTTTCAATTTGACGGTGTGACTGTGAGTTTGCCACGCGCAGTAGCACAACAAATTTTGGTCGAGTTAGTGTAATGGCAAATTGTACCCAATTTAGCCTTTGTTGGCTTTGCCAACTCAGGTAAAACAACACTCAGTAATAAGCTTACTGGTCAGTCGAAAAACCACGGGAAACTGGACAGGTGTAACTGTTGGTGCGAGTAAAGGTTACTTTGATGCTGATAAGCAACAATACCAAGTAACGGACTTACCAGGTTTGAGCAATTTGGCCGAACTTGAGCAACAAAGTAAAGATGTGGCTATTAGTAAGGATTTCCTACGTTCAGAGCAAATGGACTGTGTCGTTAATATTGTTGATAGTACACAATTAAGTAGGCAATTGTTCTTAACCTCACAAATATTTGAGCTAAACCTACCTGTTGTGGTTGTGTTAACCAAAACAGACAGGAAAACGGCGGCAAAGGTAAACTTGGATAGGTTATCTCAGCTACTTGGTTGTCCAGTTGTTAGCTCTTCTGCAAAACAACCATTATCCAGTGATAAACTAGCGGCAGCGATTGCTTTGGCAAAACCGGTGAAGCCATTTGTCGATTTTGAGCTTGATGATTTAACTGAGCAGCAAGTTACAGATAAGTTGGCTATCACTGAAAATAGATATAGTAGTGGTCAGGATTGTGAGTGCTCAGCCGAAACCTTGCCGGTAATGCAACAACGCCACAAAGCGGTTCGAGTTAAAGTCTCGCAAGTGCTTGAGCAGCCTGCGCAAGTTGATGGCATCACGACTAAGCTGGATAACCTATTATTGCATCCTGTCATTGGCTTACCATTTTTCTTATTTGCCATGTATTTGCTGTTTATGTTTGCAATAAATGTTGGCAGTTCATTCATTGACTTTTTTGATATTTTATCTGGAGGCTTATTTGTTGATATGCCTGTTCAATGGCTAGCTGGAATTGGTTTACCGACGTGGTTGTTAACCATAATTGAAGGTGTCGGGATGGGCATACAAACCGTTGCCACCTTTATTCCTGTCATTGTCTGTTTGTTCATTGGCTTATCAATTTTGGAAAGCTCAGGCTACTTGGCAAGAGCGGCTTTTGTTATTGATAGTTTGATGCAAAAAATTGGTTTACCTGGAAAAGCATTTGTCCCGCTTATTGTTGGCTTTTGGTTGCACAGTACCAGCTGTAATGTCGACAAGAGTGTTAGACTCAGAGCGAGAGCGACTGACAACAGTAATGATGTCTCCGTTTATGTCTTGTGGTGCTCGTTTGCCCGTTTATGCCTTATTTGCTGCGGCGTTTTTTCCAAACTCTGGGCAAAACTTAGTATTTTTGCTGTATTTGATTGGCATTGCCGCAGCCATTGGCACTGGCTTGTTATTAAAAGTGACGGTGTTGCCTGGTAAATCAAGCGAAAATATCATGGAGTTACCACTTTATGAATTACCCAAATTAAGCCACCTGTTCAAACGAGTAGGGCAAAGAACTAAATCATTTATTGTCGGAGCAGGTCAAACCATTGTATTGGTGGTTTGTGTGCTTAACTTCTTTAATTCGCTGGGTACTGATGGAGAGTTCGGTCATCAAGATTCAGATTCATCAGTATTAAGCGCTAGTGCTCAGGTTATTACGCCAGTGTTAGCGCCTATGGGAGTAAAAGAACAAAACTGGCAGGCTGGTGTAGGTATCATTACAGGTATTTTTGCCAAAGAAGCATTAGTGGCTACTTTCAATAGCTTGTATTCACCAAGCGAGGAAGAAGCTACAGAGTCAGTGTCATTTGGCTGAACTATGGCAACAAGCAATAGGTTCTATTCCGTTTAATCTTAGTGAGATCTCACCTGATGATCCGCTAGGTGTTGATGTGGGTGAGATCTCGTCATTACAGCAAGCTGCGCAAGCGCAGGAAGTTGAGGTATCAACCTACCAAGCAATGCAAAATGCTTTTGATGGCCAATTAGGGGCGTTTGCTTATCTTTTATTTATTTTGTTATATACGCCTTGTGCGGCGGCGATGGGGGCAATAAGCAACGAAGTTGACAGAATTTGGGCAAGCTTCGCTGCAATTTGGAGCTTTACACTGGCTTATCTTGCCGCAACCTTGTGTTATCAAATAGGTCAGCTGTTTATAACACCAATAACTAGTACGATTGCTATTGCCCTTTGTGGTTTCGTTTTACTCGCGGTTTACAAGTGGTTGAAGCATAAAAGCCAAGGTATTTTAGCCATCCCTGTTACGGTTTCTTATCGCTAAAGAATATCCCAAATAGCTTGAGCAACTGGGCCAAGAACAGTATCGGTATTTTTTACTATTCTAACTTGGCCCGTAATAGGGGGTTGCTCAACATCAGGTTCAAATATAAAGAAGTCTTCTTTCATATCATCAGTCCACCAACTATCTGCAATCAACCCCCAACCAAGCTTAGCTTTTAGAATAGCTAGGTTAGATTGCACGTCATTAGAAGTAATGAGTGATGAGCCTATGTATTTAGTAATAAAACGGTCTGGTAACTCAAGCCCCATTTCCGCAGGAGCAAGTTGCGGCAGTTGGCTTAATATGTCCGACGTTATCTGTTCAGCTTTTGTTATGCCAAATGGCGCAAATAAATCCTTGTGTCCACACAGAGTAATGGCGTATTCATCTATGATCTTGGAGTCAAACTCGCCCTCATAATCAAACGAGTCTAGCCATGGAGTAATTGCTATGTCAGCCTTGTGTTGGATCACTTTACGTAAGGCATAAAGCAGGTTAGTCCCTTCAATATTAAAAATGGTATTAGGGTACTTCTGCTGTACAGGCTTAATTCGCTTGAACACATCCACCAAATTGGTTGAGGCTTCAACGGCAAGGTTTATTTGCGGCTCTTCGCCTTTTTTAAAACCATCAGTCAGACTTTTTAATTGTTGAACCTGAGTAAGAATGATCCGACTTTTATCATAATAAATGCGTCCTTTTTCCGTTAGTTCTAAGCGATAGCCACTGCGATCAAAAATTGCAAAGCCCACTTCTTGCTCTAATCTCTTTATTGTCATACTAATTGCTGGTTGGGTTTTATACACTTGTTCGGCGGCTTTGCTGATGCTGCCGGTTTTTACAATAACGTCGAGTATTTTGAGCTGGTCAAGGTTCATAACTAAAAATAGAGCTGGTATAAATAATATTTTATGAAGATGTTAATTTATTATAAATATCATATCCAGCTTTACTGAGTTAAAATTGAGCTATTAACACTACTGGGACTAAAGTTACATGAACAAAATAATTGAATGGATAGTGCATTTTATTGCGCTGTTGATCGCAAGTTTATTATTGATTGGCTGTTCAGAGCAGGCTATTGAACAACAAAATCAGACATTGAGGCCGGCGAAAGTCGCTCAGGTATTACCTGCAAGTGGCAGTAATATTAAAAGTTTTCCTGCTACAGTTGAGCCAACTTTTGATGCGCAATTAGCATTTCGTGTTAACGGTGAAATAGCCGAACGATTAGTTGTAGCTGGTCAACAAGTAACCAAAGGTACAGTGTTAGCTCGTCTTGATGATGAAGATTTTCGCTTACAGGTAAAACAAGCACAAGCTAAGTATGACCTGAGCCTGACTCAATACAATCGAGCGGTAAAACTGTTAAATGAAAAGTTAATCGCACAGTCTGCATTAGACCAAGCTAAAGCGCAGTTAGATATTGATGAAGCGCAACTTGATCTGACTAAAACCAACATGAAGTATACGGTGTTAAAAGCGCCTTTTACTGGCACCATTGCTCAATTACATGTAGAGCCATTCGAATTTGTTCAAGCTAAACAACCAATCATGGAATTACAAGGTCGAGATCTTGTGGATGTTGAGATCTTGGTTCCTGAAGAGTTAATGGCACAAGTACCAAAAGGAGCGGAAACTAACCCTTACCAACCAACTCTTATTTTAGATGCAGTGCCTGATAGAGAATTTAAAGTCAGCTTTAAAGAATATGACATCACGCCAAATCCAGCGACTAAGGCATATAACGTAGTATATACACTTTCAATGCCGCAAGATGTTAATGTGTTAGCGGGCATGACAGGTAAGCTATTGGTTGAACTAGACCAAGTTTTAGGCACAACTAGCAGCGAATTATTGGTGCCAGTTGAAGCGCTATTTTTACCTAATAAATATGCTGGTGAAGATAAGCACTTTGTATACAAGTTAGATGCTGAAAACAAAGTACAGCTGGTCGAAGTTGATGTGAAAAAGGTGAATCAAGAAGGCGCAATTATTAGTCCTTTGGGGGCTCTTAGCACTGAGGACACTGTTGTTGCTGCTGGTAGCCATTTAATTGATGAAGGTCAACAAGTGAAACCTTGGTCTCGTGAGCGAGGTCTGTGATCATGTCTGCTGGATTTGATATTGCAAAGTATTTTATAGAGAAAAAAGCAGCTCATGGTTGTTTGCTATTTTACTGGTACTCGGTGGTGTGGTTTCGTACTTAGAGCTTGGACAACTAGAAGACCCTGAGTTTGCCATCAAACAAGCCATTGTTATCACTATGTATCCAGGGGCATCACCTGAGCAAGTGGAAGAAGAGGTGACCTACCCACTAGAGAACGAAATTCAAAAGTTACCTTATGTCGATTTTATTAAATCGACCACGACTCAAGGCCGTTCGCAAATAACATTAGAAGTAAAGCCAATCTATCGTTCCAAGGATTTACCTCAAATATGGGATGAACTAAGGCGTAAGATCAACGATTTTCAACCAAATCTGCCATCTGGGGCATACCCACCGATCATTAATGATGATTTTGGCGATGTATTTGGCGTGTTGCTAGCAGTTACAGGTAATGGCTTTGAGTATGATGAAATTAATGACTATGTCGACTTTATCCGCCGTGAATTGGTGTTAGTTGATGGTGTGGGCAAAGTAACGGTTGAAGGTAAGCAACAAGAGCAAGTGATCATTGAGATCTCTCATAATAAAATGATCTCATTGGGACTCTCAACGGACTATATCTATCAGATCTTAGCGCAACAAAACGTAGTTTCAAATGCAGGCTCAGTGCGCATTGGCAATGAAGATATTCGTTTCCACCCAACTGGTGAATTTCAGTCTGTGCAAGAGATGGGCAACTTGATTTGTCAGCCCTCCAGGTCAGGCACAACGAATTAAGTTAGCTGATATAGCTAAAATTTATCGCGATTTCTCAGAGCAACCAACCCATATCGTTAACCACAATGGTAAGCAGGCGATCTATGTTGGGATCTCTTTTGCCTCAGGCTCGAATGTGGTTGAAGTTGGCGAGCAGCTGCAAAACAAGCTAGTTGAATTAGAACAATACCGACCTTACGGCATTAACCTTGATACTATTTACAATCAGCCTTTGGAAGTTGAAATATCAATCAACGGCTTCATCGAGAGTTTAGGCCAAGCTGTTGTTATCGTTATCATTATCCTACTCATTTTTATGGGAGTAAAAACGGGCCTATTGATTGGTGGTATTTTGCTAGCAACAGTACTAGGTACATTCATCTTTATGGAAATCGGCGGGTGGCAGTTGCATCGAGTATCTCTTGGCGCTTTGATCATTGCCTTAGGTATGTTGGTAGACAATGCTATTGTAGTTGTCGAAGGCATATTGATCGGGATGAAACGTGGCTTGAGCAAGATTGAAGCTGCCAGTTTAATTGTCCGTCAAACTAAATGGCCATTATTGGCTGCTACTTTTATAGGTATTATTGCGTTTGCACCTATAGGTTTATCGCCAGATGCAACGGGTGAGTTCGCCTCGTCGTTATTCTACGTACTTATGATCTCCTTGTTATTAAGTTGGGTTACTGCGATCACCATTACGCCATTTTTTGCGAACATGATGTTCAAGCAAAAGGCGGGGAGTCAAGAACAAGGCAGTGAAGACGACGTCTATCAAGCGGGTATTTACCGAGCTTACAAAGCATGGTTAAAGCTGGCGTTGAAGATGCCAAAATTAACTATGCTTGGCATGGCAATGTTGTTTATATTAGCGGTTTACGGTTTCCAATTTACTAAGCAGGCGTTTTTTCCGTCTTCGAATCTACCAATATTTTACGTTGATTACCGAGTACCAATGGGGTCAGACATCAGAGCTACTTCTGAGCTAAGTGAGCAATTGGAACAAAAAGTGATGGCACTAGACAACGTTGAGTTTGTTTCCTCCACGGTTGGCCGAGGTGCGACTCGCTTTATGCTTACTTACCAAGTTGAATTAGCCCACACTAATTACGGTCAGTTGATTGTTCGTATGGATGATAAAGAAAATATTGTACCTGCGATTGCTAAAGTGCGAGAGATCATTGCTAATGACTTTCCAGCTCTAGAGTCTAGAATTACTCGAGTTGACATAGGTCCACCGGCAGGCTCTAAAATTGAAGCTAGGTTCTCCGGCCCAGATCCTGTCGTCCTAAGACAACTGTCGGAGCAGGCTAAATCTATCTTTAAACAAGACCCTGGCACTCTTAGTGTGATGGATGATTGGAAGAACATGAGTAAAGTAATTCGTCCAATTTTTAATGCCGATGCTGCAAGAGCGGTTGGTATTACTAAATCAGATATTGATACTTTATTGTTAACCAACTACAAAGGTCGCACCGTTGGCGTTTATCGCGATGGTACAGAGCGCCTACCTATCTTGGTACGCTTGCCTGCTGACGAACGCAAAACTATCAACACCTTGGAAGAAATGCAGATATACAGCCCTGTTTTAGGTCAATATTTGCCAATTAAACAAGTGGTTAGTGAGTTTAAAGTTGAGTACGAAAACCCAATTATCAAACGCCGTGACAGAAAACGTATGATCACTGCTATGGCGGATAATGATATGCTCTCAGACGAAACCGCAGAGCAAGTATTCGCCAGAGTGAAAGACAAAGTTGAAGCGATTGAGCTACCAAATGGCTATGAGCTAGTGTGGGGCGGTGAATATGAGCAAAAGAACAAAGCACAAGGGCCAATCTTCGGCGCATTGCCGCTGGGCTTTGGTTTGATGTTTGTTATTACCGTATTGCTGTTCAATTCGTTTAAGCTTGCGACTGTGATTTGGACGACTGTGCCTCTTGCGGTAATTGGCGTTAGTTTTGGTTTTGTTGTTTCAGGTATTCCGTTTGGCTTCATGAGTCTTTTAGGCCTGCTTAGCTTATCGGGCATGTTGATCAAAAACGGTATTGTACTGGTGGAACAAATCAAGATTGAGCGAGAGGAAGGTAGAGCTCATGATGATGCGATAGTACATGCATCGGTAAGCCGTGTTCGTCCCGTTTCCATGGCTGCGATTACCACTGTACTTGGTATGATCCCATTACTAGGTGATGACTTCTTCAAAAGTATGGCAGTGGTTATTATGGCAGGCTTGAGCTTCGCAACGATACTGACATTAATCGTTGTACCTGTAATGTACTCGTTGATGATCAAACCAGACGAAAAGTAATCGATAGTAAATTTACCGCCATTTTGTAAAACATTCGTCAGCTTATTTGTGCTGACGAATGTTTTTTCCACTTCAGTTTCCCCCAAAGATCATCATTTTAGCGTTTCTCCATATGAGTACGCTTCACAGTAATTCTATTGCTAGCAAAACTAGCTCGTATATCATGGCAGTATAAGTTTATGTGACATTGAACTCTGATATTCAATTATCACTATTTACAAAATTCTTACGCTGATGGAGAGCACCTTGTTTAAACTATTGAATCTAATTGTTGTGATTGTCCTATTGTCTGCTTGTACGGCAACTTCTATCCAGTCACAGCAACAAAGCGTTGAAGTTCTAGAAACGATCATCTATTTAACTCGGCACGCAGAGAAAGAAAAAAGCGGTGGTAAAGACCCACTGTTATCTTCTCAAGGTAAAGCAAGAGCAGAGGCCTTAGCCGAGTTGTTAAATGAAGTGCCTTTACAACATATTTATACCACTAAATATCAAAGAACTCAGCATACGGCTGCACCGACAGCAACTTCAAAAACGCTAGAGGTTGAAGTGTCCTCACTCCCTCCTAAACTGCTTGCAGCTAAGCTAATTAAATTGCATCAAGAGCAAAAAGTCTTGGTTGTTGGTCACTCGAATACGGTACCTGAAATTATCAAAGCACTAGGTGTTGAAGGTAAGATTGCTATAGGTCATCAACAATATGGTGATTTATATATTGTTCGAGTAGATCAACAAGGCAACGCCGAGTTAACAGTAGAACATTTTGCTGTGGCTAAATAGAGCGCTCTTGCAAGTCGTTAGTTGCTATTGTCTAATGAAAGCCTAAGACCGCCAAACTAAGTACTTTATTTTATGAAACTTCTTTCAAAACTGTTAGTAGCGTCAATGCTTTTCGTCGTTGCTAATGTTGATGCCAGCCACCGTGATGAATTCGATTATATTGCTTTATCAATTAATAAGGCTTCGTTTGAAGAGTTTGACTTTACGCCTGATCTGGATTTTTCATCGATAGATTCCTTTGGTGAAACAATTGGCTCTTCTAAATTGGCTGGTCGGCTCTTTTATGGTTACCAATTCAACCAATTTTTAGCACTAGAAGCGGGCTTTGATTATTTTTCAGGAAAAGACTTTTCAGTATTTGAAGAAACCTCTGCAGCTAACAATAGCAAAGTGAAAACAAATATTTACACTGGAGGTTTTAAAGCATTTGGAGGCGACTTAAGAGTTGTAGGTACCTATCCAGTTACTAACAACTTTTATATTAAGACCAATGTGGGGGCGCTGGCTTGGAGCAGTGAAGTCGATACGGTAAGTCGAGAAGTAAATGGTTTAGTAGCAACCACAAATGAAGAAAATGGCATTTCTTTAATTGCAGGTTTAGGTTTGGCTTATGGTATTGAAAAACTGGTTGCTATTTCGTTAGACGTTGAAACAACCGAAATAGCCGATATTCGTATCACCAATTTAGGCGTTTCATTCACGTTTCGAATTTAGTGGTAAATGGTTTATACCAATCTGCATAAGGAATTAGCCGCTCAGAGCTACACCAGAGGTGGGAGAATAAGACAAATTTTCGCAGGTATAGTCACTCTACATCAAGGAAATTTGGCGCAATTATCGCGCCTCTGGTGAGCTTCCAAGGACGAGTTTAAAAGCTTCCCAGCCTGCGTTGCCCTACACGGATGTAGGGTAAGATGACAATGCAGGAGCACATTGTCTTTACTGACTTTATAAATAACGTCCATGTTATTCACTGCTTCGCAGCTAGCTAAAGCTATTCAAATTTGTTCCTACAAATTTAGTGAAAAGGGAACAACCATTCTCTACACAAAAATGTCTGGAACATTTTTGAACAGCCGAAGGCTGACTTTAGCGAAGGACAGGACGTCCGCAGTAGTCAAAGCCTCGCCTAAATGGACTTAGGTGCTTAGGTTACGTCTGGAACTGGTAGCCTTGCCCTGAAAAGCTTTTAATTCTCGCTGAGTGACTCATTCTTTATACAGATTGGTATTATACATTTGTCAGCAGTTTGTATTCGCCATTTGCAATATCATCTATGGTCCAATTACCGACACGGTAACGAACTAATCGTAGAGTAGGGTGACCAATATGTGCAGTCATTCTTCGCACTTGTCGGTTTTTGCCTTCACTTATCGTTAGTTCTAACCAAGTTGTTGGTATCGCTTTACGCTCGCGAATAGGTGGATTTCTAGGCCATAAAATACTTGGCTCTGCAATGATCTTGGCTTTTGCCGGTTTGGTTAGGCCGTCTTTTAACTCAACGCCATCTCTTAATTGCTGGATTTTTTGTTCGCTTGGTACGCCTTCAACTTGAACCCAATAACACTTAGAGGTTTTGTGTTTTGGGCTGGCAATTTTATTCTGTAGTTTACCGTCATTGGTTAATACCAAAAGACCTTCGCTGTCTCTATCTAGCCTTCCTGCGGCATACACTCCCGGTATATCGATAAAATCTTTCAGGGTTTTTCGGCCTTGATCATCGGTGAACTGGGTTAGTACGTCAAAAGGCTTGTTAAATAACAACACTTTTCTTTGCTCAGGTGCAATCGCCTTAACTGTAGCTTTTTTGTGGTTAGGTTTGGTATTTTTATTTGCCGGTCTATTGCCTGCTACTTTGGTCTTATTGTGGTTTTTTGTGAACTTTGTAGAATTTTTGGTTGAGCTGGATTTGGTAAATTTCATAGCGGCAAAACGATAAAAGACTTTCAAAAAGGCCGTATATTTTATAGTATTCGCAGCCAAAATTCAGACAAAATTTTATCTTAGTAAAACACTTGCTGTTTAACTGTACTAAGATGTGTCGATTTCAGTTTAAACGCGATTTGTTGTAATTAAACAAGATTTCACAGTTGCTTTTAAACGCATAATTATAAAATGTAGGGAAAATCAATGACATCTAAGATCATTTATACAAAAACCGATGAGGCGCCAGCACTGGCAACTTATTCATTTTTACCTGTAGTTGAAGCATATAGTGCGACAGCGGGTATCGACGTTGAAACTCGCGATATCTCATTATCAGGCCGTATCATTGCTAACTTATCTGAGTTCTTAACAGATGAGCAAAAGATCTCTGATGATTTAGCATACTTAGGTGAGTTAGCGAAAACTCCTGAAGCAAACATCATCAAACTTCCTAATATTTCAGCTTCAATTCCTCAATTAAAAGCAGCGATTGCGGAATTACAAGCAAAGGGTTATGCACTACCAGACTTCCCTGAAGAGCCACAAAACGATGAAGAAACACGCATCAAAGGTTTATACTCAAAAGTATTAGGTTCAGCAGTAAACCCTGTATTACGTGAAGGTAACTCTGACCGTCGTGCACCAGGTGCAGTTAAGCAATACGCTAAGAAAAACCCACACTCTATGGGTGCTTGGGCAAAAGACTCTCTATCTCATGTTGCACACATGGATGGCGGCGACTTCTTCGAAAACGAAAAGTCTGCAACTATCGCTAAAGAAGGTGCTTTAAAAATTGAATTACACTCAGCCGATGGCGTTAAGGTTCTTAAAGAATCTGTACCTGTTCTAGCGGGTGAAGTTGTTGATGCTACTTTCATGAACGTAGCAAAACTAAATGAGTTCTTAGCAAAAGAAATCGCAGATGCTAAAGCATCAGGTGTGCTTTTCTCAGCTCACTTAAAAGCAACAATGATGAAAGTTTCTGACCCAATCATCTTCGGTCATATCGTAAAAGCTTTCTACAAAGACTTATTTGACAAGCACGCTGACACGTTCGCAGAAATTGGTGTTGACGTAAACAACGGTTTTGGTGACGTAGTTGCTAAGATTGCTTCTTTACCAGAAGCTAAGCAAGCTGAAATCAACGCAGACATCGCAGCTGTTTATGAAAATGCACCTGCGATTGCAATGGTTGACTCTGACCGTGGTATCACAAACTTACACGTTCCTTCTGACGTTATCATCGATGCGTCTATGCCTGCAGCTATTCGTTCTTCAGGCCAAATGTGGAATGCTGAAGGTAAACTACAAGACATGAAAGCGGTTATTCCAGACCGTTGTTATGCTGGCGTTTACCAAGCAACTATCCAATTCTGTAAAGAAAATGGTGCATTTGATCCAGCAACTATGGGTACCGTTCCTAACGTTGGTCTTATGGCGCAAAAAGCAGAAGAGTACGGTTCACACGACAAGACTTTCGAAATCCCAGCTGAAGGTACAGTTAAAGTAACAGACCAAGACGGTAACTTAGTATTTGAACACGCTGTTCAAACTGGTGACATCTACCGTATGTGTCAAGTTAAAGACGCACCTATCCGTGACTGGGTTAAACTAGCAGTTAACCGTTCTCGTTTATCTGGTATGCCAGCGGTATTCTGGTTAAATGAAGCTCGTGCACACGATGCGCAATTAATTGCAAAAGTTAACGAATACTTAAAAGACCACGATACAGACGGTTTAGACCTTCGCATCTTAGCGCCAGTTGAAGCAACTGAGTTCTCTCTAGCGCGCATGAAGAAAGGTGAAGACACTATCTCTGTAACAGGTAACGTATTACGTGACTACTTAACTGACTTATTCCCAATCTTAGAATTAGGTACTTCAGCTAAGATGTTATCAATCGTTCCTCTAATGAACGGCGGTGGTTTATTTGAAACTGGTGCTGGTGGTTCTGCTCCTAAGCACGTTCAACAGTTCGAAAAAGAAAACCACTTACGTTGGGATTCACTAGGTGAGTTCTTAGCTCTAGCGGCTTCTTACGAGCACTTATCTAACACTGCTGGCAACGCTAAAGCGCAAGTTCTAGCTACAGCGTTAGACAAAGCGACTGGTACTTTCTTAGATAACAACAAGTCACCTTCTCGTAAAGTTAACGAACTAGATAACCGTGGTTCACACTTCTACTTATCTATGTACTGGGCACAAGAGTTAGCTGCACAAACTAATGATGCAGAATTACAAGCTAAGTTCGCTCCAGTTGCAGAGTTCTTAGCTTCTAACGAAGATAAGATCGTGGCAGAGCTAAACGAAGTTCAAGGCCAAGCAATGGACATCTCTGGTTACTTCAAGCCAGCTGACGACCAAGGTTTTGCAGCAATGCGTCCAAGCGCAACTTACAACGCAGGTTTAGACTTACTTAAGTAATTTAAACTTAAGTTTTATAAACGACAAAGGCCAGCTACTATTAGCTGGCCTTTTTGCTTACAGGATGTAGGTATGTCGTGGTGTCATGGATGACAAGGAACGGCGGCCTTTTCTTCCTGTAAAATTACTGTCTATGCGCAATAGGGTGATCAGGGTTTAGTTGAAGTAAATCCCAAAGATTACCGTATAAGTCTTCAAAGACCGCAACCATGCCATAATCTTGCTGCTTAGGTTCTCGCACAAACTTAATACCTATTGAGATCATGCGCTCGTAATCACGCCAAAAATCATCTGTGTTCAAGAATAAAAATACTCGTCCACCGGTTTGATTACCAATGCTATTAAGCTGCTCTGGTTTTGACGCTTTCGCTAGAAGCAGCGTTGTACCAGTTGAATTTGGTGGAGCAACAACAACCCAACGTTTATCTTGTTCGGCTTGATAGGTATCTTCAATAAGCTCAAATTTGAGCTTATCAACGTAAAATTCGATAGCTTCATCGTAATCTCTTACTACCAGTGCGATATGGACAATACTTTGCTTCATAATGACCTCTTTATTGTGAATATAAGTCTTTTATTTCTTCGGCAATTATTTTAACGCCTTGCTTAATTACGTCATCAGGTTGGGCGTAAGAGACTCGAATACACTCTTTACTGTGTGACCAGTCCTTTTGTTGAATGAAGAACTCCTCTCCAGGTATGATCAAAACGCCTTTTTGCTTTAAACGTTGATATAGCTCGTAACTTGAAACTGGCAAATCTTTGAACCAAAGCCAAACAAAAATAGCGCCTTCAACACTGTGTATTTTAAAGTCGACGCCATCTAAATGTTCAATAAAGCACTCGGTGATAAGCTTTACTTTGTCTTGGTAGTGCTGTTTTACTGAAGCGGTTAACGACTCTATTTGTCGCTCGGCAAATAAACCACGAGCTAAAATAGGGCCTGTACTGCTTGGTGTTAAGTTCATGATTGTATAAGCGGTCGTAAACTTCTGAATAAAAGCCTTGTCGGCAATGACAATACCTGTTCTAACAGCCGGTAAACCAAGCTTAGATAGGCTTAACAATAAGATGGTATTACTGTTCCAATGTGGGGTTGCTTGGCTAAATGTAATATCAGGGAAGGGCAAGCCATAGGCACCATCAATTATCAAAGGAATCTGTCGCGCTTTTGCAAGTTTATCTAATTTTGCTAGTTCTGAGTCTGTGATCACATTACCAGTAGGGTTAGTAGGGCGAGATACGCAAAGAGCGGCAACAGAATCATCAATATCAAGTTCGTCAAAGTTAACTCTATATTTAAAGAAATGCTGACCTAGAATGTCTATTTTCGGCCGAGAAGATGAAAACAGTGTTTCACTCAAGCCTGCATCAGCATAACCCACGTATTCTGGCGCTAAAGGGAAGTGAATGGTTTTGCTTGAGCCGTCATTCATTGTGCCTGCAAGCATATTAGCAACAGTGAAAAAGGCGGATTGGCTGCCGTTAGTTAAGGCGATGTTCTGCGCAGTAATTGGCCAATTAAATTTTTGCTCTAAATAACTGGCTAACTCCTCTCTAAACTCTAGGTCGCCTTGAGGTGATTGGTACACACCTAAAAAATCAAAACGCTCTTTGTCGCTTTTTTGAATTTGATTAAGACGCTCGGCAAAATACTCTTCAACAGCGTCAATTCTTGCTGGATTACCACCGCCCATAAATAAAAGGTCAGGGTTCTCATTTAGTGCATTACCTAAATCATCCATAAGAGCCACGATACCCGACTGTGTTGTGAATTTGGAACCGAATGCAGACAGCTTAAAACTCATATTTATCCCTTTTATCTAGCGTATTGAATGAGCATGATATCAAGGAATAAAACAAGAGACACCCAACTTAGTTAAGGCTTTAGTCTAAGGTCATTAGGCTTTGAATAACGAGGGCTAAATTATGTGAAACTCGTAACCAAAAAGATGAAAATAAGCTCGACCTAGGGCAGGCCGAGATATAAAGATTGGTCGTAAACCAGTTACTTAGAAGTAAAAACCAAAGTTGATGTTCAATCTTGAGTTCGTGTCTTTACTGTTATCAGCAAGAGAACCTCCAAGGAAGGGTTGGTTTCTACCTGAGGCAAAGTCAATTAATGTGTATAGATTACCAGAAGTAACCTGCACACCTAATACATTCATCATGGTGTCTTCTGTTAAGCCACCTGATTTATCTGTCATTAGGTTGTAGTCGTTATAGAACTTAAGATTTGAGATCGGCCCCCAGTCAACATCAACCGAGTAAGCTAGGTTCAGGTTATAAATAATTGCTGCCGTTGGTATTGTGTCATGAAAGCTATAAGCCCCTACGGTAACTAATTCAGAGTTATCATCTAAGTCCATTTCATAGTCAGTGTATTGGAACATAACCGTCAATGCGTCAATCTGGCTTTTCAAATGGAAAGCATAAGCGCTGCGGTCGCCAACTGTGCCAGTACTGCCTTCGATATCACCCGTTAATAAAGAGACACCCACCTCAGTATTATCAAATTTATAGGCATAACGAATATTTAACGTGCCATCTTCAGCAAGAGGGCTAGCAGGTGTATCGTAGATGCCTTGTCCAGCTTGGCGTGTACCCACGATATCATAAGAGTAACGTCCAGTTCGGTCACTTACAAAGCCGTCAATACCGCCTAATTCATCGGTTTTGAAGTAAGCCAACTGAATGTTGTGCTTGTCGAAATCGCCAATAAATTTCAAACCTGCATCGTAATCATCTTCTAAACCAACATAGAAGTTAGTGCTGAAGAAAAAGCTGTTTGAGTTCCAAGTTAAGTTACCAAACGGTACTTGAGTGATCCCCACTTGCCCCTGCCAATTGTCATCGAATTGATAACCTAAATAAGCATGGTGAATCGTGTCCATGTATTGATACCAGCGGTATTGTGCAGAGAAGATGATATCGCCAGAAGTGCCGTTAAAATCAAGGCGGAACACGTCAAAGTCGAAATCACCATTTCGGTCTTTATCATCTTTATCGTAGTCCTTAATGCCATATTGGAAACGAACTGCGCCACTTACCTTAATTTCAGATGCTTGTTGTTGTTCTTGTTTTTCTAGCTTTTGCTGATTCGCTTCAAGCTTTTCTTCGTTTTGTTTTAGTTTGGCTTTGAGCTCCTGCAGTTGCTTCTCTATTTTTGCAATTTCGCTTAACTCTGTCGTTTCAGCATGTGTTGCAGTTGATAAAGCGGCAACCAAGGCAAGGCTTATTGTTGATATTTTCATTTTGCTATTACCCTTATTATCGTTATTTTTGTTGTGCCATTTTCTTGCTTTATTTTTATGATTAAGCCGTTGACTACACTCAAGTTTATGAGTGCAGCCAAGGCTTGAAATTAGCTTGGTAAGTACTCTTTGCCCCATGCAGTGCCAATGATCTTGTCATTGTGCATGGTGTCCAGCTCTGCTTTGCTATAACCCAAATCTGAAAGTATTTCGTAGGTCGAGTGACCAAAACTTTCTGTTGGCGTTTGCGCAATAATTTGTGCTCGAGTTGGTCTTATTGAGTAGTGATCTATGATGGTAACTGTGTGACCACTTGGATGTTCTGGATACACTGAGAAAGCATAACTGCCTAAGTCAGTTCCCATTTTGCCATCTGCGGTTCTGGTGTATCTCTCGCGAAGTTCTTCTATCCCTACAGAGCGAACTGCCGCAATGTCTTGTGCACGTAATTTCTGAGCCCAGTTGTCAGCCGTGTCCGTTGCAAAAGCACTGGTTAAAAATGCCTTTTTGTTTTCAGACTCGCTGATCCCCTGTAACCCTTCAATCAGTTCCAATTTGTTTAGTTCTTGCTCGTTCGAGTCGATAAACAAACTGCCTTGCTGTGTTGAATAGAAATGAGATAGGTCATGATTACCTAATGCTTTGCGACCAGACGGCTCATCAAATGGTGCTCTGCCTTCATAGTCATAAGCAAATTTAATCTGTGCTAAGTTAGTTGCAGTGGATAAAGAGGTTCGTGCTCGGCTGTGCTCTCCCGTACGTTCTTTGTGGTAAAGACTTAATGCCATGCCTAAACCGCCAGCAAAACCACAGTTCACATCCAGTGTGCCTAAATGAGCGTGTTCCTCTGGTGTATCAATGCCACCGAATCGACTCATGATGCCGCTGTTGGCCTGAATAATATCGTCATAGCCAATGTAGTTAGTTTTAGAGCCGCGAGTAGGGCCACCCAAACAATCTAAACGACAGAATAAAATACCTGGCTTAATTGCTTGCAAGCTTTCCTCGTCTAAACCTAATGGCTTCATTTGACGCTCTGGCGCATTAATAAGTACTAAATCAACCGACTGCACCAGCTGGTGGAAAATAGCTTGGCCTTGTTCAGTGGTAATATCGACTAAAGCACTTTTTTTGCCTATGTTGGTTTGGAAACTAAACAAAGTACCAATCAATGGGTCGTACATAGGGGTAACTGGGTCTAACTTGGTGACTTCTGCGCCAAATCGGCTTAAAAATGCCGCTGAATGAGGGCCTGCGATCACATTTGTTAGATCCAGCACTTTTACACCGTGCAACCATGGCAAATTATTGCTTTCAGCAGCAGATGGTTGTGCAGGAATAGTAATCGGGTGTTGTGTTTGAGTTTGCTCTAGCTTAGCTAATGCAACCTCGAAGTTAACCGTCACTCTTGGTTTAGGCAGCAACATCTGCTCGGCAGACTCTTCTAACCAAACAATCGGACCTGGTTGTTTCATCAAGCCGTATTCAGGATCATTAACTTCAACTATCAAACCGGCATCGGCACAGTGTTGACTATTAACCCATTCTTGAGTTGTACGGTGTGGTGCACCTGGGATCTGACCTTCACCAAAGATCACGCCCCATTGTTCAGAGGTTTTAGTTAAAAATACCTTCTTCATTTTTGCCGAGATAATATCAGCCCATTTTTTTGGAAGTGGATAAACTCCAATAGAAGTTTCGCCATCCCACTGTGAAATAGGTAAATGAAGGTCGTTTACTTCAGGCAATCCTTCAGCAACTAGCTCGTCATACAAGCCCATCACTTGTAAACAACGTTTTGCGTGGTTACGGTGAGAAGGGCAGACGGCATAAAAATATCGGCCATCTTTACACTCATAAGTACGATAGAAAGGATCTAAGTATTCTTGCAACTCTTCATAACTAACATCCATCGGCAAGTTGTTTTCTTTGCGATGACTGATCTCATGTTCACGCATGGTTAAGTAGCGCTCAGGCAAGTCTTCAATCACAATTGAGTTGTAAGATAGGCCTTCCATTAGTGCAGCAACAATTGGTACTTCAATATGGTCGCCCAACCCTAGTTTTTGGCGAGATAGGAGTGCCATCACCACAGAGCTTGCAGCTAGTGAAGTCGCGTAGGCAGATCCAAGTGATAAAGGCGAGAAGCTAGGATCAAGACCCATTAACACTCTGTTGAAACCCATGTCAGTAAACGCACCAGAGTTGGCTGCAATAATGGCTTCAGTTGCTTTCCACTGACTGCGTAACTCATCGTTGCTGGCATAACCAGGCACTGAAAGGGTGATTAGCTCAGGCCTTTGCGCTCTTAGTTTAGCAAAGTCAACGCCTAGGCGTTTCATTACACCCGGCCTAAAGCTTTCAATAACAATGTCAGCCTTGGCAATTAAGTTATGCGCTTGTTCTAGGCCTTGCGGTGTTTTTAAGTCAATGTTAACCGTGCTTTTATTCCGGTTTAAAATAGCATTGGCAGGACTTTTCCATTGTGGTCCTGTTGGTGGATCAATATGAATCACAGTTGCCCCAAGATCAGCCAAGATCATGGCGACCGCAGGTCCAGCTATTTGCTGACCAAAATCGATAACGTTAACACCGATTAATGGTAAGTTTGCTTTCATACTCAATGTATTTTCTCACTCTATTTAATTATTTTGACGTTAAATTTCGGTTGGTATTAGCAACCCAAATTCAAAAATTTTTGTGTCGTAAAAGTCGTCAGTAAATTAATTAGCTCAGTTGAAAACTTAAGTAATTACACTCAAATTAATTGAGCAAAATGAATGATAAAGACTTGAAAAAAACTCACCAGCAATAAAAATTTTATCAAAGGGGTTATTTTATTTATGGCTAAGATTATTTTGATAAATTTAATAAAAACAATGCACTAGATTTAATTTTCGAATAAAAAAAGCCGCTACTGCAAATACAGTAACGGCTTTTTTAAGGGGACGAGGTAATTATTTCATTGTTGGCATTGAGAACTGTGCGCCTTCGCGGATACCAGCTGACGGCCATCTTTGAGTGATGGTTTTACGCTTGGTATAAAAACGAACAGAGTCTGGGCCATAGGCGTGAAGATCACCAAATAATGAGCGCTTCCAACCACCAAAGCTGTGGTAGGCAACTGGCACAGGAAGAGGAACGTTAATACCAACCATACCAACTTGAATATGATCAGAAAAATAGCGAGCCGCTTCACCGTCACGAGTAAAAATACAGGTACCATTACCGTATTCGTGATCATCAATTAAATCCATCGCTTCTTGCATAGTGTTTACTCGAACAACTTGCAATACAGGACCAAAGATCTCTTCTTGGTAACTGTTCATCTCTGGTTTTACACCATCAATTAAAGTACCGCCTACAAAGAAACCTTGTGGGTAACCGTCAACTTGCGGCTGGCGACCGTCAACTACTACGTTTGCTCCTTGAGCTTCAGCGTCATCAATGTAACCAACTACTTTATCGCGGTGAGCCTTAGTGATAACAGGGCCAAAGTCATTGTTGCTGTTAGTATAAGCGCCTACTTTTAGCGACTTCATCGCTTCAGTCATTTTTGCTACAAGTGCATCTGCTGCATTGTCACCAACCGCAACGGCAACTGAAAGTGCCATACAACGCTCTCCAGAAGAGCCAAACGCTGCGCCTAGAAGTTGGTTAACAGCATTGTCCATGTCTGCATCAGGCATGACGATAGCGTGGTTTTTCGCGCCACCTAACGCTTGGCAACGTTTACCGTTTTTGTTTGCCGTTTGGTAAATGTATTCAGCGATTGGCGTAGAACCAACAAAACTCACTGCTTTGATACGCTCATCCGTTAATAAAGTATCTACTGCTACTTTGTCACCATTCACTACGTTCATTACGCCGTCTGGTAAACCTGCTTGTTTTAACAGCTCTGCAATGAACATGGTTGAGCTAGGGTCACGCTCTGATGGTTTTAAAACAAAACAGTTGCCGCAGGCAATCGCCATAGGGAACATCCAAAGTGGCACCATTACTGGGAAGTTAAACGGTGTAATACCCGCAACCACGCCTAAAGGTTGGAATTCACTCCAAGAGTCAATGTTAGGGCCAACATTCTTACTGTGCTCACCTTTTAATAGCTCAGGTGCGCCACAGGCGTACTCTACGTTCTCAATACCACGTTGTAATTCACCAGCTGCGTCGTGAGAAATTTTACCGTGCTCTTGACCAATAAGTTCACAGATCTTCTCTGCATTTTGCTCTAGTAGCTCTTTAAACTTAAACATGACACGTGCGCGTTTAATCGCAGGGGTATTGCGCCATGCTGGGAACGCCGCTTGCGCTTTAGCAATGGCTTCTTCAACGGTTGCAACTGAGGCTAATGCAACTTGCTTTTCTGCCTCACCAGTTGCTGGGTTATAAACGGCTTGAGTGCGCTCGTTATCAGCGACCATTTCACCATTAATAAAGTGACCAATTGTGTTCATTTTTGTACTCCAAAAAAATAAAATTTGTTTAATTAATGTTCGAATATGCAATAAGGGCTGTATAAATATACAGCTCTGTAATCTAGTCCCAAAGTGCCTGATACATGCTGACTAATTCATCGGCATTCGGCACTCTAGGATTATTTGCTGGTGAACCTGACGCTAAGGCTTGTTCTGCCATGGTTTGGCTCACTTTAAAAAAGGTGTTTTTGCAAATACCAAATTGCTCAGGTGTCGGCACACTTAGCTCTTCGTTTAATGCTTTTAGCTCTTGTAATAATTTGGCATTGGCTTGTTCTGTTGAATCTTGTTCGGTAGCAACGCCCATGGCTCTGGCGCAATCGGCATAACGTTCTGGTGCGCCTGGAATTGAATACTCAGTAACGCTAGGTAATAGCATGGCGTTTGATAAACCATGAGGCACGTGGAAAAACGCACCAATTGGGCGGCTCATGCCGTGCACTAAGGCAACGGATGCATTTGAGAAAGCAACGCCTGCGAGAGTAGAACCGAGCATCATTTGTTCTCTTGCTTCTTTATCTTCACCGTTGTGATAAACCTTGCGTAAATTCGGTGCAATCAGTTTCATTGCCGCAATTGCTTGAATGTCGGTATATGCACTGGCTTTTTTACTGACGTACGCTTCCATTGCATGAGTTAAGGCGTCAATACCTGTATCCGCCGAAGTTCTTGCAGGTACACTGACAGTTAATGTGTAGTCAACTAACGCTGCAACAGGCATAAAGCCTACGCCAACACAAAGCATTTTTTCATCGTTTTGCTCGTCAGTGATGATAGTGACACGAGTGGCTTCAGAGCCAGTACCTGCGGTAGTAGGAATAGCAATAACCGGTAAACCCATTTCATTGACAATGCGCGGGAAGCGATAGTCTTTCATTTCGCCACCAAATTTGGCCAAAATGGAAATCGCTTTAGCACTGTCGATAGGGCTGCCGCCGCCAAGGGCGATGATGCAGTCATAGTTACCAGTTTTAGCCATTTCAACGCCTGCTTGGATAGAGGCTACGGTTGGTTCTGGCACCGTATTAGCAAACACATCAAAGCTTAGTGAGTCTTGTTTTAAAACTTCGGCAATTTTGTTGGCATAGCCGAGTTTTACCATCATGTTATCGGTAACAATAAGCGGTCTAACACAGCCTAAGCTGGCTAAAATATTAGACACTTCCAAACTTGCATGTTCACCGACTTGCATAATACGAGGAAGGATGATCTGTGAAGACATGTTGTATTCCTTTTTACTTAGAGATAACTGCACTTAATTGGTTGGGCTTAAGTGCAGTTACAGCTAAAAGTGTCGCTTTGTGAGCGACGATTGAATGTTGACTAGCTGGTCGATTCAGCTGGTTTAATAGGACGGTTTTGTGAACGACGCTTTGTGCCGTAGTTTTGACCAAACTCTGGTGGTAATTGCACGTCATCTGGTGTCGTTAGATATGGCAGAGCCATTGTATGGTTCTTCTCTGAACGACTTATATAAGCCCCATGTAGTGATAACCAGTACCAATTGAGTATGGTAAAGCGGCAACAATTGAAGCGGTTTGTAACGCTTTTAAGCCGCCAGCAAGTAATAACACGCCAGCCGTTGCACCAATTAGTAAACCCCAGAAGATACGAAGTTTAGGCGGTGACTTTTGCTCACCCATAGAGACCAAGGTACAAATAACCAAGGTTGCAGAGTCAGCCGATGTAATAAAGTAAGTCACTAACATCACAGTACAGATGATTGCACCAATGGTTGCAACGATAGGCGCTAAGTCCATCAATTCCATAGTGACAAATAATGCTGTGGTAATGTCTTTATTGACCGCTTCGGTAACGCCACCAGAGCCAAACAACTCAATGAAAATTGCGGTGTTACCAAATGCCGTGATCCAGAATGTAGCCAGTAAAGTAGGTGCGATTAGTACGCCTAAGATGAACTCTTTAACCGTACGACCTTTGGAAATACGTGCGATGAACATGCCGACAAACGGTGCCCAAGCAATCCACCAGCCCCAGTAGAATACGGTCCACCAACCTTGCCATTGGCTGTTTGGATCTGGGTCAACCCAAAAGCCCAGTTCAACCGCATTAGTTAGGTAATCGCCTAAGTTAGTGGCAAAAGCGCCAAGTAAATAGGCCGTTGGCCCAAGGACAATAAAGAAGGTCAGCATTAAAGCGGTCAAGCGCATATTGAGCTCACTTAGCTTTTTCACCCCTTTATTTAGACCGCTTAATGCTGATAAGGTGGCTAAAATTGAAATTACGGCAATGATCATCACCTGAATGCCCGTTGAGATCTCAACGCCAAATAAGTAGTTGATGCCCGCGTTCATTTGCTGGGCACCTAGGCCTAAAGAAGTAGCAATACCAAACACAGTGCCGAATACCGCGAGCAAATCTGCCATATGACCAATCGGACCATAAATTCTTTCGCCAAATACAGGATATAAACCTGAACGAATAGACAAGTGGTAAGCCTTTGCGGTAAGCAAAATATGCTAGCGCCATACCAGTAATGGCAAATAAGCCCCAGCCATGTAAGCCCCAGTGGAAAATACTAATACGCATAGCGATTTGTGCAGCCTCTACCGTAAGCGCTTGGCCTTCGGCAATAAAAGGGCTGCCTTGGAAGTGATTGATTGGCTCGGCGATACTCCAAAATAGAATACCGATACCAATGCCTGCGCCAAATAACATGGAAAACCAAGAGAAAAAGCTGTACTCCGGCTTATCGTCATCATGCCCCAATTTTATTCGGCCAAAACGGCTAAATGCAGTATATAAAGCGAGCAACAAGAAGAAGCTCATTAGCATTACATAATACCAAGCTAAATTAGCCGATATGTAGTTTTTCGCTGCCGTGTAAATGCCATTGGCAAATTCTGGATTGATCAACAGTAAACAACACAAACGCCAAGGATAATGAATGGCCGATCCTATGTTCATTACTGGATTGTAGTGTTTAAAAATACTCGTGTTTGATTCGTTATTACTCATAGTAAACTCCTACTCAATATAAATTGAGGGCGTTTACTGCCTGTTGATATTTTATATTTATTATTCATTTTTATAATTCGCTCTCGTTAATAATTACCTGTGGTATTACTTCCCCAGCAGCGACTTTTACGACGCTGAAAAGTATTGAACAAAGTGCAGACTCAATGACACAATCAATAAAAATGATGGCTTAGGTATAAAATAATTTATGTCTATAAAAGTATCGGTTATGTCATACTGATCCGGTCAAATAAAAAATATAAAAATGAACTACTTTCATAGAGTTAAACGGGGATTTATGAAAAAGCGACTACCTCCATTAAATTGGATTAGAGCGTTTGAGGCTTCTGCTCGGCATCTTAGTTTTACCCATGCCGCCAATGAATTAAACTTGACCCAAGCGGCGATTAGCCAACAAGTAAAAGGGCTTGAAAGCCAGCTAGGTTGTTTATTATTTCGCAGACTACCAAGGGGCTTAGAACTAACTGATGCAGGAGCTGCGTATTTACCAGCAGTTCACGATTCGGTTGAGCGTTTAAGTGTGGCGACCGAAGAAATATTTGGTCAAGGCCGAACTGGGCTATTAACCATAAAAGTGAATATGGTGTTTTTCATGAAGTGGTTAGCGCCTAGGATCAAAAATTTTAAAGCCTTCGCACCCAGATATTAATTTGACGGCTAACTAGCAATATTTGGGTGAACGAAGCGGAAAGAGAAAACAATTTAGACAGCGATTTAGAAATTCGTTACGGCAAAGGCCAATGGAAAGGCATGACCAGTGATCGTCTTAACTTGGGACAAACTATTTCCAGTTTGTAGCCCAGAATACTTAAAGTGATAATCCAATGGATGATCGACTCATTTGAGCCGTCAGAGCACACTTTATTACATGTTATGGGTTATGAAGAAGGGTTGGGGTTACTACCTGAAAAAAGCCAACTTCAACGAAGTGAAAATGGATAAGGGCTTTCATATGGATACGCTTAGTATCCGCCTTGGAGCTTGCTGTGTTAGGGGATGGTATTGCGCTTGGCAGAAGCAGCTTAGTTGAAAGCGCAATTGAGTCAGGGCAACTGGTAAAACCGTTTACAACCGAGCTTGAGACCGATGAAGCATTTTCATCTGGTTTATCCCAATTCCCACGTTAAAGCATCATCAAGTCGAAGTGTTTCGCCAATGGCTGTTGAGCACAAATAGATGCAACCTAAATAGGGGACGTTTGTAATATTTGGTTGAAAAAGCACAGGTTCAGATAAAGTGAATTGAGCCTATGCGTTATCAGATGTTGAGAGTGCAGACTAAAGCGTCATTTCGCCTTTTAAGTTTTCACTGAAACGTTTACGAACCTCTGCAAAGGGTAAGTTTTGGCTTAACAGGTGGTGAATTTTAGTTAAGCAGGCTTCTAACGTCATATCGTACGCAGACAACACACCAGCTTGTTTGAGCGCATTACCGGTTGCATAACCTTCCATATCTACACTACCGCTGTGACATTGAGTACGATTAACCACTAGAATTTCTCTGTCGTTGGCTGCAGCAATTTCTTTTAATAGCTCTGGGTTTTCTGGCGCATTACCAACCCCGTAGCTTTGAATGATCAAAGCATTAACCGGTTGTGCTAAGAATGTTGGCAATAACTAAATGAGAAATACCTGGGTAAAGGCTTACCACACCAATTGGTTGATCTTTAATATTGACCACCTGTAACTCATCTGCCAGATTGCTTGTTCCTGCGGTAATAACGCTCTTTGATTTACTTCAATATGAATACCCGCTTCAACTAGAGCAGGGTAGTTCGGGCTTTCAAATGCATTAAAACCATCGGCATCAGCTTTTGTTGCACGATTACCACGATATAAGACGGTTGTTAAAGAATAAACCCACTTCGGCAATTGGATAATGTGCACCGCTAAGGTATACAAGGCGTTAAGTAAGTTATGCAAACCGTCTGAGCGAATTTGCGATAACGGAATTTGACTTCCCGTTACTATTACAGGCTTGCCCAAATTTTCTAACATGAACGACAGTGCTGAAGCCGTGTATAGGCCATAGTGTCAGTACCATGAAGCACAACAAACGCATCAAAATCTTGCATAGTGGTGTTTGATGTCATCTGCAATAAGCTGCCAATCAGAAGGGGTCATGTTGCTTGAATCGAGCAAAGGACAATATTCTTTAATGGTGAACTCAGGCATTTCTGGACGGTTTAACTCTTCCATCGAATTCAATACGTCGGTGATGTAACCTTCAACTGGAATGTAACCTTGCGGGGATTTTTTCATCCCGATTGTGCCACCTGTATAGGCGATATAGACTTTCTTATTCATAGTTCAAAAAAATAGGCGCCAAATTGGGCGCCTATTCTAGAACGTAATCGGGAGCTATTGCTAGAGAGCATCACACTCCAAACAGTAAATGTAAGCACCAGCAGGATCGTTAAACTCTGTCCATTTTGCTTAGCTCCTGACCAATTTGAGCTAATACCTTCAATAAAGTGCTGATTATTGTTGTAGCTCGGCTCAGGACGCGTAAGCAGCAAATAAATCCATCATTAATTGGTCCAACAGGAGATAATGGCTTAGTGATAACTTTTACGTCGTAGGCTGCTAGTTCAGCTTTTGCTGCCGCAGCATCAATCGCGTCTGAGTATGAACCTAGAGCTATCAACTAAACCAAGCTCTTTCGCTTTTGCACCAGACCAAACACGACCTTGCGCTATTTTATCAACTGCTTCAGCAACACTCATATTTCGCTCTGTTGCAACAAGGTTTAATAAATTGGTCGTAACCACTTTCAATAGCTGTTTGAATAACTCTGCGCCATTTGTGGGTCTAAGTTTACGCGTTGCGCTAATGCCTGCCATTTCTGTCGTTGCCACACCGTCGGTATTAATGCCTAAATAAGACAGTGAATCTTCGAATGTCATGAACATACCAAAGATACCAATTGAACCTGTAATGGTGCTTGGCGATGCCCAAATCTCATCAGCTGAAGCAGAGATCCAGTAACCACCTGAAGCAGCTAACCGAACTCATAGAAGCAATAACTGGTTTGCCTGCTTTTTTCAGAGCTTCAATTTCATTACGAATGATCTCTGAAGCAAATGCGCTGCCGCCAGGGCTATCAACACGAAGTACCACCGCTTTTACACTTTTATCTAAACGAGCTTGCTTAAGTAATTTAGCTGTAGAATCACCGCCAATTTCACCAGCGTTACGCTTACCGTTATAAATAGTACCCTGAGCAATAACAATCCCCACTTTATCTGGCGATGCAGACAAGTCAGGTTGTAAACTCATGCTTGCTTTGTAGCTGGTCATTGTTAAAACATTTAGATTTAACTTTTAACTCATCGTCCAAGTATTGGTCGAATTGTTGGCGAGTCATCAGTTGGTCAACCCAGTTGTTCTGTAGGGCAAATTGCGCAAAGTTACCTTTCAACGTTCTTTGAACTTAGCTAAGAAAGCCAGTCTAACGTTTCATCAAAGTTTGATACCTTCAACTTCGCGGTTAGCCGCAATTGTGGTTTTATATTGTTGCCATAAGATCGCCTAACCATTGTTGATTTGCTTCAGTTTTGCAGGCTCCGACATGTCGTCACGAATGTAAGGTTCAACCGCAGATTTAAAAGTACCTACACGGAAAATATGCGCATTCACTTTTAATTTTTCTAGTGCTGACTTGTAGTACATGCGGTAACGACCAAAGCCGTCCATGCTAATAGCACCCATTGGGTGTAAGTACAACATTGTCAGCATGAGAAGCTAGGTAATATTGCGTTTGTGAGTAGTAGTCACCGTAAGCAATAACTGGCTTGTTTGAATTGGCTTTAAACGCTAGTTAATGGCCTCACCAATTTCTTGCAAGTTTGCTCATGCCACCGCCAGATAGGCCGTGTAAGTCAAGTAATAACAGGGCTGAAATCTTCGGTTATCCGCTTTCAGCCTGTTTGATCACTTTTAATACATCACTTAGTAACTGTTTCTGGCGAGTTGGTCTGTTATTGCCCATCGCGCCTCATTAACACTTCATCGTATATGGGTCAACGAATGTTTTTTGCTCAACAATACTGCCCGACTAAGTTCAGTTTTAAGCATTGAATTATCTTCTACAACACCCGGTGTTTCTGAGTTTGCCGCTATGCCAGCAATGATAATAAAAGCCATGTACTAAGAAAGATGATGTTTAAGATGGCTTTGCGGGTAAAGTTAATTACTCCCCAACAGGCACTCAGTAAGTCCTTTAACCAATGTTTATTTTTAGGTAGACTTTTTTCCATTAAATAAAAACCTCGTTACAACTTTAATCTGTTATCAAGCAGCGATAATGTATGACTCTAGATAAATGTATGTGATTTTGCTTGATAGAGTCAGGAAAGTTCCTGCCATTGTTCAATAAAATCAACAACAATGCTAGCTCCACTTGTAACAAAATTTAATGGCAAATACCTATACCAATGAATTCTCACGTAATAATTGCGCTTAACAAACCCAAAAAGTCCAACAAACGTTGGTGGCGTATTAAGAGCCGCGGGCTGCTTTGATGCGCACAAGAAATAATTTACTCAGGTAACCGCTATGACATAGCAAAAAAGTTTGCAACTGACACACAAAAGGTAATTGAGTCTATTTCATTAACCAAAGTCGATGACTTTATTGTTGCCAAGCCAGATGACGTAAAGCTGGTTTGTGTCGACTTAGTTGAAGGTGCCATTCCACTTCCAACCTTTGAACACCCAGAAAAAGCCATGTACTTGTTTGGCCCAGAAGATGGTTCGCTAACGCCAAGAAATCATCGACCAAGCTGACCACGTAGTTTACATGCCAACACAAGGAAGCTCTAAATTTAGCAGCCTCAGTTAATGTAGTTTTATACGACAGGAACCGCAAAATCAGCTCAATTCACCACAGATAACGACTTGATAAAAAATAGTCGAGACGTTAATAATCGTCTGAAAGTATAAAGCGAACAACTATTTAAGTTAGGACGACGCATATGAATAAAAACTGGCCATACATCTTGTTAGCACTATTAATTGCAGCTTGGGTTGGCCAGATCGTTATTTACAGCAAGAGACTGGTGAAAAAGAACTGAAGCAAGAAGCTGAAGTAAAAGCATCAAGAACCAGTTAAAACGTGCATCAGCAAATAATGATAAAGAACAAGCTTCTGAAACAGTCAAAATTAAACAAAGACAAATCCAAACCGCCTCCTAAAACAACACCACCGCCAGAAAGTACTCCTGAAATTGAAACGCTAATAGAAAGCAGTTGAAGATGAGAAAGAGTCAAGTGAACCTACAAGAGGTTGATACGTACTAAAAGAGGCAGGCATCTTATAAAAAATTATCAGGTTACCCAGCGGTTAATTGAATTGTTAGAGCAAGAATGCGGAAATTTGATAGATACTGATATTGAGCGCATTAATCATTGATGTAAATACGCTATCAGGTAACGACATCTTTGTCTATGCCAATCACTTTTGCATGAAAAGTGCAATTTGGAATAGGGTACGCAACATTGACGCGCCACTAGTAAAACCAAGAACATCAGCTCAACTTAGACGCTTTGCAGGACGATTACGATAAGTTAATAAACGAGCTACAAGAATAACACTAGAACGCATTGTAGTAACCAAGCTATTTGTAAACCAAATGAGCAAACACTATGACGTATTCCCAACCTACGAAGCATTTGGCAACAAGCGTTATGTATTAGCCGTATTAGTTGAGTCAGAACTCAAAAGAGGCAGCATCACTTATTCAAGACCAAAATGCTTTTACTTGCTAAACCAACTAGACATCCCACAATACCTATTCAAAGACACACTAGAAACAACCTTGCCAGAGCAGCAACAAGAGATAGCATCTACATACAAAGAAAAAATAGACTCTATTTTTGCGGAACACATAAAACTATTTCAAAAAGAGAATAATGAGGATTAATGTCCATTGGATAATTCTTGAGTATGCCAAAGTGAAAGTTATAAGGTATTGAAAGTAATACTTATATCAGTAATGATGATAATGCATACGAGAACTCGTTAAACGTAGGTTTCTCGGATAACCCACAAAAGAAAAGTTGATCAAAATATACGTAGTCGATAATCTACTGAAAACTGTAAAAAGAAAACTAATTGGCATCTTTTCTGTTTGCACAATGTTGGAGAAAAGCGGAATTCACGCTAATTAGCTGCACAATAAACTGAGAGTATGGAGAATATGTCAGACGAAAAGGGCGAAATACAGGAAGAAACAGAGATTATTTCTTTTGCTGAGTTTTTGGAAAGCACTCCTCCCTCATCACTGACGAATATCAGTGATATTGGGGAAAAGGTTTACTTCCCTAGCGGGGAGGTTAAAGGGTTTTGTCTTAATAAACCTGAAATTCAGCTTCATTGCTCTAATGACAATTGCAATGGAACAAGATTTTTTCGATGCACAACTAAAGGGTCTATCGAAGTCTTTGACAATTTTTCATTCATATATATTTCTTATATTTGTTCAAATTGCAGAGATACAGATAAGACTTTCTCTTTGGCAGTTAAGGAGCATGGAAAAAGGTGGTCCAGGGGAATGTTATAAATTTGGAGAGTTGCCTCTTTATGGACCTCCAACACCTTCCAAATTAATTAAACTTATTGGCCCGGACAGGGAAATATTTCTCAAAGGGCGAAGATGTGAGAATCAAGGGCTAGGCATAGGCGCCTTTGTTTACTATCGAAGAGTAGTCGAGAACCAAAAAAACCGGATACTTGATGAAATCATAAAAGTTTCGGAGAAGATTTCAGCCTCTGAAGAAAGCATCGCTGCCTTGAAAGAAGCAAAGAAAGAAATTCAATTCAGCAAGGCGTTAGCCTCAGTTAAAGATGCTATACCTCAAGCATTACTCATAAATGGTCACAACCCACTAACGCTTTTACATTCTGCTCTAAGCGAAGGGCTTCACAATCAAACTGATGAACACTGTCTCGATATAGCAAGCAGTGTGCGGGTAATTCTTGGCGAGCTATCAGATAGGCTTGGGCAAGCATTAAAGGATGAGGCCGAATTAAATCACGCATTATCTAAACTTTTGCAGGAGAACTCAGCTAACAAGGCAAGCAAGAAGGACGCACAATAGCTCGCCTCTTCTTGCGGCTTTATATTTTCTCAGAGTTTTGTTGTCCACAAAAAGATAAGAGTTCTGGCGATCGATATTTGGTATCAGCTCTAATTTAGATAAGATGAGCAAAAGCCTGATGATAAAAGGGGCTACAAGACATTTATAGATCATTCACCGCAATCGCGAATTCTATTCCAGCGCTGACTTTATAGTGTTAAAAGCCTGAACTATTTTGCTAAAAGACTGGTATTCTTAGGTTACGTATTAAGTTAAGGCAGTTTATAGATGGTCTCTTTTTTAACTAAGAAAAAACTAGTTGCGGCTACTCTGCTTTTCGCCGCTTTGAATGTGCAGGCCAAAAGCTGTGATACTGGTAAAGTCAGTTTGCAAGTTTTGGGATCTGGTGGGCCAGAGTTAGATGATGGTAGGTTTTCTTCAAGTTACTTAGTTAGTTATCAGGGTAAAGCTCAAGTACTTATCGACGCAGGCTCTGGAGCTAGTGTTGCTTTTGATCGCAGTGGTGCAAAGCTCGAAGACTTAAAAGCGATTCTGCTTACTCACCTTCATACCGACCACAGTGTTGATCTGCCTGCTTTTGTTAAAGGTAGTTACTTTACAAATAGAGTCAGTGATTTAACTGTTTTGGGGCCGTCAGGTAATCGTTTGATGCCCGCTACTTCTTCTTATGTAAAGGCACTTCTTGGTTCAAAAGGAGCTTATCCATACTTAGAGGAATATATCTCGGATAAGATAACCTCTAACTTTGATGTTAAGGTTCAAGATGTACCGCTTGAAAAAGGTAAAACATTCTCTTATCAAATCTCCCCAGATATCCAAGCTCAAGCAATGTTTGTTCACCACGGTCCAGTTGCCGCAGTAGCGTGGAGATTGAACGTTGCAAATTGTTCGATTACATTTTCAGGCGACATGAGCAATCAATTTAATGTATTGGCTGAACTGGCGAAAGACTCCGACATATTGGTTGCACATAATGCCGTACCTGAATCAGCATCAAGGATAGCGAAAAACTTGCATATGCCACCTTCAGAAATTGGCAAATAGCAAAACAAGCAAAGGTTAAAAAACTGGTGTTATCACACTTTATGAATAGGACATTAGGCGCACAGCAAGAAACCGTGAAAATTATCCGCAACCAATATCAAGGCCCAATCGGACTAGCAACAGATGGCGCAACTTATCTGCTATCAAACAAATAAATCGTCCAGCTTTATCCCTAACTCTAAGTAAAACTGATCGATAAAGTCGCTAGATCAGTCTGGCGATTTTCAGAGCAAGTTGAATTATTTTTTAAAAAGACACCCATAGTAATTCTGCGAAGTTAGAAGGCATTTAAAGAGAATTTAGAGAGACACCCACCAAAAACGTGTAAATAGATATGGTCAGAAACGATTGGTATTAATCGATTCTGACCGTGTTTGAACTTAATGCTCTAACCTGCCATTACAGTGCATTAGCAACGGCTTCTGACAATGAAGTGGTAGGGCGGCCTAATAACTTAGATAGCGCTTTCGACTCATCTTGTAACCAGCCTTTTTCTGTTTGAGTATCAGAGTCGGCAAGTGCACCTGCGAAACCTTCAGGTAAACCTAAGTTAACTAGTAGGTCTTTATAGTCTTGTTCCTGCATTGCATGATAAGCAATGTCTTTGTTGGTTTGCTTTGCTATTTCTGCTGCAAACTCAGTTAATGTGAAGCCTTGATCACTGGCTAATTCATAACTTTGGCCAACATGCTCTTTTACATTAACTAACACGTTAGCAGCGGCTTCTGCATAGTCGTTTCGAGTGGCACTATGGATTTTGCCATTTACCGAGACACCCACCACTGCATTATTTTCTAATATCGCTGGCATACTTTGTGTGTAGTTTTCTGTGTACCAACCATTTCTTAAAATTACCGTTTCTAAGTTTGACTCAGATAACAGCTTTTCCGTTCCTTATGTTCTTGTGCCAACATCATTGGGTTTGTATCCGCTTTCAGAATGCTGGTGTAGACAAAGTGTTTTACGCCTTGCTTTTGTGCTGCTTCAATAACCGCTGAATGTTGAGGCATACGTGCGCCAACGGCTGAGCTAGATATAAGTAGAAGGGTGTCTACATAAGTTAGAGCTGAGTTCAACGTATCTACTTTGTCATAATCAGCTTGCCTTACATTGATACCAAGGCTTTTTAACTCACTCGCCTTTTCAGGCTCTCTAACTAGAGCGGCAATATTGCTCGCATCTGTTTTTGTTAAAAGGTGTTTGATAACAAGTTGACCTAATTGGCCGTTAGCTCCAGTTACTGCGATCATAATTTTTTCCTCAAAAGTAAAATTCGAGCTCAGTATAAGTAGTAGTAATTGTTGCGATAAGTAGGATAAAATAAAATGCAATGTTCGGCTTTTGAGTACAATTAAATGAATAACCAATATGAACAACTTAAACTGTTAGCTATCTTTGCCATCGTTGTCGAACAAAGTAGTTTTGCTGCGGCAGCTAGAAAACTTTCTTCATCTCGCTCTAGAGTGAGTGAGCAGGTGGCAAAACTTGAACAGATGTTGCAAGTTCGGTTATTGCAGAGAAGCACTCGGAAACTGAGTTTGACCATCGAAGGAGAGCAGATATACCAACACGCATTAAAACTCGATTCGGTGTTAAAAGACGTAGAAGCGACAATAGATTCTGAAGCGCCAAGTGGACGAGTAACGCTTACTGTCAATCACGATATAGCCCACAAGTTTATCTTGCCTAAGTTAGGATTATTAAAACAAAGACACCCACAAATAAACCTAGATTTAATTTTGGAAGATCAACCACAAGATCTGATCATGGAGCATATCGATTTAGCAATTAGGGTAGGGGTGCCAAAAGACTCAAGTTTAATCGCTCGACCAATTCACAAAGACCGTTTTGGCCTTTTTGCCAGCCCTGAGTTTCTTCAACAACAAGGAGTGCCAGAAAGTCTGGAACAGTTGCAGTCCCTGCCTTGGATTGCATTGGCTCAAATATTTGAACTGCATAAATTGCCCGCTGCGCTTGGCAATAAAACAATAGAGATAAAGCCTAAGTCGTTTGAGCTATGTAATTCGCCATTTATGGTTCAGCAGATGGTGTTAGCAGGACTTGGCATTTCTTTACTTTTACCTAGTACCGTTAGGCAAGAAATTGAGACTGGTCGTTTGATTAGAGTTTTACCTGAGATAACAGGGCAAGAAGTTCAGTTTGCTATTGTGTATCCGTCAAGAAAACAGTTACCCAAAAGAACACAAGCAGTGATTGATTTTTTATTAGAACAAAAGATATTTCAGTGACAACGAACTTTTGCCACTGAGAGATTTAGACTAAACAGGAAAGTTTAGTCTAAGCAGTAAGTTTTTAATCTTACTTAAATCTACAGGCTTGGCTAAAAAGCCATTTGCCCCCATGTCCCAAGTATATTTGACGTTTTCTACTGTGTTATGACTAGAACACATGATCACAGCCATATCTGGATACTTAACTTTGTATTCATCCAGTAAGGTTTTACCGTCGACATCAGGCAACTCAATATCTAATAAAAGTAGCGAAAACTCATTTTCATCCAACAACTTACTGGCTTGTTTGCCATCGGCTGCAAGCTCAATATGGCTAAAGCCAAGTTGTTCCATTAAGTGTTTTAGGAAAAGGCGAGTCTCTTCCACATCTTCAATTATTAGTACTGGTCGATTCATCATATTAATTACTGTTCAAAGCGTAGGCATATGCTGCCAGAAAAGCTTGCTCTTGAAATTGTCTTAAATCAAGATCTTTCATCGTAAATTCAAGTGGATTATTTTTCACAGTTTCTTTTATCTCAGTTGCCGAGATAATGTCAACCTCAACGTCTTTAATTAGTTGGATGGCTGCCTCCATTTTGAAACTGTTAGCACTACCTGAGAATTTGCCTTTACTTGCTCTTTGTTTAATAACTACCTTGTCAATTTTGTAATCTTCAAGGAACTTACTAAATTGAAACTGAAAACCTTGAATGCCTTCGGATGTTTCGCCTTTTCTCAGTTCAACACCTCTAGTTCGACATTCTTTAACATTGAGCAAACCGTGCTCGTAGTTGATCAATGCCATCACGGCTTCTTTATTGTTAAGTTCAATACCTAGTATATTCATTATATTCTCTTAAAATAAAAAAGGGCTTAAATGGTTTAAGCCCCTTAAAAATTATAGGTCTACTTGTTAGTAGTTTGCCGTACCAGGAGCACGAGGGAATGCAATTACGTCTCTTACGTTTTGCATGCCTGTAACATAAGCAACTAGACGCTCGAAGCCTAAACCAAAACCTGAGTGAGGAACGGTGCCGTAGCGACGTAAATCTCTGTACCAGCTGTAGTCTTCTTTATCTAAGTTCATCTCTTCTAAACGAGCATCAAATACCTCTAAACGCTCTTCACGTTGTGAACCACCAATGATCTCACCAATACCTGGTGCTAATACGTCCATCGCAGCTACTGTCTTACCATCGTCATTTTGACGCATGTAGAAAGCTTTAATGTCACGCGGGTAGTTTTGCATGATGATTGGCGCGCCAACGTGTTCTTCAGCAAGATATCTTTCGTGCTCAGAGGCTAAGTCGATCCCCCACTCAACTGGGAATTCAAATTTCTTACCACAGTTCTGTAAGATCTCAATAGCGTCAGTATAGTCCATACGAACAAAGTCAGAGCTGATCAACTTCTCTAAACGCGAGATAGCTGTTTTCTCAACACGTTGTTCAAAGAACTTCATATCATCTGGTAATTCTTCTAATACTGCCTTGCTACGTACTTCAGCATATCTTCAGATAGTTGCGCGATATCGCTTAAATCGGCAAATGCAACTTCCGGCTCGATCATCCAGAATTCCGCTAAGTGGCGGCTTGTGTTTGAGTTCTCAGCACGGAAAGTAGGGCCAAAAGTGTAGATTTTACTTACATGGCACTTGCGTACGTTTCGCCATTTAGCTGACCAGATACAGTTAAGAAAGCTTCTTTACCAAAGAAGTCTTGGCTGAATAGTCTAATGTCGCCTTTATCTGTGCGATGGTAAGTGTTAACCATATCTAATGTAGATACACGGAACATCTCACCAGCACCTTCACAGTCACTGAAGCCGTAATAATAGGTGTACTGATCCACATAGTAACCACTGTTCGTGGAAAAAACGATGGATAGCTTGTGATAAACAGTTACGTACACGCGCTAACCGCACCAATTACGTTAGTACGAGGGCGTAAGTGTGCGTGTTCACGTAAGTATTCGATACTGTGACGTTTTGCTGCCATAGGGTAAGTGTCAGGGTTTTCTACCCAACCTACGATTTCTACTTCTTTAGCTTGGATCTCAACTGATTGACCTTGGCCTTCAGAAGCAACTAATTCACCAGTAACGACTACAGAGCAGCTTGTTGTTAGTTTTAAAACGTCTTGATAATTCGGTAAATTACTATCAACAACAGCTTGAATAGGATCGAAGCACGAACCATCGTGAACATTAAGGAAAGAAATGCCAGCCTTTGAATCACGCTTAGTGCGGATCCAACCTTTAACTGTGACTGTGTCGCCAACTTGCTGCTGGCCTGTTAATAATGATTTTACTGAATAATGTGACATGTTAATTCGGTCTAATTTTTGTATATAGTGTTAAGTTACAATAAATTGCAATATTAACCGCTTAACGTTCAGATACAAGCGTTAAAAGAAGGTAACAGCGAGTTAACAGGCAATTTTTTATTATTTGCATATTAATTGGTCAGTTGATGACCTTGGAGTATATATGTGGGACGGAGTTGAAAGACGCAAGGGGCCAGATTGGATTGATGTTGGCATAAATGTTTTTAACATCTTAGCTTGGGTAGTATTTATTATTGCTTTGGTGATCTTTAATTACGCTAGGCCAGAGCGAGATTATTTTGTTCATCAAATGTTTAATGAGCCTGTAGAGGTTCGCAGGCACTGGTTAGAAGGGTTAAAGTACTGGTTGGAAATGAGTTTATACGCTTGTACCAGTATCAGTTTATTGACTTTGGTAATGAATAAATTTCGATTGAAGCGCAAAGACGACAGACAAAGGTATGGCATGTATATGCTGACTGCCGTTTGTTTGGCTTTTATTGCAATATTGGCGTTTCAATAGCCTTTCATTTTTCGATGAAACTAATGTAAGTATTGTCGAAGTTAATTCGACAATACTTTGACTATCCTTGCGTTAGGGTCTGCATTTGTTGTTCAGTCATAATAAACTGCGGCATCACATATACCAGTTTACCGAATGGCCTTAGCCATAAGCCCTCTGCAATAAATTGTTTCTGAATTTCTGCTACATTTACCGCTTCCGTCATTTCTACCACGCCAATAGCACCAAACACGCGAACATCGGCAACAGAATCTAGTTCTTGGCAAGGAGCCAATCCATTTATTAACGCGTTTTCTATCATTTGGATCTTGTCTTGCCAGTTACTCTCCAGCAAAAGTTTTAAACTGGCATTAGCAACGGCACAGGCAAGTGGATTACCCATAAAAGTGGGGCCGTGCATTAACACACCAGCTTCGCAGCGACTGATATCTAGTGCTACTTCATTAGTGCACAAGCTCGCGGCCAAGGTCATATAGCCACCTGTGATAGCCTTGCCTAAACATATAATATCGGGGGTGATATTGGCATGTTCGCAGGCAAACATTTTCCCGGTACGAGCAAAACCCGTGGCAATTTCATCGGCAATCAACAGAATATTGTATTTTTCGCAAAGTTGCTTGGCTTGTGCCAAATACTCGGGATGGTAAAAGCGCATTCCGCCTGCGCCTTGCACAATAGGCTCTAAGATCAATGCCGCAATTTGCTGTTGGTGTTGTTCTAACATTTGCGCTAGTTCATTTAGCTCGCTTGGGTCGAACTCTTGCTCAGGAGTTGCTTTAGGAGCTTCGGCAAAGAAGTGTTTAGGCAAAATGTCAGAATATAAAGAGTGCATGGAATTTACCGGATCGCACACTGACATAGCGCCAAAGGTATCGCCGTGATAGCCATTTTTTATTGTGATAAAACGATTTCTATTTGCATAACCTCTACCCAATTGACACTGAATGGCCATTTTCATTGCAACTTCTACTGCCACTGAACCACTGTCGGCTAAAAATACGTGCTCTAAGCCTTCTGGTGTGATCTCAACTAAGGTTTTACAAAGATCAATTGCGGGCTGATGCGTCAAGCCACCAAACATCACATGACTCATTTTTTCTGACTGTTCAGCCAGCGCTTTATTAAGCTCTGGGTGATTGTAGCCATGAATTACCGACCACCAACTGGACATACCATCAATCAGCTTAGTGCCGTCTTCTAATTCGATGTAAATACCATCCGCTCGGGCTACAGGGTAAGACGGTAAAGGGTTAAGCATGGATGTATAAGGGTGCCAAACGTGTTTTTGGTCAAAATTTGAGTCAATATGTTTGTTCATAAAAAGCACAGATGTAAAGTTTGTTTTGATTTGTAAATTGACAAGTCTGGCGGCGAGCATAAACTAAGCTCAATAAAAATCCAGAAAAAAATAATAAGACAATGAACACAGAGACACGACACGACTGGACCTTAGCAGAGGTTAACGCACTTTTTGCACTGCCGTTTAACGATTTACTTTTCAAAGCGCAGTGTCTACACAGAGAACACTTTGATCCAAACGAAGTGCAAGTTTCAACCTTACTTTCAATTAAAACCGGTGCTTGTCCAGAGGACTGCAAATATTGCCCGCAAAGTGCGCGTTACTCGACTGGACTAGAAAAAGAACAACTACTAGAAGTTGAAAAGGTATTAAAAAGAGCAAAGGAAGCCAAAGAGATTGGCTCAACTCGATTCTGCATGGGCGCGGCTTGGCGTAACCCAAGAGACAGAGACATGCCTTACATTATTGAGATGATCAAAGGGGTAAAAGGTTTAGGTTTAGAAACGTGTATGACGCTTGGTATGTTAACCAAAGAACAAGCCATGTCTTTAAAAGAAGCTGGCCTTGATTACTACAACCACAACTTAGATACCTCGCCAGAACACTATGGTGAGATCATCACAACAAGAACTTATGAAGACAGGCTGAATACCTTAGCCAATGTTCGTGACGCTGGCATGAATGTGTGCTCAGGTGGCATAGTTGGCTTAGGTGAGACCGCAAACGACCGTTCAGGTTTA
>CBDAVN010000034.1:0-220255 GCA_965200905.1 Psychrosphaera sp.
TCTGATGAAGCTCTGAGTGGCTGATCCCTTATGCAGATTGGTATTATAACTGGCATTTTTATCTTCAGTGATTATCATGACACCTCTAGCATCAGGGAAAGTGATAAAAGATGGCGAGTTTAAAAACACAGCTTGTTGTACTGGCAATGATGTCATGCTCATTAACGGCACAGGCGGATGAATCATTGCGGTTTGTGTCTGATGTTTGGCCTCCTTATCAATATGAGGATGAACAAGGGCAAGCAAAAGGCATATGTGTAGAGCTGGTAACTAAAGTGTTTCAACGCTTAGGTAAACAGGTAAAAATTGAATTTTTACCTTGGCAGCGAGCACAAAAAAAGTTTGCTAATGGTGAATATGATGGCCAACTTTGTGTTGGTAAAAATGAGCAAAGATTAAAGCTTGGGACCTTTCCTGAACAAGCTCTAGTGCAAACCAAATGGTATGCTTTCAAAAATAAACACAATGCCAAGACACCATCTATTAACAAGCTAAGTGACTTCAATAATTTCTATGTTGGCCTTGTCGAAGGCAGTTCTTACACTTTTGATGTCTGGCAGCACTTTTCACCAAATCCTAACTCCCATCGTTTATTAGCCGATGATGTACAAGGGGTTAAAATGCTCAATTATGCAAGATTAGATTACATAATTGGTAACCAATACAATATTGGTTTTTTGGCTAACTCTGTGCTTAAAGGCCAATCTAATTTAGAACAAGCTTCAGGTTTGTTATTTGAAGTGCCTTTATATGGGCTCTTTAGCAATAAGCACCCATTGTCGGTTTCAGCTCAAGAATTCTCTACTCAACTTGCTCAATTAAAAGATTCGGCTGAGTATCAACAGATCTTGGCTAAATATCGATAATGTTTTTGATCTGCCAGATCATGTAATTTAACGCAAGGCGATGATTTTTCCTTGCGTTGCTAACAGCTATTCTCTAGCATAGCCACTCAAATTTTTCTTAGAGTAATGATTTTGACCAGACAACTCCTTGTTATTATTAGTGTTATCGTAGCGATTCTGTTGCAATCGTTTATGATCAGTGCTGATAACACCGAGATCCACGAGTTAACGGTTGACCACAGCTCTGAGCAAACTCACCATGTGCACGTTGGTTATGTCACCGACTCTACTACATTTGAAGTAGATGCAGATGTTGTTCAGGACTGCCATCACACTGGGCATTCTTCAAGTGTACATCTTTCGTGGGCCGTACCTGCAGATGTAATGTCGCAGCAACGTTTTGATGCACACGATTTATTTGTACCACCAAATTTCTCCTTGCAAGACGTAGTTGAAAATCCGCTACGACCTCCAATCGTTTAATTGTCTTTACCTTTAATCCGTTCGTTTATTTAGGCTTGGTTTTACCAAACAAGTATTGTTGTTTGTGCGCTTGTTTATAGTGCCCATTTCCAGAACTTGTTTGGACGTTTAGTCACAGCTTTAAATAGCAACGGAAACACTTCTCTAATTTGTAGCACCTATTAATTGATCGCACTTGTTGAACTCACTTGTTGATTTGGGCGGTTGATGAAAATTTAAGGTGGGTGTCCTTTAAATTAGAGACATAAGTTAATTCGTTTAAAGTAGACAATTACCTATGTTTAACGTTACTAAAAGCGTGGGGCTTGCCCTGTGTTTGGCTACTGCTTGGCAGAGCCAAACTTTGCTTGCTCAGCAGCAAGCAACTAACGTGGTGTCAGCTGCATTGCCTGTTTATTCTATTCAGGATGCGGTTAACATGACGTTGCAAAAACACCCAGAGTTAAAACCTTATGCTCTGAGAGAGCAAAGAAATAAAGGACTTATTGACCAAGCTAAAATCGGTCGAGCGATGACCATTGAAGCGAATATCACCGATGTTTTTGGCACGGGTGAATATTCCGCGCTAAATGGTGTGCAAACTGAAATTGGTATTGGTTGGTATTTGGAACAAACTAAACTCGATGCCAAAGTGGCAGTAGCTAAAACGCAAGCTCAGTTAAATAATATCGAACTGCAAATGCAGGCACTGGATTTAGCGGCAAAAACAGCGAGTGATTATGTCGTTTTATTAGCGCAACAAGAGCAATTAAAGTTAGCGAAACTTCAGCAGTATCAAGCTAAGAAGATGCTAGCTGATATTCGCTCTCGCCGTCTTGCTGGACAGATATCACAAATTGATGAACTCAGAGCAAAAGCAGATCTTGCCAATAAAAATTTAGTGGTTGAAGACTTGGTTCATGAGATTGAAGCAAGCAAGTCACTAATTGCGGCACAATGGTCTGGCAATGGTGAGTTCCAAGCTGTTGGTTCTCTGAGTTCATTACCAAGTGAAGTCAGTTATCAAGAGTTAGTAAAAAAATTAGAAACTAATCCAAAGTTTAGCCAATTTATTACTAAGCAACGCATAGCTGAATCTAAGATCTCGTTAGCTTCATTGGAAAACGATCCTTCATGGCGGGTAACTGCGGGGATTAAGCACAACCAAGCGATAAATGATTTTGCCTTTACCGCTGGTGTTGAAATACCGCTAGGATCACCAACTCGAAACGTGGGCAAAATAAACGCCTTAAAAGCCGAGCAACTGGGATCAGCAGCAATGGCAGAAGCGTGGCGTAGCAAGGTATCAACCCAAATTTTATTGTTAACTCATAAACTTGGGCACAATACCCATGTTGCAGAAGGCTTAACTCAAGAGATCATTCCGGCTTTACAACAAGCTTCAGAGCAAGCACAACAAGCTTATCGCAAGGGCAACTATAGCTATACCGATTGGTATGCTGTTGCTGGCGAGCTAACCGCTGCGCAGAACGAGCTTATTGATGCTTACGCCAATATCCACCTATTTAACATCGAGTTACAACGTTTAACCGGAAGTTCAGTCAGTGCCGGGAGTTCACTATGAAAAAATTAAAATTATCCTTAACTATCTTAAGTTTATTGGCATGTTCGACAGGCTCTTTTCCAGCTTTTGCGGGAGCTGGGCATCAAGGTGAACATGAAGATCATCACAAGGAAGAGGTCGTAAAAGGGCCAAATAATGGTCGCATGTTAGTCGATGGTGACTTTGCTATTGAATTACAGCTATTTGAAAATGGCTTGCCGCCTGAATTTCGTATTTTCGCTACTCAATTAGGGCAAAAAGTACCAGCGTCAGAGCTTGATGTTTCGATGCAATTAGTTCGTTTAGGTGACCAAGCTGATGATATTAATTTTGCCGCTATGGGCGAGTTTTTACGAGGCGATACGGTGGTTTACGAGCCGCACTCGTTTGTCGTTAAACTTGCAGCAACTTACCAAGGCAAGACTTATCAGTGGCAATACGACAACTTTGAAGGCCGGACAAAGATTGCTGATGTAATGGCAAATGAAATGGCTATTAAAACAGAGCTCGTTGCTGCACAAACATTGGTTAATACTACAACCGTTTATGGCCAGTTGGTGTTACCTGAAAGTGCCAGCCGTCATATCAGTGCGCCATATCCAGGCAAAGTAACAGAGCTTAATGTTGAGCTAGGGAAAAAGGTGCAAAAAGGGGCGCTTTTAATGCGCATTAAAAGCAATGACAGTTTGCAGTCCTACGCTGTTTACTCGCCGATATCAGGTGTTGTCACTGGGCAAACTATCGCAACAGGAGAGCAAGCGTTTGAGCAAAACTTGCTGACAATCGTTAATACTGACGAGCTTTATGCGGAGCTTAAAGCTTTTCCACACCAACAGCAGCAAATCCAATTAGGTGCCAAAGTTGAGCTGATTATTAACGGCTCAGATAAAACGGTATCTGGAAATATATATGACCAATTGTTTTCTGTTGATGCCCAGCAGGCAAGCACTTTCAGAGTCAAAGTGAACAATGCTGAGGCTAAGTTTAGGCCGGGTCAGTTTGTAAACGCACAAGTTGAGCTTGAACAGTTTGTTGCGCCAATGGCGGTTAAAGCGTCTGGGTTGCAACCATTTCGTGATTTCACTGTCGTTTACGCCAAGATTGGTGAGCAATATGAGGTCCGTATGTTGGAGTTAGGCCGTCAGGCTGGAGAGTGGGTAGAAGTGCTTTCCGGTATCGAACTTGGCACTGAGTACGTAACCGATAACAGTTACATCATCAAAGCCGACATTGAAAAATCTGGCGCGTCACACGACCACTAAGGATAGAGATAATGTTGGAAGCAATTTTAAAATTTGCAATTGAACGCAGTAAATTAGTCCTTGTTTTTGTACTTGCAGTTGCAGCACTTGGTACTTGGAATTTTACTAAGTTACCTATTGATGCTGTGCCAGATATTACCAATGTTCAAGTTGTAATAAATACCGAAGCCGTTGGTTACACACCGTTAGAAGTTGAGCAAAGAGTGACATTTCCGCTGGAAACTGCATTAGCTGGCGTACCTAAGCTGGAGTATACCCGCTCGGTGTCTCGTTATGGTTTGTCTCAAGTCGTCGCTATTTTTAGTGATGATACCGACATTTACTTTGCTAGGCAGTTAGTTAACGAAAAGCTCAATGCCGTTAAGTCAGAATTGCCACAGGGTTTAGAGCCTGAGTTAGGGCCAATTTCGACGGGACTAGGCGAGATCTTCATGTTCACGGTTGGTATAGAGCAAGGCGCGAAAAATGCGGATGGTTCTGAAATAACCTCAACACAGCTTCGTACGGTACATGATTGGGTAATAAAGCCACAATTGATGCAAGTAGAAGGGGTAGTTGAAGTGAACCCAATAGGTGGTTATGACCGAGAGATTTTAATCACTATCGAGCCCGATAAGTTGTTGCAATTTGGCTTAACTCAGCAAGCTCTTATTAACGCAGTATCTACTCATAACCAAAACTTTGGTGCTGGTTTTATTGAGAAAAACGGCGCTCAGTGGTTAGTGAGAATACCTGGTCAGGTTAATAGCTTGGAGCAGTTAGCCCAAGTGCCGTTGATAGCAAACTCAGGTGCGGTGTTAAAAGTTGGCGATGTTGCCAAAGTTACTGATGGCAAAGAGCTTAGAACTGGCGCTGCGACTCAAGATGGTCAAGAAGTTGTGCTAAGTACGGTATTCATGCTTATTGGTGAAAATAGCCAAAAGGTTGCGGCAGATGTTGGTGAACGTCTGGCTCAAATCAATAAGTCACTGCCTGAAGGCATTGTGGCTAACGCGGTTTATGATAGAACTTCACTAGTCAACAAAACCTTGGATACGGTAAAGCTAAATCTAATGGAAGGCGCGATACTCGTTATCGTTATTTTGTTCTTATTGTTAGGTAACTTCCGAGCAGCGCTAATAACCGCATTAGTGATCCCATTTGCGATGTTGATGACAGTGACGGGCATGGTGCAAACCAGAACCAGTGCGAATTTGATGAGTTTGGGCGCGTTGGATTTTGGTCTTTTAGTGGACGGTGCAATTATCATCGTTGAAAACTGTTTACGCCGTTTATCGGATGCAACGTCAAAAGGCAGCTTACCTTTGAGGGAAAGGTTGGCTTTGGTATTTGCAGCCACAAAAGAAGTCATTCGTCCTGCGCTTTTTGGTGTGTTCATCATCACCGCGGTGTACTTGCCTATTTTCGCTTTAACTGGTGTTGAAGGCAAAATGTTCCATCCAATGGCGATCACTGTGGTTATTGCGCTAGTCAGTGCCATGATCTTATCTGTGACCTTTGTCCCGGCAGCGATTGCCTTGACTTTTAAAGGTCCAGTGAAAGAAAAGCAAAATATCGTGATGAAGGCTAGTGTAAATATGTATCGACCAGTCTTGGCGTTTGTTTTAAAAGCACGCTGGTTGGTGATTGCATCTGCTGTACTTTTGGTCTCTGTTGCTGGCGTAATGGCTAATAAATTGGGTAGTGAATTTGTACCTAATTTAGACGAAGGTGACATTGCCATGCACGCACTTCGAATACCTGGTACCAGCTTAACGCAATCTATTGAAATGCAAAAAGTACTGGAAGATAAAGTGAAAACTTTGCCAGAGGTTGCTTTAGTGTTCTCAAAAATAGGTACTCCTGACGTCGCAACTGACCCTATGCCACCGAGTGTTGCCGATACCTTTATCATGTTAAAGCCAAGAGAGTTATGGCCAGACCCTGACAAAGAAAAAATGCAGGTTGTCGCCGATTTAGAGCGTTTAGTAGCAGATGTTCCGGGTAACCGTTACGAGTTTTTACAACCTATACAAATGCGCTTTAACGAACTACTAGCAGGGGTTCGAGCTGAGTTGGCAATTAAGGTCTTTGGTGATGATTTTGATACTTTGGCACAAGTTGGCAAATCAGTTGAGGCGGCTATTGCTGGAGTATCTGGTATTCGCGATGTACAAGTGGAGCAAATTAAAGGTTTGCCTATCCTCACTTTTGTGACCAAAGACAGGCAGCTTGCTTTGTATGGTATTAATAAAGCGGATTTCCAGGCTCAAGTAGCAACGGCTATTGGCGGTCAAACGGTAGGTAAGTTCTACCAAGGAGATAAGCGATTTGATATCAAGGTAAGATTACCTGAGTCAAAGAGGCAGAACTTAACGAGTTTGCGTGAGCTACCAATCGCTTTGCCAAGCGGAGCATATGTGCCGTTAAACGAGTTAGCAGACATCGAAATGATTAATGGCGCAAACCAAGTTAATCGCGAAAACGGTAAACGCAGAGTCGTGGTTACTGCAAATGTTAGGGGCCGCGATTTAGGAAGCTTTGTAAAGGACGTGCAAGCAGCAATAAATGAAAAAGCTGACATTCCAGCCGGATATTGGCTTGAGTATGGTGGCACTTATCAAAAACTAGAGTCAGCATCTAAGCGCCTGAGTATTGTTGTACCTGTGACTTTGATATTGATTTTAGGGCTTTTATTGTTGGCACTTGGATCAATGAAAGATGCGTTTATTATCTTTACTGGCGTGCCTCTGGCACTAACTGGTGGTATATTCGCGCTGCTTTTACGGGACATTCCTTTTTCTATTTCTGCAGGTGTTGGTTTTATCGCCTTATCCGGTATTGCGATTTTAAACGGTTTGGTCATGGTGTCTTTCATTCGCGATTTACGACTGCGAAAAATGGCGCTTGAACAAGCCATTGTTGAAGGAGCACTAACTAGACTACGACCTGTATTAACAACGGCCTTGGTTGCGTCACTAGGCTTCATCCCTATGGCTTTGAACACAGGGATAGGCTCTGAAGTACAAAGACCACTTGCTACCGTGGTTATTGGCGGTGTCCTCTCATCAACCATATTAACGCTATTTGTGTTGCCAGCTTTGTATCGATTGCTTCATCAAGGCAGCACAGAAGTAGCAGGATCAACTAATACAATTAAATCTCAAGGGTAATAAAGTGAGAACAAAATTAACTTTTTTACTGTATTTCATTATCGCTATGACGGCATTGGTTTCGGTAGAAGCCATAGCCCATGGCGTTGATGATAGTACACGTAATTTTTTAGAAACTAATACAGGTGTGCAAATTCTACCGTTTATGTACATAGGCGCTAAGCACATGGTAACGGGCTACGACCATTTATTGTTTTTGGTGGGTGTCCTGTTTTTCTTGCATAAAACACGGGACGTATTGCTGTATGTCAGCATGTTCACAATCGGCCATAGTTTGACCTTAATGACAGGGGTATTGGCCAATATTCAAGTAAATGCTTATTTAATTGACGCCATCATAGGTTTATCTGTGGTTTATAAAGGCTTTGATAACCTTGGTGGTTTTAAGCACTTTTTTGGCAAACAACCAGATCCGAAAAAAGCCGTGTTGATTTTTGGTTTGTTCCACGGCTTTGGTTTGGCGACAAAGATCCAAGAGTTCCAACTGCCAAGTGAAGGCTTAGCAGCAAATTTATTGGCATTTAATGTGGGCGTTGAAATAGGTCAATTTTTAGCGCTTATGTTCATTTTGCTAGCCATTAACTTTTGGCGCCAATTCGATAGCTTCCAACGTTTTGCAACAGCCACAAATACAGCCCTTATGTGTGGCGGCTTTATCCTTGTAGGTATGCAGTTAACTGGCTATTTCGTTAGCTAAACCGTTTAGAAAAGAATTTAAGAGAAAAATTATTATGAGTTTACAAACACAAAGTCGTTCACTTATTAAAGCGACCATAGTTTCATTTGTTATTGCTGTTATTACTTTGTTGTTATTCGTATTACCAGCCGAGTACAACATTGACCCAACTGGAGTTGGTGAGAAGTTAGGTTTGACGGTTTTCCATCAAGAGCAAGCCGCGCCTGAAGCAGTAGAGAGTTCAGATGGCGAAATGGATGTAGTCACTGTGACTGTACCAGCTGGCAGAGGCGTTGAATACAAACTAGCGATGCAACAGTTCCAAAAAGTCGTATACCAATGGGAAACTGCCGAGGGGCAAGTGTATGTTGATTTGCACGGTGAACCAGAAGGCGATACGACAGGCTATTTTGAGTCTTACACCATTGCAACTTCGGATAAAATGAAAGGTAGTTTCACTGTACCATTTGCTGGTTCTCACGGCTGGTACTGGCGTAATGACTCAGACCAAGATATTGATATTCAATTAATTATCGAAGGCGATTACGTCATTCAAGGTCTTAAGAAATAACAGGAATTTATCATGAAAGTAATTTTATCTATTAGCCTGCTTATTATGATGTTGTTTGTTAATTCTGTTTTCGCTCATGGTGGCGATCATGGCCATGGTGATATAAGTGAAGAACGTGCGATTAGCATTGCTCAAGCAGTAACGAAAGCGATGACATTTAAGGATAGAGGCTACAGTGTCGGAAAAATTGATACCTCATGGAACAAGGTACAAAAATCAGCATATAAATTAGTCGAGGAAGACAGTAGCTCATTTATCATCAAAGCGACCAATGTAGCTAATAAACAAACGCTATTTGTTAAGCTCAAACATTCGGGAAAAGTTGTTGATGTCAAAGATGAGGGTGACTTTATCATGACACATGGCCACGACCACTAATTTGACAGACATTGCAATCAAAGCCTAGTATTTTTACTAGGCTTTTTTCTATATAAATCAACTACAATGGTGATCAATCTATAACCTTAAGCCGTATGAATTAATCATAGTGTCTTAACAACCCCATCAAAGTTATCGATATGGCAAAACTAACCGTGTTTTACGATGGCCTCTGTCCTTTGTGCGTCAAAGAGATGAAACAACTGGCCGAACTTGATCATCAAGGTCATTTAGGCTTTTTTGATATAAACCAAGAGTCACTAGCCACACTTCATCCGGATATTGACTACAAGAAAGCCAATGCCTATCTGCATGCTAAAACCGACTCTGGTGCACTAATTACAGGATTAGATGTTACTTATTATGCTTGGAAGTTAGTAGGAAAGGGCGCTTGGTTGGCTCCACTTAGGTGGCCGGGCATTCGCTTCATTGCAGATAAAACTTATCTAATGTTTGCCCGAAATCGCTACAAAATATCCAAATGGCTAACAGGACGTTCACGCTGTGATGAAGCTTGTGACATAAGTTCGCGAACTCAAAGTTCCACGAAAAGGTAACCGCTATTATGCAAAGCCATACTTCCATATTAATCATCGGGGCTTCAGGTGGCATAGCACAGGCCCTGATTAATCATGTATTAGCAAATAGTACTGACAACGTTGTTGCCGTTAGTCGTGCTGATTCGTTACCAAATATTGATAACAGCCGAGTATTGCAACTGCAATGCGATTACTCTAAACATCAAGTTGAACAAATCTGCCAGCAATTATCTCAGCAGTCACTTGAGTTTAGCCAAGTGTATGTGTGCAATGGATTACTACACAGCCAAAACTTTATGCCTGAGAAAAAGCTTACTGACATCAATGAAGTGCAAATGCAGCAGTACTTTCAGGCAAACGTGATCACTCCTATGTTATGGCTAGCTCAGTTAGAACAACTGAATTTAGTGAAACAAGCGCAAATTTGTGTGTTCAGTGCCAGAGTTGGCAGTATTGGCGATAACCGACTAGGTGGCTGGTACGGTTACAGAGGCAGCAAGTCGGCACTTAATATGATGGTTAAATGTGCGGCAATTGAACTTAAACGCAAGCATAAACAGTGGCAGTTTGTGTTGTTTCATCCGGGTACAACGGATACCCAATTGTCAAAACCATTTCAGGCAAACGTTAAGCCAGACAAGCTGTTTACTGCAGAGTTTGTAGCACAGCAACTTAGTCAAATCATGTTAGATACCAGAGCGGATAGCGACATTACCAAACCAGTTTATTACTTAGATTGGCAAGGCAATGACATTGATTGGTAGAAATTATAGGAGAGCAGAGCAGTGTTGATCACTCAAGATGACATCGCAGTAATGGACAAACGATACAGAGTTCATTTCATCAATAGTTTATCGGGTTACAAAAGTGCGAATTTAGTAGGTACGCAAGATGCAGATGGAAATACTAACGTCAGTATTGTTAGCTCGGTTTTCCATTTAGGAGCAGACCCAGCGCTAATGGGAATGATCATACGCCCCCGATCAGTACCGAGACACACTTTCGACAATTTAAAACAGCTTGGCTGTTACACCATCAATCAAGTGTCTGAACAGTTTTATCAGCAAGCTCATCAAACCTCCGCGAGATATGAAAAACATCAGTCTGAATTCGAGGTACTTGGACTTGAACCAGAATATTTAGAAGGCTTCGCTGCTCCCTTTGTTAAACAAAGCCAATTAAAAATAGGGTTAAAGCTGGTGGAGACTCAAACGCTAGCGGTGAACGACACTGAGTTGGTGATTGGCGAGGTAGAAAATATTCAAGTGGCAGAACACGCAATTCACCAAGATGGTTTTATTGATTTGAGTCGTTTGAATTCAGTGGCTATTAATGGTTTGGACGGCTATTGCTCAGGTGAGCTAATGAACCGTCTGTCTTACGCTAAACCAGATAAACCAACCACAAAGCTTGAGCTTTAACGGTCTAGTCGCAGCGGCTCGCTAACCGCTGGACTGATTCAGTATTAGCTATTAAGTTGGATGGTTTTCCAAGCCAACATGGAATTATCACTGTTTCTGGCCGTGCTAAACACATGGCCTGCAATATTGCCTGAGAAGATACCATCGTTGGCGTTACTGGTGTCTTTTGCCCCTCGGTTTGAATAGTCAGGGTGATTGCGGTGAATGTCATCGCTTAAACTATCTTCAAACCCTATTTGCGACACCAAACTTTTAACATTGTTGTTCCTCAGCTGCAGATGAATGTGGGTGGTACGGCCTGGATACCAACCAGGGAAACAGGTTTTAAAGTAGACAACGCCATCGGCGTCGGTGACTTGTGTGCCTCTAAACCATTTTGACGATCTTGCTCTTTGGTTGCCACCGGTACAAAAACCTACGTCAAATTCATTGGCATCTGAACTATTACTGCTGTTGCCTGAGTAGACTCCGTCTTTGTCGCAATGCCAAATTTCAACTTCGATAGCCGACACTGGCTGACAATCTTTATCTACCACTCGTAATGCCACTATCATTGGCAGCCCCGGTTCCGTGTCTGAAATGTCTTGACGCACGTCATCTGGATTAAAATAACAAGGCCCTAAGTCAAATGACGAAGTCACTTGGCACATAGCCCCTGCATCATTAGCAAAAGGGTTCTGCGGCGGTACGTTGACCGTGATCGCATTAGTACCTCCGGAAGCCCACTGATTACTATTAGTTGGTGGGGTTGGTGAAGTAGGAGGAGTTGTTTGTTCCGGAGTAGAAGTAGGAGTTGATGAGCTGCCCCCTCCACAACCTGTTAGGGTAAGTAAGGATGTGCCAGCGACCGCTCCTAATCCCAACACTAAATGTCGGCGCAATTTATCTATTGATTTATTTTTTTCCATAACAAGCTTCTGTGTATTGCCTCATAATTTATTTTGAGATTAATCATTTCAACGCAGAAGTCTGTTCATAAATGTAAGCAATTTGTAGCTTTATGTAGCTGGTCACCTTGGCCGTTATCATTTTGATAAAACTCGTAAAGCCATGGCATTAGAGTCAGAGATAGTTAACTTTTAGCTAGATGCTCTATGTTTTTGATAAGCCTGTCCATGGCTTTGTTGTCTGGCCCCTCTAACTCATATTTGTTGTGAAAAAATATGGTTAAGGTAGACAATTTATCTTGCAAAACTAAGGTGTAGCCATCGAAGTCACTACTTGCAGTTAGCCCTTCAAACGTATGACCTTGTTCAACTTTTTCACCTTGTTGCACAACTTTGTCAAACGCCAATAGCGCTAAACTTATGTCTATTTTATTTTTCATATTGCGCCTTATAGGGGGATCAATTCTCTCGTTTCACCCGGTGAGCCTAAACCACACATTTCATCATAAGCGGTTTGCATTACGAGTTGAGCGGACTCGAAGTGGTGGTCTCTTAATACTTGCTTAGCTTGCGCCAAAGAATCGCAAACTGCAACACTGGATAAACTTGGAAGTGCCACTAGTTGGTGGTCTTCACCACTCATGCCAACAAGATAGTGAGTTGCTTCTGCTACGCTGAGGATAGTTGCTGTTGCTGCCATAGGATTGCCCCTTATTATGCTAATTGTATTTAAGTTGTACGGCGCTATTTGGCAAAAGGATTAAAATCGATTGGGAGAAAGCATTTGCTGCTTTGAAAGGAGTGATCTTAAAGCAAGTCTAGGATTATTCTTCATGGTCTCTCCAGGCCAGCCCCAGAGTCCATCTATTATTTTTAAGCAGGTCGCGATTGTGCTGTTATGAAGAGAGGATCCCGGAGCAAGTCCGGGATGATTCTTAACGGTCTCTCCGGGCTAGTCCCGGAGTCCACCTATTATTTTTTAGCAGGTCGCGACTGTGCTGTTATGAAGAGAGGATCCCGGAGCAAGTCCGGGATGACCGCTACTCCGTTACGCGGTCACTTTCGCAGGTTGAATATCTTCACTTGGGTAACAACCTAGTACTTTTAAGAACCTTGTGCTGTCTCTTAGTTCTTCAATAGCACCTTCTAAGTTGCTGTCTCTGATGTTGCCATCGACATCAACATAAAACATTTCTTCCCAAGGATTACCAGTAATTGGACGAGACTCTAACTTACACATATTAACGCCATGCTCTTTAAGAATAAGTAGAGCGTCTACTAGTGCACCTGGTTTTTGCTCTGTAGACATGATCCACGTTGTTTTTGCTGGAATTTGTGTTGAAACTTTGATTTCTTTAGGTGCTAATACGATGAAACGGCTATAGTTTTTCTTTTGGTTTGCCAATGCTTCAGCAATGACCTGTAAACCGTATAAGCGAGCACCTTCACCACTACCTAATGCCGCTAACTCACCAGTTTCATCATTTTTAACTGCTTCAAACGCTGCAGAAGAAGCTTCACAGTATTCAATTTCAACATCGTGGAACTGATTTAGATAGTTGCTGCATTGTGCATACACTTGCGGGTGCGCATATAGCTTTTTGATTTTATCCGGCGTGGTATCAACTGCGGCAACCATACAGTGGTTTACTGGATGAGTGAGTTCACCAACAATCGCCAAACTCGTGTGTTGTAGCAGATCGTATACTTCGTTAATACTACCCGATGAAGTATTTTCTATTGGTAGTACACCGTGGTCAGCATGACCTTGTTCAACAGTAGAAATGATCTCATTGAAGCTAGTACAACCAATCTGTTTTAATTCTGAAGGGTGACGAGAGAAGTATTTTTGCGTTGCTAAATCTGAATAAGAACCTTGACTGCCAAGATAAGCTACGCGATTGATAGGTAAATTAGCCGATGCAGTATTGTTGTGCTGTTGCAGCAATGCTTGTTGATGTAATACCGAATCTTCAATTACCGTTTGGAACACTTGTTTTACATAATAACCGTCTAGTCCAAGCGACTTACCACCGTTGATAAGTTCGACTAACATTTGCTCTTCGCGCTTAATATCACGAACTGGCTTGTTAATTGCGATTTTCGCTTCCGCTACTAAATGTGAAATACGTCTGCGCTTGGCCAGTAAAACCATAAGCTCATTATCAATCTCGTTTATATCTTTTCGTAATTCAGATAGTTCTATCATGGTGGTTCCTATTCATCGGGCAAAAAAAAACCTTCCAGTTGGAAGGCCTTTTTTGATCTTGTTTCTTTCTCAACGCATCAAAACTGCCTTCCTAAAATTTAGGAAACAGAAAAAAGAAAAAGTTAAAAAAGATAGAATTAATATTCATAGATCAAGTTATTTTATTCAGTTGGCACCAATCTATTTTTGATTGATGCCGATGTCAACCATTATTTGGGTAAAAACTCTAATTTATATTTTACCTGTTGTGGTAATAGCGGCGAAGCTATGCCTTTGACCCAGTCAGAATGACCTTTACCATAGTATGGCGAAAGCGGATGGCCAGATTGAGAGGAAGGCATATGGAAAATAGCGTCTTGTTCATGCCCGGGTGAAACGACCATTCTTTGTGAAGAGCCAAATGCCACGCCTTGCACTCTTGGCATATAGGTGTCGCCATTTACTGGTTCGCTAGGCATATCTAATAGCCAGCTTAACGCTGGTATTGCTTTAGATAGTGGATGTTGGATTTTAGTCGTATTGCGTGCACCCCAAGTCGCTTTGCTTATATCACCATATTTTTCGGCCAGTTGATTGTGAGTAGTTAGCGCTATGTGTTGGCTGAATGCTTGCCAAGTATCAAAGCCTTCAGGGATTAAATGCTGAGGTTGCTCTGTTAACAGTTGCCACATTGGCACCTCTAGCTGATGACGAATCGTTCGTAACGAAAAAGGCAATGTCTGGTCTGTTTTGTGCTGTTGCAATAAGTCAGCAATTGGAGCGAATAGGGCAGTTTGCAGATTAAGTCGAAACTCGCTGACAAATAGATAGCCTACAGAGTCTATACTGGCTCTTGCTTGCCAGTTTTGTAATAAGCTTTTGCTACTTGCTAGCTGGTGCGCTTCGACAAACTCATCGGTAAATACCTGCTCCATGATAAATTGGTGCCATGGTGTTAAGAAAATAGCTCTGTCATCATTTTGAATAGCTAGTAAATCTTGTGCGCTAAAATTATTTTTAGCTCTTAACCCGTCTCTTATTTGTTGGCTTCTAGCACCTAGTGCATAGCCACCATTGCCTATTTTTTGATACATATGGCCGCCGACCACTCGGCTGTTACCAGTCCAAAGTTTATGATCTGCAGGGTTAACAACGCTAGGGTATTGTTCACTTGCTAAATAACCAGACCAGCCGACAGAACCATCACTCCAGTCTTGCGTTATGGCCCAGCCTTGGCTACCTGTGTTATCAAGCCCATACTTTTGTGGAATAGCACCTGCGACGGTCCACGCTATATTGCCTTGTTTGTCACCAAGCATTATATTTTGCGCTGGAATACCCGCCGTATGGGCTATTTTCATAGCTTGAAATACATCTTCGGCTCTTTCTAAGTTCAATAAATTAAAGTTAATGCCTTCTTCATCATGTGCTACCCAACGCATGGCCAGTAGATTACCTAAGTGATCTGTGCCTACGACAGGTCCCCATTCGGTTAACTGGACGACAACTCTTTGGCTTGCTTCTCCTTTGATTTCAATAAGCTCTTGTTGGTTAGTAAAAGGCTTAAAACCTTGAGGTGTTAAGTATTGCGTTTTATCTTCATTCAGTACTAGTTTAATCAAGTCGTTCCAGTCGCCATAGCTATTAGTAAAGCCCCAAGCAACATGATGATTAGAGCCTACTACAATTGCTGGAGTTCCTGGCAAACTGACACCATCCAAGCTGATGTTTTTGCCTTGATACTGATATCTTAAGCTAGTGCGATACCAAATGTTTGGCACCGAGAGACCTAAATGCATATCGTCGGCGACAATGGCGGCTCCTGTAGTAGAAACTGAGCCTGCTACAGCCCAATTGTTGCTGCCTTTTAAACCTTGCTGTTGATCTGGGAACAAGTCAAAAGACTTAGTGAGTTTTGCTGTAGTTTGCTCTTGCTTTGCTGGAAAGCTCGATTTTGGAATTGCTGCAGAAGTGTAGCTAGTATTATCGATTGCAGCGTCCCAGTTTGACCCTTCAGGCGTTAAAAACTGATATAAATCTTTAGGCAATAGCTCGGCCAAAGCGGATAACGTTGCTTCTCTTTCCCCGTATTCATGCTGTAAGTCCATATACATGCTGTAAAGCACAAGTAAGCTATCTTGTTCGAGCCAAGGCTTAGGTGAGGTGCTTAAAAGTAGATATTCGAATGGTTCTGCTGCTAGTTGACTAAGACCGTCATTAACGCCTTTAGTATACTGTTTGAGTACTTGCTGTTGTTCAACTGTTAGTGCTTTGACATAGTCACTGACACGTTTTCTAAATTGGTGAACTCGGACTTTTTTATCATGGGGCAAAGCCAGTGGACCAAACAGTTCGGCTAGTTCACCCGCCGAATTACGGCGCAATAAATCCATTTGAAAAAAGCGCTCTTGGCCGTGGGCAAATCCTAGGGTATAACTTACGTCACTGCGAGATTGACCCGTAATGGTTGCGACGCCATTTTGATCTCGGCTAACGTCTATTTTATTAGCAACTGGCGCTGTCACAGACCCCGTTAATTGCGGCAAACTTTGCTGCAGCATCCAGTAAATTGCGGCAACTGCTATAATCAACACTAGCAAAACGGCTTGCACTGCTCTGAGTAGATATTTAGCCATGAACTTGTTCCTTTAGGTTATTATTATTTCCGAGTTCAGCTGATTTATTAACTTAACACAGTTAATCGAATTAATTATTTCTAAAATTAACGTTTTAATCCGATGGCATGTGTTGTAAATTCGCAGCCTTATCAGCTGATAAAAATATCGTATAAATGTTACTGTAGTTAAAGGTTTAATTAGTGAGATTTTTTTCAACTCAAAGTATCACGTTCAAATATAGTAGCTTGCAGTTATTATTGTTGATGCTTTTGCTAGGACTAGCCGGTATTGTCTACTCAAATAAGCAACAACAAGATGACTTTACCCAAGCGCATGACTCACTAAGGCTACAAGCCTCAGAAATTGCTGCTTTTTTTGATGCAAAACTAGAGCAACATAGAGTTCACTCGGATATGCTGGGTGACTTGTATCAAACACTTTCTTTCAAGCAATTGAATGACCAAGCTTGGCGTTTTAGCAGCGAGCACTTTTCTAACACTATATTAGCCGGCTTTGTTCACCTACCTGATGACTCTCGGCAAGTTTCTCCTGTTAATTGGCAAATGTCGGAAGAACTACTGTTTCAAAGTCGCTTGTTTCAAAGTGCAGGCAAACAAAGTAAAGACCCGATCAACGCTTGGGGCGAGTTGTATTACGACAACACATACCATGCTTGGCTATTGCCTTATATGACCTTAGTGACTGGCTTAAACGGCGAAAAGTCGGTTTGGGGCAGTGTGATGGAAATCGACAATATTATTGCTGAATTAAAGCAGCAGTTCTTGGCCGAGGGCATGGAGCTATTTATCTATGACCGCAGTGGCAAATTGGTCTTTCACCCTGATTATGGCGCTCGATTGATCAGGCAAAATCATACCCTAGGTCACAGTTTAAACGATGACAGAGTGGTCCGAAAATCACTGCGCAGATTTATTTCAAGCGATAAAGTGGATGGTCAACTTTATACCTTCGATGACTGGGGCAAAAGCGTATTTGCGGTAACACAAACATTGGCGACAAATGATTGGACGGTTGTCGTTTACAGTCAAGAAAGCGCGGTCTATCAAGATTCACAAAGCGATAGTATTGATATGCTGTTAATGGCTTTATTAGCGGTTATCTTTGTTTGCTTCTCGGCAATTATCTTAAGTCGATACATCGTTTCTCGTCGTTTGCAGGGCACCGCTAGGTTGTTGGCAAATGCTGTCGTGGGTAAATTCGATGTACCAAAAGTGGTTAGAGGCGGTGATGAAATTGATGAGCTGCATCGCCAGCTTGGTCAGTTGTTTAAAAAGTTTTCTAGCCGATTGGATGCTAAGGACAAAGAGGTTGAATTAGCTCGAGCTGAGTTGGATGAAAATAAAGCACTGGCACAAGCGGTCAGCTATTCTGACAATGCGGTATTTATTTTAGACCTGAGCTTTATTATTAGCTTTGTCGATACTCAGTCACTTTCGTTACTGAATTGTGAACGAGAAGAGCTGCTGGAAACTCGTTTCTTTTCCCATATTCACCATCATATGGCGTTTATTACGGAGCAGATCATTAATGATATTCGCAGGAAGGAAAGCTGGCATGGTGAACTTGTACTAAAAGAGTTACATAACGACCGACAAATATGGGTCAATACCACCATCACGCCGCTGCGAAATGACGTGGGCCATGTCACTAAGTATGTGGTCTCAATGCAAGATATCTCGTTTATAAAAGATTCACAAAACCGAATTGAAAAGCTGGCTTATACCGATGAACTAACCAGCTTAGCCAACCGCAGTTTCTTTGTGGCTCAGTTGGAAAAGTGCATAGAAATGAAAAAGCGCGGTCACTTTGAGTTTGCGGTACTGCATTTTGATATCGATGACTTTAAGCGAGTAAATGACAAGCTGGGTTATGATGGCGGCGATTTGCTATTAATGGAAATGGCGGCTCGATTGCAAAAGCAGCTTAGAGGCGAAGACGTGTTGGCTCGTTTAGGTGGTGATGAATTTGCTTTTATTGTTGTCGCTGCAAGCAGTGAACAAAATGTATTGTTAAAAGTAAACTCGATTTTAGAGACAGTAGCTACGCCGTTTAATATCTTGGGGCAAGAGATAAAAGTCAGTACCAGTATCGGTATTACTATGTCGAACAATGACGACCCTAACTTGTTGCTGCAACATGCTGACTTAGCTATGTATGAAGCCAAGTCTAAAGGCAAAAATACCTTCCATTTCTACACCAAAGAATTGAATGAAGCCGTGCAAGAACGTATGTCGGTAGAGCAAAGACTTAGCCATGCCTTAGAAGAGGATGGGCTAGAGCTTTACTATCAACCGAAAGTCGACACTAAAGAAATGCGCTTGATTGGTTACGAAGCTTTGCTGCGCTGGAATGATCCCGAGCTTGGTTTTGTTTCACCTGGCAGATTTATTCCAATCGCTGAGCAAAGTAATTTAATTCTAGACATTGGTGACTGGGTATTGGAAAAAGCACTGCAGTTTATTAGTGAGCTGGAGAAGCCAATTACGGTTTCAATAAACTTAAGCGGTAAGCAATTTGAAAAGGGCAATTTCACCAGTCAATTAGCGGCCTCGTTGAACAAGTATCAAATTGAGCCTTCATTATTGGAAATTGAGATCACCGAATCCCACTTGATGGCGGATATAGAAGATGCTATTCGTCAGCTAGAAGATATGAAAAACTTGGGTGTGCAAATTTCTATCGATGACTTTGGTACAGGCTATTCTTCGCTGGCGTACTTGAAGATCTTACCGGTAGAGACGCTTAAAATTGACCGTTCGTTTATTCGCGATATTCCAGGCGATATCAACGATGTTGAGATCACAGGTGCGATCATCGCCATGGCCCAACAGCTAGGCCTGAATGTGATCGCCGAAGGAGCTGAAACTCAAGAGCAAATTGATTTCTTAACCGAAAGAGGCTGTTTCTGTGTACAAGGGTTCTTTTACAGTAAGCCACTGCCTAGAGAAGAAGCTAAGCAATGGCAGTGTCCGCGTTAATAATAAAATTACCTAAGTTAGTTTTTACATTTGCTTAGTAAACTTGGAGCTTGGAATATTTGCTCTCAGCTCGATATTCGAGTTTAGATGCGTGTGTATCTTTGTTAACATTGGCTTACTTTCATTTGTTTAAGCAAAATCGACTATTTTGCTTAAACCACTTAGTTATTTGGAGTGCCATAATATGGATGTTCAGTACCGAGATCTGCAAGCTCAAGCGAAAGAAATTTTAGGTCTGTCGCAAGATGATGACTTTAAGATCAAGCCCACTACTTTCCCTCAATCAGTTGAAAAGAAAAAGGAGTTTTCTGAGTTACTTGCCCATTCGAGTTTGCAAGGTGTTGCTAAACGCTATGAAGAGCATGACTCTGAGGCAGTGAAGTTCCAAACAAATTTTAAAAAGGACTCAAAGTTTATTACTTATTTGTTATTTGTTTCTGCAATTTTTGGTATTGCGCAAACCAACCTAAGCATGTTTCTAGATAGCTCTCTGTATCAATTTTTGTCTTATCTATTTCCGACAGTTGCGACAATTTTAAGCGGCATTGCTGTATATAAACTCAATCGGATCAACGGTCAAGGCTGGTTGACTAGATGGATGAAAAGCCGAGCTCAAGCTGAAGCTGAAAGGCTTAAGTACTTTCAAAGAGCAATGACAAAGACGATTGACAAACACTCGGAAAATAAGCTGATGTTGGTACTGTATTGTGAGTTTTTTCACCGTTTTCAAATGCAAATCCAACTTAAATATTATCGTCAACAATCTAAGGTTCACAGAAAGACATCTTCTAATAATAATAGAATTGCATCTTTTGGAGCTATGACCATATTTATTGGCTCTGGGGTATTAGGTTTTTTAGGTGCCGTAGAAGATCCAAAGTGGTTACCTTTGGCAGCTATAGGCACTTTAGGCACAGCAATCAGTTTATTGGCTAGCCGAAGTGAAGAGATCACTATGAGTTCAAGAAATGCAGAGCGTTATAACGACACTTGGAATGTTCTTTCAAAACTAAGTGATCGGCATGATGAGGTAATAGAAGCTATCGCAAATGGTCAAACTAATGCCTTGACACTTTATGTTGACGCAGTTCACCAAGTCTTGATTGCTGAGCACAAACAGTGGTTGCAAGATGGAGATACTATTCAATCTTCAATGCAAAAGTTAACTAATGAGTTAAAGCAAAAAGGTTAAGAGAATAGGCCACCTAGAGGGCATGTGTTTTTTGTTGCAGCTCTGTAGGTTAGGGGGAAAACCATAGGTGCTCCCCCCAAGTGGTTAAAACACATTAGTTAGTGCGATACCGATACCTATCTTTTCTTGTCTGTGGTTATAGTCGATTAAACTTTCGCCATAACCACTGAAAAACTGCGCAAAGCCTACTAATCTTGAAGAAAATGGCAGAGGGAAAGTGTAGTTGAGCTCAATTGAACCATTACCCGTATGCCAATTCTGTCTAAACGTGCCCGACAATTTGTGATCATCATTAAAGGCATAGGCTCCAATTAGTTCATAATGGCCTAAGTAATCTTCAATATCAGGGTTGTCGTCGCCTTTGGACTGCAGTGGAAATTCTTTTTCTTGTTCAGGTAATCGATACCAAGGAACAAACGCAATAGAATAGTCCTCAGCGTCATATATTAACCCTAAATGTATTCGGTTCCAGCTACGTGACAAACCCTGTACTTGGCCATTTGACTGATGCTCAAACGAGACAAAGTAACCGAAGCTGCCTTCGCCGTATTGCCATGGTAGCGGTGCAATATAAAAGATCTCCGGTTGGTAATTGGTCTCTCTAAAAGGTTTTGAAATATTGTCGGAATAAACCTGCCACCAAGCTTCAATGGTCATCGCAAAATATAACCCATCACCACGAACAAATAGCTCACTTGAACGCAAAGGCACTTTAAAGCTGACTTGGTATTTAGCTTCATGATCTTCTAGGTTATCTCGGAATCTATCGCCACCCGCACCCTGTAAATCAAGGGCGTCATCATAGGCTTGATAAGCTTCAAAGTTAAAGTTGTTGGTGTAAGTGATAGGTAAAATATAACTTGGTTTATGAGGGGTAATAACAAACGGGTTTAATTCTGTTGCTCTTTCAGCCAGTACTCGTTTGGTAAATCGACCTAGTTTTCCTCTTTGTTTGGCAGTGACTTTAGTTTCACAATAACGGCGTAATAGTTTATCGCTGGTTTCGATAATACCCGTGCTTTCTAATATAGCCATACATTCGGCTACGTCCTTGTTGAACTTAATTTGCTCAGCCGTCAGTTCTTCTTGCTCAGCTAATATAGACATAGGAGCAAGTGTTAGTGTGAGCAAAGCTAGACTGCGATGGAATCGTTGTTTCATAGATTGGCCAAATCGAGAATTGAAGATAAATGATAAAGCTAATATTAACAGGATGTTGGCATTTTGATGTGTTTTTTTTATTACTGTAAAGAAGGGTAGCCACTTGCTGTAAACAAGCCTTGCCTTTTTACCGTTTGCCTTGTTTAAGTCGATCTTGGATAGGATTTATTTCGGTTAAAGACTAAGGTTACAATCAACGCCATATAAAGATAAAAATATCACAGGATAAAAACATGGGGCTAAATGAAACTCATGAGCTAGGACTTGTGTCTTGGCTTGCGTCGGCAAATGACTCTACCACGGATTTTCCAATTCAAAACTTACCTATCGCACAGTTTAAAATAAAAGCAACGGAACAAGCTTTTCGTGGCGGCATTGCCATTGGTGATCAAATAGTTGATTTAAAAGCATTAGCTGATAAGTCGCTGTTTTCAGGCTTGGTTCAAGACAGTTTGGTAGCTTGTTCTCAGTCTGAGCTTAATGAGTTTATGGCAATGGGACCTGAAGCTTGGTCTGCATTGAGATTAGCAATGTCTCGCGCGCTTAGAGCTGGTTCTGAACTTGAATCACAACTGCAAGAGTGCTTAGTTGCGCAAGATGATGCTGAATACAAGTTACCTTGTGTTATTGGCGATTACACTGACTTTTACACATCTATTTATCATGCCACGGCAGTAGGTAGCTTGTTCCGTCCGGATAACCCTTTATTGCCTAACTACAAATGGGTACCAATTGGTTATCACGGTCGCTCTTCTTCAATTGATGTTTCGGGACAAGCGTTCCATCGTCCTTGTGGTCAAACTAAAGCGCCTGATGCAGCAGAACCAAGCTTTGGTCCATGTAAGCGTTTGGACTATGAATTAGAGCTAGGTATTTATTTAGGTAATGGCAATAAGCTAGGTGAGTCAATTGCATTAGACGATGCAGATCAACACGTATTTGGTTTTTGCTTATTCAACGACTGGTCAGCGCGTGATTTACAAGCTTGGGAGTATCAGCCTTTAGGTCCATTCTTAGCTAAGAACTTTGCTTCAACAGTATCGCCTTGGATTGTATCTAACGAAGCTTTACTACCTTACCGTACCAGCTGGACCAGAGATGAAGCAGATCCTCAACCATTAGCTTATTTAGAGTCTGATAAGAATAGAGAGCAGGGCTCAATTGATATTCAGTTAGAAGTATTATTAGAAACTGAACAAATGAGACAGCAAGATACAGCCCCTTGTCAACTTTCAAAGTCTAGCTTTAAACATTCATACTGGACGGTGGCACAAATGGTTGCTCACCACTCGGTGAATGGTTGTAACTTAAAACCCGGTGATTTCTTTGGTAGTGGCACACAATCTGGCCCTAAACACGAAGAAGCAGGTTCATTATTAGAGTTGTCAAAAGGCGGTAAGCAGTCAATTGAACTGGCTAATGGCGAGACTCGCACCTTCTTAGAAGATGGCGATAACGTTATTATGCGAGGCTTCTGTCATAAGGACGGCTACGCACGTATCGGCTTTGGTGAGGTAACTTCTAAAGTGTTACCAGCAAAATAAGTTTTAAAAAAGCGAAACCACGGAGAACACAGAGATAAACAAGAGTTCTGTTATTCAGCACTAGCTGTTGGTTCTGTGGTTTAACTTTTTGTCTTTTTCTGCATTAGTGCAGAGCGATATAAAGCTCGATATTAAAAAATCAAAGCAGATATAGAGTATTCCTTATCTGCTTTGTGTTTCTCTGTGAACTCTGTGGTTTAATTTTTTTTGTTATGGTGTCAGCGCTTTTTCGCCTCGGCCAATACCAACCACACCAGAGCGTACTGTTTCTAGAATGGTGCTATTTTCACGAACGATGTCGATAAAAGCTTCTACTTTTTCTGATGTACCAAGCAACTGTACCGTATAGATACGAGAAGAAACATCAACAATTTGACCGCGGAAGATATCAGAACAACGCTTGATTTCTTCTCTTTGTTCGTTGGTTTCAGCAAATAGTTTAACTAGTACAACTTCGCGTTCAATGTTTGGTCGTTCCGTCAACTCACGCACTTTAAGTACGTCGACGAGTTTGTTTACTTGCTTAGTTATTTGCTCAATGACTTTTTGATCACCCTGAGTACTAATAGTAATACGTGATAATGACTCGTCATCCGTATGGGCAACCGTTAAGCTGTCGATGTTGTAACCACGTTGTGAAAATAAGCCAACGATACGCGATAAAGCACCAGGTTCGTTTTCTAACAGAATAGATAAAATACGACGCATTATTTGTTTTCTCCTTCTTTTGGTGCCAATACCATGTCGTCAATTTTGCCGCCCTTAATTTGCATCGGGTAAACATGTGCAAGTGGGTCGACTTGAATATCTATGAATACAACTCTGTCTTTAATTGCGAAAGCACGAGCCATTTCAGACTCCAATTTGTCAAGTTCAGTAATGCGAATACCAACGTGACCATAAGCTTCAGCAAGTTTGACGAAGTCAGGTACTGAGTCCATGTAAGAATGAGAATGGCGGCCGTTGTAGAACATTGACTGCCACTGTTTAACCATACCTAACGAGGCATTGTTAATGTTGACAATTTTTACTGGAATATCGTATTGCAAGCAGGTTGAAAGCTCTTGGATATTCATTTGAATAGAGCCATCACCAGTAACACAAGCTACATCAGAGTCAGGGAAAGCTAACTTAACACCCATAGCCGCTGGTAAACCAAAGCCCATAGTGCCTAGACCACCTGAGTTAATCCACTGTCTTGGCTTCTTATACGGATAATACAAAGCTGCAAACATTTGGTGCTGACCAACATCAGAGGTGACATAGGCGTCACCGTTAGTAACTTTGTGTAAGGCTTGAATGACCTGTTGCGGTAAAATCTCACCTTCTTTTGGCTGGTAGCCCAAGCTATCCATTTCACGCCATTGATTGATTTGTTGCCACCATGCATCCATAGCAGCTGGGTCTGGACGTTCTTCCGTTTTGTCTAGAAGTTCTAACACTTGTTGAATAACTGTCTTAGCTTCACCAACAACAGGAACATGGGCTTTGATTGTTTTCGAGATAGAAGTTGGGTCAACATCGACATGAACTATCTTGGCATTAGGGCAGAACTTAGTAACGTTATTTGTTACACGGTCATCAAAACGTGCACCAATTGCAAAGATTAAGTCAGCATTATGCATGGCTTTGTTTGCTTCATAAGTGCCGTGCATCCCTAGCATACCAATAAACTGTGGATGTTCACCGGAGATGCCACCTAAGCCCATTAATGTATTGGTAACTGGTGCGTTAAGTAACTCGGCTAACTGAGTTAACTCTTCGCTTGCTTGTGACATGATGATGCCACCACCTGTGTAGATAACAGGCTTCTTCGCTTCAACTAATGCTTCAACTGCTTTTTTGATCTGTCGTGGGTGACCTTTTGTCGATGGCTTATACGAGCGAATGTTAATCTCTTTTGGCAAATGATATGGCGCTTTAATTAGTGGATTAACAATGTCTTTTGGTAAATCAACGACAACAGGGCCAGGGCGACCTGTTTTGGCAATGTAATAAGCTTTGGCAATCGCCTCTGGAATATCTTCCGGTCTTTTCACCAAAAAGCTGTGTTTAACAATAGGTCTTGAACAGCCAACCATGTCTGTTTCTTGGAAAGCATCTTCACCAATAACGGTAGTAGGTACCTGACCTGATAATACAACAAGCGGGATAGAGTCCATGTAAGCTGTTGCAATACCTGTGATAGTGTTTGTTGCACCTGGGCCAGATGTTACTAGAACTGAACCTACATCGCCGGTAGCTCTTGCGTAGCCGTCAGCTGCATGCACGGCTGCTTGTTCGTGTCTGACGAGAATATGTTCTATCTTTTCATGTTCAAACAAGGCGTCATATATATCTAGTACCGCACCGCCTGGATAGCCAAAAAGATATTTGACACCTAAGTCTTCCAGCGATTTCACCACCATTTGGGCGCCAGATAACATAGGTTGGTCATTGTTCTCCATATTCTTCACTCACTTATATTTGTTGTTTCTAGTAGCTGCCTATGGTTTTACTTGAATTCGGCAAAAAAGAACACCCTAATTGTAGGAATATTTTTGCATGTTTATGTTGCATAATTTGAAATCACCAAAGTGATCCATTTCAAGCTATTTGAAAATTGAATCTTTGATCTAGATCAAATATCATGGAGCCTTGTTTTGGCTTTGTAGTTTGGAGTAGGTAATGGCCCAGAAGTTGATGTTTGCAGCCTGTGCTGCAGTGGTAATTTCATCTTCCGTTTTTGCTTTAATGCAAGTAGAAAGTGGTTCGTTAATGTCGTCAGGTAAGCTACAAGCGAAAAGTGAGATGGGCTATGGCGATGCCGATGTATCTGGATTGACCAAACAGCTTAAAAAGAAATACCCGCACCTGAAAGAACCTTGTCTCTATGGCAGTGCTATGGTGATAAAGGATATGTCGAGTAAGATCCCAACCTTACTTGAAACTGAGAGTAAGTGTATTCACGCTTTAGTGATTGCCGAAGGGCAAGAGGCACATCTAAAAAATGCAAAATTTTAGATAAACAGCTTATCTAACTGTTTGATGCTAACGCCAGATGGATTAGCCAAATAATAGTGGATTAATGCCTTTGCTACTTGTTGTCCTGTTATTGAACGGTAGCGTTTTATCACAGGAACATGCTTTAGTAGTTTAAGCGCTGCCACTGCCATTTCTTCTCCAAGTCTAAATTCACTCCTATTACCGACAATTAGTGACGGCCTAACGATAGTTAGAGTTGAAAACTGTAATGCAGTTAAGTGTTGTTCCAACTTGCCTTTTAATGACAAATAAAACGACTTGGAGTTAGCATTGGCTGCAGTGGAAGAAACTAATGCAAAGCTTTGTACTGCATTGTGTTTTGCCATGTTAGCAATGCTAATTGGCAGGTCTAAATCGATTTTTTGTAAAGCAGGCTTACTACCCGCTTTTTTCATTGTGCTACCAAGTGCGCAAAATACAACATCACCTTGAACTAAGTTTTGCCAATGTTCTGGTTGTTCAAAATCAACGACATGTTGAGTCAATTTGCTGCTATTAAAGTCGAACTCACGTCTTACTAAGCAAACAACTTGACTAAACCCAGGGTGTTGGCAAAGCTGTTTTACTAGTTCTTTGCCAACTACACCTGTAGCGCCAACAACTACAGCTCGTTTAGTCATATAAGTTCTCGAAGTAGCTTTCTAGAATGACCACAGCAGACTGTGCATCTACGTTGCCTTTTTTCAGGTTGCGGTAGCCACCAGTTGCAAACAAGTGTGCTTTGGCATCTGCAGTCGACAGTCGCTCATCTTGAGTAGTTACTTGAACGCCAAAGCGTCCGTGTAAGCGATTGGCGAACTTTCTTGCTCTTTGTGTCATCTCTTGTTCGGTGCCATCCATGTTTAATGGTAGGCCAACGACAACCAAATTTGGTTGCCATTCTTGCAGTAACTTTTCAACTTGTTGCCAATCAGGCGTGCCGTCTTTGGCTTTTAATGCACCAATTGGTGAGGCCGTTCCGGTAAGAGTTTGGCCAATAGCAAAGCCGATTGAGCCTGTGCCAAAATCGACACCCATAATGGTTTGTGTGCTCATGCGTGTCCTGTCATTAAGCTAAGTTGATCAACGGTGATACCTAATTTTTCCAGCGCTTTGTCCCAGCATTGGTTAACCGGGGTATTGAAAAGCAATTCAGGATCGGCTTCTAAGGTTAACCAAGAGTTATCAGCAAGCTCTTGTTCTAATTGACCAGATGACCAGCCAGCATAACCCAATGTCATGATAAATTTTTCTGGGCCATCTTCGGTATTTAACTTAGCTAGAATATCTTTCGATGTTGTCACTGTGATCTGCTCATCTAGCTTTAAGCTACTTGACCATTGCTGGTCATCATTGTGCAGAATAAAACCGCGGTCTGTTTGCACAGGACCGCCCGACATAACTTGCTGGTGAGCAAGTCTCTCGGTTTCTTCATCAATTAAATTTAGCTCTGCTAGTACTTTCGAGATAGAAAGTTCAGTGGGTTTGTTGATCACTAACCCCATTGCGCCTTCATCGTCGTGTTCACAGATGTAAATAATGGTGCGGCCAAAGTAGGATTCATCTAATGAAGGCATGGCGATCAAAAATTGATTGGCCAAGCTAGTCATTGTTGAATGGTTATTTGCCATAGCGTTCGCTTATCCTATTTAATTCTTGCTTCAATGGCGTCAAATAGCGCGCCAGTAATGTTGACATCAAACGCCGCTTCAATTTCTTTAATACAAGTCGGGCTGGTAACATTGATTTCAGTAACACATTCACCGATCACATCTAAGCCAACAAAGATTAAGCCTTTTTCTTTTAGCTTAGGACCGATAGCTTTTGCTATCTTCCAGTCGGCTTCGGTTAAAGGTCTTGCTTCACCGCGACCGCCTGCTGCTAAATTACCGCGAGTTTCACCTTTGGCTGGAATACGGGCTAGGCAATAAGGCATAGGTTCGCCATCGACGATTAAGATACGCTTATCGCCATTTGAGATATCTGGGATAAACGCTTGGATCATAGCGTAACACTCGCCATGGTTAGTTAGAGTTTCAATAATAACACCAAGGTTTGGATCGCCTTGTTTCACTCTGAATATAGAAGAACCGCCCATGCCATCAAGTGGCTTTAAAATAATATCTTGATGCTGCTGGTAAAAGGCTCGAATTTGCGCTTCAGAGCGGGTCACTAACGTTGGCGGAATAAAGTCAGCAAACCAGCTGGTAAACAGCTTTTCGTTAGCATCGCGTAAGCTTTGCGGCTTATTTACAATTAACGTGCCTTCATCTTCTGCACGCTCTAACATGTAAGTTGCATAGATGAATTCAGTATCAAACGGAGGATCTTTGCGCATTAAGATCACATCCAGCTCAGACAGAGGCATAGTTACGCTGTCGGTGAACTCGTAGTGGTCGCCTTGTACGTCTTGTACCGTCAGAACTTTAGTTTGACCATAAGCGCGACCATCTAATAGATATAAGTCTGCCATTTCGAGGTAATACAGCTCGTAACCACGGCTTTGTGCCTCTAATAACATTGCAAAGCTTGAATCTTTTTTGATGTTGATATCAGCGATGGGATCCATCACTATGCCTAACTTAATGGTCATATTCATTCCTATATTTTTGCCTAATTAGCTAAGTCGCCAAACTGCAATTGTAAGGCACTAATCAAAGTTAATGCTGCAGTTTCGGTTCTTAGCACTCGAGGGCCTAATAATATTTCTTGATAGCCAGCTTCTAGCGCTTGTTCAATTTCATTATCATCCAATCCACCTTCTGGACCTATGATAAAGCGAACACCTTGTTCTGGCTGTGGTAAAGTTTTTATATTAGTTGTGGCTCTAGGGTGTAAATTCAACTTAAGTTGCTCAGTTTTTTGTTGTAAAAACGCCGTTAACTTAATTGGTGGGTGCACAACAGGCACAAATGCTCGGCCGCTTTGTTCACAAGCTGAGATAACAATTTTTTGCCATTGCTGGTGCTTTTTCTCTAGTCTATCGCCAGATAATTTAACACCACAGCGCTCAGTGAATATTGGCGTGATCTCAGTCACACCAAGCTCAACGCTTTTTTGCAGAGTAAAATCCATTTTATCGCCGCGGCTTATACCTTGGGCTAAATGCAACTCAAGCGGTGATTCATTTTCAACGAGTTGCTGTTGTTCAATGATGGCTTGAACGTGCTTTTTACTGATATCAGTTAGCGTCGCAGTGTAATCGTGACCATCACCATTAAAGAGTTTAATAGTTTGGCCTGACTGCATACGTAAAACTCGGCCTACGTGGTTAGCCGCATCGGGTTCTAAAGATACTGTTTGTTGCAGTTGCAACTCACTTGCGTGATAAATTCGAGGACAGCGCATGACTTAACTGGGTTATGGAAAATGAAGCGAATGATAGCGGTATCTCGAACTAATTGCCATTAACTTACCCTTATACCAACCCTTTATATGGCTTGGTATTAGTTCGCTAGTGTGACTTGATTGCGGCCGTACTGTTTTGACTGATATAAAGCAATATCCGTTCTATGCACGAGATCCTGAAATGAGTCCTCGTCATGTTCAAAGTTGGCAACGCCAAAGCTTGCCGTAATATGCTCTAGCTTACTGAAACTTGTTGTCGCAATTTGCTCTCTTAAATCATCTGCTAACTGGTAAGCTTCCGATGCTTTAGTGCCTGGGCATATAATGCAAAACTCTTCACCACCCCAACGACCACAGGTGTCAACTTTTCTTGTTCTGGTTCTTAGTAAACAGGCTAGGGCTTGTAAAACGGCATCACCTTCTTGATGTCCATAGTTGTCGTTGACGGATTTAAAGTAATCTATATCCAATAATATAAAGGAAAGCGGTTGGCCAAAGCGTTTTGCTCGATTGATCTCGCTGTCTAATATTTCATCTATTTTTAGCCTGTTGGCAATGCCCGTTAAATGATCAGTAGTCGATAATGCTTCAAGATCTTTGTATTGCCTTAAGTCTTTGATGTTAGCAATGGTTTTTTGACTGCCTTGTTCGCCATAAGTGGCAAGGGTGATCTCAACAGGAAAGACATCACCAGATTTGTTAATAGCTTTAACTTCAGCGTGCTCAGAAGTAATGTCTCTGTTGTTATTTTGTTGCTGGAAGTTGACTCTGGTGCTTTGGTGACCACCTCGGTACTCGATAGGAACTAAGGACTCCACCTGAATTTTTTGAAATTCATCCAAAGAGTAGCCAAATATGTCACAGGCTTTTGGGTTGGCTCTGATGATCTTGCCATCTAAGCCCAAAACAATCAGCGCGTCAGGTGACACATTAAAAATAGTTTGTAGCTCGCTGTACGCCCTTGTCACTCTGATGGCATAGAAAGCTAACATGGCACCAGCAAGTAGTATTAATGGAATAATAACAATTAACTGCAGTTGGTTAGTTTTGTTGATGCTTTGATATTGACGATTAAAAAGTGCTATCGACTTTTTATTATTGTCCGCGATTTGTAAAGATAATATATCGAGTGCCGAGGTGGCTAATGTATCGTCAACGCGAACAGCCTCGTCTAATTGGTGAATATTCTGTTTGTTGTTGCTCAATGCAGTTTGTATTGATAGCAGTTTTTGCTGATACAACTCGGCGGTTTGTTTAAATTGTGTTAGAAGTAAGGCTTCTGTGTCAGCTTCAATCAATGCTTCGTAGTTAATTATGGCTTGCTCGGTTTGCAACATACTTTGCTCAGCAGATGTTGAATAATGCAGTTCTTGCCTTAAAACCAAGTTTTTAAAGTGATGGATAAAACCACCGTAACCAAAGTGGCGGTTGATTTGAAACAGTGCATTATTTTTTGCCATGATGGTTTTATTGGTTTGGTGCCATTCACTGTTAATGTCATTAATCTTGGCTGTTAAAACAAATGCTGAAACCAGCACTGCGGATAGCACAAATAGCAGTAAGATCATTATCGACGAAAGTTGCTTTTTCAGCTTCATAGGGCAAATTCCATGTACCAAGGTTCCTGATGGGCGTGTATTTTGTTACAACTGTGAATTAACAAATTGATTTGGATCAGGTTTGCTTTGATACTAGGTGACAAGTGATAGGAGGAACAACAGGGAAACTATGGCGGACGTTATTGAAGTAAATGAATTATCAAAGGTTTATGGCGACCTCATCGCTGTTAATAAGATCTCCTTTAAAGTAAAAGCAGGTTGTTGTTTTGGTCTGCTAGGGCCGAATGGAGCAGGGAAGACGACAACAATAGAAATGATGGAAGGACTGGTGAAACCCGACGGAGGCAGCATTAAGTTTTTTAATCAACCTGTGACTAAATCGGTACTGTCACAAGTGGGCATTCAATTTCAACATACCGCTTTGCAAGATTATCTAACGGTAGAAGAAACGATAGATATGTTTTCTGCTTTCTATCCTGAAGTAGAGAACAAAAGTGATTTAATGGACTTATGTGACTTGCACGACTTTGCCACTCAAGACCACAAAAAATTATCTGGTGGGCAAAAGCAAAGGCTACTGTTAGCTTTAGCATTGCTTAACAAACCTAAAATCATCTTTCTAGATGAACCTACTACGGGACTTGATCCCCATGCCAGAAGAAAGTTCTGGGACTTGATTAACAAAAATTAAACAACAAGGTAAAACCATAGTCCTCACTACCCACTATATGGATGAGGCAGAGTACCTTTGCGATGACATAGTGATCATGGATAAGGGAAAAATCATTGCACAAGACAAGCCTCAGGCGTTATTAAATCAACATTTTAAAGGGGCAATTATTCGTCTGCCTATTGCTAATTTAAATGGTCAGCCTGTAAACGACTTTGGTCGAATATATGCTGAACACTTTGTTGATATAGATGCGCAGGATGTTGAAAAAGCCATTGCAGAGCTAATGGCGCAAGGTATATCGCTGGATGGTTTACAAGTTAAATCAGCAAATTTAGATGACTTATTTATCAAGTTAACCGGTCACCAATTAGCCCAAGAGTAGTGTCAAGATATGAAACTTTTTATAAAACGCAGTATTGCAATCTTTAAAGCTAGAAACACCGAGTTTTTCCGAGATCGTTCTTCTTTAGGCTGGAGCTTCATGTTTCCTTTTTTACTATTAGTTGGCTTTGCCGCGGTGTTTTCTGGTGATGGTAAATCAGTTTACAAAGTCGGTGTGTTAAATACGCCTGAGTTAAAAGGAGAGTTTCTGACCACACGCTACACTGAGTTTGTTGATTATCAAAACTTGGAACTCGCGTTAGATAAATTGCGACAACACAAAATTGACTTCTTACTGGACCACAAAAGTAACAAGTATTGGCTCAACGAAACCTCGCCAAGTGGCTACTTCCTTGAAAAGTTATTATTAGCAGAGAAAAGTGGCCAGGTTTGGCAGCAGGGCAAAGTGACAGGTAAGCAAATTCGCTACTTGGATTGGGTTCTACCTGGTATTTTGGGAATGAATATGATGTTCAGTTGTTTGTTTGGTGTTGGTTATGTGATCGTCCGCTATCGTAAAAACATGGTGTTGAAACGATTAAATGCGACACCTGTTACCGCTTTGGAGTTTTTGACTGCGCAAATATTTTCACGTTTGTGGATAGTACTTTTTATTGCTGGCGTGATCTTCATAGGTTGTGATCAATTATTTGACTTTTATATGTTAGGCAGTTATTTCGACTTGTTCATTGTCGCGGTACTTGGTGCTATGTCATTAATTTCTTTAGGTCTACTCATAGCTTCTCGCAGCGAAAGCGAAGAATTAACAGGTGGCTTATTAAACTTAGTTTCTTGGCCAATGATGGTGTTATCTGGAGTTTGGTTTTCATTGGAGGGGAGCCCTGAGGTAGTTCAGCAAGTTGCCATGTTCTTACCGCTTACACATCTAGTTGAAGGTGCCAGAAGCATTATGACGGATGGTTCTAGTCTAGTAGATATCAAACATCACATCTTCACATTAATCGCGATGACTGCGGTTTGTTTAACGATTGGTGCATGGAGCTTCAAGTGGCAGGGACAAGCTCGATAAAGATCACGAGTTAACCAACCGAGAATTAGACAAAAAAGCGAATTAAACTGGGTAAAATTTCCATATCTAAAATGAGCTTAATGTTCCTTTTTCTAATTTTTAAAGTGGGTGTCTCAGTAATTTCTTAAAAAGTTTACAAACACGAAAAGCCCAGCAAATGCTGGGCTTTTTTCTCTTTATTAAGTAGAGCTATAACTTATATACTTGAAATTAACTTTCAAACGAGCTCTAAAACTAAGACTTGTTGTGTTGCGCCAAGCACGGTTGTAAACTCTTCGACACCGAGAAGTTTATAAAAGCCGTCGTCTAGCATAGTTCCTTCGTTATAAAACTTATTTGACTTTTTAACTACAGCGATCTGCATAAACTCAGAACTATTGACATATGCATAGATAACATATGGTTCGGCAACGCTCTGTACTCTAAATACGTCAAATTCGTCAGCTTCAATTAAATTTGTTTGTATATTAGTAACTGTACCTTTACCTTTCTTAAGGTCTCTCATTACATTTGAAATACCTTTGATCACCCCTTCAAAGCCGAGAGAATTAGCTAATTGAGTTTTAGCTTTAGTATTCGCTTCATCTTGAAGTAAGTGTTGGTCTCTTATTACAGCAAACTTCTCAGCAAATTCAGTTCTACACTTGTCAATCACGGTTTTGCCCCAAGAATCAATACGAGGGTCTAACGCTTGTGCTTGTTTCAGTTTAGAAACATAGTTTTTATAACTGCCTTTAGCACTTTTGTATTTATTCTTAAACTTTGAGTCTGTAAGGTAGCCTATCCCTGCACTACAACTGATTTGTGCTGCTCTGAATATTTTTCTTGCTTCCTCACTTGGAGTTACAGCAGCTTCTTGAGCTAGTGCTTCTCTCGTTTCCGAAATTTGGTTTTCACATGCCCAAGCTGTTGAGTTAAAGGTTTCCCCATAAATAACAGCTGCAGAATCCATAACATCTGGATTCATTTTCTTTAAGTCTGTTATATACTTTTCGATGTTCTTAGATGAACTTTTAAACGAGTCTATATGTGACTGGTATGGGTTAGGAAATTTAAGTTTAGGCATACTGTCACAAGCAAGTATTACTCGACCCATTAAGTCTTTTTCTTGTTTGCTTGGTTGTTTCGGTTGCTTGGCAATCTCAGCCTCTGTTTCTTTGATTTTAGTTGAGCAAGTTTGTAATCTCTCGTTGAATGGTTTTCCCCAAATATTGTAGTTAGAAGCCAAAAGGTTAGGGTTTAGAGATTTTAGTTTTGTTATTGATTCATTAATTTTTTTTGAGTATCTGTTGTATTTTTCCATGTCTCTATCAACAAAGAGATCAGTTGGCCTAGGAAATTTAACTTTTGGTAGCTCTGAGCAATTAAAGGAGATGGCTTTCATTAGCTTATCTTCTTCTTTTGTTATCTCTTGAGCTGCTAGTTGCGTGGAGCTTAAAGCTATAAAAGCTGCGATTGTTAGGTACTTCATGTATTTCTATCCTTTTACATACGATCCTATCAATTGAGTAACTAATTGAGGCTGTTGCCAATTCAGCTACTTTGTGAGAATAATTTCTTTACCATAAATCGATATTGAAATTAGCAACGCATCCTATCTCACTTGCTGACAAAATAGTAGGTTTTTTATAATGAAAACATATGGCTATATTTTTAACGGGGCAAACGGTACGAATGCGAAGCAGGGGAGTGCTTGGTATTTTTAAAGACATTTCAGGACGGGACAAACGAGAAAAGCAAAAAGCCCAGCAAATGCTGGGCTTTTCTATTTGGCTGGGATAATAGGATTTGAACCTATGAATGGCGAGATCAAAACCCGCTGCCTTACCGCTTGGCGATATCCCAATCGAACTGTTTTATTAAGTATAGAGCTAAGGCGATAAAATAGAAGTTTAAATCCTTATTTAAACCGACTTTACACTTAACTCCAGAAAGTAATTAACTAAACAAGCAAAGAGAATGGGGTGACTGATGGGACTTGAACCCACGACAACCGGAATCACAATCCAGGGCTCTACCAACTGAGCTACAATCACCGCTGCGTAATATAATTACATTATGTATCAATTTTACCAGAGATACTAAGTTTCATTGCTTAAAACTTTCTGGATAAAAAAGCTCAGCTAACGCTAAACTTTGATATATGGCTGGGATAATAGGATTTGAACCTATGAATGGCGAGATCAAAACCCGCTGCCTTACCGCTTGGCGATATCCCAGTGGAAACTGTTTTATATGTGTCTCAACATAAAGCATGGTGCGGAAGGAGAGACTTGAACTCTCACACCTTGCGATACTGGAACCTAAATCCAGCGCGTCTACCAATTCCGCCACTTCCGCAAATTTTTAAGCGTTAATCGAATTGGTGGCTACGCCCTGATTTGAACAGGGGACCCCATCATTATGAGTGATGTGCTCTAACCAGCTGAGCTACGTAGCCATTTCGATTTAACTGTTAGTGCAAATGCTATTATAGCGTCACACTAATATTCCACTAAGCAAATTCTTAGGGATAAAAAAGCCCAGCTTAGCTGGGCCATTTTAATTTGGCTGGGATAATAGGATTTGAACCTATGAATGGCGAGATCAAAACCCGCTGCCTTACCGCTTGGCGATATCCCAATCAAGGAGTTGGCTGGGATAATAGGATTTGAACCTATGAATGGCGAGATCAAAACCCGCTGCCTTACCGCTTGGCGATATCCCAGCAGAAACTGTTTTATATGTGCTTCAACATATCACTTATAATAAGTGGTGCGGAAGGAGAGACTTGAACTCTCACACCTTGAAGATACTGGAACCTAAATCCAGCGCGTCTACCAATTCCGCCACTTCCGCAAAATTCTTTTAGCTTGAGTTTGGTAGTAGTAATCGAATGGTGGCTACGCCCTGATTTGAACAGGGGACCCCATCATTATGAGTGATGTGCTCTAACCAGCTGAGCTACGTAGCCATTTGTTTGTTTCGATTACCGCCTCAAGCGATGCGGCGTATTATGCTGATGACACCCTAACTCGTCAACCGATTTTTTTAATAAATTTGTAAAAAACACATCGTTTGTTTTTATTTTGCTCACAACGGTTAAAAAGTATAAGAAAACTACGATATTTTGTCCTTTAAACTATAAAAGCGTTTGATATGTATACAGTTATATCTCGATTGCTATCTTGTTAATGGTCAGTTAACTTTTGCTTTTGTTTGTTATCTAGTCAATTTTTATTCCAGATATCAAAATCTTACTTTGAGTGATTGAACAGGTATTAAAAAGGCCCGAAAAATCGAGCCTCTGTTTTATAAAATTGAATCATTTGAGTGTTTGTATTGATCAGCCCATGTAATTGCAGCTTGATAAAACTCAGGTAACTCGTCTTGATCCATTCTAAATCTTGCGCAAGCGCGACGCATTTGACTCCAGCTTGCTGACTCGTAGGATTTCACTACACCTAAAATATTACCTAATGGATTTTCGTGACCAATTAATGCGGCACTAAGATCTTCAGTTAATGGTAACTGTTGCACTATATCTGTCATAGGTTTATCTAATATGGCATCGAGTAAAGAAAACAAACCTAAAATAAAGGATTCTTCAGTACGAGAAGGCAGCACTTTTTCTGCAATTTGTTCACAGAACTTGGCTCTTACAATAGACATTTGAGTTAGCTCTTCAGGCTTATGCTCAGCGACATGAGCGGTAATGATCAAGTTAACAAACTTTTTCACCTGATTGTTGCCCAAATAGACCAAAGCTTGTTTGATTGAAGAGATAGGATCTCGAACAGGGAATAAACCAGAATTAATAAACTTCAATAATTTATATGCCAGTGCCGTATCTCTTTCAAAGTATTCACTCAACTTAGTGTAATTAACATTCGGTTTCAGTGTTTCTTGGTACATGGCATAAACAACGGATTTATTGGTATCAACGTCATTTTGCTCGACAATGTGCGGGCTGCAAAAGTAGTAACCTTGGAAAAAGTCTATGCCTAATGCTTTGGCTTTATCAAATTGTTCTTGGGTCTCTATTTTTTCAGCAAGTAATTTGAGGTTTTTATATTGACGAAGTTTAGGTAATAACAGTTCGATTTCGTCAAAACTGGTATCTTGCAGATCAAATTTGATTAATCGGATCAGTTTTAAAAAGGGTTCCCATTCTGGTTTGTATTTAAAGTCATCCAAAACCAGTTTATAGCCTTTGTGAACTAAGGTACGACAAGCTTCGTAAACTTCAGCAGAAGGCGGTACACACTCCAAGATCTCAACCATCGCCTTATTTGGCGGCAGCATCGTTGGCAGTTGCTCAATAAGTGCCTTTTCTGGGTAGTTAATTAATGCTGGCTTGCCAGAGGTAATTTTTTCAAGTCCTTGATTAAAGTGGCTGTCCAATAGCAATTTAGAAGTGGCTGAGTTTGTTTCGACCTTTGGGAAGAAATTTTCAGGGCCATCACGAAATAATAATTCATAGGCAACCACATTTTGTTTGCGGTTATATATGGCCTGACGTGCGGTATAGACTTTCACTACTTATCTAAAGCCTTCAACAAGGAAACTGACATGGTTTAGCAGATTAACAAAAAAAAAAGGGCTTTTTAAGCCCTTTTATCAATGATTTAACTACTGATTTGTCAGTATATTGTAAAGATTTTATACATTGAAACGGAAATGGATAACATCGCCGTCTTTCACAATGTAGTCTTTACCTTCTAGACGCCATTTACCTGCGTCTTTTGCTCCTGCTTCACCATTGTTATCTACGTAGTCGTCATAGCCTACGATTTCAGCACGGATAAAGCCTTTTTCAAAGTCCGTGTGGATCTTACCAGCTGCTTGAGGTGCAGTTGAACCTTCAGTGTAAGTCCAAGCTCTTACTTCTTTAACACCTGCTGTGAAGTAAGTTTTAAGATTTAATAACTGATAGCCTGCACGAATAACTCGGTTTAGGCCAGGCTCTTCCCAACCTAAGTCTTCCATAAACTCTGCTAAGTCTTCTTCTTCTAATTCTGATAATTCAGATTCGATAGAAGCACAAACTGCAACAACAACCGCGTTTTCGCCAGCTGCGATTTCTTTAACTTGATCTAAGAATGGGTTATTTTCAAAGCCATCTTCTGCAACGTTAGCAATGTACATAGTTGGTTTCATTGTCAGTAGGTTAAGGTAACCTACAGCCGCCAATTCTTCTTTTGTTAGCTCAACCGAACGAGCCATACCGCCTTCGTCAACAACAGGTTTGATTTTTTCTAAAACCGTGATCTCAAACTTAGCGTCAGCGTCGCCGCCTTTGGCTTTTTTAGCGTTACGTAATAACGCCTTATCAACTGAGTCCATATCAGCTAATGCTAGCTCAGTATTGATAACGTCAATGTCTTCTTGCGGGTTAACTTGACCTGCAACGTGTACGATATTCGGATCGTCAAAACAGCGAACAACGTGACCGATAGCGTCAGTTTCACGGATGTTAGCTAAGAATTGGTTACCTAAACCTTCGCCTTTAGAAGCACCTTTTACTAGGCCTGCGATGTCTACGAATTCCATCGTAGTAGGTAACACCTTTTGTGGATTTACAATTTCAGCTAACTTGTTTAATCGTAAGTCAGGAACAGGAACGACACCTGTATTTGGCTCGATTGTACAGAAAGGGAAGTTAGCAGCTTCAATACCCGCTTTAGTTAAAGCGTTAAATAGTGTTGATTTACCAACATTAGGTAAACCTACGATGCCACATTTGAAACCCATTTTGAGATCCTCAATTAGTTATGCGCTAAACGAATGCAGTCGGCTTTGTGCTTTTTTCAGGTCTTGTTTAAACCAGATGTCGACACTTCGCACAGCTTCGTCTATAGCGGCTTCAATTTTTTCTTGATCAGCTTGGGGAGCTTTACCTAATACCCAGCCAGTTACTTTCTCTTTACTGCCAGGATGGCCGATACCAATACGCAAACGATAGAAGTTTTTGTTATTGGCCATTTTTGCAATGATATCTCTGAGACCATTGTGACCGCCGTGGCCGCCACCTAATTTAAACTTTGCTTTGCCCGGATCCATATCTAATTCATCGTGAGCAACCAAGATTTGCTCAGGTTTTATTTTGAAAAAGTTAGCAAGTGCAGAAACAGATTTACCACTTAAATTCATAAAAGTAGTAGGCACTAATAATCGGACTGGATTTCCTTCAATGTTAACTTGTGCAGTATAACCGAAGTATTTAGGGTCGTTTTTAAGGGAGATATTGTTGGCACGACATAGTTCTTCTATAAACCATGCCCCAGCATTATGACGAGTGTTTTGATATTCGGGGCCTGGATTTGCCAGGCCCACGATTAGTTGAATGTCACTACTCACGAATGAGTCGCTTCAACTAATTATTCTGCAGCTTCTTCAGAAGACTCTTCTGCAGCGCCACCTTTAGGAGCGTGTAAAGTAACGATCGCTAAATCGTGATCTTCACCTTTTGCTAACTCAACAGAGTTAACGCCTGCAGGTAGTGCGATTTCACTGATGTGAAGAGTTTGACCAACTGTTAAGTCAGCAACGTTTACTTCGATGAACTCAGGAAGATCTTTTGGTAAACAAGTGATTTCTAATTCAGTCGCTGCGTGAGTTACTGTACCACCAGTTTTAACTGCAACATCTTCACCGATGAAGTGTAGAGGAACCTTAGTGTGTACTTTATGAGTAGCGTCAACACGTTGGAAGTCTAAGTGTAAGATCTGTTGCTTCCAAGGGTGACGTTGTACGTCTTTTAAGATTACTTCTTGGTTCTCGCCATCGATAACTAAAGTTAGGATGTGTGAGTAGAAACCTTCGTGATCTTGTGCTTGCCATACTTTGTTGTGTGCAAGTGCAAGAGATTGTGGCTCTTTATCACCACCGAATAAGATTGCTGGAACTTGGTTAGCGTGACGTAGGCGGCGGCTCGCACCAGTACCTTTGTCAGAACGAACTGTAGCTTCTAAAGTGTAAATAGCTTCAGACATGGAATTCTCCAAAATACCTTTAAAAATTAAATCTGTTTTCTCCCGCGACCAAGAGAAAACCCGTACCCTCAAATTGAGGGGCGGCGTATTCTAAGGGAATTGCTAAAAATAGACAATAGTGAATTGAATCTAAAATGAATTTTTCTTAGTTATCTATTTGTTAGTCTTTGTTAGTCACAATTTTGCAATATTTGTTTTTTTTGGTAATACATCTATCACCAAACTGTCACCTTTGTTTCTTTTATTAAAACTAGCCTTGTTGTCGAAAAAATTTAGACAAAAAACGAGACAACAACAATGACAAACAATAACTTCAAATTAGCTGCACTTAGCTTATTAGTGACAAGTGTACTAGCAGGCTGTTCACTGGACGGTGATGATGGTGCAACTGGGCCTCAAGGGCAGCAGGGTGTTGCTGGGCAAAATGGCACAAATGGTACTAACGGCGCTAATGGCACTAACGGTCAAAATGCGCCAACTGGCTTTGACACTCAATTAGTTGGCCGTGCTGTGTTAAGCGCACAAGACCCAGAAGGAGCTGCGGAAATAGTTACTTATCAGCGTGCAAAAGGCTGGGTATATGCAATTAACAGCTCAACTAAACCAGCAACGATTGAAGTTATTGATGTAAATTCTATGGATGCATCAGCGCTGATAGCTGATAGTGAAGGCATTATCAATAATACTAACCTTGAAGTGGCTTTCACTATCAAATTGGATGATGCAGCCGGAGCAAACTTGTCTGGCGATGCTAATAGCATTGCACTAGATGATAACAACCAGTTATTAGCTGTAGCAGTAGACTCTGGTACTACCGGAGTTGCCGGTCATGTGGCTTTTTATGATGTGTCAGGTGCGGCTCCAGTTTTTGTTAAAAATGTAGAAGTAGGTTATTTACCAGATAGCTTAGCGTTTGCTCCTGATGGTTCAAAAGTTGTGGTAGCGAATGAAGGTGAACCTGCAAAAGACTATTCAGTAGATCCTGAGGGCACAATTTCAATCATTGAGATTAATAATGGTGTGCCAGCAAATACTGACATTAATTTAAATTTTAATGCTTATGATTCAATGCAAGCTGAGTTAGCGGCTAAAGGCGTAGTATTTGCCAACCCAAATGGTCGTACAATCAACGGCAACCTGTATACAGGTTCAGTATCTAAAGACTTAGAGCCAGAATATGTTGCTATCTCCAAAGACAGCAAAACTGCATATGTATCTATTCAGGAAAACAATGCATTAGCTATTGTTGATTTAATGACAAATACATTGACTAAAGTTGTTGGTCTAGGGTTTAAACACTGGGGCGATTACTTGCTTGATGCTTCGGATAAAGACGGAGGCTTAAACTTACGTCAGTATGAAGGGTTATATGGTATGTACCAACCTGACACGATAGCTTCATATACATGGAATGGGGCGAATTTTGTTGTTTCTGCAAATGAAGGTGATGGTCGCGAATACTTCTTCGATGTTGCTGATGAAGCAGCATGTACTGCAGCTGGAGGTTTAGATTACGATGAAGACGATGGATGTTTGGCGTTTATCGATGAAATTAGAGCAGAAGATTTAACTCTAGCGGCCAATTTTGATTATTTAAATAATGACGATAACGACTTGGGTCGTCTAAAAGTGACCACTTTCCTTGGTGCTGAAGATAGTTCAACAGACGGTTCAGGTACCTATAATAAACTCTACACCTATGGTGCTCGCTCTTTTACCATTTGGGATGCTAATGGCTTAAAAGTATTTGATTCGGGTGATGAAATTGAGCGCATTACTGCATCGGTTCACGGTGAAGCATTTAATAACGACGAAGATGAAAACGAAGGAGATACTCGTTCTGATGCAAAAGGCCCTGAACCAGAAGCGTTATCTTTGGGAACGATTGATGGTCGTACATACGCTTTCATTGGTTTAGAACGAATGGGGGGCGTAATGATTTATGATATCACTAACCCTTATAGTGCTCAGTTTGTCGATTATTTTTATAACCGAGGTACGGTTGAAGGTGCCGATATTACTGGTGACTTAGCCCCTGAAGGAATGAAGTTTGTTCCAGCAGAATACAGTCCAACTAACAAACCTTTGCTTATTATTGGCAATGAGATCTCTGGTTCAGTAGCTATTTGGCAAGTGATGCCCAAATAACCAATTCATAATAAATCAACAAGGCGGTACAAATGTGCCGCTTTTTGTTTTTCAGGCAGATATAAAGAAACAGTTTGCTTGGTTGCCTCATTTCACATCAGTCACAAGTAGAGCCATTCAAACTGCTGTTTAATGGGTTAAAAAGCTCAGACAGTGGGCATCGAATATAAAGGTACTATATTATCAACGAAGGTTATGAAGCGAGTTATTAATTGATGAATTATCCTGCAGCAAGCTTTAACGAGTGTCTATTTTTTATATCGCCAAAAAAAGCGATACGCACTAACAAGGTGACGTATCGCTTAGAGGTTGGAACTGTCCCCGAATTGCTAATTAGTAGTAACTAGCAATTTGGTCAATTACAGAGTTAACGGCTCGATAAGCGTTAGATTGGCCAGTGACCCCACATGGTAGATTATTACAGCCTGACCAATCAGGATCTGAGAAGTAATCTAATTGAGTTGCTCGGCCAAATGCCTGAGGGTAAGCCATAATTGTTGAGAAGTTATTATCAACGCCATGGCCAACACCATCATTGAATACGCCACCTAATGAGCCTTGACGAACAGAGTGGCCAAGTCCCATATTGTGTCCTAATTCATGAATGAAAGTGCTGGCACCGCAGTCAACAGCTGTTACGCTGTACATACGATCTGACATACCTGAGCTCAATGAACCATTGCGACCTTGGCCTACCCAACCGATACCACATACATAACCAACTAGTTGATTATTTTCATAAATGTCTTCTCTGGTACCTAATAGCACTACCATATCTGCACGATTGCTACTGCGAGCGTTAGCGACACCGTTACTATTTGTTAATAAGTTTAAAGCGTTTTCGGTAGGCTCTAAATCAGAGCTTGTTGCAGCACTAGACTGAGCACCGACTAAACGCAAGGTAAGGTTAACTGCATTATTTCTATAAACGCGGTTAGCGTGAGAAATATACTGATTAATTTTTGTATCTATATTAGATACGTTATTGGCAGCTGGTTGTGTGTATAAAACCATCACATCAATCGTTGCTGCTTGAGATGCGCCAGCAGTAATGACTGTGGCAAGCATGACAATTAAGCTTTTGAACATGTTTGTCATTATTCTTCCTTTATTCTTTTTATAGTTAATTATTTTTTCTAGTCGTTGTCGGGGACGAGTTCTGATCAAGCTCAAAAGCATCGGTTTGTGTTTGCTCTGAGCTAGAACTAGGTTGATAAGAAGGTGTACGCTCTTGGTGGTTAGCTATCATCGCCGATTTAGGCGCTAGCCATGCATGTTTGCCAATACCTTCTAATATAAATACATCTTCTTGAGTGGCGATATTGCCGTATATTGCGTTTTCACCTATTGTGATCACGGCGCTGTAGAGAGTACCGGCACCTGGAATGAAAGCTTCTACTGTTCTATCACCATTTGGGTGGTTACTGATATGATCTACTTGACCATTGTAACTTCCGCCTAGCTGCGGAATGTATAAGTCTAAATTATCACCCAACTCCACTGTGTTGAGTTCGTTTAAATCCACCTCTATGTAAGCCTCTTCAGCAAGATCTGGCGGTAATGTGCCAGAGTCTTTTAATGCAGTTTTGCTTTCTTCTGACTCAATCCAAATGATTGAATCACGTTCAGATGACTTGTCTGAATTAGTTGCGTTTTTTTCAGGGGGGGGATTTTTCTTTACACTAAGCATATTTTTTCCGCTAGATAAAACCTTACCATCGCGAACTATAAGCTCGTTTTTGGGACCGTTTACGAAGTCATGTGAGTGATTATTTTGCTCTATAGAGTGTTCAGACTTTTGTTCTGGTGTGTCACTTAGGAAATAGTATGCACCTGCACAAGCGGTGAGCGTAAGTGTAGCAATAGCCAAGTATTTAACCATGTTTTCCTCTGTACTTATTGTTGTTTTTATTACACAAAGTTAATTGGTGTTAGACAAAATACTGATAAAGTTAAATGAAATCAACATAAATTTCATTTTGTTTAAAAATTAACAATTCATGAGGTGTTGTAATGTATCCTTTTAGCTTTGAAGAGCTTTTATTAAAAATAAGAGACACCCACCGTAACTCAGGCGTTAGCCTTTAATTTTCTTACAAAGACAGCCACCATAAATTTGACAGAGGTGAAATTTTGTCTAGATTAAAGGAACGTTAAAGTAAATCAGGAAGATTTATGCCTCAATCAAGGAAGAGCCAAATTAGCTTGGCAGCCACGCCTTATTACCATTGCATTTCACGCTGTGTCAGACGCGCTTATTTATGCGGTCAAGATGAGGTCAGTGGCCGAAGTTATGAGCACAGAAGGGGATGGGTAGAAGAGAAGTTATTGTCTTTAACACAGGCCTTTGCCATTGAGGTGTGCGCCTATGCGATAATGAGTAATCATACTCATCTTGTGGTGTATGTAGGTGAACAGGTCGCAGAGAGCTGGAGTGTATATGACATCTTATTTCGATGGCATAAAGTGTTTAAAGGAACTTATCTGACTCAAGCTTATATGCAAGGCGCACAGTTAACTGAAGTTGAATATCAAACGGTTAAAGAGACAGCTCAAATTTATAAGTTACGTTTATGCAGTATAAGTTGGTTCATGCGAGCCCTGAATGAGCATATTGCTCGAAAGGCGAACCAAGAAGATGAATGCACTGGGCGATTTTGGGAAGGCCGATTTAAAAGCCAACCTCTACTCGATGAACCGGCTTTATTAGCTTGCATGGCTTATGTTGATTTAAACCCTGTCAGAGCAGGAATAGCGAAGAGTCCAGAAACCTCAGGGTACACCAGCATTAGGCAAAGAATAAAAGCACTGTTGAAAAATGAGCAACCAAAGTGGCTTCGCTCTTTTAAAGATGAAAAGGCAAACGAACATACCTTAGACTTTGCATTAACAGACTATTTAGAGTTAGTAGATATGACAAGCCGTGTGCTTATAAAGGAAAAGCAGGCTATTCCAACTACCTTCCCCAGCCTACTAGCACGAATGAACATCAGTTTAGAAAACTGGCTGACTATGAGTCAACATTTCACCACTGTGTTTCATGGTGCTCTGGGTAGTATAACCAGCTTGAATCGGTATTGTGAATATCAAAACAAAAAGCGACGACGAAACTTAAGTGCCTGCCAACAATTGTTCAGTTAACACAAGCTTTTCACCTCAAACGTTCATATCACACATGTGTGAGATTAAGAGTGCATTAAACACAATAGTTTTTAAGCAAAATAGCTAAATCACTATCTGACTTATTAGCTATATCGCACAGGCTTCACAATTCATTCAGGTATAGAACATGTAGAAGATAGCCAATATAAGTTATGGTGGGTGTCTTTGTTATTTATTATTTTGAGACGGGAAATTGAGAAGGTTTATTTTAATTTTGCGTTAAAGACTAAAAAGCCTGCTATCGCGCAGGCTTTTATCTATTCAAGTTAACTCTTGTTTAGTGTTCAAACATCGCTGAGATAGACTCTTCGTTGCTTAGACGACGAATCGCTTCTGCTAACATATTACCTAATGTTAATTGACGAACATTTGGTAGAGCTGCAATTGCAGGGTCTAATGGAATTGAGTCAGTTACAATTACTTCATCAATTACTGAATTCTTTAAGTTTTCTGCAGCATTACCTGAGAATACTGGATGAGTTGCGTAAGCAAAAACACGTTTTGCACCATGCTCTTTTAATGCTTCTGCCGCTTTACATAACGTGCCGCCAGTATCGATCATGTCATCAACCATAATACAGTCACGGCCTTCGATATCACCGATAATATGCATAATTTGCGCTACGTTCGCTTGCGGACGACGCTTATCAATAATAGCTAGGTCTTTGTCATCTAATAGCTTTGCAATAGCTCTTGCTCTTACAACGCCACCGATATCAGGAGATACAACAACTACGTCATCAGCTGTGTTAAAGCCTTTTTTACGCATGTCGTCAACTAAGATAGGGCTGCCAAATACATTGTCTACTGGAACATCAAAGAAGCCTTGGATCTGCTCAGCGTGTAAGTCAACAGTTAATACGCGGTCTACGCCAACGCTAGATAAGAAGTCAGCTACAACTTTAGCTGTAATAGGTACGCGGGCAGAACGAACACGACGGTCTTGGCGAGCGTAGCCGAAGTAAGGAATAACGGCAGTAATACGACCAGCAGAAGCGCGGCGTAGCGCATCTACCATAACAATCAATTCCATTAGATTGTCATTACATGGTGCACATGTTGATTGGATAATAAAAACGTCAGAGCCACGAACGTTGTCGTGAACTTGAACACTAATTTCTCCGTCGCTAAAGCGACCAACAGTTGCATCACCTAAATTTAGATCAAGACGTTTACTGACGATTTCGGCAAGTTCTGGGGTAGCGTTTCCAGCGAATAGCTTAATATCAGGCACAGAGGTTTCCTATTGCTTTTTAGTTTGGGTCGGCTGTATGGAGCTGACCATTTAGCTCACTAAGTACTCTGTGGCATGCCGAGACATTGCTGCCTTTAGCAATAAAACCACTGAGTTCAGTGGGCAGTAAATCAAGAGTTTGTTGGGCTTGTAACTCGGAATCAAATTCGGAAAATACACAAGCACCCGTACCAGTTAATCTGGCTGGCGCGTATTCTAGCAACCAGTCCAATGCTTTGGCAACGGCTGGATACTCTTTATAAACTAAAGTTTGAAAATCATTTCTAAAATCAGGCGTTAAGCCAGTGTATTTTATTTCATTGTTAACTAGCTTTTCAGTATCCCTAGTAAGGTTTTCAGAGGCGAAAAGCTTAGCTGTATTTACATGTGCACTGGGGGTCAAAACTAAATACCACTTTTCTTTAATATGATATGGAAAGAACTTATCTCCAGTACCTTCAGCAATAGCACTTTGACCAAGAATAAAAATAGGAACATCGGCGCCAAGTTTATTCCCTATTGTAATTAGTTCTTGTTGGCTTAGGTTTAATTGCCAAAGCTCGTTAAGTGCAAGCAGGGTGGTGGCTGCATTGGATGATCCACCACCAACACCGCCTCCCATAGGTAATACTTTGTGTAGCTTAATATTTACACCACGAAAAATATGCTCTTTGGGTAAAAGTTCTTGCAGTGATTTAGCCGCTTTGATTATCAGGTTGTCTTCAGTTTCAAGCTCTTTAATATTGCATGTAACTGATATATCTTGCGATTTTGTTAGTTCGAAATCCAACATGTCGCCAAAGTCTAAGAAGTGAAACAAGCTTTGTAGTTCGTGATAGCCGTTCGCCAGTCTACCGTTTATATGCAGAAATAAATTTAACTTAGCTGGTGAAGGCAGTGATAGTCTTAAATTCATGGTGCTAACAGTTCCCAATCATTAACGGTTAGTTTGATTCGGTTACCTAAACCATTGATTGTCAGTTGTTTTGGTAACTCTAGTAAGGCGATAGTTTGATAGCTCTGGTAACTGACTTGCCAATCGTTAAGGTGGGTGTCTTTGTAATTGAAGCTTTTTAGCTGGTTTTGCTCTACTGTTTTTGATGCCGAAGCGGGAGCTTTCGCTAGCATCCAATCTGCCAAATTGCTAACTGGTATATAACTTCCCGTTAACTGATATATAAGAAACTCTGGGTTGTTTCCTTGATGAGTTTTGCCATCAATCTTAACCTCGGCTAACCCTTGCTGATATTCCATCGTCATTAAGCTGGTGCCAATAAAGCTTGTGATCACTAATTTAAAATCGCCGTTTTTTTGCTGCTGCCAGAAAAAATACCCAGACAACTTGTCTTTGTTATTCTTGATCAGCAATTTACCTCTGGCGTTCCAGTTGGATATTTCGTCGATATTAGCAAAGTCAATAATTTGCGCTGGTTTGGTCGCACAACCTTGAATTAGTAGTGAGAAAAACAGCAAAAAAGTCACTTGTTGCAACCTGCGAATTGATGAATAAATCACCCTTGCTTTGATATTTGTTCGATTAAAAAACACGCAAATTCCTAAATATTTAATTAATATCAAATTTAACTAGGCCATTGTAACTCGAAAAGGCGCAATTGGTCTTTTAAATATCGGCGCTTTTTCGTAGAATTGCCGCCTTTAATTTTCGGGTTGAGTAATAAGCCACTTTATGACGGTTCTTGCACTAGGTATAAATCACAAAACAGCTTCCGTAGAGTTACGAGAAAAGCTTGCGTTCACGCCTGAACGTTTGCCAGAAGCATTACAGACAGTACAAAAAACTGCTGGCTGTGACGAAGGTGTGATTTTATCAACTTGTAACCGCACCGAAATTTACAGCTTTGGCGATAATGCCATACCATCAAACCTGATCAAATGGTTGTCTGAGTTTCATCAAGTTGATGAAGAAGAATTAAAGCAACACTTATACATCTATCGTGATGTTGACGCGACTCGTCACCTTATGCGTGTTGCAAGTGGTCTTGATTCTATGGTTCTGGGTGAGCCACAAATTTTAGGTCAAGTAAAACAAGCCTACCAGCAAGCCAAATCAGTTGGAGCTGTTCAAACTTATTTTGAACGTATGTTCCAGCAAGCTTTTTCAGTTGCTAAAAAAGTACGTACAGAAACTGACATTTCAGTAAATGCAGTATCGGTTGCTTTCGCTGCGGTTACCTTAGCTAAACAAGTATTTGGTTCATTTGAGAAAAAGAAAGTTCTGTTAGTTGGTGCAGGTGAGACGATCGAGTTAGTTGCCAAGCATATTTTTGAGCAAGGCGCCAAAGATATCGTGGTAGCAAATAGAACCTTGAGTAGAGCCGAAGCGGTAGCAGAACAGTTTTCTGCAAAAACGAGTACCTTAAGTCAAATCCCAGAACATATTTTAGATGCAGATGTGGTGATAAGTTCAACAGCAAGTACTTTGCCTATAATTGGCAAGGGCATGGTTGAAACTGTGTTTAAGCAAAGAAAGCATCGACCTATGTTTTTAGTTGATTTAGCGGTACCGAGAGATATTGAACCGCAAGTGGCAGAGCTTGATGATGCCTACTTATATACGGTTGATGATTTACAAGAAATTGTCGCTCGTAATATGCAAGCCAGAACTGAAGCAGCTGAAGAAGCGGAAGCTATTATTAACGATAAAGCTGGCATGTTTGCAGATTGGCTGAATTCCCTTGATTCAGTCGATTTAATAAAAGAATACCGAGAGCAAAGCTTAGCCATCAAAGATGAGCTATTAGAAAGGGCTCTTAATCAATTAGAGGCTGGTAACAATACCGAACAAGTATTAAAAGAACTGGCCAACAAGTTAACAAATAAGCTAATTCACGCCCCAACTTCCGCACTAAAAGATGCGGCAGAGCAGCAAAATACAGAAGAATTAGCCACAATTAAAACAGTATTGGGGATCCGATGAAAGAATCAATCGTTCGTAAATTAGAAACCTTAGTTGAACGTCATGAAGAGCTGCAAGCTCTACTGAGTGACCCTGAGGTGATCAGTGATCAAGATAAGTTTCGTAGCTTATCAAAAGAGTATTCAGATCTTGAAGATGTAACAAAAGCATTTAAAGCGTATCAAACGGCGCAAGACGATCTAGAAGAAGCACAAATGATGCTTGAAGAAGACGATGCTGAAATGCGTGAAATGGCGCAAGAAGAAATCAAAGCAGCAAAGGCTGAACTTGAACGTTTAGACGATGAGCTGCAAATTTTGATGCTGCCAAAAGATCCAAATGACTCAAACAACTGTTTCTTAGAAATTCGTGCTGGCGCCGGTGGTGATGAAGCGGCAATTTTTGCTGGTGACTTATTCCGCATGTACAGCCGTTATGCTGAATCTAAAAAATGGAAAATTGAGCTGATGAACACCAATGAAGGTGAACATGGTGGTTTTAAAGAAGTAGTTGCGCATATTACGGGTGAAGACGTATATGGCACAATGAAGTTCGAATCAGGTGGCCACCGAGTTCAACGTGTGCCAGAGACAGAATCACAAGGTCGAGTACATACTTCAGCTTGTACAGTTGTAGTTATGCCTGAAATTCCAGAATCTGAAGCAATTGAAATTAACCCAGCAGATTTAAAAATCGATACTTTCCGTGCATCAGGCGCGGGTGGTCAGCACGTTAACAAAACCGATTCAGCCATTCGTATTACTCACATTCCTACAGGTACTGTGGTTGAGTGTCAGGACCAACGTTCACAGCACAAAAACAAAGCACAAGCTATGTCAGTATTGGCAGCGCGCTTACAAGCCGCTGAAGATGAAAAACGTGCAGCTGAAGAAACCAGTATGCGTCGTAATCTAGTAGCAAGTGGTGACCGTTCAGAACGTGTTAGAACGTATAATTTCCCACAAGGTCGTATGTCAGAGCACAGAATTAACCTGACGCTATACAAGCTAAACGAGATCATGGAAGGTGATTTAGACGCGGTATTACAGCCGTTAATGACGGAATACCAAGCGGACTTATTAGCTTCTATGGCTGATGAGTAAAGTTAACTCAGGTTTCATAGTTAATGTCTGAACAAAACCAAATAAAGTGGCTGCTTAATGCAGCCACTTCTGTATTTACTGTTTTTTCTGATAGTGCGCGCTTGGACGCTGAGTTACTAATGTGCCACGTGCTGGATTGTAATCGAACTTATCTTTTTACTTGGTCAGATAAAGTGCTGGAGCCTGAACTAGTTGAAAGCTTTAATCAATTAGTTGTACGAAGAGAGCAGGGCGAACCAATTGCTCATATCACAGGCAATCGAGAATTTTGGTCGTTAGATTTATCAGTAAACCCATCCACATTGATCCCAAGACCAGATACCGAAACTTTAGTTGAGAAAGCGTTAGAGATCATCGATTCACAAAACCTAGCTCAGGGAAAAGGATTAGATTTAGGCACTGGAACTGGTGCGATAGCGTTAGCACTAGCGAGCGAGCTACCAAGTTGGCAGTGGCAAGGCGTTGATTTGTCGGACGATGCTGTCGCCTTAGCCAAGAGCAATGCGCTGAAAAATAGTATCGATAATGCTGAGTTTAATCAGAGTAACTGGTTTAGTAATGTGGCACAGGAAAAGTTTGACCTTATTGTGTCGAATCCACCGTATATAGATCCAGAAGATCCGCACTTAACTCAGGGAGATGTTAGGTTCGAGCCGCTATCGGCTTTGATTGCGCCAGAACACGGAATGTCAGACGTGTGCTATATTATTGAAAAAGCGAAACAATATTTAAAAACCAATGCACCAGTCTTAATTGAACACGGTTATGACCAAGGAAGTGCAGTGCGACAACAGTTTACTGATAATAATTATCATAACGTCAAGACTTTTAAAGATTTAGGTGGAAATGACAGAGTCACCGTTGGCTATTTCAAATAATTGAGTTAGTCTTGCTGCATAAAGGGGAGTTTTAGTACAGGACGCTAAGTACTAAAACAAAATTACAAGGGTGAAGGGGTACCTATATGAATGATGATTTTTTATTTGCTAACGAGCCAGTTGATGAAGAGGAATTAGAATCAATTGGCAGTTGGAAGGTGATCATTATTGATGATGAACCAGAAGTCCATGCTGTAACTAAGTTAGCACTTAGCGATTTTTCATTCCAAGACAAGCATTTAGAGTTTTACAGTGCCTACTCTGGAGCTGAAGGCAAAAAACTTGTGTTGGAGCACCCTGATGCAGCGATCATTTTACTCGATGTAGTAATGGAAACCGATGACGCGGGTTTGCAGGTCGCACAATTTATCCGTGAAGAAGCCAACAATCACAAAGCTCGTATTATTCTAAGAACGGGTCAACCAGGACAAGCACCAGAACGACAAGTTATTCTTGATTATGATATCAATGACTATAAATCGAAAACGGAACTAACCGCACAAAAGCTATTTACCGTGGTAATGTCTAGTTTAAGGGCTTATCGCGATATCATTTCTTTAGACAATAGCCGACAAGGTTTACAAAAGATCATTGAAGCATCTGCTGACATTTTCTCTTCTCACTCGATGGATCAATTCATTGACGGCGTTATGCAACAACTTACTTCTGTTATCGGTTGCGGTAATGAAAAGGCTATGTACTTGACAGATAGTCTGATGGTGACCAAAACCAATGGTGAAAGCCTGAAAGTGATTGCCGCTCAAGGTGAGTTTGAGCAAAGCTTGGGTAAGCCAATAGATGCCTTTGTTGAGCCAGAACTGCAAGAAGCCTTTCAAGAAGCGATAGACAATAAATCCATTGTTTATCGAGGTGATTATTTGATTGCTTATTGCTACAGCCGCTTCTCAAATAACTCGTTGCTCTACGTTTCCGGCTTACCAAAACAAGTAGGGCTGACAGAAAAAACACTAATAGAATTATTTGCTCAAAACGTGCAAATCGCATATGAAAATGTACAGCTGCAATTAGAGCTGGAAGATACTCAGCGGGAGTTGGTTTATCGGTTAAGCGAAGCGTTAGAAAAACGCTCGGACGAGACCGGCAATCATGTTCGTAGAGTTGCGCTGATAAGCGGTTTATTAGCTGCTGAATACGGTTTAGATGAGACCGATGTTGAGTTGGTTAAGACAGCATCACCATTGCATGATGTCGGCAAAATAAGCATTCCAGATAAAATCTTACACAAACCAGGACGTTTGGATGACAGTGAGTGGGGCGTAATGCAATCACATGCTGAGTTAGGCCATAGCATTTTAGATGGTTCTAATCGCAATATCATTCAAGCTGGTGCGATCATAGCCAAAGACCACCATGAAAATTGGGATGGTTCGGGTTACCCAGAAGGCCGCTCAGGTGAAGAAATTCATATTTATGGCCGTATAGTCGCCCTTGCTGATGTGTACGATGCTTTGCGTCATGACAGATGTTACAAGAAAGCTTGGAGCAAAGAAGAAACGCTGGACTTTATTAAAAGTGAAGACGGTAAGAAATTTGATCCTAAATTAGTGCAAGTCTTATACGATAATGTTGACGGGGTAGAGAAGATCCTCGAACAATTCCCTGAACATAAAGGTTGATAAATTGTTAAAACCGCTAGTTACTACCTAGCGGTTTTTTTGTTGTCTCATTATTAGCGATCACTTTTTGCTTCCAATCTCGGTGATCATTCATAATATTTATCACTTCATCAATGTCGTCAGTGACATGAAATAGACTGAGGTCATCCTCTTCAACCAACCCTAAGCTGACTAATTTGTTTTCCATCCAAGTGACCAGTCCCTGCCAATACTCAGAGCCAAACAATACGATAGGCATTTTGAACACTTTATGGGTTTGCATCAAAGTTAATGACTCAAACACTTCATCCAAAGTGCCAAAGCCGCCAGGCATACACACATAACCCATAGAGTATTTAACAAACATGACTTTGCGAACGAAAAAGTATTTAAACTCCATTGCCACAGATTGATAAGGGTTGGGTTGTTGCTCAAAAGGCAAATCTATATTTAGCCCTACGTTGTCTTTGCCTGCATCGGCTGCTCCACGATTAGCTGCTTCCATAATACCAGGTCCGCCCCCTGTGATAATGGTAAAATCAGATAAGGCTAAACGGCGTGAAATTTCCCTAGCAGCGTCGTAGTACTGTGAACCGGGCTTGACCCGCGCAGAGCCAAATACGGATACACCACATTCTAAATTTGCTAGGCGATCGAACCCTTCGGTAAATTCAGCGAGAATGCGAAACATGCGCCAAGCTTCATCGCCTTTTAAGTCATGGATCATGTGATTGTTTTTCCTTTCTATAACCTAGATTTATAGCTTATCTCAGATTAATAAAAAAAATGTTGATCACAAACAAAATACCCCCTTGACTTTTTACTCTAATTTTTTGTTTAATGTGGTCGCTGCTTAGAGAGTAGCGAGGTGAATTTTATCGAAGCGATAAGATTTATCCCAGAAGAGGAGCGTTAGTCAGGTAACTAGCTGGAGAGGTCTCAAACCTCAGTGAATGCTAGTGAGGGGAGCTAACGCCGAGAAAACTTATAGTTTGGGAATATAAGTTTTCGGCTGTTGGGGCTGAAACCCTGCAGTTGTCACCTGGATTTTAATAACCGGCATTACGCCAAAAGGTTATTAAGGTGGAGAGCTTCTGGCATGAAAAAGTATAAGGTGTTTGAGTCAACGGACTTGAACATACATCCTTCCAGTGCCGTGTTCCCCTTAATAGTTAGCAAAATTACAACTTTAAGGACTGACATTAATGTCATCAGCTACAAATAATTTAACCGTCGCGAAATTTGGCGGAACCAGTGTTGCCAATCATCAAGCAATGAGCCGTTGCGCTCGCATCATTTTAGATAATCCAGATATTCGTTTAGTGGCGGTTTCCGCATCTGCTGGCGTTACTAATTTATTAGTTAAATTGGGCAACGAAGTATTAAGTCCAAATGAACGTGAAAATGTGTTGCAGCAGATCCGCAATATAGAAAATGCAATCCTTAACGATATTGGTCGTCCAGCAAAAGTAGAGCAACAAATTCTAGCTCTGTTAGACCAATTAGAAGTAGCGGCATCGGCAGAGGACTTATTAGCATCAACTAAGCTTAAAGACGAAGTGTTGTCATTTGGTGAACGTATGTCTTCTGTTTTATTTGCTGAAGTGATGAATCAAATTGCAGAGCAAGATGTAGCCGTTGCCTTTGATGGTCGTCAGGTATTAAAAACCGACTCAACCTTTGGTAAAGCGGAACCCCAAGTTGAAGCGACAAAAGCCCAAGCGAATAAATTACTATCACCTTTATTACAGGAAAAGGTAGTGATAACTCAAGGTTTTATTGGACAAGATAGCTTTGGTAATACAACCACTTTAGGCCGTGGCGGTTCAGACTACAGTGCAGCATTATTTGCCGAAGCGGTAGAAGCGTTTGCTCTACAAATATGGACCGATGTTCCAGGTATCTATTCAACTGACCCTAGGATCACTGATAAAGCACAGCCAATCAGAGAAATAAGCTTTGATGAGGCTGCTGAAATGGCGACCTTTGGTGCAAAGATTTTACACCCAGCAACGCTTATTCCAGCGATCAGAAGTGGGGTAAAAGTATTTGTTGGTTCTAGTATTGAACCGAAAGCCGGTGGTACTTGGATCTCTAAAGAGGTGGATTATCGCCCAGCTTATCGAGCGGTTGCACTTCGTAATGATCAAACGCTTATCACAGTGAAAAGCCCTGAAATGTTACATGCAACGGGTTTCTTAGCTCGTGTGTTTGCCATTCTTGCCAAGCACAAAATCTCGGTTGACTTAATTACCACTTCTGAAATTTCAGTCGCATTAACAATCGACAATCCGCCTAATACGCCTATGGCAGAATTAACGGATGCTTGTATCAAGGATTTAAGTGCATTTTGTGAAGTGGATGTGGAATCAGACTTAGCATTAGTTGCTGTTATTGGTAACCATGTTAATTACGCTGAAGAGCAAGAAGGCGGAGCTAGTCGAATTTTTAATACGTTAGCAGATGACGACTTGCGACTTATTTGTCATGGTGCCAGTGAGCATAATGTCTGCTTCTTAGTTAATCAAAACTCTGCCAAGCAGATAGTAAAACAAATTCACGACGATCTTTTTGCTAGCTAATTGAGGGCTAGCAAATGATTAAAGTTGAAAAACAACTCGTCACGTTAAATCAGGACATTGCCGGTCAGGAGATCGGCATTCCTGTGTACCGAATATTCGATAGTGCTAAACCTAAGCAATATCGAGTTTATATTCAAAGTGCAGTGCACGCGGCTGAAATGCAGGGCAGCGCCGTTATATTTAAACTGATAAAACAATTGCAGCAACTGCAGTTAAATGCAGAATTTGTGTTGGTGCCAAACTGTAATCCTTTTGGCCGTACTCAAAGGGCTGGTGAATACCTTCAAGGTCGTTTTGATGCTACCACGGGTAACAATTGGAACCGTTTTTATCATTACGATAAGCAAGACACTGTAGAGTTTGTAGAAAACCTAGCAAGTGGCTTAGCGAATTTATCGGAAATTGAGATAACTGCGTTATTTAAACAGCACCTCAAGCGTAAACTTTCAGATAAGATAGATCGTGATTGGGGAGTTAATACCGCACAATTCCTCAATACCACCTTGCAAGCATTAGCTGTTGAAGCCGATTTAGTTCTAGATTTGCATACTGGGCCGTCTTCAACTCGGCATATATATGCCCCAGAATTTTTAGCTGAGCAAGCTAAGCTATTTAATATCGAAAATATCATCTCTATTCCCGTTTCTTTTGCAGGGGCGTTAGATGAAGCCAGTTTCGCTCCTTGGCTTGATTTGGCTGAGTTACTAGCGAACAAAGGTATAGATTATCAATATAGAGTTAAAGCCTATACCGTAGAACTTGGCTCGCAAGAAAATATTTGTCTGACTCAAGCTCGCCAAGACAGTTTGGGCATACTTAATTATCTGCAACATCATGTATTAGTAGATGGTTTTCAAACACTAGAGTTAACTGATATCACCACAACCTTGTTGAAGGATTACAAAACCTTATTCTCAAAACATGCTGGCATGGTTGAGTATTTAGCAAAGGCGGGAGATAAAGTTAACGAAGGTCAGGTTATTGCTAGGGTTTTGAATTCATTAGAGTTTGATACAGAGGATGCGGTTATTGAGGTAGTAGCACCAGCCTCTGGCACTGTGATCTTGCATTATCCATCCGCTGCCGTTCAAGTGGGTACACAGCTTTATAAAATTGCAATGCATGAACACTAAATTCTGCTGGGTCTAGTGACATTTGGCAATGATACTGGTTTAAAAGTCGCAAATATTCTAAAGCGTTGAGTTGATTCAATAAGTTGAATTTTTGTGATTTTCCTTCCGCAGTTTTAGCTGCTACTTGTGATTTTTTGTTCTGTCAAACAATTAACTAGTGAGCTGGCATGTCCTTTGCTTTGTGTGGTGAAATTCACAGCTAGCAATCAAGCAAGGAGTTATTGTTATTTGTTATGGAAAAGTCAGCCATTCAATTTTTACACAGGTTTAAGCCAGAACTAAGTCAACAACCTGTGGGCCTATCTTTTACTCGTGGCCAGCACATTATTTATACCAACGAAGTGGTACGTAAGCAGTTGGGTTACAACAGTTCTGAGCAAATACAGTTTGTTCACCCCTTTAAACTATCGCCAGAGTTGCAGCCAGATGGACAGCTGTCTTCTACCAAATCTATGTTAATGATGAGAAAAGCAAAAGTACTGGGAAGTTACAGCTTTCCTTGGGTACACCTAAAAGCAGACAAAACGAAAATAGATTGTCACATCCATCTTTTTGATATTTCCTCGACTGATAGCCATGTATTAATGGAAGCCGACCTGTTTGCCATCTGGCAATTTACACCGCAACTTTAGGCTTTGTAGTATCTCTAGTTTCGCTTATTACACAATATATCGTATTTGGGATGTCTACATTTTTTACATTGTTTAGTTGATTTGTTTAGTTAATGCTCTAAAAATAAAATGTTATTTATTTAATTCTTTTAAATCAATAAGTTAAAAAGTTGGTTTGAACTTTGCATTTTATTGATTAAGATGTTTATATAAGGCTAAATATTAGACAAATTTAAGCCTTAATGCTAATTTTCGGAGATGTACATTATGCGAAACTTTTTTAAAGCGTTGACTGTTGTTGCTGCAACTTCTTTTGCTGCCGCTTCTAATGCCGGCTTTATCTCAGGCAGTCAAAGTTTTCAAGATGTGAACGGGAATACAAAAAACGTTAATTTGTCAGGCCTTCAGTGGATGACTTTAGATCATACAGTTGGTTTGAGCCGTGATTCTATTGATGGTAAAGACTGGACTGATAATCAAGGTAATGACTGGGATGCCAATGAATGGCGATATGCTACTCGTGCAGAAACTAACGCATTAATCAATTCACTTTGGGGTGGAACTTTTGATGGTTATGGTTACAACAACTATCAAGGCGTTAGCTGGTTTGCTAATAACTTTGGCGGTATGTTCGGTCGTGATCACGATGACTTAGTTGGTTACCAAAGAATTTGGTATTACTATGGTGCTCAAGGCGAGTGTGGTGCTAACAAAAGTTGCTCAGGCGTTATGGCTAAAGCTGAAGATGCCAAAGTCGCTTTAGCGTCTCACAACGTTAACACTGGTTCAACTCAAGCGGTAGGTTATACGCCATTCCTTCAAGTACAGAATGCTGATGGCAGCTTAACTCGTGCTCATCAAGGTGTGGGTTATATTTCAGAATACTACAGTGGTAATGAAGTTGGCTTATATTCTGGTGTAAATTCAGAAGCTAGCTCTGGTGCATTTAGAACGCAAGGTAGTTTCTTGGTTCGTAACCTTAGTGCATCAATTCAAAGTGTAAGTGAGCCTTCAACTATTTTAATGTTTTCTGTGGCATTACTTGGTCTAGTCGCGAGAGCTCGCAGAAAAACTGCGGCTTAATGAAGCATAAATAAATGATTTGAAGCCTCCATAATGGAGGCTTTTTTGTAGCTTAAATTTTTTTTGCTTTCAACGACCCAGCTCTAGATACAAAAAAGCCTGAGTTTAGTTTAACTCAGGCTTTACTGTTGTCGCTAAAAGAGCACTGTCTATTAAAGACCTGCAGATGCTCTTAATGCTTCAACTTTATCCGTTTTCTCCCAAGGGAACTGTTCACGACCGAAGTGACCATAAGCAGCAGTTTGCTTATAGATAGGGCGCTCTAAGTCTAACATTTCAATTAGACCGTAAGGACGCAAGTCAAAGTGTTCTCTAACTAATTCAATGATTTTGCTTTCTTCAAGCTTACTTGTACCAAACGTATCAACGCTGATAGAAGTTGGCTCAGCAACACCAATAGCATAAGAAACTTGTAATTCTGCTTTGTCAGCAAGACCCGCAGCTACTAAATTTTTAGCAACATAACGACCAGCGTATGCTGCAGAACGGTCAACTTTTGATGGATCTTTACCTGAGAATGCACCACCACCGTGACGAGCCATACCACCGTATGTATCAACGATGATCTTACGGCCTGTTAGACCACAGTCACCCATTGGGCCACCGATCACGAAACGACCAGTTGGGTTAATGAAGAACTTAGTCTCTTTGTTTAACCATTGCGCTGGTAGCGTCGGCTTGATGATAGTTTCCATTACCGCTTCAACTAAGTCACTTTGTGAAACAGAGTCACAGTGTTGAGTTGATAGTACAACTGCGTCGATACCTACTGGCTTGCCATTTTCATAGGCAAAAGTAACCTGAGATTTTGCATCTGGACGTAGCCATGGAAGCGTACCGTCTTTTCTTACTTCAGCTTGGCGCTTAACTAAGCGGTGTGAATACTCAATTGGAGCAGGCATTAATACGTCAGTTTCATTACAAGCGTAACCAAACATTAGACCTTGGTCACCCGCACCTTGTTCTCTTGGATCAGCTCTATCTACACCTTGGTTAATATCAGGAGATTGCTTACCAATAGTATTTAAAATTGCACATGAGTCTGCGTCAAAACCCATATCAGAATGAACGTAGCCGATTTCTTTAACGGTGTTACGCGTTAGTTCTTCAATGTCTACCCAAGCACTAGTTGTGATTTCACCACCAACCATTACCATGCCGGTTTTTACATAGGTTTCACACGCTACACGAGCCTTCGGGTCTTGTTCTAAAATTGCATCTAATACCGCATCAGAGATCTGATCTGCAATTTTATCCGGATGACCTTCTGAAACAGACTCAGATGTAAATAAGTGTTTTGCCATTTAACGTTTTCTCTTTTGTTAGTTCAGGTCGTTATACTTGACCTGAGGAAGGAAAGACTAAAATTTTTTGCAATTTTAAACCACAATTAGGAAAAACGCCTAATACTTTTTTACTTCTAGACGTCTATACGTGTTCACATATATTGCCAAATTGTTTTTTTTTGTAGCCAACTGTAACTTTTATTTACAAAATCGGACTAACATTCGTCTTGGCAATACCCAATAAACTGTTTATAAACAGGATTCTTCGGATAAGGAATTAAATATATATGAAGATTTCAACAAACTTACACAATAAGGCTAAAAAAGTTTCTCTGACCCTAGCTGCCTCTGCAGTTATGTTTGCTCTAAGCGGCTGTGCAGCCAATGATGCACCTGTGGTAACCAATCCAAAAGTAACGACTGAAGTTGCTGCGTTCGAATATGTTCGCAACGTAGAAGGTATTGACGAATATATGCTATCAAATGGCATGAAGGTTTTATTATACCCAGACCCAGCGCAGCCGAAAACATTGGTTAATATTACTTATCGTGTAGGTTCTGTTCATGAAAATTATGGTGAAACCGGCATGGCTCACTTACTAGAGCACATGTTATTTAAAGGTTCTACTAACTACAAAGACATAGATAAAGAATTCAATAAGCGCGGTATGCGCGTAAACGCGACAACTTGGCTTGACCGTACTAACTACTTCGAATTATTTGAAGCAAATGATGAGAATTTAGAATGGGCGCTGGGTATGGAAGCGGACCGTATGATCAATGCAACTTTCACAGCGAAAGAGCTAGAAAGTGAAATGACGGTTGTACGAAATGAAATGGAACGCGGCGAAAACAATCCATTCAGAATTTTGATGGCTCGCTTAGACTCAACCGCATACTTATGGCACAACTATGCAAACTCAACTATCGGTGCTCGTTCTGACGTAGAAAACTTCCCATTTGATAAGTTACGTGGTTTCTATGATAAACATTACCGTCCTGATAATGCGGTATTAACGATTGCAGGCCGTTTCGACAAAGAAAAAACGTTGAAAATGATCCAAGATAAATTCGGTGTTTTAGCTCAGCCTGCTAAACCAATCGAAAAACTATACACAGTTGAGCCTACACAAGATGGTGAGAAGGTAGTTAACTTACGTCGTACAGGTGACGTTCCTATGATTGCTGCCCAGTACCATGTGCCGTCAGCATTACATTCGGATACGCCAGCGGTACAAGTACTAAGTCAAATCTTAGGTGACAACGCTCGTGGTCGTTTACAAAAATCTCTTGTAGAAAAAGGTTTAGCAACGGGGCAGTGGGCATTCTCATTCCTACAAAAAGATCCTTCTCGCCTGATTATTTTCACTCAAGGTATGAAAGACACAGACACTTCAGAGCTAGAGTCAAACTTGTTAAAGCAAGTTGAAGACATCAAGCAAATGAAGATCACTGAGCAAGAAGTTGAACAAGCAAAGGCAACTATCTTAAAAGAAATAGAAGAAGCGTTACGTAACGTTACATCTGTTGGTATGGAGTTGTCTGAGTTCATTGCAATGGGTGACTACCGATACATTTTCTACTTCCGTGACTTAGTTGAAAAAGTGACTGCAGAAGACGTACAACGCGTGGCTGAGCAATATCTAGTAGAAAGCAACCGTACTCTTGGTCGCTTCATTCCTACTAAAGATCCAGTAAGAGCTGAGATCAGCAAAGCGGAAGACATCAACGATATTCTTGCAGAATACAAAGGCCGTGAAGCAATCGAAGCTGGTGAGGTTTATGACAACACAGTGGACAACATTGCAGCAAGATTAAAAGAATACAATTGGAAAACTGGTACTACTGTTAGCGTTTATCCTAAAAAGCTAAGAGGCGGCGAAGTTCTAATTAATATGACTCTACCAACGGGTAACGCTAAGTCATTAAAAGGCTTCGAGCAAGACTTCAAACTAATGGGCGGCTTAATGTACAGCGGTAATGCTAAGTACAGTAAAGAGCAAATAGCTTCTAAGATGGATGAGTTAAAAGCGTCAGTAAGCGTAAGTTCAAATAGCATTGGTAAACTAGATGTTACTATCACTGCTGTTAAGAAAAACCTAGACGCTACAATCGACTTTGTTGCTGAAATGTTATCAACACCAACCTTTGCTCAAGAAGAAGTGGATATTGATAGAACAGCAGTGATCACATCAAAAGAAACGCAACGTAACGAACCTGCTGCAATTGCAGTAGCAACATTACGCAAGCACGTTAACGGTCACGAAAAAGGTCATCCACTGGCTTACCAAACAATTGATGAAGAAATTGCAGGTCTAAACCAAGTTACACCTAAGCGTTTGAAAAAACTTCACGCTTCTCACGTAACTTTTGCTAATGGCCATATTGGTGTTGTTGGTGATGTTGACCCAGCGGCATTAAACGCTAAGTTGGAAAGCAAATTCGGTCCAATTAAAGGCGATGCATCTTATGAGAAAATGGACTCTAAGTTTGTTGATGTTAAAGGTGTAGATAGCTGGATTGAAACGCCAGACAAAGCAAACTCTTCATTATTTATTGGTCACCGAGTCGATCTTAACCGTCAAAGCCCTGATTATTACGCAGCGCTTGTTGCTAACTCAATCTTCGGTGGTAGCGGCTTCGCGTCACGTTTAATGCAACGTATCCGTGTTAAAGAAGGTTACAGCTACGGAACAGGTTCTGGCCTACAGTTAGACTTTAACGAACCTCATGGCTTATTTTATATGCGTGCAATTGCAGCTCCTGAAAATATGAAGAAGGTAGTGCAAGCGTATAAAGAAGAAGTGCAAAAAGTATTGGATAACGGCTTTACGCAAAAAGAAGTAGACGATGCGATTGCAGGTGAGCTTAAGAGTTTACGCGTTTCTTGGTCGAGTGATGGTTACATTGCTGGATTAATTGCAGAGAATAAAGAAATCAACCGTGACCTAGGTTGGTACACTGATTTTGAGAAGAAGCTATCTGCAGTAACACTTGAACAAGCAAATGAAGCATTCAAGAAGTACATCGCAACAGATGAGTTGAACATCTTCACCGCTGGTGACTTTGCTAAATCAGCAGAAAAATAAGCACTCAGTCCAAACTGGATAAAGCAGCCACCTTCTAAAGAAGGTGGCTTTTCTTTTCCCCTTATAAAGGGACCTCGCGATAGCGTCATTGTTGTACTTTGATGCAACATTCATTGCAAAATATTTCAAGGGTCAGGCCTCTTGAAACTCGCCTTGTGTTATTAAATGCGACTTGCATAGAAAATAACCGAGACAGCCATACTAATTTACAGTGGGTGTCTCTTTAATCTTCTGCTGACACTAAGTGATCTGGCAGGCGAAGGCTGCTATGACGGCTTGCCGATCGTTTTTATTTTTTGGTGGGTGTCTCTTTAATCTTTTGCAGGCATCAAGTGCTCTGGCAGTTGAAGGCTGACCAGAAGACTTGCCGATCGTTTTTATCTTTTGGTGGGTGTCTTTGTTAATTTCTCTTTTATTTTTTGGTGGGTGTCTTTGTTAATTTTTGTTAATTTCTCAAATATTTCGTTTCTTTTTTATCGATGAAAATAACGATGACTTTCAAAACCTCTTCTTTCCATATATATTTACTATATTGTAGTAAATATATATGGAAGACCAATGGAACTACCTGAGTTAGAACAAGCGAAAGGTTGCCCAGCTTGGATGGCTACGTTTGGTGACTTAATGTCACTGCTGCTGTGTTTCTTTGTTTTGTTATTTTCCTTTTCGCAAATCGACGCGCTTAAATTCAAACAAATCGCCGGCTCAATGAAAATGGCCTTTGGCGTACAGCATGAAGTAATTGCCGAAAGTATTCCGATGGGGACGAGTGCGGTGCTGGACAAATTCAGCCCAGGTAAACCAGAACCGACTCCGTTTGAGGTAGTCAAACAGGATGCATCACCTTCGTTAATACAGACTGTCAACGTTAGAGAAGGGCAAAAAGAGATAGCTGGAGGAAGAGATTTAGCGAAAGAGTCGGACAACGCACAAATAAAAAACGCGTCATCAGAGCAAGAGTTTGCCGAAGCAAAAAAACGTATTGAACAATTGCTAGAACAGCACTTAGCTGATGGTGCAATGGAGTTAGAAGATAAAGGTCAACAGCTTATTATTCGATTAAAGGAAGGCGGGGCATTTCCTGCTGGTTCAGCATATTTACAATCTCAATTTACCCCAGTGCTTACCGACATTGCTTTTGCTCTAGCTGATATTCCAGGCGCAATTACCGTTTCAGGTCATACCGACAATAGTAAAGTAGCAAACGAATTATTTCGTAATAATTGGGATTTATCAGCCCAGCGAGCCGTTGCGGTTGCCTCTGAGTTAGAGAAAGTCGTTTCACTGGATAATAATCGTTTGAGTGTTATTGCCTTTGCCGACAAGAAGCCTCTGGTCGGTAATGACAGTCCTGAGAATAGGCAACAAAATCGACGTGTAGAAATCGCGATCACCCATGGTTCAGCACAAGAACTCGAACCAATTAGTTTAACCCAAGGAGAATAATAAGATGGATAGTAATTCGGCTATCGGCTTAATTTTAGTTTTAGCGGCGATTGTGCTGACGATTTTGTTGGGTGGCACTGCAGTCGATATATACATAAACGTACAGTCTATTTTTGTTGTTTTAGGTGGTACTTTCGGTGCTGTTATGTTGGCATACCGACCAAGAACTTTTTTTTCAGCTTTAAATAATATTGCGCTCATTTTTAAAAAGCCAAAGTTATCTTTAGAGCAAGCAATTGATACCTGTGTCTCATTATCTCATTTGGTCAGAAAGGATGGCATTATCGCTGCCGATAATATGACATTTGATGAACCTTTCTTAAAAAAGGCAACAGATATGTTACTTGATGGTCACGATAAAACATCGATAGATGAAGCGTTAACAAAAGAAATGGTGTTATCAATTGAACGCAATAACATGTCAATTAAAGTCATGAATAGCTTTGCCGAAATTGCGCCTGCTATGGGCATGGTTGGCACCTTGATTGGCTTGGTTGCTATGTTGGTTGATTTGAGTAACCCAGAAACGTTAGGGCCATCGATGGCAGTTGCTCTGATCACAACCCTATACGGTGCCATTATCGCCTTTGCTTTTGCCAGCCCGATTGCGACTAAGTTAGACCAACACAATAAAGAATTATTTCAGTATCAATCCTTGATAAAAGACGCAACATTACAGATAGTAGAGGGGCAAAATCCTAAGCTGACTTTTGACTATCTGCAAAGTTATATCGCGTCTGAGTTCAGACGCCCTAGCGAGGCAGTGTCAACTATAATAAAACAATAAAAAAGGTTTGATAATGAAACTTACGCAAGTTGCTTCTTTGGCTATGTTGGGGCTCGGGTTATTAAATGCTCCTCAAGCTAGTGCGATAGAAAAGTTTAACTCAGAAGATATTTTCGACTTGGAGGTCGCTTCTTCACCAAAAGTATCCCCCAATGGCCAGTCCGTAGTTTATGTTAGACGTAGTAATGACATAATGTCAGACAGTGCTCGCTCTAATTTATGGATCGCCGACATTGATGGCTCAGATCACCGACCTTTGCTATCGAGCAAAAAGAATTATTACTCTCCGGTGTGGTCGCCAAGAGGGGACAGATTAGCTTATATTTCCAATGAAGAGGGAAAACCACAGCTTTACGTGCGCTGGATGGATACTGGACAAACAGCACTAATTTCCAACCTACAAGCTTCAGCTAGTAATTTGTCTTGGTCACCAGATGGCAAACAAATTGCCTTCACCATGAGTGTAAAAGACAAAACTAAGCCACTTAAAGTGAAAATGCCCGCTAAGCCAAAAGGGGCGAAATGGTCTGAGCCAGTTAAGTATGTGACTAAAGCTAGGTATCAAGCAGACGGTCGTGGCATTTTGGAACCTGCATTTACCCACGTATTTGTGGTACCAGCAGATGGCGGAACGGCTCGCCAATTAACGAGTGGGAAATTTAACCACGGTGGTAGTCTGAGCTGGAGTATGGACGGTCAGCGCATTTATTTTGCTGCTAATCGCAGTAAAAACTGGGAATATGAAGCGAGAGATTCTGATATTTTCTCTGTCAGTTTAAACGGTAACATAGAGCAAATTACTAATGACCCAGGCCTTGAATACAATCCTGTCGTTAGTCCAAATGGTAAGTTCATCGCGTATTTGGACACCGATGGTGAAAAGCTGGCGTACCGCAACCACCACTTGATTGTTAAGAGCTTAACCAGCGATTGGCAAAAAGATTTATCAAAAGATATCGACAACTCTTTGAGTAATATTCATTGGAAAGAAAACTCTGACGGCCTGTATTATCAGATGGCTGAAAGAGGCACTATCACACTTGGTTATACTGATTTAAAAGGTGGCCATAAACGTCTAGTAGAAAGGGTAGGTGGGACAAGTATGGGACGCCCATACAATTTTGCCACCTTTGATGTGAAAAAGGGCGTATTAGCTTATACCCAAGGCAGAACTGACCGACCAGCTGATATTTTCACATATAATCGCGGTAAGATTAATCAAGTCACTGAGCTTAACGAAGATGTACTAGGTCATAAAACCTTAGGTAAGGTTGAAGAAGTTGTTTACAACTCTTCAATAGATGGTGAAGAAATTCAAGGTTGGTATATTTTACCGCCGGATTTCGACCCAAGTAAAAAGTATCCACTGATCTTAGAAATTCACGGTGGTCCACACCTTTCATACGGTCCTCATTTCACTGCTGAGTTACAGCGTTTTGCCGCGGAAGGTTACGTTGTATTTTATAATAACCACAGAGGCAGTACTTCTTATGGTGAACGTTTTGCGCTGTTGCTACAAAATAAATACTCAAGTAAGTATGACTTTGCCGATCATATGAGTGGTATTGATGCGCTTATTGATAAAGGGTTTATTGATCCTGAGCAGTTGTACATTGCTGGTGGCTCAGCTGGTGGTATTGCAAGTGCTTACGCGATTGGTTTAACCGATCGTTTTAAAGCAGCAGCGGTTGCTAAGCCTGTAATTAACTGGATCTCAAAAGTTTTAACGGCTGATAGTTATTTAGGTCAAATACCTTATCAGTTCCCAGGAATGCCTTGGGACAACTTAGAACATTACTGGGAGCGTTCGCCTTTATCTTTAGTAGGTAACGTAAGCACGCCAACTTTATTGATCACAGGGGAAGCCGATAGAAGAACACCTATGTCTGAAACTGAACAATATTATCAAGCGTTAAAGCTGAGAAAAGTGGACACTATTATGGTTCGAGTGCCAGGCTCGCCACATGGTATTGCAGGCAAACCATCGAGAATGATCGCCAAGATAGAAAATATCCTAGCTTGGTTTGATAAATACAAATAGCACTTTAATAGGCTAACTTTAGCATTTTATCTACTTTTCTGTTGGGCTTGAACAACACTTTTGTTCAAGCCCATTTTCATTTTATAACAAAATGTTACCCCTCACTTCAGCATTAAAAAAATCAATATTTAACGTCGATTTAGCAAGCAAAGACTACATTGTATTTGCAAAAAATGTATACAATTTGCATTGTACCTATGGATCTCAATTAACTTAGTGGGAAGTATAACAGTTAAGACTGTGTCTAATTAATAACTGATTAATTAAGTGTGTCTTAATTATTTCTTTCGGTTGTTGATTGTTGATATTAATCAACTTTAAGTACGAGCCTATGAATGTGCTCTAAAGTAAATTTTAAAAGGTTTGAGGTATGCAAGTTGTAGATAGTAAACCAAGAATTAAACTTAGCAATTGTCAGTATTTGGCTAATATTCAAGATGTGAATCAGTTAAAAAATCACACGGTATATGAAATACAAGATCTATCGTTAAGCAAAAACCAACTTTGTTTTATCGTCATTGGCGAGAAAAATGCGGATAGTCATTTTTTACCCTTTTTGCCTGACCACAAAACAAATAATGAATTATTACTGCAGGAAGATGAGCTTTTTGTTAATGGTCAATATTGTTGCCGATTTACCGAAGTCGAACGGCAGACGTTTTGCTATTTGAGTGAACAAAGGGGGAGAGCGGTGAGTCGGGATGAACTATACCAATTTCTTTACCAAGGTGTTCGAGAACCTTTTTGTCGCAGGATAGATAACCTTATTTCTGCAATGAGAAAAAAGGTTGAAAAAAACCAATTAACGCCTGAACTGATCATTACGGTAAGACATAAAGGTTACATGTTAAAGTAACCACATATTAGATTTGGCCAAGGATTGGCTGTTCTGTTTTGTATTCATTTTTCCGCCTAATTTTTTCTCCCCTCTTTGTCTTAAAACTTTCCATTTTATTAACCTTCTTCAAGCATATTTAATGTGCTAAAACTCACCTGTGTTCGGCTAGGGAATAATACAATGTAGTCAGCTTTACTTTTACATTGTAAAGTTAATTTTCTTTAAATATCAGTGCTTTGTATCTGTTTTTAAATGCGTTTGTTTACTCCAGAATGATTTTGCGGAATGTACCGTATTTAACATTTAGGAGAATTTTAATGAAAGCTTTTTTACACAATGTGAAATCGTTTTTAACAAATGATAACGGCCGACGAACGTTAGCTGACTTTAAATCAGGGGTCGCCCTCACCGCATTGAATAGTCAAAGTGATGCTGGCTTAGGTTATAACTCTAATCTTGCGAACGTTCGCAGTGAAAAGTTAAAAATTGCAACCAATGGCACGTCAATGAGTTACCAGTTGACTAAGCCAACGGGCAGTCCAGCGTTTGACTTTTCTAATCACTTTGGCTTTGTTTTTAATATTTCAGCTCCCTTTGATGATGCCCCTGCCGACGGCAATGATGCCAACGAGTTTATTGTTCATTTGAATAGCCAGTATAAACTGATGGTTAAAGTCGAAGGTGCTAATAAATATAATGGCTATCGAGAGCTTAGACACTCATGTAATGTGTACTACCAAATCTTGAATGTCGATGGCAGCTCACCCAATACATTACTTAGGAATTTCAATATAGAGGCGGGGGTTTCGACTAATTTTGGTATTTTTTTAGATAGAGCAAGTAAAACCCCGCATATCTTGTACAACTCTAATTTTGTCAATATTAAATACGCTGCAGATCCGCAGGATTTTTGGCCAAGTGATTTAGATTTAGGGGCCATTGATACCGACAATTTAACCGTCGAAATTAAAACTCAAGCCAATGCTTTTATTAGCGGTATTGGCGTAATGGATGAGAGCTTTAGTGGCAGTGGTGCAAAACAACAACTGTTATCTATTATTGACGATGAATTTGAATATGTAGAAGCAAATATTATTAAATTTGCTAAAGATAATGGCTATTTAGACCCGTCAAGTGCAGGCTCTGGCCCTTATATTTTAGAGAGTTTAAGAAGTCTTAAATACGATGAGTTTGTCACCGCCGATTTTAGTTCTGCATCTGGCTTGTCGTCAGTTAAGTTAAACTTTGCATCCCCTAACAAGGTGATTAAGCAAGTTAGAGCGTTACAAAGAATTCTAGCGGTTGGCGCTTCATTAGGTGCAGCAGAGCAAACCGACTACCCAACTCCAGCAGAGAGTCGTTTTTCATTTTTGTTAAATGATAGTCGGCTTACTGTCAGAGAAGCGGTTCGTATCATTGAGCTTGGCTATGTCTCAGCTGCACAGCTGGCTAATGCTTCAGAAAGTGAATTAAATGCCCATGTTTGCGTTGACTCTGCTAGATCGATTGCTTCAGGCGATAGCGAAACGTTAAAAAGAGCCAAGTTCAATCATAATAACAGAGCTAAGTTTATTATAGCTTCAGCGAGGCAACGTGCTCATTTAGTATCACTGGCTTACATGAACACGAAAAACTTATCTAACCCAGCTCTGGTTGCAGCGCAACGAAGTGAAGAAGACCCAGAGATCACTTTTGAAAACTTGTATAACAGTGGTGAATATTTTGCTGTTGATTCAGACCGCAGTGTGTTTTCTCTATCAGCCTATACTGTCGCATTAAAAGAGCTAGTTGATACTCATATAGATATTGAATCTAGTAAAGCGGTGCAAGCTAAAAGCAGTTTGGCACAGCGTCGACCTGATATTGGCGATATAGTCGTAAGCTCTGAAAATAGTTCACAATTACAACCTAAACTTAATATGGTTAATGACTTACTACGCTATCATGCAAACGTCGATCTGATGGCTGCAGATTTAGATAAAGTAACGTTAACAACTAAGATCTCTGATACAGAACTGGACTCAATCCAATACCCACTGAGCTATCCATTTAATGTTAACTACGACAAAGTGGATGTCGCCTTAGAAGATGCAAAAGTATCTTGGACACAACTACGTCGTAACTTTAATGCTAAAGCATTTAGCGAGTACAGCTTAGGTATGGGACCTTCTCTAGTTGAAGCCATTGCCAAAGATAATGCTTATAGCAACAATGAAGTAACCTCTGCCGCATTTCAAAGTGAAGTGGCGCAGGTTCCGTTATGGGGTCTAGCGCATCTACCATCGAGTGCTTCGGACGGCAAAGAAACAAAGTCCACAAGCATACAAAAAACTAAGCAATATTAAGCGTTTTGTTGCGCAAGCTGATATTGATGAATCTTTACTGCACCAATTACTTTTTGCTGACTTAAGCCGAGATGAAGTGGCTTTAGGAGAGCGTGACGAGCTGTATTTTAACCGAGCGACAACCGCTTCTGGTGACGCACTTGCTAGCCTAGTGATCTCAAATGATGCAATTGAACTGGATAACTTTGACCACATTCGCAAGGATAGGGTTCGCCGATTTATTATGCTAAGTAAAGCCATGTCGATGGACTTTGTTACTTTGCACCGTTTGTTAAGAGCAACGGGTAATCGCATCAATAAGGGATTCTTGCAAGCGTTAGCTGCTTATAAATCTATCACGGCAGAGTATCAAAATTAGTCTTGATGAGTTTATCAGTCTTATTGCTGATATGCGCAACTCAGGTCGAGGCAATGGTGCATTACCGCAATTAACCTACCTGCAAAGCGTATTTTATCGTCCAAGACAAGCTGTTGAGCTGGTCTCTGAATCTGCTGAAGTCAAAGATGTAAGTTGGGATCCGTCAACAAATACGGGGGACCATGCATTAATTAGAACACAGCTGGCGAATATGCTAGATGTTACAGAGGCTGAGGTTAAAGCCATAGCCCGTATTGTCGTGGCTTCAGGTAGCGTAACGCTCAATAGCCAAAATCTATCAGCATTGCATCGAATTAGATTATTAGCACGCATGTTTAAGTTTTCTATTGCCGATATGCAAGCGATTTACAGTCAAGTAACGGAAGCGAATAAGTTGTTACAAGCTAATGCTTCACTGTCGAATAAACTTGTAGCGCTTGAGTTATTAACGACACAACAAAAATTATTTGTAGAGCTACATACAGCCAAGGCGTTAGAGCTACAACCTGCAGAGTTAGCGAAACTGAGCGACAATAATGCTCGTATTACTATCAATACTGCGACTACCAATTCTTATGTTGACCAGTTAACTGAGGCGCTGTCTGAAGCACCTAAAGTAACAATGAACTTAGTTAATAAAAAGTTAGCTGAATTTGCTATCAGTGCAATAAATAAGGCAACGTTTGATGACTTTGTTGAGCAAGGTATTATCATTAATAACTCACCTGCCTTTTTACAAAGCATTAGCCCAGCAGATAAAAAAGCGAAAGCGGTTTCTTTGATTAACGCTCTGTTCGTTGAACAACAAGTTGTATTTGAGCGCCGTCTTGCAGCTTTATTTAAGGTTACTGAGCCTATGGCTAGAGTATTTACTAGCTGGTTAGATGCGATTGTCTCATCTGATAACGACAAGGCTAACATGCAAGCCCGACTGAATAATGCAGATAATCTTGCTTTACGTCAGAAGTTATTGTCAGACTCTGAAACGATCAGCAATAAACGACGTTATCTACAACAAGCCAAGCAGTTAGCAAAGCTTATTGCTATGTTTGGCCTAACCAAATCAAATTGGCAAGAGTTGTTAGTTAAACCTGAACTGCTGACGTCTTTTACTGTGGCTACTCTACCTAGCTATCAAGCGTTATTGAATCTTGCGCAATATGAAGCTGCAACTAAGTTAATTGACAATCAGACCACTCCTTTGTTCACTTTAGTCGCTATGCTGCAATCGGATGATGCAATCGTGGCGGGAGAACTGACAAAATGGTTTAGTGGCAGTGAACAAAGCGACTTTGTTCAGTTACTCGATATGTTCAGTTCAACTAGCCCTAAAGTGGATGCACAAAACAGCTTAGATAACTTGGCTAAAGTTGTCTTAGCGTATCAACAGAGCCAACAGCTCAGATTAAAGCCTGCAACAATCGATGCATTGTTAAAGATAGGTACTTCAGGCAATAAAACGCATCTCGAACTAGACAGCGTTTACACACAAGTAGCGAATGCACTGCAATCGACTGATGGCTTATCCAAGCAAGCTCAATCAATAGAGTTAGAGCGCAGCAGAGATCGATTATTAAACTTAGCCTTGTTTAAAATGAGAGCTAGAGGCTTACCAGTTAACAACGGTGTTGCTTTACAACGCTATTTATTAACGGATGTATTTACTGGTGGAGAAAGTAAAAGCTCAGCAATAAAAGAAGCGTCTTTATCGCTGCAGGATTTTGCTAACCAAGTACTGAACAACGAAGTAGCAGGGCATAATGCCAATGACACGTTTAGAGAGTACTGGGAGTGGATGTACAGTTACACGACTTGGGAAGCGAATCGCCGTACATTTTTTGAAGTTGAAAACTACTTACTACCGGAATTACGTCGCGACAAAACTGAGTCTTTCAACAATTTGGAAAATCAATTTTCAGATATAACGACAACGCCAACTAACGCGGTTGAAAAGTTTAAGGTTTATGCCAAAGAGCTACTGAATTTAGCAGCAATGGAAACCGTGGTAGTAGTAGATGGTTACCCGCAAACGAACGAAGTACTAATGATCGCGAAAAAACCATTGGCAGAACAATACGAGTTGTACTATCGCATTGTAAAACTTCAAGGTAACGGCGGTTTCTCATCGGTTGGTAATTGGCAAAAGATATCTAGTTTGGCCCTTTCTAACAACGAAACTCAATCACTTACTGGGTGTTATGCCTTTGGTCAATGGCAAATGTTCTGGTTGAGTTATAATGAGGCTAGTGCGAAAAATCCAGACATTACCCCATATGGTGTTGCTAATTTAAATCGTATTACATTAGAGCCTTCTCAAAGTTGGTCGGCGAAAGAAGTGATCCGAACGGCAGTGATCCCAGCGGGGACTGAATATGATGGCAAACCGAACTATAACTTCGTCAGAGCTTATAACCCAGGTGCTGTTAAACTATCTGGTTCCACAAGTCAAAAAAATGCAGTTTGGTCTAGGTATCAAACAATTCAAACTGCTTTGGATCAGAAAAAGACTGGCAAAGCGTTAACAAGCGTATTGTATGCACAGTTTGCTCCAGCTACTTTTAATGGCCATGATGGTGACGTAACTAATATATACTCATTTGATGATGACCTGATCTTAAGAGCCAATGGGCAAGATGCTAAAGGAGAATACTTCTCTACGCCAGGTATTCTGTCAGCACAAGATTCTGCACTAAAAACTGCAGAAATAGCGCTTTCTTCAAGTAACGATTATTTCGATGTCGATGGTATTGTGTTAGTACTACCGCCAATCTTTGGTGTGTTCCAAGGCAATATTATTAACCCGAAGGAATTAGAAGACGGTAGCCATACCGTGACTAATCTTCACTCAAGAGTACAATGTTATAACACAGGTGTTAGTTGGTCGAGCTCGGCATTAAGCCATCAAGCAGACCTTAACAATAGTGCAGCAAGAAGTAAGTTATTATTGAATAACGATGGTTCAGTGAAGATCATCACTGCGCACAAACTGCAAGCGAAAAATGACACAAATATAACTGACCAAACGGTTTTACATGGTTTAGCTTTTGGTGAAGATAACTTAGCTGGTAGCGATCTTGAGCATTTAACGGCATCAGGCAGTGTTAGACGACTAGGTTTAGTAAGCAAACAAAAAGATAATGTAAATCATCAATATCTACTGCATATAGATACTAAGCGTTTCCACCGAGTTCGCAGTCATGCTGCAGCGTTATTAAAAGGTTACATAGGTGAATACCAATTAGATGACTTTATGCACCCTAGCGTACAGCTAGTGTCAGAAAGCCAATTCAATGAAGTAATGCAACCAAATGATAATATTGCAACGCCATTCCCGGGCGATAAGCTATCGTTTGATGATCTCAATGGCGCTATGTTCTGGGAGATCTTTTTCCATGCGCCTGTTGCCATTGCTTCTTCATTAAAAGCTGCAGGTCATTATAAAGAAGCGGAACAGTGGTTCCACTACGTATTTAACCCACAGGTTGACGAAAATAAAGTGGGTATTGTTGACCAAAGTAATATTCGCAATATTACGCCTTTACTGGAACGTAATAGTTTTTGGCAAACCCTAGCCTTGCGTAAATCTTCACCGATGAAGTTAAAAGGCGAGCTGTTCTTACTAGATTACAATAAGTATATAAAGTTTGAACGAAACCCAGTAAAAGTGGCCGAGCAATACTTTAATGAGCCAGATCTTGCGTTTGATGTTGATGAGTTAAATTTCCCACTTCAAACCGACTCAGATACCAAGGTGAAAGACTTTATTGCAGGTAAAACTAAAATAACTTACCGCAAAGACAAAGATGACCCAGCGGATGAAAAAGTGTTTGAGTACTCAGGGATGCGCATTACAGGTACGCAATTTTTAGCGGCTGGTAATTATGTCGTACAGATCTTCTGTGACGATAAAATCGCAATGAAAGTCAATGGTCAGCTAGTGGTAAATAGTTACAAAGGTGCAATAGGCTCAAATGTTAAACTATTAAATGTGCCTTTAACTATCAGCAAGTCCGGTATTCAGCATGTTGAATTTATTTTTACCCATTCAACAGGTCGTAAAGCGTTAAGCGTTGCCATTGCTGCTGCACAACCAGGAGTAGAACTTAAGTCTGCAGTATACTTATCAAGCGATTATCAAGCATCGCTGGGCAAAGATACTCATGACTTCCATCAGTTAAAAACTCAACAGCCTTATGAGCAACGTTTATTAACCGAGTTGTCACAAATGGACAATGAGTTAGCATTGAGCCGTTATATTGATGATCCTTATAACCCTCATGCCTTAGCGCAAATTAATACAAATGCGTATCGCATTTGGACTTTCTACGAGTATCTAGACAACATTATCAAACAAGGGGATGTTGAATTTAGGAAATTTACCCGCGAAAGTTTGCCAGCTGCAACCTTAACTTATAACAGAGTAGAAAGGTTATTGGGCGATGAACCCGTTTATCGAGGCTTATTGGATAATTTACCTTCCGATTCGAAACTACAAGATATTGCCAATAATAGTTTATTGGACTTCGACGGCGACGGTGACATTGATTTAGACGATGCTGATATTCAAGCTAAGCGTTTAATTGATGCAGGGCGAGGTTCGCTACAAAAGTCATTGGAATTGGCGCTTGAAAATCGTTTATCACGAGTCAGTGTATCAGGCTCTGTAAGTGGCGTGACCTTACCTCAGGTGTTAACTGAAGCTTATACAGGTGATGATTCATCGGCGGTATTGTTAAAACCTAGATACATGAAATACGAAGGTACAGGGGCGAATATTAAACTCACTTTAGTTGAGCAACCTGCAGGTCAGCATAAGTTTTTACCGCAGACCTTTTTAAACAATAGCTATTTCGCGATCCCGCAAAATCAGCGTACGTTAGGTCTTTGGAAAACCGTTGCTACTCGTTTATTTAACATTCGCAATGGCCGTAATATCAATGGTGAACGCGTTGTTTTACCGTTAACGCAGCCGACACTATCACCTATTGCATTAGCAACCGCTGCTGCACAAGGTGGCGATGCGCTATCAAATGCGTTATCTGGGGTGCAGCCGCCGATTCCACATTATCGCTTTAATTATGCGATTGAACGTGCCGAATCGGTGACCAATATGGTGATTGGTTATGGCAATAAGCTACAAAGTCTTTACCAAAATAAAGATCTTGCTGAACTCGAGGAATTAAGAGCGGGTTATGAAAAAGAGGTGATCTCTGGTGGCAAAGCGGTGTTACAAGAACAGTTGAAATCAGCTGAAACGGCGATTGAAATTGTCCTTAATGGCTACGGTACAGCCCGTTACCTTGAGTTTAAAAATGCCAAGAGAAAAGGTATTGAGCTAACTTTTGAGCAAGCTAAAGGCCCATTTGAGGACGATGAAGCATTCAAACATATAGACCCAGATCTCGATGATATCAAAAAAGCTGAAATTGCTTGTCAAATCATTCCTCTTAGCAAGGGTGAGGATAAATATGCGCACATTGGCGCAGCAGGTAAAGAGGAGCGTAGTAACTACTTTAAAAAAGGTTATCGCGATGATAGTGGCGATCTGATGTATCAGAATCAAAAAGAGAAGGATGCTCGGATCCTTACTCATACCCAATATTCGATTGGTGCCGTCATTGATGGTGTGGCAGCGGGCAGTAACTTTGCCAAAGTCGCGCCGAATATTTTTGGCCTTGCAGTTGGTGGTTCTGATTGGAAAGCGCCATTAGACGGAGCAGTTGGCTTTGCTCGAATAGCCAATGGGGCATTTGGTAAAGCAGCAACTGAACTTGAGATTGAGTCTTCGCTAGGGCGTCGAGCCTCAGGCTGGGAGCAAGACAGACAATTGGCTATTCAAGATCAAGATGAGTTGGAAAATCGTTTAATCCAAGCTAATCACGATCGTTTAGCAATTCAAAGGCAGTTAGCTAGCTTAGAAGAGCAAATCACTAAGAACGAGCAGATATTTAACCTGATAACGTTAAATAGAGTATCAAAACGTTCATTGTTTGACCTGCTAGTTCAAGGTATGGAGTCACTTTATAGCCAGCTTCACGACATTGCTTTATCAGCGGCGAGAGAAGCTGAAAGAGCGTGGATATTCGAAAAAGCGCGCAAGCAAAGCTTTGAAGTGAAAGACAACTGGAATAACAAGCGCAAAGGCTTACTTGCCGGTGAGAGCTTATTGTTGGTGCTGCAGCAAATGCGCAATGCCTATCAACAAGAAAACGCTAGACGTTTTGAGATCAGTAAACACATTTCTTTAAAAAATAATAAGGATGTGCAAGTGCAGGGCAGTGATCAAGATGCTATCGCGACCTTAAAAGCACAACCTGCTGATGCTAGAGCTATCACTTTCTCGTTGCCATCGAGGATCTTTGACCGCGATTACCCAGGACATATTGTGCGCCAAATTAAGAGCGTCAGTATTACTATTCCTGCGGTCGTTGGACCATATGAAAACCTTGGCGCAACCTTGAAGCAGCTTAATAACAATGTGTTATTAAACAATGACTCGGTTGCCGCTGTTGCGATGACAAAGGGCAAGATCAGTGACTATAGTGGCGATGCGATCCGCAAGGATTACCGACCAAACCAGTCAGTGGCCATCTCTACAGCAGTGAACGACTCAGGTATGTTCCAGCTCAATTTCGATGACCCTAGGTTTTTACCATTCGAGGGCACAGGCGTCGATTCAACTTGGCAGCTGCAATTCTCGGAACTGATGTCACAAGCTATCTTCGACAGTATCAACGACATCATTATGGAAGTCCGTTATACCTCGGAGCAAGGCTCGGTTCAGAGTGAGGTAGTGACTGCTATTAAGTCACTAGACTCAGCAAGCTAACCCTCTAGCAAAGGAGCACAGCTGCTCCAATGCTTATCAATTTGTAGCCCCCAACGGGGCTACATTTCCCCAATTTTTAAGAGAACAAGATTATGCAAACTGTAACTCAACAGCAGCAGGCTGACAGTGCGGCATTGCACGGCCAGGCTGATGCGAACACAAATAATGATAATTACGTTGGCCAGTACTTCGGATCGGGTGGCGCGACTTTGGCTGGTAGCCCAGAAAGTACAGCAGTAGATGAATTCACAGGCGTCAGTCGGTTTAATTTTCCTTTACCGCTAACGGCTTGTCGTGGCGCAACACCATCTTTATCCCTGTCCTATCAGGCTGGGTTAGGGCATAGCCCGTTTGGCATGGGAATTGACCTTGGTGTACCAACGATTAGCCGGCGGACATCAGGTATTGGTATCCCAACTTATACTGATAAGGATGTATTTAGTTTCAACGGCCAATATTTAGTGCCAGAGATGGACGATAAGCAACAATTACTGATTGCTGTTGAAAGCATTAATGGCATTGACTACCAAGTTCAGTCTTTCCTATTACGAGATCAAACTAAGCCTATTTATATTCAATTTTTGGTGAACAAAACAAACTCGGCAGATTGTTTTTGGCGAGTACGAGGCAGTGACAACAGTGTGATGATTTATGGCCGTACTGCCTCGGCAAGGATCGCTAACCCAGATGATACGAGCCAAGTATTCAGTTGGTTATTGGAAGAAGTCGTCGATAGTAAACACAACCACCAACGTTGGTATTACAAAGCGGAAGATACGCAAGGAGTGAATAACGCTCAAGGTTCAGTCGAGGCTAATCATAAACACTCGGCTAATCGTTATTTAACCCGTATTGCTTATGGCAATAATGATCATATACAGGCGCAACCATATTTACTGATGCCTATGGAGCCGAGTGTTAACTGGTTGTTTGAAGTTGTTCTCGATCACGGAGAGCACAACTTGGCTTTAACCAATACAGATCCATACTTGCATGATAAAGGCCAATGGAGTGTGCGTCAGGACAGTTACTCAAATTACCGTATGGGCTTTGAAGTTCGAACTCATAGGTTATGCCGTAATATTCTGTTATTTCATCGTTTTGATGAATTGAGCAGCAGTAAAGCGGTATTGGTTAAAAGATGGCGCTTAGAGTACCAAGAGAGTCAAAGTGTCAGCCAATTGTCAGCTATTACTAGTATTGGTTTGACCTATCAACCTAGTGTTGTAGGGCAACCTTATCGCGCAGAAATTTTACCACCAGTGGAGTTGGGCTATCAGCCATTCACACCTATAGGTGGCAAGTTTAGCGAATTAAAAGCGCAAGATGGAGGCCGATTATCAGGTTTAAATTATGGTCAATACCAACTGATTGACTTATTCCAGCAAGGCATTGCTAGTGCGGTATATCGAGATAATAACACTTTGTATTATCGTCAAGTGGCATCTGTGAGCAAAGACGACAAAGAGCAATATCAGCTGCGTTACGGTGAACTAAAGCAAATTGATGCTTTGCCAACCTCTGGTGCCAAAGGCTTACAACTGACTAATATTACTGCAGAAGGCAAATTGGAGTTGGTTGAAGGTAAACCTGGTCGAGCTGGTTTTTACCAAGCCACGGGCGAGGGTGATTGGCGTTCATTTATTCCTTTTGATGCTTTTCCTAGCGAGTATGGCCAAAAGGGCAGTCAGTTTGCTGATATCACCGGTGATGGCACAGGTGATATTGTATTGATAGGTCCTCAGTCGGTACGATTTTATGCTAACAAAGGGCGTCAAGGTTACGCTGCTCCAGTAGAGAATCGTCAATTACCAGTAGATTTCCCTACCAGTACAGAAGGTCAGGGTAATGTCGTTATTGGTTTCAGTGATTTACTTGGTAGTGGTCAACCTCATTTGTTCCGCATGGCGCATAACAAAGTCGAAGTATGGCCTAATTTGGGATATGGCAAGTTTGGCGAAAAAATTGAAATGGCACATCCACCAGTCTTGGACGATGCCAGCTTCACGCCAGAAGCAGTATTTTTAGCGGATACGGATGGTTCTGGTACAAGTGATATTGTTTATGTCGATGGCAACAAAGCCAAGGTTTATTTAAACCTGTCGGGTAATAGCTTTGCAGCCCCGTTCGAAATTACCTTACCAGAGGCCTTTGATTCGATTAACCAAGTCAGCTTTGCCGATGTTTTTGGTTGCGGTTCTGCGGCAATGGTATTAACGGTGACCAGTCCAGAAGTTCGACACTATGCCTATGATTTTAGCCAAGGTAAGAAACCTTATTTACTGACTGGTGTTAACAACAACCAAGGTAAAAACACCAAGATCACTTATGGCAGTTCGGTACATGAATACCTAGCAGATAAAGCGGCAAATAAACCTTGGCTATCAGCCTTGCCATTAGCTGTACAAGTGGTTAAATCAATTGAAGTAAGCGATGAGGTTAACCAGCTGACTCTGGGCTCTTCTTATTGCTACCACCATGGCTTTTACGATTTTATTGAAAAACAATATCGAGGTTTTGCCCGAGTTGATGTGACAGAGCTAGAGCGTAATGGAGACAAAGTCTTTGCTCCTTCTGCGCCATCATACCGAAGCAGTTGGTACCATACTGGCGATAAATGGTTTGATAGTCATTTAGCCAAATTACAACAAGAGTTTTACCAAGGCGATAGTGAAGCTGTGCCTTTAGCTAGCACTTTATTCACAGCACCAAGTTTATCTGATGATAAAGATGTTAAGGCGTTTACCATTAATGCTAATAGAGCCATGTCTGGCGCATTACTACGCAGTGAGCTTTATGGTATGAGCGGAGACAAAAAGCGTACCGACCCTTATTCCGTAACTGAACAACGCTATCAAGTTAGCTACCGTCAAAGCGATAAAAACTTGGGTATAAGCAAAGGCTCAGTGCAAAGGCATCAGCTTGAAAGTATCAGTTATCAATATGATGAAGTATCACAAGACCCTAAGGTTAAACATCAAATTACTCGTCACTATGATCCGCAAGGTTATGCTACCGATATTGTTGATATTACTTACCCTAGAAGGACATTCAGTAACCGCTTGTATCATCATACTAGCCAAGACTTATTATGGGCAATGCGTCAGCAGTTTGAATATATTCACCAGCAACAAAATGCATTGTTATTAACAGGTTATAACAAGCAGTTGATTTCAACTGAGCTACAAAACTTAACTTTACCACCAAGCAAATTACGTTTTAGCTATGAAACGTTAACAGACTCAGCAGTGAATGCGAGTACGGCTAATGTGTTGGCAAAAGTTAAACATTTTTATGCTAAACCTAACACACTGCAAGTGCATGGTTTTGGTCTTATCAGTTCGCCAGCTTTATTAAGCCATACAGAAACAACGGCCTTTGATAAAACAAAACTAAGCAAGCTATTAGTCACCGATGACAAAGTATTTGCAAATGTCTCTGAGCTTGAAACCTTGCTAACAACAGAGGGCAAATACCAAACCACAGATGGCGATCATTATTGGTGGCAAAGCTCAGTAAAAACCCACTATAACGACAATACTCATTTCTATCAGCCAAGCAGTCATACCGATGCTATGGGTAATAAAACCACGTTGAGCTATGACAAGTACAAGCTTCAAGTAGTGAGCATAGTTAATCCATATGCTGATGAGGCTAAGGCACAATGGAATTATCGTTGTATGCAGCCAGTGAAACTGACGGACATTAACGAAAATGGCTTTTACTATCAGTATGATGGTTTTTCGCGTCAGGTCAGATATAGCTATCGAGGCAAAGAAAATGGACAAATAGCAGGCTTTGCTGCTTTGCCTGCAGAACCTAACGATGTATCGGTAAACCAACTGTTAACCGATGGAGTCAATCAAGTCGCAGATAGTGCCAGTGTTAAGGCTTATGCAGACTATGCTTGGATGCCGAGGTTAACGCCGCAAGAGCTAAGCAAAGATGGCGAACTTGCAGGGATCGCAGTAAATATTATGCGAGCATTACTTGCTGCTAATTGGTTAACAAGCGACTTACACGTCAGAGCCAAAGTCTATCAAATGATAAAAGCGGATCGTTTTATCTTGCCTGCTGCACTTAGCAACTTAAGTCAAAGCCAGCATAATAAGTTAAAAACACTCATTAGTAATTTAAAACGCCAACCTTTGCATCAAGTGAGTGTGGATGCTGAGCTTTACAGTGTCGGTCGTACCGATCTTTCAACTGTACGTACCGCAATAAACTACGTTGACGGTTTTGGTCGAATATTGCAACAAAAGGCTAAGGTGGAAAATGGTGAGGCGTTTGTCATTGATGATCATGGCGATGTTGTTATCGACAATCAGCAACCAAAACTGGCAAATAGTAATAATCGCTGGTTAACTTCTGGTCGTGTCATACTAAACAACAAAGGGCTACCTGTTAGACAATATGAGCCGTATTACCTTAATACGAGTGAGTTTGTTGATCACGATGCGCTTAATCACTTTGGTGTCAGTAGTACTCAATATCACGATACTCTGGGTCGCATTGTTAAAGTGGTCTCGGCCAAAGGCTTCGAAACTCGCAGTCATTACCAACCTTGGTATTTGCAAGAGTTTGATCAAAACGACACATTACTATCAAGTCAGTACTATCTAGCAAACTTGGACGGTTCGACAGACGCAAGTTCGGAGTATTACGATCAAAATGTTGTTGCGGATCTTAGCCAGCAATCAGCGCCACATTCTGATGTGGAGAAGTTTCAGGCTGTTGAGAGCAGGAAAGCGACCTTGTCAGCTTCAAGCATGACAGATACACCAACGACAATGCTCTTAAATGGCTTAGGGCACTTAGTTGCTAAGAGACGTTTAGATCATGTATCTATAGAGACGAATACTTTTGCTGCAATATTTACTGACTCAAGCAAGCAAAATAAGCTGTTACAGTGGTTAAAGTCGGAAGGTGTGGTCTCGTCACAAAATACGTTAAGCAGCAGCTTCAATGGTAAGCTTTCAGCTCTACCAAGTGAGTTAGCAGATAAACAATCGGCAGTATTGGCAAAGCTTATACAACTAGATACTGAGCGATTGTATCAATCTACAATGACATACAACGCGCAAGGACAAAAGCTGACTGAGCAAGATGCTAGGCTAAAACTATCGGGTCGCAATAATACGACAAATACTTTTAACTTATCGCAACTGGTGAAAACCGACAGCGCGGATAAAGGCAAGGTTTGGCATTTAACCAATGCCGCAGGGAAAGTTATCTGGCAACGCGATGCTAGGCATAATTTATTGTTGTTTAGCTATGATAAGTTGCAACGACTGCAGTATTTGAAAGAGATGAAAAGTGGCCGCTTGCAACTTCGCGAAAAGTACGTTTATGGCGATGTTCTAACGGTAGCAGATGCACCTCAAGACCGAAATTTACGCGGCAAGTTGCTGAAAAGCTTTAGTCAAGCAGGTCTACAAGTTGCGCCTTTAGGTTACACACTTAAAGGTGAATTACTGAAAAAAGATACGTACCCAGTTAAATCTTACAGCGGCTCTGTTGATTGGCCATCGCAAGGCGATGGCAGTCCGTTATGGGACATTAATCAGCTGCATAACTTGCTAATTAGCTACAATGCCTTAGGTCAACAGCTGGAAAAGCAAAGTACAGTTCGAGCAAGTGGCCAGAGCTATACGACTCGATATCGTTATTATCCGTCGTCGCGATTAGCAGAAGTTAAACATCAAGCTTCAGGGCAAAGCGAACAAACGATTTTGTCGGATGTTATCTATGCCGCCAATAGTTTAGTGATAAAAGAGCGACATTCTGGTCTTGAATCAGACTATCAATACGATCCTAAGTCATTAAAGCTATTGCGATTGGTAAGCAAAAAACGTTCGGATAATACCGTGGTGCGAGACCAACGTTTAGCTTACGACCCTGTTGGTAATGTTAAGCTGGTGTTAGACGTAGCCAGTTTAAGTAAATTTAATCATCTGAATAAAGCTGAGGCTGGAAGTCGCTATCAGTACGATGCACTGTACCGTTTAACCCAAGCGAGTGGGCGTAAACAACTCGGAGCGTTAGATAGCAAAATCTTGCCTGCGGCAATAAGGTTATCGAGTTCTAAAGCCGATGTGACTAAATACACGCAAAGCTTTGAATACGATAAAGGCCACAACTTAAACAAAGCTAGCATGCAAGCAGATAGCAATCATAATGCGAGTTTCCTCATTGCTGATGATAGCAACCGCAGTGCTTTAAAGCCGGTTACCAGTGACCAACTTGGCAACATGTTTGATCAGCAAGGTAATCAAATTAAATGGTCAGCTGCTGATAGCCAACAGAAGCTATTTTGGGATTTTAAAAACCAGCTACAAAAGGTGGTATTAGTGCATCGCAGTGGCGGTAAAGACGATGCAGAATATTATCAGTACGACCAATACGGCCAAAGGTTGCGTAAGGTAACAGAAAGGTACGCAAGTGATCTTAATACTGTTAACGTTGAGCAAGTTCAATACTTTGGTACGTTAGAAATTCGCACTAAAGGGACTAGGCAAGCTGATAGCAGTACGGTCACAAGTACAGAAGTATTGCACGTTGATGCTATCTCAGCTGGCAGCCAAGGTCAGAGTCGATTTTATAATTGGCTATCGGGTAAACCGTCCGATCAGCAAAACCAACAATATCGAACGGGCTTCAGAAATTCTGTTGGTCAAGCTCAGTTAGACGTGAGCGCGACAGGTGATGTGATCGCCTACATCGAGTATTTACCGTTTGGCGGCACTGCTTTACATTCCACTGCAAAAGATTCAGATGTGAAGCTAAAATATTATCGCCACAGCGGTAAAGAACGAGATGCAACAGGTTTGTACTATTATGGTTTAAGGTATTATGCACCATGGCAAATGCGATGGGTCAGTGCCGACCCTGCAGGTAATATAGATGGCTTGAATCTATACGCTTACGTGCAAAATAATCCTAGCACTTATTCTGATGCCGACGGCTTATCTTCGAGAAGTTCGACTAGACGTGAATCACAATCTAGTGTTAGTTCAGAAGCTTCTGCAAGCACTACTGCAAGTGCAAATCTCAGCTCAGAGCTTGACGATGATTTACTCAACTTTGCTGAAGCGTTGACGATAACCGGGCCTGATCAAACGGCATCACAATCGCCTGACGCACAGAAGAGTGATGAACAAGAGCAAGCTGAATATTTGATCACTCAAATTGTCTCGATTGGTCTAAATGCAACTGAAGCTAATAAAATGCGAAGCGCTAAAGCCATTCGCTCGGCTTACAGAGCATTAGAGCACTTGGCTAACTCGGAGGATCTGACAGCAGATCAATTGGGAGATGCGTTTAAGTCTGTGGCAAAAACCATCGTCGCTGCTGTTGATAAAACAGAGGTGGAGCGGGACATTACGCAACGAGAGCCAAGTAAAGAAGATCGCAATGTTTTGGGACGCAATTTTGACCAATTAACCAGCTTCTCCGTCAATGAGCCTTTACAACAAGCGGTAGAGGTAGAGCAAGTTGCACAGGTTGAGCAAATTGTTGAAACCATTGCGATTGAAAGCTTACAGGCTGTAGAGCTGGAAAGTGCAGTTGTTAACAATGATGTTACTCTGAGCAGTGCTCAGCGGGTGGTTGATTTTACACCGCCGCCAGTTAGGAGCATTCAAAGCATATTAAGTACACCTGTTAGTCGAGGTACTTTGCCCGCTGGACTGGTTAACTTCCAATCAAGGTTTACCAGCCCTCGACAACAGCAAAATAGCTCAAGGCAGTTAGCTGGCATTGTCCCTGTTGGCAACACTCGTAAGTTAATTCAGCTTTTTGAACAAGGAATTTGATCCTTGTTATTATTTAGCTGCAATAAACGCAAATGAACAAAATCCAAGTGCTAGCGCACTTGGATTTTTTTATGCTCAGTCCTAACCATCGACTTCATTCTGCCACTTTGCGCAAGCCTCAGAGTTGATAATTCTTTGGGGGATCATTGTATCGCAGTACGATAATGAAATTATCGTTAGTTTTTTCATCTATTGCTCCGACTTTGTTTCAGAGCTTAACTCTTTGGGAGGTTATCGAATTGAAGCACCATAATGATGCTATCGCTGGTTTTCCATCCGTCGCTCTGAGCTTGCCTCAGAGTCCATAGTTCTTTGGGGAGTTGTCACATCAAAGTAGGATAATGACGCTACCGCTAATTCTTTCTATATTTAACAGGTAAGTCGTTACTTTCTGAACTAGGTTTCTACGGCAAGCACTAGGTGGTTATGCAGTTTGTGCTTAAGTTTTACTCTTTAGTAAATGAGTAATGGATTCAAGTAACACCTGATTATTATTTTGTTCATTTTTTTGTTTTTCCAGCTCTACGGTCGATTCACCAGGAGCAAGTTTAAAGTTTCTTTCTGTGCTAACCAGCTCATTGATCACCAGTGCGGTAACCTCGTCGTTATTCGACATGATGGCTTTTTCAGCGGCTATGAATTTCAGCTCCACCGTTGTTAACTCGTTTTGAAAGTATTTGATTTCACTCAGACTCGCCTTGTATAGCCGTAAGAAAAAGAATGAGAATAGCTCGATAAAGACACTTAGCGTTATTCTCGGAATATAGTAGGTCACAAGCTCTGCATTGGTTAATTGATGGCTGCTTTTCATCACTATGGCTGACAACATGACCACAGCGGTAATGGTGGTTAATACGCCAATGACTAAATTTAAATTTGCCTTGCGGCCAAGAGATTCTATTTCGTTGATCAGCCGGTTACTGACTTGCTGAAACTGCTGACGTAATTGCTGAATATGTTTACGCCTTTGTGCATTGTTTGTATGTTCTGGCGTTATTATCTCTTGCAATTCCCCCGATAGTTTTTGCAATAGCTTGGCTTCAAGCTCATGTAATAGTTTGTGCTTGTCTTGCTCTCGAAGCATGGTGCCACCGCTCTCTTTTTTTTCGCAGTCTTGCCAAATCGATTGGTTGGAAAAGCGTTTTACCGAGGAAAGTATGGTTTGCTCAGCGGTATTGGCAGTAAAACTCAGTGCACTACCGGTTTTCAGGTAGTTGAGCAGTAAGATCGCAATTGAGTTTAAAATTAAAATCGCAGGTAATAACAAGGAGACTTCGTCACTTATTATTTTGCTTTGGGTTATTAACTCTCTAACTAGCAATAAAATAGCCCCGGTAATACCAGAAATAATGCACAGACTATTGGCTAACTTGGTTTGTTTGTTCTGCTTCTTCACTGCTCGCTCACTTGTTCCTATATCGAATTGCATTTAGCAAGTTATTTAGCTTTATTACCGCTTTTAAGTTGCTGGGGCTGAGTGTGTTTTTAGATTGGGCGCGAATCGATAGTAACACTGAGTAAGCACTAAAGTGATGAATGTGACAATGTAGTTAAGTACAAATGAATCCATACAATGTCACTTGTATGTATCGTTGAAAAACATGGTTTTTAATTTACTTTTACCATCATTTAAACAAGTTAAAGGTTAATTTAAATCAACCTTTTTGCTGTTACTTGGAAGTGGAGGTAGAAAGCGAATGAATTTCATCAACAAAAGCATTATTTGGAAGTTAATCATCCCGATAGTCTTGTCTTTTATTTACATCATAGTGGGGTTTACCATTTACCTGCCATCGATGTTGAAACAAAACGCCATTGAAGAAGCGCTTGATTTTGTCGTGCAAAGCGGCAAACAAACAGAAAAACTGCGCAAGTATTACTCATCAAATATTGTTCAGGCAATAAGTGAAAGTAATAGCCAAGTGGTATTTGCAAGTGAGCACAAAGGCATACCTGGGGTATTGCCTAATCCCGCAACCTTTATGCACGACATCAGCGAAGAAGTCAGTGACCACAATATATCTTATGCATTTTCCAGCCCTTATCCATTTAAAAATAGGGCAGGGAGGCCAGCAGATAGTTTCAGTACCGAGGCTTGGCGGTTTTTAAATGAAAACCCAGACCAAACCTACTACAAAATATTTGAAAGCGATGGCAGAAAGTTACTCAGAGTTGGCCTTGCTGATCGTTTAGATGCTCAAGCATGTGTAGATTGCCATAACAGCCATGTTGACTCGCCGAAAAAAGATTGGCAGTTGGGAGATGTGCGAGCGGTATTAGAAATGACGATAGATGTTACTAGTAAAGATGTGGCCAGTGAAAAGCTGTTAAAACTGATACAAGCATCTCTTGGCGGTTTGTTGTTTGTGGTATTGCTGGTCTTGCTGATCAGTTTTTCTAGCCTGATCCAAAAGAAAGTTGAAATGATCATCAAGCTTATTGAAAGAACGATAAGCGGTGACTTATCGGTGAAATTTGAAGATCACAATGACGATGAACTATCAAAGATAATGAAAGCCATTAATCGCTTGATATATCAATATAAAGAAGCGTCAGAATTGGTGTTTTACGTATCAGAAAAAGTACAAGACAGTGCGATTAAGCTAAATACTTTAGACAGTATTTCGTTGCTTCATATTAGCTTGAAAGCAAAGCAGGTAGAGCAAGCGAAAAGCAGACTATCAGAGCTCTCGGTGTCTTTAACCAATAAGAGCAGTGAAGGGAATATTCATCAATACATCATGGATCAGGCCATTAAGTTGACCGAAGCGAACGAGGTGCTGTCAAATTTGTACCGTATTTTGCAAGATTTTGAACAAGACTTTGAACAAGATATTAATGAAATGTCTGAAGCTGCCGCTCAACTCGAACTTCTGTCGAAAGAAATTAATAACCTAGTTGAGAAAAATTATCCTTATCAATAAAGCTTAATAACTGCGCTCAACTTTCATTAGACAGCTTAGTACATTGTTTGTGTTGAAGCTGAAAATGTAAACATATCGGTTTGTTAATGGTTATGGCTAACATTGGTGTTGAATTTAGTTAACAAACGGAGAAATGACTTTGGCTAATTTTATTTATGCACTAGATAAATCAATCCTCAATGAAGGAGGTTACATATTACACGAAGTGAAAGGAGATCGTGGTGGACAAACTTACGCTGGCATATCTCGTAAGTATCACCCTAGTTGGCCAGGATGGCGACTGATTGATGCCAAGGAGGAAGAGGGCTTAAGAGAAGCGGTTAAAGTGTTTTATTGGAGTAAATTCTGGAAAAAGATCCAAGGTGACGAGATGAGTAGTCAAGAATGCGCAGAGTTGATATTCGATTTTTGTGTTAATGCTGGTTGCACAGTGGGCATCAAGTTGGCTCAGATGGTATTAAGAACTCATACAGATGGCATTATGGGGAAAATGACGCTGGCCGCAGTGAATGATGTTGATCCTGAAGAGTTTAAAACTAAATACGTTATCGCAATGATCATGCGCTATACCGAAATTGTGAACCGCAACGCAGAGCAAAAAAAGTTTTTACTTGGTTGGTTAAATAGAGCGTTAAGGAGTGTTTCATGAATTTGTTGGGCATGAGTAACCTGCTAGATAATGTAGTAGTTTTAGCCGACGAGTTGTTTACCTCGGATGAAGAACGACTAAAGGTCAAGCAACAAGATCGGGTGTTGGAAACCAGTGTGATAACAAAGCAGCTTGAAGTTAATCAAACGGAAGCTAAACACAGCAGTATTTTTGTTGCAGGCTGGAGGCCAGCGATAGGCTGGGTTGGCGCATTGGCGATGGGTTATCAGTTTCTTCTGTATCCATTACTGACTTGGTTGTGGTCTTATGGCCAAGCAACGGGCTCTTTATCGGTGCAAATAGCAGCACCTCCAACCTTACCCGCAGATGCTTTATGGGTGATCATTAGTGGCATATTGGGTATTGCAGGAATGCGTAGTTTTGATAAAAACAAAAACCTTGATACCAAACTGATGAAGTAGATGGCTTGGCGAAATGTTTGTCGGCTTTGCGCTTGATGATGTAGAAAAAGTGTTATTCAGGAGCACAATAAGACGGGGTCAAGCAACCAAACGAAAGCTTGGTTGCTTGTATAAAAGCTACTTAACTTCTTCACCCGCTGCTTGTTTGTCAGCATGGTACGATGAACGTACAAATGGGCCTGATGCCGCATGTTTGAAACCTAGCTTATCAGCTTCATCTTTGAACATATCAAACTCTGCTGGTGGTACATAACGTTCTACCGGTAAGTGGTGTTTACTTGGTTGCAAGTATTGACCAACTGTTAGCATATCAACGTTGTGTTCACGTAAGTCTTTTAATACTTCAACAATTTCTTCGTTGGTTTCACCAAGACCTACCATTAAACCTGATTTAGTATCGACTTCAGGGTGACGCTCTTTAAACTTTTTCAATAAGTCTAACGACCATTTGTAGTTCGCGCCTGGGCGAGCTAAGCGGTATAAACGAGGCGCCGTTTCAAGGTTGTGATTGAAAACATCTGGTGGCGCAGTAGAAAGGATCTCTAGTGCAGTATCCATACGACCACGGAAATCAGGAACAAGTAATTCAATCTTAATGCCTGGGTTGTGTTTGCGAATTGCTTTAACACAATCAGCAAAGTGCTGAGCACCACCGTCACGTAAGTCATCACGGTCAACTGAGGTGATAACAACGTACTTTAGTTTCATTTCCTTGATAGTCAGAGCCAGCTTTTCAGGTTCTTCCGCGCTTGGTGGAAGAGGGCGGCCATGAGCAACGTCACAGAATGGGCAACGGCGGGTACAAATGGCACCTAAGATCATGAATGTCGCAGTACCGTGGTTAAAGCACTCAGGTAAATTAGGGCATGACGCCTCTTCACATACTGAACTTAAACCTTGGCTGCGCATCGCTTTTTTAATGCCGTCAATTTTCTCGCTAGACTTAGGTAAGCGTATTTTTAACCATTCAGGTTTACGCAACATAGTTTCACGTTCTGAAGGCACTACCTTTACAGGGATAAGTGCCATTTTGTCTGCGTCTCTTAACTTGACGCCAGCTTCTAACTCTGAAGTTTTAACTCTTGCCATTACTGTCTCTTACTTTGTGGCAGTCCAGTTTGCCTAATAATATCTGTCGATTCTAATGCTTGTGCTAGTAATTCACTTAGCTTATCGCCAGCTTCTGCTACGGTTTGTGGTCCTGCAATCATTTTAGTTTGGATCATTTCCAAACCAGAGTAACCACAAGGGTTGATGCGTAAAAATGGTTCCATATCCATATCTACATTGAGTGCTAAGCCATGGAAAGTGCAGCCTTTTCTTACTCGTAAACCAAGAGAAGCGACTTTACTTTCGTTAACGTACACGCCAGGTGCATCGGCCTTAGGGTAAGCTTCAATATCGTATTGAGCTAATAATTCAACGATAGCTTCTTCTATGATAGTAACTAACTGTCTAACGCCAAGCTTTCTGCGTTTAAGGTTCAACATCAGATAAACGACTAACTGCCCCGGACCGTGATACGTAACTTGACCGCCTCTATCTACCTGTACGACAGGAATGTCTCCAGGGTTCAGTAGGTGTTCTTCTTTACCTGCTTGGCCTTGAGTGAAAACTGGCGCATGTTCAACTAGCCATAACTCGTCAACATCTTTCTCAGTTCTGGTATCTGTGAAATGCTGCATCGAGTGCCAAATTGTCTCATAGTCGGTCTCATCAACCTGACGTATAAGAAGTTGTTTGCTGTTATCTGTCATAGCTCAACTGCAGTATTAAAGGACAACGCGAACGATGTCGATTGCACCTAGCTCGTTGTAAACCGATTCCATGTGTTCTTTACTTGTTACTGTCACAGATAAAGAAACCGAATTGTATTTACCTTTTGAGCTTGGTTTGATTTTTGGTGAGTAGTCACCCGGTGCAATGCGTTGTAATACTTCGATGATCTTAATTGGTAAGTCATCTTGTGCTAAACCCATTATTTTGAATGTTTGTTGACATGGAAATTCTAATAATTCATCGAATTTTGTGTCTGTTACAGGCTGTTTTGTCATGAAAATTCTCGATATATACCTAAATGAAGGTTTAATAAATAGAAAACCGACCATCACAAATGGCCGGTTTAACCTGACTGAGATTAACTTAGATTATAGATCTAATTTTAACTTAACGTAGTCTTTTAGTCGTTGGAATAGGCTACCTTCGTTCACCTGATCTAGTGATACTAGAGGGTATTGAGTAACTTCTTTCTCACCAATCTTAATTACTAAAGTACCAACCACTTCGCCCTTGTTAATTGGCGCTTTTAGTTCTTTATCCAAGGTGAAGTGCGCCGTTAATTTTTCACGTGAACCACGAGGAATAGTGATCGGAGTGCTTTGGTTAATACCAAGACGAACTTCTTCTTTATCACCCATGTAAATACGTTGCTTAGCGAACTCAGTACCTGCTTCATACGCAGTTAATGTTTCATAGAAACGGAAACCGTAGTTAAGTAATTTTTTGCTCTCTGCTTTTCTAGCGCGCTCACTTGCTGTCCCCATAACAACAGCGATAAGACGCATGCTGCCTTTTGTTGCTGAAGATACTAATGAGTAACCAGCAGCTTCGGTATGGCCTGTTTTAATACCGTCAACGTTTAAGCTTTTGTCCCATAACAAGCTGTTACGGTTAAGCTGAGAGATATTGTTAAAAGTGAAGTCTTTCTCTTTGTAGATAGCGTATTCTTCAGGCACGTCACGAATAAGAGCTGCGCCTAGTTTTGCCATGTCACGAGCAGTTGTCATGTGACCTGTTGCAGTTAAACCGTGGCTGTTCACAAACTTTGAATTTTCTAGGCCAATTTCGTCGCCGTACATGTTCATTAACTCAGAGAATGCGTCTTCGCTACCTGCAATATGTTCTGCCATTGCTACACAGGCATCGTTACCACTTTGAATGATGATGCCGCGGTTAAGGTCAGCAACTGAAACTTGTTTGCCTACTTCGATGAACATTTTTGATGAGTCAGGGAAGTTTTTCGCCCAGGCATTGTTACTGATAGTAACCATGTCTGTTAATGCAATAGTACCTGCTTGTAACTCTTTGCCGATAACATAACTTGTCATCATTTTCGTTAAGCTGGCAGGGTTTAGTGATTGGTCGGCATTTTCTTCTGCTAATACTTCACCCGTTTCAAAGTCCATTAAGATATAGGCTTTAGCATTAATTGGCGGTGGATTGGGCACCAACAATTTACCGTGCGAAATAAATGAAAGTGTTAGGGACGAAATACAAACCAGTTTTAATAATAATTTTTTCATTTTTTTCCAGATTGTTAAGGCATTATTCTATTAATTATTAAGGCTCGTCATTATCCACAACCAAGCCTTCTGTGTCTAGGCTAAAAGCCACTATCATTAGGACTTTAAGACCACAAATAAGTTCAGGTTTTACGCTGATTAGTATTTGCTTAAAGGGCCGTTATTTGTGCGGCGTTAAAGCCAAACTGTTTTACTTTTTGTAATACAGTTTTCGCCTCTTGTTTATCTTTGTATGGGCCTAACTTAAGTGTGTAGCCTTTGTTGCTTTTAGTAGCGGTTGCTTGTTGATGTAATAACAAGGACAGGCCCTTTGCTGAATCCTTGGCATCGCTTAATGAGTCAAAGCCTGAAAGTGTGATTTGATATTTGTTGTTCTTTTGCCCCGGCAGGATGACTTCAATTTTTACTTTCGCGGTGCCAGTATCAAATACACCAATTTTATGGGCGGCGGAATAAGATAAATCTATGATCCTATTTTGATGGAATGGGCCTCTGTCATTAACCCTAACCACTGCATGTTTACCATTAGCAAGGTTAGTGACTTTAACAAAACTAGGTAAAGGTAAGGTTTTATGAGCGGCAGTCATGCCATACATATCATAAATTTCACCATTCGCCGTTAAGTGACCATGGAATTTTTTACCGTACCAAGAAGCAATACCTGTTTGGGCAAATGGCCTGCGTTTAGTGTCGGGAGTATAAGTAATACCTCGGATGGTATAGGGCTTTGTTCCTCTAATAATCGGTTCATGCACTACCGTTGCATCTTGCATTTCTAGACTAGTAGGAGGTCTAGTTGGAGCACTATCGCTGTATTGACTATAACGGCCAGTACTAAGACAGCCAGATAATAAAACCGCAAAGATAAGAGGAACTATAAACTTCATTAGTTAGCCAGTAATCGTTTATTTGTTGCAATTGCCATTATGATGCCAAAGCTCGCCATTAAGGTGACAACAGCTGAGCCACCCCAACTGATCAGAGGAAGCGGAACACCAACAACAGGTAATAAGCCAGATACCATACCAATGTTTACAAACAAGTAAACGAAAAAGGTTAAGGTTAAACTGCCGGCCAATAATTTGGTAAACGCTTCTTGTGCTCGAACCGCAATTAACATGCCTCGAACAATAACAAAGGCATAAACCGCCAGTAATAAAACAACGCCAATAAAACCAAATTCTTCACTGAATACGGAAAAGATAAAGTCAGTGTGACGCTCTGGTAAAAACTCTAATTGTGATTGCGTTCCCTGTAGCCAACCTTTGCCATCAAGGCCGCCTGAGCCTATGGCAATTTTTGACTGAATAATATGGTAACCAGAACCTAGTGGGTCGGTTTCTGGATTTAAGAAAGTTAGTACTCGTTGTTTTTGGTACGGATGCATCAGATAGAACCAAAGTACAGGTAAAAAGGCTCCCGCAGCGAGTACTAAACCAATAATCACTCGATACCTTAGGCCGGCTAAAAATAAAGCAAAAAAGCCACTACTAGCAACCAATAACGAGGTACCTAAATCCGGTTGCTTGGCAATTAAAAGGGTAGGCGTTGCGATAATAATAAAGCTCAAAAGCGTATTTCTAAGTGTCGGCGGCAAGGTATATTTACTTAAAAACCAAGCCATCATCATAGGCAAAGATAGCTTCATGATCTCTGACGGTTGAAATTTCACCACGCCAAGGTTTAACCAACGTTGTGCACCTTTACCCATATCTCCCATTACTAATACGGTAACCAGTAGACCTACACCAATGAAGAAAATATGCGGTGCCCATTTTTGATAAAAGAAAGGGGAGACTTGAGCGACCACTAGCATTACACCAACACCAATGCCCAACTTCATTGCTTGGCGTATAACCATATCAATATCTTGTCCGCCAGCGGAATAAACTAGCGCGATACTGATGCACATTAAAGTTAGAATACCTAGCAATAAAGGCAAGTCGATATGAAAACGAAACCAAATCGAGCTTAATCGTTTTTCATTTTCAGTCTGTACCATGACTTAACTCCTCACTAACGGCAACCTGCTCAACATCTCGCTTACCAGAGAGGCCCAGAGCAAAGTACAGGTCTAACATTTCACGCGCAACAGGTGCTGCATTAGCACTACCACCGCCTGCATTCTCTACTGCTACAGCAATGACTATGGTTGGATCTTCATATGGCGCAAAGCCCACGTACATAGCATTGTCACGTTTGCGCAGCGCGACCTTGTCTTCTTCGTACTTTTCGTCTTTACCTAAACTAAACAGCTGGGCTGTGCCGGTTTTACCCGCTGAGCTATAAACACTGCCCGCAAACGCTGACTGGGCTGTACCGTCTCTAACGGTTTCATACATAGCATCGAGTATGGTATCCCAGTGGCCTTGTTCGTTAAGTTCAATTGGTTCTCTGAATTTGACTGCCGTGTTTCTGTATTCACCTTTGTAAGTTGTGCCTGTTACTAATTTAGGCTCAACGACTTTACCTCGGTTAACTAAAGCCGAAGTTGCCATTACAAGTTGAATTGGCGTTGCGGTCCAGAACCCCTGTCCGATACCTATGTTAATAGTGTCACCTTTGTACCAAGGTTGACGTAAATTCTCTTTTTTCACTCACGCGAAGGCATAATGGCTTTGTTTTCTTCATGAAGGTCGATACCTGTGTAAGTACCAAAGCCAAACTTTTTCCCAAAACTACTTATTCTGTCGACACCTAAGCGATAGGCGAGGTCGTAATAATAAATATCACAAGACTGTTTTAATGAAAGTTCTAAGTTTACGTGGCCGTGACCTTGAGGACGCCAGTCTCTAAATGGCCTTTGTACTTTCACGTTTGGAATTCGCCAAAAGCCTGGATCCCAAACGGTTGAGCTTGGCGTCACCACTTCTTGATCAAGGCCAAGTAGAGCAAGTTGCGGCTTGATTGTCGATGCAGGTGGATATTGACCTTGAGTGACTCGGTTGTACATTGGTCTGTCTTTCGAGTTCAGTAATCTTGAATAGTTAGCTTGGCTGATACCGCTGACAAATAAATTGGGGTCATAAGTTGGATTGGAATAGAAAGCTAAAATAGCGCCATCTCTTGGGTCCATAGCAACAATGGCACCGCGATTTTGCTTCAACAATTGGCTTGCTTTGATTTGCATATCGACATCAATTGATAAGTGTAAATCGGTACCCGGCTCAGGTGGAGACACACTTAATTGGCGTAATACTCGGCTACGGTTATTAATTTCTACTTCTTCACTGCCTGTTAAACCATGAAGTTGGTTCTCATAATACTTTTCAATACCCAGTTTGCCGATGGAACGCGTGGCAGCGTAGTTTTTAATTTGTTCGTTTTCTTCTAACTTTTGCAGATCACGCTTATTGATCTTGCCTACATAACCAACGGCATGAGTAAAATAGTCCTTATACGGGTAATGACGGGTCAAACGAGCTTCAATGGAAACACCTGGAAATCTGTGTTGATGTACCGAGAATTTTGCTACTTCTTCTTCAGTGAGTCTACTTTTAAGCGGCATACCTTTAAAGCGACGTTGGTACTTAATGGCTTTTTTGAACGACTCAACTCTATCGTCACTGATGTCCAATATCTGTTGCAAACCAGCAATAGTCACATCCATATCTTTGATTTGTTCAGGGACAAGTTCTAGCGTGTAGCTAGGCTCGTTATTGGCTAAAACTCGACCATTAATATCTTTAATAACACCGCGATTTGGCGCGATTGGCTGGACTTTGATCCGGTTGTCGTTAGAGCGGGTTTTATAAGTTTGATAAGCACTGATCTGTAAATGGAACATGTTTGCTAGTAAAACAATGATCAGTAAAAACACCGCCATAATGGTAATAACGGCTCGTCGAGCAAATAGGTTTGCTTCGGCAGAATGGTCTTGAATGTGATAGGACTTACGACGCATCGGTTATTGCACTATTCCCTGTGATACGGGTGATTATTGTTTAAGCTCCACGCTCTGTAAAGACTCTCAGCAACGATAACTCGCACCATAGGGTGAGGTAATGTAAGTGGTGATAACGACCACTTTTGCTCTGAGCGTTGGATACACTCTGGCGCTAATCCTTCAGGCCCGCCAACTAATAAGCTGACATCACGCCCATCCATTTGCCAATTGCCTAATTGTTTGGCTAATTGATGGGTGTCCCAAGGTTTACCTGTGACTTCTAAGGTCACAATGCGGTTAGAGGAAGGGACGTGAGATAACATCTTTTCTCCTTCCTGTTGCAAGATCCTAGGGATATCGGCATTTTTGCCTCGTTTTCCTGCTGCAACTTCAATCAATTCGAAGCTGCAATCTTTTGGAAATCGACGTTGGTACTCGGCAAAGCCAGTCTCAACCCATTTGGGCATTTTCGTGCCGACAGCCACTAGTTGGATTTTCATTCTTGCTCTGTATCCGAATTAGCGTTATCAATGCTCGATTGCCATAGTTTTTCTAACTGGTAGAAATCACGGCTACCTTCCTGCATTACGTGTAATACAGCACCACCCATGTCAACCAGTACCCATTCACCAGTTTCCATACCTTCAACACCTAGTGGGGTTTCATCAATTGCTTTGGCTTCAACCACAACGTGCTCAGCAATAGACTGAACGTGTTTTTTTGAATTACCTGAACAGATCACCATGTAATCGGTGATAGAAGAGAAAGAACTTACGTCAAAAGTTTGGATGTCGCGGGCTTTTAAGTCGTCAACTTTATCTAGAACGAACTCAAGAATTTCTTTATTTTGCAATGCTATTGGTACTCAATATTAATTTAAGTCAGAACCGTTAATTCTACTCGGCTAATGATCCAGAGTACAGTGGAAAAATTTGCAACCAGCGCGTTCGTTCAGCAATACAACTTATTTTGTTTAATATAGTGTTGTACTGAAGGAGTAATGAGTTCACTTTCTAGCAGAGTTTCGCTTGAGTTTCTGATCTGAGTTGATGAAATATCCACTTGCTCAACATCAATAATTTGGCTGCGCTGAGTGAGTAAGTCTGGAAGCTCTGTTGGCAGATAACCCGGTCTATTCACTACCAGTAGTTGACAAAATTGCACAATTTCTTGCCATTTATACCAAGAGGTAAAATTTAAATATGAGTCCATCCCAATTAAAAAGTACAGCTCATTATTTGGCAATTGTTGCTGGAAGTATTCAACGGTTTTGCGTGTGAAAGACTTACCTTGTTGTTTAAGTTCATAGTCACTGCAACTGACCGATAATGACAATTGCTGGTTGAGATCGTTTGCCACCAATTGAACCATATTAAACCTGTCTTCGCTGGTCACTTTCGGGCTCTGCTTATGAGGCGGAATATGACAAGGGATAAAGATAAGACTTTCGGCACCAATTTCATTACAAGCTTGAATGACAGGCTTAATATGGCCTTGGTGAATTGGGTCGAAGGTACCACCAAAAGCACGGTTTTTGCTGGTTTTGCGCTGTCTTGTCGTTCTGCTTTAAGCAAACGTTAGTCTCCAGAAACGATGGGCAGCGGTAGCTGGGCTAATTCAAACTTGCCAGTTAACATCAGTGCAATGTGGGCAACAGAGAGTAGGGCGCAGCAACTGTACTTTGTTTCAAACCTTGATCGATTTGCGACAAGTATTCCAGCGCTTTATTAACAACATCAATTGGCAGTTTATTGGCTGCGTTAATAAATTGTTGCTGTTTATTTTTCCACACTCTGTGGCTATCCAATATTTGCTTGGTGTCTAGATTAAAATTGTTTAGCCTGTGCTAGTTGCTGAACTAAGGTCACGTCTTTTTGCATAGACCAAATTAAAATGTTCGGCTCAACTTCTTCGCTTTGCAATCGGTTAAGCATGGTTAAGCATTTTTCACTATTGCCCAGCCATAATTGATCCATGAATTGGAAAACGGAAAAAACGAGATTGGTCGGCGACTAGCTTTTCAACATCAGTAATATCAATAAAAGCAGCAGTGTTTGGCCATAGTAATTTTTTCTAGCTCTTGAGAGCAAGCGAGTAAATTACCTGCGGTTAGATCCAATAAATAATTTTGCGCATCAGGTGTCATTTGTAAGTTGCGCTGTTGTAACTGTTGCTGCAACCAACGTCTTAAGTGTTGGCCTTCAATTTCATAAACAGGGATGTAGCAACCTTGTTTATCCAATGCTTTAAACCAAGCTGCACGGGTTTGATTTTGCTCTAATTTAGGGCCAAAGATAACTAAGATAGTGTCTTGAGATAATTGACTAGCGACTTGCTGAATAATATCCGACGCTTGTTTATTTAACTTACCAGACGTCAACTCAAGTTCAATCAACTTTCGTGATGAAAATAGCGACATGGCCTGACAATGGTCTAGTAGTTCGGCCCAATCAAATTGGTCATCATCGACTAAACGAATAAACTCATCGACCCCTTGCGATTTCGCTAAGGCTTTAATTTGCTTGCGAGAGTCGTCGATTTGAAATGGTTCATCACCAAAAAGCATGTAACAGGCATCTAAGCCTTGTTTTAGTTGCTGAGTTAATTGATTGGCATAAAGCTTCATAATGCGATTTATTGGATTGTATTCAGTTGCGCTAGGATACGCTCGGCAGCAAGCACTCTTAACTCAGATAAAATAAGGTCCCTTTCTCTTTGCTTTGCTAATGCGTTGTTTGGGTCATCTTGAAACTCACGGCTTAGCTCAATATCAAATGATTGTACTTTAGCATTAGGTTGCAGCACTTCGATTGATACTTTATACAACAGCTCATATTCCGCTAACTGACCATTAGGAAATAAAGACAGTGTTCTGCGTTGAAACTGCTCTGGTAAAATTCTAAGTTCAGTTACTTGCTCTTGCGCTTCATCGACTAACACCACGTTGTTGTGTACTAAGCGAGACTTTAACTCTTTTAATACCTGTGAGTGGGCTTTAACCGATGTTAAATGCAAGGTTTGCAAATTGTCAGGTAGGTAATACTGACCTTTTAAATGAAAGCCACAAGCTTGCAACAAGGTAACAAGGAATAGAGAAGTTATCAGTTTTTTCATAAATGTCCGTGCTAACAAAAAGGCTTTGCCTAAAATTAATCGACACTAAATTAATAAAATATCGATAGAGCTCATTGTTCTTCGAAATGGATTATCGCATCGAGGCACGATAATGACGCTATCGCTAATATTTATAACACGCCCCTCGAAGGGGCTAAAGACAAAGCCACCTTTTAACAAGGTGGCTCATTTACTAGCTACGGGTTTAGTTTGCAACTATGTTAAGTAATTTGCCTTTAATAAAGATTACTTTACGAATCGTTTTTTCTTCAAGGAACTTAGCAACGTTTGGATCTGCCATACCTAGTTCTTTAATTAACTCTTCTTCAGCATCCGCAGCAACCGTGATTTTACCACGTACTTTGCCATTAACTTGAACTACGATTAGCTTTTCGTCTTCTACCATTGCAGACTTATCAGCAACTGGCCAGCTTGCATCTTCAACTGAACCTTCATTGCCTAATTGCTGCCATAAGTCGTGACCTAAGTGAGGCGTAATAGGCGTTAACATAACAACAACAGCTTGTACTGCTTCAGTCATGATTGCTTTATCTGCGTCAGACTCTAATGGCGCTTTAGCTAACTTGTTCATCAATTCCATGATGGCAGCAATCGCTGTATTGAACGTGTTACGGCGTGCTAAGTCATCTGTTACTTTGTCGATAGTCTTGTGTACTTCACGGCGAATTGTTTTTTGCTCTGAAGTTAATGTGCTTGTGTCTAGCTCTTTCACTAGACCCGCAGTCATTGTCTCCTGTGCAAGTTTCCAAACACGCTTGATGAATCTATGAGCACCTTCAACACCTGAATCAGACCACTCAAGCGTTTGCTCTGGAGGAGCTGTGAACATCATGAATAAACGAACCGTATCAGCACCAAGTTTGTCGATAACTTGTTGCGGGTCGATACCGTTGTTTTTTGACTTCGACATTTTAGACATACCAGCAGAAATAACTGGTTGGCCATCTTCTTTGTGCCAAGCTTTAGTAATACGGCCTTTGTCATCTTGCTCAGTATCAATGTCAGCTGGAGCAAACCAAACTTTACCGCCTTTTTCATCTTCACGGTAATAAGTATCCGCTAATACCATGCCTTGGCAAAGTAGACGCTTAAACGGCTCATCAGAGTCAACTAAACCAACATCGCGCATTAGTTTGTGGAAGAAACGAGCGTATAATAAGTGCAAGATAGCGTGTTCAATACCACCGATGTACTGGTCTACTGGCAACCAGTAGTTTGCTTGCTCTGGGTTTAGCATTTGGTCGTCAGACTGCGGTGAACAGTAACGAGCGTAATACCAAGATGACTCCATGAAAGTATCGAAAGTATCCGTTTCTTTAAACGCAGCTTGACCGTCGATTGTAGTTTTAGCCCATTCAGGGTCTGACTTAATTGGTGACGATGCACCGTCCATTACTACATCTTCTGGTAATACTACAGGTAAGTCTTGCTCTGGAATTGGAACCGAAGTGCCATCTTCTAACGTTTGCCATAGGGATTGGTGCGCCCCAGTATCTTTGACGAGATACGCCCCAGTCTCTTAGACGGTAGTTAACTGTTTTCTTACCTTTTTCAGTTGCTTCTAATTTAGCAACAATCGCGTCAAATGCCGCTTGGAATTCTAACCCGTCAAACTCACCAGAGTTAACTAACTTACCTTTTTCAACAAATGCTTCTTCGCTTAAGTTAACTTGAGTTTCTGTTGTTGACTCAATAACTTGCTTAATAGTTAAATCGTATTTAGTTGCAAATTCCCAGTCTCTTTGATCGTGACCTGGAACAGACATTACAGCACCTGTGCCGTAACCCATTAGTACAAAGTTTGCAGTCCAAACTGGCACAACTTCACCGGTAATAGGGTGAATTGCTTTGATGCCCGTATCGAAACCTTTTTTCTCCATCGTTGCCATGTCAGCTTCTGCAACTGATTGACCTTTACATTCTTCGATGAATTCTGCTAATTCAGCATTGTTTTCTGCTGCTTGCATCGCTAGTGGGTGCTGTGCAGCAACTGCTACGTATGTCACACCTAAAAGGGTATCAGGACGAGTTGTATAAACTTCTAATACTTCGTCAGAGCCTTCGATTGCAAACTTAATGTCTGCACCTTCTGAACGACCAATCCAGTTACGTTGCATAGTTTTAACCTGTTCAGGCCAACCTTCCAACTGGTCAATATCTTGTAATAACTCTTCAGCGTAATCTGTGATCTTAATGAACCACTGTGGAATTTCTTTTTGCTCAACTAACGCACCAGAGCGCCAGCCACGGCCATCAATAACCTGCTCGTTGGCAAGTACCGTTTGGTCAACAGGGTCCCAGTTTACGGTAGCTGTTTTTTTGTAAACTAAACCTTTCTCGTAAAGCTTAGTGAAGAACCATTGTTCCCAACGGTAATATTCTGGCGTACAGGTCGCTACTTCTCTATCCCAGTCATAACCAAAACCAAGGCTGTTTAACTGGTTTTTCATGTAGTCAATGTTTTCATAAGTCCACTTTGCAGGCGCGGTTTTGTTATTAATCGCCGCATTTTCTGCTGGTAAGCCAAACGCATCCCAACCCATAGGTTGCATTACGTTTTTACCATTTAAACGTTGGAAGCGAGAGATCACGTCACCGATTGTGTAGTTACGCACGTGACCCATGTGCAAACGACCACTCGGGTAAGGCAGCATAGATAGGCAGTAGAACTTTTCTTTATTCGCGTCTTCTGTGACTTTAAATGTTTGGTTGTCGCGCCAAAACTGTTGAACTTTTTGTTCAATTTCCTGATGGTTATATTCTGTTTGCATTTATTGATCTCAAAACTAACTTAGAAGGTTCAGCATCTAATACGCTAAACCGGATAATTTGTTCGTTATGGGTGATTTTTGCTCTATTTTAATGCCTTGTTAGACCCTAGAGCGCACCGCTAAAATAAAGGGCGTAAGCATAACCAATAAGGCCTTTATCAACAAGAGCCTAAACGGATAAATTTATTGCCAGTTTAAGCTCAATTCAAAATGAAAAATTTGTCCTAAACACTGCCTTTTTTGTAAATAACATATAGACTTAGAGATGTAGAGCACGCAGTTTGGATCATACAAAGACAATTATGGAAATATACAAGCCGTTTCGTTTAAAGCATTCCGCCCTTGGCCCCAATATCAATTCAGAGACAATTCAAAAATTAATGGCATCGGAAATTGACCCGAGTATTAATTTTATTGGTCAACAAAGAGCGCAACAAGCGTTGGAGTTTGGCCTAGATATGAACATGACTGGCTACAATCTATTTGTTATGGGAGAACCTGCCACAGGTCGCCACACGCTTATCGATAATCATCTTCAACAAGTCGCTAAACAAAAAAACACGCCTTTTGAATGGTGCTATGTCAATAATTTCGATGATGCTAGAGCGCCAGTTGGGCTGCGCCTTGCTCCAGGGGAAAGTAAAAAATTCGCCACCGATATTCAATCCTTTATTGACGAGTTATTGGATACCTTTCCCGCCGCTTTTGATAACCCAGCCTACCAAAGAAAAAAGCGCAGCATTGAACGTGAGTTTAATCAAAAGTATGAAAATGCGCTGGAAAAGGTTGAGGCAAAGGCTCTTGAGCATAACGTTGTGCTTTACGAAGAAAAGGGCGCGGTGAGTTTTGCGCCAGTTGTCGAAGGAAAGCCAATCAATGATGCTGAGTTTGCGCAATTAAGTGAAGAGCAAAGACAGCTGTTTTATGACTTGATATCGCAACTGGAAGTATTCCTCAATGAAACCTTGCTTGAGTTACCTCAGTGGAAACGCGAGGCTTCTGAAAAACAACGAACGCTTAGCCAACAAACCATTGAAGTGGCGCTTAGGCCATTATTAAAAGATTTAGAACACAAGTATTCGTCAGAGCTCGGTGTCGTTAAATTCATTCGTGAAATGCGTGAGACTTTGATTGAACTGATACAAGAATGGTTATCTGACGAAGCCGACGAAGAAAAGAGCAAAGAAGAGATTGATGTTCGCAAAGTGGTAGAAGACCAGCTGTTGCCGAATATTTTGCATGTGTTTTCTTCAACTGACGGCGCGCCGATCGTTTATGAGCCAAACCCAACCTTTCAAAACGTATTTGGTCGTATAGAGTACAGTTCTGTTCAGGGCTCCGTTTATACCAGTTATCAGTTGATTCGAGCGGGTGCGCTGCATAAAGCCAATGGTGGTTATTTATTAGTTGAGGCTGATAAATTGATGCATCAACCTGCGGTTTGGGAAGCGTTGAAACTGGCGCTTAAATCTCATCAAATCAAAATGGAAACACCTTCTGGCGAAGCCAATATTGTCAACGCCTCTAGCTTGAACCCACAGCCAATTCCATTAGATGTGAAGATCATCTTAATGGGCAGTCGTGAGTTGTATTATTTAATGCAAGAGTACGACAATGAGTTTAATGAATTGTTCAGAGTGCTTGCAGATTTTGAACACTACATCCCGCTTGATGAACAAGTACTTTATGGTTTTGTACAAAAAGTAAAACAGTATTGTGACAAGCATGAACTTGAACTTGCTCCATCAGCGGTAGAGCAGTTGTTAGATTTCAGCTTCCGCCAAGCGTCTCACCAGCATAAGTTGTCAGCAAGGTTTGCTGATGTGTTGGAGTTAATAAGTGAAGCTCAGTTCTTTGCCAAGAAAAGCCAAAGTGAGCAAATAGAGCGTCCTCATGTAATGCAAGCATTGGACGGCAAACAGTACCGTACGGGCCAGATCAGTGAATCATTTTTAGAAGACATTCAAGAAGGCCAGATCTTAATTGACACTGCGGGCTATCAAGTAGGCAAACTAAATGGTCTTACCGTGTTAGAAATTGGTGATACCGCTTTTGGCACACCAGCTCGAATATCTGCGACCGTTTATGCAGGCTCAAATGGTATTATTGATATTGAGCGAGAAGTGGAGCTTGGTAAAGCGATACATTCTAAAGGTGTGATGCTGTTAAGTGGTTATCTTGGTAACAAATACGCGCAAGACTTCAGTTTGTGTTTCTCGGCTAATATTGCCCTAGAGCAGAGCTACGGCCATATTGATGGGGATAGTGCAAGCTTAGGTGAAGTATGTGCGCTTATTTCCGCCATTACTCAAATTCCATTAAACCAAAGTATTGCTATTACCGGTTCAATTAACCAACACGGACAAGTTCAGTCTATTGGTGGTGTCAACGAGAAGATTGAAGGCTTTTTTAAGCTGTGTAAAGCGCGTAAGTTAACGGGCGAGCAGGGCGTTATCATTCCTAAAACCAACTGCATTAACTTGGTATTAAATCAAGAAGTGACAAGAGCGGTAGAAGCTGGGCAATTCCATATTTATGCGGTTGAACAAGTTGATGACGCCTTAGCAATTCTAACAGGCAAAGTGGCTGGTAAATTATCATCTAGAGGCCGTTATCCGAGAGATTCTATTAATGCGATTGCAAATGAGCGTTTGCGTCACATTGAAAGTATTGTTAACGGTGATGACGCCGAATAAAAGGATAAGGAAGCAATGAAAAGCCTTGTAACCCGAAGCGAGTTAGAAAAAATTTTACAAGTGATGATATTAGATAAAAGAAAAGGTATAGGTGTACTTTCTTTATCTAACCTTACGGGAGTTAGCTCTGTAAAACTTCGAGCTTATCTAGCGAGCAATCGAGATTATTTTGTCAAAATTCCAGAGTCTAAAACCTACGCAATTAATCAGTTTGGCAAATTTAAAGGTTCTAGCTCGGCGATATTAAAAGATCATGAGCAACGTTTATCTCGCAGTCATTACGCCCGTTTTTGGTTGCTGTATTTTGTTATTATTGCAACGTCGGGTGCACTAATAGCTATCCGATAAGCATGTTTATCAAAGCTTATAAGAAAATAAACTTGAGTACTTTTTCGTTGCGAAGCTAGGTGTTGCTATTTTTTGCTATACGTGACTAACATGGTCAATCAGCAAAATAAAATAATAACAATACCATGAACAATACCTTTAAAGTTCCCCACACACTTATCCTTTTGCTATCCATGATGTTGGTTGCTTATGTTGCCACATGGTTAGTGCCACAGGGTGCCTTTGAGCAGATAACACTGGATAACGGCAGGCAATCCGTAGTGCCAGGAACCTTTGCTTTAGTTGATGAGTCGGTTCGACTAACGCCTATGGATTTTTTGATCGCTATACCTAGAGCGTTAGCAGCGGCTCAAGATATTATCTTTTTTGTCTTTATTGTTGGTGGTGTTCTTGCTGTAGCCCGCGCGACAGGTGCCATTGACGCTTTAATTGGTAGCTTGATAGAACGCTTTGGTCACAAACCTAATTTGCTGATATTTATGGTGGTATTTTGTTTTGCCATGGCATCAGGGGCGATTGGAATGGCGGGAGAATACATTCCTTTTGTACTTATTTTGGTCGGTTTGTGTAAAGCAATGAAGCTCGATGCAATGACGGCTGTAGGTATGGTCGTTACAGGGTATGGCATTGGTTATGGGGTTTCAGCATTTAACCCATTTACGGTTATGGTGGCGCAAAACATCGCTGAGGTGCCAGTATATTCTGGTATTGAATTGCGTTTAGCCATTTTTATTCCTTTTGTTCTTATTGGCTTCCATCATGTTTGGAGTTATGCCAAAAAAGTGTTGGCTGAGCCGTCAACTTCGCTTACTGCCCATTTACCTTGCCCATTGGCCAATAGTCAGCAAACAAGCTACCCAAAACTAGAACTTCGTCACAAGCTTGTACTCTTTGGCTTAGTTGCAACTATCATAGTTGCAGTTTGGGGGATATCGCAGAAAGGTTGGTATCTTTATGAGCTAGGTGCGTTATTCATTCTTTGGGGATTATTTACCGCTGTTATTGGTAAATTAGATGCGGATACGGCGGCTAATCAGTTTATTGAAGGGGTTAAGGATTTAGCGACTACTGCAATGTTGATTGGCGTTGCCAGAGGCATAGCCTTGATCATGGAAGATGGCCAAATTCTACATTCTCTGGTGTATGGCATGTCTTACCCGTTATCATTTTTAGGCTCTGAGCTTGCTGCGGTTGGTATGTTTGTTATGCAGACTTTACTTAATTTGTTTATACCTTCTGGTAGTGGTCAAGCTTATGTGACTATCCCTTTACTTGCCCCTGTTGGTGACTTAGTCGGTGTTACTCGCCAAGTGGTTGTACTTGCTTATCAATTTGGTGACGGCTTCTCCAATATGATCATTCCCACTAATGCTGTTTTAATGGGCATCATAGGTATGGCTGGTGTGCCTTATCACCTGTGGTTCAAGTTCTGTTTACCGTTATTGATTAAGTTAATGACTGCAGCTTCTTTAGTGTTGGTCTTTGCTGTCGTATTTGGTTATGGCGGCTAAGTCAAAAATGTTTTTTGAGGTAGAAGCCATCGCATTTTGCCAATGGCTTTGCTGCTTCATTACCGTTATAGCAAGAGCATACTAAATAGATTGTTTAGAGCGAAATATAAGCTCGTTTTTCTTTTTCAGCTGTCAGAATATTTTACAACATGATAAAACTCAGTCTAAGTATGGCTAACTGGTTCAGAGATTATGTTTGTGTCTGATAAATAACCATTTGAAATAAAAGCAAAATGCAGTCAAGGCCAAAAAAAAGCCTAAGAGCTGGCATGGATATCGCCTAATTACCTTCCAATTTAGTTATGGAGACTGTTGCTTTGTCGTGATGGCATTGGATTTACAGCTCTTTTGCTTAAGGAAAATAAAATGAGTAACAAGGTATTAATTGCGCTGTTTTTCGGTTTGTTTTGTTTTAGCCCACTTAGTAAAGCGGGAATTATTGGCTTTGCAGATCAGGTATTAGACTATCAATATACGGTATTCAACAATTCAAACTCTCTGACTTGTGCGCCAAATGAAGGAGTAGGTGGTCTATTTCCAAGACCGCTTGGGCAAAGTCAATTTGAGCAGTGCATGTCGCTTGATGTGGTTTTGGGCGATGACCCCGATTCGCCAACAGCTTCTTCCCCTGCCGACTATTTATCTTTGCCAAATGGCTCGTCAATTATTGTCGGTTTTTTAGATGAGATCATTATTGACGGCAATGGTTTTGATATTTTCATTCAAGAAGTGGGCAGTGCACAAGAGTTTGCTGATGTGTATGTCAGCTCAATGTTATCGATTGATCCAAACGACTTTACCTTTTTAGGTCAAGCCGACGGTGATAAAATCAACAGTTTTGACCTAAGTAACATTGGTTTTACTGGACAAGTTAAAGCAGTCCGAATTGTGAGTCGCTCAAACGGTGGTTTTCCTGTTGCTACAGGGTTCGATTTAGCGAACGTTCAAGCATTACAATTTGTTGAAGTGCCTGAGCCTAAGGCGACTATATTAATAGCTATATTGTTATTTGTGCTAGGTTTGCGCCGTATAGCTAGCTACTAAGGTGGTTGGTGCGGTTTTAGGGGAGTGGCAAGAAGGAAAGTTAATTTCCTTCTTCCTTATTCGTTTCTTCACAAGCTTTACGTTCTTCTGAGCCTTCTTCCATATCTTCACAAGCGTTCTTTGCCGTGTTTAGACCTAAGCTGGCAACCATGCCATCAACTTCAATTTCTTTGATCCCGTCTTCATTAAATAAGAAGGTGACTTGTGCAAGGTTTTGTTGGAAGAAGTAGTCAACGTTGTTGACTGAAAAAATATAGTCGCCTTTGACAGGCTCATTGAGAATTTTCTTAACCAGCTTAAATTTATATTCACCTAAATCCAGTTGGAACGACTCAAACTGGCCTTTGCCAAACTCCTGTACCCAAACTAAATTGTTTGGTTGTAGTAACATGGCAAAGGAATAGCTTTCTGGTTCACCAGATACGTTAAATACATGCTCACCGATTTGAAAGGTATGATCATAACCTTGTTGTGTGTATGCCAGAGGCAAGCTCTTTTCTACGGATTGACCGCTAGGATAAGTCAGCTTCAGCTTACCGTCATAACTAAAATCGGCTAGCGCTGATGAGCTTATTAACACTGATGCAGCAGCAATAGAGACAAGTGGCTTTAAGCGAGTCATGATCAACCTCTAATATAAACGTTATTAAGTTCTTGTTACGTCAACGTATAGTTTTAATGATTGTCCAGGTTGAAGATATTTTTTCATATCCAGCTTGTTCCATTTCGCAATATCATTTACTGATACTTTAAACTTTTGTGCAATTCTAGCCAGTGAGTCACCGTTTCTGACTTTGTAAACGATTGAGCGCATCACTGCATTGGCACTTTGCGCTTTTTTCTCTTGGTTTTTCCAAACCACTAACTTTTGTCCTGGCTTAATTGGATCTGTTGGCGCCATGCCGTTCCACTTAGCTAGGCTGCGGACATTCACTTTGTACTCTCTGCTGATGTCCCACATAGTGTCACCGTTTCTAACTGTGTGAGTGAGTTTAGTGTTTGCACGCTTTTTATTTTGAGTTTTCACTAGGCGATTATCTGCAGATAAACTGTACTCTTGTAAAGCTTTTGTTGAACTTGGGATCAATAGAGGCTGTTTAACTCGAATGATGTTGCCTCTGATCTTATTCACATCTCTTAGTACAGAAATTGAGGTATTAAATTTCTGGGCAATAGTCCCTAGAGTGTCGCCTGAACGGACAACGTAACGCTGCCACGCCATGCGCTCTTGTTTTGACAGCTTTGCTAACCTTTGCTCGAACTTTGCTGCTTTTTCAACAGGCACAACAAACTTGTGTGGACCTTTTGGATCCGTCGCCCATTGGTTGTAGCCCGGATTCAACTGATGTAATTCGTTTAGCTTCATGCCTGCAACTTCAGCTGCTTTGGCTAAGTCAATTTGGCTGTGTGCATCCACTACTTTAATTGCTGGTATATTAGCAATTGCAGGCCATTTGATTTTGAATTCTTCGTCATTGCGTAAAATATCAGCAAGCGCTAATAATTTAGGCACGTAGCTGCTGGTTTCTCTTGGTAAATCCAACGACCAAAAGTCCGTTGGTAAATGTTTTCTTCTATTACGTTTTATTGCTCTACCAACACGGCCTTCACCAGAGTTGTAAGCGGCAATCGCATTTAACCAATCGCCTTCTAAGGTTTTGTGTAAGAAAGATAAATAATCTAAAGCGGCATGAGTGGCTGCAATAACGTCTCTACGACCGTCGTACCACCAAGTTTGTTTTAACTTAAAGCGATTGCCTGTACCTGGGACAAATTGCCATAAACCAGATGCTCTACCGTGAGAGTAAGCAAATGGGTCGAACGCACTTTCAACAATAGGTAATAATGCTAATTCCATTGGCATTTGACGGCGTTCAATTTCTTCAACGATAAAGTGAAGCCAAGGCTCTGCACGTTTAGCAATGCGTTTGAAGTAATCAGGGTGTTTTACATACCAATTGCGCTCGGCAACCACTTGGCGGTTTTGTGGTACATGGAAAGTAAGTTGGTGCTCGATACGTTTCCATACGTCGTCAAACACAACCTGTTCCGGTTCTTCTTCAACAACTTCATTGAATACAGCTGCAAGAGTAAGTGCATCAACAACCTCTTCAGGGTTTGCAGTCACTTTAGGTTTATTTACTTTTGCTTGTACTGGAGTCTCTAATTGAGGTGGTTGTGTTGAGCTACAGGCCGCAAGCAATATGCTCAGACTGATGCCTGTTATCATTTTCATTTTGTTATTTAACATGCTTTCCAATTCTTTATAGCTTAAGCCGCGAAATTCCATGTGCTAAGACAGAGCGGCCTATGAGATTAATGGGATAGTAACGTAATTCAGAACCGTGGGACAACAAAACAATCAAAAATTATCTTTCCATTTGCGCAGCAAGGTAAAACTTTGCTCATTATCCGGCAGTTCATCTAAGCAAAATTGTTGTTTTAAGGTTTGTTTTATCGACGGCTCGTCAGAGCGCAAAAATGGATTTACTGCAAGCTCAGTTGCAATGTCGGTTGGAATAGTTGATTTTCCTTGCCGTCTTTTTTCGCTAACCAATTCAATGTATTGATCTAATGCTTGATTTGAAGTGTCTGCAGCTTTGGCAAAGCTTAAATTAGCTTGGGTGTACTCATGGGCACAAAATACTTTGGTAGCTGCTGGCAATTGGCTTAACTTAGTCAAAGAGTTCAGCATTTGCTTTGCTGTACCCTCAAAAAGTCTGCCACAACCTGCTGAGAATAATGTATCTCCAACAAAAGCATTGGTTGCATCGTAGTAACCTATGTGGTCTTTGGTGTGACCGTGTAGCTCAACTATGGTTAATTCAATACCTGAGCTTAATTTTATTTGCATAGGTTCAACACAAGGTGTGGTCACCATAGAAAATCGCTCAGTGTTAGGGCCATAAACCTTTACGTCTGGAAATGTTTGTAATAAATCAGCAACACCACCTATGTGATCAGGGTGATGGTGGGTGAGCAAAATATCGCTGACAACTAAGTTATGTTTACTAATAAAATCAATAACAGGCGCAGCTTCACCTGGGTCAACGACTGCGCATTCATTATCTTTCACTAATAGCCAAATATAGTTGTCTCTAAATGCGTTAACGCTAAATACTTGGTACATATAATGATGGTAACTTTATGGAATAATTATCAGCATTGAGTATATTGGTAATCGATATGAATTCAATCTATGAATTGGTGTAAATCATGAAACCAGCAGCAAGTTATCACTTGTCCTCGCCGTTAACAGGATGGGAGCAAGTGCCTTCAGGTCAGCATATAAAAGAGCTGGAAAATAAATTAATCGCGCAGAAATTGAAGCTATGCTTCGGCCATCATCTCGTTAAAATTGGCGGCTTAGCAGCCCAATTCAATTGCGCAGATAGCCTGATCAATCACCAAATCAATTTAGTCAACCAACCTATGGCCGAGCCACCAACAGGACTTATTGCCGAATATGATGATCTGCCATTACAAAATAACTCGGTAGACTTAGTACTGTTGACCCATATTCTTGAATACAGTACAGATCCACACCAGGTGTTAAGGGAAGTTCATCGAGTATTGCATGCCAACGGAAACCTTGTTTTATCAGTATTTAACCCTTGGTCATCGGTATTGCTCAGTAAATTGTGGCCATTTAAAGCAAGATCTAACTTTTGGCAATTTCGCTTGTTCTCAATCGCTAGGATAAAAGATTGGCTGAACTTGCTGGGCTTTGAAGTTACTGATGTGCAATACACGGTATACTCTAGCTTTTTAACTAAGTCATCTAGCCAACTTGGATGGTGGGGCAGAATGAAGAAGCGGTTTTTTCCTACCACAGGCGCTGTTTGTATTGTCACTGCAAGAAAAAGAGAATGGCCATTAACGCCAATTCGTCCTAGGCTAAGGCAAAAAACAAGATTTTCACCCGCTATATCGCCTGCGAATAAAGTTGAGGCATGTAAATAGCAAGCTTACATCTGGGTATTTAGCTTCTACGAATGATACCGTCTACTTGTATATTAACTAAATCTAATATACTGTAATTTAGAAATGAAGTTAGTTAGTAAGGCAAGCAAAATGATCAAAACAGGTGCACAGCTAGTACAGGAAGTTAAACCAAATATTACTGAAGTCTCGGTAAATGAATTAGCAGAAAACGTAGCAAAAGATATAGTGTTAATTGATGTTCGAGAGCCAGCAGAGTTTGCGCAAGGAAAAATTGTAGGCGCAGTTAATTTTCCTCGCGGGGTGTTAGAAATGCAATTACATACCCACCCACAGTTTAAAGACGCAGAGGCACCTTTAGAAGAAATGAATGAACATGTTATTTACTTAATTTGCCGTTCTGGTGCGCGTTCTGCTTTAGCCGCTTTCGCTTTGCAACAAATGGGCTTTGAACAAGTGAAATCTGTTGCCGGTGGTATGCTAGCTTGGCAAGAGCAGGGCTTTCATAGCGAAAGTTAAAAAATTAACCTTGAGGCATTAACAGTGATACTTTTGATGTCTCAGCCCTTCCTTAAAAAAATTTCACAAAATACTTGATACAAATCTAAACGATCGTTTAAATTCTTCATCAGAATACAGAACATGCTAAATTCTGAATACAAATGTTTACAGTTAAACATCACTTAGCCATCTCAATAGGTTGACGTTAACGTAAACTAGCATTAGATTGAGCCCACTATTTCGCTAGCATTGAAATCTAGCAGTTTAATCATAATAGACTAGAGTAAGTTGCAATTGACGCTGTCGATTGCCTTACCTGATTAGGAGAAGAAATGAAGATCCTCGTACCAGTAAAACGAGTTATCGATTACAACGTAAAAGCGCGTGTTAAAGCGGATAACTCTGACGTTGATTTAACCAACGTTAAAATGGCTATGAATCCTTTTTGTGAAATTGCTGTTGAAGAGGCGGTTCGCTTAAAAGAAAAAGGGCTAGCCGAAGAGATCGTTGTAGTTTCAATAGGTGACAAGGCCTGTCAAGAGCAGTTAAGAACCGCTTTAGCATTAGGTGCAGATAGAGCGATTCAAATTGATACAGAGTTAAATCTAGGTTCACTTCAAGTTGCTAAGTTACTGCAAAAAGTGGTTGCAGAAGAACAGCCTGGTTTAGTTATTTTAGGTAAGCAAGCAATCGATTCAGACAACAACCAAACCGGTCAAATGCTAGCTACGTTAACAAACATGCCACAAGGCACATTCGCATCAGAAGTTAATCTTGCGGATAATAAAGTAGAAGTTACCCGCGAAGTAGACGGCGGTTTACAAACGGTTTCACTACAATTACCAGCTATCGTAACGACAGATCTTCGTCTTAACGAGCCACGTTACGCATCACTACCAAATATCATGAAAGCAAAACGTAAACCTTTAGATGTTAAAGCGGCAGCTGACATGGGCGTTGAACTATCTAGCCGTATCAACTTATTAAAAGTAGAAGAGCCAGCACAACGTGAAGGCGGTGTAATGGTTGAGTCAGTTGAGCAGTTAGTTGAAAAGTTAAAAAATGAAGCAAAGGTGATCGCATGATGATTTTATTAGTAGCAGAGCACGATAACGTATCGTTAAAGCTAGATACTTCTAAAGCGGTTGATGCTGCTTTAAAAATGGGCGGCGATGTGCATGTACTTGTTGCTGGTCATAACTGTTCAGATGCAGCGCAGCAGGCGGCAAAGCTAGCTGGTGTTAGCAAAGTATTAGTAGCAGACGATGCCGCTTTAGAACATGGTTTGGCAGAGAACGTAGCGCCATTAGTTGTTGGTTTATCTGAGCAGTATTCACATATTTTAGCGCCAGCGACGACAACAGGTAAAAACTTCATGCCTCGTGTTGCAGCTGCATTAGATGTAGAGCAAATCTCTGACATTATTGCAGTTGAGAGTGCTGATACATTTAAGCGTCCAATTTATGCAGGTAATGCAATTGCAACTGTTCAGTCTGAATACTCGAAGAAAGTTATCACTATCCGTACCGCTGCTTTTGATAAAGTAGAAGAGACGGGCAGCGCTGAAATTGAAGAACTTTCATCAGTAACTAATGCTGGTATTTCTGAGTTTGTAAAAGCTGAGTTAACTGAATCTGAGCGTCCAGAACTTACAGCGGCAGGCGTGGTCATTTCAGGTGGTCGTGGTATGCAAAATGGCGAAAACTTCAAATTGCTTGAAACGGTAGCTGACAAATTAGGCGCTGCTGTTGGTGCATCAAGAGCTGCAGTAGACGCTGGCTTTGTTCCTAACGATATGCAAGTTGGTCAAACGGGTAAAATTGTTGCTCCAGACTTATACATTGCAGTTGGTATCTCTGGTGCGATTCAGCATTTAGCAGGTATGAAAGACTCTAAGGTTATTGTAGCGATTAACAAAGACGCTGAAGCGCCTATCTTCCAAGTTGCAGATTACGGCTTAGAAGCGGACTTATTCGAAGCATTACCAGAGTTAGAAGCTAAGCTTTAATCTTTTGTGCTAGAGCGATGAATTAACAGGCCTTCTCATTAGTAGAAGGCCTTTTTTTATTTGCTTTTCTACCATAGGCAATGCCAAATCTTCCGTTGCCAGTACAAAGCCTAAGTTTTGATAAAAGTCAGCCAATTCAGTTTTGCAAAGAGTAAAGCAAGTAGATTGATATTTGGTTAAAGCAAACTGACAAAGCGCTGTTGCTATACCATTTCCTCGAGCATTTGGTGCAACGTATAAACTTCTGAACAAAGTTACTTCTGGTTGCATTGTTCTGATTAATACTGCAGCAACTATGTCGCCATCTGTATTACTAGCGCAAAAGACAAGATCGTGATGATTACAACTTACGTTAGTTTTGTAACGTTTAAAGAACTTGTTAGCTTGTTTTTGTTGGGCAGTTGAACACTGGTAGTATTTTATTGGCATTGTAGATGGTTAAAAAAATGAAAAAGCAGGCTAAGCCTGCTTCAAATAGGTTGTGACAAAACTACCACTTTTTCTTAGGTGCGAATAAGGCATCTAAATTATCCTCATCACCAGACTCTTCAACTTTCTGCTCTGGCGTTTTATTCGCTAGTTCCCTAGTGATCTCATCTAAGAAGCTTTTTACTTCTGATTTAGCTTGCATTATAAAGTCATCACTGTAGACCTGAGCGTCTAGCGTGGTCATAGCTTTTTCGAAATACTGCCTTGCTGAGCCTGTCATTCCGTTTGAACGAGCTGCCTTACCTCTTCTTATTTGTGAAGTGATATTGATCCTAAGTTGTAGGCGTTCAACTCTCTTGTCTTCTTCCATAAAGGCTGGACTTGCGATATTACCTTTTGAATGCTCAGTGCGTAGAATAGTCCTGTATTTTTTAATTGCTTGGATCATGGCAATAAGTATTTTCTCATTATCTGGGATCCTTACCGTTTCAGAGTCAACAGCGTTAAAGTCGCCAGACTCAATTTTATTGGTGATATCGTGCAACCTAGCCATAATATCTTTATGGTTAGGCGTAATTTGATTCATCGCCTTTAATGTCGCGTGAACTCGGCGATATAGAATTTGAAAACCATTGTGCGAGATAGGGATGCCAATTTCGTTAGCAATAACCAGTTCCGTCTCTTCCAGAACAGATCTGTGCTTGGCCATTTCTTGACGACGCTCTGCTTCTTGTTTTTCTTTTTGCTGCTGTAGAACATTTGCCACTATGGCTATAACGACTAAGCCGATGATTAAGGCAATAATGATCCCGATTAGCATGAGCTACTCCAAATTAGTATTTTTATTGTTATATATAGATCCAAGCATGAGCTTGCTATCTGTTTAATAGTAAACAATTAATCTCGCTTAGGGTAGTACTAAACGAAAAACACTGCCATTTAAGCTACCGCCATTCTCAAGCGTTATGCGTCCAGTTTTGTCGTCTTGTTGATGACTACTGGCGATAAGTTCAGCAAAATAAATGCCAAGACCAGTTCTGCTCATATGTAAGTCTATGTCTTTCGGCACATTTGTTGCCGATACCAACATATCTTCTGGGTATCCTTCGCCATCGTCGCTAATGGCAACTTCTAACCCTTCAGTTATTTTTTTAGCACTAATGTGAATATGTTGCTGACAATATCTCATGGCGTTAACAAAAATATCATTGAGCAGATTTGAGACTAGGTCTTTATCAAAATACCAAGCTAAATCTTGCTCTACTTCCACTTTTACCGATAACTTCCTGTTATTAATATACAGGTCGTTTTGTGCTAATAACTCATCGACTAAATCATCTAAATACCACTGATCGACATTGATTGGCAATGCATCTTTTTGGGCTCGATAAAGCGCTAGCATTTGCAGCAAGTTTGAGTTTAATCGACTCGCTTCATAATGAATTTGTGCTAACTCTTGGGCTTCTTCGGTTTGTTCGTTGCTAAATCTTAGACTCAAGGTTTCGATCGACTGAATTAATAAACACAAACTGTTTTTCATGTCGTGAACCGAGGATGCCAACACAGTAGAAAAATCTATACTGCGACTATTCATTGTATGTGTTCCTTGATAAGGCGTTGGATGCGCTCATGTTATAGTGTGTTTTATTTTATCTCACTATATATTTTTGTTATCAGTTAAAAATTTTATGGAATAAGCGGGATATTATGTATATATTTTTAGAATAATAAAAATAGATGGAATAGCGATGAAGTTACAGCAACTTAGATACATAGTTGAAGTTGAAAATCACAACCTAAATGTTTCAGCAACAGCAGAGAGTTTATACACTTCTCAGCCTGGTATTAGTAAACAGGTGAGGATGCTTGAAGACGAGCTGGGTATTCAAATCTTTGGTCGTAGTGGCAAGCACTTAACCCACGTTACTCCTGCAGGCAAAGAGATCATAGCAATTGCGCACGATATATTGAGTAAAGTCGATGGAATTAAAGCTGTTGCGCGTGAACATACTTTACCTGACCAAGGCAAATTAAATGTAGCGACAACTCACACTCAAGCTAGATATGCATTGCCAGATGTGATCAAAGGGTTTATGAAGAAGTTTCCAAAAGTGTCGCTACATATGCACCAAGGCACACCTTCGCAAATATCTGATGCCGCGGCTAAAGGCGAGGCAGACTTTGCGATTGCCACTGAAGCGTTACATTTATATAACGATTTAGTGATGTTACCTTGTTATCACTGGAATCGCTCAGTGATCGTAACCAAAGACCATCCACTAGCCAAATTAAACAGCAAATTAACACTCGAAGACATTGCTCAATATCAACTTGTAACTTACGTATTTGGTTTTACAGGTCGCTCTGAACTAGATAAAGCATTTACCGAACAAGGTATTGAACCTAAGATTGCGTTCACAGCAACAGACGCCGATGTTATTAAAACCTACGTCAAAATGGGCTTGGGTGTTGGTGTAGTGGCAACGATGGCCATTGATGAGTCTGATACCGATTTAGTGTCTATTGATGCCAGTCATATTTTTGATGCATCGACGACCAAGATAGGGTTTAGAAAAGGCAATTTCTTAAGAACCTATATGTATGACTTTATCGAACGATTTGCGCCACACTTAACTAGAGATGTGGTGGAAAAAGCCTGTTTGCTGCGCAATCAAGAAGAAGTCGATAAAATGTTTGAAGACGTCACCCTACCAGTCAAATAAAAACAAGGCCAATGAATTCCATTGGCCTTTTGCTTTAAACCGATGATGTTCATTTGAGCTTAATAGTAAACGGCTCTTTAAAGTCTTGTTTTGGCAACCCGTCTGAGTATTTATCTCTAATACACCAAGCTCGAACATTTATCACCACCTCTCCAGCTTCTTTGTGAAAAGCAATGGTCATAAAGTGCTCTTTAGTGCGTTCTTTCCAATAGGAGCTGAACAATCGACCTCTTTCTGTGCTGACATGATAGTTTTTATCATGAGCAACCGCCTGACTTGTTAGCTTGGACTTTATTTTTGCAGTTGGCTCAGGGAAGTGCTCTGGTTTACTGACTGCTTTAGCGCTAGCAATGCTATTAGCACCAGTAAGATTTGACATAGGCGAAGCAACAATCTCAACTAACTTAGCGCCGGATTGACCGAGCTCAACCTGACTTATTCGGCCAAAATGAACATCACCAGATAACACTACAATATCGTGACCAGAGTGGCCCAATGCGTCGAGTAATTTGCCGTATTGAGCCTTGAAGCTGAGTAGATTCCGCTCATGTTTGTTTTCACCAACGATTAATATTTGTGGTATGACAAAAACACCAGGGCAGGTTAAGCCCTTAGCCCAACTCTCAATCTGAGCAAATCCTTTTTTATCAATAAATTGTGTTTTGCTCCTGTGAGAGCGCAGGTCTGCAACACAGAACGACAAATCAGAGCCTAAATTAAAAATATCCACTTTGCTGGTGCATTGAATATTATTTACTCCATCTCGCGAGGCTTGGCGCCAAGCATTTCTAACCTTGGCAATTTTTAGCATAAATAAGGTTGGCAATAAGCTGTCATAAAATGGGTAGTCATTCCAATACTCATGATCATCTGGCAACATCCAAGTACCACCTTTACTTAACATGCCAGCCAAAGCTTTCCAGTTTTGCGCATAATCATCAGCGATACGCTGTCTTATTTCATTGGTTAAAGGCGAAAGTGAATCTAGGCCAATATCTAGATAAACTTGATCACCAACCATAAATTTAATGTCTGGTTTCAGCTGTTGGTTATTCTGTTGATATAGAGCTTCATATGCTTGTGTTGTTCTGCCATGATCCTTGTCAGGGTAAAAACAACTGCTCAATGACACAGTAAAAGCTTGCTCTGCAGAACTTGGTAGTGAGTTTGGCAAAGTATTAAACTCACCAGATTTAACTAAGAGCCATTTGTTAACAAGCTCTTCATCGCCTTCAAGCTCTTGGTAAAGTTTTACTTGGTAATGTTGGTTTGGCGATAAAGCTTCAAATCTATGTGTGGTGTAAAAGCGTTGACTTAACTTGGTAATAGGGCGTTGCCAATCCGCTCGTTGGATATCGAAAGCAGCAACATCTTCGTTACCCTGAGATAATATTATACGGCAGTGATTAGGTTTTCTTAGGGTGGGAAATAAAGTACCAAACCATAAGTTTGCACTAGTGCTAGATACTTTGTGAATGACTAAGCTCCAAGCCGAAGTATCAGTCGCAAAGGGGATACTCCCGTCAGAGTTATCTAAGTTAATGATATCCATATTGTTGTCCAACCTTTAATAATTGAGGTATGTGGCTTTTAATAAACAATACAGCTTAGTCTAAAATATCATTATTGAGCAAACTATTCGTTTGCATCAGATCACATGTCTAATGTGGTTAGTAGCTTCTGAGTGATGGCTTGTTTGGGGTTGGTAAAGACTTGGTTAACGTCACCAAATTCAACAATTTTACCGCCATCCATAATAAGAATTTTGTCGCTTAAGTAGCGGATCAATGAAATTTGATGAGAGATCAATATATAAGTTAACTGCCTTTTTTCTTGCAGTTCAATTAATAAGTTCACTACCTGAGCACGCAATGACGGGTCTAAAGGCGCTAATGCTTCATCAATGATCACGATAGGCGGGTCCAAAATCAGTGCTCGAGCAATACCAATACGTTGGGCTTGTCCGCCAGAGAACATATGAGGGTAATATTCTGCGTGTTCGGGTAATAAGCCAACCATGCGCAAAGCTTCTAAGATCTTTTCTTGTCTTTGTTCGGCATCCAGATCAGTATTGAATAGCAATGGTTGTTCTAACTGATCACCTATTTTTACTGCAGGGTTTAAACTTTTTTGCGCGTCTTGGAAAATAATACGTATGTTTTTACAGAAAAAAGAGGAGTCTCGCCAGTCAACTTTTTGGCCATCAAAATACAATTCGCCAGCGTCTGAGCGCTCGGCGCCAGACAATACTCTAGCTAGAGTACTTTTACCTGAGCCAGCTTCCCCAACCATAGCCAAAGTTTCACCTTTTAACAGCTCAAATGAAACAGGACCTATGGTCACGTCTTTGCCTTTTTTAAACCAGTGTGCTCGGTCTTTGAAACACTTGCTTAAACCATCTACTTGTAACAATGGCGCAGACATCTATTTCTCCATATTCAGTGGGTAGTGACAGCGATATACTTGGCCTTTAACTTTACGCTGCTCAGGGATAATAACGCAGGCTCTTTGTGCATTTGGACATCTTGGACCAAGTCTACAGCCAATAGGCAAATGCTGTAGGGTAGGGATAGTCCCTTTTAATGTATAAAGCTTTTGTCTCTCACCTGGTGCTAATGCGCTTAAATCCGGTTCACTATCAAATAGCGCTTTGGTATAAGGGTGCCGTGGCGAAGAAAGTATTTTGCTAGTTAAACCGCTCTCGATAAGCTGCCCGCAATACATTACATTAATTGAGTCAGCCCAACTTGTGATGGAATGCAGATTATGGGTAATAAAGATAACACCCATATCTTTAAGCTGATTAAGAGAGCGTAAAAGCTTAATAACTTGTAGTGATGTTGAACTTTCTAACGCCGTTGTAGGCTCATCGGCGATGAGAAGTTTAGGTTGCTTAGCAATAGCCATAGCTATCATGATCTTTTGGCAAACACCTTCTGAGAGCATGTGAGGAAAGCTATTGAATACTTCGTTATGTTCTTTAATACCGACTTTGTGTAATAACGCAACACAACGCTTATACCTTTCTTGCCTTTTTGCTGAAAACCAACCAGCAAACTCTCTATCAGGTAGCGACTCTTCCAATTGCGAAAAAATATTTGAAGTTGGATCAAGGCAGCGTCTAGGCTCTTGATAAATCATCGCAACGTTATCACCGATTATTCGTTTCCTTTCAAACTCAGTCATACGATTCAGGTCTTGGCCCATGAAATGGAAACGGTCAGCAGTAATACGCCAGCGGTTGTTTAATACACCAACAAGGGACTTGGCAATCAAGCTTTTACCTGAACCTGACTCACCTATAAGGCCGCTCACCTCTGACATTTTCATAGCGAAGTTCACGGACTCAACCGCTTTGATCCACTCTTCATTAGTGAACAGTTCAATGTTTAAATTTCGAATGTCTAATAAGCGCAAAATGAACCTACTGTCTACGTCTTTCTTTTAGGGCGTGTCTCAACCCATCGCCTACCACATTACTCGATAGGATACATAAAAACAGCACGATACCCGGTAGCATGACTGTCCAAGGACTTAAATAAAACACATCTAAGTTGTCTGCGATCATAGCACCTAGTTCTGGCTCTGGCGACTGCGCACCAATACCGATAAAGCCAAGTACAACGATATCCAAAACAGAGGATGAAATAGCCATTGCCGAGAACACGACTAGGTTTTCAAACATATTTGGCAAAAGAGCGTACCAAAATGTTTGTAATTTATTAGCTCCGTCTAAACGATAAGCAATAACAAAGTCTTTCTCTAATAGTTCGGCAACTTCAGTACGAATATGGTGGATAAATTGTGGCAACATTGCCAGCACCACCGCCCAAAAAGTATTTTCAATGCCAGGACCAAGTACCGCAACAATTACAATTGCAATTAACAGGGAAGGCATGGTCAAGGCAACATCCAAAATATGGTTCAGAGTGCTCGCTTTAACGCCTTTAGAAAAGCCTGCGACGCTACCAATTAAAAAACCAATAGTAAGTGCAAGTAGAACGGCGACAATGGCCAAACCAAATGAATAGCTGACCCCAACCAAGATCCGAGAAAAAACATCTCGACCCAATGCATCGGTACCAAAAACGTATTGAATATGACCTTCCATCTCCCAAGATGGCGGCATTAGCAAGGCATCTTGCTGTTGTACATATGGTGAATAGGGCGCAACGATGGGGCCAAAAATGGAAATCAACACCATAAATAGCAATATATAACTCGCGACTAAGGCAAAGTGGTTCCTTTGGAATAAACGCCAAAGCTGCCTTAGTGGTGATGAGTTGGTCGGATTGGAAAAAAATCTAAATTTTGCCATGACCGTGAACTCGCGCAATAGGATCAAATATCATATAGATCAAATCAAAAATAATGGTAGCGAAAAAGACCAGAGCAGAGATAACTAATAAGCCACCTTGAATCGCCGTATAGTCTCTTTGGTGAATGGCATCAACTAACATTGAGCCTATGCCCGGCCAAGCAAAGATAACTTCAGTTACCATTGCTAATGTGATCAGTGTTCCAAAGTGAATACCTAAAGTTTGTATGACAGGCAACAAGCCGTTTCTTAAACCATGTCTTCGCAACACTTGCCAAGTTGTAAGACCTTTTGCTCGAGCGGCTTTAATGTAACTTTTAGCCATCACTGTTTTCATTGATTGGCGAGTCGTTCTGATCAAAACGGTTGTAGGGTAAGCTGCGAGCACAAAGGTTGGCAATATTAGATGTTTTAACGCATCAGAAAAGGCTTCCCATTTGTATGCTAAATCCGACTGGATAATATCCCATAGAATAAAACCAGAGCTTGCTGGAACTTGATAAACCAAACTGAGTCTACCTGATGTTGGCAGCCAGCCTAAGTTAATTGAGAAGATCATTGTCATGATCAAGGCAAGCCAGAAAATAGGCATTGAAAAGCCTATTAGCGACAACGATAAAATACCTTTATCTAGCCAAGGATGAGATTCTGAAGATGCGAGCAAACCAAATGGAATTGCAACGATAAAAGAATACAGCAAAGCATACAGAGCAAGCTCTATAGTCGCAGGTAACAAGGTAAATACCAGCTCATAAATACTATCACCCGTATTCATAGATACGCCCCAATTGCCATCGAGTAAACGACCAAGGTAAGCAAAGTACTGATCGACAACAGAAGAGTCCATTCGATACTGGGTAACAAGAGCAGGGTAGTTATCAATGGCGTTTGACGGATAGCCAGTCATATTGGTTAATACTTCGCCAGGAAACATATAATTTAATGAAAATACAAATACAGTTAAGCCAAGGCTGATAAAGATCAATAAAGATACTTTTCGGTAAAAGTAATTAAGCATTATTGTTTAGCCTTGTTAGTTTGAGCAAAGCTGATCCCGCCATAAGGGTTAAATTGCACGTCTGAGATATTATTGCGATAGACCTTATATCTTAATGCGTGTGCTATTGGAACTAAAGGGGTTTGCTCAGATATTATTGCTTCCGCTTCTTCATAATAAGCTTTCCGCAACTCTGTATTGGTAATAGAAAGCGCTTGGTAAATATTGAAATCGTAATTGTCGTTACACCAACCGCTCCGATTTGAACCAGAAAACGCAGCGGCACAACTGAGTAATGGCCTAAAAAAGTTATCTGGGTCAGAGTTATCTGCCAACCAACCGATAAGAACAGAGTCATGCTCACCTTGGGCTAGTTTTCTACGGAAAGTGCCCCAATCGAAAGTAACTATGTTTGCTTCAATATTCAGTTGCGCTAGGCTTTGTTGGAGGATTTCAGCCATTTTCCCTGCATTGGGGTTATATACCCTTTGTACTGGCATAGCCCAAATATCCATTTTAAAACCTTGCTCTAAGCCTTCTTGTTTTAGCAATGCTCTGGCTTTTTCTAGTGAATATTCAGGTGCAATTGGCGGTGGAGCGTAAGCCCAGTTTGAAGGTGGTAACAAACTTTTTGCTACTTGAGCATGATTAAGGTAAACCGCATCGATTATCGCTTGCCGGTCGACTGCATAAGACAATGCTTTTCTTACGTTAGGGTTATCAAACGGCTTAACATTGTTGTTAAAAGCCCAATAGCTTACGTTCATAGAAGTGGTTTCGGACAACACAACTTCTGGTTTATTTTTTAAATATTCGACATCTGCAGCGCTTGGATAACCTAATACATCGCACTCTTCAGTTAATAACTTAGCAACACGATTTGAGTTATTTGGTGTGATATCAAAGACTACCTGCTCGATGTTACCTTTGTTTGCCCAATAATGTTCATGAGAGTGATAGCGTATATAGTGATCGGTTTTATATTCAACAAATTTATACGGACCTGTACCAATAGGGTAATGGTCAATTAATTCAGGCGTACCTGCAGCCATTAGTTGCTCACCGTATTCAGCTGATAAAATAATGGCAAAGTCAGTAGCCATATTAGCAAGAAAAGAGGCTTGTGGCTGGTTTAGTCGAAACTCAATGGTCAAGTCATCAACGACTAATATTTGCTCTACCAAATTGGCGATACCAATCCCATCAAAAAATGGGTAGAGGCCTCCTCCTACGTAATTAAAAGGGTGGTTGGCTTGTAGTACTCGACCAAAAGAAAAAGCCACATCTTCAGTGGTTAATGTTCTCGTCGGAGTAAAGTAATCAGTAGAGTGAAATTGCACACCTTTTCTTAAGTAAAAGCGATATCGCATACCGTCTTTTGAAATGATCACTTTTCTAGCTAAGTCTGATACGACACGGCCAGTATCAGGATCAATCCTAACTAACTGGTTATAAATTTGATTAGAAACGGCATCAATCGTAGTACCAGATGTAACGAGCTGTGGATTAAACAGATCCGGAGCACCCTCACTGCAATAAAGTAGAGTTTTAGATTCTAAATCACTTTGTGTTTGTGGTTCACAGGCACTTAGCCAACTAATACCACAACCCAGTGCGGCTAGTCTTAACATTGTTTTTGCAAACATAGCCTTAGCCTTCATTACTTTTATCTAACAAATTATATTTCTTCAAATAACCCCTAAGCTGGTGGTAGGTTACTCCCAATTGCTCAGCGGTTTTCTTTTGATTAAATTGGCAAAACGACAACGCACTTTTAATTAAGTTAATTTCGTGGTCTTGACTCGCTTGTTTAAAGTCTAGCGGAAATTCAAAACTGGATTTTTGATTTGTCGTAATAGTTTGTTCTGGAGTTTGCTCAGTTGATTCTGTAGCAGACTGAGTAATATTGGGTGCAGGTGCAGCTTGTCTGTCTTGAGTTTTCACTCTGGATTTTGGTCGATAAGGGCTAGAGAAGGGATCTAAAACGATCTCATGTACTGGGATGTGAGGGTTGGCACTTCTATATACACTTCGCTCGACTACGTTTTTTAATTCCCTTACGTTACCAGGCCAGTGATAGTCTAGTAATGTTTCTTTTGCTAATCGAGAAAAGCCGGAGAACAGTTCCCACTCTAATTCTTTCGCCATTGATATAGCGAAGTGTTCTGCTAATACCAATATATCTTCTTGCCGCTCTCTAAGTGGAGGCAGGGTAATTACATCAAAGGCTAACCTATCTAATAAATCCGAACGGAATTCGCCACTTTCTGCTAGAGCAGGCAAATCTTCATTAGTTGCACAAACTAATCGAGTATCAATTTTTACAGTCTTAGTGCCACCAACACGCTCAAACTCACCATATTCTATTACTCTCAATAACTTTTCTTGCACTAAACCCGAAGTATTAGCTAATTCATCGAGAAATAAAGTACCAGCATTAGCTCTTTCAAAACGGCCCTCATGACGTTTACCTGCGCCAGTAAAAGCGCCAGACTCATGACCAAACAATTCACTCTCTAGTAAGTTTTCGTTTAATGCAGCACAGTTAAGTGTGACATAGCTTTGATCCCAGCGTTGCGATAGGTAGTGTAAACGAGCGGCAATCAACTCTTTACCTGTTCCTCTTTCACCTATGATCAACACGGGTTTATCCAGTGGAGCAAGTTGAGATACTTTTTCCAATACTTCTAAGAATGAATTGGCTTGTCCTATTAAGTTATCTTTTTGAGCAAATTGTCGCATAAGTTAATCGTTGGTGAATTTGACTAATTAATAGTGTATTTTAAAAAAGAACAAACTGAAAGTATTGTTTTAAAATAAATAAAATCTAATTATAACAATGAGTTAATTTTATTTGCGAGGTTGGCACTTTATCTGAATAGCTAACGCCAACTTGATAACAAGTGATACATAACAAGAGGTATTTATTATGGGTATATTTTCACGCTTTGCCGATATTGTTAACGCTAATATTAATTCGCTGTTAGACAAAGCCGAAGATCCGGAAAAAATGGTTCGTTTAATTATTCAAGAGATGGAAGACACTCTTGTTGAAGTCCGCTCTTCATCAGCCCGCACGTTAGCTGATAAAAAAGACGTAGTTCGTCGTATGGAACGTTTATTGGCAGAAGCCGATGACTGGCAAGCTAAAGCAGAATTGGCTTTATCTAAGGAAAGAGAAGACTTGGCTCGCCAAGCACTAGTTGAAAAACAAAAGTGCAATGAAAGCGCTGATGTGATGAAACAAGAGCTAGAGCAACTGGACGATCAAGTAGCTCGCTTACAAGATGAAATAACACAGTTACAGTCTAAGCTTGAAGACGCCAAAGCAAGACAGAAAACAATTTTGATGCGTGGTAAAACGGCAAGTTCACGTTTAGATGTCAAAACTAAACTCAATAGTGGCAAGATTAATGACGCACTTTCCCGCTTTGAAGCATACGAGCGCAAGATTGATAACTTAGAAGCTGAAGTCGAGTCTTACGAACTAGGTAATAAATCTTTGGCTGACGAGTTTGCTGATTTAGAAGCATCGGAAAAAGTAGACTCTGAGTTAGAAGCGTTAAAAGCTAAGTTAAACTCGGACAAATAAGCACTGATTAAGTAGGAGTATATTATGAGTGATGTTGTAGGGATCATTGTTGCACCAATAATTATATTTTTAATTTTTGTTGCTCCTATTTGGTTAATCATGCACTACCGTTCAAAAAGACAAATGACGCAAGGTTTATCGGATAAGGAAATTACCGAATTAAATAACCTAGCGCACAAAGCAGAAATGCTTGGTGAACGAGTTAAAACGCTTGAGTCCATTCTTGATGCAGAAGCGCCAGAATGGCGAAATAAAGCATAAAAGGGGGAGAGTGGCTATGGAATTAAAAAGACAATTATATCGAATTCCATCACAAGGTAAGTTAGCTGGTGTATGTGCTGGTGTCGCGGAATTCGTAGGTGCTGAAACTTGGTTGATTAGGGTAATTTGGTTAAGTGGCTTCTTATTATCGGGTGGCTTTTTCTTAATCGCTTATGTTGCTGGTTGGTTTATTTTAGACACTAAACCTGGTTTTGAAAGTAATAAAACGAAAGCCAAATCGACAGGTGATCAGTGGCAACGGTTTGGTAGTGATCACGATATTGACCAAGCTGTTGAGATAAAAACCAAAGTTTGGCAGGCAGGAGAGCCACCAAGAAGGGCGTACAAAGATATTTTGAGTCAATTTGAAAGTATCGAACATAGGGTAAGGGACATGGAAACCTATGTAACGTCAAATGAGTTTACCTTAAAGCGCGAAATTAACCGCTTATAAGCTATAAACACAGTTTAGTTACAGATTCTTATTTAAGCTCCAATCACCAATAGGTGTTGGAGCTTTTTTATGCCTGCGCTCGCAATAGACTGTAAAAATATCATTACAGATAATCAACAAGTTTTGATAGATTTAGATTATTAGCTCTAAAGAAAAGTAGGCACTCTTCGGTCTAACCTAAAACGTGTATTCATACGTCCAGTTAGAGCATAAAAATTTATCTATGAACAATAATAAAAAACAACATCAAGATACTTTGTGTATCCATGCGGGAAGAGATAAGTCAGACCATAAAGGTGCACTGTCTACTCCTATTTACCAGTCTTCGACATTTATTTTCGACTCGGCTGAACAAGGTGCTGCGCGATTTGCAGGCGAAGAGCCCGGGTACATCTATTCTCGTTTAGGGAACCCTACTGTAGCAGAGCTAGAGCAGAAAGTTGCAGCATTAGAAAAAATGGAAGATGCCGCAGCAACAGCGACAGGTATGGCTGCAGTTTCTGGCGCTGTCCTATCATTTTTACAAGCTGGTGATCACGTAATTGTATCTCGAGCTATTTATGGTTGTTCGTTTGCATTGTTTAACCATCAACTGCCAAAGTTTGGTATTGAAGTTAGCTTTGTTGATATGACTAATCCTATCGAATTACAGCAAGCGTTAAAGCCCAACAGTAAAATGCTGTTTGCTGAAACACCGATTAATCCGAATCTGGTGGTACTTGATTTGGCAATGATTGGTGAGTTTTGCAAAAACAATAAATTACTCTCCGTTGTGGATAACACTTTTCTATCGCCAATTTTACAAAACCCTGTCGACTTTGGTATCGACATCGTACTCCATAGCGCAACTAAATTCTTAAATGGTCACGGCGATGTTGTTGCTGGTCTCATTACTTCTAGTCGAGAAAATATTGCGACGATAAAATCTACTATATTGAAAGATGTCGGCGGCACTATGAGCCCTAATGACGCTTGGCTAATTTTACGAGGGTTGAAAACTTTACCTATTCGTATGGCTCGCCATTGCGAGTCGGCACAAACTGTCGCTGAATACTTAGAGAAACACCCGAAAGTTAAACAAGTTTACTATCCTGGTTTGCCTTCTCATTCAGGGCATAAATTCTTGCATAAACAAATGCGTGGCGCAGGCGGTGTAATAGGTTTTGAACTGGATGCTTCATTAGCCGAAGGCAGAGACTTTATTAATGCAACAGAGCTATTTTCTATTGCAGTTAGTCTTGGTGATGCAGAATCATTAATTCAACATCCGGCTTCAATGACTCATTCACCCTATACCCCTGAGGAAAGAGCTGAAGCTGGTATTAGTGATGGTTTAATCCGAATCTCGGTGGGGCTAGAGCAAGTGCAAGATCTTATCGATGATCTTGACCAAGCACTGGAGCGCGCTTTTTCAACTCAACCAACTCTAGCAGCAGTATAAACTGGAGATAATCATGGCAAAAACATCTACATACGTATCAAAACAATCTGACGATAATGGCTTTATTCATTGGACTGATGAAGAAAACCAAATTTGGCATGAACTTATTACTAGACAGTTAGAGTGTATCAAAGGCAAGGCTTGTGAGGAGTTTTTTCAAGGTTTAGACAAGTTGAACTTGCCATTAGACCGAATACCGCAGTTAAACGAAGTGTCAAAAGTATTGTTAGAAACTACAGGCTGGCAATGTGCCGAAGTTCCTGCATTAATTAATTTTGAATCCTTTTTTAAATTGTTATCAGAAAAAAAGTTTCCTGTTGCCACCTTTATTCGTCGCCGCGAGCATTTTGACTATTTGCAAGAACCGGATATTTTCCACGAAATATTTGGTCATTGCGCGATGTTAACTAACCCCGCTTTTTCTGAGTTTACTCATAAATATGGTCAGCTTGGTTTGGCAGCAAGCAAAGAAGAACGCGTATATTTAGCAAGATTATACTGGTTCACGGTTGAATTTGGTTTGCTTAAAAAGGGCGATCAACTTCGCATATATGGCGGTGGTATTTTATCGTCACCGGGTGAAACTGAGTACGCGATAAATTCAGACAAGCCAGAACGTTTGCCTATTAATGTACTTGACGTTTTTAGAACGCCATATCGTATCGATATCATGCAACCTAAATACTTTATGATCGAACAGATAAACGATTTGTTCGATCTTTCACAAATGGACTTGATGAGCATTGTTCGAGAAGCAATGAAATTAGGACTGTTTGAGCCAACTTTCCCACCTAAAACAGCAGCCTAATCACTACCTAGTAATAAGCATTTGGTAGACATCTGAAAATTTCAGATGTCTACTTTTTGTTATTTTGCACTTTTAAAGCAAAATAATAGGTGCACATACTGTCATTATATGTTTACAATTTATTTCAAGCCTACTAGCTGAAGTTTATTTTTGCGGAGAAAAAATGCGTTTACAGATAGCTTGTCAAGATCGTATGGGACTGGCCAAAGAAGTCCTTAATATATTAGTTGAGTACGATATTGACCTTAAGGGAATTGAGTTTGATAAAACCTCTAAGTGTTTATATGTTGCGTTTCCACAAATTGAATTTGAAGCTTTTCAACAAGTCATGGCGGCAATTCGCAGAGTCGATGGCGTTACTGATGTAAAAACCACGAGCTTTTTACCCTATGAACGCGAGCACAATGAGTTAGTTACATTATTAAGAATATTACCTGATGGTGTCATATCACTAGATAACAAAGGCAATATTGTTACCGCTAATCAGTCAGCGCTGGTGGACTTAGGTAGAAGTGAAGATGAAGTGTTAGCACAGCCTCTTCAAGGCTTCTTAAAAGGGTTTAACTTTGGTAAATGGTTGGATTCAGAAGAAGTGTTACCGCAAACCTTAAAGCTCACTGCAAATAACGAAGAATTCATTTCAGACTTACTGCCTATTAACATCACAGATGAAGAAGGCAAGGTACAACTTGTTGGCGCGGTAGTGAACTTAAAGTCTCACACTCGACTTGGTCAGCAAATCAATGCTTTTAGAGACGATAACAATGAATCGTTTGTAAACATTCAAGCTAATAGCACGGCAATGCGCCGCGTTATTCGTGAAGCGAAAAAAATGTCTCAACTTGATGCGCCTATTTTAGTTCAAGGTGAGACTGGTACTGGTAAAGAATTGATTGCAAGAGCTTGCCATGATGCAAGTGAAAGAGCGGAGCAGCCATTTTTGGCTTTAAGTTGTGCTTCTTTACCTGACAATGTTGCGGAAAGTGAACTGTTTGGTTACGGACCTAATGCTTACCCTGGCTCAGATGAGGAAGGTAAGCGAGGTATATTCGAACTAGCAGAAGGCGGTACCGTATTTTTGGATGAAGTTGGTGAGATGTCGAACGAGCTTCAAACTAAACTGCTGCGTTTTTTACAAGACGGTACTTTCCGTCGTGTAGCGGATGAAAATGAAGTGAAAGTCAACGTGCGAGTAATATGCGCTACGCAAAAAGACTTAGCTAGCATGGTGCAAGAGCACCTATTTCGCGAAGACCTGTTCTACCGTTTAAATGTATTAAGTATTCAAATCCCACCTTTGCGTGAAAGAAAACAAGATATTTTGCCTTTAGCACAGCACTTTGCTCAGCGTTACGCTAGCGAAGCTGGAAAAGTAGCGCCTACCATTTCAAAAAACTGTGCAGAGTATATGCAGAGTTACCCTTGGCCTGGCAACACGCGTCAATTAGAAAACTCGGTTTACCGCGCAATTAGTTTGCTGGATTCTGACGTGGTTGAAAAAGAAATGCTTGAGTTGCCAACGTACACAAGTGAATTTGGTTACTTGGAAAAAGAATTTGAAGGAACCTTAGACCAAGCGGTTAAACGCTTCGAAGCAGGGTTACTGAGAAAGCTTTACCCTGCGTACCCAAGTTCTAGACAGTTAGCTAAAAAGCTAGGGCTTAGTCATACCGCGATTGCAAACAAGCTTCGCGAGTACGGTATCAATAAAAAAAGTATAAAAGTTTAATACGGTTAGCATTCACTTTTACTCTATTTAGCATTTGCGCAAAACAAATAGTGTGGTAGTTTTAGCTCCGGGTTTTTAGTAGGAGATTGTTCTTGATTAATGTACTTTTAGTCGACGATCATGAATTAGTTCGTACCGGTATTAAACATATTGTTAATGATGTCCGTGGTATGAAAGTTGTTGGTGAGGTGGATTCAGGTGAAGCTGCTTTTCAGTTTTGTCGTAGCAACGAACCGGATGTTGTGCTTATGGACATGAATATGCCGGGAATGGGCGGTTTGGAAGCGACAAAAAAAATCCTTCGTTATTGCCCCGATATTAAGATCATTGTACTGACTGTTCATACCGAAGATCCATTTCCATCTAAGGTTATGCAAATTGGTGCACATGGTTTCTTAACCAAAATGACTTGTCCAGAAGAAATGATCCAAGCCATTCGTGTTGTTAACGTAGGGCAGCGCTTTATCGCTCCTGAAATCGCACAGCAAATTGCTTTAAACCAATTCAATGGCGTTGACGAAGACAGGCCTTTTGACGCTTTATCTGAAAGAGAACTACAGATCATGCTGATGATCACTAAAGGTGAAAAGGTTCAAGATATCGCAGATCAATTGAATTTGAGTTCAAAGACGATTAACAGTTATCGATATCGTATGTTCGATAAGCTCAATATCAGTAACGACGTTGAGTTAACGCATTTAGCCATTCGTTACGGCATGTTAGATATGGACAAGATCTAACCGTCGTACTTCATCTAGTAATATTCTGTGACTTTTGACTCTTCCACTTTTTTAAAGCATGTAACCAACAAACCAGGTGTTTATCGTATGTACGACGAACACCAAACGGTTATCTATGTTGGTAAAGCCAAAAACCTTAAAAATCGATTATCCAGTTATTTCCAAAAAAATGTTAGCAGCGTTAAGACTAAGGCGCTGGTGGCACAAATCGCAAACATTGAAGTAATTGTTACCGACTCTGAAACTGAAGCGCTTATTTTAGAAAATAACTTAATTAAAGAGTTTCAGCCCAAGTACAATATTTTATTGCGGGATGATAAATCTTATCCGTATATATTAGTCACCGATCACAAACACCCAAGAATTACCTCTCATCGTGGAGCAAAGCGTTTTAAAGGCGAATACTTTGGTCCTTTTCCAAGCGCTGGTGCAGTATGGGAAAGTTTAAGAATAATGCAAAAAATCTTCCCTGTTAGGCAGTGTGAAGATGGCTTTTACAAAGTAAGAACTCGTCCTTGCTTACAGCATCAATTGAAACGTTGCAGTGCACCTTGTGTCGAAGGCTATGTAAGCGACGAAGCATATAACGAACAGGTTTTGTTAGTTAAACAGTTCCTGTCTGGAAAAAGCCAAGATGTTATCCAGTCTTTGATTGATAAAATGGAAGCGGCAAGTATGGCACTTAAATTCGAAGATGCCGCTTTTTTCCGTGACCAAGTCGCAACACTAAGAAAAGTAACAGAAACGCAAAATGTTTCTGGTGCTGTGGATGAAGTGGACGTTATTGCGTTTGCATCAGATAAAGGCCTTGCTAGTGTACAAGTGATGTACATTCGCGACCAAAAAGTGTTGGGCAGTAAAAACTACTCACCTAAAGTTCCAGCCAATTCTGAGCCAAGTGAAATTATCACCTCGTTTATTTCTCAGTTCTATTTGAATTCTCTAGGGGGACAAAACATCCCTAATCAAATTTTAATACCTGAACTGACCGAAAATATCAGTGAATTGGAACAAGCGATTAGCCAAGAGCGCAATGCCAAAGTACAACTTATCACGCCGAAGCGTGGTGAAAAGTATAAGTACTATCAACTAGCGCAGAAAAATGCAGAAATCGATTTAGCAACAAAACTGGCCGATGGCCGAGCTATTTCTTCACGTTATAAAGAGCTTTGCGAGTTTTTAAAACTCCCAGCGATTAATCGTATGGAATGTTTTGATATCAGCCACACATTTGGTGAATATCCTATCGCGTCTTGTGTCGTATTTGGCCCTGAAGGCCCAATGAAATCTGAATATCGCCGATACAACGTTAAAGGGGTGAAAGGTGGAGACGATTATGGCGCAATGGCATTCGCTATGGATAAACGTTTTTCCAAAGTTACTGATGAAAGCAAGATACCAGATATTTTGTTCATAGACGGTGGTAAAGGTCAGTTAAACAAAGCAGAACAATTCTTTGCCGATTGGTCTTTGGATAAAACGCCAATTATTGTTGGTATTGCTAAAGGCGAGTCAAGAAAACCGGGTTTAGAAACTTTATTTATGAATGGCGGCGAAGTAGAAGTTCATTTACCTAAAAGCTCACAAGCCCTTCATTTAATTCAACATATTAGAGACGAGTCACATCGATTTGCGATTACAGGTCATAGAAACAAGCGCAACAAAGCAAAAACGACCTCGGTATTGCAAGACATACCAGGCGTTGGAGCTAAACGAAGGCAGGCATTGTTGAAAAATTTCGGTGGACTACAAGGTGTGTTGGCAGCAAAAGCGGAAGAATTGGCAAAAGTCCCCGGTGTATCCAAACAATTAGCAAATGAAATTTATGGTTTCTTGCATGATAAAGATTAAAGCGGCATCATTGCCGGGTTAATAATTTATGCAGTAACTTAATATGTGGAATATTCCAAATATCCTAACTTCTTTTCGAATTTTTTTAATACCAGTAATGGTAGGTCTTTATTACTTACCGGTAGAACAATACCAATGGAAGTATTTTGCAACCGCGTTTGTATTTTGGTTTGCGGCTTTAACTGATGCTTTGGACGGTTACTTAGCTCGTCGATTGGATCAATCTACTCCTTTCGGTGCTTTTTTTGACCCTGTCGCTGATAAAGTAATGGTAGCGGTTGCGTTAGTATTGGTTGTTGATGATTATGCCAATTACTTAGTCACTATCCCTGCAATTCTAATTATTGGACGTGAAATTGTGGTTTCTGCGCTTAGAGAGTGGATGGCAGAGCAGGGCAAACGAGCAAATGTTGCGGTAAGCATGATTGGCAAATATAAAACCGCGGCGCAGATGTTAGCGATCATTGGGTTATTATGGCATCCAAACGAGTTTTGGGTATTTGACGGTTGGATATTAGGTCCATTATTAGAAATTGCGACCTATACTTTCTTATACTTGGCTACGGCGCTAACTATTTGGTCACTGGTCATTTATTTCAAAGCAGCTTGGCCGTACATCAGTGGTAAAAAAGTATAATTTTTAGATGTTTGGGTATGATTTTTAAACGTAAAAGCCAAAAAATCACCAAACGAAAGAAAAATGTCATTTTTATTTAAAAATGCTGTTGACTCAGAAAGGTTTGGATGTAGAATGCGTCCCCGTTGTCACAGAGCACAACGACAACGAAATCAACATGATTTGCGAGTATAGCTCAGCTGGTAGAGCGATACCTTGCCAAGGTATAGGTCACGAGTTCGAACCTCGTTACTCGCTCCAATTTTAAATTGGAACAGCATTCATGGCGGGTTGGCAGAGTGGCTATGCAGCGGATTGCAAATCCGTGGACCTCGGTTCGACTCCGGGACCCGCCTCCATGATTTCGTAAAATTTAGTCGCCCGGGTGGTGGAATTGGTAGACACAAGGGATTTAAAATCCCTCGCTTGCAAGAGCGTGACGGTTCAAGTCCGTCCCCGGGCACCATCGACTAAGCGAGTATAGCTCAGCTGGTAGAGCGATACCTTGCCAAGGTATAGGTCACGAGTTCGAACCTCGTTACTCGCTCCAAATTTTTATTTGGAAGATGGTGTAGACAAAAAGAATATGCGAGTATAGCTCAGCTGGTAGAGCGATACCTTGCCAAGGTATAGGTCACGAGTTCGAACCTCGTTACTCGCTCCAAATTTATTTGGAAAAGTAGGTGCCAAGCTTACTATAAAAATACTATCCCGATAAGCCCGGGTGGTGGAATTGGTAGACACAAGGGATTTAAAATCCCTCGCTTGCAAGAGCGTGACGGTTCAAGTCCGTCCCCGGGCACCATTATCTAGATACAAAGTGTGCGAGTATAGCTCAGCTGGTAGAGCGATACCTTGCCAAGGTATAGGTCACGAGTTCGAACCTCGTTACTCGCTCCAATTTTAATTGGTTGTACACTTAAGTAGGTACCAATACTTACTATAAAAATACTTCCCGAATAAGCCCGGGTGGTGGAATTGGTAGACACAAGGGATTTAAAATCCCTCGCTTGCAAGAGCGTGACGGTTCAAGTCCGTCCCCGGGCACCATTTTCTGGATATTAGAATGCGAGTATAGCTCAGCTGGTAGAGCGATACCTTGCCAAGGTATAGGTCACGAGTTCGAACCTCGTTACTCGCTCCAATTTTCAGGATCCATGTTAAAGTATTTATTTAGATATCTAATTATTAGATGTTTATCGCGAGTATAGCTCAGCTGGTAGAGCGATACCTTGCCAAGGTATAGGTCACGAGTTCGAACCTCGTTACTCGCTCCAATTTCTAGTTGGAACAGCATTCATGGCGGGTTGGCAGAGTGGCTATGCAGCGGATTGCAAATCCGTGGACCTCGGTTCGACTCCGGGACCCGCCTCCATGATTGCAAAAAAATTTATTCGCCCGGGTGGTGGAATTGGTAGACACAAGGGATTTAAAATCCCTCGCTTGCAAGAGCGTGACGGTTCAAGTCCGTCCCCGGGCACCATTCCAAAATATATATTGCGAGTATAGCTCAGCTGGTAGAGCGATACCTTGCCAAGGTATAGGTCACGAGTTCGAACCTCGTTACTCGCTCCAATATTGTTCCAATTCAGATCCCGTTATATTTTTTCTTAAAAACCTCTTAATACCTGTTTTATCTTAGTTTAATTGCACCTTCACACTTACCTTGTACGCTAATTGATTTATAATACTGAGCAACTAGTTATCTCAAGATGCCAGAGGGGTAGATGTCCGAATATATCAACGTGCAAATTTCAGGTGAATTTATCGAGCTGAACAAACTCCTTAAGTTTGAAGGTTTGGTCGAAAGTGGTGCACAAGCAAAACAAGTGATTGCTGAAGGCTATGTTTTAGTCAATGGTGAAGTTGCAACTCAGACTAGAAAAAAAGTATTCCACTTAGATCTTGTCGAAGTTAACGGTCACGTGCTTAAGGTGTTAGCTGTTTAAAAACTCTACAAGTAATAACCTAAAGCGTATTAAGACTGCATTTTCTGCTAGTTAGCCATTCATTTTTTGGTAAAAATTGATTAAATTACTGCAGTTATTTTTTTATTGAAAAGCGGTGTCATATTAACCGCTGCAAAGAAGAAGAGAATTAAGATGGGAAGAGCGTTCCAAAACCGTAAAGAGTCGATGGCTAAAACAGCCAACATGAAAACTAAGATCTATTCTAAGTACGGAAAAGAGATCTACATGGTAGCGAAAAACGGTGGCTCAGATCCGGACGGTAACCTTGCACTTCGCAGTTTAATGGATAGAGCGAAGAAAGATCAGGTTCCTGCGCACGTTATTAAAAATGCCTTAGACAAAGCGCAAGGTGGTGCAGGTGAAGATTATTCACCAGCTCGTTATGAAGGTTTTGGTCCTGGCGGCTGTATGGTTATTGTCGATTGTTTAACAGACAACCCTAACCGTACCATCATGGAAGTGAAAAACTGTTTCACAAAGACAAATTCTAAACTAGGTGCTCAAGGTGCAGCTGCACATATGTTCGATCACTTAGCTATCTTCGTTTTTGACGGTGACGATGAAGATACGATTTTAGAGTCGTTAATGATGGCTGACGTTGATGTAACTGATGTAGAAGTTGAAGACGGCAAGGTTACAGTAACTGCACCTTATACCGAGTTTGGTGCTGTTAAGACGGCATTAGAAGATGCATTTGAAGGTATCGACTTCGACACTCAAGAGATCTCTTGGGAGCCACAAACTATGGCAACCGTTGCAGGTGATGATGTCGCAGTGTTTGAAAAGTTCATGAACATGTTAAACGATTGTGAAGACGTACAAGACGTTTATCACAATGCAGAGCTAGAAGCGTAATTTACGTTTATCTAACATTTTAAGGCCAGCAATGCTGGCCTTTTTTGATATAGGTATTGAATCGTTTGGCTAAACCTAGAAAGAAGCAACCAGAGCGAAGTGTTGATATTTATTGCAGCAAATGTCGGTTTAAATTGTTGCAATACAAAAAGGGTGGCAATGGCAGTCTGGTTAAATGCTTCAAAGAACGAATTAGCAAAGACTTTACAGAGCAACTTGGTGCTTGTCCTAACTGCCAATCGGTGTTTGGCCGTGAAACCATTATACGTGGCGTTCCAGCGATAAAGATCATTGGCGGCAAAGTCCAGGTTAAATAGGAAGTAAATTATGAAAAATAAAAGTTTATTATTGGCCGTTGGCGTAGTTGCACTAGCGATAGTTGCAAATATCCAATTGCAAAAATCAGCAGTTAACGAATCTGAACAGCCTATGGCGACAAGTGACATTGCAGCAAATTATGTGAAGCTGTCTTTAGCACTTGGTGAGCATGAAGCAGGGTATATTGACGCTTATTATGGCCCTGAGCAATGGCAACAAGAAGTTAAAGCGGATAAAAAATCACTGCAAACAATTGTTAAAGAAGCCAAACAACTTTTACATCATTTGAGTTTTCAACAAGCAGACAAACATAAATTAGATGAAGTTGAGCAATTAAGACTGAGCTACTTAGATGCACAGCTAAATGCCCTTATTGCCCGTAGCCAAATGAATATTGGTGAAGTTAAATTAAGCTTTGATGAGCAAAGCCAAGCCTTATTTAATACTCAAGCGCCAACGAAGGATTGGTCTGAATTTCAACAAGCCATTGATGAGCTAGATAAGCTATTACCAGGTGAGGAAAACACCTTAGTTAAACTAGAGCAATTCCGTAAACAATTCATTATTCCTCAAGATAAATTAAAGCCTGTGTTTGATTTGGCAATTAAAGAATGCCGAGATAGAACTAAACAGCATGTGGCTTTACTTGGTAATGAAAACTTTGAATTAGAGTTTGTTAAAGACAAACCTTGGAGTGGTTACAACTGGTATAAAGGCGATGCTTATTCGTTAATCCAAGTAAATATTGAATTGCCGATTGATATCTCAAGAGCTATCGATTTGGGATGTCATGAAGGTTACCCAGGACACCATACTTATAATGGGTTGTTAGAAGCTAATTTATACCAAAAGCGTGGTTGGGTTGAATTTTCAGTTTATCCACTGTTTAGCCCACAATCTCTAATCGCAGAAGGCAGCGCTAACTATGGTATTGAAATGGCGTTTCCTGACAATGAAAAGGTTAAGTTTGAGCAAGAATACTTATTCCCGCTAGCAGGTTTAGACGCGAGTAAAGCAAGCCAGTATGAAGCAGTTAGTAATCTCGTTGCTAAAGTGAGCTACGCAGGCAACGAAGTTGGTCGTCAATATTTAAATGGTGAGATTAATGCAGATGAAGCGGCTCAATTATTAGAGCAATACGCCTTAATGAGCCCAGCTAAAGCAAAACAGAGAGTTAAGTTTATGGACACTTATGGCTCTTACATCATCAATTATAATTGGGGTAAGGACCTAGTTAAAAACTGGGTTGAGCAAGACTCTAGTCTAACTCATGAACAAAAGTGGCAGCGTTTCTCTAAGCTACTTTCTTCACCAAGGTTACCTTCAACCTTAGATTAATAATTGTCACTTCAAGCTGAATGTATGATCTCGATCAATGTGGGTATGTTCAGCTTGTCGTAGGCTAACTCTTTTGTATATTCATTTTTAGTTGTAGGGATATAATGAAAAGTAAACCAGCAAACGGTTTCACACTTATTGAGTTGATCATTGTAATTGTGATCTTAGGAATATTAGCGGTCATCGAAGCTCCGAGGTTTTTAGGACTTGCCGCAGAAGCTCGCACGGGCACATTGAACGGCGTAAAAGCGCAAATTCAAGGGCAAGTAAATATAGTGTTTAACAAACTGGCTGTTGCTGGCTTAACAGGTCGAAATCCAGCGAATAACACACCTGTTACTGGAGGTGGTTACTACGGCAATGAACCTGCAAATAATCCATTTAATAATATTTGCGGTGGGGATTGTTACTTCATTTATGGCACACCATCAGCGTCGGCAACGACACTTACTTCAATTATGGACGACATAGGCCAACAAGAAGACATTGTATTTTCTGGCTATCACAGCAATGACTGGGTCGCCGAAGGCGTCACAGGTACAACGGTTGTTGGTACCTTTTCGTTTAAAGATAACGTCAATATTCAAGCAAATCCTCGCGACAACAAGTTGAAACAAGATAACTGTTATATCTGGTACTCAGGCGCAAGAGCCGACAGAAGTTACAAAATTGGTGTTGTACCTTGCCAATAAATCTAAGATACGAAAGGAAAGCAAAAGCTTTCCTTTTTTGCTTTCATGGATTTGGTTGTCTTGGTTAGTATAAAGGCTCGACTGAGTTAAAGCTGAGCCTAAATAATATGAGCTGTCTGATACCAATCTGTATAAAGAATTAGTCACTCAGCGAGAATTAAAAGCTTTTCAGGCACAGGCTACCAGTTCCAGACGTAACCTAAGCACCTAAGTCCATTTAGGCGAGGCTTTGATTGCAGAGAATGGCTGTTCCCTTTTCAAAATCAGTAACGAAGGCTGGGAAGCTTTTAAACTCGTCCTTGGAAGCTCACCAGAGGCGCGATAATTGCGCCAAATTTCCTTGATGTAGAACGACTATACCTGCGAAAATTTGTCTTATTCTCCCACCTCTGGTGTAGCTCTGAGTGGCTGATTCCTTATGCAGATTGGTATGACTACTTAGCTTGATCCCAAAACCAGAAATCATCGCTTCGGAGTCCTTTGTATTTTGCAATGGTTCACGCCGCCGAAGTCATGTAATGAAACTAGCCCTGAGCCAAGTGCAACTCAACCTTGCAGCTCATGCAACGGCCGAATAATAAGCCGCTTTTTATTCATTTTTTGACCGTTTGTTGATTATTTTAATTTTTCTATTACTTATTCCTTTAGAGTGATTGCTTTAGCTCGGATTTTTCGGTAAACAGTGAGCTAGCTACTATTGACTAAAAATTTCAGGAACCAAAATGACAGCAAAAAGAGATTTAGCTAACGCCATTCGCGCGTTAAGTATGGACGCCGTTCAGCAGGCAAACTCAGGACACCCAGGTGCACCTATGGGCATGGCTGATATTGCAGAGGTATTGTGGAACGACTTTTTGAAGCACAACCCGGCAAACCCTAATTGGGCAGACAGAGACCGCTTTATTTTATCAAATGGTCACGGCTCAATGCTTATCTATTCTTTGTTGCACCTTTCTGGTTATGATTTACCAATTGAAGAATTAAAGAACTTCCGTCAATTACACTCAAAAACACCAGGTCACCCAGAGTATGGATATACTCCAGGCGTTGAAACAACAACAGGCCCATTAGGCGCTGGTATTTCAAATGCAGTAGGTATGGCGATTGCCGAAAAGACACTTGCAGCACAATTCAACCGTGACGGTCACGAAGTTGTTGACCATTTCACATACTGTTTCTTAGGTGACGGTTGTTTAATGGAAGGTATCTCGCATGAAGCATGTTCATTAGCGGGTACATTAGGTCTAGGTAAGCTAATTGCATTTTGGGATGACAACGGTATTTCTATCGACGGTGAAGTTGAAGGCTGGTTCAGCGATGATACACCGAAACGATTTGAGTCATATGGCTGGCACGTAATTGCAGATGTAGATGGTCACGATCCTGAAGCTATCGCAGCAGCAATTAAACAAGCACAAGCTAACTCTGACAAGCCATCAATGATTTGTTGTAAAACAACGATTGGCTTTGGTTCGCCAAATAAACAAGGTACTCATAACTGTCACGGTGCACCATTAGGCGCAGAAGAGATCACGGCAGCGCGTGAATTCTTAAACTGGCCACACCCAGCGTTTGAAATTCCAAATGATGTTTATCAAGGTTGGGATGCAAAAGATGCAGGTGATAAAGCTGAAAATGACTGGAACAGTCGTTTTGTTGAATATAAAAATGCTCACCCTGAATTAGCGGCTGAGTTTGAGCGTCGTGTAATTTTAGGTGAACTACCAGAAGACTTCTCTGAGAAGGCTTACGCTTTTGCTGTTGAAACACAAAACAAAGCAGAGAAAGTGGCTTCTCGTAAAGCGTCACAAAACACAATTGAAGCATTTGGCGCTATGTTGCCAGAGTTATTAGGTGGCTCTGCTGACTTAGCAGGTTCAAACTTAACTTTATGGTCTGGCTCAAAAGGTATTCAAGAAGACGCTGCGGGTAACTACATCTTCTACGGTGTACGTGAATTCGGCATGGGTGGCATCATGAACGGTATTTCATTGCACGGTGGTTTCATCAACTACGGCGCAACTTTCTTAATGTTCATGGAATATATGAGAAATGCGTGTCGTATGTCTGCGCTAATGGGCATTCAAAATATTTACGTTTACACCCATGACTCAATTGGTCAAGGCGAAGACGGCCCAACGCACCAGCCGATTGAACAAATAGCTAACTTACGTATGACACCTAAAATGCAAACTTGGCGTCCAGCCGATGCTGCGGAGTCAGTAATCGCATGGAAATCAGCAGTAGAGTACAAAGATGGTCCATCGGCGCTAGTATTCTCTCGTCAAGGTTTACCACACCAAGCTAGAACAGACGAGCAAGTTGCGTTAATTGAAAAAGGCGGTTATGTATTGGTTGATACTGACGGTACGCCTGATGTGATCCTTATCGCTACAGGTTCAGAAGTTGAGCTAGCAGTGCAATCAGCTGCAGCATTAAAAGAGCAGGGCATTAAGGCTCGTGTTGTTTCTATGCCAAGCACTAATGTATTTGATGCACAAGATGCTGAATATAAAGAATCAGTGTTGCCAGCTACAGTAACTAAACGTGTTGCAATTGAAGCTGCACACATAGATTACTGGACTAAGTACGTTGGTTTCCAAGGTGCAACAGTTGGTATGACTACATTCGGTGAATCAGCACCAGGTGGCGTATTAATGGAACACTTTGGTTTCACTGTTGAAAACGTAGTTAACACAGTTAAATCGCTATAATTTAGCACGCAAGTTATTCACTTAAATTAAAAAGCGGGTATCATAAGCCCGCTTTTTTATTATCAACGCAGTAGGAATTTATCAACACAATGAATCGCCCGTTAAATATTGCTATCAATGGCTTTGGCCGAATTGGCCGTAATGTGCTTCGAGCACTGTTTGAATCTGGCCGTGAGCAGGAGTTTAATTTATTGGCGATCAATGAAATTGCTGAGCCTGAGGGCATTGCTCACCTACTAAAATACGACACCGCACATGGTCGTTTCGCTTTCGACGTTGAATTAACCGAGCAAAAGAATTTATTGGTTGCTGGCAAAGAGATCCAACTGATTAATCAGAAAAGCCTAGCCGATTTACCTTGGCAAAAGCTAGATATCGACTTGGTTCTAGACTGTACTGGTATTTATAAATCTCGCGAAGATGGTATGCAGCACGTCGCAGCGGGTGCTAAGCGCGTGATTTTTTCACACCCAGCTGACTCTGATATCGATAACACCATTATTTATGGTATCAATCACGATCAGCTAAGTGACAAAGACGTTATTATTTCAAATGGCTCATGCACAACTAACTGTATCGTACCAGTTATTAAGGCATTGGATGATGCGTTTGGTGTTGACAGTGGCACTATCACGACTATTCACTCATCAATGCATGACCAGCAAGTTATTGATGCTTACCACCCAGATTTATATCGAACCCGAGCTGCTAGTCAAAGTATTATTCCAGTATCAACTAAGTTAGCCGCAGGCATTGAACGTATTATGCCTAAGTTCGCAGGGCGTTTTGAAGCGATAGCGGTTCGCGTACCAACCATTAATGTTACCGCAATGGATTTAAGTGTGACGATAAATAAAGATGTCGATATAGATACCGTTAACCAAGCCATTAAAAAAGCACAATCAAATGGCTTGTCTGGTATTTTAGGTTACACAGAAGAGCCATTAGTATCGGTTGACTTTAACCATGATCCTCATTCAGCCATTGTCGATGGCAACCAAACCCGTGTCAGCCACAAATGCTTAGTTAAAGTGTTAGTTTGGTGTGATAACGAGTGGGGCTTTGCTAACCGTATGTTGGATACGGCGGCAGAATACAAACGAATTTTATAAATAAACAATTAAGGAATACCTATGTCAGTACTTAAAATGGCAGACTTAGATTTAGCCGGTAAAACAGTATTAATTCGTGAAGACTTAAACGTGCCAGTTAAAGATGGTGTTGTAACGTCTGCGGTTCGTATTGAAGCTTCGTTACCAACGATTAAGCTAGCATTAGAAAAAGGCGCCAAAGTACTGGTTATGTCTCACTTAGGTCGTCCAACGGAAGGCGAGTACGCTGATGAGTTTTCAATGGCGCCAGTGGTTAATTACTTAAACGAAAAATTAGATGTGCCTGTTCGTTTAGAAAAAGAGTACTTAAACGGTGTTGAAGTAGCGCAAGGTGAATTAGTTGTTTTAGAAAATGTTCGCTTCAACGTAGGCGAAAAGAAAAATCAAGATGAACTAGCAAAGCAATACGCTGCACTTTGTGACGTATTTGTTATGGATGCATTTGGTACAGCACACAGAGCACAAGGCTCAACTCACGGTGTTGCTAAATTTGCTCCAGTAGCATGTGCTGGTCCTTTATTAGCTGCAGAACTAGAAGCATTAGGTAAGGCACTAGATAACCCTGCTAGACCTCTTGTAGCGGTTGTAGGTGGCTCTAAAGTATCAACTAAGTTGACAGTTCTAGAAGCACTATCAAAGATTTGTGACCAATTAATTGTTGGTGGCGGTATTTCAAATACGTTTGTTGCGGCAAGAGGTCACAATGTTGGTAAATCTTTATATGAGAAAGATTTAATCCCTCAAGCTAAACAGTTAATGGCTGACTTAGATATTCCTGATGTAACAGACGTGCGCGTTGCGACTGAGTTCTCTGAAGCTGCAGAAGCGACAATTAAGCCTGTTAATGAAGTACAAGATAACGAGCAAATTCTTGATTTAGGTCCAGACTCAGCGCAAGCGTTAGCGGATGTGTTAAAAGGTGCAAAAACTATTCTTTGGAATGGTCCATGTGGCGTATTTGAGTTTGATAACTTTGCTAAAGGCACAGAAGTAGTCGCACAAGCCATTGCCGAAAGTGAAGCCTTCTCTGTTGCTGGCGGTGGTGACACGCTTGCAGCTATCGACAAGTACGGTTTAGCTGACCAAGTATCATATATCTCAACAGGTGGCGGTGCTTTCTTAGAATTCGTTGAAGGTAAGAAATTACCAGCGGTAGAAATTTTAGAACAAAGAGCAGCTCAGCAGTAACAAGGAGAGTCTTATGCCTAAGGCAAGTGAAATTAAAAAACACGCAGCAATTGATGTTAATGGTCGCGTACTAATTATTAAAGATATCGAACGCTCTGTACCACAAGGTCGTGCAGGTGGCAGTTTGTATCGCATGAGAATGTACGATGTCGTTACCGGCGGTAAAGTAGATGAAACGTTCAAAGCCGATGAAATGCTGAAATTAGCAGATCTAACTCGTAGAGCTTCGATGTTTTCTTACATTGATGGTGACGAATATGTGTTCATGGACAATGAAGACTACACGCCGTACAACCTGAATAAAGAAGCGATTGCAGATGAAGTGTTGTTCATTAATGAAGAAACACAAGGTTTGCAGGTTGTTATTGTTGAAGGTAACCCTGTAGGCATTGATTTACCTGCAACGGTTGAGCTAGTAATTGAAGAAACCGCACCTTCAATTAAAGGCGCCTCAGCAAGTGCGAGAACTAAGCCTGCTACACTTACTACTGGTTTAGTTGTACAAGTTCCTGAGCATATTTCGACTGGTGATAAGATCAAGATCAACACCAGCGAATTGAAGTTTACAGGACGTGCAGATAGTTAAGTAAAGATGAGGAGTAATGGGTTAGTCCCTTTGCTCCTTTTTTATTTGCCGCTCGCTGTGTTAGCTTAACTTTTATGGATAACAATTTAGTAGGTCCGATTTGCATAGATTATTCGTCTCAGTAGCACTTTTGTTGTTGGCTTTTTCTTCGTTGGCAAAAGTCAGCTTAGCTGTATCTAATGCCACATCTGGGCCAGCTGGTGAGCTAGGTAAAGAGCTTAATCAAGGAGCCGAGCTTTATTTTGCTGAACAATCAAAGTTAAATGTACTACTGGATAAAAAAGACGATGGTTATGAGCCAAGTCTTGCAATGCAAAATACAGTAGAGCATGTAAATAACGGCCACAAGCTGCTATTTAATTACGTTGGTACACCAACGACAAAATCAATTATCAATTACGCCTATGTCAAAAGGCTAACCTTAGTTACTCCTTATACTGGCGCAGACTTTTTACGACAGCGTTCAGCCAATCACGTATTTAATTTAAGAGCCAGTTATCGACAAGAGGCGGAGTTACAAGCTAAGTACTTTATTGAAGTATTAAAGCTGAAAAAAGTGGCCATTGTTATTCAAGCCGATGACTTTGGTTTGGCTTTTGAAAAATACTTTGTCAGCGCATTAAATAACTATGGTTTGAAGCCTGCTTTTATTTCTAGGTTTAAGCGCAATACTTCAGACGTCGGTAAATTAGCTGCCAAAGTAAATGATGCAGATATTCAAGCCATCGCTTTTATTGGCCCCTATGAGCCTATGTCTGCACTGATAAACCAAACGTTTCAGCATAAATCGGATTTAGTTTATTCAAGTGTGTCGTTTGTTTCCAGTAGTCAGCTCATTAAGCGTATTCCGACACAAACTAAGCTGTTTGTCACAGAAGTTGTGCCCAACCCGGTCACTTGTCAATTTGCACAATGTCAACAATTCAGAAAGCTTGCTAAACAACACAGTGTCGCGGTAAACCATACTACTTTTGAGGGGTACCTGAACGCATATTGGCTGGACTCAGCACTAAAAGCTTGCCGTGCCAACAACAATACACAGTGCATTACAGAACAATTGGCTAAGCAGGAAATAAACTTGTTGGGTCAATCAAGGCGTTTTGATCAACAAAGTAGACAATTGCTAAACGAAGTGTTTACCACATTGGTAAACTTACCGTCACTGTAGCTCTATTTTGTTAAAGTTAGTGGTTAATGCACATCTGGAGTGCATTACTCGTTTGAACTAGGTCAAAAAATGCTTCTTTGGGCATGGGTTTATAGTAGTAATAGCCTTGAAACGCGGTGACTCTTTTTTGTTGTAAGTAGGCAATGTCTTCTGCCGTCTCAACCCCTTCAGCAATACAACCAATGTTTAACCTATCTGCAATATCTATGATCGCATTGGCGATCACCTGATGTTCAATGTGTCCCGATACATCTGAAATGAAACTTTTATCTATTTTTACCGCTTCTAATGGTAATTTGTGTAAGTAGGAGAGGGAAGAGTAGCCAGAGCCAAAATCATCAAGTAAGAAATGAAAGTCGTGTTTTATCAAGGTATTCATTTTTTCTATTGCTTGGTCAATGCCCTCGATAGCTAACCCTTCCGTCACTTCCAATTTTAAGTAACTAGGCGGAATGTCATATTGCTTTACTTTATCAAGTAAATAATCAACAAAGCTTGGGTGTTGGAATTGCCTAGGACTAATATTCACTGCAACATAGTTGAAATTGACGCCTTGCTTTAACAAATGCCTTATCGTTTTACACACTTCTTCGATGGCAAACTCGCCAATCGCAATAATATGCCCTGACTCTTCTGCTATAGGGATAAACTCACAGGGGGAGATAAAGCCAAATTCTTTGTGTTGCCACCTTAGTAGCGCTTCTGCTGCAATGACTTGACCTGATTTGTTAACTAGAGGCTGGTAGTAGAGTTGAAATTGTTTCTTTATTCCTGCCTGACTGAGCCATTTTTCAATGTTGGCGTGGCGCTCTGCTTTTTCTTGCATACTTGGTTGGTAGAACTGGTAGCCATTGCGATTTTCTGACTTGGCCTGATACATAGCGATATCGGCATTGTGAACAATTTGTTCACAATATTTACGCGTGGCGGTGTGTCGGGTTTGGGTATTAGCAAAAGTGACAATACCAATACTGACACTGGTTCTCACTTTATTTCGTGATAGCTGAATGGAACGCTCAAATAGCTCAGTCATAGAAGTGGCCAACTTAGCGGCCATAACCTGCGCTTCTAATTCATTATTGGCAATGTTTTGCGATAACACCACAAATTCATCACCACCAACTCGAGCAATAATGTCTTGGTTACTCAATATGCTTTTTAAAGCGTGAGTAATGGCAATAAGCAATTCATCGCCTTGGGTGTGACCTAAGGTGTCGTTAATATTTTTGAATCGATCGACATCTAAATAAAATAAAGCGCCATAGCTGTTATTTTTATTTGCACTAGAAAGGGCTTTGCGCAGTTGCTGATATAACATCTTTCTGTTTGGCAAAGCGGTTAATGGGTCTAAATAGGCCTGTCGCTTTAACGCTTGTTCCACTTGCTCTCTATGTTCTATTTCAACTTGTAAGCTTTTGTGCTGTAAGCAAGCAATACAACTTAACGCCAGTTTTTCAATAACCGTATTTAGAGCATTTAATACTGATGACTCTATTGGCTTGTTTAAGCGCTCTAGCACCAAAAAGCCAAGCTCTCCTATTTTAAAGGCGTAAAAATGGGTAGGTTGTTGCTCGTGGTAAAAGAACGCTTGGTTGTGCAATTGCTCTTTGGCATTGATAAAAACACGGTCAGCTTGGCCACGAGACTCTCGTTCTAAACCATTGCACTTAGGTGAACTTGCGTAATATAAACCCTTATGACAACCTGTCTCGGGTAGCTCTGGCGGAACATATGCATGGCAACTGGTCAGGCTTAGTCTTCTTTGTAGTACTAATAAAAAGCTGTCTAACATTTTATCTAGTTCAAGTGACAAACCAATATTCATCGTCAACTCGTGCTGAATTGAGATGATTTGCAAAGTCTCTTTTATGTTCTGCATTTGGCCTCCTCATTGTTCGATAATGCCGCCATTACAGAGGTTTTGTTGTGGAAGTTGACTGTGCCAAACATTCCAGTTGCAATTTCGCCAAGTGCAAGTATAGCAATAAAGTGATCTTGTCGCTCAAAACTTTGTTTTATCCCTAATAGCTCCTCGTTAAATCGTTCTTTTAAAAACAACTTTCTGCTTATGCAGTCAACAACAAAGATCAGTTCAGTTTGTTTTGGCAGTTGTTTTGCGGAACTGGAACTTGAGTCTATTAAGTTGCACTTATCCCCGCTTAATATGTACAGCATACTGTTTTCTGGCACAGAGCCGACACAAGTGATCTCTTGCTGCTGCAATTTTATTGGATCTCTGACCAGCATATCGTCGTCAAGTCGGTCTATCCCTATGGGAAAGTTATGTGCTTGTTGGAAAAAGTTATTTTCATCTATGCTGACGTCAGACTGGGACTTTATGTTGGCTTGGTAAACATCAAATGCAGGTTTAAAGTTCAATTCTTTTATTCGGTTATGGTTTACCTTGGTGGCTAAAAACGGTCCAGCTATGGTTTCCCAGCCATGAGCTATGGCGATATTGGTATTGGCACAAATGGGTACAGTTAACATGGCATCTGCAAAAATGCCCTGATTACTAATAATACAAGGCTTTTGCTCGAAGCTTAACGAGCCTGCACCACCACCGATCACTTTAGCGCTATTGCCTAGCCAGTCGAACAGGGATTGAGTGCAAGTTTCAATTTGACTAGAAAGGCCATCAATAAACACCAGTAGAGTATTGTTGTGGCCAAGTTTGATGTCAGTCTTACATTGTTCGCTATTGGATATTTCTAGATTTAATTGGTAGTTAACGCGCTGATGTAAACCAACGAGTAGGAAGCCTTGTGTTATGGGTGCATTTTGCCAGATGATATCAGGATAAATACCGCCGAAGATAGGCACAGGGCATTGGCTTAATACAGAGTGTAAACTTGTTAGCTCTTGCTCGGTATCACAGCCTAGTATCATGATTGACTGACTGCCACTTGCAAGCAGGGTTTGTATAGCATTAGATAAGTCGTCAGCAATATAATTATTCACTTTGACAATGTCACAAATCAGTTTGTTTAACACGCTAGCCACCTCCTTATGTCCTTATACACTAGAATAATTTTGTCGTAGATACAATTAACAGGTAACATGAATTAATGGTTTTTTTTGATTTAAAACAGTTATTTGAGAATTTAATATGAGCTATCCAATTGGTACAAAAGGGCAACCTTGGCAGCAGCAAGAAAAACAACAGTGGTTTGCCAAACAAAGTGTAAAACGCAGTTATAAAGAGCAGGTGCTCACTAAGATCAATGATTTGTGCACTGATAGTTTTGTCGTAGAGCAATACGGCGCTTTATCTATATCTCCCACGGATTACCCTTTATTCGTTGTGAAAAGCAAAGATTGGCACGAAACTAAACCCACGTTTTTGATCACTGGCGGCGTTCATGGTTATGAAACCAGTGGTGTACAGGGGGCTTTATTATTTTTACAACAGACGTTTGCGCAATACCAACAAGCGTTTAATTTTGTGGTGTTTCCGTGTGTTAGCCCTTGGGGTTACGAAACCATCAATCGTTGGAACCCAAAAGCAATAGACCCTAATCGTTCATTTTATTCAGCTAGCCCAAGCGAAGAAGCCGCTGCGGTTATGGCTTATTGTTCTGAACAAAAAATAACTCCGCTTTGTCATATTGATTTGCATGAAACAACCGATACCGACAATACCGAATTTAGGCCCGCTCTAGCGGCAAGAGATGCGATCACGCAAAAAACGTGGAACATTCCAGATGGGTTTTACGGCGTAGGTGATAGCGCTAACCCACAACCAGAATTTCAACAAGCCATTATCGCTTCGGTCGAACAAGTAACTCATATCGCGCCAGCGGATGAACAAGGGGAGCTGATTGGTGTGCCGATAGAGCAAAAAGGTGTGATCAATTACGATAAGAAACCTTTGGGGCTTTGTGGTGGTTTTACCGATGCATTGTATGTTTCTACTACCGAGGTGTACCCTGATAGCCCTAAAGTAACCGATGAAAACTGCAACCAAGCACAAGTTGCAGCAATAACCGGCGCTTTGGATTATCTGAAAAAGGCTCACATTACAGCTTAATTGAATACTTTAACTGGTTGTCACGAGCTGGCAACCAGCCTTTACCCATTTACTTTCCCCCTAGTTTAATTTCACCAAACTGTCATAAAACTCAAACGCCAGTTCGTTATTATTAGCTATTATTTGCCCACCATCTGATATTTTGAAAAGACTGAAGCGTTATAAATACGAGCACTATGCCATCTTGTGTCAACTCGCCTATCAGGCGGATACCTCAGATCAGCTCGAACTATCAGGTTATCAACAGGTTGAATTAATTGACAATGCCAATAAACCTTGTGTTCGAGTGGTATGGCAACAAAAGAAAAAAGAAGTCATTGTTGTGTTTCGCGGCTCTTATAGTGTTCGAGATTGGTTGTTAAATTTCTGCTTTTGGCAAACCAAAATAACAGTCGATAATACTAGGTATTGGGTGCATTGGGGCATTGCTCAATTGCTAAAACGCGCTTGTCATATTCGAGGCGAGCAGCAAAATAAACCTTTGTCTCAAGCGCTCAATGATATTCTTAAGCCTCTAATGCTCGACAACAAAAAAGTCACCTTTATTGGCCATTCAACGGGCGGCGCAATGGCGGTGCTGTTTGCTGATCAGTTTGAGCGACAATTTACTAAGCGCACTAAAAGAGTGGTTACTTTTGGTCAACCTTCATTAGGCGGCAGATCGTTTAAAAAGCATTATAAGTTGCCGCATAAAACCTACCGAATTTGTTGCGATATTGATATGGTGACATTTCTACCACCTGTTCCGATGTTTTACTTTCACGTTGGTAAGATGTTGTGGTTACACGACGATGTTATTTATGAAAATATGCCGTCATGGCAACGTTTATTGCTCTCGTTAAAATCTTGGTTGTTTGGCCCAATATCCAACCACTTTATGCACAAGTACATCAGGCATAAAAGCTTATTCGATGAACATTAAGCCGCTACACCTATGCGCTAAAATTAGCTCATGTTAGTTTTTGAATAAGCCAATTCTTGCTTATCATCTTGCCTTATAGTTTTATTTTCTTATAAATCAAGCTCTTATTAGTTGGCTAGCTATTTGCTAAATTGCTAGCCATAGTTACATCATCTTTTTGTTTGAGCAATTTTTAATGTCGGAAAACAATAAAGCTAATAAGTATCAATTTGTTACTTTGATCTTCTCCAGTTTACTGCTGCTCGTTGTTGTGCTTTGGCTTGGCACTCAGATGTTTTGGCCAAAGCCACAAATGGCAAGAGACTATGTCTTAGCCACAGGCTCAAAAGGTGGAACTTTTTACCCAGTAGGTGAAGCATTATCAACCATGGTACAAGCAAAAGTGCTGTCTAAACACAACTTGTCATTAGCGGTGAGAACCTCGGCAGGTTCAGGTGAAAATATTCAGCTACTCAAAGCCAATGAAGCACAGTTTGCAATAGTCAACGGCTTATATGGTAAGTTGTCATTGACCCAGCCACATAAGCTATTGGCTGTATCTATGTTATGGCCTAACGTCGAGCAATTTGTGGTGAAAACCGAACTTGCGACAACAGCGACTATGGCTGATTTACAGCAAACACAAGGGGTAACTTTTTCTATTGGCCGCAAAGGCTCAGGAACGGCGGAGTCAGGGCAGCGAATATTATCTGGTCTAGGCATTAATATCGAAGACTTTGAACTCACTGAAACAAGTTACGCGGCTTCGGTGTATGCAATGAGGAATAATGAGGTTGAAGTGATGAATATCCCTTCTGGTATACCAACCCCTGCCATCACCAGAGCATTTGCCAGTATGGGCAGTGATATTACCATGCTGAATTTTACAGATCAGCAGCTTGAACAGGTCAATAGTGACTTTAAGCTATGGTCTCGATATGTCATTCCAGCCAATACTTACCCAGGTCAAACAGAGTCAATTAATACCATTTCTCAGCCCAATATACTGGTTGCCAATGCCGATGTTTCGGCGGCAGATGTTTATTTACTGACAAAAAGCATCTATCAAAACCTCGCTTTTTTGAACAACATTCACCCTGCAACGCGGGCGATGACATTGCAAAAAGCCTTCGATGATTTACCTATACCGCTGCACCCCGGGGCGATTCAATTTTACCAAGAGGCCGGGTTAACCGTGCCTCAACATCTATTTCACTAAATCAAATACAGAGTGTTTATGTTGCCAACAAAATTAACAAACAAAACTTTATCAGTACTGTCTGGTATTTTACTCGCGGCTTCTCCTGTCAGTTTCGCTAAACAAGACAATACCGAGCAACTGTTATCTTGGATGGATAGCCGTTATCAACACACTGCGTCTATGGCTGAACAAATATGGCACCACGCGGAACTTGGCTATTTGGAGCAAAAGAGCTCCAAGTTATTGCAACAGAGCTTAGTAGATGCAGGGTTTAATATTGAAACTGGTGTCGCTGGCATCCCAACTGCTTTTACTGCAACCTACGGTAATGGCGGGCCTGTTATTGGTATTTTGGCTGAATTTGATGCCTTACCGGGGTTAAACCAAGCTGCCCAGCCATACCGTAGTCCTATTGCTGGAAAAAATGCGGCCCATGGTTGTGGTCACAATTTGTTTGGAGCTGGCTCTGTAAGTGCTGCGATAGCAGTAAAGAAATGGCTAGAAGATACTGGTCAAAAAGGGACAGTTAGACTTTATGGTACGCCAGCAGAAGAAGGCGGAAGCGGTAAGGTTTATATGGTTCGAGAAGGATTATTTGATGATGTAGACTTTGCAATTCACTGGCACCCAAGCTCTAATAATAATGCCGAAGCTAGAAGCTCTTTGGCTAACCGTTCAGCTAAATTTAGATTTAAAGGTATTTCTACCCACGCTTCGTCGGCTCCACACAAAGGCCGTTCAGCACTAGACGGGGTTGAAGCGTTTAATCACATGGTCAATCTAATGCGCGAGCATGTACCGCAAGAAACTCGAATTCATTATGTGATCACAAAAGGCGGGGTCGCACCTAACGTTGTCCCTGATTTTGCTGAAGTATTTTATTATATTCGTCACCCTAAATCAGAAACATTAAAAGAGATCTGGGCTCGAATTGAGCTTGCGGCAAAAGGGGCTGCAATGGGAACGGGCACTCAAGTTGAACGAGAGATCATTCACGGTAATCATCCTTTATTACCCGTAGAAGCCTTGTCAAAAGCGGCGCATAAACACCTCACTCGCGTTGGCGGAGTTAAGTACAATAAAGAAGAGCAGGCTTTTGCAGAGAAAATATATCAAACCTTAGATAAACCTAAGTATAAGCTAGGAAGCGAGCAAGAAATTCGTCCTTATCGCATGCATCGTAGTGGCGGCTCAACAGATGTTGGTGATGTCAGTATGGTGGTACCGACAGTTAGAATTTCAACGGCGTCATATGTCCCGGGCACTTCGAGTCATAGCTGGCAATCGGCCGCAGCAGCAGGCACTTCGATAGGCTTTAAAGGTGCCCATAATGCATCTAAAGTCATGGCTTTAATGGCAATTGAGTTATATCAGAATGACGCTTTACGAGACCAAGCCAAAGCTGAATTTGAACGACGCCGAGGGAAAGACTTCAAGTATGTTCCTTTGCTTGGCGATAGAGCGCCGCCATTAGATTATCGCAAGTAACACAAATTAGGTAATTGAAACTCATGATCAAAGCAACTTTGACAGTCGCACTTGTGTTCATTGCGTTACTTACTAGTGCAGTACAGAGCATTGAAACAAACAATCCTATTACAGCTGAAGATACGGTTTTTATTGAGGAGATGACTTGGCTAGAAGTGAAAGATGCAATTGCTTCTGGCAAAACCACAGTGATCATCGCAACAGGTGGTGTTGAGCAGAATGGTCCCTATCTAGCAACGGGCAAACACAATGTGATTTTGCAATTAGTGACGGATAAAATAGCTCGCCAGCTTGGTAATGCTCTGGTCGCGCCGATTGTCGCGTTTGTGCCAGAGGGCGATAAAAACCCACCAACAAAGCATATGCGTTACCCTGGCACCATTAGTTTAACCGAGGCAACGTTTCAACTCTTGCTTAAAGAAATTGCTGAAAGCTTAAAAGTGCACGGCTTTACCGACATTGTTTTGCTTGGAGACAGTGGGCCGAACCAAAAGGGCATGACTAAGCTAGCAGAAAAGCTGAATAAACAGTGGCAAAATTCAGTAACTCGGGTGCATTACATTGGCGAGTATTACGATAACCCTAGATGGAGTAAGTGGTTAAAAGCTAAAGGTATTAACGAAGTCAAAGATGGCGAGCACCACGACTTTAGACATACAGCATTAATGTTGTTGGCAGATCCTGTGAGTGTGCGAATGCAACAGCGAATTGATAAAGGCAGCTTTATGGTTAATGGGGTGAATTTGCAACCGGTTGCTAAAACCTTGGCGTTGGCCAAAGAATTGTTGCAATATCAAACCGATATAACGGTTAAGGCAATTAACCAAGCTCGTAACAAGGATTCTTCCAATTCTGATAAGGGTTTTAGGTGACCGCGAAAGAGCAAGCCAGCTTGTTGTCTACTATCACTTCAGTAGGCGACATCAAACACAATAGCAGCATACGGTCTGCGTTTATCTACGCCATTCTCATTACAGTTATGGGAATAGTGTTAAGCGCCAGCGCGTATTTTTTTAGCTATAACATCGCTTTAATTCAGCTGCATGAGCGCAATAGTGAGCGGCTGCTGGAAACGGTAACCAGCTTGCGAAGCGAAATCGCTCAGTACCAAGATTTACCCCACGTGCTGGCACAAAATCACAATATCAATCGGTATCTACGCCATTTTCAACAGCAAACCGGCAAGCGTGAACAAAACGAGATGAATCGCTATTTGGAGCAAATCAACTCGATTGCAGGAACTAGCTCGTTGTTGCTACTTGACGGACAAGGTAAGCCCGTTGCTTACAGTAACTGGTGGCAGGACAAAGAAAGTAATAATCAACAAACAAGTCTTAGCGCAGAAGGGCAGCTGTTTGAACAAGTTTTATTAGGTGATTCTGCCAGTTTATTTTGGGCTAACGGCAGTTCAGATTCAGCTTATTATCTAGCTGCTCCTGTGCGATTTGAGCAAAGGTTTATCGGTGCTGCCATTGTTCGAATCGATGTGGTGAAATTAAAACGACAACTGGCTTTTGCCTACGATTATTATGTCAGCGATGATCAACGTAGGCTATTGTTTGCCAATATACAGATACAAGCTGGCAACCGTGATAATTTATTAGTTACAGATACCCACTGGCGAACTCTCAGCGACGGCCGCAAAGTTGCATTAGATTATTCGTTAACTCAACCGCGATTGCACCAGTGGGTGCGACTTGATGATCTCACTTGGCAAGTTGGCTTGATGAGTCCACTAGAGCAGGTAACTCAAGTTGCAATAATTACTGCTGGAGTGGTTGCTGGTGGTTATTTGGCATTGGTTTTATTGTCTTTATATTTGCGCGAGTATTACCAAAAGCAATTGTCCCGTGAGAAAGTCATTCAGACTCAAATCGAAAGTGAAAGAAGGCAAAGGCACATTATTAACAATGCCCAAGTTGGCCTGTTAAACATTGATAACAAAGGTCGTATTGTTTTTGCTAATACTATGTTTATGAAGCAATTTGCGGCTAAAGAAGCCGCGTTAATTAACAGAAAGTTAGCCGACCTGTTAGCGGATGACGAAAGTAATCGAGTTGTCAGGGAAAGTTTGGCACATCTGGACAGAGGCGTTTTTCAACCTTTATTGACCCAAGAAGCCAGTTTACGCCGGTTAGATGGTGGTGTTGTGCCCGTTTTGTTTTCTGTGCAACAAGTGGTATCGAGACAGCAAGCTTTTTATTTAGTGACAATCTTAGATATAACTAAGCGTAAGTCTTTGGAATATAAATTGTTAGAGGTAAATCATTCATTAGAGCAGCAGGTGGAGCAACGTACAGCAGATTTAAAGTTGGCGCAAGCCGAGTTAGTCCAAGCAGAGAAGCTAGCAGCGTTAGGGAGAATGTCTACTGGAGTTGTGCACGAACTCAATCAACCACTGACCGCAATGCGAAATTACACAGCCATTGTCAACCAGATAAATGACTCACCAGAGTTGGTGTCAGATAATGTTAAACAAATAAATGTGTTGATCGACCGTATGGCTTCAATAACAGGACAATTAAAGTCATTTGCTTATAAAAACTCACAGTCTTTAGTACTGCTTGATTTGTCTGTGGTGGTTGAAAAAGTTGTATCTTTGTTTGAGCCGAGGTTTCAGCAAGAGCAGGTTAGTTGCGAAGTCAATATAGCTCACACTCAGGTGAATGTAATGGCAGATCAAGTGAGGTTAGAGCAGGTGTTAACAAACCTGCTAGAGAATGCTTGCCAAGCGATGGCAGGGGAAGCGGAACCTTCCATTTTAATCATAAATTTAACGACAGAAAGTGAGCAAGCTGTGGTTACCGTTATTGATAACGGACCTGGTGTTTCGCAGCAACAAGCAGAGCACTTATTTGAACCATTTTATACAACCAAACCTATGGGACAAGGCTTAGGCCTAGGACTTGCCATTGTGCACAGCATTATTAATGATCTGGCAGGTAAAATGCTGGTGCAATACAATCAAGCAGGTTTTACTATTGGGTTTAGATTGCCACTGGTGCAAGGAGACAAAAGTTAATGACATCAATTCGCGGTAAAGTGATATTAATTGATGATGAAGCCATGGTGCGTCAATCCACCGAACAGTGGTTCAAAATATCAGGCTTTGACGTAGCAAGTTACAGCTCCGCTCGACAGGCTCTAACAGCAATAGATGAAAGCTTTGCCGGTATTGTTGTGACCGACGTGCGAATGCCAGATATAAATGGTTTAGAGCTGCTACAAATTGTCCAAGGTATTGATAAAACTATTCCTGTCATTTTACTGACCGCACATGGTGATGTGGATATGGCGATTCAGGCATTAAAAGATGGCGCCTATGACTTTATGGAAAAGCCGTTTATTCCCGAGCGTTTGGTCGAAGCGGTAGACAGAGCCTGTAAACAACGCCAACTGGTTTTGGAAAATCAGCGCTTATCTGAAGCCATGGTTAATGAAACCGGGATAGACAGCAAAATTATTGGCATTTCTCCGGCTATCATGCGACTTAAACGCAGCATTTTGAAATTAGCTAAATTGGATACTAACGTCATTATCTATGGTGATACAGGAACGGGAAAAGAGCTGGTTGCGCAATGTTTGCATGATTTTGGCAAACGAGAGCAAAACAACTTCGTTCCCATTAATTGTGGCGCTATTCCTGAAAACCTAATTGAAAGCGAGCTGTTTGGCCATGAAGCTGGGGCGTTTACCAGTGCCAACAAAAGTAGAGTCGGTAAATTTGAGTATGCCAGCAATGGTTCATTGTTTTTAGACGAAATTGAAAGCATGCCAGCAAATTTGCAAATTAAACTGTTGCGAGCTTTGCAAGAAGGCACAATTGAGCGCCTTGGTGCCAATCGAACTATCAAGGTTAATTTAAGAGTCATCGCCGCAGCCAAATGTGAGCTTAGAGACAATGACGAGTTTAGGCAGGATTTATTTTACCGACTCAATGTGGCGGAATTGCATATTCCACCGCTAAAAGATCGTTTGGAAGATGTCCCTTTGTTGTTTAACCATTATTTGCGTTTAGCCAGCAGTCATTATGAACAAGCTCCGAGAACCTTATCTGAGCACGATTTAATGGTATTGGCTGAATATCAATGGCCGGGTAATGTAAGGGAATTGAAGAACATTGCTATTCGTTATTCGCTTGATGAAGAAGTGACGGTAGCAGATTTATTAATGATGCCGAACCCTGTAACGGATAAATTGTTGGTTGAGCCTGAGCAGCAGCTAAATGAACATCTATCACTGACCGCCCAAGTCGCTCAATTTGAGGCAGAAGTAATTCGCAACGCTTTACGTGACAATGAAGGTAACATTAAAGCAACCATGGCCGCGTTGGATATACCAAGACGTACCCTCAACCAAAAAATGATCAAATACGGCCTCGACCGCAAAAACTTTAAAAACTGATCTGCCCCATAGTTAGCTGTATTTCTTAAACTTATACTGACATCACCAGTATAAGTTTGCTTTTTTCATTTTCCCCGCTGCGTTAAATATAAGCAAAAACCAGCTTGTTATGACCTTTTTTAATTGGCTTTTTTTTGCTCATTAATTAAATATTTTCATTATTATCAATTGGTTAACTCTTGGTCTGTTTTCTGCTCTAAGCACACCCGTAGCCATAAAACACAGGGCTACAACTCTAACTTTATAACAATATTAATAGGAACAATGTAATAAGGGTGTGACATGAAAACAATGAATAGTCATCGACTGAATAAAGTCACTACAGCGTTATTGGGATGTTTGTTGATCCCAGCAGCGCCAATTAATGCTGAAGAAAGCGCTTCTGTGCAAGAGAAGGAAAAAGAAATTGAAGTGATCCGGATCACCGGCTCTAATATTCGCAAGTACAGTACATTTGAAACCTCGACGCCTGTACAAGTTATTGATCGAGATTTAATAACGGCGCAAGGGGCGGCGACAATTAAAGACATTCTGGTCGACCTACCAGTTAATGTTGGCTCTGAGTTGAATAACGAGCAAAACAGCTTGGCGGGGACAACCCAATTCAACCTAAGAGGTTTGGGACTCGCTTCAACCTTAACTCTGATCAATGGTCGCCGAGGTGGCAAATCAGCGGTTTCTGACAATGGCGGTAACTTCTTTTTTGATGTTAACCAATTGCCTATCTCGGTGATTAAACGCATCGACGTACAAACTGACGGTGCTTCCGCTATTTATGGTTCTGAAGCGGTTGCTGGTGTAGTGAACATTATTACTCGCAAGGGCTTTGAAGGAGTAGAAGTTTCAGGTAATTATGAATCCGCTTCGAACGAAGCAGGCTCTATCAATATTGCACTGGGAGAGTGGGGCGATAAAGGTGGTATCAATGTCTATGGCACTTATTACCATCAAACGGGCAATACTCGAACTGACTTTGATTGGTTAAACGAAAGGCTTAATCATACTGGTGATTTACAAAATACCCGCTTATCTTCGGGCAATGGCGCGCCAGGTACGTATTTTCGAGCGGTGACAGACGAGCAAACTGGGTTGCCTATTCAAATGCCCGGGGCACAAGCATTTGCTGATCCGGATTGCTTAGCTGCGGGGCAAGTCCTTAGAGGAAATAGTTGTCGCCATATCTTTGCTGATCAAAATGGCGTGATCCACGAGTCAACTCGTTATCAAGTGTTTGCCGAATATGAATATGATCTTAGTGACAAGTTCACTTTATTTGGTGAGTTGAGTTTTTCACAAAATGACTTAGTTCGCTTTCGAGGCCCGGGTAACTACAGTAATGGTCTAATAACGGGAGCAAGGCAAGGTCGGGTGTTTATCCCTGGTGACCATCCGTTTAACTTCTTTATTGAAGACCCAAATGATCCAACGGCGTTGCAATACATAGGCCCTGAAAACTGGGATAATAACATCCATACGGGCGTTGATATCAGTGCTCAAGCGAGGATTTTAGGTAATGAGTTTAACGGTCGTAACTCACCGGCAAACCGCACAAGTGATATCAGCTACTTTAGAAGCATGACTGGTTTTACTTATCAAATTAATGACGATTGGTCGGTTGAAATGGACTATGTTGCGTCCTTAGCAAAATGGGACCAATCGACCTTTCTTGACTACTCTGCACCAGTTGTAAACCAGTTATTGCTAGATGGTCTATTTAACCCATTTGGTACGCGAGTGGCGAACCCGACATTAATCTCGCCAAAAGACGGAGTGAGTGTGGCTGGATTGTCTGATGATGTCTTTAACCAGCTAAAAACAAGGCAAACCCAAGAAGCCAGCCACGACCAATATGTGCTTGACTTTATTGTTGCTGGTGCTCTGTTTGATTTACCAGAAGGTACCGTCGGTTTTGCCTTTGGTTATCAACACAGAAAAGAAGAATTTGATTTTACGCCTAGTGAATTAAGGGCTAATGGTGTTGCTGGGCTTAGAGGTCGAAATTTTGCTGTTAATGGCGAGCTGGAAGTCGATGCCTATTACGTCGAAGCGGCAGTACCTGCAGCTGAAAACGTTGAGATACAACTGGCGCTGAGATATGAGGATTATGGTTTTACTGATACTACGGATCCGAAACTAGCCGTGCGCTGGGATATTGATGATGAATGGACTTTGCGCAGCTCTTACGGCAGTTCCTTCCAAGCTCCTTCAATAAGACAAGCTAACGAAGCTCGCTCAGCTAGTATCTTAGATGATCCTGTAGGTATCGACCCTACAACTGGGTTGCTTGGCTGTAACCAGTTTGGACAAAGCGGTAATACTGCAACTAGAACTGTAGGCAGTCCAAATTTGAAACCGCAAAGTGCAGATAACTTCAACTTTGGCCTTATTGCTAGGCCAACTGAAGCACTGAATGTTAGTCTTGATTATTGGTATTACGACTATACTGACTTGATCTCTTCTGACGAAGGGCCGCAGGCGATCATTGACAATGATTGTGCTGACGATGGCATACCGAACGACCGACGAGTTACCCGCTCACCAGGTGGCAATATCATTTTGGTGACTTCAGAGTTTATCAATACCTCAAGTGTGACTACAGACGGTTTAGACCTGTCGGTGCAATATAAGTATGATGCTGACGACATAGGACAATTCGATTTTGGCCTAAACGCGAGTTACATCAACTCATTCGACTTTAAAACCGCAGCGAATAGCCCAACTCTAAGTGCGGTTGGTTCGCGTAATGAGCGTAACCAATTTTCTTCAACACCAGAGTGGCGTGGTAACGTGTCAGTACGTTGGAGTAAAGAAGACTACTTTGCTAACACGATAGTTCGCTATGTTGACAGCTATGTTAATGATGCTCATACCTTAGATGATGGTTCACTTTACACCATAGATAGCTATGTTACGGTTGATGTGCAAGTCGGTGGCGAGTTTAGGTTTACTGAAGAAGGAGAGAGTAAACTAAGCTTTGGCGTGAAAAACTTGTTTGATGAAGATCCACCTTCACTAGGTGAGTTACAACGTCCGTCGTATGATCCCAAACTGGCCAATATTCGCGGCCGCATAGCTTATGTCGACTTTGTACATAAGTTCTAGTTAGGAATAGGGCGTGTAAGGCACGCCCTATTTATTTTGCTAATGTTAATGCTTAATCGTGATATTTCTAAACTCGATTCTACCGCCATTAAAACTTTGTAAAGCGATATTCCCTGAGCTTTCACTATAAGCTGGTACTTTGTAGTCAGTGACCAAAACTCCGTTGACCCAAGCTTTTATGTGCTCACCCACAGCCACTATCTTATAGGTATTCCACTTGTTAATTGTATTAACGTGCGCCAGAGGACTGGCATGTTTAACCAAAGCGCCTGTGCGGTATTCTTGTTTCGGGTGTAAATCCCAAATATTCAGTTCTAAGCAGGTATCGGCATTTATTTTTGTTTTATCTCGACAGCGGATAAATATGCCTGAATTGACTTTATCGTCGGGTTTAAATTCAAGGCTCAGTTCAAGATCCGTAAAGGTTTGGTTGGAAACTAAGTGGCCTTTACTCGAAGCGCCAGAAGTTGTGATTGCTTCACCTTTGATAAGCCAACTAGCGTTCCCTAGCTGTTGCCATGCCATCAAGTCATTATTGCTATACTGGATCTCTGAAGTAGATGGAATAATGCTGCAACTTGTGAGGGCGAAAGCGCACATTACAGCAAGGGGAAATTTAAGCATGAAAGCTCCTAATACTTACCTGTTTTATTAAACGATTAACTCACTAACCTTGAGCTTTTGCAATGAGCGGTTTTTTGCTGACAAGCCAGAATGAATGCGCAGTTCTTTGCTTATATATTTAATTAGTCTTTGTTTTTCAGTGAGATAACTCTTGGTTTGAAAATTGCGTTAACCTTGGTGATAAACAAATACGAGAAACATAAAACGTTAAATACAGGCTCAACTTTTAGGTAATGACAGTGAAACGATTTTTAAGACTGAATAAATCACTGCTGCTTTGTACTGCTTTGGCTAGCGGTTCAATATCGGCAACGCAAACCCAACTATTAATTGATGGCAATGATAAAGATGGCACTCGACATGTGACACCGTTAGCAGATGGTGGTTATGTGCTTACAGGCTGGACCAATGGTAATGCAACCAAAAAAGATGCAGAAGGTTGGTTAGTTAAGGTAAATGCTAAAGGCGATATTGTCTGGCAGCAGCGATTTGCCAACCAATTAAAAACCAAGCGTGGCGCGCAAACTTCGACGCATGTAGTCGATAAAGATGGCTCAATAATTATGGCGCTAGAAGAGTACCGAAACAAAGGACCTTACCTAGCAACAGGGTCTAATGGTCGCGCTACCTTGAAGCGGTTTTCTGCAGATGGCAAGTTACTGCAGGAAAAAGTTATGGGCGGCTCGGGCATCAATGTCATTGATATCATTATCCCGATGGCAGATGGCAGTTACTTAATGGCTGGTGAAACCACGTCGCCAATTCAAAAAGGCTACGACGGCTGGGTATTTAAAACCGATAGCAATTTCAATGTACTTTGGGATACCAAAGTGGGTGGTTTCGGCGTTGAAAGGTTTAACAGCGTAATGCTTACACCAGACGGTGGCTTTTTAGCTGCTGGCAGGACGACGAGTGATCATGGTGACTTTAGAGCGTGGTTGGTGAAGCTAGATAGCAACGGCAAGGTTCAGTGGCAAAAACGTTATCGTCATGAACACTATGCCAATACAATTCGCCAGATATTGCCTACCAGTAATGGCAATTGGGTATTTACTGGTTTTATTAAAAATCAGCCTAATGACCCAGACCCTCGCAACCTTTGGATTGGTGCCGTTGATGAACAAGGAAATTTACTTTGGGATAAGGCGTTAGGTGGAGCAGGCGCTGACGTGGCTTATGTGTTAACACAAGCAAAAGACGGAACTTATGTTGCCGCAGGCTCAACACAACAGAAAAAAGGCGACACCTATGATGCTTACATAGTTGGTTTTAATGCCAATGGCAAAGTGTCATACGAACGTAAACATGGTCAGCCTGAAGCCAACGAAATTGTTCGAGGTATCACGCCTTATGGACAAAGTGGTTATGTGTTATCAGGCAATTATGAAGTGCCAGCAACAGGGCAACAAGACGCTTGGTTATTAAAAGTTAAGTAGTAGAGTGACAGTGAGAAAAAGATGAAAGTGACAACAAAAAATTTAATGACGGCATCTATTTGGCTAAAAACCTGCTCTTTGGTTATCAGCAGTGTTATTTTGCTGTCGGGCTGCAGTGCTGCTGCAAATAATGCTAATGAAGTAACTTGGTTGCTAAACGGTGATAAAGGCCGTGATGGGGTTCGTCGCAATATACCAATGCCTGATGGCGGCTTTATTCTTTCAGGCTGGACTGAGGGAGGCGCAACCCGTAAAGATGGCAAAGCTTGGATTTTACGGACTAACGCTAAAGGCGATATCGTTTGGAAAAACGTTCACCCTAATAAATTAGGTAATAACCGAGGCTCACACATTGGAGCCCATACCATTAACGCCGATGGTCACTTGATTTATACATTAGAAGAGTTTCGTTCAAAAAACGGCAAGCCACCAGGGATAACGGGTCGCTCAACCCTACACAAAGCAACGATTGATGGTCAGGTGTTAAGCACAAAAATAGTAGGCGGAGCGGGAACGGACATTATTGATATTATGCTCCCTCAACCTGACGGAACTATTGTTATGGGCGGCGAAACGACTTCACCGGATGGCAAATCTTACCAAGGTTGGATCTTTAAAGTTGACGCTGATTTCAACATCATTTGGGACAAAAAAGTCGGTGGTTATGGCTACGAACGTTTCAATGGTTTAATTCAAACTGCAGATGGTGGCTTTTTAGCAATAGGGCGCACATCTGGGGGATTAGGACGACACCGCGGTAAACTTTGGAAGTTTGATAGCCAAGGCAATATTCAGTGGCAAAACCGCTATCGAGAAGATGAATATTACGCAAGCTCCTTACGCGAAGCTGTCGAATTACCTAACGGTGCCGGTTATATTTTCTCTGGCTGGGTATTTAACGATGATGAAGAAAACCCTAGAGACATGTGGCTTGCCCGTGTTACCGCTGGTGGCTCTTTGATGTGGTCACAAACATTAGGTGGGGCAGGGGATGATCTGGCATTTGGCATTATTCAAACTGGTGATGGCACTTTTGTCGCCGCAGGTCAAGCAGAGCAAGATAATCAAAGTCACTCAAATGCTTGGGTGGTAGGCTTTGATATTAACGGCAATATACTTTGGCAAAAATACCACGGCCAAGCGCAGGCAAAAGATGTGATCCGCGGAGTTATAGCTTACCAAAAAAATGGTTATATACTCACTGGCAACTCAGAAGATACGATAACCGGTGAACATGATGCATTAGTCATTATGGTTAAAGATATCAATAAGCTAAATAAAAATACTGAATAAACAGGGTCAATTATGAACATCTCTTTTTGGCGCAAGCGCTCGACAGTTATCGCCACAATTATAGCGTTATCTGTACTGGTTGCGTGCGATACAAGTCAACATGCGACTGATAAGGCAAATGCTCAGATAGAGCTGGATACGCTGATCATCAATGGTCAAGTTTTCACTGGAGAAGATAAAGTAAGTCAAAACTTGGCTGTTGGTATCAAAGGGCAACGCATTGCCTATCTGTCGGAACAAGTGCCTGACTTAGCGCAAATTAAAACCGTAATCGATGCTAAAGGTAAAGTAGTAAGTCCTGGTTTTATTGACCCTCATACTCATTCAATTAGTGACTTAAAGCAACCTGATAAAGCTCATAACCTTAACTATCTGGCTCAAGGTGTTACTTCCGTGTTTAACGGAAATGATGGCGGTGGTAACCCTCATTTGGCAAAGCAGTTTGAACAAATTCTTGAGACGGGTATTGGCACTAATGCCGCATTTTTTGTTGGTCATGGTGCCGTTCGACAGCAAGTCATTGGCCGAGAAGCGTTTCGGATACCAACCGATGAACAATTAACTGCGATGAAAGACTTAGTTGAACAAGCCATGGAGCAAGGTGCCTTTGGTTTGTCGACAGGGTTATTCTATGTGCCTGGCACTTATGCAAAAACTCAGGAAGTTATTGAGCTGGCGAAAGTGGCAGGCCAATACGGTGGCGTTTATGAAAGCCATGTGCGAGATGAAAGTACCTATAACATTGGTGTTGAAGCTGCTATTGCCGAAGCGCTGGAAATTGGCAAAGAGGCAAAAGTTCCAGTTCATTTGGCCCATATTAAAGCCTTAGGTGTAGACGTTTGGGGTAAGAGTAAGGCAATCGTTGAAATGGTCGAACAAGCTCAGCAGCAAGGACAGGTTGTGACCGCAGATCAATACCCATGGCGAGCTTCAGGGGTTCGTATTCACAAAGCAACAGTACCAAGCTGGGCACTGGCTGGCAGTGAAGAAGAGATCCAAGCAAGGTTTAAAGATCAAAGTATTTTGCCAAAATTAAAGGCTGAAATGACGGAGAATATTCGTCGTCGCGGCGGCCCAGATTCATTGCTAATCGTTACTTCTTCACAGCCTGAGTTACAAGGTAAAACTTTAGCGGATCTGGCTACTCAGTGGGAGATATCAGCGGTTGACGCGGCGATTAAAGTGATGAGTTATGGCGTTAATAAAAATGGCACTCGAGTGGCGTCTTTTAATATGTCACCTGAAGATATTAAGCACTTTATGGTTCAACCTTGGGTAATGACTTCCTCTGACGGGACTAACGGCCACCCACGAAAATACGCCAGTTATCCGAAAAAGTATCAAGAATACGTCGTTGAAAAACAACTTATGCCTTTGCATACCTATATCCATAAAAGCAGTGGCCAAGTAGCAGACAGTTTAAAAGTAAAACAGCGTGGTTATTTGCGCTTAGGCTACTTTGCCGACATCAACGTTTGGACACCCGAAGCGTTTAAGGCCAATGCTAATTTTTCTAAATGGAATGAGCTAACCACCGGGGTCAATTATCAATTGGTCAATGGCCTATTAACCATAGAGCAGGGCAAATACACTGGTGCGCTGCCAGGCCAAGCTCTGAAACTAAATGATAGAGAATAAGAAGTACAGGTTCTATTTATGCGTAACTTTGGTTTAATTTTAGGTGTCTTGCTATTTGCTTTGACTCTAATTACACAAGCTCCAGCAGGAATGAGTGAGGCCGCTTGGCTAACCGCTGGCGTTGGTCTATTGATGGCGGTTTGGTGGGCGACGGAAGCCGTACCCGTGCCCGTCACGTCGTTATTACCTATTGTGTTGTTTCCGTTGCTTGGACAAGCCAGCATAAAGGAGATCACCGCGCCGTATGCCCACCCAGTTATTTATCTTTTGTTTGGCGGTTTTATCATAGCGACCGCTTTGGAGCGTTGGAATTTACACCGCCGCTTAGCTTTGAATGTGCTTGTTCGAGTCGGTAATCATCCAAGTGCTATCATTGGAGGATTCATGGCCGCAACGGCTTTTTTATCAATGTGGATCAGTAACACTGCTACCACAATTATGATGATCCCAATTGCATTATCGATTGCACATGTCATTAACAACAGCGAAGAAAAAGGCAACAGTTTCACTATTTGCCTAATTCTTGGTATCGCATATTCGGCTAGTATTGGTGGCTTAGGTACGATTATTGGTACCCCACCTAATGCCATGCTGGCAGCGTTTATGGCAGAAAATTACGATATCGAGATTGGCTTTGTCCAGTGGATGACATTTGGCGTGCCAGCAGTATTGTTGTTGGTTCCTGCGGCTTGGTTTGTATTAACTAAAATTGCCTTCAAGTTTGAAGCGTCAGCAAACGGTGATGCCAATAAGCTAGTTGTTGGCGAGTTAGATGCTATGGGCAAGATAACGACGCCAGAGAAACGCACTGCTTTAGCCTTCTTGGTAATAGCAGCTGCATGGATCACTCGCCCATTATTACAAAAGCATTTAGGTTTTACAGCGCTTAATGACACCATTATTGCTATTGGTGGTGCCGTGATGATGTTTTTGATCCCAGCAGGTTGTAATAAAGATGAGCAAGCTCGTTTGTTAGATTGGCAAACGGCAGAACGCATTCCATGGGGCGTATTGATCCTGTTTGGTGGCGGTCTGAGCTTGGCGAGTATGGTGAGCAAAAGTGGCTTAGCGGCTTGGATTGGTGACGGCTTAGCGGCTTTGACAGTATTCCACTTGCTTATCTTGATCACCAGTATTGTGATGATCGTTATCTTCTTGACAGAATTGACCAGTAATACAGCAACAACCGCGGCTCTATTGCCAATTTTAGGTGGTATCGCCATTAATGCTGAACTGGCGCCAATATTGTTAACTGCACCTATGGCATTAGCAGCCAGTTGTGCATTTATGTTACCTGTTGCTACGGCACCGAATGCTATTGTTTTTGCTACGAAAGAAGTCTCTATTGCACAAATGGCGAAAGCAGGTTTTTACCTTAACTTAGCGGCTATTGTGTTTATCAGTGCGCTTTCTTATTTACTTGTTGACCGTATTTTCGTGGGAGTTTAACTATGTTTACTAAGTTGAAAAATGCAAGTATAGGCGTCATTGCTATGCTGCTTATGTTTAATCTAACTACTTTGGCTAACGCTAAAGCACTCAGCGAACAAGAGATCTGGCAGCAACCTAGACCTATTGCTGCCTACGATACGGTTTTCATGGAGTATATGACTTGGATGGAAGTTAGAGATGCGATTAAATCTGCTAAGACAACGGTCATTATTCCAACAGGTGGAGTGGAGCAAAAAGGCCCCTACAGCGCGATAGGTCGACACAACTTTTCTCTTGAGATCACAACAGAGCAGATCGCAAAGAAACTGGGCAATGCTTTAGTTGCCCCTGTTGTCGCGTTTGTACCGCAAGGTAGCATTGAACCTAAGAGCAAACACATGCTTTACCCCGGCACCATAAGTGTTAGAGAAGAGGTATTTGTTGAGTTACTAGTTGATATTGCCAATAGTTTAAAGGCCCATGGTTTCAAAGATGTGATCTTACTTGGCGACAATGGCGGTAATCGCTCTGGTTTAGCTAAAGCAGAGCAAAAACTGGCAAAAGCTTGGAGCGGTAGTGGCACTAATATTCATTATATTCGAGAGTTCTATGATAACCCTAGGTGGAAAAAGTGGATGAAATCTCGCGGCATTGTTGAAGTATCAGAAGGCTACCATGATGGCTATCGTTCTTCTGCGGTGATGATGTTGTTTGATCCTATGGTTGCGAGAATGCCACAGCGCTTAGAAAAAGGCTTGTTTCATATAAATGGCATCGACCTTATGCCTATGGAAAAAACCATAAAGTTTGCCAAAGACTTTGTCGATTACCGAACCAGTGTCACCGTTGATGCAATTCAAAAAGCAATAGCTAATAAAGCCAATTAGTCTTTAGCAAGAAGGATTAACTAGATTAAAGTCGAACTTAGCTCGGCTTTTTTATTTCAATTGAGCAATGTTGCAAACGCTAAGGCAAACTGTTTGAAGTAAATGGTATTGAATTGATTATATAGAGTAGGGGATTTAAACATAAGAATTGGTGGGTGGTACTGGGCTCGAACCAGTGACCCTCGCCTTGTAAGGGCGATGCTCTCCCAACTGAGCTAACCACCCACTAGTGGTCATGAAAGTGAGTAACACATAATCTTGGGTATGATTAAGTGGTGGGCGGTACTGGGCTCGAACCAGTGACCCTCGCCTTGTAAGGGCGATGCTCTCCCAACTGAGCTAACCGCCCACTTTCATAGGGATAATTTGAAGTCGAACTGTAATTTTTCAAAATAATTGGTGGGTGGTACTGGGCTCGAACCAGTGACCCTCGCCTTGTAAGGGCGATGCTCTCCCAACTGAGCTAACCACCCACTAAGTGGTCATGAAAGTGGTGGGCGGTACTGGGCTCGAACCAGTGACCCTCGCCTTGTAAGGGCGATGCTCTCCCAACTGAGCTAACCGCCCACTTTCATAGGGATAATTTGAAAAAGAGTTGATGTTCTTTCAAATAGAGTTCAAATTGGTGGGCGGTACTGGGCTCGAACCAGTGACCCTCGCCTTGTAAGGGCGATGCTCTCCCAACTGAGCTAACCGCCCAATTTGAACATGATAAAGCTGACCAAAATATTGGTGGGCGGTACTGGGCTCGAACCAGTGACCCTCGCCTTGTAAGGGCGATGCTCTCCCAACTGAGCTAACCGCCCAGCTTTATCTCATGAGCTGCCTTGCTGCTCATGTGGGGCGTATTATAGGGAGCACTTAAACAGAGTCAACAATAAATTTCATTTTTTTGACCGTTAGATGAAATCTTGGTCAAAGCGGTTAAAAAGAAACATTATCGTTGGAAAATCAATCTGTTTTGGTCACTTTCATTATATATTGCCACTCGTTTTCAGTGACAGGTTGAATCGATAAACGGCCTCTTTTAACTAAAACCATATCTGCCAATTCTGGTGTTTGTTTTATTTTTTGCAAAGATAAAAAAGCCCCCGTATGTTTTTTATACTGAATGTCTAAACACACCCATCTTGGTGCTTCAGGTTGTGATTTAATATCGTAGTAATTTGATTCAGGATCGAATTGTAAAGGGTCAGGGTAGGGCGCAGAAGTTACCTCTGCAACACCGACTACGCCCGACATCTTTGCAACTTGAATGATAAAACAAAACCAAATCACCCACTTTTACTTCATCTCGTAATAGATTGCGAGCTTGATAATTTCGAATACCATCCCATCGACCTGTTCCATTAGGTTCGTTTTTTAGATCATTAATAGAGTAAGCGTCGGGTTCGGATTTAAATAACCAGTAATTCATATCTTTAGTTTATTCAGTTTTCTATTTTCTATAGAATAGCGGCAATTTTTATTTGAATGAAATTTTTGTAGGAACACAAATGACAGTTGTTACTCGTTTCGCACCTAGCCCAACAGGTTACCTTCACGTTGGCGGCGCAAGAACTGCTTTATACTCTTGGTTATACGCTAAGAAAAATAGCGGTAAATTCATCTTACGTATCGAAGATACGGATTTAGAACGTTCAACTCCGGAAGCAGTGCAAGCTATTTTAGATGGCATGACTTGGTTAGGTATGGAAGGCGACGGTGAGATCTTCTATCAAACAAAACGTTTTGATACATATAAAAGCTATGTTCAACAATTATTAGAACAAGATAAAGCTTATAAATGTTTCTTAACTAAAGAAGCATTAGAACAATTAAGAGCAAAAGCAGAAGAAACTGGCGAACGTATTGATTACGAAGCTGAGAATGAAGGATTAGAAGTTGCTGCTGACGCTCCTTATGTAGTTCGTTTCCGTAACCCTAAAGAAGGTTCAGTTAAATGGACTGATAGCATCCGTGGTGAAATGGAAATCGCAAACTCAGAAATGGATGACATGATCATCTTACGTAGTGACGGTAGCCCAACTTATAACTTCTGTGTAGTTATTGATGACTGGGAAATGGGGATGACTCACGTCATTCGTGGCGAAGATCACCTTATTAATACAGCAAAGCAAATTAATATCTTTGAAGCATTAGGTGCAAAAGTACCTACTTACGCTCACTGTTCAATGATCTTAGGTGACGATGGTAAGAAACTATCAAAGCGTCACGGTGCAGTTGGTGTAATGCAATACCGTGATGACGGTTACTTACCACAAGCGCTTATCAATTATTTAGTAAGACTAGGTTGGTCACACGGTGATCAAGAAGTATTTACTTTAGAAGAATTGTTTGAGCACTTCGATATTAACGACATTAACAACTCAGCATCTGCATTTAATACAGAGAAGTTAAACTGGATGAACCAGCAATATATGAAATTATTGCCTGCAGAAGAAGTAGCTGAACATTTAGCATGGCACTTTGCTGATCAAAATGTTGATACATCGAATGGTCCAGCATTAGCTACTATTGTAGAACTGCAAGGTGAAAGAGTTAAAACATTAAAAGAGATGGCTGAGATCAGTAGCTATTTCTACCAAGACTTTACAAGTTTTGATGAAGCTGCGGCGAAAAAGCACTTACGTCCTGTAGCAAAAGAGCCTTTAGCACTAGCAAAAGATAAATTAGCAGCATTGACGGACTGGACTGCAGAAAATATCCAGACAGCAATTAATGATACGGCTGCAGAATTAGAAGTTGGTATGGGTAAAGTAGGTATGCCTTTACGTGTTGCTTCAACTGGTGGCGGTAACTCTCCATCTTTAGATGTAACTTTAGTTAACTTAAAGCAAGCTGACGTAGTTGCACGTATTGATATGGCTTTAGCATTTATTGCACAAAGAGAAGCAAATCAATAAAGACATAAAGTCGAAAAGAAAAAGCCAGCGTATGCTGGCTTTTTTAATGCGACAAGTAAAAGTTATAGAGACACCCACCTTAAAACGATCGGCAAGTCGCTAGATCAGCCTTCAGCTGATTAGCGTGATAGTAGCTGTGTGCTTATATGGATATAACGGGTTCGATTAGCGGATCAAAATGGGCTTTCTTAGTAAATAGGGTAAGCCAAAAATAGAGCACGTTTTGTTTTAACATGAAATAGATCATCACTTACTTTTGTAATAGATGAGAGTAGGGCTAAAATCAAAGTTATGTTTTTTGTTTTGCATTGAGATTTTACAAAGTGGGGTAGGGGACTTATCCATACAATAAAGACTCAATTATAAATTTAAGTCGTTAAAAACTGGTGAAAAAATAGATTAAAGCATCAACTTTTAACCGCTTTGTGAAAAAATTAACCGCTTAACCCATAAAATGACATTTTTATTAAAATAAGTGTTGACGCATTCTAAGTGAATGCATAGAATGCGCCCCGCTGTTGAGGCAAACATCCTCAACAACAAGGAAGTAGGTTAAGGGGCTATAGCTCAGCTGGGAGAGCGCAACACTGGCAGTGTTGAGGTCAGCGGTTCGATCCCGCTTAGCTCCACCAAGTTTAACCTATTTCGATCGTCTTAGTGCTCCCATCGTCTAGAGGCCTAGGACACCGCCCTTTCACGGCGGTAACAGGGGTTCGAATCCCCTTGGGAGTACCATTCTTAAGACTAGAGTTATTCGAACCCGAGGGTTCGGCTAATATAAAATCTGGCCTTGGGAGTACCAACTCTTTTTTTGTAGTAGAGATTAAAGAATACAAGTCTTAGTGCTCCCATCGTCTAGAGGCCTAGGACACCGCCCTTTCACGGCGGTAACAGGGGTTCGAATCCCCTTGGGAGTACCATCTCTTTTTTTGTAATAGAGACTAAAGAATACAAAGTCTTAGTGCTCCCATCGTCTAGAGGCCTAGGACACCGCCCTTTCACGGCGGTAACAGGGGTTCGAATCCCCTTGGGAGTACCATCTCTTTTTTTGTAATAGAGACTAAAGAATACTAAAGTCTTAGTGCTCCCATCGTCTAGAGGCCTAGGACACCGCCCTTTCACGGCGGTAACAGGGGTTCGAATCCCCTTGGGAGTACCATTCTTAAGACTAGAGTTATTCGAACCCGAGGGTTCGGCTAATATAAAATCTGGCCTTGGGAGTACCAACTCTTTTTTTGTAATAGAGATTAAAGAATACAAGTCTTAGTGCTCCCATCGTCTAGAGGCCTAGGACACCGCCCTTTCACGGCGGTAACAGGGGTTCGAATCCCCTTGGGAGTACCACTTATTTTTATCATTGGTTAAGTTTGATAAAACTTAACGAGTGTAAAATAGGATCTGAAAAAGGGGAGGAGACCCCGAAAGTAAGGTTCGATTAATTTGTCGGGAACAAATTAAATCAGCTTTAGCTGACCCGAAGGGAAAATATACTGGATGTATTTTGTACTCCCCTTGGGAGTACCAACTCTTTTTTTGTAGTAGAGATTAAAGAATACAAGTCTTAGTGCTCCCATCGTCTAGAGGCCTAGGACACCGCCCTTTCACGGCGGTAACAGGGGTTCGAATCCCCTTGGGAGTACCACTTTTAAGTCTAGAGTTATTCGAACCTAAAGGTTCGGCTAATATAGAATCTGGCCTTGGGAGTACCACTTATTTTTTATCATTGGTTAAGTAGTTTAAAAGCTTAACGGATGAAACAGTCTTAGCGCTCCCATCGTCTAGAGGCCTAGGACACCGCCCTTTCACGGCGGTAACAGGGGTTCGAATCCCCTTGGGAGTACCAAATAGAAAAAGCCTGCGTAAGCAGGCTTTTTTGTTTTTGGCGACAGGGGACTTGAGAACTCCGAATCTATGGTTTCGAAAAATTTATCGGGAATAAATTTTAGCCGCAGTATGCGAGCCGCGAAGCGGTTGAATACATGGAAGTATTCAACAATCGCCTTGGGAGTAATGAATTTAAATGTTTGCGTAAGCAGGCTTTTTCGTTTTTGGGCGATAGGGGAATTGAGAACTCCGAATCTATGGTTTCGAAAAATTTATCGGGAATAAATTTTAGCCGCAGTATGCGAGCCGCGAAGCGGTTGTCGAAAAGTGCGTCCTGCTTTTTAGACACTAACGACATCCGTGTCGGTCGAAATACATGGAAGTATTTAACAATCTCTTTGGAAGTTCCAAGTAAAGAAAAGCCTGCTAATGCAGGCTTTTTTGCTAATAGAACGCAAGTAATAACTCATTTAGGAAATATAAAATGAAGTATGTGTTTGGCTGTATGATTGCCTTGTTACCTTTATACGTTTCAGCAAATATCGTAATTACTGAATATGTCGAAGGTTCTAGTTTTAATAAAGCGATAGAGATAACAAATGTAGGTAACCAAGAGGTAAGTCTAAACGAGGGAAGTTACAAACTTACTTTGTATACTAACGGAAAAACAGAAGCGACTTCTTCAACGGATCTTGTTGGTAAGTTACCACCAAAGGCAAGTTTGGTTATTTATAACAAAGGGTTATCTGTAGCAGATAACTTTGCTGTACCTCTAGGTCAAGAAGCTACCTCGACTATCAATTTTAATGGCGATGACACTATTGTGTTGTACAAAGGTGAGCAAATTATTGACTCGTTTGGCCAATATGGTGTCGATCCTGGTAGCTATTTTGGTACATCAGAACATAACAGCAAAGATCACTCTTTGAGAAGGTTAAATACCGTTGTTGCTGGAGATAGCGAAATCTCTGACAATTTTGACCCTAGTGTTCAGTGGATATTCTTCGATAAAGATCAATTTGATGGCTTAGGTTGCTTTGGCACAGAAGCTTGTACCGGAGGTGAGCCTAAACCCATTCTCGAAGATGGTGAGCCAGCAGTACAAAATACTTGTATTTTTACAACTTGTGAATCTATTACACCTGTTCATAGTCGAAATGATTATGATGAAAGCACATATTACGCAAACGCAAATGCAGCACTGAACTCAGAGCTTTCAGAGTTTATCAATGCAATTCACCAAGATATCAAAAAAGACCATCAGTACTTAACCTACAATCAAGTTTGGACTGCAATGCTTGAAACGGATCAGGATCCAAATAACACTGATAACGTTATTTTGCTCTACACTGGTAAATCCATCGCTAAAACTGAAAATGCATCAGTAAAAGGTAACTCACCAGATGCATGGAATAGAGAGCACGTATGGTCTAAAAGCCATGGTTTCCCAGACAAAGATCAGCTTGGTTACACTGATATTCACCATTTACGACCTGCAGATGCTTCTATAAACAGTTTAAGAAGTAACTATGACTTTGATAATGGTGGTGGTGTGGCAATGGATGGGTCAACACCTACTGGTAATAATGTCGTTTCAGGTACTTCTTGGCAGCCAAGAGCTGAAGTTAAGGGCGATGTTGCTCGTATGATGTTTTATATGGATATTCGCTACCAAGCTAACAGCGATAGCACTATGCCTGATTTACAGTTAGTTGACCGCGTTGGCACATCAGATGCCGAGTTTGGCAAACTTTGCACTTTATATGATTGGCATAAAGAAGATGTTGTTGATGTTGCAGAAGTTGAACGAAATAACAAAGTATATGAACTGCAAGGCAATCGAAATCCATTTATCGATCACCCAGAGTGGGTTGAAACTATATACGGCAATCTATGTGAAGTTAGTACGATTTTACCAACTGTAACAGTGGCAGCTGTTTCGGTAGACGAAGGTAGTTCAGTAAGGTTAACAGCGCTAACTAATACTCAAGGTCTTTCATTCAAGTGGACACAAGTAGGAGGTACCTCGGTATCTTTATCTGATACAAACTCAAGCCAGCTTTCATTTACCGCTCCTCAAGTTTCTGTAAATACAACTTTGAGCTTCAAGGTAGAAGTTGTTGATGCAGACAACAACAAAGCTGCAGCTTCAGTTGATGTTTTAGTAAAAGATATAACAGAGCCTAAAAGCCCTACCAGTTCAGGTGGTTCGGTTTACTGGTTGTTGCTATTCATAGTAGCAATAAGAGGGATACGCAGATAGCAAAGTTGAAAATGAAAGCCTGAGTTTTAAACTCAGGCTTTTTTAATGAACTGCAGAAAAACAATTTACTGCATTTATTGTTTACGGATTAATACGCGTAATCAGCTGGCTTGTTCGCTGTTGCGGTAATGATACCTTTGCTAATAAACCAATCGTTGACCGCTGGGATGTCATAATGTGCGTAGGTGGTTCTGCCACCAACTAAAGAGCCGTCTGGAGCAATAAGTTTTAATGCTCTGTTAACCACTTTGTCTGTTTTTGCATACATTTGTAACTCATCAAGTCGAGTATTTGCAGTGATATCTAAACTAGACTCTGAGTATTGATAACCCACATTCGCTTTGATGTCGCGGTGAATGATTAGCCTATAACCTGCAAGTTCTGTCATGGCGATGTCTGAACCTATGTATAGGTTATCTGTAGGATCGTTAAAGTTAGTGAAAAATGGCAAAACATTGCTGCTTTCAGTTGTAACAAAGTTAACGTAGTAGTTCTTTAGAATTTCTTCTGTTGTTTTAACCTTTGGCAAACACGCTTTTAATTCCTCAGCCTTATCTGAAGACACAACCCCTATTGATGATAAGTGGGCAACCAAACTATTGTATTTGCTGCAAGTCATTAATTGTGTTCTAGGGTCAACACTGTCAGCCAAAGCTGATGTTGACAATAAACTTAAAGCAAGTACTGCTAATTTCTTCATTTATATACATCCTATTCTATTATTTGATCTTATTTCGGCTGCGTATTATATGGAGAAATTTTAAAATTTAAACTTTTTTGTTGGTTTAAATTAACATTACTGTGTGTGCCTAGTGACACAAAACCAGAACTTTAGACTAGTATCTGGTTTTGTTGTCTGTTGGTAACTGATTAACTAGGAGCTAATAAGTGCTCTAATGCACCTCTTAGTTTTGGGTGTTGAAAGGAAAAGCCAGAATCAATTAATCGCTGAGGTAGTGCATTTTGACCATAAACTAATAGGTCTGCCATTTCACCCATTAATGTGCGTAATACGAATTCGGGCATAGGGAATAGGCTAGGGCGGCGTAAGGACTTTGCTAGTGTAGAGCTAAACTCACTATTACTAACAGGCTCAGGCGCGGTCATATTAAACGGCCCTTGTAACTCAGGGTTTTCTAGCAAAAACACAATAGCATTTACCATATCTTCGATATGTATCCACGGCATCATTTGCGTGCCGTCAGCCATACGCCCACCCAAGCCTAGTTTGAATGGCATAAGCATCTTCTTCAGTGCTCCGCCTTCTGGGCTTAATACTATCCCTGTTCGCAGTATTACTGTATTTGCTTTCTCTGTCGAAAGCGCTATTTGTTCCCACCTTTGACAAAGCATATGACTGAACTCTGGATAGGCGTCAGTATAAGACTCATTTATTGGTCTTTGGTCTTGCCTGCCATAAAAGCCAACGGCACTGGCTGAAATAAAACGAATGGGCTGCGCTTTGTTGCTTGCTTCAATTTTATCGACAATCGCCTGAGTTAACTGCCACCGGCTCTGGCATAAAATATCTTTTTGTTCATCACTCCATCTTTTGTTCACTATGGGCTCACCAGCCAAGTTAATGACAGCGTCAAATCCAGCAATGTTGACATCGTCGAGCTCCGAGACGTAATTGAGACCATCTTTACTTGAGTGTTTATCAGCCTGACGAGTCAGTACGGTTAAGTTATTATCCTGCTGTAAAACATCAATAAGTGCTGTGCCTATAAGTCCAGTACCGCCAGTTAAGAAAATATTCATATTTTTGACCATAAACTTTTACTTGTTTAATTAGTTTAGTTCTTTTACCTTGCTTTGCTCAAAGCAAATGATGTTAAGGGAAATCAATGCCTAAGCTTGAAATGAATGTCGCGACCAAAGTGTTATTTGTCATGACATGTTTAATTGTTACGTTAGCAGGCGTAAAAGCGGCCAGTCCAATTTTAGTTCCGTTTTTACTTTCTATCTTTATTGCCATTATCACCAACCCTTTGGTGAAAAAATTAGTTCAGTGGCACATCCCTAGAGCACTAGCTGTATTCAGCGTTCTTGGTATTTTAATTGTGATCAGCTTATCGCTAGCGGGGATTGTCGGGCAGTCATTTAATGACTTTTCTAAATCCATGCCTATTTATCAAGAAAAATTATCAGGGGAATTTGCTTGGTTAGTGGGTAAGTTGGCGAGTTTTGGTATTGAAGCAAATACCGAGCAGTTAGCTCAATACTTTGATCCCGGCGTTGCTATGGCCATGGTTGGGAATCTACTGTCAGGCTTTGGTAGTGTAATGGCAAACTTATTCCTAATTGTTTTGACCGTTGTTTTCATGCTATTTGAAGCACCGGACGTTAATAAAAAAGCACACATTGCTTTAGATGATCCGGCAATGAAGTTAAAGCACATTGATAGGTTTCTTGACTCTGTAAACAGTTATTTAGCAATCAAAGCGGTGATTAGTTTGGTAACGGGTACGTTAGTAGCTATTTTACTTTGGGTGTTAGATGTAGAGTATGTGTTGTTATGGGCGGTATTAGCTTTCTTATTTAACTTTATTCCAAATATCGGTTCAATCATCGCGGCAGTACCTGCTGTGTTATTAGCTATTGTGGTGCAAAGCCCAGGCGTTGCTGGTTTAGTTGCGCTTGGCTACGTAGTAATTAACACCGTGATGGGGAATGTGGTTGAGCCTAAATTCATGGGGCGAGGCTTAGGTCTTTCAACTTTGGTGGTATTTTTGTCTTTAATTTTCTGGGGCTGGTTATTGGGAACGGTAGGTATGTTGTTGTCAGTCCCATTGACCATGATAGTTAAAATTGCACTTGAGGCGAATGAAGATAGCCGTTGGTTAGCAGTACTATTAGGCAATGCTGATGAAGATAAAGCCAAGATGAGCTAGAACAAAAAAGCCACGTTAAATAACGTGGCTTTTCTTTGTTAGAAAGAGTTTAAAATACTCATTACTTTTTCACTGGCTTGTTCCATTGCTCTTAAATAATCAATGGACTTGCGTTTATCGCCACTTTCATAGGCACGTAATGCCTCTAAACCATTTTCATGCACAGACTTATGTGGCCCTTCTAATTGTTTGTACTGTGAAGTGTGACCAAAGATCTCTTTCCCTTCAGTGCCATACCAACGACCTAAGCGACAATTTTGGTGATTGGCAATATCCGTTGATGTTCTTGAACTCTTACCTGCAGCAATAGCATATATTTCACCTTTCCAAACAACGTGGTCAAGTTTCACTGTTTGAATAAAGCTCTTTAGCGAGGCGCTACTGATGGTATTTTTCATTGAATTACAGCAGTTGATGATCTCTGAGTAATCTGTATTTAAGGTTTCTACACCTTGCGATAAATCGGTATTACTATTTTGGATATGATCAACAGAATCAACTGTTTCGTTTGTTGAACGTATGATCTCTGTGACAAGGTCAGATACTTCGTTAGCTGACTCATTAGTATTGTTTGCTAACGCTCTTACTTCATCAGCTACTACACTAAAGCCTCGACCAGCTTCACCTGCACGCGCAGCTTCAATGGCTGCATTTAACGCCAGTAAGTTGGTTTGGTCAGAGATCTTTGAAATGGTAGAGACGAAGACATTAATTTTATCCGCCATTTCTGATAGGCCTGAAATATTAGTAGTCATTGAGCCCATTTGTGAGCCTAGGCCTGTCATTCCCCCGACAATGTCTTGTAGCGCCTTTGTCGAAGTGTTAAACAGCTCATTGATGTGACTGATTTGTTTTGCTTCATTATCGATAAGTTCAAATGAGTTAAGTACCGAATCTCTTACGCTAAATACTTGTTCAATTGAGTGTACCGCAGAAAGTAACACTTCATGCTCAAAGTTAAGCTCTTCTCTGGTGTCATAATTGGTTGGTTGCTGCAGCTCATTGATTAACTCGTCAGAGTTTTGAATTTGCTGATTTAGCTCTTGAACTTCCTTTTTCAACTTTTTGTTTTCAGCGTCTAATAAATCGTACTTGGCTTTAAGAACAAACATTCAAGGCTCCACTGTTGCATATTTTTGCTTTTATTCTAGTTAGCTAAAAAGTAACAGAGTTTTCACACTTCTTCCTTAACTTTTAGTTAATTTATTGATTTGAGAATATTTTGTATCTATTTTGAACAGATATTGGGAGCAGGGGACTTACTAGTACTCCTTTGCAGTAAGTCCCGCTAAGTTATTTTGCTAGCAACTGGTCTTTATTGTTATTGCTTATTTTAGCCAAGATCTCTGCGTGTTTTTGCTTGGTGATTGGAGCATGCAAACAAATAAATGCTGCAGCAATAAATACCAGAGCAGGTAAGTAGCCCATGACCAGGTGCATGCTAAAAATGACATCATCGTTAATAACCAAATTAGCTGGTTCAAAGCCGTAAGTTGCTGCGATGCAAATACCTAACCCACCGCCAATTCCTTCGAACAGTTTTCTCATAAAAGTAAAAAACGAGTAGTAGGTTGCGCTATTGTCTTCACCTGTAGTGGCTTGGTCATAGTCAATGATATCGCCAAGCATAGACGGCCCAATTGATATCCAAGAGCTTTGTAAAAAGTGAATAATGCAGTTAACAATAAAAAAGCTCCATAGCGCGCTTGGCCCTGGAGCGATAAAAACTAATCCTAAAAATGCAAATGAAGTCAAACAAGCGCCAATGGCGATACCATAATGTTTGCCAATGGTTTTCGATATTTTCAACCAAACAGGCAATCCTATAACAGCAAAGGGAAAGCTGGCTAGGAAGATCAGCGGGGCGTCTTCGGCTAAACCTAGAAAACTGGTGATATATAAGAAAGCAATGCCAGTTTGTAGGCCCAAGCCAAGTCCTAACAGAATAAAAATAAAGGTGAAGTTACGCAGTGGTTTATTCCATTTCAAAGCCTGAAAAGAGTGAAATACATTGGTTTTGCCATGCGTTTTTCTGTTTTCCCCTTGCGGACAAAACTTGGTAGCAAAAAAAACGGTGACAGGGAAGGTGATAGCAACCACCCAAAACGCGACAACTAATGTTTCTGGTGTGTAACCTTTCTCTGTGAATACAGGTAAAAAGGGCAGTGCTAAAAAGCCGACATAGCCCAAATAGTAGAATATGGTTCGATAACTGAAAACTGTAGCCCTGTCTTTGTAATCATTGGACAGCTCAGAGCCCCAAGATAAATGAGGAATTTCAATTAAGGTCCAACCTAAATAACACAATAAAAACCAAATAAAAAAGTAACCGGGGGTGACGTTACTGGTTTGAGGAATAAATAAAAAGTAAACAGCGATGGTAGAAAGAACAGCGCCTACGACGACTATAAACTTGCGACCACCTGGTAATGAACCTCTGGTGCGATCGGAAATAAAACCAATGGCTGGATCGGTGAACGCATCAAAGATACGACAGATAAGAATGATACTGGCCAAATCAGCCAACTTTAAACCAAAATGCTGAGTGTAAACCCCTTGGATTAGACTTTGTGCAGGCCCAACTAAAAACATTAAGCAAAATGTTGGTGCGCCGTAAGCCAAAAGCGACGATCGCTTGATCCCATTCGATAACATAGACAACTCCTATAGCGGATCAAAATCAAATAAATTACAAAGCGCCCAGAGCAAGCCTGATAAAGGTTTACGCTGGGCTAGTTTGATTAATGATCAGTAGCTATAAGATACTGACAGTAGCCAAGTTCTTGGTGCGTTGTAAGACTCCAAAGTTCCAAAGAAGCTGCCTTGTACAGAATTAACTGTTGCTTCAACAACACGCTCATCAAGAATGTTATTAATGGATAAATCGACACGCCAGTCTTCAACCGAGTAGGTGACACCTGCAGTTAAGTTAGTGAATGAGTCACTAAAAAAGTTTTCTTCAGCTTGTCCTGGGGATAACAAGTTTAACCCTGCGTTCTGGAACGAAGATTGGGCGTTTACACTCATCTTGTCGCGCCAGCTAGCATTGGTCCACCAACGAATATCACTGCCATTATTGAGCTCTTGGTAATACTCAAGTCCCACGCTGACTTTGTACTTTGGTGATGAAGATACATATTCGTCAACAAACTCATCTTTAACTTCAATATCGCGGTTCGACTCAGGATCAAAGCGCTTGGCAGAGTCCAATGAAAAATCGTTATAGGAAAGGTTTGCCATTAAAGTTAAGTTGTCGGTCACTAAATATTGCGCGTTAGTTTCAAAACCTAGGGTGGTTGCTTCTGCCGAATTAATTGGTAAACCAACTGATTGGAAAGTGTTGGTTGTCACAGGTACAGCCACAGGTTGGAATAAAATCAAATCGCTCCAGTCATACATATAAAATGATGAATTGAGTCTCAACTTGTTATCAAACGTCGTTTTTAATCCTAACTCATAGGCATTGATCTTGATTGGCGTGGTTATTGGCTCAATATTGGCTGTATTGTCAGGAACATAAATCGGAATTAACTGACCACCTTGGAATCCTTGTTTAAAAGAGCCGTAGGCAAACATGTCATCAGAAAGTTTATAATCCACCGTCAATTCAACCGTGGTTTCACGGAATTTAGCTTCTAGATCGCCAACCGAGCCAAATCTATCATCGCTGGCTCCGCCTGCGACGTCTTGGTCAACCCCAAATGCTTTGTTTAGTGACTGCTCAGTGAAAAACTGTCGCAACCCGCCGCTTGGGAAAAAGTTACCTGTACCTGGGAATTGTGCAGTATTGAGAGTGATAAGTGCGCCGCCATCGTTATTGCCGACAGGCGTTTGTCCTAGTTTTTTATCTTCTGTTGCACGAATACCAAAAGAAGTACTGAGCTTTTCGTTTACTTGGTAAGCCATGTTTAAGTAAAACGCGGTCGACTCTGTATGCTGTCTAAGATTGTTACGCAAAGAGACTAAATTGGTCCCCGTATAGCCTCCTAACGGGTCTTGTAATGCCACTAGAGGTTCGAAATTAAGGCTGCTAAAATCCCCAGATGCAGTTGCAGCTTCGATGCGGCCAATTAGCGAGTCATCGTTTAAGAAAGTAAAGAAGCCAAATGGCTGGGTGAAAGCTTGTAGGGCGTCAGAATCTTCTTCATAGTAAAAAGCGCCCAAAGCAAATTCAAACTTGTCGCTAGACAGTTCATAGCGTAATTCGTGGCTGTCTGCTGCAAAGGTAAATTCCTCAGCGCCTGCTAAAAATGCAGCTGGGCCGCCATCAATATCAAATAATCTAGTGTTAAACTGGCTGCGGTGAGCCCCTAAGTACTTGATAGCTGAGTTTTCGTTGAGATGCCAAGAAAGATTTAAAGTATGGCTTTCTTGCTCCACTGCGTTATCACCTATGACATCAGAAAAAATATTGTCTTCATCACCAGCGTATGGATTATTACTGCCGACTAAAAATGGCGTATTGCCCGTTGGCACTAAAGGATATTTTTGCGGGTCTAAGCCTGCGGCATAGGCGTTAGATAAGGTTCTATTGTATGCACTTATCACATGAGTGTGGATCTGATAAAAGTTATTAATGGTTTCCCCAGCAAAATCAAAACCAGCTGGCTGCAAACCAGCAGTGCCGGGCCTTACTCTAAGTTGTTTAGCAGCCCCAGCCGACTCATTGCGCTCATAGGTATACTTGGCGGTAAACGCTTCTGTTGGTCTAGCTTCAATTCTAATTCGATATAATTCTTTGTCGTCCTCCCAGCCTTTAGTATTGGTATAAACATTGTTTTGGATGCCATCGTTTTGAATCGATGCGAAGGCCGCACCAAAGAATAATTTATCTTCAATAATTGGAGTTTGGATCTCGGCTTTCACATTGCGTTGTTCAAAACTACCAAATGCAAACTCTACTTTGCCTTCTGTTTCATCGGAAAACTGCTTGGAGTAAACCTTAATTGCACCACCTAAGCTATTGCGGCCATACAACGTGCCTTGTGGGCCATTTAGTACTTCGACACGGTCTACTGAAAACAAATCAATGTTGCCACCAATACCAAGAGGGGTGTAAATATCATCAATGTAAATTGGCACAGCTTGTTCGTTGCCAAAAGTAGGGGTTGCGGTGCCAACACCGCGAATGAAAAAGCGGCTAGTGTTATTGTCTACACCACCTTCGATGTTTAGACCTGGGGCAAATTTGGAAATATCTTTGATCTCTTTGACCCCGAGGTTTTTTAATGAGTCTTCACTCAAAGCAACCACAGTCAAAGGGGTTTCTTGCAAGTTTTCTACTTTTCGACGAGCTTCAACTGTTATCACCTCAATGCCACGAGCTTGTTCTTCCTCTCTGGCTTGAGTTTGTCCTGATAACGCAGCGGTAGCAACGACAGCGCCAGTTACAACATTGTTAATTGCTTTGTTGATTTTATTTTTGTTAAATGTCTTCATATCTGTCCCCAATTGTTCAACACGCTTGATAACATCGACGGTTATCAAACCTTTATTGGAGAGGCGGCCTGCAAGCCCACTGTCTTTAAGCAATAAGTTCAATGCTTGCAATACGGTGTACTTTCCGATGACTGAATTTGCCGTTATATTTTTTACGTCATTGTATGGAAAAAGCAGTAAGACATCGGTTTGTTCCGACAATTGGTTTAATGCTTGTGCCACATTAACCGCCGGAATATTGATATTGAACAACCGCTCTTTATTCAGAGCACTTTGGTTAGCTGCGGCCAGCGAAACGTAGCCCGTTAACAAAAGCAATGCTGTTAATTTACCAACAAAAAATCGACGACTTACCTTCTTTTGCTGCTTTGCCCCTCTGCAAATAGAACAAAGCAACAACATAAACCCGTAAAAGTTTTTGTTAAAAAATGCACAACAAGGCTTTTTAATGAAACTAACCAATACTATTAAATCTTTAATTTGGAGAAGTTAACTGCTTAATATAACAGCATAAAAAATGAGCGTTGACAAACCGTAGCAAAGTTATGGGAGTGTCGTTACATTGTTTAAGAACAATTGTTAGAATGAGCTTGTGCTAGTTCAAAAGGGTCAGCATATATAAATAATATGGAGTGAATTTAAGGACGTAAATATGAATAAAGCATTACAATTTATAACTAAGTCTAACCAAGTTTTATTTTTCCTAGCAGCCGTGTTATTTATCATCATGGTTTCGGTTGAAATGACCTCTAAGCATTTTTTTAACCGGTATCAACCGCCAAAAATTGAGTTAGTTGATCGCTCACATTCTGAAAATGAGTCAAAAAAGCAAGTATATACTGTCGATTTTTTAACAAAGTTACAGGACGTTCATATTTTTGAACTTAGTTCCAAGGTTATTGATACTAGCCAGTATCACAGTAATGCACCATTACAGATGTTTGCTACGCCTAAAATATCCCATGATTTATCCGCCGGAGCATACCTCTCTGATCATGCCGTTAACCTAATGTTTGTTAAAGAAAACGGTGAACAAAGGATGCTACTGAATAAAGATGGGCTTATTAAAGAGTTTTCTGGAGCGAAACATACTGCTACTGAGCATGCCTTTCGCCTAGATAAAAACCTTTACCTTGTTATTGACGAAGATACTAACAGCAATGGTTACCTTGACCATAAAGACTCAGCTAAACTATTTACTTCGAGCTATGATGGCAACAACTTAACGTTCATTTTGTCAGATGTTGGTTCATTTAGGCTCATTGACGACAATAAGCTGATCATCTCTCAAAAAGGTGACACTGGCAGATTTTTTACGTTTAACGTGGTTCAATCGTCCTTGCTCAAATTAAACACAGCAATAAACTTGTCGAATTGATAAACATAATCGAGACGAGTTATTCGAGCCTCAAGTGTTTTTTAGAATTATTTCTCTAACCATAAAAAGCCGCTGCAACAGGTTGCAGCGAAAATTTAATTATTAGTGTTCTTGAGCTTTTCTAAGCTCAACTTGGTTATAACTTAACTTTTTAATCTCAATACCAAAGCTGGACTCAAGCGCGGCAAACATATCGTCCACTTGTCCCACTTTGAATCGGCCACCTATTGGAATCGATTTAACACTTTCTTCGGCTATGTCTATCGACACTGTAGTGTAGCGACTTATCTCTGCAACCGCATATTCTAAAGGTTGGCCATTAAATACTATCCAACCTTGTCGCCACGATTGCTGCTGAGACATTTCATCTTCGGCAACTTCGGTAATAGCTAGATCCATTGCTTGTTCATCACTTGTGTTTTGCGACTTAAAGGTAAGTGACGCTTTTTGTCCCGAATCGAGCAGCCCAAGCTCTGTTGAAGAGACAATGGGATAGCTTTTGGCCACGTGCTCGATACCATTAATTTGCTGCGACACCGGCTTGTCGGTGGGAGCACCAACAGCAGCTAATGCAACTGTGCCTTCGGTCACAAGGACATTCAAACTGTCATCTTTAATTCTAACGGTAAACGCCGTGCCAACTGCTTGTACTCGTCCGTTGGAAGCGTAAACCCTAAATGGTAAGTTTTTATTTTTCGCCACTTCAAAGTGAACTTGCCCTTGATACAAGTAAATATTGCGATACTCATCGCCATACATGACTTTGACTTGACTATTGGTGTTGAGCTCCATTTGTGAGCCATCGGCTAGCTGCACGGTTTTTTGTTGTCCTACCGCGGTGACATATAGACCATTGCTCTCTTGCAAAGGTTGATAAAGTAACCAAAAAGACAAAACGGCAAGGAATAAAGCACTAGAGTAAGCTGCTAATATTAATCGCTTAGGTTGCTGCCACCAGGTCAATAATTTGTTTGTTATACTTTGATTCTGGCTCGTCAGCGGCACCATTAATTCTGTTAGTACATTATTTTGCCAGAATTGGTTCAACTCAAGTAATTCTTTACGGTGGATTGGGCTACGGCCCACCCATTGTTTTAAGTCAGTCAACTCGGCTTCATTTAACGGAGTGTCACCATCAAGCTTGATCAACCAATCGGCAGCTTCTTGTTCAATGATCTTGCGATCAACTAAATGAGATACCTTTTTCATTATTTCGATCTCTTCATTGTTACTACTTTTTTGGCTTGGCCAGCTACTTTATTGTTTTGCTCTGTATTTGTTTGTTCGCTCATACTACTGCGACAGTGCAGCAAGCCAACTCGTAAATGCTTTTCCACTGAGCTTAAAGAAATATTCATCTGTTCAGCGATTTCTTTGTGAGCCAAGCCGTGTACTTTACGCAGCAAATATATCTGTCTGGTTTTTTCTGGTAATGTAGCTACCGCTTCGCAATACAAACCCAAGCTTTGCTCTGCGGATACTTCTTGTTCTAGCTCGGTCGTTTGTTCGGTGTCGGCAAACTCTTTTTGACAGTCATCTAGAAAGTCGGTGATCTGCCGCGACTTGCGGTTTAGTTCATTCAAAGCAATGTTTTTTGCAATACTGAATAAAAACGCTTTTGGTTGCTCAATATTACCGCGTTCTTGCTCGGCGCTATAGGCTTTCAAATAAGCTTCTTGGACTACATCTTCGATGTCTTGTTGCCGGCACAAAAATCGAGATAAAAAGCGTTTCAAAAACACATTGTGTTCAAAAAAAGCCTTTGAAACGCCAGATAATCTTCGCTTGCCAATATATTTAAGCATACTCTCTTGTCATCATATAAATTATTAGAAAATAACCACAGCAAGCACTATTTATTATTGTTAGCAGTAAATGACCCACTGTTAAACATATAACAGTTAAAGTAAGAAAACCCGTAAATATTCTTGATTTAAATTTACTTTCGTTTTGAGTGAATTAGACTATCGGCAGTTGTCCAATCATAGAACAGGGAAATCTTGTGCTTACCATACTTGCAAAGTTGCTTAATATTTTGAATTCAGACGCGGCACCGTCGCAGATCTCATTGGCTATTACCTTAGCTATGCTCGCTGGTGTTAATTCATTTTTTAGTTTACTAGGCGTTATTGCCATTTGTTTATTGTTTATATTTAGGGCCAACATTTCGGCATTTTTGGCGTTATCTGCGGTTTTTGCTTTGTTATCGTTTGTCATTGCACCAGTGCTATCAAATGTTGGCGAAGCGGTGTTAACGAACTCTTCACTGCAATCTACTTTTACATCGTTATACAACCAAGAATGGTTCCAGTTATTTGCGCTAAATAATACGTTAGTAATGGGCGCGGCAATCGTTTCACTAGTGCTTGCTGCACCAGTGTTTTTATTGGCCAATGTGATGGTGTTGAAATATCGTGCAGCCATGATGACGTTCGTCAACAAATTTAAAATTGTGCAAACGTTAAAAGCCAGCAAATTTTACAATATTTATCAGTCGGTCAAGGGGTAGTTTATGAGTGATAACAAAGGTTCAAAACAGGCCGCTGAAGCAGAGCAAAAAGAGCAAAAACCACAAGGCATGTTTCGCTATACAGGAGTTGCTGCACTTGTCTCTATTATTGCCGCTGGTGGTATAGGTGGTTACGTATTTGCTGGAGATATAGCTAAGTTCGCTTTGAAACAAGGCATGGAAACCAGTTTTGGCGCGCAAACTGATATTGATAGTGTCGAAGTCAGCTGGGCACCGTTTGGGGTTACTGTCCATAAACTGGCTCAAACGGATGCCTCTGAGCCAAGTCAGAACTTATTTCAATTAGAGACTTTTTCTGCTCAGGTTGACGTTTGGCAAATGCTGCTTGGCAAATATGTGATGGAGCGTGTTGATATTGACCGAGTTGCAATGTCAACGCCACGCAGTGAACCAGGTCAGGTTTATAAATCCTTACTTGAAAAAGCCAAGTTAGAGAAATTGCCAGAAAAGTCAGCACAGCAATTAGGGCTAAGTGTGCCAACTTCAGAGGAGTTATTGGCGGCACTTGATTTACAAACCGAAAAGAAAGGCCGCGCTTTAGAGCAAGTTTGGCAACAAGAAAAACCAAAACTAGAACAAGCGTTTAAACAGCTGCCGAATAAAGAAACGGTAAAAGAGTTGAAAGAGCAGTGGCGTAAATTAACCTCAAATGAAGTTAAGTCACTGGATGATATTGCTAAGCTGGAAAAGCAGCTAAAACAAATTAAAGCCAAAGTTGATAAAGAGAAAGCGGCCTTAAAGCAAGCAAAGGCGCAATACAAAGAAAGTAAAGATAAGTTAGATGTGGCTTATGATGAATTACAGCAAGCAGCAAAAGATGATTGGAATAGAGTTGAACAGCAAGTACCCTTTAACGATCCAAACGCGGTTGCCATTGCTAAAATGTTGTTTGGTCCGGAAGTCGCCACTTATGTAGAAACCGCACAAGGGTTATGGCAAAAAGCACAGCCGTACATTGAGCAACATAAAGAGCAAAAAGCACAAGAGAAACAGCAACAAGAGCAAAAGTGGGGCAGTGGCAAAGACATTGAATTTGCGACCAACAATAAGCTACCAAGCTGGTTGGTAAAAGAGCTAAACGTATCCGCTGTCATTGCTGATAATGTTTATCAGATCTCTGGCTCGGACATAAATATCGAATCTTATGTGCTGGGTAAGCCAAGCTCATATCAAGTGGCTTTAGCCAATGAGTTTAAATTAACGGGTGACTACTTTGTTGATGAGTCATTACAGGTAGAAACTTCAGGGAATTGGAATGCAACAGGGTTGAGTTTAGGTACTAAATCATTAGCAAAATCTGAAGATCTAACCTTATCGTTAGCTTCTGCGTTATTAAATGGCAAAGGGTCTTACGCTTATACCGATGGCTTAAAATCAAACAGTCAATTTGGCTTTAGTAAAACAGACTTTGTTGGTGATGCAACGACCAAACTAGCAAAACTAACTTTAGATACGTTACAAGACGTAAACAGCTTTAACTTAAATGTTAATGTATCGGGAGAGCTTGCTGATCCTAGCGTTCAAATTAAATCTGACCTTGATAAGCAACTTGGTAGCGGGCTTAAGTCGGCACTTAGCAGTGAATGGACACAGGTCAAAGGCAAAACCCAAGCGAAACTTAAAAATACGCTGCAGCAGCAGTTCAACTTAAACGATACTGAATACGCACAATACAGCCAGATCATAGAAGGCTTTGATAAAGACTTTAGTGCCTTTGGCTCAGGCTCGGTTGAAGATGTGATCGAACAACAAACCAAAAAGTATGAAGATAAGCTGAAAAACAAAGCCAAAGACAAGCTCAAAGATAAATTGAAAGACTTATTGGGTGGCAACTAAATTTGGCTAATGTTGAGCAAGCCTTGGCACAATGGGACGGTAAAGCAATTGAGCAAATGCAATTGCTTTTTGACCAATACCATACTCAGCAAGGCTTTGTTCAACAGCTTATTTCATTTTTGCAGAAGGAAGAAACTCAGCTCGGTGCATCATGGTTACTCAAAGCCTGTTTAGATAAAGAAGTAAGTCTAAACGCAAGCCAAGTTGACCAAGTTTTATTGTGTTTATTAAATGCACATTCTTGGCAAACGAAACTGCACATATTACAAAGCTTACCGCATATGGTGTTAAGCAAAAAACAAGCAGAGTTTATTTATCCCATCCTAAGACAAGGCCTATCAGCCGAAAATAAATTTGTCAGAGCTTGGAGTTACAACGGCATGTATGAACTGAGCTGCCAGCATGCCAAATACCTTAAAGAAACCAAACAATATTTTGCCTTAGCACTTGAGGATGAAGCGCCATCGGTTAAGGCAAGATTAAGAAACATAATGAAATCTAAGTTGTTTGATTAGCTTATTGATTTACCTTGAAGCACTTTTTCGCTAGACTTTCTCATCCGACCAGTCGAGAGGGACAAACGATGAGTGTAGAAAGCTTATTTAGCGAATTTAGTGAAAACAAAGACGAGTACTTAGTTACCGTAGATAAAAGTTGGACTCAAGGCCGTACCTTGTATGGTGGCGTTTCTGCAGCTTTGACATACCAAGCAGCGGAAAATTTAATTGAAGACGACAGAGGTGTCCGTTCGTTTCATTGCAATTTTATTGGACCAATTAACTTTGGTGAAGAAATAAAAGTAACGGCGAAAATACTACGTACAGGTAAAAACGTGACTCAGATTGTCGCCACAGCAGAGCAAAGTGGCCGAGTTTGTACCATGTCGCAAATTTGTTTTGGCGTTAAAAGAGCGTCTAAGCTCGACAGCCGAGCGCCAGATTCACACCATATGACTATCCCTAAAAAGGGCAAGTTCATCCCGCAGATCCCTAAAATTGTTCCTGAATTTATCCAGCACTTTGACATGGCGTTAGACAAAGGCAGCTTTGGTTTTGGTAAGAGTGATGAAGCGGTATTGCACGGCTGGAGCCGATTCAAAAAGCGTCCTGAAAAAATGACAATAGCCTACCTGATTGCACTTATGGATGCTTGGCCGCCAACCATGTTCCAAATGATGCGATTACCTGCGCCAGCGAGCACGATGAGTTGGGACTTAGAGTTCATTCAGCCAGATTTAATGTTAATGCCTGATCAGTGGTTTGCCAGTGAAACTGAAGCTAGACATATCAAAGACGGCTATGGTCACGAAGAAGCTAAGTTCTGGGATGAAGCGGGCAACTTGTTAGCTTTATCACGGCAAGTTGTAACGGTATTTGCTTAAACTATTCTTGTTTAAACATTAGTGAGCGATCTAGGATGAGCACTAGGTCGCCTTACTTTATTAAATAGCTTCATCCAATTACTTTTAAACCTTTATATTCTTCAATTTTGTCGCAGTAATGGCTTGCCGATTGTTTCAATAATTCAACTTGCTCATCCGTCAATGTTTTTACCGCTTTTGCTGGTACTCCCATGATCAAAGAATTATCCGGGAATGACTTATTTTCTGTGACTAAAGCGCCCGCACCAACGATAGAGTTTTTACCAATCTTCGCACCGTTCAAAATAGTCGCGCCCATACCAATTAAACTATTATCAGCGACCGAGCAGCCGTGAAGCATCGCCTTATGTCCAACCGTTACACCTTGACCAATAGTGACAGGGTGACCTTTATCAACGTGAATTGTAGTGGCGTCTTGAATATTGCTGTTATCGCCGATACTCACTAAATCATTGTCGGCTCTTATTACCACTTGAAACCAAACACTGACCTGTTTTCCCAGCTTTACTTGGCCAATTAAGTCGGCCGATGGTGCGATAAAACAGCTGCTTTCATCAAATTCTGGGGTTAGCTCGTTGAGTTGGTAAATCATTTTATTTCCTTAAGACTCGCTGATTGATCAATTCATTAGTACAATCGGTATAACTAACAATAATCTAATCAGTTTTTTATTGTAAAGCTATAAAGAGTAATGGAGTAGTAAATGCAAATCGCCGATCTTCGCAGAGAATATTGTCAAGGTTCGTTATCCGAGCAAGACGTAAAAGCCGAGCCAATGGCACAGTTTGAAATTTGGTTAGAACAAGCGATTAAAGCGGAGTTGCACGACCCAACGGCTATGGTTGTGGCGACCGTAGATGCTTCAGGTCAACCTTCACAACGTATCGTGTTATTAAAAGGTAGCGATGAAGAAGGTTTTGTCTTTTTCACCAACCTAGGTAGCCGCAAAGCACAAGAGCTGGCACAGAATAACAAGATAAGCTTACATTTTCCGTGGCATGCACTTGAACGACAAGTCATTGTTTATGGTGAAGCAGAGCCATTATCAACCAAAGAAAATATGGCGTACTTTTTGTCTCGGCCAAAAGAAAGCCAGTTAGCTGCTTGGGCCTCAAAACAGTCACACCCAATTTCTTCGCGTAAAATGCTGATGCAGACATTTGAACGTATGAAAGAGAAGTTTAATAAAGGTGATATTCCTTCACCTGATTTTTGGGGCGGCTATAAAGTGAAACCTCAAAAAGTAGAGTTCTGGCAGGGCGGTGAGCATAGGTTACACGACAGAATTTTTTATACTAAGCAAGGCGATGACTGGAATATTGAGCGTTTAGCGCCGTGATCTTGGAAAACGCCGAGAGCTTGATGAAACTCATTGATAGTCACTGCCATCTCGACTTTGAGCAATTTGCACAAGATCATCAACAGGTGATAGCAAATGCAACAAATGCAGGAGTAACGGGATTTGTTATTCCTGGCGTTCAAGCATCAAAATGGCAGTCACTCATTGAATTTTGTCAGGCGAATCAAAATTGCCATTTTGCTTTGGGCATACATCCATATTTTTTACCAAACTACGCTGCTGGAGATATTGAAAAGCTATCAGAACTGCTGGCGCAAAATAAGGCAGTGGCGGTAGGTGAATGCGGTATTGATGCAAGTATTGAGAATATTGACCTGCAGCAGCAAATCTTTGAACAGCATATCGTATTGGCAAACCAATTTGCTAAACCCATGATCTTGCATCACAGGAAGTCACATCATTTAATTTTACAATCATTTAAAGCCATTCGTCCTCGCTTTGGTGGGGTTGTTCATGCATTCTCTGGCAGCTTACAAGATGCCGAAAAGTATCTTGCTCTTGGCTTTAAGTTAGGGGTGGGAGGTACTATCACTTATGACAGAGCAAAAAAAACCAGAGACGTGATCAAACAAGTGCCGTTAGAACATTTGCTGCTTGAGACCGATTCACCGGATATGCCAGTTTCGGGACAACAAGGTAAGCGTAATGAGCCAATGTATTTGTCCAAGGTGCTTGAAGTATTGTCTGACTTAAAAGGTTTGGACAAAGCACAAGTAGCTGAACAAACTTATTTGAATACCCAGAGATTATTTAATCTTTAACGTAATAGGCATTGCTTGAAAACGGTCTTAGTCCCACCGTTAACAGGTAGCCTATGATGGCCGATAGTAAGGCTAATACAATGATCTGCCCTGAGATCTCAGTGACAAATAAATGGCCTGCATCCTGTAGGTTCTTCTTCAACACAGTAATTCTTATAAAACCGAGTAACTCATTGTCTTCATTGCGTATTTCTTTAACAAAAGGGGCGGGATTTAGCGGTTTAATCTCACTGCTTAAATCTGTGATAAACCGAGCTCTAGTAGTGATGGCATTGCCACTTTTACTTAATACTAAGCCCTGTTCATCATATATCACCATTTCTAAGATGTGATCAGATTTGAGGGCTGAGTCGGTCAATTGATGTAGTGCTTCCATATCTTCACTTTCGATATACTTTTGCGCGCTATGGCTGGTTTGTAACAAAATACTCTTGGCCAGCACCTCGGCATTTTCATTCAGTAAATCTTTACCTTGATACGACACATTTAACCACATAGACACCACAGCAATGGATAACATTAATGCTGCAGCAAGCTGGCCTAACTTTCTCGCCAAAGAAGAGGTTTTTACATAAGTTACTTTTTTTGTCATGAAAGTGATAAGTCGGTGAAAATTGTTATAAATAGTGCGGATTAATTAATGAAATTGCAATCGAGAATAGGCTATTCTACCCCTTCATTTTGTAAAAATTTTAAGCTTAATAAATTATGACTGAAAGTAGCCCGCGCTTTGTATTTTCTCCTGAGCAAATTTCTTTACCGCAATCTTTGCCAGAACTACCGTCAGATCAGCCACTATCGCTAGAGTTAAACGATGTTAGTGCAGAGTTTAAGTCAATTGAAAAAACAGACTACAGTGCCAAGTTTGTTATGTTTGGTCAGTTACAGTGGCAAAATTTAACGGCATTTTTAGCAAAACTTCCTACAGGCATATTACAAAGTGTAGAAGTGAAAAAGCCTAGCGCTGAGCTTAGTGAAGCTATTCAGTTTAATTTAACTGATGCAATAGATGATAATTTAAAACTTGAATTAGTTAAGTGGGCTGAACAGCAAGAATTAGAGTTGTGTTATCTAACTTCAAACATATCCCTTGCAAAGCAGGGGCTGATCGTCATGGATATGGACTCTACGGCAATTCAAATAGAGTGCATTGATGAAATTGCTAAATTAGCAGGGGTAGGGGAGCAAGTTGCTGAGGTGACGGCACAAGCAATGCGAGGCGAATTAGATTTTGCTGAAAGCTTACGTGCCAGAGTCGCAACGCTAAAAGATGCACCTATTTCAGTTATCGATGAAGTGGCTAATAACCTACAGTTAATGCCAGGCTTAGAAAATTTAGTGAAAGTATTGCAACAACACAATTGGAAAGTTGTGATTGCCTCTGGCGGCTTTACCTACATGACCGAGAAATTAAAGCAGCTATTAGATTTAGATAAAACGGTAGCGAATCAGTTAGGCATGGCTGACGGAAGATTAACTGGTGAAGTTCACGGTGCTATTGTTGATGCGCAAGCCAAAGCGGATACGGTAGAAGAGTTAGCCAAGCAATGGAATATTCCAATGTCACAAACTATTGCTATGGGCGATGGCGCCAATGATTTGGTTATGATGGCCGCAGCTGAACTTGGTGTCGCATTTCACGCTAAACCACTTGTGAGAGAAAAAGCAGACGTGAGCGTTCGTACTGGTGGTTTAGATCAACTACTTTATTTGATTTAACCGATGAATTGTCAGGCGCTTTTGTATAAAATGCGCCGCTCAAGATCATCAAATCCCGATCGAATAGCAGAAACAATAAGTAATAATTAAACAGGAAACCTGATGTTACGAATTTACAATACATTGACCCGACAAAAAGAAGAGTTTAAGCCGCTGCAGGCTGGCAAAGTGGGCATGTATGTGTGTGGTATTACCGTTTATGACCTTTTACACATGGGCCACGGCCGTACTTACGTTGCATTTGACGTAATGCAAAGATATTTCCGTTTTTCTGGTTACGACGTAACTTACGTAAGAAACATCACTGACGTAGATGATAAGATAATCAAACGAGCGATAGAAAACAACGAAACTTGTGATGAATTAACCGCAAGAACCATTGCCATGATGCACGAAGACTTCGACTCATTGAATATGTTACCTGCGGACATCGAACCACGTGTTACAACGCATATGCCTGAAATCATCGACGTAATTGAGAGACTTATTGCCAAAGGTCACGCTTACGTTGCAAGAAATGGCGATGTCATGTTTGAAGTATCGACTTACGAAAACTATGGCAAGCTTGGCCGTCAAGACTTAACCCAATTAGTAGCAGGTGCTCGTGTTGATGTTGATGATGCAAAACGAGACCCATTAGACTTCGTACTTTGGAAGTTAGCTAAGCCAGGTGAGCCAAGCTGGCAATCGCCTTGGGGCGAAGGTCGTCCAGGTTGGCACATTGAATGTTCAGCAATGAACTCAAAGCACCTAGGTACACACTTTGACATTCACGGCGGTGGTTCAGATTTAACTTTCCCACACCATGAAAATGAAATTGCGCAATCATGCTGTGCGTTTGACACTCCATACGTAAATTACTGGGTTCACTCAGGTATGGTGCAAGTAGACAATGAAAAGATGTCTAAGTCGTTAGGTAACTTTTTCACGGTCAGAGACGTATTAAAACAATACGATGCTGAGTCTGTTCGTTACTTCTTATTATCAGGCCATTACCGCAGCCAGCTAAACTACACTGAAGATAACCTTAAACAAGCGAAAGCTTCATTAGAGCGCTTATACACATCACTGCGTGGTATCGAAGCTAACTTAGAGGTTAACTTAGAAGAGTTCAGCGAAGTAGCTAAGTTTAAACTAGCAATGGACGACGACTTTAATACTCCTGAAGCGTTATCAGTGCTGTTTGAATTAGCAAAAGAGTTAAACAAACAAGAAGATCAAACAAAAGCATCGGACATTGCAGGCGTATTGGTTAAGTTAGGTGAAGTACTAGGTATTTTACAAACTAACCCAGAGCAATTCTTAAAAGGTGACCAAGCAGACGATGAAGTCGCTCAAATTGAAGCACTTATCGCTAAGCGAAACCAAGCGCGTGCAGATAAAGACTGGGGCGCAGCGGATGAAGCTAGAGACGCGTTAACTGCGATGGGCATTGTTTTAGAAGATGGTGCGCAAGGCACAACTTGGCGTAAACAATAAACCCAAGTTCATTATTAACAGAGGCCAGTAATTAATTGCTGGCCTTTTTATTTTCTGAACTTCCTTTTCTGGCAAGAACTGATCTAGCAGCCAAAAGTTGATCTAGCGGCTATACCAATCGATTTTCACATGGGTGTCTCTGTTATTTTTCTGGCACCAAGTGATCTAGCAGCAAAAGGCTGATCTAACGGCTTTGCCAATCGATTTTCACATGGGTGTCTCTGTTATTTTTTCCTAGCACGAAGCGATCTGACTGCCAAAGGCAGATTTAACGGCTATGCCGATCGATTTTAAGATGGGTGTCTCTGTTATTTTTTCCTAGCACGAAGTGATCTAGCAGCCAAAGGCTGATCTAGCGGCTTTGTCGATCGCTTTTAAAGGTGGGTGTCTCTGTAATTTTGTTAATAGTGGTAAATCATTACTTGGTATGCTAAAAATTCCACATCCTAAAAAGGCAGCGCTTTTACGAAAAAGCTACCGAGTAGCAGGTAATAAACATGGCGTGTTTTTAATCGAGAGTTTAATGGAATCCAAGTTATTAAAAATTAAATTGAATAAAGGCTCTGAAGCTTATGTTCGAGAATTAATAGAATACATGCAGTCAAATATCTCGTTACCTAAAAATGAAATGGAGCAGAAAGGCTACTTTTGGGATTCTGTCTTTTTCGCTATCGAAGGTAATGAAGAGTTTATGTATCTTGTTCTAAAATCGAATGACTTCTCAAACATAGTAATTAACGATAATGAAATAGTTGCGACAGAATTTCGTAACGTTTATGACGAGTTTCGCAACAAGTGTTGGTCTCAAAGTGGTTATACTGAGCCAACCTTTATTGCTTGTTTTAATACCGTATTTGAGTTTGGCGTAGCCAAGACATAATCAAGACATAATCAAGACATTAGCGGATATAAAATATTGTGCCTTACTTCGTTGCTATTCTAGCCAACAAATTAACTACCGTTAAATATTTCTACAAAAGGTTGAAACATGGATGCCATATATGATCAAATAGGTACAGGCTATACTGTATCGAGATGCACTGATCCACATATCGAAACTCAAATCAGAAGTGAGTTAGTCGGTGCGAAAAGGATTATAAATATTGGCGCTGGAACTGGTTCATATGAACCAGAAGATGTTGATTTAATAGCAGTTGAACCTTCTATAGAAATGATAAAACAACGGGCCGATACTGCTTACCCAGTAAAACAAGCTAAAGCGGACAATCTACCATTCCCTAACAACTCTTTCTCTCACGCAATGACCATACTTTCAATGCATCATTGGGATAATAGAGAGCAAGCTTTTGCTGAGATTAAACGAGTCACAACAGATAAGTTCATTGCTATAACATGGCTACCTGATACTGCACCATTTTGGTTAACAAAGGATTATTTTCCCGAGATTTATGATATTGATCGCGAGATCTTCCCTAGTGAGCTGGAATTAGCCAAAGCGTTTAAAAATATAGAGATAAAGCCTTTGTTGATCCCAAATGATTGTAAAGATGGATTCCTAGCCTGCTTCTGGCAATGCCCTGAAGCTTACCTGCAAGAAAGTGTAAGAGCAGCAATATCAACATTTTCAAAAATTGAAAACCTTGATCGAGGTATAAAAAAGCTAAAAACTGACTTAGAGACAGGAAAGTGGCATAAAGAAAATGCCGAGTTATTAAATAAAAAGTTTCTAGATGTTGGGTATAGAATTATAACTTCAGATCTGAGTGTGAATGCATAACAGACCGTTAATACAGTCGACTATTAGCACATTTGATTAAGTCCAATCGATCGAATATACCAACCCAAGCTAAAGTTGGTTGAACTGGCTTTAGGGTGGGGCCTCTGTTATTTCCTTTTCTGGCACGAAGCGATCTGACAGCCAAAGGCAGATCTAACGGCTATGCCGAGCGATTTTAAGATGGGTGTCTCTGTTATTTTTTCCTAGCACGAAGTGATCTAGCAGCCAAAGGCTGATCTAACGGCTATGCCGATCGCTTTTAAAGGTGGGTGTCTCTGTTATTTTTTCCTAGCACGAAGTGAGCTAGCAGCCAAAGGCTGATCTAGCGGCTATGCCGATCGGTTTTAAGATGGGTGTCTCTGTTATTTTCTGTTATTTTTTCCTAGCACGAAGTGATCTAGCAGCCAAGGGCTGATCTGACGGCTTTGCCGATCGGGTTTAGTATGGGTGTCTCTGTAATTCTTTTTCTGGCACCAAGTGAGCTAGCAGCCAAAGACTGATCTAGCGGCTTTGCCGATCGTTTGTACTCTCGACCGCTTTTTGTTGAACCATTTACCCCAGTAGTGCGTAACTTAGTATTAGTCGTAGCAAACTAAGTTGTTAAAAACGTGCAATTTAATCGAGCAATTTATTGGTTTACCAAAGATTTAAGACTGGCGGATAATCTAGCGCTAGAGCAGTTAACAAAACAGGCGAAACGAGCCTGCTTTGTCTATGTCTGTGAGCAAAACGAATTTACTGGCAATCTCTATCAAGATAAGCAGCCGGGTCGGGCAAAACAATTATTCACCTTAGAGTGTTTACACGACATATCGCAACAGCTTTCAAGGTTAGGTCACCAACTGTTAGTTTTTCGGGGCAGAGCAGAACTTGTCTTGCCTCAGTTAATTAACCACTTAAATGCAGAGGCTGTGTTTGTTACCGAGCCATTTGGCTTTAATGAACGTAAAAGGCTAGCAAAATTGAAAAACGACCTGCCAGACGTTGCATTTGTCCAAGCTCGGCAATTCACATTATTCGATTTAACCGAGCGATTAGCTGAAGATAAAAAATTTAAAAGCTTTACTGTATTTAGAAAGTTTATCGAGGGCTCAGAATTTACGCCGAGTGATTTAATAACAAATCCACGATCTCTACCTGATAATTTGCTTGAAGATAGTAATTTAATGTTCAACAGTGATCTTGGTGCAAGAATTACCACTGATAAAGAGTTATTACAAAACGACTTCAAACCTTATATACAAGGTGGCGAATCTGCAGCTCAACAACACTTGAATAATTACTTTTCTAGCTTAGCCCCGAGTACATACAAACAAACTAGAAATGCACTCGATGAATGGTCAAGTTCAACCAAATTTAGTGGTTATCTGGCAATAGGGTGCTTATCGGCAAAACAAATTTGGCATTCAGTTGAACAGTACCAACATTCACGCGTAAACAATGAGTCAACCTACTGGATTAAATTTGAGTTGTTATGGCGGGAATATTTTCAGTGGCTTGCTCTGCGTTTAGGCAAAGAGTTATTCCAGTTTGGTGGTAAAAACAAACTTACCCCTTTGACTTGTTTTTACCCTGAACGATTTGCCAAGTGGGTTGCGGGTATAACACCATATCCCATTGTTAATGCCTGTATGAAGCAGTTAAGGCAAACTGGTTATATGTCAAACAGAGGTAGGCAGCTCGTAGCCAGTTGTTTCGTTCATGAGCTTGGTCTTGATTGGCGTTATGGCGCTGCTTATTTTGAACAGCATTTAATTGATCATGATGTTGCATCTAACTGGGGCAATTGGCAATACATAGCTGGTGTAGGCGTAGACCCTCGCGGCGGTCGTCAATTTAATTTAGAAAAACAAACGCAAATGTACGACCCAAACGGTGAATTCATTGAACGCTGGCACGGTGAGCATGACAGCAGTGTTATTGACTCTACCGATATGGTTGACTGGCCTGTGATGCAGGGAGCTTAGCTATGGCAATTACGGTTGTTTGGTTAAAGCGAGATTTAAGATTAGCGGATCATGAACCTTTGCTGCAGGCCGCAAATTCAGGTTTACCTGTTCTGCTGTTATATAGCTTTGAGCCAATTTTACTTAACGATCCTCATTATTCATCCAGACATTGGAGTTTTGTAGCTCAGTCGCTTAAAGACATGAAAGCTAAGCTGCCAAATGGTGCTTTATTGTGTGTTGAACAAAATATGCTAGAGCTACTTGAGCAAGTTCATCAAACGCAGCAAATTAAATACTTATTTTCACATCAAGAAGTGGGACTCAAAAACACCTTTGACCGCGACCTTGAAGTGGCAGCTTGGTGTACAAAAAATGATGTTAGCTGGCATGAGTCAGCTACAGGAGCTGTGATCAGAGGGAAAACTAACCGACAAGGTTGGGACAAGAATTGGGATAGGTACATGCGTACCGATATCCAATCGATAAATTTAGCGCAGATAAATTGGTTTCAGCTGACCTATAGTGTTGAACAATCGGAGCAGATCATGGATTCATACATTTTGCCTCAACAGTTTCAATATGGTGGAGAAAGCGCTGCTTGGCATACGTTGCAGTCATTTTTTACCAAACGAGGGCAAAAATACGCCTATAACTTGTCTTCGCCATCAAGCAGTCAGATCCACTGCTCTAGATTGTCACCCTATTTGGCTTGGGGCAATCTAAGTCTACGCCAAGTTTATCAACAAGTTTTAGCCCATTGGAATAAACCAGGTTGGCGTCAAAGCATGATCGCCCTTAGTTCTCGTCTGCACTGGCACTGCCACTTTATACAAAAGTTTGAAAGTGAATGTGAGATGGAGTTTAGAGCGGTTAATCGCGGCTACGAAACCTTGCCAAGGAAAACGGATGCACAAGGACAAACATGGTTGCAAGCTTGGCAGCAAGGGAAGACTGGCATCCCTATGGTAGATGCTTGTATGCGCTGTTTATTGCAGACCGGCTATATAAATTTTCGCATGCGAGCCATGTTAGTGAGCTTTCTTTGCCATCACTTGCAACTGGATTGGCGGTTAGGGGTAAAACATTTAGCACAAGTCTTTTTAGATTTTGAGCCTGGTATCCATTACAGCCAATTTCAAATGCAAGCTGGGGTAACAGGGATAAACACCATCCGCATTTATAATCCAGTGAAGCAAGGTTTAGACAAGGATCCTGATGGTACGTTTGTAAAATACTGGGTGCCTGAGTTACAGGCCATTCCTGAAACTTTAGTACATACTCCTTGGCTACTGACAGATATGGAGCAAGCTATGTTCGGTATTACCCTTGGTGAAGATTATCCCGAGCCCTTGGTCGATATTGACCAGTCATACAAACAAGCACAAGAGCTACTTTGGTCGTGGAAGAATAAGCCTCAAGTAGTAATGGAAAAACAACGCATTTTACAACGTCATGTCAGAGCCGCTGGTGGTTAACAAAGATGAAGAAATCACAGTTGCCCAGCAAAATATGTGTTGTTTGTCAGCGTCCATTTAACTGGCGGAAAAAGTGGCAACGGGTATGGCAAGACGTCAAGTATTGCTCTGAGCGTTGCAGACGAAGTAAAAACTCAACTCAGGAGCGATATCACTAGTGCAGGAAAACCAAAACCAGTATCACACTTTGCGGCTGATCTTAGGTGACCAACTTAATGCCAGCCATGCTTGGTATAAAGAAAAAGATCAAGGCGTGTTGTATGTTATTGCTGAATTGCATCAAGAAACGAATTACGTGGTGCATCATGTGCAAAAAGTGTGTAGCTTTTTTGCTGCAATGGCACAGTTTGCTCAAGCACTAAGTCGTGCCGGTCACCAAGTTTTACACTTGACCTTGGATGACACTGAGCAGTATCAATCTTTGCCTGAGCTATTAACTTATTTGTTTGAACACCACCAAATAAGCAACTTTGGCTACCAATTACCTGATGAATATCGTTTAAGACAGCAGCTTAGCGATTTTACCGAAACGCAAAATATTCCGGTTCAAATATTTGAAACTGAACACTTCTATTTAACTGACGAACAGTTGCCGAGTTATTTTAAAGCCAACACATCACATCGGCTTGAACATTTTTACCGCAAGATGAGAGTTAGCTTTAATTTGTTAATGGACGGTGAGCAGCCGCTAGGTGGGCAGTGGAATTTTGATAAGGATAATCGCAATAAATTAAAAGCCAATGATTTAGCAAAAGTCCCCGAACCTCTGCTCTTTGATAATGACGTGAGAGAGATATTGGCAAGGCTGAAACGGCATAATATTAAAACGATAGGGCAGGCGGACGAAAACTTACTATGGCCTGTTAACCGTCAGCAGTCGCTGAGTTTGTTAGACCACTTTTGTCAGTTTTGCTTACCTAATTTTGGCCGTTTTCAAGATGCCATGACAGGCAAACTCAAAGACAGCATTGAAGATAAAGGTTGGAGCCTTTACCACTCTAGGTTGTCATTTGCTTTAAACAGTAAAATATTAAGCCCAAAGCAAGTGGTAGACAAAGCAATAGAGCACTACTTTGCTAAACCAGATTTAATAGATATGGCTCAAATTGAAGGTTTTGTTAGGCAGATACTGGGGTGGCGAGAGTTTGTAAGAGGTATTTATTGGGCAAACATGCCTGATTACTATGAGCTTAATCATCTTTCAGCAACCAGAGAACTGCCAAGTTGGTTTTGGACTGGAGATTGTACAATGGCTTGTTTAAGCCATGCTATTGGCCAGTCGTTGGCGTTTTCCTACGCTCATCATATTCAGCGCTTGATGGTTACGGGCAATTTCTGTTTATTAACTGGGGTTAACCCTGATCAAGTGGATGCTTGGTATTTGGGCATTTATGTTGATGCTATAGAGTGGGTAGAAATGCCAAATACCAGAGGGATGAGCCAATTTGCTGATGGTGGCATCCTTGGTTCCAAGCCTTATGCTGCAAGTGGTAACTACATTAATAAAATGAGTGATTATTGCAAAGACTGTTATTACGATGTGAAACAAACGACAGGAGTGCAAGCGTGTCCGTTGAATTCCTTATATTGGCGTTTTATGGAGCGACATAAAGAGCGATTGAGCAATAACCCAAGAAATGCCATGGTGTATAAAAACTGGTTTAAAAAGTCGGATGAGCAACGAAATAGTGTGCTTGCGCAGGCAGAGCAATACTTAATCGAGATAGAATCAATCTAAAATTTGCTCGGCAAGAACAATGCAGTCAAGTTAGTTCTTGCCAATTAACTCCAGTTCCCACATAAACTTATCTTGATAAAAGCAGTCTTGGACAAACTTGATAAAGTCATCATTGGTTAATGGTTTGCTGAAGTAATAACCTTGAATTAGCTCGCAGTGATAACGATTTAACATTTGTAACTGTTCTATCGTTTCAACACCTTCGGCAACAACATTAAGCTGCATTGTTTCAGCTAATAACATGATCGCTTTTACAATAGCAGCGTCATTTTCATCGGTAGCAATATCATCAATAAATGAACGGTCTATTTTCAAAGTGTCGAGTGGGAACTGTTTTAAATAACTTAGTGACGAGTAACCAGTACCAAAGTCATCACAAGCGATGCTAACCCCCATATTTTTAAGGGCGTTCAAACGAGCAATGTTGTCTTCAAGGTCAGACATAATGGCACTTTCTGTCAATTCAACTTCCAGTAAGCTAGGGGCCAGGTTAGACTCGTTTAGTGCGCTTTGTATTTTGCTTAGCAAATCGGACTGTTTGAACTGCACACTAGACACGTTGACTGAAACTCTACAACCTTCAAGGCCAACTTGTTGCCAATGTTTTGCTTGTTGACATGCTTTGTTCAAGATCCAATCGCCCAGCTCAATGATCAGGCCTGACTCTTCTGCGACAGGAATAAAATCGGCAGGGGAAACAAAGCCTAATACTGGGCTATGCCAACGAATAAGTGCTTCAGCTTTTGTTACCTTATTCTGTTTCACGTTAACTTGCGGCTGGTAATAAAGCTCAAACTCTTCTTTGGCAATGGCATCGCGCATTAACTCTTCAATTTGTAAACGCTCAAGTGCCTTGTTGTCCAACACTTCAGAATAAAATTTATGTGTTCTTCTACCTTGCGCTTTTGCCTGATGCAGAGCAATATCGGCATTTTTCAGCAGATCACTGACGTTGTCGCCATTTTCTGGGTAGTTGGCAACACCAATACTAGGGGTGATCGTCACTTGGTATTGGTCAATTTCAATAGGCCTAGATATTAATTCGACCAGTTGTTCAATAATTCTAGTGATGCCAGATTTGTTATTGATCTTGTTGACTAATAAGGTGAATTCATCACCACCTAAGCGAGCAAAGCTAGAATTAAACTTGTGTTCGTGTTGTAAATCACAAGCTAGTGGGTGGATTGACAACCAGTTTGATACTCGGTTGGCTACTTCCACTAGTACTTTGTCACCAAATTCATGACCTAAAGTGTCATTTATTCGTTTAAACCTGTCTAGGTTAAAGAGCAGTATCCATGCACCTGAGTTTTGTTTTTTCGCTAGCTTCAAATAATTGGTTAAACTTTCGTAGAAGTTTTGGCGATTGGCCAAGCCTGTTAATTGGTCATAGTAAGCTAGATGATGAAGGTGTCTAGCATGGGCTTTGCGCTTTAAAGACTGCTGTTTTTGCTGTTTATAGGTGAAAGTGAAGATAGCAAAAAAGGCCAATAAATATAGGATGTACGCGTAAGACGTTTGCCAAATTGGCGGCAATACTCGAATTGGGATCTGAACCGATTTACTCCAAACCCCATCGTTGTTACTGCCTTGCACATTAAGCTCGTAGCTACCTGGTGGTAAGTGTGAAAAAGAGACTAGATTATTTTTTCCTAAATCGTGCCAGACATCGCTCATACCAAGCATTTTATAACGATATTTGTTGTTTTCAGAACGAGTAAAATCAAGCGCAGCAAATTCAAAATCAATTACGGTTTCATTGTGTTTTAATTCAATAAAACCGTCTGTCGCCATTTTCGATTGCAAACGTATGTTTTTATTTTCTTGCTTAAAACCCGTTAAGCGCAGCTGAGGCTGATAAGTATTAATTGGGATCTGATCTGGCAAAAAGGAGTTAAAACCATTACTGCCACCAAATAATAAACGGCCTTTGGTCGTTTGATAAAGCGCGCTGCTGTTAAAATCGACCCCTTGTAAGCCATGTGTGGTATTAAAGTTCTGCAGTACTTGAGTTTGTGGTGTATATCTAGATATGCCTTTGGCGTGACTTAGCCAAATGTGACCGTATTTATCTTTTAATACGCCATAAACAAAGTTACTCGCTAAACCTTGCTGGTTGTTTATCAGCTTATAAGTGATCTCATCTTTATTGTTTCTAGGTTTAGATAGTTGTAGTAAACCCGCGCTTGTCGCCGCCCAAATAAAGTTGTTATCAATCACTAGGTTGAACACTTCCTCAATTTTAAACTGCTGAAAGCTAGTGGAATCTCGGAACACATTAAAGGTCTCACCTGTGTCTATATTGTATTTCACTAAGCCTTCATCGGAAGAGGCTATCCACAAATCGCGTTTACCGTCGATTGATAAATCTAACACGTACTGAGCCGGTACTAGGCTGAAGGTCTCATGCTTTTGGCTGTTGACTAACCCTTGTTCAGTGAAAGCAAAATTGTTAAGGCCTCCGCCATAAGTGCTAACAAGAATAGAGCCGTCATTTAGCTCAATAAATTTACTCACCGAATTACTGGTCAATTCGACTTTATCATTGTCCTGCTCTAAGTGAATAATTTGTTCACTATTGTAGGGTAATAAATACAGACCGTTTCTATAAGTACCGATCCACAGGTTTTGCTTGGAATCTGCAAACAGCGACATAACGTTGTTTGTACCTAAGTTTTTTAATCGTTTATCAAATAAAGTCAGTTGTTGTTTTGCTTCAGGCAATTGAACTCGAGACAAGCCTTGACCCCAACTGCCAACAAACAAATTATCGTCGACCGAAGCAAACGCCATAATAGAATTTGACACAAGGGTTTTGGTGTTCATCTCAGTTAGGTGATCAAAGTAGATCAGAGATGCATTCCATTTACTGACACCGGAAGTGGTGCCGACCCAAATTACTCCTCCGCTATCTTGCATCAAAGAAAGTACGCGGTTGTCGGCAAGACCTGTTTTACTGGATTGGCTTTGTTTATGAGCGAATATCTGTCCTGTAGAAGATATTTGACATAGTCCCTGATCCGTCGCTAGCCAGATATCGCCTGAACCGTCTTGCAAAATGTCATTAACAGAACTAGAGCATTGTGATGCTAAAGTTTCATAGTTTTGCTCTACTTCACCGTCTTTAATAGAAAATACGCCGATGTCTTCTGTTCCAACCCATACCGAATCATCTTTAGCTAAGTAAAGGGTTTTAATGCTGTTGCTTGGCAACTTAAGGTTGGTACTGACAAAAGATTTATTGTTTTGGGCTTTAAGCCAGATGCCATTGGTGGCGGTGGCAACCCATATGTTATTTTCGCTGTCGACAAGCACGTCGTTAATTTCTAAGGCATCTTGGCCAAAATCGAATTCTTTATAACTAATAAAGACACCAGATTTTATGTTGTATTCTATTACGCCAGAGTAGTTTGTGGTAAACCAAATGTTGCCTGAATTGTCTTCGGCGATACCATTAACGCTTGTGCCTAAAATTTCCTCAGCAGCTAAGTTAATAAAAGAGTCGCTTTCGGGAACGTATAAATGAGCGCCATTTGCACTGCCAATCCAAAGTCTACCTTCACTGTCTGAAAATAAACTTAAAATCCAGTTATGTCCTATGCTAGAAGTGTCATCGGGTTGATTGTAATAATGCTTTACTTTGCGACCATCAAAACGACTTAAACCGTTTTGCGTGCCCAACCAGACAAAGCCTTGTTGGTCCTGAACCAGAGCGTTTACGGTAGGGTGTGATAGGGTGCTTTCTGTGTCTAAGTGGTCAAATAAAATGTTTTGCGCAGCAACAGGTAATGCACTGAGAAGTACCCAAGCAAGGGTAAGAACACAAACTGTAATTCGGCAATGAAATTTTTCGCTTTGGCAATACATCAAGCTTCACTTTGTTATTTTTCTTTTCGAAAGCCTGCTATTTATAACATATTTTAAAATCGACTGTCACACTAGTTTGTAAGCAATCTTGTAAACAAAAAAGCAGATGCCAGAGCATCTGCCTAATTAAACAACTTCTTGGAAAGAGTAGAAGGTTATGCGATCTTCTTGCCTTTTTTACCAAGCTTAAGCCATACGAAACCCGCTACTTTATTGTCTAGGTTAATTTCTTCGCTGTTCTTCTTACCTTTTTTACCAAGTTTAAGCCATACGAAACCAGCTACCTTGTTATCTAGGTTAATTTCTTCGCTATTCTTCTTGCCTTTTTTGCCAAGCTTAAGCCAAACGAAACCTGCTAACTTGTTATCCATTGATTTGTCATCAAAGCGCAATAGAGAATGTTTTTGTTGTAACTCTGCCACTTCCTGTTGAGTTAAAGAAGCTGAAATAGCGCCTGTCAATGTGATGTCTTCAATCACTTCACCACCTACGCTTTCGACAAGGTTGATCATAGTAGACGGGCTAGCGCCTTGGATCATATATGCTTGTTCTTCTGCTTGGTAGGCATGTGCTGTAGCTGCTAATGCAAATACACCTGTTGCAGTTAAAAGAAGTGATTTTTTCGACTTAGTTAGAAGTTTGTTTATCATGTTTTCCTGACCCTTTATTTTTTTTATCAATCGCTTAGGTCAGGCAAATTTGATACCAATTGCGAAGTCAGGTAATTGACACAGGCGCTAAGCCTTTAAGGGTAAAGGGATGAGGAAATTAGGTACAAATATCGGGAGGGGCAAAGGTTGCCGATAATATGGCAATTTAATTCCGCTTGACGGTTGTGCCTTGCCATTAAAAAGCAAGGGGACTCCCCCCTGCTTTTAGTTATTTTATAATTGAGTTAAATGCTACGTTGTTGCCAAGTGCGAATGAACAGCATGGCAAAAGCTAAAACACTAAAGACAGCGAAACAGACAACCATCCAAGACGGCATTGATAATCCTAAGAATTGCCAATCTATGCTATCGCAAGTCCCTCTGGCTTCAAAAATTGCAGGAAGCCACTCGTGGATAGCAAACCAAGAAGGGAAGTTAGGGTAAATGTCGCAACTCATTGCTAACAAAAAATTGTCAGGGTTTTGCATTTGCACATGCTCATAAGCAATCAAATAGCCCCAAATTGCAGATACAAACCAAGTTGTATAAGCGACTAAACGTACTAATAATTGTTTAGGCGCTATTGACCCAATATAACCAGCAACAGCTACACCTAGCATTGCAGTCCTTTGATAAATGCACATAACACAAGGCTCAAGCCCCATGCCATATTGAAAGTACAAAGCAACAAGCTCTAACAGTAGGGCGCTTGTCCCTAACAATAACCAAGGCCAGCGAGTTGCTGGCCAGTTGCTAATTTGCGTTAATAGCGTCATAAAACTAGTGTCCTGAAGGTCTAGATTCGCCAATGGTTGTATGATGCTCAATTAGATGATGGTCATACAAAGTTTGGGTCCAATCTTGTAGTCCATAATAAGTTGCAATCAAACCTACGATTGAAAGCACGATAGTATAAGGTAACGCCATGTATACCATTTTACCGTAAGACAATCTAATTAATGGTGCTAAAGCAGAAGTGAGTAAGAATAAGAAAGCCGCTTGGCCGTTTGGTGTTGCCACACTTGGTAAGTTGGTACCTGTGTTAATTGCAACGGCTAATAAATCAAACTCATCACGGGTAATAACGCCACGTTGAAGTGCTGCAGCAACTTCATTGATGTAAACCGTACCAACGAACACGTTATCACTGACCATAGACAACAAACCATTGGCAATAAAGAACATGACTAACTGCATTTTGCCTTCGAAAGTGAGTACCCATTGAATTACCGGAGCAAACAATTGCTGGTCAATGATCACTGCAACCACGGCAAAGAATACACAAAGTAGAGCGGTAAATGGCAGTGCTTCTTCGAATGCTTTACCCAAGGCATGTTCATCGGTAATACCAGCTGCTGAAGTTGCTAAGATGATCACAGACAAGCCGATTAGACCAACTGCTGCTAAGTGCAGAGCCAAGCCAATGACTAGCCAAATGCCAATCATCCCTTGTGCCCAAAGCTTTGCTTTGTCTCTAGAAGTGAGTTTTGCATCACTGTCTTTATCGTATTCAACTAAAATACGTCGTACTGTTTCAGGCAATTGTGCACCGTATGAAAATACTTTGAACTTCTCTAATAAAATAGTCGTAATGATGCCGAAAATAAGTACAGGGATGGTCACTGGTGACATACGTAAAGCAAACTCAATGAAGCTCCATCCTGCACGCTCTGCAATTACTAAGTTTTGCGGTTCACCGACCATGGTACAAACGCCGCCAAGTGCTGTACCGACACCTGCGTGCATCATGATATTACGCATGAAAGCACGGAATTCTTGTAGGTCGTCACGAGTTGGCCTATCTAAGTGCTCATCGGTTGTGTGATCGTGATCATTGTGGTGGTGAGATTTACCCGAAGCAACCTTGTGGTAGATGGAATAGAATCCAGTGGTGACTGTAATAATAACGGCAACAACCGTTAACGCATCTAAAAATGCAGATAAAATGGCAGAAGAAAGGGCAAATGCAACAGATAATGCGGTTTTAGACCTAACTCTAATTAACAGCTTAGTGAAAGAATACATAAGTAGGTCTTTCATAAAGTAGATACCTGCAACCATGAACACAAGCAGCAGTACTACGCTTAAATTTTGTGATATTTCATGTTCAACATGGCTTGGTGACGTCATGCCAATGGCAATGGCTTCGATAACTAACAAACCGCCTGGCTGTAGTGGGTAACACTTTAATGCCATGGCTAAAGTGAAAATAAATTCTAGAACTAATGCCCAACCCGCTACGTAGGGATCAATTGCAAAAAGAACAGGGTTGATGAATAAAAAAGCTATGATGGTTAGCTTGTACCAGTCTGGCGAATTCCCGAGGAAATTCTGATAAAAAGCATTTACCGCTGATTGCTGCATACTTTTATACCTTCCTTCATTGTTTATTGGCTGAGCCTTAAATTTTCGCGCGACAATGTACTAAAAAAAATAGGGGGATCCCATAGAAAATAATGGTTTATTGAATTTTTTGAGTAATTATTCAACACAAATCAAAGATCCTGTGATTTGTGGCAAAAGTTTATTTTTCTAATTGACATAATCGAGGCTAGTCAGTCGGTTTTTTGCCATTAGCGCTTTAATTTGGTTTCTAAGATCAGCGAAGAATTGGTTCGCTCAACGCCATCTAATTCAGCAATAAAATCTAGAGTTTGATTGAGTATGCTCAAGGTTTCAGATTTAAGCACGGCAATGAGATCATATTCGCCACTAATGGCATGGAGTTCTACAACTTGCGGTAACTTTTTCAACTCTGCATTTATAGTATGGGTAAGTGGCTGATTTATCTTTATCAATACATGCGCACTTATTAACTCTGCAAGGTAGTCGGCCCCTAACTCGACTGAGTAGCTTTTGATCACACCTTGGTGTTCCAATTTGGCAATTCGGTTTTGCACTGTGGTTCTTGACAGGTTTAACGCTCTAGCTAGGTCTGAAACACTCATTCGTGCGTTCTCTCGCAGCATCAAAAGCAGCTTTTGTTCTTGCTTGGTTATCATAATGAAACTCTGTTTGGTCAAATTGCTAAAAACTTATCGTTATATTTAACCATTTGAAGCTATAAATTGACACGTTAAATCTCCACAATATCGGAAAAATAATTTCAGAAGCCGTTTTTATCCATCTTACAAGCCTTTAACACTAAGGCTCATCGGTTTCTGCGAACAAGATATAAAGGTTAGAACTCAGTTATGTTTATTATTCGTCCTATTCAACAGGCGGACTTCGCCGGGCTTAAAAAGATCGCTATCGAGTCTGGCCATGGCTTTACTTCGCTGCCGGATGATGACAAACGATTACAAGATAAAATTGATCACTCTGTCGCAAGCACTGAGCAAAACTGGCAAGTACGTGGCGAAGACAGTTATCTATTCGTTTTAGAAGATGTATCGACAGGTGATATCGTTGGTACAACAGGTATAGAAGCATCAGTTGGTTTATCTGAACCTTTGTACCATTACCGCAAAAGCCAAGTAGTTCATCGCTCTACAGGATTAGGCCTGAAAAAGAACATGGAAATTCTGACGGTATGTAACGACTACGCCGGAACAACAGAGATTTGTACGCTTTATTTAGATAAAGATTTCCGTAAAAACAAATTAGGCCGTTTTTTATCAAAGGTTCGCTTCATGTTTATGGCTGACCACCAAGAACGTTTTTCTGACACCATTATTGCTGAGATGCGCGGTGTAGCAAACGAAGATGGCATTCCACCTTTTTGGCACTGGTTACAAGAAACCTTCTTTGGCATCGAATTTTCAACCGCAGATCATTTAGTTGGTACTGGCAATAAAGGCTTTATTGCTGACTTGATGCCGACTCACCCTATCTATGTAAATACGCTTTGCGATGAAGCAAAAGCGGTCATCGGCCATGTGCACAAAAATACCAAGCCTGCATTAGAGTTATTAAAAGCGGAAGGTTTCGAGCACAGAGGTTATGTTGATTTGTTTGATGCTGGCCCAACTGTGGAAACTAAGCTGAAGCATATCACTTCAGTCACTAATAGTTTCTTAGTCACCGTTACAGTGGATAACCGTATTGCCGATGAAATTGAATTTGACCGAACGTTGCCAACGCTTGCTTTGAGCAATCAACTGGTCAAAGAGTTTCGCGCTTGTTTAAGTCAAACTGCAGAGTTGAGTCAAGATAAGCAAAGCATCAGTATTTCAGCAAAGTTAGCAGACGTATTAAGAGTAGGCGAAGGCGACAAACTCAGAGTGCTGGCGGTATAAACATACCGCAATAATGAATGACAGGCTGCAGACGGATAACGCTGCAGTTAATGAAAAATAACGTTAAATAAACAGGAAAGATCATGCATAAAGACGTAAATGAACTATTTGCTCAGTTATGGCAAAGCTATTTATCAGTAACCCCTTCGGCGGTTAAAGTTCATGAGTTACTTGGTTCAACACAGCAAGACGACGTCGTCAATGACCACATTGCGTTAAGAACATTCAACTTACCTAAAGTTGGCTTAGACAAGCTTGCAGCTCATTTTGAAGCGGTTGGTTACAAAGAGTGTGGCACTTATAACTTTGAAGCGAAGAAGTTGTACGCTAAGCACTTTGAACACTCAGATCCGACGCAGCCAAAAGTATTCATTTCAGAATTATTGGTAGAAGAGTTCTCTGAGCAGTTACAAGAGACTATCAAAGCGATCGTTGAAAAAATTGATGAAGAAGCCATCACAGCTGAGAATTTCTTATATTCTGGTCGTCACTGGGACATCGACTCAGCAACGTACGACATGTTACTAGAAGAAAGTGAATACGCAGCTTGGACTGCAGCGTGGGGCTTCAGAGCAAACCACTTCACAGTAAGCATTAATGCCCTTAACAACTTCGAAACTATTGAAGCGGTAAATGACGCATTAAAGCAAAATGGTTTTGCGTTAAATACCTCAGGTGGTGAAATTAAAGGTTCGCCAGAAGTTCTATTAGAGCAATCTTCTACGTTAGCGGATTCGGCAACGGTTAATTTTACCGACGGTGACAAAGATATCCCTAGTTGTTTCTACGAGTTTGCTTTGCGTTACCCAATGGCAAATGGCGAGCTATACACAGGTTTCGTTGCTGCTTCAGCAGATAAAATCTTTGAAAGCACGAATGCTCGATAAATAATTGTTCGTCACTCTGGAAGAAATTAATTTATTGTAGAGTGGGGCAGTAAAGCATTAAAAAAGGGACACAACTTTGTGTCCCTTTTTGCTATTTAGTCATTGGCTAACTATTAGCTGTTCTCAATGCCATGTTCCGCTAACAGTTGCTCAATCTTTTGGCTAACCTCTGCGTCTTGGGTTTTATATTGACCCAATCTACGCTTTAGTAGCTGCAGTTGGTCATTTTCAATCAGCACTTTTACATAGTTGTAAAATATTACATCATTTGGCTTTTGCTTTAATTTGTCAAAAGCTTGGTTTAAGTGTTTAAGTGCTTGCTCTTGGTTGCCCAACTGAGATTCAATGCTTGCCATTGTATCTAAAACATCAACATTTTCAGGCTGAATATTCAACGCTTTGACGGCATGCTGGCGCGCCTTTTCTAACTCGCCGTCATTTAAGTACAAGTTCGCTAAATTGTTATTAGCTACGTAATGATTTGGGTTTAATTCCAGTACTTTTACGTAATAAGTACGAGCCTCAGCATTATCTTTACCTGTCAACATTTGAGCGTAGCGCAGAGCGTTCAATTCATCTTTAGGTTGATTGCTCGTATGCTCTTTTAGGAAAGCTATCGCTGCCTCTATACCTTGGGTACTAGAGATCGCATTAGTAAGGAAATGAGTAATACGAGGAGTAGGAGCTGTATTATAGGCTTCAGATAAGTTACCCATTGCCGCTTCAGGCTGCTTGTTATACATCTGAACTTGACCTAATAGCCCTTTATAGAAAGGCAAAGTTTTAGCGTTATCAGGTAAAGTGTCAAAGCTCTTTTCTGCTTTTTCAAACTGGCCTGTTTGAATATAGAGCTGAGATTGCAATAAGCGCACTTCTAAGCTGTTGCCACCTAAATTATTCAGATAGTTATCGGCTAACTCTAGCGCCGAGTTTAAATTTCCTTGGCTACTATGTACTTTCATCATACCTGCGGTAGCAGTAGGATTATTAGGTGTACTCTCAAACCAACGAGTGTAGAGCTGTTTAGCTTCGGCAAATTGCTCTGTTTTAACATAAGCATCGGCCAGATCGCCCCAAAATACTTGTGGCTGTTCCGTTTGAATTGACTCAAAAGTTGCAATTGCTTGCTCTGTTTTCCCATTGAGTAAGTGCATTTTAGCTAAAGCAACCTTGTACGCAGGTGGCGTATCTTCTCGTTGTTCAATCACCTTAGTTAAATGTTCGGTCATTTTTTCTTCCTGACCTAACCACTTAGATAACATAAAGTGCTGCACCATACCCTGTAAAAACTGCGGATGCTCAGCTAATAGATCTGTCACCTTAGCTAATGCTTTTTCGCGTTTTTCCGTTGTATCCATAGGCTCTACATTAACAATAGCAAGCTTTAGATTTGGATTGTCCGGGTGTAATTGTAACGCTTTTTGGTATTCCGTTGTCGCTTCAGACGCTTTGCCTTGACGTTGGAATACATTTGCCGCTAATAAGAAACCTTGAACTTGTTGCTCCTCCAAGCCTTGCCAGCGCTGAGCAATTTCCATTGCCTTATCATAAGCATTGGTCGCAAGGTAAGCCTGTGCAAGCGTTACTTCAACCTGATAAGTTGATAACTTTTCATTTTGTGCCGACGCATCCAGAGCTTGTTCTAGGTTGATGATGCCAGAAACATCATTAAGAGAGAGCTTTAGCGCGCCAATATTCAATAGTGAACTGGCATTGGTTAACTCAGTAGGTTGTTTATCGAGAATAGCTTTGGCTTTATTTATTTCACCTTGGCGAAGTAAAGTTTGGCCTACTTGAGCAGCTAATACGGCATCTTCTTCGGATAGGTTATTAAATCGTTTTACTGTTTCATTTGCTTCTAAAGACATGCCAAGGCGTAACTGACAATCGGCCAAGATCCTCAGTGCAGGATGCGACGATGGCAACATTGAAGCGATCATAGCTAAGTGACTGTGACTTAATTCAAAATCCTCTAAGAAATAGGCACTGACACCAGCAATTAAACGAGAAGTAGTGTCTTCAGGTTGTAGAGTTAAGGCTTGTTCTGCGTACTCTAGAGCAACTTTATGGTCTTGTTGGCTAGCTCTAGCCGATGCTTTTAACTGCAATAAGATAGGCTGATTGGCGTACTCTTTAAGCAGTGAATCAATAATTGGTTCTGCTTTGTCTTGTTGGTTTAACTGAGAGTAAAGACGAGCTAATAAAAACTGTACATCCACATCTTTAGGGTAAGCAGTTAGATAAGTTTGATAAGTTGCCAGAGCTTGTTCAGTTTGTTCCGTGTTAAACAGCAGTTGCGCTTTTAGTTTAAGTGCATCAGCTTGATTTGGGTAAAAGCCCAGAGCTTCATCAAGTAGTAAAAGTGCGTTATCAAATTGTTGCTCAATAACGAACTCGTAGGCAAGTGCAAGCTGACCATAAACGCCAGCTTTAGTAATTTCTTTGATCTCAGCAATTAATGTTTGTGCTTTGTTGTGCTCACCTTGCTCAATATAAGCCTGTAATTGGTACAGCTTTAATTGGGCTAAATCTTCTTGCTTTAACCCTTTGGCCTTACGAGCCAGTTTAAATAAGTCTCGAACTTCACCTGTTCGTTTGTAGGTTGTCGATAATAAAGGAATAACCTGCGCAGCATCGTAGCCACCGTCAAGTGCTCGCTCTAGTTCTTTTATTGCTGCTGGATATTGTCCTAGTTCTAAATAGGTTTTACCAAGCAAAAATCGAATCGAGGCATCTTCAGGGCTGAGTTGGGCCGCATTTTTTAGCTCAATAATGGCGGTGTTGAAATCGTTTGTGTTTAGAGCTTGCTGTGCTCGTTCCAGATGGTCAGTGGAGGTTTGGTTTTCACAACCACTAACAAGTAAAGTAACTAAAAGAGGTGCTATTAGCTTTTTCATTGGCGCTTGTCCATGCATATAAGGTACAAATAAAAGTGTAACAGGCGGGTATAGCTGATTCAAGTTGTCGTTAAGCTGGAATAAAACCTTGATAACATAGAGTAGGGAAGCAGTTCGTATATGCCAGTAGGTATTTGCACTGAGCTTGCCAGCAGGTATACTCCGCTTTACTAAAACAACTTCTCAAAACAATATAAATTCACATGTCCCTGCAAGAATTTGTCGCTGGTTTTCTCGGTGCTGGCGCGACAGAAATAATCGCCTCGATTTGCGGCTTTATTTGTATTTATTTACTGGTTAAACGCAATATCTGGTGTTGGTTCTTTGGCCTTATTCAAGTCACTCTATTTACCTATGTTTTTTATGATGCAAAGTTGTATTCAGATGCCGCTTTGCATGTCATTTATATTGCGCTGCAAGGTTACGGCTGGTGGAACTGGCGTAATAAAAGTGATCAAAATAATCAGTTGATCGTAGAGAATGGCAGTATTGGTCATTTTTCATTGTGGTGGGCGACAGTGGCAGTTTCAACGTTAGGACTTGGCTTTGTTATGACAAATTATACCGATGCCAGCTTTGCTTATGCTGATGCTTTTACTACCTGCGCTTCACTGGTGGCACAATTTTTACTGACGCGACGTTATTGGGTCAATTGGATCTTTTGGATCATTGTCGATATCGTGGCGATTTATATTTACACTGAAAAAGGCTTGTACCCAACGGCTGTCCTGTACGTTACGTTTTTAGTCATGTCTTTTGCTGGTTTATTTGCTTGGTTACAACAAGCAAGACAACAAAGCTTACAACCGGTTAACGGATAAGGAACGATTTACTGATGAATACAGTTAAACGCGTAGTGTTTCTCGGCGCACCAAGTACAGGCAAAACCACTATTGCCGAGCTCGTCGCTGAGCGTTACGAAACTCAGTTTGTGGCTGAATACGGCCGTGAATACTGGCTCCAACATCAACAAAATAGGTTACTTAGCCAAGAGCAGTTGCTGCACATTGCCCAAGAGCAAATAAGACAAGAAGACCAAGCAATTAAACAAGCTAATAAATTTTTAATCGTGGATACTAATGCCTTGACCACTTGGCATTTTGCCCAAGATTATTACGGCTGTGCACACCCTGAGCTAGATAAACTCGCCGATGAAAGCAAAGCACGTTTTGATATCGTGTTTTTGTGTAAAGCGGATATCCCGTTTGAAGATACTTGGGAACGTAGCGGCAACGTGAAACGTGACCAGTTCCAAGCCTTTATTACCAATGAGTTGAAACAACGAAATATTGCCTATACAGAACTATCTGGTTCGATAGAAGAGCGCTTTTTACAAGTGTCTAATAAGTTAGGAGCAAGCGCTACTAGTCCAATTATTAAAACTTTAGAATTAGCTGAAGTTTAGCTTTGAGCTAAAAAGTATGTTGCCAATAAACTGCTACTATTTTCTAGCGATTGAAGTATAAATTGGCTTGTTAGAAAACGAGCCTTTATATAAAACGGAAGGCTCGTTTTTGGCAATTTATTAAACATCAATGTTGCATTTCTAGAATGGCGCAAACTTGTCTTCAGGTATACTATTTTCCTTCCAGCGTTGTCTTGCGTTTAGGTTATCTGGCGTAATAGAACTGGTAGGTACGAAACCTCGCTCACCATACAACCAAAAAACTAAGTTTGAACGCTCACCCGTTGTAATTGGTTGCGCAGCATGAGCGACATTGCCTCGATGAAGCATTGCCACTCCCGGCTTGAATGACGTGCGATTAGTTTTACGCGTCGTTGGATCAAAAAAATCGACTTCTGAACCCGTAAATTTTTCGTCTGGTAAATTCATATTGATATTTAATGTCGCTGCAGATGCATCGGTATGAAGCCTAAGAGACGTATCTTTCCCCGCTTGATACTGAATTGAAAAACCGAATGTTTGGCTATCAGAGCTTGTTATTTCAGGAAACAACATCCTAGCAATAGGGCGCATATATTTGTTCATAATTTGCTGGTACCAAATTTGAAATTTTGGTCCAGCAAGGTAGCCTTCAGACCTCTTATCTAGCATAGCACCATTACGATTAAGCACTAAACCATAAGGTGGTCGTAATGGGATTTCAGCATTGCTTGCTGCCGATAAATACTGTCTAAGCCCAGCTAGCTTTTCGGGGTCAAAAAACTGGCATTGAAAAACACCTGATGACACTTCCTGCCATAATTCTTTTACCGCCGATTCATCTTCTGGATCTGCCCATGCTTTATTCACGGCATCTGTCAATGCACTGCTAATAATGTTTTCATCAATAAACTCTGACGATTGTTCATTGTTTTCCCACTCACTCCACGCAGACTCAAGTAACTCTCTATTGTTATCCCAAAAGTACTGAACAGAAGGACTGCGAGCTAACATTTCTTCTCTCGTTGGCAAAGTAAGCGCTCGAGCTTGTTGTAAACTGTTTGCAACCATAGTGATAAACCTCGAATAAAATAACCCAATTAATGGCGGTTAATTTATTCCAATTGTTTTTGTAGATAAATGGGCGTTAAACGGAAACACTATTTAATTTTTATTGATAATTGACTGGCCAAATAGACTCTATTATTTTGTACTATTTTTGCTATTCAGGCCTTTTAACATTTGCTGTTTCAGTGTGGTTTGCTGGTAATTGGTTAGACCTGAATTGTGTTGTGAAATATTTTATAGCCACTAGCTTTGTTTTGCGCAAAGCGATGATTCTGTTTCGGCAAGAGAGTTCAATATCTCTGGCAAAGTAGTAATGACAACAGGAAGTACAGACTTCATTGACGGCACATCAGATGATTTAGCTAACGATGTCGATGTAACCGTTGTCGGAAAATTAAATGGAGCGGGGAAGCTCATTGCTGAAAAAGTTACTTTTAACTAAATTCAGTCATAGAGGCTTCATTTTATGAGGCCTCTTTTGTTATAAATCTCAGGTTCGTTTATTCCCTTACAAACCGCTTACACAGCCTTACACTCGGGAGCTTAAGTGCTGTTTATACTCTGTCCTAAATTATCATTCGATATAACAGAGGTTATCTATGAAGGTTTTAAAACTCGCATTATTGGTTTCTTTAGCACTTGGTGTTAGTGCTTGTAATGGCAATAGTTCTAACACTACAAATACAGTACAACCAGAATCAACTGGAACGACAAATTCATCAAATACAAACACAACAGAGTCAACGGCAGTAAAAACGTTTAACGAGTTCTGGCAGTTATTTGATAGACACTACCCGTTAATGAGTCGCAAAGGCATAGATTGGGATGCTATCAATCAGCAAAATCAAACCTTACTCAACAGTGACACAACGGAGCAAGAGTTAAGTGACATCATTGCAGGTATCATCCAAAACACTTTGAAAGACGGTCACACTAGTGCCCAGTACAAAGACCAAGAATTTGGTTATGAGCCAGAACAAACAACGGGTCAAGCAAGGCTAGAACAGATGCTTGCTAACACAGATGCACAGATAAATTATGAGGCTAGTAGTATCGCTAATCCATATATCAGTTATGGTCGTTTGAAAGTCGATAATAATATTGGTTACATTAAATCCAAAGTGTTTGAGCCTAATAGTGAAACCGACGCCGAGTTTGAACAATTTAAGCAGATTGTTGATAAAGCATTAACAGCTTTACAAGATACTCAAGGGATCATTGTTGATGTTAGAACTAATGGTGGGGGCAGTGGTGAGTTTGCTTATTACTTAGCAGGTCGGTTTGCAACAAATGCCCCGGTAGATGTTGTGAGAATGCGCTATAAAACCACGACTGGTAGTTCAATTGCTTCCTTGAGTGGTTGGGTGACGGAAGAATTCCAAGGCTACCCAGA
>CBDAVN010000035.1:0-39123 GCA_965200905.1 Psychrosphaera sp.
CAAGCGGTGAATGAGCAAATCAACCTCCATCAAGTCATGGAAAACAACCAGTCTATTGCCTACGTTGCACCTGAGTCTATTTTGCAACTTACCTCCACCGAGCAAGAACTAAAGCTGGCGTTTAATCTAGCCAAGCGACACGCCGACCAAGCTGTTTATTTTCGTTTTAAGTATCAAGATGAACCAAATTGGTCACAAGCGTCACAGTTATCGCAGTCGATTACTTTGAAAAACTTACGCCAAGGCGAAAATACGTTGTTAATGCAAGCGCGTTTGGAAGGGCAAGATTGGGGACAAACACGCCAGTTTAACTACCAATTGCCTTATAAATATTTACAAACCAAATGGGTGGTGTTTTACGCCTTTGTCGCATTGATCTTAGCGGCTGCAATATATTTGTACGAGCGCTACAAGCGCTTCAAAATGGCCTTTGGCAGGATGAAACAGCAAGCTTTTATCAACTCTTTGTTGGAGTCAACCAAGGATGGCGTGTGGATAGCCAATAAAGACCGAGAAATTTATTCGGTTAATCAGGCTTTTTGTGACATCACTGGCTTTGCCAGTGAAGAAGTAATGCAGCACAGTTTTAAGATCACTAACAAAGACGGTCGCGATCACGAATTAGAGAGTTTGATCTGGCAAGAGGTAACCAAGGCTGGATTCTGGGCTGGTGAGGTGTGGTCGCAGAAAAAAACAGGTGAGGCTATTTCAATCGATTTATCGGTTACTCGAGTTGAAACCTCAGACAAGTTAGTGAATATAAAAGACGTCAGATACGTTGGAGTCTTTTCCGATGTCACAGACCGAAAAAATAGTGAACAAGCACTGCAAAAGCTAGCAACTAGAGACCCTTTGACCGAACTAGCAAATCGAACCTTGTGCATTGAACTAATAGAGCAAGCGATTGCTCGAGCTAATCCAGCAGATCCAAACTTTGCACTTATGTTCATTGACCTTGATAACTTTAGTAAGGTGAACGCTAACCTTGGGCCATTGCAGGGGGATGAGTTGATTAAACAGGTAGCGCAAAGATTGACTGAAGCTGTAGACAAAGCAATCAGTGTTGCGCGATTAACAGGTGATGAATTTGCGATGTTAGTACCTAATCATTTGCTAATTGGTGAGCCTAGTTTTTACATCCGCCGCTTGGTTAACGATATTAAACGCAAATTGCACACTTCGTTTTTATTGGCAAATGCAGAAGTGAACATTAACGCCAGTTTTGGCATTTCTTTGTATCCTCAGCACGGGCACACGCCAGAAGCGTTAATGCGTTGTGCTGATACGGCCTTGAAAAAAATTAAACAATCGGGCAAAAACAATTTTATGCTTTATGCCAGTGATTTAGACCATGGCGAGTCCGAATTATTGAGCCTGGAAAGTGAGCTGATCAGGGCTTTCGATCAGGATGAGTTTAAAGTCTATTTTCAGCCTAAGTATTTAGTGCAGCAGCACTTTATAAGTGGTTATGAAGCCTTAGTGCGTTGGGATAACCCGACCAGAGGTATTGTTGCACCTGATAAATTTATCGCCTTAGCCGAGCAAAATGGCCTGATCCGACAGTTGGATTCTGCGGTACTGAAGAAAGTCTGTAAGCAGATTGTCGAGTGGCAAAAGCAAGGCATATTCTTTGGCAAAATTGCGGTTAATATTTCCGCGTTGAACTTTCAACAACGAGAGTTTTGTCACACCATTCAAAATATTGTGCTTGAGCACAATGTCAAACCAGAGCTAATCGAATTAGAGATCACCGAGTCTGCAATGATGAGCGATCCGGAGCAAACATTAGCAAATCTCAATGAGCTCAGAAGTTTAGGGTTTTCTATCGCGCTGGATGATTTTGGTACCGGTCACAGCTCTTTAGGCCATTTAAAATATTTTCCAATAGACAGGGTAAAAATTGATAGATCTTTTATCAAAGATATTGAGCACAGTGAACAAGATAAAAATGTCACTAGTGTGATCATTCAATTAGCTAAGCATTTGAATATGCATGTCATTGCCGAAGGCGTGGAGAATCAAAGTCAGGCTTATATCTTACATGTATTAGGCTGTAATGAGATCCAAGGTTACCTTATTAGCAAGCCTTTACCTGCAGAGCAAGTCTTGCCATTTTTACAAGAGCAAATGGCCGACTTGCCAGATATTGCGTTAGATTAACCACTTCTTATTTTGCTAATCAATTTGTAAATTGCAAAAACACTAGGATTGGTATCAAACTTCTCAGGTTACTTAGGTTGAACTAAAATGTGATAGTAGGATTTACCGTGATAGACCCTTGCTGAGCCTATCTTTACCTGCTTGAATTGCTTTTTCGCTCTTAATTCCGCAATTTTTTCTCGGCAAATATCAATTAGCCATCTTTGTTCATTATACAACGTCCAATCTGACATAAGACCTCCAAAGGGCAATGCACCTCGTTTACCTTATTACTGACTGTGCATAATTTGTGCACATTTTGCCATTAGACTTTAGTGGCTGCGTTGGCTGAGATTGTTTTGCCTAGCAGTTGGTCGATCTCTTGATAAATTGTATTGATATTGATTGGTTTGGCGATGTGAGAGGTAAAGCCTATGCTTAGGTAGTTGTTGATATCTTGCGTCATTGAGTTTGCGGTAACCGCAATAATAGGGGCGTTAAAGCCATTGTTGAGTAAAGTTTTACAGGCTTCAACGCCGTCCAGATTAGGCATTTGAATATCCATAAAAATAATATCGGGTTTAACTTTATTGGCCATCTCAATTGCTTCAACGCCGTCATTGGCAATAAAGAGTTCTGCTTGTGTTGGTTTCATCATGGCCTGGAAGATCATTTGATTTATTTTATTGTCTTCTGCCAGTAGCAGCTTAATACCGGTTAAACCTGGCGCAGGGTATTCTTTGTTTTGCTCAGGCTCAGCATCGGCATGAGCGCATTTCTCTAATGCAAGACAAATCGCAAACCTAGTGCCCTTGCCCACTTCAGATTCAGCATCTATCGAACCGTCCATGAGCTCAACCAACTGTTTGGTGATCGCCATCCCTAATCCTGTACCGCCAAACTTTCTTGTCGTCGACTTATCCGCCTGTTCAAATCGGCTAAACACAGAAGATAACTCACTTTCCGACATACCTATGCCGGTATCGCTAACTTGCAAGCATACGCCTTGTTGGTCTTGAAAAAGTCGGACTTTGATGTGTCCTTGTGAGGTAAATTTGATTGCATTGGACAATAAGTTGAGCACGATTTGTTTGAATCGAACAGGGTCGGCAAGCCAGCCATCGTCAAAGTCTTCAGCAAGATCAAAGGTCAGGGCTAAATTTTTGATTTCAGCTTGTGGTGCCATTTCTGCCACGACCAATTCCGTGATAGAAGCTAGCTGACAGGGGACGTTTTCAACTTCTAATTTACCCGCTTCAATCTTAGAAAAATCCAAAATGTCGTTTACTATTGTGAGCAAGGTTTTCGATGATAACAGCCCTTTTTTTACTAGCGTTTGTGCTTCTGGGTTTAGCGTTTGTCGCTCTAGAATTTGCAATGTGCCTAAAATGCCATTCATTGGCGTTCTGATCTCATGGCTCATATTGGCAACAAAAGTCGACTTTATTTGTTCCGACTTTTCCGCTTTTTCTTTTGCTTGTTCTAAGTTGGTGACCTGTTCTAACACTCGCTCGGTCATCACATTTAGCGCGCTTTGCAAGTTATTTAGCTCAATGAAATCGAACTTCTCTTTGGATTGTTGATAGTTACCTTGTTGTAGTTTTAAGCTGGACTGCTCCAACTTTTGTATTGGGGTGATGATCTTTGTGGTTAGCCTTTTTAAAAATAAGATCAAGGCAACGAAGACAATAAGCACAACTAAAATTGACACAACCGTGGCGGAGTACACTTCTTTTGTGTACTTATTTTCTGGCTCAATAATAGATAGCTGCATAGGCAACTTGGCATTAGAGTATGAAACATTAGCTTGGCTGGCTAATGTCGATGATGGCAACGTGACCTGATTACTGAACCATAAGGAATTACCAATATAGCTGGCTAATTTGGTTGTTTGCGCCGCGAGTGAATTTGCTGCAAACAATTTCTCTGGCGACAATAAAATAAACAAGGCTGAAGTATTTTCAAACGGATGCAATAACGAGGGCGTTTGTTTTCTAAGTGGCAGAACCAAATAAAAGTAACCGTGGCCAAGGCTCAAAGGATCGTAGTTACTATCTGTAATGTAAAGGCTAGTAAGTTCGGTATATTGGTTGCTGTGTTGAATTATTTCTTTGCTCAGCTGTTGTATTTGTCGGTGATCTAACCGCAGAGCTTCAACTGGATAACCTTCTACAATAAATTCAGAGCCGTCGCTGATAAAGGCAGCACTGACAATATCGTATTTATAAAACAAGCTTTGCAGTTGGCTAAATGCATATTGGGTATAAAGGATATTATTGGCTAGTTCAGCAAATACTTTATTGTCGGTTAGATCAGATAATTGGGTACTGAGTTTTAGTAGCTTATTTTGCGTATCTAAGCTGATAGAGTTGGCTGTGCGATCAACATTTTGCTGTGCTAGGTTTAACGCTTGAAAGTAGCTCAATACCGTGAAGTAACTGACGCACACAAGTAACAGTATCGATACCATGACACTGATCTTGGTATTTAACTCAGAAACTAGGCTTTTATTCCTCATGGTTAATCGACCTATCCGCGATATATTGCATATATTCAGCCGCTTTTTCGTTATCGAAAATATCAGCCATATAGCGGTTTACTCCCTTTAACATGGCTTCCCATATTATTGCCATTTCTCGGTTTGTTGGCATAGGTTCTGAGCGCGCTAACTGCTCCAAAATCACTTGCAAATTAGGGTCAGCATTAGCGATCAACTGTTGCTTGATTTTGCTATTGGTTGGCAGTGAACGCATTTGTTGCCAAATCGCCAATTGCGAAGTTTGTTGCTGTAAGTACAGAGCAAACGCATTTAATGCTTGGCGCTTTTCTGCGGACTGATTAATTGAGTTGTTAGGAAACGCTAACACGTGTGATGAAAAATATGGCCGCATGCGCTGACCTTGATAGTTAGGCAGTAGTGCAACACCAAGTATTTCTTTTAATTCATCTTTATAGTGATTGAATGCCCAAGAACCATTGATGGTATAAGCTAACTCGCCATTTATAAACTTGTTGTCGTTGCACTCATAACCGCAATCTTTATCGACCACTTTGTTTTCACTAAAACTTCTATACCAACTTAATGCTTGGCTCATGCCTTGGTTATCTAAGTTAACGACACCGTTTTTATAAGGGAACTCGTTAAAAACGCCTAAAAATGGAATAAACCAATACATTTCAAGGTAATTCCAGCCGATTAAGCCAACTTGTTCTGGCAGTGTCGACTCTTGTTGCAGTAAGGCTTGCCAATTAGTTGCGGGTTCAGAGATAAAAGATTTGTTGTAATAGAGCAATAAGTGGTTGCCGTAAATAATTGGAATGCCTTTGTAAGTATCGTCAACCTGTGCGCTTTTAAGCGACTCTTTGGACAGTTCAGGGTGAAGCCAATCGTTTGGTATGGTCGAAAAGTGTAGCTCGGTTAAGCCAATGAAGTCTGCTGGCACAATAACAATGTCTGGTAACTGTTGCATGTTGGCACTTTGCAACAATGCCGACTTTAGCTCGTTGTTTTTGAACTGCCTGACTGACAGCTTAACCTTGTTGTTGGCAGTAAAGCCATCAAAGATCTGTTGGAAGTTATAGTTTTCTAAACCGTATGCAATGGTCAGTTGTTGTGCATTAACAGGCACAGCGAGCAACATCACAAGCAGCTTGAGTACAACTAAAATTTTTTGCTTAAAGTACAAAAACATCTTCCTATTTATATGCTTACCTTTAGGTATGGCAAAGAGTATGAAAATAATTCAGTTACAAATATAGTAAATAGCAGACACTTGATACTGTCAATGTGGCAACTAACTTAAACACTCTTCAGCTAGTTATTTTGCCCTGCTTTGTTCGACTATCCTTTATCCAAGTGTAAGATGTTTTGCAGACATCGACAGATTTAGATTAAACAACTTGATAAAGGTCAATATTTAGTCGCTATACTTATAAAAATTAATATTCAAACGATCGTTTAAATAGATTAGTATATTCTTATAATAAATAAAAAAGAGACAACTGAGGCAAACTTATGTCTGAAATAGAAAGAGAATCTATGGATTTTGACGTAGTCATTGTTGGTGCGGGGCCAGCGGGACTGTCGGCAGCCATTCGACTGATGCAAAAAGCACAGGAGAATGAGCAAGAATTAATGGTATGTGTTGTTGAAAAAGGCTCTGAGGTAGGCGCGCACATTTTATCTGGAGCCGTATTTGAGCCTAGAGCCTTAGATGAGCTTATTCCGGATTGGAAAGATAAAGGTGCACCTGTTACTTCTGCTGTAACAAGCGATGAAGTGTACTTACTAAAAGGCGAAGATAAAGCATCAAAAATACCTGGCTTTGCATTCCCTAAGACCATGCACAATGAAGGTAATTACATTGTTTCTATGGGTAACGTTTGTCGTTGGTTAGCTGAACAAGCTGAGCAATTAGGCGTAGAAATTTTCCCTGGTTTCCCTGCTTCACACATCCTATATGACGAACAAGACAATGTGGTTGGTATTCAAACTGGCGATATGGGTCTAGACGAAGAAGGCCAGCCAAAAGATTCATACATGCCTGGTATGGAGCTAAGAGCTAAATACACTATTTTTGCTGAAGGTTGCCGTGGTCACTTAGGTAAAGAGCTTATTAGCAAATACCAACTAGATGAGGGTAAGTCGCCACAACATTATGGTATTGGCTTTAAAGAGATCTGGGAAGTACCAGCTGAGCAACACCAAGAAGGTTTAGTTGTTCACTCTGCTGGTTGGCCATTAACCGATGGCGCGTCAGGTGGCGGTTACTTGTATCATGCTGAAAACAACCAAGTAGTTTGTGGTTTAATTGTCGACTTGAATTATGAAAACCCGCACTTAAGTCCATTCGAAGAATTCCAAAGACTCAAACACCACCCTGTTTATGCTAAACATTTAGCTGGCGGAAAGCGTATTTCATATGGCGCAAGAGCGATTGCCAAAGGCGGTTTAAATTCATTACCTAAAATGAGTTTACCAGGTGGCTTCTTAGTTGGTTGTAACGCGGGTACGTTGAACTTTGCCAAAATCAAAGGCAATCATGCGGCAATGAAATCTGCAATGTTAGCGGCTGAAGTTATTTCGGATGCGCTAAAAGCTGGTGATGGAGGTCAAACAGACTTAGTTCAATTCCAACAAGCTTTTGACTCTTCTTGGTTATATCAAGAGTTGTATAACAGCCGTAACTTTGGCCCTGTATTACACAAGCTAGGCACTATGTTAGGTGGCGCGTATAACGTTATTGACCAAAACTTTTTTGGTGGCAAATTACCGTTTAATTTTAAAGATGAAACTCCTGATCATGCCAAGTTAAAGCCTGCCTCTGACAGTGCTAAGATCAGTTACAATAAGCCAGATGGCAAACTGAGCTTTGACCGACTATCTTCGGTATTTTTATCTAATACCAACCATGAAGAAGGTCAGCCAGTGCATTTAAAATTAAAAGATGCACAAATTCCGTTAACCAGCAACTTTTCACAATATGACGAGCCAGCACAAAGATATTGTCCTGCTGGAGTTTACGAGTTTGTTGAATCAGAAAGTGGTGAAAAACAGTTCCAGATCAATTCACAAAACTGTGTTCACTGTAAAACCTGTGACATCAAAGACCCAGCGCAAAATATCACTTGGGTTACTCCAGAAGGCGGTGGTGGTCCAAACTACCCGAACATGTAATTGATTAAGCCTCAGCCTTGCTGGGGCTTTTTATTGTAAGCCCTGCAAAAGTTCAGCCTCGTCTTCCTCTAGCGCGAAGCGATCTAGCAGTCGAAGGCTGATCTAGCGGCTTGCCGATCTCCCTGCACAATGGATTATCGCATCGATGCACGATAATGACGCTATCGCTTTTCTATCACTCCTTCAAAAGTTCGGTCTAACCTTCCTCTAGCGTTAAGCGATCTAGCAGTCACTGATCTAACGGCTTGCAGATCGTTCTTGTACAATGGATTATCGCATCAGTGCACGATAATGGCGCTTTACTGGCACAGATAGCTATCTGCAATGTGCTCTGCTATAGCCAAGCTCGCAGTAAGGCCCGGGGATTCAATACCGAATAAGTTGGTTAAGCCCTCAATGTCATGTTCTTTTTCATCTTGAATAACAAAATCCTGAGCGCCTATTGTTTGCAGCTTTGGCCTGATACCAGCGTGATCTATCGTTAATTTGGCGGGGGCAAATGAGGGCCAATATTGTTTAATTGCTTTGATAAATTTTGTTTTGGCCGTTTCATCCGTAGCGTAGTTAAGAGAATTAATAAATTCCGTGTCAGGGCCAAACTTCAATCTTCCAGACAAATCTAAAGTGGCGTGAATACCTAAGCCGTGTTGCTCTGGAATCGGATAAATTAAATGTTTAAATGGATGGCTTCCCTGATAACTAAAGTATTGGCCACGGCAGAACAGGGTTTCAGGGATCAGGCCCGGATCAATGCCCGTTACTCGTTTTGCCACTTCTGACGCAAACAAACCACCTGCATTTATTAACTTGTTGCAAGTGAGGGTATAGTCTTGTTCATCAGTTTTTAAGTTTACAACAAAACCTTTGTTATTTTTCGTGGCAGCAATGAATTTAGTTTTTGCTACATAGTGGCTTTGATTCTGTTCAATGACATGCAGTAAAGAGAGCATAAACTGATGACTATCAATGATGCCCGTTGAAGGAGACCATAGCCCTTGTACCGCTTTGATCTCTTGTGCCTTTTGCGTTAACTGTGGGCGAGTTAAATATTCAAGATCATTAACGCCATTAGTGCGTGCTTGCTTATATATGTGATCAAGCTTTTGCACTTCTCGCTCTGAGTGTGCCACTAGCACTTTACCAATGCGATGATGAGGAATATTAAACTGCTGACAATGTTGGTAAAGCAATTCCTTGCCTCTGATGCACAATTGAGCTTTGAGGCTATTGGTTGGGTAATAAAGACCTGCGTGGATAACTTCGCTGTTTCTACTGCTGCTGTGTTCGCCAAAGTACTGTTCTTGTTCAATGACAACAACGCTCTGCTTTTTGCTTAATTTGGCTGCAATAGCAAGCCCAACGACACCTGCACCAACTATTAAACAATCAATATGATCCATACTTAATCAACTAATGGTAGCGACAGGTAAATTTTCATCTGCGCCCCACTCACTCCACGAACCATCGTACAAAGATAAATTGTTATAACCTAATGAGTAAGCTGCTAATAGAAGAATACAAGCTGTCATGCCAGAGCCACAAGAGGCAATAAGTTGGTGGTCTTTGTTGAGCTTGGCCTGAGCAAAAACTTCTGATAGCTGAGGTTGAGGTTTGTAATGGCCATTTTCCAATAAGGAAGCAAAGTGAACGCAAACAGAGCTAGGAATATGGCCAGAGCGTAAACCTGGTCTCGGCTCTTTAGCTGTCCCACAAAACCTAGAGTAGCTTCTTGCATCAACAATACGCTGGTTTGAATTATCAATTGCAGATAATACTTGTTTTGCGTCTAACACTGAGTTTTCTGCCAACAAGCCAGTTACATCGCCAGCTCCGCCATCGTTTGAATATTGATCATCGGTAACAAAACCCTGTTTTAACCAAGCAGGTAACCCTCCGTCTAATACAAAAACTCGCTTTAGACCCATAGATTTGAACATCCACCAAGCCCTTGGTGCCGAATAGATGCCTTGATTATCGTAAATAACAATAGTGCTTTGGTTGTTAATACCAAGTGCTTGCGCTTGTTCTGAAAATTGTTGCTCTGTTGGCATAGTATTAGCGATTTTGCTGGAGGCTAGGTGAAACTTATCAGCCAGATCACAAAACTTAGCATTTGGGATACAGCTAAATTGTTCATATTCTATCGGCTCCATGCCAACCACTTTGCTAACACTTGCATCAAGTATGACGATGTCTGGGTTGGTTAAATTTTGTTGTAACCAAGAAACGGAAACTAATGGCGACACTTGCTTTCCTTTTTATTTGCTAACTGATCACAGTGTAACAGGCTATTACACAGCTGCAATTGGCAAGGCCAATCACAATTAGAAGTCAGCTTGACTGAGTATTTCTAGTTTTTTCTACAAGCTCTTTTTGTGATTTAAAATCCACTCATATATGATCTTTTCCATCTTGAATAACTTAAACGAGCGTATAATTACTTCAAACTCCATAAAATATATTGTTCGATTTTTATACTCATTACTTTTTCGAGCATTCTTTAAGGTGTTTTTAGAGAAATAACCGCTGTTATTACTTTTTTCTGATATTGAGATTGAAAATAGTATTCTATTTTTTGTAAAGCCAAGTCAGAGCGATAAGTTACTTCTATTTCAGTACATAGTAATAAGTAACACTACGCAAACTAAGGTTGGTTTTTGCTGTCGAGAAATAAAATGATGTGAGTTGATTTCTTCTTTTGATAAGCCTTTATCCCAGTATTAATAAGCTCTACAGCTAAGTAAGAGCTAACTCGTTGGTATATTAGTCGCTGCTTTATTTTGCTTATTTATAAAGAGTAAGTTTTTTAGTTTGATTGACTTTAATATAGCTAGCTAAAGCACTTGGTCACAGCGCTGGTACAATTAATCGTTGCGGTTAATTTGGCTTATTGAGTCACTGCCAGATCACTTGTTGTTAAAGCTTGTAAGCTAGTAATGTTTACTTTGCCAGCTTATTTATCCACTTTTAGCAAAAACGCCATATGGGTTGTAATTTAATAGCTTGAAGTTGTTGTTAATATTAATAATAACATTGGCTTACGCAGCTAAAAAATGATAGGCCAACGACAATGTTGAACGAAAAATGATGAAACTCATAAATTTCGCTTGTTTGTTCGATATTTGTTCAATATAGGGGGATCCCCTATGTTAAAAAATCGCCAGCTCCCTACAATGCATCACATCAAAACAAACACACATACTTCTGAAAATTGAGAGGAAAAAATTAAATGAAACTTATTACTACTTTAACTGTTGCTTTAGCACTTACTGGCGCTTCTTTCGTAACACCAGTTCAAGCTGCTGGCGTAGATGCGTTAAATGGTATTTGTGAAAATGTAGCTGCGGACAACAAATCACGTTTCCGTAAAAAGCTAAAAGAATCGGGTCTGAAGTTACGTGATGTTTACAGTGCAATTTCATGTGGTGGTGACAACTTGGTTCGTTACGCAATGTCTAACAATGCAAACTCAGTAGGTAGCTACATTGTTAAGCGTATGCCAGCTTCTCACTTTGCTGCTTCTGGTGACACTGAGTGGGCAAACAGCAATGGTTTAACTGCATCTCCAATCGTTGCTAGCATTGCAGCTAGATAATTGACAGAGATTTTATATAGAAAGGGCGCTACTTGTAGCGCCCTTTTTGCATCTGCTTGACAGCAAAACGTTGATTGCTAGAGGTTGTTTGCCATTGCAACCTGATTGCGTCCGCTGCTCTTTGCTACATACAAAGCGTTGTCTGCCGTTTTCATAGCTTGTTGAAAGGAGCTATTTGGCGTTAATAAAGCGACGCCGAAACTAGCAGTAACGTTAGCTAGCACCCCATCAGTTTTATCAGCCAAGGCTAAACGAATACGCTCAGCTAACTTATTGACTGTCTCTATGGTTACGTTTGGCACTATCACCAAAAACTCTTCCCCTCCCCATCTAACTAAACTGTCTTCTGGACGTAATTGGGTTTGGCAAAGTTGCACGATTTTTATTAAGGTTTCGTCACCGACATCATGGCCTTTACTGTCATTGATCATTTTGAAATGGTCAATATCAAATAACACCAAACCACAATTAGCATGGGCTTGTCGTGAATGCTGTTGCAGATCATTAATTAAAGTAGCGGCTCCTCGGCGATTAAGAATGCCAGTTAAGCTATCTTGAAGCGCTGCCTTTTTCATCACAATGGCTTGTCCTTCTGCTCTGTAGGCGTGCGCTTTAAGCAAAGTAACCCCCCAAAGGCAAACTATGTAGACGGGATTTGAGATCAGGGATATCAAAGTTGTTGCGGTAATTTCATCCGCTCGCTGAACAGAGCTATCCAATAAAAACATAACTTCAGGCAGAGCCAATGCGAAATAAAAGACCACAGAAGTAATAATGGCGTTTTTGGTTTCAAAAAAGATAAAGGCGCTGATAAAGATCAGTACATACCATTGAACTACCCGAGCATGGTGAAAAGATAGCGTTTGCATCTCTGCACTGGTTGGGGAAATGTAATAAATCCAATGCGTTACGACCATGTAAAAAGCAAGTGCAGCAATGGTAGCAACGCTGACTTGTGATCGGTATTGCGGCTTTAAATGGAGAAAAATGGTAATTAAGAAATAATACACAAACAGCACTGGGTAGGCATATAAATCAAAGGAAGAAATGACTCCATAGGCACTTTCTATTATGCCAAATATTGCCCAAGCTGAGGTGCCAACAATAAGCAGAATTTTTAAAACTCTTAACTTTAATTGCTCAATTTGGCTTGTCGACTGTTCCATCATCGAACTTGTTATTCACTGCTAAAGATTTTGGCTGTTTATATCATGCCCTGCTTAAAGCGCAATGGTAAAAGCGCAAACTTTTGCTCACAGAAGTATGCGCTTTTGTACAACCAACAACTGTTGATAAAGCAATTTGATACTTTGTCTACCAGAACCCTAGTTTGTCATTGGGTTTGGTTGCATTTCTTTTCAGGCTTCCAATTTAATGGCTTGCACAACAAAGATAATGTTCACCTTCCTATTCTTTCTAAACGGCTCAGGACAAAGTGATTGTTGCCTTAATTCTATACCGCTGGCTATATTCGAACCTGCGGGTTCAAGGTGGTAGCGAAGAACCATATCAGGCTTCTCAATCTAGGTTGAGCTTGCACAACAACAGTTACAATTTGCTGCCAAGAGTTAACTTATCGGCTCGGCGGTAAGCTAGCTGGTATAGCAGTTATTTCGAAGCATAAGACATACCATATTGTGTCAAAACGATAGCTTTTACCAACTTTTAGCTTGGCGATAGTCTCGGTCTTTACCTTGCTCTTTAGCAACGGCGATCTTTTGATTCTTGCCTGAGAGGATCCGAACTTGGTACCAAGATTCTTTTGCTAACATACTTCTTTGACCATTTACCCAGTTGTTTTGGTACAGCTTTTTGATTGCTGCAAGCACATCTGGAGAACGGGTAATTAACTGTTTTGCAAGCTCTTTTGCTGTTTCATTTGGGTTGTCGCTTAGTTCAGTTAACAAGTTATATTCAAACGCTTGCTCACCGTTAAATGTTTCAGCTGTCATGGCTAGTTTCATCGCTTGGTCTATCGGCATTAAACGAGTTAACCCCGTATTACCAGCCATATCAGGAATTAATCCCCAGCGTGATTCCATTATGCTAAATGAGGCATCTTGCGTCGCAATTCGAAAATCACCACCCAAGGCGATTTGCATTCCGCCCCCCCAACAGCGGCCATGAATTGCCATGATCACCGGAACTTGCAGAGTACGCCAATTCGCTGTCACTTTTTGCGCAAGGTTGGCATTGCCAGGTAACCATTTAAATAAAAGTTTGAGAGCAGAAGTTGGATGTTTAAGCACAGACTTAATATCAAGGCCACTACAGAAGTCTTGCCCTTCGCCAGACACAATGACTACGCGGATTAATTTATCCTTTTTAATTTTTTTGATTGTTTTTTCAATCGCCTTGAACATTGGTATATCAAGCGCGTTCAGTTTATCTGGTCGATTAAGTTTAACCTCAGCAATACCATCTTCATCAACGGTTAAAGTGACTCTTTGCTCTGACATCTGCTATTCCCTGTAGTTATTTTTCCCTAGCATGACAGATCCTACCAGTGCTTGTATAGCGCTTTATCCCTGTTCAGTTTATCGACATATTTATTCTGCTTTTGTTTTCTTGCTATGACCTTATAATTGCCCGTGCGTTAAACCTAAGAGAGAACAAGATGAACCCAATTATTCAAATCCTTGAAGAAAACAACATTGAACAAGCACAAATTGCAGAACTGTTTGAAGCCTTGACATCAAATCCATTAATGGCAATGGCAAAAGTACAAGAGTTGGGTATTCCAGCGGATCGTTTACAAGCGGTAATGACTATGATCATGACTAATCCTCAACTAATTAAAGATGCAGTAGATGAATTAGGCCTTGATATGGATAAAGTTGAAGCGGCAAAAGAACAACTAAAACAATAGCCGTCTAGGTACTGAGTATGAAAGCCATTGTAACTTTTTTGCTGCTAGTTATTACAGTCTCTGTAAATTCGGCTCCACAACATCAACATAGTTTAGTCGGCAGTCACGGTATGGTTCTGTTTCAAGATCAAGAGCAGCAACTATATGCTAGTCACTTGCCACTTTATTATCACCCACACGATCATCAAATTGTTTATAAAGTATCGGTAACTGGTGACACTAACGTAAACAAACTGTTAGAGCAGGGAATGGTGACTGTCTTACCTGATGTGTTTGATTTATCAGTGCTGTTGCAAGGTAAACCTTTCAGTATTAGCACTAAGTTTTACCAAGGTCATTTTGAGCGGGGTGGTAAACAGGTTGAACAACATAAATTAATGTTTACCGAGCCAGTGTACTTAAGAGCGGTGAACAAAAATGGCATCAAGCCGAAAAGTCAGTTTGATATTGTTCAAGTATCTGAACAGCAAAGCTTGTACATACATCAAATCGAGCAATCGCCATCGTTCGACTTACTTGGTTTGATTGATAACGACAAGGTAAAAACAAATACTGTGTTGTGCGATAAAGCTAAAGAGCTATCACAACAGACATTAATCGCTTTCAGCAAAGATTGTGGTTTACCTAAGCCAGTCTACATCGAGTATAAAGACTTCCAATAATCAAAAGTGTTTGTCCTTTAATAGGTATATTGAACAATAGAGAGTAGGAGAATAAAAATGAAATCTTGCGTATTTTTATCAATGACAGATATGTCTGATTTTGAATGTTATGACCATTTGGTTATTCCGCATCTAGTGCAACTAGGTTGGCAGGTGGAAACATTAGATTGGCACGATAAAAGTATCGACTGGAATAACTTCGACTATGTTATTGTTCGCTCAACTTGGGATTATCAAGAGCACCAACAAGAGTTTATTGAGGTGTTAAAGACCATTAATAATTCAAGTGCGACTTTGTTAAATCCATTGGATGTCATGACTTGGAATATAAGTAAAACTTACTTACAAGAGCTGGAGCAACAAGGCGTTGATATTATTCCAACTATTTGGTGTGACAATTTTGACTTAGCAAAAGCAGAGCAAGCCTTTAACCAATTTGATTGCCAAGAAATCATCATTAAACCATGCATCAGTGCAGGCTCTTTCCACACTTACCGATTGACTCTAAGTGACCTAAGAGAGCAAGCGGATCAATTAGCTCAAGTCTTTAACAATATTGATTTTATGGTGCAGCCATTTATTGAAAATATCTTATCTGCTGGTGAGTTCTCGCTGTTTTATTTCAACGGTGCGCTGAGCCATTCAATAGTGAAGCAACCAAAACAAGGCGACTTTAGAGTACAAGAAGAGTTTGGTGGTGAAATTAGCCTGATTGATGCGTCTGAAGAGTTACAAAATGTCGCAGAGCAAGTGTTAGCTAAGATTGATGATAAGTTGTTGTACGTTAGGGCTGATATGGTTCAACATGAAGGTAAGTATTTACTTATTGAGTTAGAGTTAATTGAACCGTCACTGTATTTTAATTTAGACGAAGGTTCAGCAAAGCGCTTTGCTTTAGCCTTTGACGACTTTGCTAGCCAACAGTAATTGGCAAAGTCACAACCGGAACAATTTTTATGAGCGGTACAATTAGAAGTAATATTTCCGTTGGCTTAACGGTAAAAGTAGTGCAAAAACAACATCAAAGAAGCGGTACATTAACCGAAGGTGTGGTTGCCCGAATTTTAACAAACAGTCCAAATCATCCCCATGGCATCAAGGTAAAACTTGAGTCGGGTGAAGTAGGGCGAGTGAAAGAGATTTTAGATTAATATATGCGTTTATTAAGAAGTACTACGCACCCTGATATTCCAGACCTTAGCGCCAGCAGTTTCAATCGCAAAGCAACAAGAGCCATTGTCCTAAACGGCAGTAATATTCTGTTGCTTTACACCGAACGTTATCATGATTACAGCTTACCTGGCGGTGGCATTGATGAAGGCGAAGATAACGTAACAGCACTTATCCGAGAGCTAAAAGAAGAAACCGGTGCGCAGAACGTTCGGAATATTCGCGAATTTGGTCTCTACGAAGAATACCGTCCTTGGTACAAAAACGATTTCGACATCGTTCATATGGAATCCTATTGCTATTTTTGTGACATTGACCAAGAACTGTTAGACCCAGAATTTGAAGCGCACGAATTGGCTAACGGTATGGTGCCTAAATGGATGAATATTCACGATGCTATAAAGCACAATGAAGAAACCATCGCTAACAGTGAGAAAAAAGGCATGTCGATAGACAGAGAAACCTTTTTACTGAAATTATTGGTGCAAGAACTTAATTTATAACTGAGACCGAGATGAAAAAAATAATAACGGTACTATTAACTGGCCTTGCTTTAGCTGGCGTGCAAAGTTGTTCAATATTGTCAGAAAATACTGAGACAAAACCACTTTCTTTTGCCGAACAAATGGCAGAGTACACGCAGGTGTATTTCCAACAAAGACCAGAAATAGCATCGTTATATGGTGTACAAAATGCCGTAACGCGTGAGTTGTTAACGCATTATGATCCTGCTTCAGAGAAAATTAGAAGAGAGACTGCAAAATCACTATTAGCGCAAATGTCAGCACTTGATACCAGTAGCTACTCTATTGATGAAAACTGGAGTCTGAAGTTAATCAAGACTGAGCTTAAAGGCGCAATTTTACCAGCTCAAAAAGTAAAATATGGCTCAATCATTGGTGAGTACGGCAGTTGGTTCTTACCTTATGTTGTTTCACATTTATCAGGACCTCATGTTGAAATCCTAACTCTGTTAGAACAAAAACATGAAATTTCAGAGCTGGCGGATGCCGAAGCATTCGTAAAGCGTATTTATCAATATGAACAAGTGGTAGCTGGGACTATCGAAAAGATAAACCACGACCAAGCGCTTGGCGTGATCCCGCCAGATTTTATTGTTGCTAATACAATTGCAAATTTACAAACTTCGTTGGCTAAATCAGCAGAACAGCACACTATCACTAATGCGTTTAGAGAAAAGTTGCAACGTGTTGAGTTAGATGATGAAACTGCATTAGAACAAGATGTAGTGCAAGCTGTTACTAAGAGTTATTTACCCGCGACAAAACGCCTGTTAGCTAAATTACAACTGCTACAACCTTTAGCAAAACACCATGCTGGTGTAGGGCGTTTACCTGATGGCGAGGCATTTTATCAAGCCATGATCACCCATTTATCTGACAGCACGTTGAATGCTGAACAAATACATCAAATTGGTTTGGCTGAAGTTGCCCGTATTCATACTGATATGGACAGATTATTAAAAACCATAGGTTATGAACAAGGCACGGTAGGTGAGCGTATGTCGGTATTATTAAAAGATCCGAAATACTTATACCCAAATACACCAGAGGGTAAGCAACAGCTAGTCGCAGATATGAAAGCAGACCTTGCCTTAGCCAACGAGAAATTACCGCAGTGGTTTGCCACGTTACCTGAGCAAGAAGTTAGCATCAAAATGGTTCCTCCGCATCGTGAGCAATCAGTTAGTGGCGCGTTTTACGAGCCTCCAACGAAACATAGCCCTGGTACTTACTGGATAAGTTTGTATGACACGGCAAGTACGCCTTCGTATACGTTACAAACTTTGACTTACCACGAAGCAAACCCTGGCCATCATTTACAAACTATTTTAGGTTTGTCGGACAGCAACCCGCTATTAGCCACTATTTTCTATTCAAATGCATCAGCAGAAGGCTGGGGCTTGTATGCTGAGCGATTAGCGGCAAAAATGGGTATTTATGAAAACGATCCAGTCGATGATATTGGTCGCTTACAAGCTGAGCTGCACCGAGCGGTAAGGTTGGTTATCGATACTGGTATTCATGCCTTTGGCTGGAGCAGAGAACAAGCAATTGATTATTATGTTGCTACCGAAGGGGCACATATTTCAGAGGCAATTGCTGAGGTTGAGCGATATGTTGTATGGCCAGGTCAAGCATTGGGATATAAGCTAGGTGAGCTGAAGATCATCGAACTTAGAGAACAAGCAAAAAAAGCGCTCGGCGATAAATTTGATATTCGCGCTTTCCACGATCAAGTATTAAAAACAGGAGCCCTGCCTTTACCTGTACTTGAGCAAAAAATTAATAATTGGATCAGTCGTCATTAGTGTTAAAAAGTTGCCAAAAATAGAAATTTTTTGGCAACTATTTCTCTGTTTTTCTGGCATCTTAGCGCCACTTCCATAGACTACTTCCATCTTTTTAACTCAGCGTTCAGTCATTGTTTTTTTAATTTATACACAGACATTCCTTTGATATTTATCAACAATAGACAAGCTAAGTTAAATCACAATACAGACAAGGTAATAAGCGAGAACAAGGCATATGAGCAAGGTAACAAATAACCATGTCCTGAGTAATTGGGATGACATTTTATTGTTGAATGAACAGCTTTCTGAAGATGAGCGCATGATCCGAGATATGGCCCATGATTTCTGCCAGCAGGAGCTTATGCCGGGCATTTTAATGGCTAACCGCAATGAAGAGTTTGATCCAAACATTATGCGTAAGTTTGGTGAGGTAGGGTTACTTGGTGCGACTATCGACGGCTACGACTGTTCTGGTGTCAATTATGTTAGTTATGGCTTAGTTGCAAGAGAAGTTGAGCGAGTCGACTCAGGTTATCGCAGTGCAATGAGTGTGCAGTCCTCTTTGGTGATGCATCCAATTTATAAGTTTGGTACTGAAGCGCAAAGACAAAAGTACCTGCCCAAATTGGCTTCTGGTGAATACATTGGCTGCTTTGGTTTAACCGAGCCAGATGCTGGTTCAGACCCTGCTGGGATGAAAACTCGTGCTAAAAAAGTAGAAGGTGGTTACCGTTTAACGGGCTCTAAAATGTGGATCACTAACTCGCCAATTGCCGACGTGTTTGTGGTTTGGGCGAAAAACGAAGCGGAAGATAACCAAATCTGCGGCTTTGTTTTAGAAAAAGGCATGGCAGGGCTTTCAGCACCAAAAATAGAAGGCAAAATGTCATTAAAAGCTTCTATCACAGGTGAAATAGTGATGGATAATGTATTTGTGCCTGAGGAAAATATGTTCCCAGAAGTGCGTGGTTTAAAAGGGCCGTTCAGCTGCTTGAATATGGCACGTTATGGCATTTCATGGGGCGCGATAGGCGCGGCTGAGTTTTGCTGGCATGCCGCTCGTCAATATGGTTTAGACCGTAAACAATTCAACAAGCCACTTGCCCAAACTCAGTTGTTCCAGACTAAACTTGCCAATATGCAGACAGAAATCACCTTGGGTCTGCAAGCCTCGTTACGAGTAGGTCGAATTATTGATTCTGCTGACTGGGATCCAACTATGATCTCGTTAGTAAAACGCAATAACTGTGGCAAGTCTCTTGATATCGCACGTATGGCTCGTGACATGCACGGCGGTAACGGTATTGCCGATGAATTCCATGTTATTCGTCACATGATCAATTTAGAAACAGTGAACACTTATGAGGGCACTTATGATGTTCATGGTTTGATTTTAGGCCGAGCGCAAACTGGTCTACAGGCGTTTTTCTAACAAACAATAGAGAAAGCAGTTGTTTAATTGCTTTCTCTTTCTGACTTTATTTTGCTGTTGCTTTATTCTTTACAGCTAGGAGTTTCACTTATTTGATTGTTCTCGGTGAGCCAATAACAATTGTCTAATAGTGAGCAGTAACAAGCGGCAACTGAGGTCTTTCCTCGAACTTCATCTAATTTTTTATAAAGCGCTTTATTAATCTCATGGAGTGGTAACTGCAGATAGTAAACTTCCTCACCGCTAGGAATAATTTGCTGATCCGCATCGCTAGTGATCATACCCGACCCAGCAGGGTATTGGCTTTTCTCACGCTGCTCTTTATATGCTTTATACTCTGTTTCACAGCAAGCACTTAAATAGTCCTCTCGGCTTGAGTAATAGCTATTTTCGTACTTCAACAAGAAGGTTTCTATTTTTGCTGGTCCAACCCCTTTATTCGCCAATACATAAGTGATCTGTGGATGGGTGCCCTCTGGATGGACGTTGCCAGTTAAGAAATTCATCAGTGGTAAAGTCATTGCAGTGACTTGCTTTTCTGCCGCATTAGCTTGCAAAAATGTGGCGTAAAAAGATGCAATAGAAATTAATACGGCACAAACAGCAATCAACATTTCCATATTGATCTTACTACTTTCCTTTAAAGGGACTTGCGATAATGATTGCTCTACTTCAGACATAGCCTATCCTTATTCTTATCTTTGCGATCCGTACTTTTAGTAGTGCGCTATTTAACTAGCGCAAAACTTTTTTAGCTGCTGTTTAAATATTTTTTGTAATACTTCGATATCCGATACCCTTACATAATTAGGACGAATGATAAAGTCTATACTTCGGTGCGGGCCTGGCTCATTAAGATGAATAGCGCTTAATTCTGAATTGTCATAAATTAGCTGATCCAGTGCCATTTGTGGCACTAAAGTGGTGCCAAGCTTGCCTGCTACCATTTGAATTAAGGTGTGCAAGCTGGTTGAATTAAACTCCGACTCTTGTGCTTGCGACTGCAAGCTACAGGCAGCTAATGCATGATCTTTTAAGCAATGACCATCCTTTAATAACATTAGCTTCTCTAGCTCAAGTTCATTACTGGTGATCTCTGTCACTTGACTGGGACACTCATCTTTATGGCTGACCCAATAAAAGTCTTCTTGCCAAAATTGGAACGACATCAACCCCTCAATTGGGTAAGGTAAGGCTAAAACTGCGCAATCTAGTTCGCCGTTGCGAACCATATCGACTAATACATGAGACTGCTCTTCGACAATTTTAAGCTTGAAATCTGGGTATTGTTTTCTAACTTCTGGCAATACTTTGGGTAACAGATATGGACCAATAGTTGGGATAACACCGAGCGTCATTGGTGCAGATAAGTCTTCTTTGCCGTATTGTGATATTTGATATAACTCATCCATTTCCATTTTGATGGTTTTGGCTTTGTTTAAAAACAATAATCCTTCGGCAGTGATCAGGACTTTTTTGTTGTTGCGCTCAAACACCATAATGCCCAATTGTTTTTCCATTTCGGCAATGGCCGTGCTTAATGCAGATTGAGAGACATTACAAAGCTCTGAGGCTTTTTTGAAATGCAGTGTTTTTTCTACTGCAAGAGCATAATTGATTTGCTTTAACGAGATCATTGTTGTTCACCAAAATTGAATGACTTTTCATATTAGTTTAATTTTTTAGTACGTCAATGCTGGTGGTTGAGTTTTTGTTAGATAAAAAAGGCTCCAAACTGGAGCCCTCTATTATTTCTAATTTAATTAGAAGTTATAAGTTGCTTTTACGTAAGCAAAACGACCTTGCGCGCTGTGAATGTCACTAGCGAAGCCAATGTTAGTACCGTAATCAAACGGTGGTTCTTCATCAAACAAGTTTGTCACACCAAGTGTTAATACTGTGTTGTCAAACGCTGCATAGTTAAACGTTGCATCTACTGTGGTCATTGAAGGTATCGTTAGGTGACCAAAACCTTGATCTTTGTTACCGTCAAACTCGCCGATGTAGTTCACTGCTACGTGTGCATTCATATCGTCAACGCTCCAGCTAGTCGATAACGTATAACGTACTTCAGGTTGTAAGTATTCACCTTCAACTTTATTTACACGTTGACCACCACCAAGTGCTGGACGAAGTTCTTCAAAGTCTAATACATAGTTCATTACGAACTGGAATTGTAATGCACCAAAGTCAGTGTCTAAGCTGTACTGAGCATCAATGTCTAGACCAGAAGTATTTAAGTTACCGATATTTTGGAATGAATCAAAAATACGAACTACTTCACCTGGATCTTGTGGCGTTAAGCCTGGTAGACGTTCAACAACACTTGGATCGGCACCAAAGTTGGTGAATACAAACTGGGTATCCGAGTCGATGATGTTTTCAATTTCATAGTTGTAGTAATCAACTGACAAGCTTAAGTCATCAGAAAACTCATAAATTACGCCTAAGTTGTAGCTTTCAGATTCCTCTGGACCTAAATCAGGGTTACCTTCGAAAATAGCTGTGTATTCTTGAGGCTCACAAGCTTTGTTGATATTACCCATAATGTCACAGCGAATGGTATCTACTAACTCTGGCGATTCATCGGTTCTACCAAGACCTAGCTGGTGCAAAGATGGTGCTCTAAATGCAGTACCCCAAGAACCACGAACAACCAATTCATCCATAGGAGTCCAGCGGAATGCCACTTTTGGATCGGTTGTTGTACCAAAGTCGCTATAGTCTTCGTGACGAACAGCTAACTGTATTTCTAATTCTTCTAGAGCTGGGATCGCAAGCTCAGCAAAGATAGAGTCGTTGTCGCGGTTACCATTTGCTTGTGTTGCTTCGGTACCAAAGATCTCGCCTCGAATGTATTGGTCATCTGGGTTATCAGAGATAGATTCTGAACGCGTTTCACCACCGATAGCTAACATAATTTCACCGTGTTCAATTTCTGCTATAGGACCTGAAATAGCAAAGTCGACAGTGCGGTTAGTAGATTTACCAGTACGAGAAGTCGTTGTTTCAATGAAATCTAATGATTCTTGAGAGTTTTGTGATGGTTCAAACGGGTTCCATAAACCGCTATCAATCGCTTCTTGAACGCGACGAATATTAGGGAAGCCATTAACCCCTAGCTCAGTCGATTCACTCTTGATATAGCTATAAGCTACTTCCCAGTCCCAATCGCCAATTGTACCTTCGGCACCTAGAATGGCTCGGTAGTAGTCGGTATCAACGTGCTTTTCACGGTTACCAATTTCAACCGTTCTGCGGCGCATCGTTAAATCTTGGCCGTGGAATTCGTGATCTGGCATGTCAGCGAACGGGTGATTTGGGTTATCTGCCGACATAAATAATTCGTTAAAACTTGGGCTGCCCGCACCGAAAATAATTGAACGTGCATTTTGACCGTTTAATTCAGCAAATGCCGTCACATCGTTATTGATTTCATATTTACCCATATAGTTGAAGCTGAATCGTTCTGTTTCAGGAACCATAGTCATAGGCGGGTTATAGTCATATCGACATAAAGTACCGACAATATCTTCAGGGGCACAAACGTCATTGCCAAAGGTATCAGGTAATCGAATAGAAGGGTTAGAAGCCAAGGCAATAGTACCTGGAATACCTGAACTACTGCGGTTATCAGTCGCGCCTTCTACGCCTGGTCTAAGCGCAGCTTGGTTAGCCGTCGAAGAGTAGTGTCGATCGCCTCGTCGTAACTGATCACGTTGGAAATAGTCCATGATAAAAGTATGGTTAGCTTTGTCTGATGAGCTGCCCCACAACACGCTAACGTTTTGTTCATCACCACCACCATCGGCAGTAACGCCTGCCTTTGCTGATAGTTCTAAGCCTTCAAAGTCATCTTTTAAAACAATATTTACTACACCAGCGATGGCGTCAGAACCATAGGTTGCAGAAGCGCCGTCTTTTAGAATATCAACACGTTTAACTGCTGAAATTGGAATGTTGTTGATATCGACGAAAGCTGTATCTATGCCTTTAGCGAAAGGTGACACTGAAACGCGACGTCCGTTAACAAGGATTAGCGTTGAGTCAGCGCCTAAGCCACGTAAAGAAATTGACGAGCCACCGTTTGCTGTATCGTCTGAGCTGTTACCTTGAGTTGAGAATGTACCAGAACCTGAAGATGGTAATTTAGTGAATAAACCGATTAAGTCTGTCACACCAGTATTAGCAATATCTTCTTCTGATAGTGTAGTAACTGGTGACGGGCCTTCTGCATCATTACGTCTGATGTGTGAGCCTGTAACTTCAATACGTTCAATTGATTCTTCGCTAGTGTTTTCTTCGGCAAGGGTATAATTCGAAGTGAATGCTAATGCAATGCTAGTTGCAATTAGACTTGGTTTTAGAATAGTTGTGTTCATCCTAGATAATTCCTATTAATTTATTATATTTCCTACTTCCAATATAAGAACAAGACTAAGCGCTCTGCGTCGCTTTTATTTTGCCTTGCTCGTTTACTCAATCTGCATCAACTCAATGATCCCGTCAAGGCCAATAGATAGCCAATTGTAAGTTTTTATTTTGAAATACCTGTATAAAAATCAAGTGGATGAAGCTGCACTGTAGGTATTTGGGGGCCTGCAAAAAAACGCAGTAAAAGGCGTATAACGAGAAAAATCTTTAATAAAAATCATTGTTCTGTTTTTTAGAATGATAAATTCAATTCAATTAATTTTTCTAATTAAATCGATTTGCCTAATATGACCTCATCGAAAGCGAACATGCTTTTAACCAAACAAAATTAAATTAATGAGGAAATTCATCATGGCACAAATTGGCAAAACTATCCCTGAGTTCACAGCACAAGCATTCCACAACGGCGACTTCACAGAAGTAACGTCTGAGTCAGTAAAGGGTAAGTGGGGCATCTTCTTATTCTACCCTGCGGACTTCACATTTGTTTGCCCAACTGAATTAGAAGACATGGCAAACCAATACGAAGAGTTACAAGGTTTAGGTGTTGAAGTTTACGCAGTATCAACTGACACCCACTTCTCGCACAAAGCATGGCACGACTCGTCAGACGCGATTGGCAAGATTAAATTCCCAATGTTAGGCGACCAAACTGGCACTATCACTCGCGGTTTTGACGTAATGATTGAAGAAGACCACATGGCACACCGCGGCACATTCTTAGTAGACCCTGATGGTGTTATTCAGGTAGCGGAAATTCACGCAGGTGGTATTGGTCGCTCAGCAAGAGACATGGTTCGTAAAGTAAAAGCAGCACAATACGTTCGCGACAACGACGGTGAAGTATGTCCAGCAGCTTGGGAGCAAGGCCAGCAAACACTAACTCCTAGCCTAGACCTAGTCGGTAAGATTTAGTCCGTAGGGCGTAATGCCGGGCTTGACCCAGTACCCAGACGTAGGGCGTAACTGAATAACGTCATGCTGAACTCGATTCAGCATCAGCATGACGTCCCCGGTATCTAATTAACCACTCAACACAAGTTGAGAGAACGGGGCTCAGACCTAGCCTGAGCCCTTATATTTAGCCAGTTTAAAAGGTAAGAACAATGTTAAATAACGATATTTTAAATGCACTAAAACAATACACCGCAAATATGCAAAATGCAGTAACACTGGTTTTACAAACTGGTGAACATGAAAAGCGCGGTGAACTTAAAGAATTTTTAACTCAGATCGCATCAGTATCTGACAACTTAACGCTAGTAGAAAGAGACGACAACGCACTTCGTACCCCAATTAGTTTTGGTTTAGAAGTCGAAGGTGAGTTTAATGGCATCTTTTTCTCAGGTATTCCAGGCGGTCATGAGTTTAACTCATTAATCTTAGCTATCTTGCACTCTTCAGGCTCTGAGCTGAAATTAGATGACAGTTTAAAAGGCATTATTGCTGGTGTTGCACAAGAATTAAAGTTTGAAGTCTTTGTTAGCTTGAGCTGTCACAGTTGTCCTGACGTTGTCCAGTCGCTCAATCAATTTGCCATCTTAAATGACAAAATTAGCACTGAAATGATCGATGGCGCTTTATTCCAAGATCTTGTTGATGAAAGAGGCATTCAAGGTGTTCCTTGTGTGTACCTAAACGGTGAAGTTTTTGCCAATGGCCAAATTGACACAGCTAAAATTGTTGAAAAGCTAATTGAGCAATACCCAGAAGTATTAGAGTCAGCGCAACACGAAGAGTTACCACTACAAGATGTAACTGTAATAGGTGGTGGCCCAGCTGGTGTTGCAGCAGCGATTTACTCTGCGCGTAAAGGGTTAAAAGTTACCATGGTAGCAGACCGTATTGGTGGCCAAGTAAAAGACACTGTAGGTATCGAAAACTTAATCTCAGTACCAAAAACAACAGGTACTGAATTAACTGGCAACATGATCTCTCATATGAATGACTACGAGATCACCAAGAAAGAACACTTACGTGTAGATCGCATTGAGAAAGGTGACAAAACCAAAAAGTTACACTTATCGACTGGTGAAGTAATTGAAACTAAGACGATTATCATTGCAACTGGTGCAAAGTGGAGAGAACTTGGCGTACCAGGTGAGAAAGAAAACATTGGTTCTGGCGTAGCATACTGTCCGCACTGTGACGGTCCTTTCTTCAAAGGCAAAGATGTAGCTGTTATCGGTGGTGGTAACTCAGGTATTGAAGCCGCATTAGACTTAGCTGGTATGGTAAACAAAGTAACCGTATTTGAATTTTTACCAGAATTGAAGGCGGACAAAGTGCTTGTTGAAAAAGCACAAGCGAATGACAAGATCACTATCATCAAAAATGCAGCAACCAAAGAAGTGGTGGCTGAAAACGGTAAAGTAGTAGCACTAGACTACATCGACCGCGAAACTGATGAGCTGCACAGACAAGACTTATCAGGTGTATTCGTGCAAATCGGTTTAGTACCAAACAGCGAATTCTTAAACGGTGTGGTTGAAAGAACGCAATACGGTGAGATCATCATAGACGAAAAAGGTCAAACATCTGAGCCGGGCATCTTCGCTGCTGGTGACGTAACAACCGTACCTTATAAGCAAATTGTTATTTCAATGGGCGAAGGTGCAAAAGCTTCTCTATCGGCATTTGATTACATTATCCGCGAAAGCTAATCAAACCCTAATCTAGATACAACAAAGCCAACTCATTTGAGTTGGCTTTAACTGTAATATTAAGGAACACAATCATGAACAAGTTTATTTTGCTATTGGTATTAATGCTAACCAGTGGGGTCAGTAAAGCCGCTGAGTACCAAATAAATCAAAATATTTCCACCGTGTCTTTTGCAACCGTTAAGTTAGAGTATGTGATTGAGCCAGCATTAATAGGCGGGCTTTCTGGAAAAATAAGTAACTCAGGGCAGTTACACATTGAAATTCCAATTGCCAATATTGAAACTGGTATTGGCATAAGAAACGAACGTTTAAACCGCTTATTTTTCCAATCAGACTTATTTCCAAGCGTGGGCGTTTCAGCCCAGATCCCTAATGCATTATTAACTTCTGAGCTTGTAGTACAGCAATTAACAATGCCTGCTAAAGTCAGCTTATTCGGCCAAACACAGGAATTCACATTTTTAGTTAATGTGGTAAAAAATGGTGACACATTATCAGTGGCAAGTGCCAAACCCGTTATTGTGTCAGCGTCACAATTTGCCATTCCAGCTAATAATTTGACCGAGCTGGCAAAAACGGTAGGGCAGATCCCAATCTCTGCTACCGTTCCAGTGAGCTTTTCATTAATATTTTCTAAGTAAAACTTAATTCGGTAGTCTCCGGAGTAAGTCCGGAGACCTGCTTTGGAGGTTTACTCTTTTACTCTAGCCATATGAAAAGCGTCGACATATTCGCCATCTCTAAAAGCATACTTTTTCGATTCACCTTCAATGATAAAACCATGCTTTTTGTATAACGCGATGGCCGATTTATTATCGGTATACACCGTTAACTCTAGCCTTTCGATGTTTAGCCAGTTTTCCGCAACATCAATAGCTGATGTTAGCAGTTTGCTGCCAACGCCTTTGCCTTGAAACTCTTGTTTAACACCCATGCCAAAACTGGCGACGTGTCTTCTTCTTAAACTTTGGTCAAGATCTAGACTCAATTGACCAACAATTTCACCATCGAACTCAGCAACATAAGAATAAGAGCCTTTTGTTAGTTGTTCTAAACGGGTTTGCCAGAGGTCAAGGGCAGGGTAAGGCAATTGCAACGTGCCTGCATAAGCATGCTGTTGTGAATAAATATCTTTTACTGCTTCTATATCTTTTGGTTCGCAGTGCCTTACTAGTATTTCTGCCATTGATCACCCCATGTCATTTTTGCATTAAGAAAATCGTTGTTACTTCGAGTAAAACGATGCTCTGTATTAGTAACAAACTTAGTAAGGCAATACTAGATAGCTAAAAGTTAATCTTTTGATGGCTTGTTGGTAGATAGACCTTGTTTCTGCGAACACCTTTTGTTTATTTCATTAAACTTATAAGTTAGTGTAGAAGCTAAAAGAGACAAGCTTAATTAAAGCATCACAAGGAGGTGAGATTTAGTGAAATCAAAATGGTTACTAGGATTGTTTGTTATTATTTTAACTAGCTTTATGGCATTAAAGTTAATAAATAGTTCGGTTAGCTCACCTCCTAATGTTGCTCTGGTTATGGCTAGCGAAGAGAGTAGTTTCTCTAAGGATGTTATTAATAGCGTTGCAGAAGATGTTAATAAATCACCACTATCCATAGAAGCTGAGGAAATAAACTCCGCTTGCTCTGAATTTTATACAGGTAAAAAGAGGGATTGGGCTAGAGCTAATTACAAAAGTTGGCAAGCTTATCTAGATAAAGGTTACTCATTAGATGAAGTAACGCTTGCAGTGGAACATTTCTTACACGAAAACTTTGCTTCTGCATTTCGAATTGATTTTTTGAGGCAGAACTCAGCACATGTTATAGAAAGTAAGACGCTATTTAATCAAGTCAGTGCCTTGTTTCCTGACATAATAGGGACTGATCTAAGAGTAGAAAAAAAGGTACCAAATGAAGCGTTATTAAATCTTGCTTCTTTATCAGAGGTTAAGAAATTGCAAAATATAGAAGTGACGGTAGATGATGTTGCCTATTTTTTGCACCAAGCAGAGACTCCTTCTGATGATATTTTAACTCTTATAGATCATGTCGATGATATTAACTTAGCTGTTGCTTATCATAGTATTGATTCAATATCGCTTTTGGATCATGCCGTGGCAACTACTCGATTGCCTGTGGTGGAAAAGTTACTCATTCTGGGCGCATCTCCTAAAGGAGATGGCTATTTAGGTTCAACGATGGAATGGGCGTTAAGCAGTCTTTATTTCAATTACAATAAAAGCAGTCGAGAACAGTCGGCTAAAGTAGTCGCTTTATTAGATCATTATGGTGCTACAGCTAGATTTAATGTACAAAACTCAAATCAGGTTAAAGGAAAGTTTCCAAAAAGCAGTTTTCAGTTTAACCAACAACAAATTGAATTTGTCTACAGTCATTATGATCTTGATTTAACTACCCTTAAAAAAAGTGAACATGAACCTCTAAAAGCAAATAGTGAGTTAATCAAAGCGCTGACAAAACAACAAAATAGCTTTGTATATGGCTCTACGTATCCCCAGTTTAGCGACCTTAGTGTTGATATATGCTCAAGGAGTTGAGATCTTGAGCAATAATAGTTTGAAAAATTTCGCCGCGACAATCGGTCTGTAAGGGCTGCTAAGTTAATCTTGTATTGGCCAAACGAACAAAAGCGTCTTTGACGTATTGGCTTTTCATTATGCGGCCATGACCTTGGCCTGATGTGGCAACCAGTTCTACTTTTGCCATTTGTTTTGCTGCCTTTTCTGATTCACTGAATTTAGCGAATCTATCTTTTGGATCATGCACTATGATGGTTTGGGCTGTGCGTTGTTTTAATTTGTTAAATGGATCGACGGTTTCCAGTGGGTAGTCGTACTTTTGTTCTACCTTTTCTACAACGGCCTTAAACAAGCGCATCGAATAACCAGAGCGCTCAATACTACCTAATAAGTTGTCCAGGTAATCCAGTACTGGCGCGATTAAAAGCAGTGGTTTATTTGTTAATTTTGGATGTTGGCACTCAATCGCTGTTGCTGTGCCCATACTGTGTCCGACTAAACCTGCTACTTCGTCGTAATGGTCTAAGACAGATTCAAGGCCTTGTACAAAAGCAGGAATATGACCTACAACACCTTCGCTATTACCGTGTCCTGGGTGATCATAGGCTAGTGCCGTGTAGCCTTGTTCGGCAATGTGTTGCATTAGCGGGTAAAACTGATTGGCACTGCCTGACCAACCATGGGTTAGCACCCAAACTGGTCCAGAGCCTAGGCGGTAAGTTGTTAACAAGCCTTCACGACTTAACACAGTTTCTTTAATTAGACCTTCTGGTTCAGGATTTTTAGGCTTTAACCGAACGGGGGTTAATAGTAGTTTTCGCGCTGTTTTTTCCGCGTGTTTAGGTGCCAGCCTATGATGTAATCTCGACGTGATATTGATCATGCTTTTTCTAAAATCGAAGCGATTTTTGGTACGAAAATAAATCTTGTCACTCATGTCTGCTTCCTTATTCAGTCGTTTATAAAACGAACGGTCGTACTATTTGTAAAGAGTAATAAACCCAATGGTAAATTCAGTTTGTCGTATTTATGTTTTGTTGTGTTGCTCAGCTAGTTAGAGTCTGCTTGTTTCCAGCTCGCCATTAACCGCTCTACTCCTTGCCAAAACATATCATGACTGGTTTTTTGACCATGAATCGAGTAATAAAGGTGGGCACTTAAATACAAACCGTACAACTCAAAAATCGCTTGTTTAGGCTCTAATTCGGCGCGAAACTCTTTTTCTTCTATTGCTTTAGCAATTTGCAGCTGTAGGTATTCGAGCCAAGTAAGTACTACTTTTTTCAGTACTTTTTGAGTGGGCTTTTGCTCTAAACAAGCTTCTTTCCAAGCGTCTAAAAACATGCAACTGCCTTGAAAAGAATGATTCCAGCTTAACCAATTTTCTAGCAGCTTTGTTATTTTTTCTTGGTAATTGTCGCAGTTTTCCGTTCTTGCTGGCGTGATAACTCTATCGATAAAAATGACATTCGCGTGTTCTAACACGGCAACTTGCAAATTATCTTTTGAGTTAAAATGAGCAAAGAGTCCGCTTTTGGACATACCACAATGTTTGGCAAGCTCGCCTATGGTTAAACTCTCTAGCCCGTTTTCACTGGCTAATTTGAACGCGACATTTAGTATGTTATCGCGAGTTATTTTGCCTTTGCTCATACACTGCCCCAATGCTGCTAGATGCTTTATAGCACGACCGTACTTTTTATCAAGCAATGTTTAGCGGAATATATCTGTGTTTGTTATTGGGCTATAAAGCTTTTTTGTGGCGGAACTTTTGTTTGATGATCTTTTCTTGATAATCAACCAAGCTTTGATAATGGCTTTTAGTCAACTCTTCTATTGGGCTGCGATAGTTTATGTCACGAGTTAGCTCAATATTGTACGGACAGGTCTCAATAAGTAACTTCAACTGAGTAAGTCCCCACTCTATTCCCTTTGTTAATGACTCATGGAAAATAACTTCAGCAAAAGTAGATGGGGTAACGGCATGCACATCATTATTTGCCGGACTATTAAAACTATCTTGGTAAGCGCTTAGTGCAAGTGTGTGTTTAGGCTTGGGAAAATGAATATTGAAAGTCCCGTCGGTCATTAACTTACCTGACTTTTGTTGCAAGCCAAACTGTTTGAAAAAGTTGATCAAATAATGACGCTGACCGCGGGATAAAATGTCGTAGTCATTGCGAACAAAAAAGTTATCGTCATAAACCGTAACAATGGAAAACTCGGGTAGGAAGTATAAGTTTTTGTCATCGTCGATAGCTTGGGCAAAAGTCTGTGCAAACATAGGTACTGAATTTTGGTATTTGAATGATATAGAGTATACGAACAGAACTGGGGAGATCGCTCACAATTTTTCGCTTTACACGCTTCTTGTGGCAAATATCCCGATATCAGGGTGAACTTCCTCATATCGGGACTTTTCTTTGTGGCAACATCTATTAATAAATACAAGTTGCTGATTTTAAATCGTAAACTTATGGAATGATTCTTGTTTATTAGCCTGTATAAAAGCTGAAAAGACAAATTTTAGACCCGACTTCAGACTACAATTAACTATTTAGCTAACGATATTAGACCTGATCTTTTACTTTTTAATTTAGGTATAGCTATTACTAACTGAACCTTGTTATCCGGGTTATTAAAGACTTCACTAGGAATTCAATGTTATTTAAAAAAATGCAATCTGCAGGGGTGGCTGCGGCAGTAGCAATATTGCTAGCAGGTTGTGCACAAAACTCAGGTATAAGCATAGAACAGCAACCTGTGCTTATACCCGATGCTTGGTCACAACAACAGAACGTAGCACTAACCGAACAAGATAAAAGCTGGCTAGCACAAGCAATTAAACAGCCTGTTATTCAAGCAATAGAAACGGCGCTAAATAACAACTATCAGTTGCAGCAGCAGAAGTTAGCTGTTCAGGCATTAGAGCAAACTGCTATAGCGTCTGGGGCAACACTTTGGCCTGCGCTAAATTTAAGTTTTTCTAACAGCAGAAGAAAACAAGTTAGTTATTCTACCTCGCATGATCTGTCTTTATCTTTAAGCTATGAGTTGGACTTGTGGGGCAAATTGGCGGCGAGTGACAGACAAGTAAATTTACAGTTAGCAAGTCAAAAAGCCCAATTCCTGCAATTTCAACAAGACCTAATTGCCCAGGTTATCTTGGCTTGGTTTGCCGTGGTAGAAGCTGAACAACAGCTTAGTTTGAGCAAACAAAGGTATAAAAATAGCCAACAAAACTTATCGATTATTGAGTCTGGCTATGAGTCAGGGTTGAATTCAGCTTTGGATGTGTATTTATCTAGAAGTGAAGAAGCAAACGAACAGTCTAGGGTAGCAATTAATGAAACTACATTAGCCGCTGCACTTAGACAGCTAGAATTATTGCTAGGTGCTCAGCCGTTAGGCAGGTTTACCCTTGATATAAAAGATATTCCTGATATTACATCGGCCATTCACTCTGGTGTGCCGTCCGAAGTGATTGCTAATAAACCATCTCTTGCTGCCAGTTGGTTGTCATTAATGGCACAAGATGCTGCGTTAGCTTTTGCACATAAACAACGTTTCCCTTCGATTTCTTTGACTGCAAGTTTAGGCACTGGCAGCAGTGAGTTAGGGGACTTGTTATCGTCCGATCTTGGTTGGTCACTAATTGGCAATATCACACAGCCAATATTTAATGCTGGTCGGTTAAAAGCGAATGAACAAAAAGCGAGGCTCGAAACCAAACAAGCTGAGCAAGGTTATTTATCAGATATTAATCAGGCTTTTGCTGCAGTAGAAAACGGTTTAATCAAAGCGCAAAACTTACAGATCAGCCACAGCGCGTTCAAAGCTGCGGCAGAAAACGCGCAATTAGCCGAGCAACTGTCATTCGAACAATATCTAAAAGGTTTAGTCAGTTACACCACAGTGCTTGATGCTCAAACTCGGGCTTTCAATGCGCAAAGTTCACTTATTCAATCTAAATATCAATTATTAGAAAACCGCCTGCAGCTGCATTTAGCCTTAGGTGGCAACTTTAATTCTATCGTCGCTAACGGAAGTGCCCAATTATGAAGTTAAATGCAACATTGAAAAAGCTAATGGTGCCTGTTGGCATTTTGATCATGGCAGTGGTCATTGCTCAGATCATTTTAAGTAATCCGCCGCAAGCGAAACGTCGTGGTGCTTCAAAAGCTCCGCAGATGACGGTAGAAGTGAACAAGCTTGAAGAAAAAGTTTATCAAGTTCAGTTGGATAGTTTCGGCACGGTGAGACCTAGAACGGAAAGTGTTTTAGTTGCACAAGCCGCAGGACAAATTAATTTCTTAAGCGATAACTTCCGCGACGGCGGCTTTTTTGAACAAGGCGAATTGTTATTGAAGTTGGATGATAGAGATATCAAAGCGGACGTAAAAATAGCCGAGGCCAATTTATTGGATGCCAAACAACAGTTTGCCGAGGAACAAGCGAGAGCAAAACAAGCTTTAGCTGATTGGCAAAGACTAGGTAAGAAAGGAACGCCAAACGATCTAGTATTGCGTAAACCTCAGCTCGAAGCGGCAAAAGCCAGACAACTATCTTCTGAAGCACAGCTAGCAAAAGCGCAATTGGCACTAGAGAGAACCGAAATTGTTGCGCCATATGCAGGTCGCGTTTTATCTAAGAAGGTCGATTTAGGTCAGGTGGTTTCAAACAATAGCCAGCTGGCGGATATATATGCTGTGGATTTTGTTGAGATCCGTTTGCCAATTAAAAACCAAGACTTGGCACTGATTGATCTGCCAGAAGAGTTTCGAGGTCAAAGTGACAATGCAAATAATGGTAATCGAGTTAGGTTTAGTTCAGGTATGAGTGACCAACAATGGGTTGGTACTTTAGTAAGAACTGAAGGGGCAATTGACGAACAAACACAGCAATTATATGTCGTTGCTCAAATTGAAGATCCATACGCGATTGCTCGTCAAAACAAACAGCAAACCACGATTAAAATTGGTCAGTATGTTAGTGCAGAGATCGCTGGCAAATTACTTTCTAATGCATTAGTTATTCCAACTAAATCCATTTACCAAGGCAGTTATGTTTACGTTGTTGAAGAAGGTGTACTGATGCGCAGAGAAGTTACCTTGTTATGGAAAAATGAAACGGAAGCGGTAATTAAGTCAGGTTTAAATGTTGGTGATCGACTTGTCACAACGGCATTAGGCCAAGTTAGTTCTGGCACACCTGTGTCAGTAGCGGGTGAGAGCAGAGTAGCGAAAGGCAAGACTGGCAGTGACAATCTGCAACAAAAACTTGCGCGTATGCCTGAGCAAAGACGCAAAAAGCTAGAAGCCGAAGCGAAGCAACGAGGCATTAGTATTGAACAGCTAATGCAAGAAAAGCGTCAGCAGCGCATGGCTAATGGAGGCTGATCATGATTGCTTGGTTTACCCGAAATCACGTAGCTGCCAATTTATTGCTCATTACTATCTTAATGGCAGGATTGTTTTCATTATCAAACAAAATCCCACTGGAAGTATTCCCCTCGTTTGATGCCGAAAGAATAAGCATCAGTGTTTCTTTGCGAGGCTCAACCCCAGAAGATGTTGAGCGCGGTATTACCATTCGAATTGAAGAGGCGGTACAAGATCTAGAAGGCATTGAAAGAATAAGAAGCCGTTCGTCAGAAGGTAGCGGCTCAGTCACTGTTGAAGTGGAAGATGGCTATGATCCTAGAGAAATGTTGGCGGACATTAAAAGTCGCGTTGATGCAATTAACACTTTTCCTGTCGATGCAGAAAAGCCAATAATTTCTTTAGCACAGCGAAAAAGAGATGTGATCACGGTTACCGTTGGCAGTGACTATGGTGAAAAGGAAGTGAGAGAATTTGCCGAACGAGTCCGTGATGACCTACTGCGTTTACCTGATGTTACCCAGCTTGAGCTGGATGGCGTTAGAAACTACGAAATTGCCATTGAGTTATCACAAGATAGATTACGCCAATACAGCTTGACTTTAGCTCAGGTATCTAGAGCGATTGGTAATAGCTCACTGGACATTTCTGCGGGTAATTTAAAAAGCTCAGGTGGTGACATTTTACTGAGATCAAAAGGTCAGGCTTATCACAAAGATGAGTTCGATAGCATCGTCATTAAAACCAATCCAGATGGCAGTATTATCCGCTTGGAAGATATTGCAACGGTCACAGATGGCTTTGAAGAATATCCAATTCGCACTCGGTTTAATGGCAAGCAAGCGGCGTTTATCGAGGTCTATCGCATTGGCCAACAAAGTGCAATTGAAGTTGCTGACGCAGTTAAGCAATATATTGAAGACGAGCAAGGTAATTTACCTAGAGGCTACAGTTTAAGTTATTGGGACGATGATTCGACGATAGTGAAAAATCGTCTAGCCACGTTAACTTCAAGTGCCATTCAAGGCAGTATTTTAGTACTACTGTTGCTAACCCTATTTCTTCGCCCTTCAATCGCATTTTGGGTATTTATCGGTGTTCCCGTTTCGTTTATGGGCGCACTGATCATGATGCCAATGTGTTTGGTATAACCCTAAACATCATGAGTCTTGTTTGGCTTTATTCTTCGTGCTCGGTATTGTGGTTGATGATGCCATTGTTACCGGCGAAAATGTATATCGTCATATGAAAACTAGCGAGTCAGCGGAAGCAGCGGCAATTAAAGGAACTCAGAAGAAGTCGCAACGCCAGTTACCTTTGGTATCTTGACTACGGTGGTCGCATTTTTGCCTTTGGCCTTTATTGATGGTGCTCGAGGTGCCCTATTTGCCCAGCTGCCAGTGGTGGTTATTCCTGTATTGTTGTTCTTCATTAATAGAGTCAAAGTTTGTTCTACCTGCCCATTTAAAGTATGTCAAAGTTAAGAGGGGACAAAAGCACCTTCTAGATTCGACAAATTTCAACAGGGGTTTGCTGACGGTTTCGAACGAGCCATCATTAAATACTACCAACCCATGTATTACAAAAAGCGTTGAGAAATAAAGGCACAACTATCTCGTATATTTGTTGGTGCTTTTGTCCTTGTTATTGCTTTGCTTGATGTCGGGCTGGACTAAGTTTGTATTCTTCCCACGTATTCCAAGTGAAACCGTGAGAATGAATTTGACTATGCCAACGGGCACGCCATTTGAAGTCACAGATAAGTTCGTGCAAAAAATTGCTAATGCTGCCTATGAGCTGCAAGACAAGTATGTCGAAGAAGATGGCACGCCAGTGATCATGAATGTACTTATCTTTTACTGGAGGCCGCGGTGGCTCCACCCACTTTGGGACGGATAAGGTTTGAGATCTTGCCGCCAGAAAAGCGCGAGTTACAAGTTACCTCACAACAATTACTTCGCGAGTGGCGACAAGCTATTGGTGTCATACCAGGCGCTGAAAGCTTAACTTTCCGAGCTGAAATTGGTCGTTCTTCCGATCCTGTTGATATTCAGCTTTCGGGTAATAACATGAGCACATTGCAGCAGTTATCGGAACAGGTGAAAGCTCGTTTAGCGACTTATCCTGAAGTGTTTGATATTGCAGATAGCATGTCCGACGGTAAACAAGAGCTGCAAATTGAACTCAACGAGCAAGGCAAAGCGTTAGGGCTAACTCGAAACGATTTGACCACTCAAGTAAGGCAAGCTTATTTCGGTGCGCAAGTTCAACGTATCCAGCGAGGTCGAGATGACGTTAGAGTGATGGTGCGTTTGCCAATTGAAGAACGCAGTGCCATTTCAATTCTGGAACATGTACTAATTAATACGCCAGACGGTAAGCAAGTGCCATTGGCGCATGTTGCGACATTGATCCCAGGTAAGAGTCCGTCGGCAATTAATCGCATTGACCGATATCGTATTTTAAGCATCACTGCTGATGTTGATAAAGAAAGTGCAAATATGACGGTGATCAACTCAGATATTTCTGCTTATTTATCTGAGTTAGTTGCGCAATATCCGGGTGTTAGTTACAAGATGGAAGGTGAAGCAAGAGAACAAAGAGAGTCTTTTGGCTCTTTGGGCTGGGCATTGTTATTCGTCTTCTTCGCTATTTATTGCTTACTTGCGATCCCATTTAAGTCTTATTGGCAGCCAATTGTGGTGATGAGTGTTATCCCATTTGGCGTATTAGGTGCTGTATTTGGTCACTGGATCATGGCAACAAATCTAACCATTTTGAGTTTACTTGGTATGTTGGCACTGATTGGTGTGGTAGTAAACGACTCATTAGTGCTGGTGGATTACATTAATAAGAAACGAGCAGAGGGTCTTGCACTGTTTGATGCGGTTTCTACCGCTGGTGCTGCGAGATTTAGGCCTGTTATGTTGACCAGTTTGACTACATTTATTGGCTTGATGCCATTGTTATTCGAAAAGTCGACGCAAGCTCAATTCCTAATTCCAATGGCAATATCCCTTGGTTTTGGCATTTTGTTCGCCACCTTTATTACTTTGATCTTGGTGCCTGTGAATTACATGTTGCTTGAAAAAGCGACGTTGTTATTCGGTAAACAAGACTCGCAGCCTGCAATGATAGATATACAGAAAAGTTCGATAAAATAATGAGTATGTAGATTGGGGGCAATTCAGTTCGCTTCGCGTTAGGGCAGAGCTGCGATCTGCTAGATCGTTATCACGCCAGAGTTTTTCTAACTGCGAAGCTGATCTAGCTATTTATCTGAATCGATATTGCTCAGCGCTTTTTACTTTTCTGGTTTTTCGATGGTGCAAACCTGATCTCCGTAGTAATTATCTGAGTAGTTACAAACGGTTGCTTGTTCAGTTTGGGCTTTGTCTTGGTTTTTATCTTGGTTTAAGCCAGTTAATAATTTAATTAGTAAGTTAGCCATGTTTATCTCCTGTGGTAGTGACAGGAGTAAGTATGTGAAATATCTTATCTTTTGAAAAATTGATTAAGTTAAAGATAGCGATAATAAAAACTGAACCATAGCGCTAATACAAGAGAAACTAGCTACAGTACAAATGTTACTAACTAGCGACTCGATAAAGCTGCGCTAACACCTGCCCTGCTTTTTTTTCTTTCATTAATTCAAAGCGCTCTGCAAATTCAGAACGTTCAATGGCAAAGTCAGAGCTGGCTTCTTGTTCTAAGTAAACAATCGTATCTTCGGCAATTAACTGTTTTTCGAATAATTGAGCAATAGCTTTAGCTGCGATGCCTTTGTGGAAAGGTGGATCGATGAAGACCAAATCAAAGGTTTCAGACAACTGCGCAGACTTGGCGAAAAAGTCACCTTGTAACACGCTGATTTGAGTATCTGCTTTCAATACAGCGCAATTGGACTTTAGTTGATTGGCCGCTTGTTTGTCTTTTTCGATGCAAACCAGAGACTCTGCGCCACGTGAAATGGCCTCAAAACCTAAAGAACCAGCTCCAGCAAAGCAATCTAGTACTTTGGCATTGCGTACGTGCATCATTAGCCAGTTGAATAAGGTTTCTTTTAACCTATCAGTAGTTGGTCTTAACCCTTCTTTATCGTGCACCTTTAACTTTCTGCCTTTGAACTTACCGCCAATTAAGCGAATTTCACCGGCAGAACCAGAAGATTGTTTTTTAGTTTTAGGCTTTTTAGAAAAGTTTGATTGAGGTCTCACGATACTGACTTTTATTTGTTAATTA
>CBDAVN010000036.1:0-38772 GCA_965200905.1 Psychrosphaera sp.
TCTTGGCTATCGTAGTGTGCACCTTTCATTAATCCAGCCAGTTGCAGCGTTCTTTCCAGCTGAACTTCACCCCAGTTACCCGCAGTTTTCTTTTCGCCTTTTAACGCGGAGGCAAGGTTATTGGCTTCATCGGACATTTGTACACCAATATCCAATACTTTTTTCAATTCGGCAGATAATCCTGCTTGACCTTTTATCGACTCGCTATGGACTTCATTAACTCGCTTTTGAAAGCCTTCGATTTGTTGTTTAAACGGGGTTAACAAAGCATCCAATTCGGTTTTATTCGATTCACTAAAGGACTTACCTTTTTGTTCTAAAATTTGATTGGCTAGTTCACTAAACTCGACTTTTAGCTGTTGTTTTTGCTCGTCAATATCTCGTTTTTGCTGCTCAAAGTACTGTTGCTTTTGGCTCATAGCCGTTTTTAACTCAGTTAGTTCATTACTAAGGTCAGCTTGATTGCCAAGTAATCTGTGTTTTTCTGCTTCTTGCTCTCGTACTTGTTGTTTCAGCTCTTCAATGTGCTCGTCACGCTCTTCAATTCGCACTAAAAGACCGGAATTATTGCCCTGCTGTTTTGCTAACTCAGCCTGCCAGTGTTGAGTTTGTTGTTGCAACAACTGTTGCTCATTCTTAGTTTGCTCATAAAGCGATTTCAGCTCGCTCATTTGCTCCGTCAGTAATTCATTCTTCTGTTCCAACTCTTGCTTATAAAGGGCGCTGGCTGATACCGATGAATTAGACTTAACTAACAGAAAAATAAGAATAATAGTGACGGTTAGCAACAAAATGCTAGGCAAATAAATCAACAATTCTTGGTTCACAAATAATCGTACTTGGTTGGATCTGTAATTGTGGTATTGTGCCTAGCCTAAACTCAAATTGCTACGCTAATACAAATAACAAGATGATCAACTTTGAAATGCTGCTGTCGTTTTTGACGATTTCTTTTTTATTGGCGATCACGCCTGGCCCATCCAATGCTTTTTTAATGGCACAAACGTTCGCTAAAGGCAAAGCGGCGGGTATTCAAACCGCTATCGGTTTTGCCATTGCTGGAGTGATCCATACTTTGCTAATGGTACTTGGCCTTTCAACCCTATTAAAAACCAATCCAACGGCTTACCAAGCGGTGTTGTGGTTGGGGGCTATTTACTTAGTTTACTTAGGTGTGTTGTCGATAAAGGACAGTTTCCAACATCCACAAGTTGAGTCAGAAGACAAGCCCCATGTCTCTAATAAGAAAGAAAAAAATGTGATGGTGCAAGCCATGACGACTGAGCTTTTGAACCCAAAAGTGGCGATGTTCTTTATTGCCTTTATCCCGCAATTTGCCGATGCCAGTTTGGATACTTCAGTTACAGTGCAGTTGCTTATTTTTGGTTTGTTATACCCTATTCTGGCGTTGCCAATTGATCTAACTTACATTCACTTTGGCGATAAAATTGCGGGCTATTTTCGTCACAACCCGCAGGTACAAGATTGGATAGATAGAGTGACTGGTGTCATTTTTATCGTGTTAGCGATTAACCTTTTGTTTGGCTAAAGGGATTGGTATTAAATCACTCTAGAGAATCTTTGTTTGTTTAATTGTTTTGCCATATAAGCGTCAAAGCTCATGGCAATATTTCTGATCAATAAGCGGGCATGAGGTTTAATAAAAATATGCTTGTCATCCATATCAATTAAGCCGTCATCAATGAATACTTGTAGCTTAGCTAAATCTTCTGCAAAGTACTGATCAAACTCAATATTTAACTCCTGACTTACCTTAGCTTTGTCTAAGTTGAAGTTACACATAAGTTGTTTGATAACGGTGCCTCGAATGATATCGTCCTGCCTGAGTAATAACCCTTTTTCTACAGCCTGTTTGTGCTCATCAATCGCTGCGTAATAGGCTTTCAGTTCTTTGTGGTTTTGGCTAAAAGACATGCCTACAGAGCTAATCGATGAAACGCCTAAGCCTAATAAGTCACATTCACCTTGAGTTGTATAACCTTGGAAATTTCGGTGTAATTCGCCAGCCTGCTGAGCGACGGCAAGTTCATCATCTGGCTTGGCAAAGTGATCCATACCAATAGAGACATAACCATTGTCTGTTAGGGTATCAATGGCATTAAGCATCAGCTTTAATTTATCGTTTGTTTGCGGTAGCCACTCATCTTTTATTTTGCGTTGCGCGGCAAATCGACTTGGTAAGTGGGCGTAGCTAAAGAGTGAAATACGATCTGGGTTTAGCTCCAATACCTTTGCTAAGGTTTTAGCAAATAAGGCTTCCGTTTGGTGCGGTAAACCGTAAATTAAATCAATATTGACCGAATCAAATTGAAGCGCTCTGCCTCTTTCAATAAGTTGTTGTACGAAGTCAGTGTCTTGCACTCGGTTAATGGCTTCTTGCACTTCTAAGTTAGTATCTTGCACACCAAAACTTAAACGGTTAAAGCCCAACTCTTTTAAGTGATCTAACAAGTCTAATTCAATTTCTCTAGGGTCTATTTCAATACTCATCTCAACTTTGTCTTTAAAGCTAAAGTGAGACTTCAAGTTGTCAATTAATCGAGAAAATTGCTGTGCCGATAAAAAGCTTGGCGTACCACCTCCTAAATGCAACTGTTGCACTTGGTGGTCGGAAAATAGCTCAGAACGAGCAATAATTTCCTGCTCGAGGTAATCTAAGTAAATATCCGCTTTGTGTTTATGGCGAGTAACGATTTTGTTGCAACCACAGTAGTAGCATAGGCTGTGACAGAAAGGGACATGCACATATAAAGATAAGTCCTTTGAAGCTGACTGGTGTTACTGCAACTTCAAATTCACTATTACCAAACTCAGAATTAAACTCCAACGCAGTAGGATAAGACGTATATCTTGGTCCGTTGATGTTGTATTTGTTTAATAGCTTCGACGTAAGGTTAAAAATATCTGACATAACACCCTCTCTTAATTTTGCTTTGACTAAATACCCGATGCCAAAGCAAAGACAACTTTGATGCTGCGTATTGTAGAGAGTTACTGTCAAACCGCTTTGATCAAGCTCAAGCTTAAAGTCAAAACGGTTTAAATGGTGTTACTCTGTTTCTATATTTTCTACTTGTAACCTTTGGGTTGGATAAGCGAACTCGCAATTGTGTTGCTCAACTAAGTTGGCGATATCGAGCAGTACTTTTTGCTTGTGCTGGTGGAATGTCGCCCAGTCGGTGGTTACTGTCATGCAATAAACCATAATATCAACAGAAGAAGCGGCGAACGCATTTAGGTTTACTATGATGATTTGATCATGAGCGATGATCTCAGAGCTTTTTAAGTAGCTTTCGATTGCCGATACTAATGCCTCAGCTTGCTTCATATCGTCATAACGAATACCAATGGTCTCGTTAATACGTCTATGTGTCATACGAGACGGGTTTTGCACTGTGATGTTATTGAACAATGAGTTCGGCACGTATAGTGGTCTTTTATCAAAGGTTCTAATTTTGGTAATACGCCAGCCAATGTATTCGACTGTACCTTCAATTTCTCTATCCGGTGAACGGATCCAATCTCCCACTTTAAACGGCTTATCCAAATACAACATAATGCCGCCAAACCAGTTAGAAATTAAATCTTTCGAAGCAAAGGCTAAAGCTGCACCCGATACACTGCCTAGAGCAATCAAACCTCTTGGGTCCAGGCCCAGCAAATCAAAGCCAACAATAGCAAGGACAACAACTAATAGTAGTCTGAGTACCTTGGCAATGCCTGTCACCGCTGTTTTGTCTAACTTGCCTGTGTTGGTGTCTGTGAGCGCCGCCTTTTCGAAAGTGTTGACTATTCTAAAGCCATACCAGCCCAAATGCAGGGCGCAAAGTACACTGAAAATTGGGTAGTTATCCATAGGAATAGCCAGCGATAGCAGCTGATTAGTGATCTTCAGAGTCAAAATAATAAAGGACAAAAACAAAAACGATTTAAGTGGAGAAAACACGGCAATAATACTGGCGCCGATTAATTGATAGGACTTTACTTTGCTAACGTTTGCTCGAACTAGAGGGAGCAATAAAAAAGCACATAGGGTGACAATCAACAAAATGAGGTTAACGAAGTGAGGAGAGTTTGGATCAAAAAAGTTGTGCAATAATTCCATTAGCTTGATTCTTTGTTAGTTACCTGACTAAATACAATACTATCTGCTTGTTATAAAAATGAAAAATAAATAAAGGATAGGTTTATGAAAGATTATTTGCTGGTGGGCTTATTGTTATTATCTTGTAATGCATTTGGTCAAGAACAAAGACAAGTACAGGATAGTGAGCTGGTATACATGATGACTTCAGAAGGGATGATCATCTATGAAGTCTTACCTCAAGTTGCCCCTAACCACGCCCAGCGCTTTCGTGATCTGGTTAATGAAGGTTTTTATAACGGTTTAGAGTTCTATCGAGTTATTGATGGCTTTGTTGCTCAAGCGGGTGAAGGTGAGCAAGAGTGGGATAACGTTAAAGGTAAACCAAGCAAATTTAAATCTGAGTTAAAAGCAGAGTTAACGCGCTCAATGTCGAAGCAATTCGAATTGGCACAATCTCCAGAATTAATTGCCCCTGAAACTGGCTTTATAGACTCCATTCCAGCAGGTCGAGACCCGAAAACCAATGAAGAGTGGCTGTTACATTGCTCTGGCACAGTAGCAATGGCACGAAGCACAGATGTAAACAGTGGCGCAACTGAGTTTTACATCAATATTGGCCAAGCTCCACGTCATTTAGACAGAAATATGTCAGTATTTGCTCGTGTGGTATTAGGCTTAGAAGTCGCACAACGGATGACCAGAGGTGATAGAAAAGCAGGGGGCATAGTCGCCGACAAAAGTAAAAGGGCTAAAATATTGTGGGCAAAACTAGGGGGAGATGTGGATAAAGAGCACAAAAAGCAAGTTTTTGTGGATAACTTCAAGTCAAAACGTTTCCAAAACCGATTAGCTTCAGCTCGAAATAGAACGAACCCATTTTATGTATATGCTGGCAATGGTAATGTTGATGTGTGTTACCATCAACCTAGCATAGATGTTAAATAGAGCCTTCGTGTGGATTGAACTTTGTCGTATAATCGCGGACTAAGTTAACTTTAAATAGAACAAAACAAGGATGTAATAATGAAACTCTCTACTTTGATGCTTAAAGTATTGGTCATATTCAGCTTTCTTACGTTATTGAGTGCATGTGGCGGCAGTGATAACTCAGAAACAACAACTCCATCACCGCCTACTGCTGACACAACCCCGCCTGTTATTACTCTTAATGGCAACGCCAGTGTTTCGGTTGGTTATGGCAAAGAATATATAGAAGCTGGAGCAAAGGCGATGGATGCGGTTGATGGAGAAGTTACCGTATCCATATCGGGCGAAGTGAACACTACAGTCCCTGCCACTTATACGATTACTTATACAGCGAGTGATAACTCAGGCAATCAAAGTCAACAAAGTCGAACGGTCACAGTACAAGAGCAAAGAGCTTTCATTACTACTTGGGACACGAGTTTAGGTGGAATTTCAGAGCATAATCAAATTTTCATAGATACAGAAGGAGAGGGATTCAATTACACTATTGATTGGGGTGATGGCAAGGTCGATCATAATGTTAAGGGTGACATCACCCATACTTATGCCTCTTCTGGTGTTTATTCAGTAGCGATCAGTGGTGACTTTCCTCACTTTTACTTAGCCAAGGTAGAAACCGAATTAATCTTTGAGTTACCGAATGTACCTGAAGTGAAGCATACCTATAAAAGCGATAACCATAAATTATTGTCGGTAGAGCAATGGGGAGACATTATTTGGCATTCAATGAATTCAAGCTTTCACGATGCAATTAATCTGACAATTAATGCTACCGACCTGCCTAACCTATCAGCAGTAGAAGATATGAGTTTTGCTTTTGCAGGTATTTCTACCTTCAATTTCGACCTAACAGATTGGAATGTATCTAACGTTAGAAATATGAAATCCTTATTTGAGCGTGCTGATAGTTTCAATCAGGATATAGGTAATTGGGACGTATCTAAGGTGACGGATATGAGCGCTATGTTCAAAGACGTAAGAGCTTTTAACCAACACATAGGTGGTTGGAATGTGTCCAGTGTTACTAATATGAAGTCTATGTTTGAAGAGGCCATTAGTTTTAATCAAAACATAAGTGCTTGGAACGTTTCCAATGTGACAGATATGAGTTATATGTTCCGAAATGCTTACAAGTTTGACCAAGATATCAGTAATTGGGACGTTTCTAGAGTCACGGATATGTATTCCATGTTTCGTTATGCGATTAGCTTCGATATTGCTTTGGGTGATTGGCAGGTAACCAATGTAAAAAGCATGCCTAATATGTTTGAAGGTGTGACCTTATCAACAGAAAATTATGATGCCACCTTACTAGGGTGGAGCAGCTTACAATTATCTGAAAATATCGAGTTCCATGGCGGTAACAGCAAATACTCAGAAAAAAGTGCAGCAGCAAGACAAAGCTTAATTGATCAATTTAATTGGACAATTAGTGATGGTGGTCCTGTCCAATAACTGTTCTTAATAAAAATATCTAGCAGCCTTGGTGAGCAAAACAGTTTGTTGTTTTTTGTAACTGAGGCATCGGTTTTACTGGTAAACAGGGTATTATAGAGCTAGATAAATTGGATAATATGATTAGTGGAAACGGTAAATGAAACCTGTCTTTTTAACAGTTAAAGCGATATTAATTGCTTTGTTTGTGTTGTTAGTCTCAGCCTGTGGTGATGGTAAAGGTGATGAGGTCGGTAAACCGCCAGTAGACAAAAATGCGCCTGTGATCACTTTGGTTGGCAATACTTCTGTTACCTTATTGGTTGGTGATGAGTACGTTGAGCAAGGCGCGACAGCGAAAGATAATCAAGGTAATGAGTTAACCGTTACTATTTCTGGCTCTGTCGATACCAGTAAAATTGGTCAATATACCGTTTCTTATTCGGCAACTGATGCTTCAGGCCTAAGCGCAAATGCACAACGTTCGGTTACCGTCGAAGAAGCAACGCCTTTCATAACCACATGGGACACCCGAGGAAATGGCGTCACAGAGTCCAATCAAATTATGATCCGAACGCTCGGCGAAGGATTTAACTATTCAATAAAATGGGGCGATGGCAAAACAGACACGGCAGTGACTGGCAATATTACCCATACCTACCAAGATGCCGGCGTTTACACAATTGAGATCACGGGCGACTTCCCTCATTTCCTATTCACTGAAGTCGAGCAGCAAGCAGGTGATTTATCAGAAAAAATAATTTTTACTAGTGACAACCATAAATTGTTGACGGTTGAGCGTTGGGGCAACATTCGCTGGAAATCAATGGCATCGATGTTTTTGAACGCGACTAACGTCAAGATCAATGCCACAGATACACCGAATATCTCTGCAGTGACCGACTTCAGCAAAATGTTTAAAGGGACAAAAGACATTGAGTACAGTATTGAACAGTGGAACGTTGCTGCCGTAACGAATATGAATGAAACCTTTGCAGACAGTGACTTCAATCAAGATATTAGTGGTTGGAATGTCGCCAATGTGACGAATATGGCTGGCATGTTCGCTGGTGCTGAAAAGTTTAATCAGAATATTGGCAACTGGAAGGTCGACAAAGTTACTAACATGGATTACATGTTTTCTGGTGCGATTGTTTTTAATCAAGACATTAGCGAGTGGAATGTTAGCAATGTCACTTCAATGGTGGCTATGTTTGGCAGCAATACGGATTATGACTATGCCGAACAAATTGGTTTTGAGAATGTAGGTAAAACATACACGCCGAGACCTGGCGCTAGAAGCTTTAACCAAAATCTCAATGATTGGAATGTGGCTAAGGTAGAAAACATGAATAACATGTTTGCTGGGGCGTCGGCATTTAATCAAAACATTAGCAACTGGAATGTGGCCAAGGTTAAGTCTATGCGAGCTATGTTTGCTGACGCAACGAGTTTTAATCAGGACATCAGCACTTGGAATGTCGAAAATGTAGAAAGCATGAGTTTTATGTTTATGAAGACAGCGTTTAATCAAGACTTAAGCCAATGGAATGTGGCAAAAGTGACAGCGATGAATCGTATGTTTTCACAAGCGACTACTTTTAATCAAAACATTGGAGACTGGAACGTTGCGCAAGTGGTAAATATGGAGTTTATGTTTTCTGGCGTAGCCTTAACATCGGTTAATTATAACGCTTTACTCCAAGGCTGGAGCGGTTTGCAAGTACAAAAGAGAGTGAAATTCGACGGTGGCAATAGTCGTTACTCTGGTAGTGCTAGATTTGCTAGATTAAGTCTAGTTGATGACTTTAACTGGGTGATCACAGATGGTGGTTTAGTCAATTAACGCTAAACTAAAACTTATAATAAGTTTTATTTTTAGGGAGACCTAATGTTGACCAGAACTTTTATCTTTTTTGCTGGCCTGATGCTATTTGCTGGTTTTGGACTTAAGGCCGAACAGTCCGAGTTTATTAAGCGTGCTGTTATAACATCTGCTATCGAAAGCCGTGAACCCGTTGGTGAAATTACTCAGGTCGAAGCAGGCGTCGATAAAATCTATTTTTTTACTGAAGTAGTGAATAAAGCAGATAGTTTTATCACTCACAGGTGGTTGCTTGATGGTAAATTAGAGGCCGAAGTAGTACTTAACATAGGTAGTAATCGTTGGCGTACTTATTCAAGTAAAAACTTAGTGCCTGCTTTACACACTGGTCAATGGCAAGTAGAAGTGCTGGATCAACAAAACAACTTACTTGCCAGCCGCTCTTTTAGTTATTAAAACAGCTTTGATACAAAACAAGGCTTAATAGCCATAGGGTCTTTTGGCAAGGCATATTAACTGGTATCCTTGCCTTATATTTTATTCAATTCCTCCAACCTTATGGCAGATACAAATCAACCTATTTTACGCATTGCAACACGCGAAAGTGCACTGGCTCTATGGCAAGCAAACTATGTTAAAGATCGCTTAGAAGCGGCGCATAAAGAACTGACCGTGGAGTTAGTTCCGATGACCACAAAAGGCGATCAAATCTTAGACACGCCTTTGGCCAAAGTAGGCGGTAAAGGCTTATTTGTAAAAGAACTTGAAGTGGCTATGTTGGAAGGCAGAGCAGACATCGCGGTACATTCAATGAAAGACGTACCTGTGGAATTTCCAGATGGCTTAATGTTGCATACTATCTGTGAACGTGAAGACCCAAGAGATGCGTTTGTTTCGAATACTTATGAAGACTTTGAAAGCTTACCTGCCGGTGCGATTGTAGGCACTTCAAGCTTACGCCGTCAGTGCCAAATCAAAGCGTTACGACCTGACTTAGAAATTCGTGATTTACGCGGTAACGTCAATACCCGCTTACGTAAATTAGATGAAGGTCAGTATGACGCAATTATTCTTGCCGCCGCCGGACTAATTCGTTTAGAAATGCCAGAACGTATTAAGCAGTATATGCCTACAGAAGTATTACTGCCTGCAAATGGCCAAGGTGCTGTAGGTATTGAATGTCGTACTGATGACGAGCAAGTTAAACAGTATCTTGCGGTGCTAGAGCATGCAGAAACCCGTGCTCGAGTATTAACTGAGCGTGCGATGAACCGTAAACTTGAAGGCGGTTGTCAAGTTCCAATTGGTGCTTACTCAGAAGTCGATGGTGATACTATTTACTTAAGAGGCCTAGTTGGTGCGGTGGATGGATCGGAAATCATCCGTGGCAATATTGAAGGTCATATCGACCAAGGTGAAGAGCTAGGCCAGCAATTAGCCCAGCAACTTTTAGATAAAGGTGCTGATAGCATTTTGCAGGAAGTGTACGCAGACAATAAATAACCCATGACCCGGATTTTAAATACCAGACCAGCGCCTATGGGCAAAGAACTCAGCCAGCAATTGGCTGAGTTAAATATGGTTAGTGTTGATTATCCGGTCATCAAAAACCAAGCCATCACCTGCCATTTCCCTAAGCTAACTACTTGTATCAACGACCAAAAGTGTTCGTGGATCTTCATTAGTAAACCAGCGGTACTGTTTTTTAATCAGTTTTTATTACAAGCTGGTGTTAGCCACTTTGCACCGAAAGGGAAAGTATTTGCAGTTGGTAAAAGCACTGCGCAAGCGTTGCAAGCTGAGCATGCTGGCCTTACTGTTTTTGCTCCAGAGCAAGCTAACAGTGAAGCTTTGCTAACTATGAATCCATTATTAGAGTCGAGCTCATCGGTATTAGTAAAAGGGGTAGGTGGTAGAGGCTTAATCCAGCAAGAATTAACAGACAAAGGCGTTGATGTTGTTGAGCTAGACTTATACCAAAGAGTACCGCAACAATTCCAAGAGGCCGAATTGGCACACTGGTATGATTGCAAGATTGTATTGGCGACCAGTGTGGATATTGCTAAAGCAATATTAACTAATGTGAAAAACATGATAAATGTCGATAAAAAACAGGATTTTTTACAAAAAAGCCATTGGTTAGTCTTGAGTGAAAGAATAAAAGCGTTTTTAATTCAACAAGGCGTGGCACAAACCCAAATTTTTGTCTGTGATGCATCAGACAATGTTTCTATTATTAAGCTGATCAATGAATTGGCGTAAGTGAGATTTATATAATGGCGCAAAACAAAGGCGAAGAAAATATCAGTAAGGACTCAACAGAGCAGCCATCAACTAGTCAAGTCGACGAGCAAGCATCTGTACAAGCGAAAACCGACAAAGCAGCCGATGCCCTTGCGCAATTAGAAGCCGATTTGAAAGCAGAAAAACAACAAGAAAAAATCTCTAAACCAGCTAACGAGCCAAAACAAACAGGGTCAGATAAAAAGCAACAAAGTGAACAAGCTGTAAAGGCACAGCCTCAAGTTGTTAAGTCTAGAAGTTGGTTAGCTGCTTTTGCCTTTTTGTTGAGCTTAGTGGCATTAGCAGTTGCGGGTTTTATTTGGTGGCAAAACCAACTTTGGTTAAAAAACCAAGAGCAGGTAGAGCTGCTCAAGCAACAATCGCTATTAAGTACGCAACAAACTTTGAACCAGCAACAAGCTCAGATCACTGATTTACTTACCAAACTTTCACAACAAGCCGCGGCTCAGCAAACTACTCAGCAAAGTATTACTGCAGTTCAAGCTAGAGTGAGTGAGTTAGGTGAAAGCCAGCCGAATTATTGGTTAGCAGCAGAAGCGAATTACTTAATTAATTTAGCTGAGCGCAGATTATTGATAGAGCAAGATGCTGATACAGCAATTCAGCTATTACTTGATGCCAGTATGCGTCTAGCGGCGATGCAAGACCCTAGTGTGTTTCATATTAGAACGGCAATCAGTGAAGACATTGCAGCTCTAAAAGTTGTCAAACAGCCAAATAGTGACGATATCTATTTAAGCTTATCTGGGTTATTAAACCAGGCTCAACAACTGCCTTTTGCTCAAGTTTATATCCCGGATGTGGCTGAACAAATAGCGCAGGCTGAACAGGTTAATGACAACATTGATGATTGGCAGAGCAACCTTATGGTCAGTGTGAAGCGTTTCTTTGCGCATTTCATCACTATTCGCAAACAAGATACTCAAGTTCAGCCACAGCTACCTGCGGATCAACAATGGTTTGTGCGCGCCAATATCAACACTGAATTACTAATGGCACAACATGCGGTCTTGGATAAAAATCAGCAAAGGTATTTGGATGCGATTAAGATCATTAAACAGTGGGCACAGCAATATTTTGATAAATCTAAAGCTGAGGTTGTCGCATTTATCACGGCCTTAGACCATCTATCTGAGCAGAATGTAGAGTTAGTATTACCTAAACAGCTTGCCGCTCAGGCTCTGAGCGCAAATTTTGTGTTAGAGCAGTTGCAACTAAAGCAACAGCCTAGATTAGACAGCTCTGAACAAACTGAGCCAACAACAGCAGAGGAAGTGAATAATGACTAGGCTTTTAAAACGTAGCCTATTGTTATTACTAATAGGTTTTATTGTCCTTTTAGCACCTAATTACATTGGTGAACAAGGTTATGTCCTTATCTCTTTTGCTGGCTGGACAGCTGAAGGCTCAGTGGTTTCGTACTTAGTCGTGCTATTAATTTCAGCATTATTACTGACCTTAGCTTGGCGACTGATTAAGTACTTTATCTATATGGTAGTGTTACCGTCTAAATGGTGGCGCAGCCGTCACACTCGTACTCATGCAAACTATTTCCAAGCTGGCATCGACTTTATGACGCTTGGCATGTGGCAACAAGCTTCAGAGCAGTTTTTGCGGGTGAAGTCAGTAAGTAAATTCCATACCGCCCAAGAGTTAGCATTAGTTTGTGCAATCAGAGCAAACGACCCTGTGTTGTTAGAGAAAGTGAAAAAGCAGGCTAAATTTGAAGATGAATTACCTGCGTTTACCAGTTTGACTAACTTAGTACAACAAGGCCAATACGCAGACGCTCTAGTTGAACTAGATAAATTAGATATGAATTTATTGAAACTAGAGCTGCCGCTAAAACAGCTATGGTTAGATATTCAATTACAAAATTACCAGTTCTCACAAGCGGCCAAACACTTAGTTAAAATCGACAAACAAGTTGCCAAACAAAATGACTCAGCGGTCGTGCAAGAGTGGCAGCTGTTTTTGCAAAGTAGCTTTCATCGGGCAATGGCTAACTTCGTTAAAGGGCATTCTGTCAGCCAATTAGTTCAGCAATGGCAAAGTTTGCCAAAAGCGGTTCAGCAGCTTGCTCCGGTATTATCGGCCTACATCAAAGTGCTATCGGATGCGAAGCAATTGCAACCAATTGAACAGTTACTTTTGACCAATTGGCGTCAACACAAACAGGCTTGGTTAGTCGATAACTTAAGGATTTGTTACCAACAAACCAAACGTGTGCATATGGATCAGTTGTTTGGGCAGATCCAAAAAGCCGCGACCCATAGTGCCGATAACAAGATTTTGCTTACCGCTTATGCTTATTTGGCTGCTGGACAAAAAGACAACCAATTGGCTAAACAAGCATTAGAGCAGGTGATTTACTCTAACGATAATAAACAAGACTTTATTTTGTATGCTGATGTGTTAGCTGAGCTTGGCGAAGTCAGACACAGTGTCGAGGTTTACCAGCAAATAACTTCCCGCTAGCAGCGGTTCGGGCTCGGCTGACCGAAAAAGCCGAGCTTAAGTTTGCATTTGTGCACAAATTAAACGAAAGTAATAAGGCGTGTTTGGCTTTTGCGGGCCAATATAAACACGCTTCCTAGGTTGTCGACAGAGGTGTCAAATGGAAGGGCAAAGCTTACATCAGATAACATTTTTTATTGTCATAGTGCTTATTTCGGTGTTGTCTGCGAGCCTATTGTTTAATAACCCGGTTGCCAAAACGGTAAGTAATAAAGTTACGATTCGCTACTTTTCTGGCTTTTTTGTTGCTATCGCCTTTGGTTATTTCCTCACGATAAGCTTGCCTTTGGTGAGTTCATCGGCTTCTATTTTTATTGCTAATTTCGTATTTTTAGCAAGCGTCTATTCGTTGCGGTTTGGTTTAATGTGGCGTCAGGGGTTGACCATTCACCTATGGCAATCGGGCTACGTATTTCTGCATTTGCTGATCTTTAGTTCAAGCCAAGTTGTTGCGAGTTCTCTGTTACAGGAGTCTTCTTGGTTTCGGGTTGCTAATGTTTCAGCCAACGGAATTTTAGTTTTGCTCGGCTGTATTTCATTGCTAAATCGCAATGCGGTGAAGTCCAGTTATGGTGAAACGATAGCAAGATTCTCATTTGTATACGTGTTAATTGGTTTTGCTTTACTGCCTATTTTGTTCAATGCCTTTGCCGATCCTGGCTTTTTTTACTCTGTGATCACAGTGCTGTTCGTTGTTGGTTTGTTTGCCATGATGGGAGGCCTGCAATCCTTATTAATGTCTGATGTTATTGACTACCATTATCAAACGTCGATTGAAGATCCGCTAACGGGTATTTTTAATCGTAGGTACTTTTTTCAGACAATAAAAGGAATGTCTGAAGCTCAGATTGAGATGAGCTTAAATTCCGTGATCCTCTGTGATATTGATAAGTTTAAACAGTTTAACGATAGGTATGGTCACAATACTGGCGATGATGTGCTAACTAAGTTTGCTGCTATGTTACAAGAAAAGGTGGGTAATAAAGGCATAGTCGCGCGCTATGGCGGCGAAGAATTTACTATTTTATTGCAGAACCATTCTTTACCTGTAGCGGTTCAATTAGCCGAAGAACTTAGACTAAGTAGTGAACTACTAACGGTAAATAGTGACGGCCTAGAAGTTAATGTAACAGCTAGTTTTGGTGTGGCCGAAGTCTGGGACTTAAAAGACATAGACCTAGCGTTAAAGTTGGCCGACGATGCGCTATTGCGAGCAAAAGCAACAGGACGTAACCGAGTTATATCTAGCTAACTCGGGTTGGTATTACTTTGCAGTATGAGTAAAGCTGCCATCCCAATCTTCAGCTAGATTTGCCTCTCTGAGCTGCTCAATCCTTTCAATATACAATTGATATAAATGGGTTTCTGGCGAATTAGCTTGTAGCTGTTGGTAGAGCTCAGTGGCTCTGGTCCATTGTTGGCTTAGGTAGCAAGAATAAGCCTCAGTAAGTAAATTCAACTCAGTGTTTTGCTGCTCCGATAGCTCTGACTTTAAAGCAACAGGTTCGAAAATAGCAACCGCCTCATCCTTGCCCTTTACTTTCACCTTATCAACCGGTCTAAATGCAATGTTAGGGCATTGTTTTTGGGTAAATTCACTGACTAAAAACGCTAAGCCATAGAACTTAGTGAGCCCTTCTAAGCGAGAGCCTAAATTAACGGCATCGCCTAAAACGGTATATGCTCTACGGTATTGTGAACCCATGTCGCCTACATTCATGTCTCCAGTATTGATGCCTATACCGACGTGAATAGCAGGCCAGCCTTTAGCGACAAATTGAGCCCGGAGATGGGCAGTAATTTTTAGCATATCAAAACCACCTAAAACGGCGTGTTCAGCGTGACTGGCGTCATCCAATGGTGCGCCCCAAAATGCCATTACCATGTCTCCAACGTATTTATCTATCGTGCCTTGATGCTCAAAAATACTTTGTGTGATAGGCGAAAAATATTCGTTGAGCATATCTTTTAGCTCATTTGCCGATAGCTGTTCAGAAATACTTGTGAAGCTGCGAATATCAGAAAAAAGCACCGACATTTCTTTACGTTCACCGTCTAAAGAAATGCTGTTTGGATCGTCCAACATTTTATCGATATGGGCTGGTGGTACGTATTGATCGAACATTGACTTAATTTGTTGGCGGTTAGAACTTTCGGCAAAAAAGCCCCTTGTTAAGTTGTAGATACTGATGCTCAGCACCAAAGCGAGTTGAGGTAAAACGGGCATTTCAACTTTGTTTTGCCATAAGTACAAATTGACGCTGATCACCACAACGACGGAGCACAGGGCTAATAATGCCATATTAGCAGGGCCAAATTTAGGCATCACGAGTGATAAAATAAGACCAAAAAGTATGATTTGTAAGTAACTTGCCGCTTGCCAATAATCAGGACGATAAGAGAATAAACTATTTGATAACGAGGACGCCTCTTGGCCTTGTTGCATTTGCACTTGAGTTGCTTGCAGCAAACCTTCAAGCACGTTGGCATGAACTTCAACACCCGGATATTGTAAGCCTACAGGAGTCGCTCTTAGATCTGCTAAGCCAACAGCAGAGGTGCCTATCAGAGCAATTCCGTTTTCCAGTTGTTCTGCATTAATGCGGTTATGCAGAATATCCGTAGCGGAAAAATAGGGGAAAGATCTTTGTTCTCCACGATAGGGAATTAACACCCTACCGTATTCGTCGGTGGGAATTTTAAAGTTGCCGAACTTAACCGCACTTATGCTATAGCGGTCTTTGCCTATGGCTTGTGTTTCAACAATCACTTCATCAGCCAGTGAGTATAATCTTGCTGCTTCCAGCGCTAAAGAAGAATAAAATTGGTTGTTGTGTTCAACGACAGTGAATGCCCTGCGAATATAGCCATCAGGATCAGGTGCGGAGTTGAAAAAGCCTTGGCCTATGGCTGCTTGCTGAACAACATCTACGTTAGATAGCTGACCTTTGTAAACTCTGCGAGTTAGACTATCTGCCGTCACTGCAGGGTTATCAATTCGGATTGTGGATGGTTTCAACGTGCCAACTTGCACTGACTCGTCATCTTGAAACAAAATGCCCAATACAATGTCGGTATCACCTAGCACGGAAGCCAGTTGTTGATCTGCATCTAGCTCTTGCCTCAGTTGCGATACAAGCTCGCTATTGCTGAAATTGAACTGGCCGGATAGTTGTGAATTTAATACTTTATCCACAGGGTTTAATTCGGGTTCGCTAAATGCGATATCAAAACCTATTACCACGACACCAGCGTCAACCAAATTAGATACTAACTCTTTAACTTTGGTACGGGTCCAAGGAAAACGCCCCACCTCCTCTAGTGATTTTTCGTCAATATCGACAACAAAAATATTAAAGTCAGTGGTTCTGGTCTGCTCCGGTAAGGTCGCATTTAAGCGCACATCGTAAACAATACCTTCAAGCCGTTCTATCGCTTGTTTTACAGCTGGTATAGGCGGGTTGACTAAGAAAGCAAATAAGATTGTCAGGGCCAATCCGACAAGAATAGAAGTGAGATTGTGGCGGGATGGATTCACTTAGTTAACTCTATAGCTGCTAGTGAATTTAATCTAGCAGCTATGTATTAAGTTAACAAACTGAAATTTATGGTTAATTTTCTTCTTTAGCGAGTTGGCAAAGATAGATGATGACCAAGTTGCCAAGGTACCATAAATCCTTGATCAAAAATTGCCCTGTTCCTGTAATGACAGTATCAACACTAAAAGCTCCCGGAGTGGTAAATAAGAAGGTTTGCGTAACGACAAAGACCGCGCCGGACATAATGATCCCTGGCATTAATAAAGCGCGGTATTTAAGTCCTACGGCTAGAATTAACAGCGCAATAATGTCGTAAACACCAATTAAATCTGATGTTGTTTGTACGTCAAACAACATATAAAGCCAAAACATTAGAGGTGAGTTAGCGACTAAATCTTCGATGCCTTTTGCTTCTAGTTCGGTAAATTTCATGCCGCCGATCCAAGCTAGAACTAAAAATATAGGCAAGTAATTTGCAAACATAACGCGTTGTGTTGCTTTACCCACAAGAAAATAATAAGCCAATGCCAACAACGCAAAATACTTAATCACACCCTGTCCTGACCCTATTGCTGGGAAACCTCCTAAGCTAGCAATCCATCTAGAGTCAGATAGTAATGAAACTAGCGGTAAGACTGCTACGGCGATTAAGCTATAGGCAAGATAAGACTTGTACTTATCTTGTTTGAACGCCAATGCGGCAAATAAAGTCGGCAGAGCAAAAAGTAACGCGGTTAATAACGAAAAGAGTTCCACTCCAGCTAAGCTGTCTAATCCAAAAAAACTAGTCACATTGTTAATGGCTCTTGCATTTGCTCCTAAACCAAATGACATGGCCAGTAATGACGAAGAGATGATAATAAAAAGTAAAATTAACTTTTCTGCTTGTTTAAACATAAGGTCGCCCGAATAAATAATTGGCCTACATAGACCCCATGGCAGAGCAATAAATTTCAGCTTATTGAGAATAATTTTATTAGTCGCCAAGGTAATGGCGAAGAAGATAAAGTAGGTTTGTGGGCTGTTGCAATAAATAGTTGGCTGCGTTTTATCGCAGCCAACTATTTATAGATAGTTTAAAAAGTCTTATAGATAGTTTAAAAAGTCTTATAGGTAGTTTAAAAAGTCGCAACGACTTTTACTGAGCCATCTACACTAGCGGCATCCACGTAGCCAATAATGTTGGGATTGGTGGACACTAGTTGCAGTACTTCTGCTTCCGAATCTACCACTTTAGGTGGCGCCCCTTTGCCAGTAAAAATAAGCTTTGACCAATAAGCTCGTAACTGACTGGTCGACTTGTTCAAAACTGACTTATTGAAAGAATCGGTGGTACCGCCATCGGCTTGATTGACTGGTACAGCTTGCTCACCATTGGGGAATGATTTGGCTTTGCCGGTGTAAATTCTAGTGATCACGCTCTTATCAAGTTCGTTGCCATTTGATGGATGAACAATGACCGCGATCTCCGCATTTGCCAATGGACTTAGCAACAAGGTGCCAAGCAAAAATAACTTTTTCATACTGCCTCCTAAAATATAAAGTCTACGCCAATTGCATAAGCGCTAGAATCACCGTGGAAAGCCCAGCCTGCTGGAGCATAACCTTGATCGTCAAAGTCATCGTATTGCACTTTAATAGATATGTTTGACGAGTAGTCATATCTAAAACCAATACTTTTAAGTACATGTTGTTCAAAATCATCCGTTGACTGATCGGGTAAACGGGCGCTACCTGTTTGTTTGTGATCCGCTTTTGAATATGAAATAAACGGTGTAATTTCATCAAAGGCATAAGTCAGTGTTAACAGAATAGTTGGAAACTCATCTTCTATGTCAGCTGGACGATTCAAACGAAATGTTTCTTCACTGCTAACAAAGTTATAGTCAAAGTAGCCGGTAAGATTGCCCCACTGAGCACTGCCGCCAACTCCGTAAAAAGTAAATGCTCTTCTGCGATAAGCGTTATCGTCTGCCGGGGAGGTTGGCACTGAAGTACCATTATAGTGAATACGTTCAGTCTTAGTTGTGAAATGCATTAATCTAATATCAAACCACTCACCGCGTATTGCCCAAGTAAAGCCAGTAATGTCTTTCCAGTTTTCACTAACCCGCTCATAGTCAACACCACCTAAAGCGCTGTATAAGCTGCCAATCATTTTATTGTCTTTATCGTTTTCATTGCCGTAAAAGGCAGTGATTGAGTGGTCTAAATTACCCGTAGCAAAGTTGTAAGATGCGTGAAAGCCGTTAAAGAAGTTAATTTGCCACCAGTATAGGTTTGAAGGTGGGCGTACCCAAGGATAGGCAAAACCCACTTCATAAAATTCAGAAAAATAATACATGGGAATAGTTCTGCGGCCAGCCATTAAAGACACATTATCGCTTGCTTCATAGGTGAGGTAATACCAATCAAATTCAGGTTTAAAGTCATCGACACCTTTAGCGACTAACTGCGCCGTGTAAGAGACTTTGTCTGTTAAATTTCCTCTTGCTTGAAGCGCTAGCATGCTCTCGGGGAGAAAAGATATTCTGTCGTCGTATTGGCCTACGTCATGCCAATCGGCTGTGAAGACCTCACCAGAACCTAGGGTTTGACCAGCGACAATTGAACCATATCCACTTATTTGAATATCATCCAGTGCCGCAGTAGCAGGTAAAGTGGTCAGCAGCGATGCCGCCAATAAGCCACTTACACATAACGATTGTTTCATAAATTGCCCTTTGTGTTGTTGTCAGATTAAAACCAAACCCGCTTTTTTGCTTTTATTTTTGTGGCTTACCTATAAATCTAGCAGTAAAACAAAGTTTTTCTAATTCTTGCCGTTTGTAGCCCTATGCATTTTAGTTAATGTATTGCTCCGAGGTCTGACAGGTTGCTTTTACACTAGGGTTTATATTTGTTTAGTTAGGAGGTTGGGAAGTTTGTTAATACAGAAAATAGAAAATTATTCTAATTGTTTCCAAAGTGGGAATATTGAGTGCAGCGCCTAGACAAAGCAAAGAATGTGAATTAATTGTTTGTTTTTTGTGCTTTTTTATGGGCGTGGGCAATGTTGCGCAGCGATTGCATTGTTGTTTTTTTGTCGGCTTTTCCTCTAAAGTAATCACTTACTTGTTCCACTATCAGATCTTTAACTACTTCAGGCTGAACTTGACCAAAGTTAAATGAAGGTAACAATTTATTCTGTTTAGCCAATTGGAAAGTCGACTGTGAGCAAGGGTCAAAATCATCAATCGACAAATCTAAACGTGCAGGCACAGAACCTTTGGCTTTGTTAAAGTCTATTTGCACATCTTCATTCATTAACATAGAAGCCATGACTTTTTGGCTTAATTCATCAGAGATTCGTGTTTTTGGAAGTACAAACACATCCGTATTGAGCAGAACCTTATCTTCAGTACCAATAACTGGTTTACATAAATACCCTTCTGGCCCATGTGGCATACCTTTAAACTTTAATGCGCCATTTACCCAGTCACCCATAAAGTAAACCGCTGCCGTTCCCTCTATTATTTTGTTTGTAGCTTGTACCCAAGTCACTTCGTCATTTTGGTAGTTTGAGTAAGCTCTAATATCTGCCATTAGGGTTAATATTTTATCCATGGTTGCTGAGACAAACAGTTGCGGCTTTAACTGGAAGAATAATTCTTTATAAAATGCTTCGCCGCCTAAACTAAGTACTAATACTTCAAACAAAGTACCATGTTGCCAAGGAGAGGAACCTATTGAGATTGGTGTGATGCCAGTTTGTTTTATTTTCTCGGCGGCAACTAAAAATTCGCTCCAAGTGTTGGGAATGTTAGCGTTAGCTATTTTGAATACTGACGGGTTTAACCACATCCAATTCACCCGTTGCATATTGATAGGGACGGCGTAATAGCTGCCGTTTATTTTTATATTTTCATCTACCACGGTTGCCAGCTTGGTATGCCAGCTTTCTGTTTTTGCAACATTGTCGACGTTTAATAGCTTATCTGTTTGCCAAGCTTTTACCCCTGGTCCCATATAGCTGCGAATAGCTTGTGGTATATGGCCGCTGTTTATTTGTGGATTGAGTATTTGGTTGATATTACTGCCTGCACCACCTTCAAAAGTATAATCAAGCCAATTTAATCCCCTGTCGGTCATAGCTTGTCGATACACATTGATAAAGGGCAACTCAAAGTCTGAAGTCCACCAATGAACCACTTCTATTACTGTGCCTGATTTAGTGATGCTATCGTACGTTTCAATCACCCTGTCGACAACTTCAGAGGGAGTGGTTTTACTCAGGGCAATGTACAAGTCATAGTCAGTCTGTGTTGATATATCGAGGGCTTTGGCAAATTCTTGATAGTTCAGTTTTTGGCTATTAGAGCGATTAAATTGGTCGATTAAATGGGTGAAAGTAACTTCATCAGCGGCAATAAGATCGATGCGATGCTTCTGCAGCTTTCCTATATTTTGCCAGCCAGTACTAACCTCAAATATATTTGTGAAGCCGAGTTCAGATAGATGTACCGCAATATCGCTGCCTCTTATCACACCAACATTTAAATTCTTTGCTTGCGCTAAGTTAGCCGTTTGTAAATCCGTTCTTGATTTTAGTTTAAACAAGTAAGTATTTTGGTTTGATATTTTGCCAACCCAATGAAATTGTTGCTCTAATTGCGGGCTGCGACGTATCGGGTAAATCAATACATTGGCTTGTTTTGCGGCTATGTTTAAGGCTCGTTTTAGTGGGTAAAGAGCTAAAGCTTGTTGCCCGCCCAACTCATCTAACATAAGACTTACAATCTCTGTTGTGTAACCTGTTATTTCGCCGTTGGACTCCATTGTATAAGGCGGAGAATGAACTGGTGTAGCTTGTAGAGAAAGGTTTTGAGCGTGCAAGTTTAGGCTATAAAGCAGGGCAACGATGCATAATGTTAACTTTTCCATTGTCCCCCCTTATCCATAATAAACATTAGCTGGGAAATTAAAACATAGAGCTATAAATGTAGTGATGTTTTGACTGATCTGCTATGAAAGTTATTCATCAATCACTAGTCCAGTACTAACTGCATCCTTTTTGGCACTTTGTTTTTTTCCATCGCTTGCTGGTACAGTTTTTTTTCAATGCCTAAAGCAATGGCTTTGTTAACGATATCTAAGGCAACTTGCCCTCTAGGATGGCTTTTAGAAAAAGCAATATGAGTGGTTCGTTGTTCTATTTGAGAGCTGTCGAAATCAATTTGATCACTGAAGTGAGCAAGCTCAGTATTGAGCAAGTAACGGCCGTAACTTTCAGACATTAAAAACTGGTCGACTTTTTTCTTGTGCAATAAGCCAAACCCTTGGTGTGCGGTTGATACCAGAAGAAGATCTTCAGGAGCGAGGTCGGCATAAATTCGATCGTGCATGCCTAACCTGATGCTAGCAATAACATCTCGTTTTTGTGGCTGTTCTATATGGTAGAAACTGCCAAATACGCCGTAGCCGAGTTTATCTGACAAATTAGCCCACTTTTCTCTACCAGGTAAATTGGCGGCTAGAAATAAGCCATCGGCTTTTGCTGTTTGAGTTAAATGTTTTGCTCTTGCCCAAGGCAAAGGTTTGGCTTCAACGTTATAACCAAGCATGGCTAAACTTTGCGTAATAAATTGCCACTTGGCGTTGTACATAGGGTAATCCGGCGTGGTCATCTTGTCGTGATCATGACCAACCGCAAATACTAATAACTTTTCTTCCGCCAGAGCGTGACAACTGGTGATAACAGTAAAGAAGATAAAAGCAAAAAGTCTGAACAAGATAAAACCCATTTGATACATAAACTAACCTAGTAAAGTGTATCAAGATTGCATCAGACTACAATCAGGACTTTCCCTAGGTCATGATTTGCACATAGTTGTCGGCAGACTTAGGTATTTAAGAGGCAAGGTTTGCCTTTTTGCTCTACTTTTCAATGGCATCTAGGGCGTTATTGCATATATGAGGGGTGGATCAACTTTTGCAACGTGGCCATTACACAGCAATAAAATTAGAGTAGTGTGATGGACAATTCGGTTTCTACTAGCCAGCAAACATTAATGCGTTGGCGCAACAGTCAAGTGAGCTTTAATCAATCGAATCAACTGGCGAGTTTTCAATTGCCAAGCACGAACCAAGCAGATACAAGCACTTCGATAGAACAGCTCAAAGCAGAGCAAAAGATAAGCAAAATTGCTCCGGAAGAAGTGGCTGAGTTATTCGGGAGAATTAAAGCGGACGTGAAAAAGTCGTTGCAAGAGTCAAATGTCGACAACAAGCCTTTAACCGCATTTGATTATTTAGAACGAAACATCGAAGAAATAGAACACTACGACATTGAAGTAAAAATTAATCCCGAAGAAATACGCACCGCAATTTTATACAGCAGCCTTGGCATCAACTTCTTAGATATCAAACGGCTAGAAATGCGTATGGAACTTTATGAAGTAGCCAAAAAAGAAGTCGAGGCAAGTGCAGAGAGCCAAGCCATTAACAAAGAGCAAGCACAAGAGCTAATGCAAGTCATCGAACAAAAAATGGCAAGTCTACAAGCGCAAAAGCAAAGTCTGCTGGACCGCAGCGGATTAAAACGCAACGAAGACGATCTGCTTGAGAAAGTGAAATTGCACAATGCGTTAAATGCTTCGACAGAGGTTAAATAAAAAGTGAGTTTGCGCTAAGTTAGCCATTAAACTTACCTAGCGGTGACAACACTTATGCAAAATAAAATTAATATAGCCGACAAATTTGCCCTGTTTGAACAACTATGGACGCCAAAGATAATTGCTCAGTCAAATGGCCAACTAGTAAAGATAGCCAAAGGCAAAGGTGAGTTAGTCTGGCATAAACACGACAACGAAGATGAGCTGTTCATTGTGTTTAAAGGCAAGCTAGTCTTGCAGCTTAGAGAACATAACATTGAGCTAAACCCCGGCGAAATGTATGTGGTGCCAAAAGGGGTTGAACACTGCCCAATCGCTGACGAAGAAACGCACTTTATGATGATAGAACCTGCCTCTACCGCCCATACTGGCGAAACTGAAAGTGATATAACTGTTGCTCAAGAGCAACAAGATTGGTTGTGATCAACGCCAGTTGGCAAATTGTTCTAACAAATAATCTATTGCCATTCTTGCCCTTAACGGTAAAAACTGGCTGTTTTGGTAGACCACCCAGCTGGTTGCGCCTGAGCTCCAGTAAGGCTGTAGTACAGGCACTAGTTTGTTTTCTTTTATGGATTGTTCAAAGGTGCTTTCTGGCATGTAAGCAATACCTAAGCCTTGCTCACAGGCGGAAACGATGACATTTGAGTTATTGCTGCGCCACTGTCCTTTTACTCTTATGCTTTGTATTGCGCCATCAATATTAAATGCCCAATGGTTGTTGTTGGCGATGATGCATCGGTGCGCCTTTAGCTGGTTAGGGTGGTTTGGCTCGCCATACTTTTCTAAGTAACTAGGACTGGCAACGGCCATCATTGTTCGAGTTACCAGTTTGCGGGCGATCAAATTGGAGTCGGTAAGTTCACCGTAACGGATAGCGAAATCGATACCATCTTCGACAAAGTTGACCATGCGACTATTAAAGTCGATATCGACAGAAAGTTCAGGGTGTAGCTTGGCAAATTGCATTAATGCAGGTGCAACAAAACTTTCGGCAAAACCGCCTGCTGCGCTTACTCTAAGTGTACCGCTTAAATTGAATTGTTGTTGATTCAATCTTTCGTTAGCTTGTTGCAAGCCTGTGACTAATTGTTTGCATTGCTGATAATAAAAGGTGCCACTTTCAGTTAGATTCATTTGTCGAGTGGTTCTGGCGAGTAATACACAGCCCGTTCTTTGCTCTAGCTTGGCAATTTGCCGACTAACATGGCTGGTACTACAACCCAAAACCTTGGCTGCTGAAGAGAAACCGCCACTTTCGGCGACGGCGACAAACTCAAATATGCCTTCAAAACTATCCAAACTCACACCTCTACGCTTTATTGTTGCTATATAGCAAAAGTATTTCACAAATAAATGGGATTATCATTGCTTGAGGGAAAATATAAAGTGGTTTCATTATTTATTCGGCAACAACGATAGGTGTCATTATGAAAAAAGTATTAATTCCAGTAACCAACCACGCAACATTAGGCACAACAGACCAAGCTAACGGTACTTATGCGCCTGAACTTACTCATGTAGTAGATGTATTCAAGCAACAAAATATCGATTTTGACATTATCTCTATTCAAGGTGGCAAAGCGCCGCTGTACGGCACCGATATGGAAGGTGATGATGTGAATAATCGCATCTTAGCGGATGAAGAGTTCCAAACTAAAATCAATAACACTATCCCAGTTTCGCAAGTGAATATTGAGCAATATGATGCCGTATTTTACCCAGGTGGTTTTGGCTTATTATCTGATTTAGCAGAAGACCAAAGCGTAGCGAAATTAGCGGCAGCACATTATGAAAATGGTGGTTTACTAGCGGCGGTATGCCACGGCCCAGCAGCATTATTACCAATCACACTTAGCTCGGGCGAAACGCTATTAAGCACTAAGTCAGTGACCGCTTTTACCCGTGAAGAAGAAGTTGATTTTGGCACCATTAACGACATTCCGTTCTTATTAGAAGAAGCGTTAGCTCGTAAGTCAGCTCGTTACAGTAAAGTGCAGCCTTGGGGTGAGTTTGTTGTCGAAGACAATCGCGTGATCACAGGTCAAAATCCAGCAAGTGCACATGCTGTTGGTGAAGCAATTGCTCGCCACCTAAGCAAGTAAATTAACCAAGCCAAATCCGTTCAAGGAAATACTCAGTATTTCCTTTTTTACGATAGAGACAAAGGAAAGATCATGAGTCAAAGTACGACAGTTAATCGCCAAATTGTTTTAGCCTCACGCCCACATGGCGAGCCAACTGCGCAAAACTTTCGTTTAGTAGAAAGCGCCAAACCAACGCCAAGCGCTGGACAAGTGTTACTGCGAACCATTTATTTATCTTTAGACCCTTACATGCGCGGACGCATGAACGATGCTAAATCTTATGCTGATCCTGTCGCCATTGATGAAGTTATGGTTGGTGGCAGCATTTGTCGTGTTGAAGAGTCACAGCTTGACGGCTTTGAAGCTGGCGACTTAGTTGTCGCTTTTGGTGGATGGCAAGACTACAGCCTGTCAGACGGTGAAGGGCTAATGAAGCTAGATAAAGCTATGCCTAACCCATCTTATGGCTTAGGTGTGTTAGGTATGCCTGGGCTAACGGCTTACATGGGGCTGATGGAAATTGGTCAACCTAAAGCGGGTGAAACGCTAGTGGTTGCAGCTGCAACTGGTGCAGTAGGCAGCTTAGTAGGCCAAATTGGCAAGTTAAAAGGCTGCAAGGTTATAGGTATTGCTGGGAGCCAAGAAAAGTGTGACTACGCGGTTAACACTTTAGGTTTTGATGCATGCCTTGATCACAACTCTGAGCACTTAGCGCAAGAATTAGCGACAGCTTGTCCTGATGGTATTGATGTTTATTTTGAAAATGTTGGCGGTAAAGTGTTTGATGCGGTTATGCCTTTACTAAACGCAAAAGCGCGCATTCCACTTTGTGGCTTGATCTCGCAATATAATGCAACGTCTTTACCAGAGGGGCCAGACCGTATTTCTATGTTGATGGGCACTTTGTTAGTTAAGCGTATTAAAATGGAAGGCTTTATTGTATTTGATGATTTTGGCCACAAATACCCAGAGTTCCAACAAGCTATGGTGCCTTGGTTAACGGAAGGCAAAATTCACTACAAAGAAGATAAAGTAGAAGGGTTAGAAAACGCTGCTGATGCCTTTATTGGTTTATTACAAGGCCAGAACTTTGGTAAATTAGTGGTGCAAGTTGGCCCTGAGCACATTTAATCTAACAGGAGGTTGTTATGATCACAGTCCATCATTTAAACAAATCACGTTCTACTCGGGTACTTTGGTTATTAGAAGAGCTGCAATTGCCTTACCAGGTTGTGCATCATCAAAGGGATGAACAAACTCAGTTAGCGCCTGCTAGTATGGCAAAAATTCATCCGTTATCTAAAGCACCTATTATGGTCGATGGTGACATTACCTTGTGTGAATCAGCCGCTATTTTAGAGTACCTGTTGGATCAAGATGAGAGTGAGCAGCTTCCGCCCAGAAGCTAAATCTAAAGCTTATTACCAATATCTAGAGTGGCTACATTTTGCTGAAGGTTCACTTAGTTTGCCTGTGATCACCAGTTTGTTTATGCAAATGGAAGGCAGAAAAGGTGACCAAGCGATGGATGGTTACATAGCGAAAGAACTCAACTTGGACTTTTCATATATTGACGCCACGCTTGGCAATAATACTTACTTTGCCGGTGAGCAATTTACAGCCGCTGATGTGATGATGACAATCTCATTAGAAATTGCGGCAAGCTTAAACTTGTTAGAAGGTCGTAAAAATATTCTAGCCTACCTTAACCGAGTGCAAAGCCGCGAAGCGTATCAAAAAGCCAGAGCCTTAGGTTAGTTGCTCGCGCCCTGCTAATACAAAAATGATTAGCAGGGCTAGTTTGAGTAGTCGCTTCGGATACTTATTCTGTAGTAGCAGGTTGTTGCTTGGAATATAAGATCAGATACATTAAAGCAATGATCGCTGTTAGCGCTAAGCCCGACAACAAAAAGGGGTCGATAAATATGTTGTCATTAAACTTAAAGGTGCCTGCCGATATTTTCTTCCAGCCCATAAAGTGCTGATTGGCGGCAACGACAATACCAAAGACGCCCACCACCAGTGATATAAATCGAGTAATCCAATGCTGTGCAAAAGGGACAATTAATATTATGCCAAGTATGCCTATAACGGTTCGTTGAACTCGGCAGTAAGGACAAACATAAACTAATCCCGACAGTTCTGACGCCCAAGCTAATATCGAGACCATGATTGCAGCGATAGCAATGACTTTCCTATGTCGTATATATGTTTCTAGCTCAAACATTTCTTTCTTTACCCTCACATTATTGATATTAAATAATGTTATACCATATCATTTTTTTGAATATTAAAAAGGCAAATAGCCTTGGCTGATAAATTAAGTTGCGATAACGCTTGTCAGGAGCCCCGCACTTTTGCTTAACTGCTTTTATTGTGGATTAAGATAAGCTAAATATCGCTTTGGACTAAAGCGCAAAAAGGACTGCCATGAGTTTGGTAAAAAACTTTGTAATGTTGGCGCATTACAATCAGCGAATAAACCAGCAATTACTAGAAGTGTGTTACGCCCTTCCTGAGCATTGCTTGAAGAAAGACACGCAATCGTTTTTTCCTAATATTATTAGTTATTGGAACCACATTTTGTTTGGCGACTTGATCCTGTTAAACAGAATTGCCAACTTTAGCGCGACTTCGTTACAACCAAGCTTATTTACGGCATTCCCCAAGCCTGTTTCAGCAAGGGATATTTATAGTGATAACTTGCCTGAACTGGCACAAATAAGAGAAAGTTTAGATCAGCTTATTGTCAATTTCTGCAGCAATTTAACCGAGCAAGAAGTTGCTGTGATCTTGAGTTATACAACAACAGAAGGCCACAAGGTAACAAAGCCACTGTCTGACGTAATTCAGCATCTATTCAATCACCAAACCCATCATCGAGGCCAACTTACTTGTATCCTCAGCCAATTTGGTGCCGATTATGGTTGTATGGATTTACCTGTCGTTGTTAGCGAAGGCAGCCTAGGCTTATAGAAAAGGAGATAAATTTGATGTCAATGTACTAAGTTGACTTAACGTAGCTAAAGTGGCGCTTTGGCCAAATTTATCAAGTGTATTAGATAGAGGAAAATAATGGTATGAGTCAAAAAGTGTGTTTTGTTGTAATGGGCTTTGGTGAAAAGACCGACTATGAGTTAGGCAGAACCTTTGATCTCGATGCAACTTTCGAAGCGATCATAAAACCAGCGGTAGAAGCGGCAAAGCTCAAGTGCGTTCGTGCTGATGAAATATTGCATTCCGGTAGTATTGATACCGAAATGTATAAGATGCTTTACCAAGCTGATTTAGTAATAGCGGACATAACTACTGGCAATGTTAATGCAGTATACGAGCTAGGAGTCAGGCACGCCTTAAGACCAAGTTCGACAATAATTATGAAAGAACAGGATGGCAAGTTCTCATTTGATTTGGACCACATTAGTACATTTCAATATGAACATTTGGGCAAAGACATTGGAGCAAGAGAAGCAAAACGCGCTAGTAAGGCGCTAGAAAAGCTGATCGTGACAGCAACAGGAGAGCAGACCAAAGTCGATAGTCCTGTATACACCTACCTTCCAGCACTTAAGTACCCAATGCTTTCAGAGCAAGAGTTCCAAGACAAAGTTGCAGAGCTAGAACAAGAAAGCGATCACCTACATTTACTTTTGGACTTAGGCAAAGATGCCCTAAGTAAGGATAAATTCAGCTCTGCTGTGACGTTTTATGAGAAAGCCGCAGAAATAACAAAACAAGAACCAAGTGTGCTGCAAAAGCTAATCTTGGCGACGTATAAATCGAAGCAACCAGACCAAGAAACTGCATTGCGTAATGCTTTAAAAATCGCTAAAAAATTAAAACCCTATAATTCAAATGACCCAGAAACCTGTGGCTTAACAGGCGCAATTCATAAAGGGTTATGGCAACTCAATAACAAAAGTGAAGATTTAGACTTAGCGATAAAACAATATGGCAGAGGCTTTGAAGTAAGGCGCGACTATTATAACGGTGAAAATTATGCGATTTGCTTAGACTTTTGGGCCGATGGCAGTAACGATCACTATGAAGTCATTTACAACCGAATGCGGGCATATAAAGTTAGGTTGAGTATTATCGAGTCATTAGAAAGAATCGTCGCTGACGCTCAAGAGTTAAAAGAAAGAAGTGACCGAAAATGGATTTTTGCTAGTTTATCCAATTGTTACTTTGCCACCGGAGAGGATGAAAAAGGCAAGGCTTATGAAGTAAACTTTTTGGCAGAAGAATTGGCTCAATGGGAAAAAGATACTTTTAACAAGGGCAAAAAGGCAGCGCAACAAGCCTTCGAAAAGTTTCACGCTTTAACCAGCTAAATAACCCCTTTAAATGTTTAAAACTCATTATGTTATTTGGGTTTAGAATACCAAAAAGCGGCCAGTCACAACGATGGCCGCTTTTTATATTAACTCTCATGTCTTTTTATCAACAACACATTAATTTGTTAAATCTGTAGTAGCGTTATTCAACCGTAACAGATTTTGCTAAATTTCTTGGTTGATCGACATCTGTTCCTTTTATTATTGCAACGTAGTAGCTCAATAATTGCAGTGGAATTGTGTAGATAATTGGTGCCACTAACTCATCCACATGAGGCACTTCTAGTACACGCATAGTGTCATCGCCTTTGAACGACGTGTCTTTATCTGCAAACACATACAAGATGCCACCACGAGCACGTACTTCTTCGACGTTAGATTTTAATTTCTCTAATAATTCATTATTTGGTGCGACAACAATAATTGGCATTTCAGCATCAATTAACGCTAATGGACCGTGTTTTAATTCACCTGCAGCATAAGCTTCAGCGTGAATGTAAGAGATCTCTTTTAACTTAAGCGCACCTTCCATCGCGATAGGATATTGGTCGCCACGGCCTAAGAATAAGCTGTGATTTTTATCGGCAAATTCTTCGGCAAGGGCTTCAATACCTTCGCTCATTGTTAGTGTTTCTTCTAACTTAGTTGGCAAAGAGGCTAATGCAGAAACGATTTGTTTTTGTACCTCAGCAGTCATGCCTTTTTGCTTACCAAGGGCAGCGGTTAACATTAATAACGCAACAAGTTGAGTGGTAAATGCTTTGGTTGAAGCGACACCAATTTCTGCACCTGCATTAGTCATAACCGCTAGGTCTGACTCACGTACTAACGACGAACCAGGAACGTTACATACGGTCAAGCTAGCCTTGTAGCCAATTTCTTTTGCTAGGCGCAATGCGGCTAAGGTATCTGCGGTTTCACCCGATTGTGAGATAGTCACGATCAGTGAGTTGTTAGGAACGAATGACTTTCTGTAACGGAACTCAGAAGCGATTTCGACGTTGCAGCTTACATTTGCTAAAGACTCTAACCAATAGCGGGCCACCATGCCTGAATGGTAAGAAGTACCACAAGCGATGATTTGTACGTGGTCAATCCCTTCTAAAATTTGTGCGGCATTTTCACCTAAATATTCTTCAATAACCGTTTCATCATTGATCCGGTTTAGCAAAGTATTGCGTACCGATGCTGGTTGCTCGTGAATTTCTTTTAGCATGTAGTGACGGTACTCGCCCTTATCACCAGCGTCGTGACTGACATTGGACTCATTAACTTCACGCTCAACAGGGTTACCTTCAGCATCAAAAATATTGATCTCATCACGAGTGATCTCAGCTACGTCGCCTTCTTCTAAGAAAATAAAGCGACGTGTTACAGGTAATAATGCCAGTTGGTCAGAGGCTACAAAGTTTTCGCCTATGCCTAAACCAATAACCAGTGGAGAGCCTGAACGAGCTACCACTATGCGGTCTGGATTAGCAGGTTCCATAATCACCGTACCATATGCACCATCTAGTTGTTTCACCGATGTTTGCACTGCACTTAAAAGAGAGTTGCTTGTTTTTCTGTTTTCAGCAACTAAGTGAGCAATTACTTCAGTGTCTGTTTGTGAATGGAACTCGTAACCTTTGGCTTGTAATTCTGCTCTTAATGACTCGTGGTTTTCAATAATGCCATTATGAACTAGAGCTATGTTCTGTCCTGATAAATGCGGGTGTGCGTTTGCTTGAGTTACGCCGCCGTGAGTTGCCCAACGTGTGTGGGCAATACCTGTTGTACCGTTCACTTTTGATGTTTCTGTCGCATCAGCTAACGCTTGAACCTTGCCGATTTGACGTTCACGTTGGATCACGCCATCACTTGCCATTAATGCGACGCCAGCAGAGTCATATCCTCTGTATTCTAAACGTTTTAATCCTTCTAATAGAATTTGTACTATTTGGCGTTCAGCCACGCCACCTACGATTCCACACATAATATCTTCCTAATGTTTTGCCACTAATACCCGCACATTTTGTGCTTCGATTAAGGTTTTACTTTTTTCATCAATGCCATCGTCTGTGATCAATACATCTATTTTTTGCCACGACAGCTCTAAATTTGGGATCTTGCGATCTAGCTTTTCTGATTCTGCTAATACAATAGTTTGCTGAGAAACTTCAGCCATCACTCTGCTTAAACTGGTTAACTCATTAAAGGTAGTTGAACCGCGGTTGACATCCAACCCTGACGCCCCTAAAAATGCTTGGTCAAAATTGTAAGCCTGTAACATAGTTTCAGCTTGTTGGCCTTGGAATGAGTGAGACTGTGCGTCCCATGTGCCACCTGTCATTAATAAAGTAGGTTCATTTTCCAATTCAAGAATTTGACTGGCAATTTGCAAAGAGTTGCTCATCACCACTAACCCTCTGACATGCTGAGCGTGATTAAGTACTGCAGAGGTGGTACTGCCGCTGTCAATAATGATGCGATTGTGATCTTTAATTAACGAAGCTGCGAGTTTTGCTATTGCACTCTTTCGTTTCGAAACTTCAGGGGTAGTTAACTCTGATGATTCAGATGGTAAAGCAATTGCCCCACCGTATTTACGCAACAATAAGCCATTTTGCTCTAATGCAGTAAGGTCTTTTCTGATTGTTACTTCAGAAGTATTAAACAACTTAGTCAGCTCTTCGACAGAGACCTCCTGTTGCTCATTGACTTTTTCAACAATCGCTCGGCGGCGAAATTGAGTGTTACGACGTTGCAAAATAATACCACTTAAGTTTCGGTTCGAAAGAATTATAGTTTCGAATGAAATTTATGCAACAAGAAATTAGATCGAGCAAGGCTCGCTAGATCGGGTTACACCCGCTAGATCAGGCTTCACCTGCTAGAGGTCTGGGGTGTAGCTATAGTTTGAGTTAGGAACTAATTAACAGATATACCCACAACACATGAAAAAGATGGATTAGAGCCGGCGAAGCTCGCTAGATCGGGTTACACCCGCTAGAGCAGGCTTCGCCTGATATAAATCTGGGGTGTAACGATCTAGCAAATGTAGTTTGATCTAGCAGCTAGTTCTTGCTTCTAATGCCAGTAAGCGGTTTCCAAGCTATCTTCGCGCTCAGGTAAGCCTTTCGATAAACGAGGGGAAGCTTGTGATAATACTTCATAACTTACGCGGTTGGCGTATTTGCAAATTTGCGAAAGTGAAGAATAAGTGATCGCAGGCACTTCGTGTTTGCTCGAATCTGGTACATTCATTTTGTGATAATCATTGGCTGAAATATCGTGAAGTACCGCCGCTAATGCGCCATCGCCTGCACCATTGGTGTTTTTGATCTTGTCTGGCCCGCCCATATAAGGTGCGATATGTGAGTAAATTTTTACTGGTGTTTCACACTCAGACTTTGGAATAGGTCGAGAGAATTCATAGCGATTAAACTCTGAAATTTCACCTGGTAGTAACGAGTGCTGAGTTTTGCGCTTGAATTTATCGTCGGTATAACCAGCCATATATAAACCTTCAGGACCAGCAGTACACAAGATAAGATCTGTTAATTCCAATGCTTTTTCACACGCTAATAGCGGGTCTTTTGTACCAACTAATGCTTCAGCTTCTTCTTCATTCATCGCTAGTACTTGCACATGCTCTTGAATAAAGTCGCGCCACCATTGTGGTTGCTCTTCAATCATGAAGCGAGTGCCTAAGGTTAATACTACAGGTACATGATGTTTGTTGGCGTATTCAATCGCTTTTAATGCTGCTAAATTCAGCGAGTCTTCGCCTGTACAGCGAGTAAAGTAGGCACTAATAACAAAGGCAGAAGAATTTTTAATTAACTCTTCATCAATGAAATCTGGAGTCAGACGGTTCATCATGCCAGAGTCAATAGCAAAGGTGCGCTCGCCATCTTCAGAAATAAGCGTGAAAGCTCTGCCAATTGGCCCATCAACTGGTTGTAAGTGTTGTAAGTCAACCTTTGAAGAAGTGTTACATAAATAACGGTAAGCGTAATTGCCCACTTGAATGTTTTGACTCATCACTCCGTAAAGCACCGATCTATCGTCGGCTAATACCGAGTAGTTGTGCATAGTGTTACCAATAGTACCCCCTGCGTGTTGGTCAATTTCCAGACCTGAATCTATCATCTCTTGGTATAGGGCTTCGGCTACGTCGCTTGCAACTAATTGTGATAAACCTTTCTTTAACTGATACTTTTCTAATAACGCATCGGGTACGTGAGCTTCAATATCAACAATAGTTTGGTCCATGCCAACAACATAAGGATGCTTTAAATCGACACTCTTACTTAGCTTGTTAGTCAGCGGATCTTTATTTTCAACTGGGAAATAGTGACGTTGTTTTCTTCTACCTGGAAATCGCATAGTAGGTACTGGGTTAACAAAAAGGCCGCGTATTATATGTGTTCATGGCTGGAGAGGAAATATTCAATTGCAATAAATTGCGTAAATATCGAGGGTTTTGGCTTAAGTTATTATCTAGATAGCAAAAAAAAGCCTGGCTGCGAAGCAGTCAGGCCAACAACAATGAAACATCAATAGGAATATTGAATTATTGGTACAAACCTAAGTTTTCTTTTGCGTAAGCTTCAAACTCAGTACAACCACCAATATGAGTTTGGTCAACGAAGATTTGTGGCACCGTTTCTACAGGCTTACCAACGGTTTTTTCTAAGTCGGCTTTGCTGATGCCTTCCGCTTGAATATCGACGTAGCGGAACTTGAAGTCGTCACGATTTTCCACAAGCTCTTCTGCAATTTCTTTCGCTCTTACACAATAAGGGCAACCAGGACGACCAAAAATAACTGTAAACATAACTTTCTCCTCTAAACTTGATGAAAGCATAGTAAATAATTACCCTGACAGAATAAATTAATTAAAAACGATGATCATTATTCATTTTTTAGATTAAAGAGAAATTAAGCAAACGATGATTGAGTCCCCCTGTGTGAGAAACTGTTGTTTAGATAAAAGCGATATTTGTTTGGGTTGTTTTCGCCACATTGATGAAATTGTTGGCTGGCAAAATCGCAGTGATGAAGAGAAAAAAATAATCTTGATAAATTGTCAAAAGAGAAAACTGTCCCATACTGAGAGTAACAATAAGCAATAGTTTGTGGAAATGAGTTGATGGTGGCCAGCAAAAAGCAGGTGTTGATCATAGATAATGCAACCACCTGCGCCATGCGGATAAAAACGCTAGTCAACATTTATGGCGGTTTCGCACAAATTTTACATTGGTCCGACTGGCAGCACTTTTTACAAAAGCCTGATAGACTAATACCTTGTTTAATTGTGGTTGAAGAGTCGGTTCCGCTATCCGTTATTGACAGTGTGCTCGACACTTTTTCTGAATTTCCTCTGTTTTTATTAATAAATCATAACTCCGAGCCTGAGTTGTGGACCTTCAATCATCCTGTTACACCAATACTGAGCTCGCTGTCGAATCTAGAGTTAGTGTCCTTGCTACAGCCCTATTGGCGAGAAGACTCGGTTATAGCGTTGCCAAATGTATTGGTATTGGATGATCAACCAAACTTGTCTTATCGGTTAAGCCAAAATTTGTCTGCAGCCAACATCCCATGCCGGATCGCAGATGACATTACTAATATATGCCTGAACGAAGTTGACATGGTATTAGTCAACGTCACCGATTTAACTAAAAGAGCAGAACAAATTACTCGGCTAAAATCCGCCAACTCTACAGTGGGTGTTATTGCCTATGGCGCAGAACCAAGTTTAACTAACTTTGATTTTGTCCAATTTTCTTTGCGGCAAAAGCTCGACTTAGCTCTGTCACTAGAGCAACTAGAAGGCACTTGGCTAGCTAGCTTTTATCAAGTATGGCATGACAAAGCACAAGATAGAGAGCAACAGCACTTAACCGAACAAGTGGCGTCTTCGTTAGCGAACTTATTAGAAAAAAGTTTGGTGATGCAAGTGTTGTTCGCCAGCTCGATGGATGGCGTCGTGTCATTTAGTCAGCAGGGTGATATTTTGAAATTAAATAATGGTTTTTGTGAACTGGTCGGTGAGGTTAAAACGCAAGTTTTGCAAACCAATATCTTTGCTTGGCTGAGCTTGCAATCAAGGCAAGAGTTGCAACAGCTATTAAGTAGTGAACACTTAGTACAACAGCAAGTGTTGGAGCTACAGCTTCAGCATAAACATCACATTAATATCCCTGTTTCAGTTGCGATTAATAAGATCAATGTCCATGGCACATTCGTTTACGTTGCTGTTATGCGTAATAACACTAGTTTGCAACTACAACACAAATTACTGATACAAAAAAACGCGCAATTGGAACACAGGGCGAGAGAATTAAAACGACAGTTGCAAGTCAGTGCTGACTTAAATCGAATTAACGAGCGAAAGCGTCACGCTTTTATGCTTGACTTAAGCAACTACACACTTAATCAAGGTGAGTCCCTATCGAGTCAAATAAAAGCGAAAATAAACAATCTCAGTCAATACTATCAGGTCCGATTGAGGCGGCAGCAAAGTACACCAAAACCTATATACGTAAGCCAAATATTAAATCAATTGTTAGCCGAATATGCTGAAGTGTTAAGTGCAAAAGCCCTTAACGTTGAACTTGAGATCAGTAAGTTTTTGCAAGTCTTATTCGACCCTGAACAAATTGCTCAAGTATTTAATGAACTATTAAGCAACGCCATTCACTTTAGCCACAGAAACAGCACGATAACCATCTCTCACTCATTATTATCTTCTACCTTTGTCGAGGTGAGTATTAGTGACAGGGGAGCCGGTATTTTGGAACATAAGCAAATACAACTATTTGATTTGTATGAGGCTAATTCAAGTGGTAACGAGCATTTATCAACAGGCTTACCTTTGGTCAAAGCGCTAATACAAGCAAACGGTGGTGAGATATATGTTGATAATCACTACCTTGACGGTGAAGTCATTGGCGCGGTATTTAAACTGAAACTTGTTATCGCTTAAGTGTTGTTTTAGAGATAGATTGTTGTCGCAAAAAACGCTTTATTAAAAAAAGTTAAAAAACATTTAAACCTTTTTAAGTCATGATCCTACTAATCAAACAAGTCTATATTCAACGAGCTAGTTTAAGTGACAGGAAACGTTATTAGTCCAATGGAATTTCAACAACAGACAACAAGTCTGGGCGATGACGTGCTAGTTGCGAGATTAAAGCGTGGAGAACAATCTGCATTGAGAGCTTTGTACGAACAGCATGGTAAACGCGTATATGCATTGTGTTACCGATTGTCTGGCGATGCTGAGATTGCAGAAGATATTACTCAGGAAGTATTTGTCCAAGTGTGGCAAAAAATTCATAACTTCCGTGGTGATAGTAAGTTCTCTACTTGGTTGCACTCCGTTGCATCTAATGTCGCGATAGGCCAAATGCGCAAGCAAAAATCGTGGTGGCGTAGCTGGTTTGGCAACGACGAACAAAATGAGACCGAGTTAGCCAATATTGCAGTCACTGACGATGCAACGAACTTTGATCTCAGTCGTAGCGGTCTAGATAAACATATTGCAAATCTGCCAGAGCAGGCTCGTATGGTTTTTGTTTTGTTTGCGGTTGAAGGCTGGCGTCACGAAGAAATTAGTAAAGAATTAAAAATTGCTGTTGGCTCAAGTAAAGCTCAATACCACAGAGCAAAACAATTGCTACAGCAAGCACTAAATGAAGAAAGTAGGTAAAGAACATGAGTGACAACAAGAATAATCAAGAAGTTGACTTGTTAACCCTCGTTAATGAGTTACCAAAAGAAATGGAACCAAAGCGCGATTTGTGGGCGGGCATTGAGCAAGCTATTGCCGATAAGCCACAAATTAAAACAGCAAGTAATGACGGTCACTGGCACAACTGGGCCAGAACGGCAGCAGCCTTTGTTCCAGCGGCTTTTGTTTTAGTGTTTTGGTTACAACAAAGTTCTGTTACCACAACGAATGAGCAAGCATTCAACTCAGTAACAGCAAGTTTTGAATTACAAAAGCGACAATTACTGCGCCAAGTGTCAAATGACACTGCGGTAGTAGAAAACTGGCAATTATCATTGGCTGATTTAGAGCAAGCCGAACAGTCGCTCATTACAGCATTGCAATCCCAGCCGGAGGATCCGGCATTACTTAAAATGTTAACTCAAGTGTATCAACAGCAACTGGCGCTTATTCGTAAGTCACATACATCGACTCTACAGCCTCAGTTTACTCAGATTTAAAGTTAGGAAAGAACAATGAACAAACCAGTATTACATTCATTCAAATTAGGATTAATCTCTGTTGGTCTTATGTCGATGACGGCGATTGCAGGCGAAGCGATTGATGAAACGCTAGCAACCAGTGCCACAGGATTTGTTGCCGTTGACGTTCAGTCAGGCAAAGTGAAACTGCAAACTTGGAATAAAAACGAAGTCAAAGTGGTTGGTGAGTTAGACGACGAAGCGGAAGGCTACGAGTTTGAAGTGGATGGCAACAAAGTCGTATTTAAAGTGAAAATGCCAGAAAAACGCTGGGGTAAGTGGGGCAGTGACAATAGTGATGGCTCTAAACTAGAGTTTTGGTTACCAACAGCAAGTAAGTTGAAGTTTGAAGGCGTAAACGTTGATGTTGATGTGATCGGCGTCACAGGTGGCTCAATGATCAATACGGTAAACGGTGACATTGAAGCAGAAGATTTAACCCATAAAGTAAAATTAGAAACGGTGAACGGTAATGTCACTTCAAAAAAACTAAGTGGTAAGGTTGGTATTAACACGGTTAACGGAGAAGTAGAAGATTCGGGCAGTAAGGGGCAATTGGCAGTTGAAACGGTTAATGGTGATATTAGCGTTAACACCGAAGCAACAGAATTGGCATTAAATAACGTAAATGCAGATATGCGAGTGGTGGCTAACAAAGTTGAAGAGATAGAGATCAGCACTGTAAACGGTGATTTAGATATAGAGTTAGAATTAGTTGAAAAAGCTCGTTTTGCTTT
>CBDAVN010000037.1:0-14160 GCA_965200905.1 Psychrosphaera sp.
TTGATCAATATGTAGCCCATTTTTACCAATAAGTTCCATTGGTCGCATATAGGCTGTTGGATTAAAACCTGTTGCTAAAACCAAGGTATCAAGTTTGTGTTCAACGCCATCACGAGTCACCACACCAGCTTTGGTGATCTTTTCAATGTCTTCAATAACCAAATTGCTATTTGGCTTTTGAATCGCTTTATAAAAGGTATTGTTAACGATTATTCTTTTGCAGCCAACTCGGTAACCAGGCGTTAACTTATCTCTGAGCGCTTTGTCCTTAATGCTCATTTTCAAATTAGTTTTACAGAGAAATGAAACTAATGAACGTTGCCAAAATCGACCTATAACGGCCTTAGTAAATACGTGCTCCATAAACAAAAACGGAATTTTTCTAAGTAAATACTGTACTTTAGAGTAGCGACTGGCCAGTTTTTTAATTTGCTTGTGAAAACGAAAATTGGCGATAGGGAGTATCCACTGAGGTGTGCGCTGGAATACTGTTACCTTTGCGCCGCTATTAATAAGTTCAGGTATTGCCTGCGCGGCAGTTGAGCCTGTGCCAATGACCCCTACCTTTTGAGACTCATCCATAGTGACAGAGTGATCCCATTTAGCGGTATGGAAGAGATTTCCTTCAAAGCCTTGTAAGCCAGGAATATTTGGAAAAGCAGGATGATGCAGAATGCCTGTCGCATTAATGACAAAATCAACTAGATAAGTATTTTGTTTAGACGATATGACTTTCCATTTACCTTGCTCGTAATGAGCAGCTTCTACCGCCTCATTAAACTTACATAACTTGGTAATGTGATATTTGTTGGCGACCTTTTCAAAGTAATTCTGGATCTCTCCACCGCTGGCGAAAAATTCACTCCACTGCGAGTTTGGCTCAAAGCTATAGGTATACATGTGTGACGGGATGTCACAAGCCACACCTGGATAAGTGTTCTCCCGCCACGTGCCTCCGACTTTGTCGGCTTTTTCTAAAATTATGACATCGTCTATGCCGGCTTGTTTCAATTTAATTGCCGCAAGGATCCCCGTCATTCCCGCGCCTATAACTAACACTGATGGCTGTTTATTATTGTTATTATTCATTAGTTATCCGTTTAGTTTAGAAATGTCAGTTTTGCACTACAACAAACTTACTCTATTTCGTCCGCTTCGTTTTGCGTGATAAAGAGCTTGGTCTGCTCGCTTACACAACTCACTTTCATTGTCGTCTTTGCCTCTAAACGTAGTTGCTCCCAAACTAATAGTCACTTGATTAACCTGTTCAAACTTATGTTCGGCTACTTTTTCTCTTATTCTTTCAGCAAGTAACCTAGCCTCTTCACTTTCAGCTTCAGGTAATAGAACAGCAAACTCTTCACCACCTGTCCTGAATAAAGAGTCTGTCTGTCTTATGTTTTTCTGCACGATATCTGCCACAGTAACTAATGTGGTATCACCAATGTCATGACCGAAGTTGTCATTGATACTCTTAAAATGATCAATATCTAAAAACAATAATGACAGCGGCATACCAGTCATACTTGAGTTAACAATAGCTTGCTGACGATACTCGTCCCACTTCATCCGATTAAAGCAACCAGTTAGGTGATCTCGTGAAGCTAACGTCTCGAGATCTTTAGATTTTTGTTCTCGTTTATCGATATCCGTGGATACTTGCTCCACCATTTTTGAAAAGTTTTGAGATAGCTGACCAAATTCATCACCTGACTCTAACTGTTCCATTTTATCTACTGGAATATCTTCGTTTGATTGGATCGCTTTCGACACTAAATCCATATTGGTCGACAACTTTTTCATACCGCGGCGAATGCTGAAAATAATGAGGCTTGCCAGCATCACACCAATGATCAAACCAATTGCCCCCAGTGAATAACTGATGGCGGCAAATTGAGTTTCATGTTTTAACACTAAATTCGCTTTTCTACTGGTGAGTGATTCAATGGTGTGAATGAGCTCTATCGCTAACAAGTCAAACTTTTCATCCTGCGCAATAAATTGCTCAAGCAAATGTTCTTGTTCAGGTTGTTCTAGTATTTGTCGCAACAAATGCTCTAACTCTTGGTGTTGCGAAGACATTTCGCTGAGAGCCTTTGCTACCGAGTCAAACTCTCCAGTTTGAAATAGTACTTTGCCTTTTTGAGCGACCGCAATAGCAGCTTCAAAATGTTGATTGATTTGACTTGACCACTTACTCAGTTGATTTATTTCTTCGTTAACAAAAGTCGCTGAAGGCGTTTTGTTTAATTGTTTTCTGATCACTTGGTCTAATAGGATACGTTGCTCTAATTGAGCAATTTCGATTTCATTGGCATGTTCCGTTAAAGGAACATCGATGGTTGCCACTTCGGTCAACTCATGTTCAATCTGTTGCAAAGCAAAGATTGAATGGGTCAATAACGCTAAAATTACGCTCAGTAATACGGTAACCGTAATACTTACTTTCTTAACAATGGTCCATTTTATTTTTGTTGTTGAGCTCATAACTACTTATCTTTTCCACTTGAACTTCAAGAGTATCGTTTTATCGCCTAACTGAGCAAGTGGTTAAAAGGCAAAAAAATAGGGGCTAAATTTAGCCCCTATTTTTAACGAATCAACAAAACAGTTTAGTGATTCTCTTTAGCGTGATTCACTGTGTATTTTGGAATTTCAACAACCAAGTCTTCGTCTTGAATGATTGCTTGGCAACCTAAACGAGACTCAGGCTCTAAGCCCCATGCTTTATCTAACATGTCGTCTTCTAACTCATCACTTTCTGGAATTGAGTCAAAACCTTCACGGATGATCATGTGGCAAGTTGTACAAGCACACACTTTCTCACAAGCGTGCTCTACGTGGATGTGATTCTTTAATGCAACATCCAATACTGATTCACCTTTTTCTGCCTCAACAACAGCGCCGTCTGGACAAAGATCTTCATTCGGTAAAAATATAATTTGTGGCATAGTTCATTCTCTTTTTAGACTTGGTCAACCGAGTTACCGGTCAACGCTGTTTTAATGCTATTTTCCATTCTGCGTGCAGCAAATGGTTGGCTGGTATCATCAAGCTTTTTGATTAAGTCTTTGATTAACTGGCCGTCAGTACCTTTCGTTGCTTCTGCTAACTCGTTCATTACTGCTGCAATTGCTTGCTTTTCTTCCGCTAGTAAAATGGCAGCAGATTCAGTCATGGCTAGTTCTAACGCTTCAACCATTCTGATTGCATCAATCTGTTGCTCTCGTAGCATACGCGCTTGCATGTCTTCTTTGGCATTGGTCATTGACGCCTTGATCATGTCGGCAATTTCGCTTTGCTCTAAGCCGTATGATGGCTTAACTTGAATTGATGACTCAACGCCAGTCGACTTCTCAAGTGCTGTTACACTTAATAAACCGTCAGCATCAATGTTAAAGGTTACCCTGATCACAGCAATACCAGCTGTTAATGGCGGAATGCCTTTTAAAACAAATCTCGCTAAGCTACGGCAATCATCAACAAGTTCACGCTCACCTTGCAAGACATGAATTGCCATCATAGTTTGGCCGTCTTTATAAGTCGTAAACTCTTGTGCTCTAGCGACAGGAATCGTGGTATTTCTTGGAATTACTTTCTCAACCAAGCCGCCCATCGTTTCTAAACCTAACGACAATGGTGTTACATCTAGTAGCAACATGTCAGAGTCTGGCTTATTACCAACAAGCACATCAGCTTGAATAGAAGCACCAATTGCAACGACTTGGTCTGGATCGATTGATGTTAATGGCTGTTTGCCGAAGAACTTTTCAACTTGCTCTCTAACCAGTGGAACACGAGTTGAACCACCCACCATAACCACTTCAAGTACCTGCTCTTTTTCAACATCGGCATCTTTTAATGCACGGCGACAGCTGCGTAGGGTATTTTTAACTAAATCTGCAATTGCTTCATTAAATTGCGCTAATGTAACTTCACCAGCTAGCGCTTGGCCATCAAGTTCGACTTTGTATTCAACTGTATCTTGGTCAGTTAACTGCTCTTTGATCTGTCTAGATAAATCAGCAAGTTTTCTCAGACCTTGTGCCGATAACTCAGCGGTAAATCCAGCTTGCTGCAACACTAACTCGGCAATTTTACTATCAAAATCATCACCGCCTAATGCGGTATCGCCACCTGTAGAAAGTACTTCAAATACACCTTTGTTTAAACGCAAAATTGAAATATCAAAAGTACCACCGCCTAAGTCATAAACAGCAATTGTACCCTCTTTGCCTGAATCTAAACCATAAGCGACAGCAGCTGCTGTTGGTTCATTGATTAAACGAAGTACTTTAAGACCAGCTAACTGTGCTGCATCTTTAGTACCTTGACGTTGAGCATCGTCAAAATGAGCTGGAACGGTAATAACCGCGCCCGATAATTCGTCGCCTAATGTTTGTTCAGCTCTAATTCTAAGCTTTGTCAGAATGTCCGCTGATACTTGAATTGGGTTCTTTTCGCCTTGGCAAGTTGCCAAGTTTACTGTGTGTTCTTTTTCAACAAATTGATACGGCAGATTACCATAGGTTTGATGAATATCAGCTAAGGTGCGACCTAAGAAACGCTTTACCGACACTATGCTATTTTGCGGATCTGAAGCGGCATCTAATTTAGCTTGATGACCAACTTCAACCTCACCATTGTCTTTGTAGTGAACTACAGATGGAAGACTTGCTCGGCCTTGTGCATCTGGCAAGACATCAGCTTGACCGCTACGAACTGAAGCAACTAAAGAATTGGTTGTACCTAAGTCGATACCAACCGCAAATTTGTGCTCATGTGGGTTAGTGCTTTGCCCAGGTTCAGCAATTTGTAATAACGCCATTTTATTTCACTACCTTAAAAATCCAGCAGTTTGTCTTCTAACTGCTGTGCTTCTTCTTTTAATTTATAAATGAATCTAAGTTTTCTAACTGAATCCGCTGCACCTTCGTAGTTTTGCTCAGTAAACAAAGCAGTGAACTGTTCGGTATACTCCAAGATCAAACGCTTAACATCATCGTAAAAGTCGTCTAATGCGGTTTCTACATCATCTGCCGATTCAATTTCTTCGAGCTCTTCTCTCAGTTCCATCTGCTGCATTAAAAACATGCCATCTCTAATTGTCGCTTGCTCGTGGCGAACATCAAAACCGTGTTCAGCGACCATATACTCAGCTCGAGTTAATGGTTGTTTTAATGTTTCATAAGCATCATTAACTTCAGAGGCTTTTTGGATGGCAAGTAACTTTTCACTTTCCGACCCCGTCGCGTGATGATCAGGGTGAACTGCTTTTTGTAATTCTTGATAACGCGAATGAAGCAAATCTAAATCGATTTGGAATGAAACTGGAAGTTCGAATAGTGAGAAGAAGCGCACGGAAACTTTTATCCTTAGAAAGAAATAAGGCCACAATTATAGATCATGGCCTTATACGATTCAGTAAATAATTGATATCAAGTTGTATTTGATATCGGTCTAACGTAACTTAAACAGTAAAGCTTTCGCCGCAGCCACACTCTTCTTTTTGATTCGGGTTAGTAAACTCAAAACCTTCATTCAAGCCGTTTTTAACGAAGTCTAACTGAGTACCATCTAGGTAAACCAAGCTTTTGGCATCAACAATAATGTTAACGCCATTATCGTTAAATACTTCGTCGCCTTCTTGTAGGTCATCAACAAATTCTAAAACATAGGCTAAGCCCGAACATCCAGTTGTTTTCACGCCTAAGCGCAAGCCTAAGCCTTTGCCTCGGTTTGCCAAAAAGCTTTTTACTCTTTCTGCTGCTGGGTCGGTTAGGGTTATTGCCATTGTATGTCTCTACTGCTACTTGTTTACTGTTTAGCGATTAATTACTGTTCTTTTTTAGACTTATAGTCTGCGATAGCTGCTTTGATTGCATCTTCCGCTAAAATTGAACAGTGAATTTTTACTGGTGGTAACGCTAACTCTTCAGAAATTTCTGTGTTTGTTAACTGTTGTGCTTCTTCGATTGATTTGCCCTTCACCCACTCTGTTACCAGTGAAGAAGATGCGATAGCAGAACCACAGCCATAAGTTTTAAACTTAGCGTCTTCAATGATGCCTGAATCATCAATCTTAAGTTGAAGCTTCATAACATCACCACACGCTGGCGCACCAACCATACCCGTTGCTACATTTGGATCATTCTTGTCGAATGAACCTACATTACGAGGATTTTCATAATGATCGATTACTTTATCACTATATGCCATTGTTATCTCCTAATCCGCTAATGCGGTATCAAATTTAGGCCAAGCCCGCTTAAGCTCAGCCTCTATATTGTTAGTGTCCAGTCCACTCAACTGAGTTCAAATCAATGCCGTCTTTGAACATTTCCCAAAGAGGAGACATTTCTCTTAACTTACCGATTGCGTTATTTACTTGTGTAATAACGTGGTCAATTTCTTCTTCAGTTGTGAAACGACCAATACTGAAACGAATTGAGCTGTGTGCTAACTCGTCTGATAAGCCTAATGCTCTTAGTACATAAGAAGGCTCTAAACTCGCTGAAGTACATGCTGAACCAGAAGAAACCGCCATGTCTTTAAGCGCCATTAACAAACTTTCACCTTCAACGAAGTTAAAGCTGATGTTAAAGATGCCTGGTACATGGTTGTCCATGTCACCGTTGATGTATGTTTCTTCGATGTCCTTTACGCCGTCCCACAGACGGTTACGAAGTGCCACGATTTTCTGCGTGTCTTTTTCCATATCTTCTTTAGCGATACGGAAAGCTTCACCCATACCTACGATTTGGTGAACAGGAAGCGTACCAGAACGGAAACCACGCTCATGACCACCTCCGTGCATTTGCGCTTCTAAACGGATACGGGGCTTACGACGAACGTATAGTGCGCCAATACCTTTAGGACCATAAATTTTGTGACCAGAGAAAGACATTAAGTCTACTTTAAGTTCTGCTAAATCAATTGGTAATTTACCTGCACTTTGCGCGGCATCTACATGGAAAATAATTTTGCGTGCACGGCACATTTCACCGATAGCAGCAATGTCTTGTACCACGCCAATTTCATTGTTTACATGCATGATACTTACTAATACAGTGTCATCACGTAATGCAGCTTCTAGCACAGCTAAGTCGATTAAACCGTTAGCCATAACATCTAGGTAAGTTACTTCAAAGCCTTGGCGCTCTAGTTCACGACAAGTGTCTAGTACCGCTTTATGCTCAGTTTTAGCAGTAATGATGTGTTTACCTTTTTTGCCATAAAAGTTAGCTGCACCTTTAATAGCTAGGTTATTTGATTCTGTTGCGCCGGAAGTAAAAACGATTTCACGAGGATCGGCATTGATTAAATCAGCGATGTTATTACGAGCGATGTCTACTAGCTCTTCCGCTTGCCAACCAAACTTGTGAGAACGAGAAGCGGGGTTACCAAAAGTACCGTCCATTGTAAGAGACTTCATCATTTCCTCAGCAATGCGAGGATCAACTGGTGTGGTTGCCGCATAATCAAGGTAAATTGGTAATTTCATTCATTTGCTCCGGTTTTGAGTTAATACTCGATTTTATCAAGCACTAAGGATTCTTTAAATAGCTAAACTAGATTGTTTATATATTGTTTACTGCTAACCGCTCAGATATTGAACAATCAGCATCTTGTCGGTCTGCAACATCTCTAACGTCACGCTTTTCCATTAGCTCACCTAAGGTGATATCACTTAGAAAACTTTCAATGCGTAAGCTTAAATCTGTCCATAAATGGTGGGTTAAACAACGAGAACCATCTTGGCAATTGCCCTTGCCATTACAACGTGTTGCATCAACACTCTCGTCAACAGCGGCAATGACTTCTCTGACTGAGATATCATTCGCGTCACGACCTAAAAAGTAACCACCGCCAGGGCCGCGAACACTATTTACTAGTTCTTGCTTTCTTAGCTTTGCAAACAACTGTTCTAGGTAAGAAAGAGAAATTCCCTGACGCTCTGAAATATCAGTTAATGGTACAGGGCCTGTGGAAGCATGCAGAGATACATCTAACATTGCAGTAACCGCGTAACGACCTTTAGACGTAAGCTTCATAGACACCTCGATTTAGACTCATTTTGAATGGGCGGAATTTTACAATCCTGACTAAATTAGTCAAGTACTATTCCTGACTAATTTAGTAGGTTATTTTTTAGAGGGGTATACGAGCTAATTAAATTTCTGGATCAAAGGCTTTTAAACCTGCTTCTCTTTGCTCAGCTGCTTTATGTTCCGCAGCAACAAACTCTGCTTCAGTGATCTTGATTTCAGGAATCGCTTGGTCACAAACATCGGCTCCTAACTTGTGTAGTTCACTACAAACCGTGTTCAGTTTGTCATCCATAATAGAGATGTGATCTAACATAGTGCCAATGGCATTGGCGACAGGGTCTGGGTTATCTGGCGATACTGCATAAGCATCAAAACCATACTTTTTCGCCATCTGCGAACGCTTTTCGTGCCTTTGCGGATCTTGCTCTTGTTTGTTAACAACCACTCGACCAGGAATACCTACAACCGTTGCATTTTCAGGGACTTCTTTTACCACCACGGAGTTAGAACCGACACGAGCGTTTTTGCCAATCAAAATTGGACCCAATATCTTTGCTCCAGCGCCAACCACTACACCATCAGCTAATGTAGGATGTCGTTTACCACCATTCCAACTTGTGCCGCCTAAAGTAACACTGTGGTAAACCGTAACGTCATCACCTATTTCAGCGGTTTCACCAATCACTACGCCCATGCCGTGGTCAATAAAAAAGCGCCTGCCTATGGTTGCTCCAGGGTGAATTTCAACACCCGTCAACCAACGAGCCAAAGTAGATATAAAACGCGCTAACGACTTCCAATTTTTGTTCCAAAGTTTGTGTGCCAATCTTTGAACCCAAATTGCATGCAACCCAGGGTAATTCAGCAATATTTCTAAATTATTTCTTGCCGCTGGGTCTCTGTCGTAAACACTTGCTATATCTTCTTTGATCCGCTCAAACATGCTCTTTATTGCTCTTTTTCCGCTTTGCTAATAGACGATAAGATGCCACGTAAAATATTCAACTCGTGTGACTCAGGTCTAGCCCTAGTGTATAGGCGACGTAATTTTTGCATCACCTGACCTGGATGTTGTTTATTGATAAAACCAGTGTGCAATAAAGCTTGTTCTAAATGCTCGTAAAAGCCTTCTAGTTGCTCACCATTAGGATATTCCGCATCTGATACTTCATATTCAGCTTGCTGCTGTTCTAAGAACTGCATGCGAACTTCATAACTTAAAGTTTGTACAGCCATAGCTAGATTAAGCGATGAATAATCTGGATTAGCTGGAATGTGAACATGGAACTGACACTGCTGTAACTCTTCGTTAGTTAAACCTGAGTTTTCACGGCCAAACACTAACGCAACTTTACCTTTGTGCCCTTCTTCAACCACTTTAGCACCACACTCACGGGGATCTAACATTGGCCAAGATAAGGTTCTGTTTCGCGCACTTGTCGCAATCGATAAAGGACAATCAGCAATAGCTTCTTGTAAGGTATTTACAATTTTTGCCGAACCTAAGATATCAGTCGCACCTGCCGCTAATGCTGAAGCGTGACTGTCCGGCTCTTGCACAGGGTCAACCAAAACTAAATCTGACAAGCCCATGGTTTTCATCGCTCGAGCTACAGAGCCAATGTTGCCAGTATGAGAAGTATTTACTAAAACGATACGTATATTATCTAACATGAATTCTTTACACCTAATGATCGGCAGGATCCTACCACAGTTAACCGACTATATTTATGGGCACAGGACTCGAAGTTCAACAAAAAAAGCATAACTTATTTGTGTTTCATACAGGCTGAAGTAGCCTATTGCTCAAATATCGAATACTTTTTTGTCACTTAGCTGTTTTCTTTATCAAAGATACAATATTAGTCCAGTGCTTTGACAATGCTGCTGAAGTTTCGATCCATAGGGTAATCACCAGATGTCCAGCCCAAACGCACTATCACCATTTGTTTTGAAGGGATCATAACAACGGATTGCTTGCGGTTGCCCAACATGGCGTATGAATCTTCAGGTAAATTAGGCCAGCGTAACGCTTGCTCACCCGAGTTTAACCAAAACTGATAGCCATACCTTTTATCGTTATCACTGGTATTGGGCGATGATGCCCTTTGCACCCATTCTTTTGATAACAAGCGCTGGCCATTGATTTGTCCTTGGTTGACCATCAACCAACCAAGCCGAGCCCAATCTCTGCCACTTGCATATAAGTATGAGCTGCCAACCATGACTCCAGATGCATCCATTTCAAACTCACTATGAGCCATAGCTAAAGGCTTAAACAATGAGCTTTGAACAAAGTTTTGCACCGCTTGCGGATCATTCTCGAACACCTTAGAGATATATCGAGAAAGTAAATTTGTTGTGCCTGAAGAATAAGAGAAATGGCTGCTTGGTTGTTTTGCTAATGGACTTTCAATAGCAACATCTGAGGCACTGTCAGCGGTAAATAACATATGTGTAGCGTCACTACCCGGAGCGTAGGTTTCATCAAAGGCTAAACCAGAGCTCATTTGCAATAGCTGCTCTAAAGTAAGCTTTGTACGTTCGTCATCGTGCCACTCTGGAAATAAGTTATTTGCTTGAGTATCAACTTTCCCTTGATATTCAAGCATCCCTAACATCATGGCTGTAATACTCTTAGCCATCGACCACCCCAATAAAGGCGTGTCAGCGTTGATCTTTGGCCCATAAGCTTCCGCTAATAGCGCACCATCTTTTACAACTAATAAAGCCCTAGTGTTGTAGCCTTGTTCATTATCAGTACGAAGTAGATTTTCTAACTGCTGTTGAACTAAAGGCGCGTTATTTTCGGTTTCTTCTCCTAAAGGCCAAGGCTCATCAAGGGTAGCAATCTTATCTAAACGGACTTGCTCAAGCGCATTGGTTTGCTCTGACAACAAGCTGCAACCTATGCCTTGTCGATATTGCGCTGATGTTGCTGCCAAACCATATAGATTGCTCGTTACGGTTTTATTTTCAGTGTTATAGCTTATGTCAACGAGATTAGCGACTGGCGAGTAGGAGGATAAGTCCTTGATGATTTGTTTATCATCCAATTGCGTCATAAATTTGCTAGAACAGGCCAGCTTCGCGGTTAACCCGGTAGAAACCTGTATTGCATGGCCTAAATGGAAAACCGAAAACCCTAATAAGCTCGGAGATAGCAAAATAATCAGCAGAATAAATGTTGCTAGACCTATTAATAATTTTTTCATTTTTATTTTCTTTCCCGTTAAATAACCGAGTTACGCAGAGATTGAACAAAATTAACACAGCAAAGAACAACACACTCTAGTAATTTATCAAGCTTGTGGTAATCTCACCTCTATCTGGACGGATGAGTTTATAACCAACAGAAATAATTACAATAATTAACGGTTTGTTTAGGGACACACTGTTAGCCATAGCTGAACATGGCGCAGGATCAAATAAAACTTCAGTACAACACTTACAGGGTCATATATGTTGAAAACAAAGAATTTGTCGAAAGTGACAAGCGCAGTACTTTTTGGACTGTTAACCGCTAACCAAGCAATTGCAGCAGAAGCAAATGCCGAAGAAGAAATCAAAGGCTTGGAAGTTATCCAAGTAACCGCGCAAAAACGCAGCGAAAGCGTGCAAGAAGTGCCAATTGCCATCAGCGCATTTTCAGATGAAGAGTTAGGTAAAATTGGTGCTAATAACATCAATGATTTAGGTTTATTAACTCCAGGGTTAGAAACCAACAATGCAACGGCAACACAAACGACATTCAACATTCGTGGTATTACTACAAATGACTTCGGTATTGGTCTTGATGCAGCTGTCGCAGTATATGTAGATGGTGTATACGTTGGTCGTCGCGGTACTTCTAACTTAAACTTTAACGATATTGACCGTGTTGAGATCTTAAAAGGTCCACAAGGCACATTATTTGGCCGTAACTCATCGGCAGGTGCCATCCATATCATTTCAAAAGACGCAACAAGCGATAACGAAGGTTCAGTTAAGTTCACTTTCGGTAGCCATGAAAAGCGCAAAGTTGAATTAAGCACAAACTTTATCATTAACGAAGACATGAACTTCCGTGGCGGTTTAGTGGCGAATGAAAGAGGTGGCTACTTAGACCAAGCGGGCGATAAAGAAAAATACGGTAACCAAAAAGATTGGGCACTGCGCGGTTCTTTATTCTGGGATTACAATAGCGACACTGACGTCGTTTTCCGTGCTGATTTTAGCCACATTAACCAAGAATCTCGTCCTTCTGTTTCTCTAAACCCTAGCTACTTCGCTCCTGCTGACCCATTTGCCCCAATTGAGTCAAATTATGACGGTAGAGAAAGAAGAAAAGCGGGGGGTATTTCAGCTGAAGTAAATCACCAAGTTTCTGATGATTTAACCTTTACTTCAATCACCGCATACCGTCAATTCACTCGTTACAACGGTATGGAAGACGATGGCTCAGCGAACCCTCGAGCTTCATTTGCTAGTGTGTTAGACGAAGATCAATATCAGTTATCACAAGAGTTTCGTCTGACCCAAAATACGGAAGATTTCAAGTGGACACTTGCGCAACCTTATTCCACGAAAATATTGAGCAAGAAACCCAAGCAACCTTCACAACTGCAACGTTTGATGCATTAGCGATCGTACGATTACAAAACGAAAATGAGCAGACAAGACGACAGGTAGCCGCTTTATTTGGCTTGCCATATGAACAGCTGCTAGCGAACCCTAATCCAAATATGTTACATGCTTGGCCACAAGGTGTCGGTACTGCGATTGTTTATAATAGCTTTATTCCACAGCAGGTAATTGGTGGTATCGCAGCGTCAACAGGCCTAGGGTTAACTGATATCATAGGTGCTATTGTTGGTGCTAACTACTACAAAGACCACACTGAGATCTTTGAAAATGAAAGTACAACAAACAGTGCTGCTATTTACTTTGATGGTACTTATTCACTAACGGATAAGTTTGACGTTACATTAGGTGCCCGTTACACCTACGACGAAAAAGAGTTCTATTTGCACTCTCAACCGACAAACGTGATCAACATGCCATTCCCTGGCGTTGATGATATCCCATTAACCGTTGCTTTCTTCCCGCAAACGGCAAATCAAGAGTCAGATTGGTCTAAATTCACCCCACGTATCGTATTTGATTACCAGTGGACCAAAGACATTATGACTTATGCGTCATATTCTGAGGGCTTTAAAGCAGGTGGCTTCAACACTCTTGGTGAAGCGCCACCAGTAGACGAAGAAACGGTTAAAAACTCAGAAATCGGTTTAAAGTCAACTTGGTTAGACAATCGTTTACGTCTTAACTTATCAGCTTACCAATATGACTATACCAACCTACAGCAACATGAATTAATTCAAGGTGAAGGTTCATCGGTTCCTACCTATAACTTAAGAAACGTTGACGCTGAAGGTACAGGATACGATGTAGAACTTACATGGCAAGCAACGGATGATCTGATCATCACAGCAAACTACGGTAAAGTTGAAACTGAATACACTAAGTGGCAGTTCTTCGACTTCGAAAATCAACAAACGGCTCCTAACCGCGTAGGTGAATCAATTTCTGGTATGCCAGAAGACCAAGCTAACGCTCGTATTGATTACTTCTTTGAAGGTATGGACGGTGAGTTCAACTTCCACTTAAGCTACTCGTATACAGGCGACAGAACGCAAGGTATTGAAGGTCCAACTCTGAACCCTCTACCGTACAACCCAGCTAATGTGACAGGCCTAAACCCTGATAACACTATTTCTAGCTACAGCTTAGTAAACACTCGTTATCTTGGGAAAGTGACATCCACCCTGTGACCTTGTCATTTTTCGTGAGCAACTTAACGGATGAAGAATACCTAATGCAAATTGGCGGTCAAGCAATGGCAAATTGCTCACCAATCGCTACGCCGGGACTACCTCGTATGTGGGGTGTCGAGTTCGGTATGCAATTCTAACCATCACTTAGTTAACAAAGCCCCGAAATTTCGGGGCTTTATTTTATCTGAGGGAAAATTTACTTAATCGGAGTTGATATGACCTATTACGCTTCATTTGGTGAACTGTTACTTATTGCAAGTCTACTGTTAGCCAGCCACAAAAGCTTTCATTCA
>CBDAVN010000038.1:0-98787 GCA_965200905.1 Psychrosphaera sp.
GTAGCTTCGATATGATCGAATTTGACGTAAATGCATTAAAAGCGGATGTCGTGCCTGAGCAAGCAGAATTAGAAAGTTATTTCTCAGCAAACAAATTGATGTATCAAACGCCAGAAAAAGTGGCGGTTGAGTACGTGTTGATCGACAGTGCATTAATTGCCAATGACGTACAAGTTTCTGAGCAAGAAGTAGAAGAATACTATGACAGCAACTTGTTAGATTACACGCAAGAAGAGCAACGTCGTTTATCTCATATCTTAGTAGAAACGGCAGACGATGCAGAAGATAAAATCAATCAAGCGAAAGCTAAACTAGATGCTGGTGAAGACTTTGCTCTAGTTGCTAAAAGAGTTCTCGACGGATACCTTCAGTGCTGAAAATGGCGGTGACTTAGAGTGGGTTGAACAAGGCGTAATGGGTGACAACTTCGACCAAGCGGCGTTTGCATTAGCAAATGTAGGCGATGTAACTGAGGTTGTTGAAACTGACTTTGGTTTCCACATCATCAAATTAACTGAGCTAAAAGCAGAAGAAGTTAAGCCTCTGGCTGAAGTAGCAGAAGAAATTAAAAATACTATTGCTCAAGACAAGTCGAGTGAGTTGTACGTAGAAGCGCAAACTAAAGCGGTAGAAACAGCGTTTGAAATCCCTGATACATTAGAAGACGCAGCACAAGCGGCTGGTTTAACAATGCAAGCAACGGAGTTACTTACTAGAGCTGAACTACCTGGTGTGTTGTCACAAATTGCGGTTGCTAATCAATTGTTCGATCAAAACTTCATTGCTGAAGGTATCAACAGTGACCTAATTGAATTGTCAGAAGACAAATCAGTTCTAGTTCGTGTTATTGAACACCAAGCTGCGCAGCAACAGTCTTTAGAAGAAGTTAAAGACGCAATTACACAAGTTGTTACTGCGAATAAAGCGAAAGAGTTGGCGACAGAGAAAGCACAGCAAGCACTAGCACAAGTTCAAGCTGGTGGTTCATTAGCAAGCCAAGGTATTGTGGTTCGTAAAGATGATGTATTGCGTAGCGATATGAGCTTAGACTCTAACGTTCGTACAACTTTATTTAGTCTTGCAAAGCCGGCTGAAGGTCAAACAGAATATGCAATGGTGAGTCAAGCTAACGGTAACGCAGCTGTTATTGGTTTAGACAAAGTTGGTACAAGTGCAACGTCTGAAAGTAACAACAGTGCGCAATTAGCCTCATTAGTTAACCGCATTGTTTCACAAGCATACGTTGAAGCAATGAAATCTAACGCAGATATTGTTACTAATTTATAAACTTTTAGAAAAGTGCATTTTCCGAAAAGGCTCCAATAGGGGGCCTTTTTTTCTTTATACTTACCTCTCCTTAGTATACTCTTTCCTTAACCTTACTACCTTTATGGTTTTGTCTTTTTCGCTTTGAGGATGTGGTTTGACCAATGTTGTTACTCAATCGTTAGCCCCTTTAACGGACGTTATTACTAACGATGTTTTTCAGCCAAATGGTATGGCTCAATGTATTATCTGTGCAGAGCAAATTGTTAGATGTAATCCGGCTGCGATTAAACTTAATTCTAATTGTTCAAGAGTTACCGACAAAGCCATTTCAGTCTATGACCTCTCGCCTTATCGCCAACCTGACGGTATGCCATCAAGGCAAAAGTTGGCTTTTGAGTTGGCTACTTGTCGAAAGTTTGGCAAGCACAACTTTAACTGGGTTTACCAGACTCAAGCTGGCCGTTTAAAGTGGTTAGCCGTCAGTTTAAGTGTAATAGAGCATAATGGTTTGGAACTTTTTCATGCCAATTTACGAGCGTTAGACGCCGAGCTTGAAGGTGTTAACAAACTAGCTATACAAGATAGTGTGCAAGATTCATCTGACTTTGGTAATTATGTTCTATTGAATGAGTACAAACGTGCTATTGATCAAAGCTCCATTGTTTCTAAAGCGGACCGAAGTGGCAAAATTACTTATGTGAATGATAAATTTGCTCAAGTTTCAGGCTTCAGTCGAGAAGAGCTGGTGGGACAACCGCACAGTATTATTAATCATCCTGATACGCCAAAATCATTATTTAAAGAGCTTTGGCAAACCATCAATGCGGGCAAAGTCTGGAAAGGCATCATCAAGAACAAAAAGAAAAATGGCGAAGCGTATTACGTTGATAGCTCCATTTCTCCGATCATCAATGCACAGGGCGAAATAACCGAATTTATTGCCATTAGAAATGATATTACGGAGATGTACCAGCAAGAAAAACTGATCGTGTATCAAAATACGGATGAAGCAACTGGGTTGCCAAATCGAACTAAGTTAGAGCTGGATTTGACGCAAAGTAAACCCATCTATTTGGCGGTAATTAAATTTAAAGAGTTAGAACAATTCTCCCACATCTTTTCCTCGGTAATTTACCAGCAGATATTGGCTGACATTACTGAGTTGATCCAAGAGCATTTTTCTTTGTTAAAAACCCGTATCCAGCTATATAAAATATCGACACTGAAGTACGCTATTTTATCTGAGCAAGCATTAGAGCGCGCAGGCTTTCAATATCAGTTAGAGTCTTTATTAAACTTAATCATGCAGATGGATATGAAAGTGGCAGGCTTTGATATTCCGCTGACGGTACAATCAGGTTGGTGCGACGGTGAGTACGTCGGCATTAATAACGCATTATTGGCGTTAAACGAAACTGCAAAGCTGGGCAAGCTAGCTACTCGGTTTGAACCCAATACCAATACCTTTAAGATGGATATTGAAAGTGCTGTTGATTGGACGGTAAAACTTAAAAACGCCATCGCAGAGAATAGGATCTGCTTGTTCGGACAAAAGATCTTAGACGGCTCTGGTAAACTTTATTCAACAGAAGTATTGATGCGATACTGTGAAGGGCAGGGCGAGCAATTTATATCCCCTAGTGTTTTCTTAAAGTATGCCAAGAAGTCTAAGATATACAGCCAGTTATCTAAATTTGTGATCACCCAAAGTTGTTTATACTTTAAAGCTCGTAAGCAGCGATTTTCGGTAAATTTCACCTTAGCCGATTTACAAGACAATGATATCAGAGCACAGCTTATTTACTTACTGGAAGCGAGTAATCTAGGTTCTTATTTAACCTTGGAGTTATTAGAAACCGAAGCGTTTAATAATGACGATAAACAGGTCACAGACTTTCTGTTTCAGCTGAAAGATTTAGGTGTACAGATAGCGATAGATGACTTTGGTAGCGGCTATTCTAACTTTAATTATTTTACTTTGTTGCCCGTAGACATAGTAAAGATTGATGGTTCACTTATTTGCGATATCGACAGCAACGAAAAGCACTTTTTATTGGTTAAGAGCATTGCTGAGTTTTGTCAGCAAATGAACATAAGAGTGGTCGCGGAGTTTGTTGCCAATGGGGCTGTGTTTGAAAAGTTGAAAACCTTGAAAATTGATTACTTTCAAGGTTTTCATCTGCATTTGCCTGAGCCTTTAAATTAGGCTTGTTGTTGACCTTCTCGCTCGTCAACAATATCCACTTTAAGCAAGGTCTCAATAATATCTTCCAGCGTAGCTATACCTTGTACATCGCCATATTCGTCAATGATCAAGCTAATATGAGCACGTTGCTCTAGAAGGCTGGTAAATAGCTGCGGTAAAGCTTGTTTTTCTGAAACTGTGTATAGCGGCTTAACTAATTTGCTTACTCGATAGTCAGGCTTAACACGGCTGTGAGCTAACATAATATCGCTTTTTAGCACGTACCCAATGATGTCATCAGGTTCTTTATCAAATACTAAAATACGCGAGTAGGGCACGGAACCAAACTCTTTTGAGTACTCTTCTACTGTTAAATCTTTATGCACCTTAAACAGCTTATTTCGAGGCGTCATAATGCTTCTTAGCTCCACTTGACGGAACTGCAGTAGGCTTTGAATAATGTCTGACTCACCAGGCTGTAAAGCGCCTGACTCTGAGCCAATTTCCGCCATGGCTTCTATCTCTTGGCGAATAAACTGGCTTTCATCTTGTTTTTTGCTGAATAACTGAGTGATTAAATCTGACAACTTAATAAATGGCTTAAGTGCAATGACCAACCAAACTAACGACAGTGAAACAAAAGGAGCAAGTCTACGCCAATATGTAGCACCTAAAGTTTTAGGAATGATCTCAGAAAATACTAATACAAGTAAGGTCATGACTGCAGAAGCAATGCCGATAGCAGCATCGCCATAAAGTGCAGAAGCTTGCGCTCCTACGCCAGCGGCACCAGCGGTATGAGCAATAGTGTTCAGGGTTAAAATTGCTGCAAGGGGCTGATCTACTTTGTCTTTAAGCTTTTTTATGCGATCTGCAATTTTTGGCGATTCCTTCGCTTTGCTGGCTATGTAACTTGGCGTCACACTAAGTAATACCGCTTCCATAACTGAACACACAAATGACACTAAAATTGCCAATAGGGCAAAAGTAATAAGTAAAACCATGTTTATTGTTTTCTTTTCATGTTGTCTAAAATAATGCCAGTTGCCATGGCTACGTTCAGCGATTCTGCAGCACCAAAGGCTGGAATAGTAATTTTATTAGTTACAAAGCTGGCAATATTGCCTCTAATGCCGTGAGATTCACTTCCCATCACTAACAAACAGTCTTGCTTAAACTCTGCCGAATGTACACTTTGGCCGTCTAAGTAAGCGCCATAGACAGGTAAGTTGTTGTTAGTCAGCACTTGAGTTAAATTTTGGTAACTCACTTTTACGCGGGTAAATGAGCCCATTGTTGAACTTATAGTTTTAGGGTTATAAGTGTCGGCACAGTCGAGCGAACAAACAATTTGCTCGATGCCGTACCAATCTGCCAAACGTATGATAGTGCCCAAATTACCAGGGTCTGAAACGCCATCTAAGACTAAGGTTACCCCTTTGAACTGAGCCTGTTGCGGAGCTGGAATATCAACTACAGCAATTGCAGCATTATTTGAGCTTAGGGTGCTAACTTTTGTTAGCTCTTGCTCAGGCGCTTCAGTGGTTTTATCTGATGGTAAAATGGCAGCATGCGCAGCAATAAACTCTGCGGTTGCAAAAATATGCTGTATCGACATTGCCGAATTTAATAGCTCAAGCACGTTCTTTTCGCCTTGAACTAGAAACTGGCCAAGTTGTTTTCTTTGTTTTTTTTGGCCAAGTGCTCGAATAAGTTTGAGCTGGTTTTTAGATATCATGGATTTCCAGTTGTCGCCATCCTGACTGATTTTCTCAGGATTATAACAGTGCGACTGAATATTGCATTTAATATTGCGAGAGATAGCGGTTAATTAGAGATCAGCTTAAGGGATCTTGTGCAATTTGCTTTTTTAGTTTTTTATTTACCATGTAGCTCACAGGCAAGATCATATAGAAAAAGGTGATCAAACCAAACGCAATAACAGGACCTATTTGCTTTGGCACAAGTTGCTGAGTATTAATATGGATGAATGCCCAAGCATAGGGTACCAACATTAAACCGTAGCCCCATGCTGCCATTCTTAACGCAGAGAAATCGAGCTTTTTATCCATCTTATAAAGTACGATTAAATTGACTGTTGCAAACAGCACTGACGGCAAGTCTATGTACATGCTGAAGTCGAGCGTGGAAGGAAAAAACTGTTTTAAGTCTTGCCAAAAAGCAGATTCAAATAAAGCTAAATGCACCTTTCCTTCTAGCAATCGTTGCCACATGCCTTCACTGTATCCTGCTAATGAGTTCATGTTCGAAAGCCAAGAGATCAACAAAGTAGCTAGCAAAAATAAGCCAAAGGGAATAAGAATGTTAAGTTTATAAAGAACTGTAGGGCGGCGCAGTAAGCCTGATAAGTAAATAAGGTTCGTTTCCAGTGCTTGCCGCCAAAACCAAGATTTAGCTGCTTTATGGTCACTTTCACTTATCTGTTCGTATTCTTCCAATAAGTCGCCAATAATATTGTTGTGAATACGTCTAGGCAGGATTAACGATAGCAACATCATTGCTAATCTAGGAGGTTGAGCGTTATTCATACTCGTCTCCTATACCAAACCAATTTGACGAATGGTGACACCTTGCCACAAAGTATCCATGGCTTGTTTGGCTTTTTTAAGTGCAGCTTCACCTTGTGAAGTGACTTTAAAATAACGTTTAGCACGTCCACCGCGCTCAGCAGTGGCTTCACCCAGCCAGCTCACCACCATGCCTTTTTTTTCTAAGCGCTCTAGTGTCGAATAAATAGCACCAATCGCCACAACTCGGGTAACTTGAGTATCGAGCAACTGACGTATCTGCGCGCCGTAAGCTTCTTCTTTTAAATGAATAAGCGCAAGCATGACCATTTGCTCAAACTCGCCTAAGAATTTCTCTTTGTTTGCCATAGTGACTTCTTTTAAATCTTATTGACTACAATGTAGTAAAATTAAATAAAATTGCAATCACTTTTATAAAGACACCCATTTAAAAAGCGATCGGCAAAGCAGTCAGATCAGCCTGCGGCTGCCAGAGCGCTTCGCGACAGAGCGAGCGTTATCTATATTTAGCAATGAAGCTGAGAGTAGTTGGTATTTGCATCTGCACCACAGTTATAACTCTAGTTTATTTAGAGCTAGATTATTTGGAGCTATTAACCAATGAACTGCTTTGCGACCCGAAATCCAATAACATGGTGCCTGTAACCCGGATATCTGTAATCTATTGGTATTGCCTGTACTCTGGACGGAGGATCAAAACAACAGTTGCCCATAATTTTACCTCTGTTGCCAAGATCGTAATCTACTTCATTTTTGGCTTCGGGAGACAAATCTTCAGTTTTTTTGCTATCAGCAAAATCTTTAATTTCTTTACTAGAGGCAAAGTCATTTACCCATTCCCAAACGTTCCCGCACAGATCCTGATGGCCACTTTGGGCTATGCCATTAGGTTTTTCCCCTAATATGCTGGGAGTGTTAATTTTTGCTAGTTGTTTAAGATTAATCTCTTTTTGATTATGGTTCTCTCTTTCATCTATCAAGTTGGCATAATTGGAGGATGGTGGTTCCATACCCCACGGGTATGAAGTTTTGTCTTGGTTTGTGTAAATATTCATCCACTCTTCCTGCGTTGGCATTCTAATTATGCTTTTGGGATCAGATATAATTACCGCATTTAACCAATTACAATAAGCTTGAGCTTCAAAGTAACTCACGCCAGTTACAGGTTGATTGAATCTATTGTAAAGAAGGTTTGTGGCTGATAAGTTTCGGTCAATAGGCGCATCTTCTGTGCGGATCTGCCACAGGTACTTATGTTCATTTCTAGTCGCATAGGAGTACCAATAATCTCTTCCTTTATCAGACCACCAATGTTCAAGTCCTTTATTTGTATAACCTCCTGCGTTGATAAAGCGCTTATACTCTAAATTAGTGACAGGAAATCTAGATATTTCGACATTCGTATTAGGCAGAGGAAGCAAAAAGTCTTCTATTGTCCCTGAGTACTCCAAGATCTTTTGCTCTACATTTTCAATACTTTTGTCATCAGTGCTTAAGTAAACTTTACCTTCTAGGTACTTTGACAGTATTGTATTCTTGTTTAAAGCTTGATCAAGCTTGCCAAATGGATCATGTCTGATTGGTAAAATAAACTTCTTTTGCTTTTCATTCTTATATCTTTGAGCTTCCTCATCTATAGCTTCTAAAAACTCTTTGAAAGCCCATTTATTTTCATCACAAAAGCGAGGAGACACTATTGCTACATATATCCCTGAGCGCCTTATTGCCTTTACTATATTTTCGTATAGCTCATCACCGACACCAAGTGCAGAGTCATCAAGCCACACTCTCAATCCTCGGTTTAAAAGTTTTTTTTGCAGATATCTAGCGAATTCATCACCATCATGATGTGAATAACTAATGAATATATCGCTTGAATCAATATTCATATCAATCCCTTATTACGCCTAAAAGCTCATTAGAAAGGCTTACAATTTGAATTCTCTTGCATGGCACTGGATGAGCTATGTACAAATTAATAACAATAAAAACTAATAATATTCTGATTAATATGTTGAGTTATTACAACATGAATAGTTTATGAACTATGGAGACAGTAGTAAACAAAATGCCTAGGGTGGCAGGGGTAAAGACATTAAGTTTTGCTATAAAACGTAATGAGTTTATCAAATTCTACTATGTTTGAGTTAGTTAATACAGAAACAAAAACGGCACCAAAAGGTGCCGTTTTTTATTGAAAGCGTGTAGCTGTTATTCAGACTTGTCGTCATAACCTTGGTTATGGATGTCGAACATTGCACGACCTGATGGGTCAGCGTTGGCTGCAAATTTTTCATCCCACGCTAATGCTTCAGGAGTCGAACATGCAACCGACTTACCGCCCGGTACACACTCAGCTGCAGAGTCCTGTGGGAAGTGCTCTTCAAAGATAGTTCTGTAGAAATACGCTTCTTTTGTCTCTGGAGTATTGTGTGGGAAGCGGTATTTCGCGCTTGCCATGTTTTGGTCCGTGATTTGCGCTTCTGCTGATTCAACTAGTGAATCAATCCAGCTGTAACCAACGCCGTCTGAGAATTGTTCTTTTTGGCGCCATAATACTTCTTCAGGTAAGTAACCTTCGAATGCTTCACGTAAGATGTGTTTTTCCATCTTACCTTCTTTACATTCTTTCAACTCTGGGTTGATTGACATTGCGATGTCTAAGAAGTCTTTGTCTAAGAATGGAACGCGAGCTTCAACACCCCATGCTGACATAGCTTTGTTTGCACGAGCACAGTCGAACATGTGTAGACGCTTTAGCTTACGTACTGTTTCTTCATGGAACTCTTGAGCGTTAGGCGCTTTGTGGAAGTATAAGTAACCGCCGAATACTTCGTCTGCACCTTCACCAGAAAGTACCATCTTGATGCCCATAGCTTTGATCTTTCTAGCCATTAGATACATTGGGGTTGATGCACGAATAGTTGTTACATCATAAGTTTCTAGGTGATAGATAACGTCTTTAACCGCATCAATACCTTCTTGTACCGTGTAGTGGATCTCGTGGTGAATTGTACCAATTGCATCTGCTACTTTCTTAGCTGCAACTAAATCAGGTGCGCCTTTAAGGCCAACAGCAAATGAGTGAAGTTGTGGCCACCAAGCTTTTGAGTTACCGTCATCTTCAATACGTTTCTGGGCAAATTTTTGAGTGATTGCCGAGATAACCGATGAATCCAGACCACCAGATAACAGTACACCGTATGGTACGTCAGACATCATGTGAGTCTTAACCGCATTCGATAATGCATCATGGATATCTTGAGCGCTGCCGCCTGCATCCTTAACTGCATCATATTCCATCCAGTCACGCTTGTAGTAAGGTTTAATTTCACCTTCACGGCTTGACCAGTAATGACCTGGAGGGAACTCACTAACAGTTCTACAAACAGGGACTAATGCTTTCATTTCAGAGGCAACATAAAGTTGGCCATGTTCGTCGTAACCGTAATAAAGAGGGATAATACCCATGTGGTCACGAGCGATTAGGTAAGAGCCATCGGTTTCATCAAATAAGATGAAAGCAAACATGCCTTTTAGCTTGTCAATAAAGCTCAAACCTTCTTGTTCGTATAAGGCTAAAATAACTTCACAGTCAGATTGCGTTTGGAATTCGTAATCTATATTTAAGTCGGCCTGTAATTCTTTGTGATTATAAATTTCGCCATTAACAGCTAAGATGTGATTTCGATTATTATTAAATAGAGGTTGCGCGCCATTCTCTAAATCGACAATAGCTAAACGCTCGTGCGCTAAAATAGCATTGTCATTATTCCAAACACCTGACCAGTCTGGGCCTCGGTGACGTAAAAGACCTGAAAGCTCCAGTGCTTTTACACGTAAATCAGTAACATCAGTAGTGATGTCCAATACTCCAAAAATTGAACACATAATTTAAATTCTCCTAAATAATCAAAATCACAAATCAAAGGAAAAACATTTGGCGCGGTTTTTCCAATGATTTAAAGCTTATACTCTAGAAAGAGCATGCAAACAAACTGACACAATAATTGAGCCTTGCCAAGTGATTTTTATGCAATTAATAATATCAATTTTTATATGGGTAAAAACTAAGCAACTCACTGTTGTATAAAGTGTAGAAGGGCATTAGTGAATAACAATCTCTGCGTGTTTAATTAATAGATTTCAGAGCTATTATTTTTTTGGTAAATTTATTTTCTCATAAGACCTTATAGCTGCCATAGCAAAGGAGAGCTTTATGGATATAGCCGTCAAACAACGTTTTGAGCAGTATCCCAAAAATGCCTGCGTTCGCTTAGAACAATTACGGGGGTTAGTACTGAAGGTAGCGTCCGAATTAGAACTTGGGAAGGTTGTTGAGTCTCTCAAGTGGGGAGAACCAAGCTACAGTGTCAAATCCGGCAGCCCAGTGCGGATGGATTGGAAGCAAAATTCACCTAATAATTATTACCTGTTTTTTCATTGTCAAACTAAGTTAGTGGCCACATTTCGTGAGTTATATGGTGAAGTATTAGAGTTTGAAGGTAATCGGGCAATCGTTTTTCAATTATCAGAACCGTTACCGGAATCAATTATTGAGCAGTGCTTAAAGCTGACTTTAACCTATAAAAAGCGCAGGCATTTGCCACTTTTAGGAGCGTAACAATATGCTCCTTTGAGCTTCACCTTACTTAACTAAAGTCACTTACATTAAGTACCCGTTTACTCCTACTGACATATCGGATACTCTGAATTTCAAGGTTAATCTTTTTCTGTTTGTCATAAGGAATTTGGCTTGAGTCTTCGTATCACATCAATCGTTTTATTGGTTTTGTTCAGTGCCTACACTGCCTATACCATGTCTATTGCGCAACAATCACTACTAAGTTTTGGTTATCAATTAATATCGAGTCCAGACACTGCACAAGTCGTTATTGACCTTTATATTATGGCGTTTCTTGCGCTTATTTGGATGTACCAGGACAATAAAAAATCGGGCAAATCCAACTTATATCTTTTGCCATTTTTGCTATTGACTTTGGTTTTTGTATCAATAGGGCCTTTGCTTTACCTAGCGATAAAACCTGAGCAATTAGCAAGAGAAATATAGTAGAAGAACAAAATACAAAAGTTGTTTTTGACTGCCGCAAAGCATCTAATTATGAGAATAACCATGAGATCATTTGTCTTACTCCTGTTGGTTTTCCCAGCGCTTATTTTTGCGAATACCGACAACAACGAAACACTAAAAATTAATCAGCTAAGCGATAATGTGTATCAGTTTGTTTCATATAAAGTAGTGAAGCCATGGGGGCTTGTTGGCGCGTCTGGTTTAGTCGTTGTTAATGGCACAGATGCTCATTTGATTGATACACCATGGACAACCGCTGCAACAAAAGAATTAATAGGTTGGGTTGAAGCTCAAGGCCTTAAGCTAAAAAGTGCAGTGGTTACCCATTTTCATGATGACTCTAGCAATGATCTGCCTTTGTTAAATGACTTGAAAATAAAAACTTACGCGACCTCTCTAACCAACCAGTTACTTCAATCTGAGCAAAAACAAACATCAACAAGTGACATATCAAGCGACTCTCCTCAATTGCTGGAAGGTATTATGGAGACATTCTATCCAGGTGCGGGACATTCAAAAGACAATATTGTGGTTTGGTTACCTAATGAAAAAATATTATTTGGCGGCTGTTTTGTAAAAAGCTTGCGCAGCAAAAGTTTAGGTTACACCGGAGATGCTGTTGTCGCTCAGTGGTCAAATTCAATTGAAAATGTGATGGCACAATATCCTGATATTGAGCTGGTGGTGCCTGGGCACGGAAAAGTAGGGGGGATTAGCTTGTTGGTTCATACTCAAAAGTTGGCAAAAGCAGCAAGTAATTAAATTGTTAGTAGTGCAATTTATATGTTTGGGTATTAACTCAACGCTGGTGATAAAAACTTTGGCTTTTATTTAGGTTAAAAATAAAAAGGTACAGTAAAAAAGCCTGTACCTTTTGTTTTTATTGCACTTGCAATGTTATTTATTACTTACGTTGGAACTCTGATGTTTTAGACCAAGTTGGCCATGCATTAGATGTAGATAGTTGGTGGCCTACGTCAAAGAACAACTGTACGTCTTGTTGTGCGCCAGTTAAGTCCCAGTTTTTGCGATATTCATCACATGGTTGGTGGTAACAACCGCGAACAACTAAGCCCATTTTTTTACGGTATTTCGCTGTTTTAGCGTCAACAGGCTCGCTACCGCCACCTGCATAAAGTGCTGGAACACCAACTTTGGCAAAGTTAAAGTGGTCTGAGCGATAGTAATAACCTGCTGAAGGGTTACCACCTTGAACCGGTGTACGGTTTTGCTTTTTCGCCGCAATTGTTAAATTGTCATCTAATGAAGATTTACCGAAACCTCTAACACCAACGTCTTTGGTTTTACCAAGTACGTTTAATGCGTCCATATTGATGTTCGCCACCGTTTTGTCTAGAGCAATGACCGGGTTTTCAGCATAAAATTTAGAACCTAGTAGACCTTGTTCTTCTGCTGTTACCGCTAAGATAGTAATTGAACGTTTTGGCTTTTGTTTAAGTTCAGCAAAAGCTTGGCCGATTTCTAATAAGCCTGAAATACCTGTGGCATTGTCATGTGCGCCATTGTAAATTTTGTCTACTTTTTTGCTGTCATCAAAACCAATGTGGTCCCAGTGGCCAGTATAGATAATGTGTTCATCTGGGGCTTCTGTGCCAGGTAGCGTTGCAATGAAGTTATTACTTACAGAGCGTTTGATTTTAGAGTTCACTTTAACTGATGCTGTTAGGTCACCTAACTTAACCGATGTTGGCTTTTGCATGGCTTGCTTTTTAAGCTTGTCAAAGTTTAAACCCGCTTTGTTAAAGAGCTCTTTTGCTACATTAACTTGGATCCAGCCCTCAACCGCAACACGCTGCTTGTTGCCGTCTTCTTTCCAAAGGCCGTATTGAGCGCCAGTCCAGCTGTTTTCAACCACAGTCCAACCGTATGAAGCAGGAGCAGTTTCATGAACTATGATAGCGCCAGCAGCACCTTGGCGGCTTGCTTCTTCATATTTGTAAGTCCAACGACCGTAATAAGTCATTGTTTTACCTTGGAATAGTTCATCATTACCCGACTCAAAACCAGGATCGTTAACTAGGATAACTGCTGTTTTGCCTTTCATATCTAAACCAGCGTAGTCATTCCAGTTGTATTCTGGAGCGTTGATACCGTAACCAACAAACACTAATTCTGAGTTGTCTAACTGCTCGAACTCACTTGAGCGACTAGTACCAGTAACCATGTCTTTTCTGTATTGGTACTCTTTGCCACCAATGGTTAATACTTGGTCTTCACTGCCAGTGATCTCTACTAAATCAACAGGTTGGAAAAAAGAGTCACCATTACCCGGTTTGAAGCCATAAGAAGTGAAATGCTCTGTAAGGTAATCCATCATAAGTTTTTCCCCTGGGCCTGTAGGTAATCTGCCCATGTACTTATCCGATGCGATTTCTTTAATGTGCTTTGCCATGTCTTTATCTGAGATAGAGTCATAAGCTTGTTGGAAGTCGTTTGACATCGCGGTACTCGTGAATAGGCCCGCAGTTATCAAAGTTAGGATCTTATTATTTAACATTATTTTGTTTCCTGACAATTGAACGTTGCGAGTATACCCAAAGCATGGCTAAAGCAACAATAGATTGGTATTAATATGTTTCATGCTTATAATCGGCAAAACTTAGTTAGCTGTATTTACTGATGAAAAAATTTCAAACCTTCACCGAATGGACCACAGAGTTTACCGACCAAGGGTTTTACAACCATTTAAATGAAATGGTGGCGTTGGATGAATGGTCTGCTTGGCCAACTTGCGCAGCATTAGAAACATTAATGCCTTACGAGATCCACAACCTCAATAACAAGCCGATTAAATTTGTTGAACAAACGCCAGAGCAAGATTTCTCAGCGGTTGCCTATGAAGAAGTGATCTATGAAACGGGCCGAGTACCGACTCGTTTAGAGTCGTGGCACGATTTATTTGGCGGGTTAATTTGGTGCTTGTTTCCAAAGTCGAAAGCCAAGCTGAATCAGCTACACTATCAAGATATTCAGCAGTTCGGCAAAACAGAACGAACAAAACAAAGAAACGCACTAACCTTATTTGACGAATGTGGTGTGGTGTTAGTGACAAAAAATGCTGAGCTAATAGAGGCTTTAAAAAACCACCAATGGACAAAAGCCTTTGTTGAGCTTCGTGAATGTTGGCAACAGAGCTCACAAAGTGGTGTTGCCGCTTATCAGTTTGGTCACGCTAATTATGAAATGTTAACTAAGCCTTATATTGGTTTAACAGGCAAATGGCTGTTGATAGATGCAAGTGCAGAAATTTTATCATTACCTTTGTCTAGCCAATACCGCCTACTTGACGACAAACTGTTCGAAAAACTGGGAGCTGGGGTTTTGGCTGACAATAGCCAGTTGCGACCGTTACCGCTTTTAGGGGTGCCAACTTGGTACGACGATAATGAAGATCATGAGTTTTACGACAACACGGATTACTTTAGACCAAAACGCAGTTAATCAAAACGAAGAGCTTTCTATCAGACAGATCTAATGTTGTTCAAGACGAGTATATTGGCACCGAGATATAAACGGTTTTAATCTAAGTACAAACTGGAACAGTTAGGATAATAACAATGAAAAAAGCCACCTTAACACTGCTCGCAATATTAGCTTTTGGCTCGCAAGCACAAGCTCAAATGAAAGTAACCGAACTAGCTGACGGTCTCGAACGACCTTGGGCTGTGGCACAGCTACCAGATGGCTCTTTAGTAATAACCGAACGTAACGGTCAACTTAGATGGTTTCAAAACGGCAAGCTGTCAAAGCCGATTGCTGGTTTACCCGAGGTGTTTAATCAAGGGCAGGGTGGCTTACTAGATGTTAAACCTCATCCTGACTTTGCCAATAATGCATTGCTTTATTTTACTTATGCCAAAGGCTCTCGTAACAGTAATGCAACTTATCTAGCCAAAGCCAAGTTTGCTGACGGCAAATTAACCAATGTTGAACAAATATTCCAAGCTGCGCCATTTAAGAAAAGTAGCTATCACTATTCTGGTCGAATTGAGTTTTTACCCGACGGAACATTGATATTCGCGGTAGGTGATGGTTACGCTCATAAAGACGATGCTCAAGTGTTAGACAATCACTTTGGCAAAACCATTCGTCTAAATCCTGATGGTTCTGTGCCAGCAAACAATCCGTATGTGAAAACAAATGGCGCTAGACCAGAAATATACTCTTATGGCCACCGCAACCCGCAAGGTATGTATTACGACCAAAAGCGCAAGGTTTTATTTTCTAACGAGCATGGCCCTAAAGGTGGCGATGAGATAAACATTATTGAACCGACAGTAAACTATGGCTGGCCAGTGATCACTTATGGTGTTGATTATTCAGGCGCAATAATCAGTGATTTAACTCACAAAGAAGGGATGCAACAACCTTTGCTGCAATGGACGCCATCAATCGCCCCATCTTCAATGCTGGTTTATTATGGCGATGAGTTTCCTGAGTTTTACGGCCATATTTTAACGACAACGCTCAAATATAAAGAATTGAGATTAGTAAAACTGTCTAACGATAAAGATAATATTAAAGTATTGGGACAAGAAACTTATCTAAAAGATAAACATGGCCGATTACGAGATATAGAGATTGGTAGTGAAGGCGAGCTCTACTTAGTGACTGATGATGGCCTCTTGCTTCGCTTAAATAAACAAAAATAGTATATAAAAAACGCAAATATTCTATTTTAAGATATTTTTATTCGATTAATTTATCAACATGTAGCATACTTAACCATCAGAGCAGGATGCTTGTTTAAATGTTTTTGTTTATTTTTCTTATATAAAAGCTCAGCACCCGCTGAGCTTTTTTTTGTATATGGATATACGGTAATGCCGGGTAGCCCAGGGATGGTTTAGCAAGACGGTATTTGCCTATAGGGATATAGGTATGTCGTGATTTCATGGATGAAAAGGAACGACGGCCTTCATGGATGAAGGTACATCGGCTGTATTTGTTCCAGACAAATTGACAGCATTCACCACATCCATGTGGGTCAATCACCATGGATGGTATAAGATTCGTGTGCCCTCAGGGATATAGGTATGTCGTGATTTCATGGATGAAAAGGAGCGACGGCCTTCAGATGAAGCTACATCGGCTGTATTTGTTCCAGACAAATTGACAGCATTCACCACATCCATGTGGGTCAATCACCATGGATGGTATAAGATTCGTGTGCCCTCAGGGATATAGGTATGTCGGCCGCAGTTGTTCCAGACAAGCTACCGCCACTTACCACATCCCTGTGGGTCGTGATTTCATGGGTGGTTTAAAACTCGTGTGCCCGCAACTCAGTTATAAATTTATTGCTTCTTCGACGGCTTTCATGGGTGAAAAAGAGTGATTATCAGCATTCGAGCAAAGTATTAAAAACCCAACCACACAAAATTTAGGGAAAACCCCTATCGTCTAATTAGTGTCCGGTGTGCATAATTTAACCATCTGAGCAGGACGCTCATGGTTGTTAATTTTTTATGTTATTCCCTTATTGTTTTTAGCCCAGCACCTGCTGGGCTTTTTTTTGCTTTCAAGGACGAAAGTACATCGAAATGACAGGGACGTATACATTTCGTGTGCCTGCAACTCAGTTATAAATTTATTGCACCTTCGGCGGTCTTCAGGGATGGTTTAGCGAGACGGTATTTGCCTATAGGGATGCAGGTATGTCGTGATTTCATGGATGAAAAGGAACAGCGGCTTCAGGGACGAAAGTACATCGGCTGTACTTGTTCCATACAAGTTACCAGCATTCGCCACATCTATGTGGGTCAAATGACAGGGACGTATACATTTCGTGAGCTTGCAACTCAGTTATAAATTTATTGCACCTTCGGCGGCCTTCAGGATGGTTTAGCGAGACGATATTTGCCTATAGGGAACAGGTATGTGGTGATTTCATGGATGAAGCTACATCTGCTATTTTGTTTCAGAGAAAACACACTATCTGTCTTGAACTTCTTATATACCTCCTAAACTCGCTGACAATAGGAGTTAACGCGTAAGCTTTCTCTTTAAATCTTCACATTTCATAATTTTTTATAATCAAAAGGGACGAAAGATTAGCCTTGCTTGCAAGGTCTGCATTCTGGTAAACTTCGCGCCGAATTTTAACCTACCTGAATATGACATGGTTTGGATTGATTACGCCATATTGGCAATCATTGCTGTTTCCGCGCTGATAAGTCTTGTACGAGGCTTTATCAAGGAGGCTGTGTCTCTAGCTGTTTGGGTTTCAGGTTTTATTATAGCTAGTCGATTTTATTCCGAGTTATCCGTTTACCTGACCGGTATCGAAAAAGAAATAGTCAGAAACGGCGTATCAATAGCAATTCTCTTCATCATAACTCTCATTCTCGGCGCTCTCGTCAATCACCTCCTCTCTGAAATCGTTCATTACACCGGCCTTAGTGGCACAGACAAAGCGTTAGGCATGGTATTTGGTGGTTTACGTGGCGTATTAATCGTCGCTGCAGCTTTATTATTTATGGATACTTTAACCCCAGCTAATACAACTGACTGGTGGCAAGCATCCATTTTAGTTCCTGAATTTTCATTCATAGTTGAATGGTTTTTCAAATTTTTACAAGAAAACTCTAGTTTACTTCCCAGCCAAAATTGATGGAGAGCAGATCATGTGTGGTATCGTTGGTATCGTTGGTAAATCGTCAGTAAATCAAATCATTTATGATGGTTTGACTGTATTACAGCATAGAGGCCAAGATGCGGCCGGCATTGTAACTATTGACGAAGGTAACTTTCGTTTACGCAAAGCTAACGGTTTTGTTCGCGATGTGTTTCAAGAAAAACATATGCAGCGATTGCAAGGCAATATAGGTATCGGTCACGTCAGATATCCAACCGCCGGCAGTTCTAGCTCGGCAGAAGCCCAACCTTTCTATGTAAACTCTCCATTTGGTATCACATTAGCGCACAACGGCAACCTAACTAATGCACAAGAATTAAAACAAGTATTATTTGAAGAAGCGCGTCGTCACGTTAATACAACTTCAGACTCTGAATTACTATTGAATGTGCTGGCCCATGAGTTGTGTGAGTCTAAATTGTTAGAATTAACGCCACAGGATATGTTTGACGCAGTACGTCGCGTTCACAAAAAAGTTCGTGGAGCATATGGTGTAGTTTCTATGATCATTGGTCATGGTATGTTGGCATTCCGTGACCCGTTTGGAATTCGTCCATTAGTATTAGGTCAAAGAGAGACTGACTTAGGCATTGAGTACATGGTAGCGTCAGAAAGTGTGGCATTAGATATTGATGGCTTTTCGTTAGTCCGTGATGTTGCGCCAGGTGAAGCTATTTACATTACCGAACAGGGTGAGTTATACACGGAGCAGTGCTTTGATAACCCTACAACCGTACCTTGTATTTTCGAATATGTTTACTTTGCACGCCCAGACTCAACATTAAACGAAGTATCTGTTTACGGCTCTCGCGTTAAGATGGGTGAATACTTAGGCCGTAAGATCAAAAAAGAGTGGTCTGAGTTAGATATTGACGTTGTTATTCCAGTTCCAGAGACAAGCTGTGATATCGCTCTGCAAATAGCACATGAATTAGATTTACCTTATCGCCAAGGTTTTGTGAAAAACCGTTATGTTGGTCGAACGTTCATTATGCCAGGGCAAGCGCAGCGTAAAAAGTCAGTACGCCGCAAGTTGAACACTATTGAAGTGGAGTTCAAAGGTAAAAATGTACTGCTGGTGGATGATTCTATTGTTCGTGGTACAACGTCACAACAAATCATTGATATGGCAAGAGATGCAGGCGCTAAGAAAGTTTACTTTGCATCGGCGGCTCCAGAAATTCGCTTCCCGAATGTATACGGTATTGATATGCCATCACCAAATGAGCTGATTGCCCATGGCCGTGAAGTAGAAGAAGTGGCAGAGATGATTGGGGCTGATGAGCTAATTTACCAATCTCTTGAAGATTTAGTTTCTGCGGTAAATGAAGGTAATGAAACGGAGTTTCAATTTGAAACTTCAGTTTTCGACGGCAACTATGTAACAGGTGATATCACTCAGGATTACTTAGATGCGTTAGATTCTTCAAGAAATGACACTGCCAAGTCAGGCAGAAAAGAACCATTAGAGAATGGGTTAGAAATGCATAACGAAGAATGCATCACGCCAAATTAATCAAAACCTAATACTGGTTGTTATTTCCTTTAGTTAGGCTAGGGGAAATAAAAAGGGTTGCTAATAAGCAACCCTTTTTCATACAGTTTGAGAGCTGGTTAAGAATGGAATTTCTCGCAAGCTTCTAATGTATTTTCTACTAATGACGCAACAGTCATAGGGCCAACACCACCCGGAACAGGCGTGATCCAACTCGCTTTTTCCTTGGCAATATCAAATTGTACATCACCTACAAGCTTACCACTGTCTAAACGGTTGATACCTACATCAACAACAATCGCCCCTTCTTTGATCCAGTGACCAGGAATAAATTCTGGCTTACCTACAGCAACAACCAAAATGTCAGCTTGACCTACTTGGTGTTCTAAATCTGTGGTGAATTTATGACACACCGTTGTTGTGCAACCAGCTAATAGCAGCTCTAAAGACATTGGACGACCAACAATATTCGATGCACCAACAATAACTGCATGTTTACCGTGGTAGCTAACATTGGTGTTATCTAATAACGTCATAATGCCTTTTGGTGTGCAAGGGCGAAGAGCTGGAATTCGTTGTGCTAGTCTACCAATATTGTATGGGTGGAACCCGTCAACGTCTTTTAAAGGGTTGATCCTTTCTAGAATTCGTTCGGCATTTAAACCATGTGGTAATGGTAGTTGTACTAAAATGCCATCTACTTCTGGGTTGTCATTCAATTCATCGACTAAATCAAGTAATTCTTGCTCAGTTGTTGTTTCAGGCAGGTCGTAAGATTTAGAAACAAAGCCAACTTCATCACATGCTTTCTTCTTATTACCAACGTAAACTTGTGAAGCTGGATCTTGTCCAACTAATACAACGGCTAAGCCTGGTGCTCTTTTTCCAGCTTGCACTCTGGCACTAACACCTGTCTTTACTTTATCTCTTACGGTTTGGGAAATGGCCTTACCATCAATCAACTTTGCAGTCATGCTTAAACTCATATTTAGTGGACGAAAATAACAGCCTTAATTGTACCGCTTTTTAAATAACCAATCCATTGATCTAAAGTGAGTTTATCTTTCAAATATTGCAAAAGTGAAAGGTGGCTTATTGCATAACTATGAGGTGCTACTCTATGAGGGCATAATAGCGCAATAAATCTTTACTATTAGACTTTGTATTTACTGCCCGAAGTTTACTAGTCAAAGTATGAAGATGGATTAAAGTAATAAGATCTGAAAGTGTACAGTCAGAGTAAAGCCCTATCTTTGTTAGGCAATCGTTATTTTTAACGTGCTCAATGGGGGCTGAGTCATAAATACATGAGATACGGATTTATTTGAGGCTCAGAATTAAGCTTAAAATGACGAAAAATCATCAGTTTGATGGCAAGATGAACGTATGTTGCCGTTTTGTTAATCGGTTGCTGTAAATTTCATCAAACAGTAAAAAAGATTTAAAAAAGTGTTTGACGAGTAGGGGGGTTATCCGTAATATGCCGCCCTGTCGAGAGGGAGCAAGCTTCCAAAGATTCAAAGTCGGTGTTTAGCGCAGCTTGGTAGCGCACTTCGTTTGGGTCGAAGGGGTCGCAGGTTCAAATCCTGCAACACCGACCACTTTGAATTGCTTCTCTATTTGATGCGCCCTTAGCTCAGCTGGATAGAGCAACGGCCTTCTAAGCCGTAGGTCGAAGGTTCAAATCCTTCAGGGTGCGCCATTCTCGATAGCCATATAGCGGTGATTGTAGCTCAGTTGGTAGAGCCCTGGATTGTGATTCCGGTTGTCGTGGGTTCGAGTCCCATCAGTCACCCCATCTTTTGCGGAAGTGGCGGAATTGGTAGACGCGCTGGATTTAGGTTCCAGTATCGCAAGGTGTGAGAGTTCAAGTCTCTCCTTCCGCACCATATCTACATAATGTCGGTGTTTAGCGCAGCTTGGTAGCGCACTTCGTTTGGGTCGAAGGGGTCGCAGGTTCAAATCCTGCAACACCGACCATTTATTCTGGTCACTATAAAGATGAAATGACTGTAATCAGTCAAAACTCCATGAGTTAGTTTACTGTGAGCAAAGCTCTCAACAGTAACGCCATATTTTTGCGGAAGTGGCGGAATTGGTAGACGCGCTGGATTTAGGTTCCAGTATCGCAAGATGTGAGAGTTCAAGTCTCTCCTTCCGCACCATTATCTACATATTGTCGGTGTTTAGCGCAGCTTGGTAGCGCACTTCGTTTGGGTCGAAGGGGTCGCAGGTTCAAATCCTGCAACACCGACCATCTCCCTGATTAAAAACTTATCTTTCTAAATATCTCTGTTTCTAAATATCAAATACGTGTTTTTATCTATAAATCTAACCTGTTTGCCTAATTATTACGCCATTTAGCTGTTATTAGCGTGGACGATTGCAATTTACATGGCTATAATTCGGCGTCATTTTAGAACATGAAAATAGAGCCACTGTTCGAGCTGGCTAATAAGTAAAAATATTTGAGGTATAACATGCAAGTTTCTTTAGAAACGACTCAAGGTCTAGAGCGTCGCCTTACTATCACAGTTCCAGCGGACTCAATCACAGATTTAGTTAAAAATCGTCTTCGCGAGATCAGCAAAACTGCTCGTATCGACGGTTTCCGTAAAGGTAAGATCCCAGTATCAGTAATTGAAAAGCGTTTCGGTCAGCAAGCATTTATGGAAGCTGCTCAAGATGCAATGCAAAAGAACTACGTTGAAGCGTTAATCCAAGAAAAGATTAACCCAGCTGGTGCACCTTACTTCGAGCCTAAAACATTAGAGCGCGGTAAAGACATTGAATTCACAGCTACTTTCGAAGTATTCCCAGAAGTAGAAGTTAAAGACATCGAGAAAATCGAAGTTGAGCGTCCAGTTGCAGAAGTAACTGATGCTGACTTAGACAAAATGATGGAAACGCTACAAAAGCAACAAGCAACTTGGGTTGAAAAGAAAGTTCAAGCTAAAGAAGGTCATAAAGTTACTATGGACTTCCTTGGTAAAGTTGACGGTGAAGAGTTTGAAGGCGGCAAAGCTGAAGACTTCGTATTAGAACTAGGTCAAGGTCGTATGATCCCTGGTTTCGAAGACGGTATCATCGGTAAGAAATCTGCTAAGAAATCTTTCACTATCGAAGTTACTTTCCCTGAAGAGTACCACGCTGAAAACCTAAAAGGTAAAGCGGCTGAGTTCGAGATCACACTTAAGAAAGTTGAAGTTCAAGAGTTACCAGAGTTAAACGACGAGTTCGTATCTAACTTCGGTATCGAAGAAGGCGGTGTTGACGCTCTTAAAGAAGAAGTTAAGAACAACATGTCTCGTGAACTTAACCAAGCATTAAAAGCTAAGGTTAAAGAAGCGGCGATTAAAGGTCTTTTAGACACGAACGAATTAGAAGTTCCTAAGACATTAATCGATCAGGAAGTGAACAACTTACGTCAACAAGCCGTACAACGTTTTGGTGGCCAAGTAGACGCAAACAACATGCCTGAGCTACCAGCTGAGTTATTTGAACAACAAGCTAAAGATCGCGTTAAGACTGGTTTATTACTAGGTCAGTTCATCAAAGACAACGAGATCAAAGCAGATGAAGACAAAGTTAAAGAAATCATCGAAACTCAAGCTTCTGCATATGAAGATCCAAGTGAAGTTGTTGACCATTACTATGGCAACGAACAATTACTTGAGAACATTCGCAACTTAGCGACTGAAGACCAAGCAATTGAAATGATCTTAGAAAAAGCAAAAGTTTCTGAAAAATCTTTCGGCTTTGACGAAATTATGAACCCTCAACAGGGTTAATGTTAAAACTCCATTGACTTAGGGGTTGAAACAGAGGTTAAATGGCTCGATATATATCGAGCCATTTTTGTATTTAAGGAAGTATTATGACGATGATCACCAATAACTCTGGTGTCAATCAAGATGTGCTGAATGCACTTATCCCTATGGTTGTTGAACAAACGGCTAAAGGTGAGCGTTCATATGACATCTATTCTCGACTTTTAAAGGAACGAATTATCTTCTTAACTGGTCAAGTTGAAGATAATATGGCTAACCTGATCTGCGCGCAGTTACTTTTCTTAGAATCAGAAAATCCAGAGAAAGATATTTATCTTTACATCAATTCCCCTGGTGGTTCTGTAACAGCAGGTATGTCTATTTATGACACTATGAACTTCATTAAACCTGATGTAGCTACTGTTTGTATGGGCCAGGCCGCAAGCATGGGCGCATTTTTGTTATCAGGCGGTGCTAAAGGAAAACGCCATTGCCAACCTAATTCGCGAGTAATGATCCATCAGCCGTTAGGTGGTTTCCAAGGCCAAGCTTCTGATTTTGAAATTCATGCCAAAGAAATCCTGTCTATTAAAGAGAAGCTAAATCGCTTAATGGCAGAACACGCTGGTCAAGATTATGAAAAAGTAAAAGAAGATACGGATAGAGATAACTTCTTAACAGCGGAAGAAGCTTTAGAATACGGTTTAATTGATTCTATTTTAACGAATCGTGAAGCTAAATAAGTCGGCGTTTTAGCCGATAACAAAAGAGTTTTAATGGCTCAGTGAAAGAGCCAAAGCAAAGTGAGGTGACAATATGTCAGAACATACAGATAACGACAGCAAATTACTGTATTGTTCATTTTGCGGTAAGAGTCAGCATGAAGTAAGAAAACTGATCGCTGGACCTTCTGTTTATATTTGTGATGAGTGTGTCGACTTATGTAACGACATTATCCGCGAAGAAATCAAAGAAATTTCGCCTAAAAAAGGTGATGCATCTTCTTTACCTACACCAAAAGATATCTTAGGTCATTTAGATGACTATGTTATCGGTCAGCAACATGCCAAGAAAGTGTTATCAGTAGCGGTATATAACCACTATAAGCGTCTGAAAAACATCAACACTGACATGGATGTAGAATTAGGTAAGAGTAATATTCTACTTATCGGTCCTACTGGTAGTGGTAAAACTTTATTAGCTGAAACGCTAGCACGTTTATTAGATGTACCATTTACTATGGCGGATGCGACTACACTAACTGAAGCCGGTTATGTAGGTGAAGATGTTGAAAACATTATTCAAAAGCTATTACAGAAATGTGATTACGATGTAGAAAAAGCCCAACGTGGTATCGTTTATATCGATGAAATTGATAAGATCTCTCGTAAAGCAGACAACCCGTCAATTACTCGTGATGTATCAGGTGAAGGTGTACAGCAAGCGTTATTAAAACTGATTGAAGGTACGGTTGCTTCTATTCCACCACAAGGTGGTCGTAAGCACCCTCAGCAAGAGTTCTTACAAGTTGACACTTCAAAGATCTTATTCATCTGTGGTGGTGCATTCGCTGGCTTAGACAAAGTCATCGAAGCGCGTTCAGAAACAGGTACTGCTATTGGTTTTGGTGCAGAAGTTAAATCTAGCGCTGACAACAAGTCATTAACAGAACACTTCCAAGATGTAGAACCAGAAGACTTAGTTAAATACGGTCTTATTCCTGAGTTCATTGGTCGTTTACCGGTAGTAGCAACGCTAGGGGAATTAGACCAAGAGGCGCTAGTACAAATTCTAAGTGAACCTAAGAATGCATTAACTAAGCAATACGGTGCATTGTTCGACTTAGAAGGCGTTGAATTAGAATTTAGAGAAGACGCGCTGCTTTCAATCGCAAAACGTGCGATGGAAAGAAAAACAGGTGCTCGTGGCCTTCGTTCAATTATTGAAGGTACGTTACTAGATACTATGTACGAACTACCATCTATGGAAAATGTATCTAAAGTTGTGATTGATGGTTCAGTTATCGAAGGTGATAGCGATCCTATTCTTATCTATGACAATGTAACGAATAAAGCGGTTCCAGAGTAACCGTTAAAGTTATCATTTAAAAGCCGTCTGTTTAGACGGCTTTTTTGTTTTTAATTGTGTCCTTAACCTTTTCAAACTCTTGTTCTTATTGCAAAATAATCACTTACTCACCACTATATTAAGGACGATGTGTGAAAAACTTCCTGTTGTTATTCATTACTTTACTTTTTGCCAGTAACGCTTTAGCTCAATCTAACCCAACAAAGACTAGAGATTGCTTTTCTGGGCACTTTTCATCACATGAAACTTGGTTTAACTTTCTCGCTTCTAGAAAGAAAAACTTCAATAAAGCAGCATTTTTACAACGTTATCCAAAACAAAATTTCGATAACATCACGGCAGCGTTAAATTGCACAGACTTTCTTTATCAAGTTGATGGCCACACCATAGATGGCTTTTATATCGCTCCGAAAGCTCAAGCAGATAAACCTTTGCCTGTCATCATCTTCAATCGCGGTGGTAATGGTGCTTTTGGCAGACTTAAATTTGCTCACAGGGTAGGCCTGCTAGCAAAACTTGCTATGCGTGGCTACTTTGTCATTGCCAGCCAATACAGAGGTTCAAGCAACAGAATTAACAATAACGGAATGGATGAATTTGGTGGCAGTGACGTTAATGACGTTGTGGCGCTATTACCTATGCTAAAGAATATACCGCAAGCAGACAGCCAAAATGTCGCTATGATGGGTTGGAGCAGGGGCTCTATGCAGAGTTATTTGGCGGCACAACACATACCAGAACTTAAAGCTATAATCGCGGTTGCAGGAGTAAGTGACTTACATGCCCGCTTAAAGTATCGACCGAACATGGAAAGAGTCTACAAAGCTCGTATTCCAGGTTATAAGGATAATAAAATGGAAACTTTAGCAGAGCGTTCAGTTATCAAATGGCTTGATAAGCTACCGAAAGAAGCGCCTATTTTACTTATACACGGAACGGCAGATAAACGAGTGAATGTTGAAAACTCGATTGAGTTAGCACAGGCACTGAAAGAGGTAGGGCATCAACATAAGTTAGTTATTTATGATGGCGATAATCACGGTTTATCTAAAAACCAACATAATGTAGTAGATGAAGTGGATAGTTGGTTAAGTCAGCATCTTTAAACGCTTAAAGTCATACGTTTTGTTATTAGATAATAAAGAAATCCGTCATTAGCTATGAATAAGCTAATGACGAATGATAGGAGCATTAAGAACAATCAGCTTAGCTTTGTAACTGCTCAGCTTGAGCGCTAGTTTGTTCGTTTGTTAACTTAGGGAAAATATCCGTTAACACTCTTTGAGCCAGTTTTTTATGGCAACCAAAATGAGTCCATTCTTCAATAATTAACTGTGTATTATAACGGCGACAAATATGCGGCAAGAATGTGTCATGACAATCTGAAATCAGTTGAAGGTACTCTTGTGACGTACCAGCTTCAGCATCACGAGCACGTTCTAGCATACGTTGGTATGAAATCACTGGGTCAGACTTTAAGTAAACAACGGCGTTAACTTGAGGATAGTCTGTTAATTTATCTTGAATGTCATAGTAATAATCTAGATCTTTGCCGTCTGGACGACAAGCTTCAGCTAAGTTAGCCTGGCAGAATACTAGGTCTGAGAACAATGAACGTTCGATAACGTAATTGTAGTTTGGATCTAGGTTATGGCAGATATCAGCACGTTTATTGGTGATATAGCGCTGGAACTCAATACGTTTAGTAGGATCGACAGTAAAAGCCTTTAACAGGCGTTGAAATTCTGGATCGGTATCAACATCTTCAATGATCAAACGCCATTGCTCATTACTGTGTTGGTTTAGCTCATCAATAAGCTTTGGCAGTAAGGTTGATTTGCCGACGCCAATATTTCCTTCAATAGCGATTAGATTAAACTGTGACTGTGTAGACATATGCCTCTGCCCGTTCTCAATATTATAAAAAAGGCGCGTACAATATCATACTGACAACAGAAAACCGTGGACAAAATCGCTGTTTTGCTCGACTTGAGTTTGATCGATTATTCCCTGAACACTTGTTGTGTTTTTTTTAAACGTCTTGAGCGTTTGTCCCTTATGTTGACTTGAAGGTTCCAATTATGGTTTATCTGAGAGTAAAAATGTAGATAGCTGGCTAAGCCAACATCTACAAATGATTTAAGCTAAAGGAGTGAGCATGGTGCACCCGTCGATAGAAAAAATAACTAAAGCGTATTTTCTTGCAACTGGACAGAAAGTCAGAGAGATACCGCATTGGTATTTTTGTGATAACCAAAAAGATGCAGATGAGTGTGCTGAACTTGTAGTATCTGGAGTAAAACAAGCCACTTCACCTTCTTTATGGTGGTTTGAGTCAAACAACGAACCTTTGCCTAAAGTGGGTGATCTAAATATAGTTACAAACTGGAATGGTGAGGCTCTGTGCATTATTGAAACCCTTGCGGTAGAAATTACTCCTTACAATGAAATTACCGAGCAATATGCATACTTGGAAGGGGAAGGCGATAAATCTCTTGGCTATTGGCAGCAAGTTCATTGGGACTACTATTATCGAGAATTGGCTGAAACCCAATATACTCCAACAGTGGATATGCCGATTGTCTGTGAGCAATTTAAAGTAGTGTACCTGCCATAGCATGCTAGGAGTTTGTATAACCGTGTAACTCAATGTTTTCTTTAGAAATTTGATTTAGCTGAAAAAATAATCTAGATTAGATTTGTGGTGTATCTAACCACATAACTTTAAAAGAGGAAGATACATGGAAGTAAAAAATACTCTACTAACCTTAAGCTTGGCTATTGGTTTAATACCCTTAGTTAATGCAACAACTCAAAGTTCGCCAGCGACTCAAGAAATGGAACGAATTGAAGTCATAGGAGAGGTCACGCTTGGCGGCTACAAAAAACAAATCATCAACGCAAAAAAAGACTTTTACACTTTGTTCAACGAGTTGACTGAAAATAGTGCGCTTAAAGTTAAATGCAAAAAAGAAAAAAAATCGAGCTCCAATGTTAGGGCCGAAGTTTGTACACCCGCTTATTATTCCAAAGTTCATGTACCTTATAGTTCATTGAGCCAAGCAATGGGCGGAGGGGGCAATCCTATTCACGAAAAAAAGCTCAGCAAATATCGAGATATACACATAGATGAGTTAACAAGTTTGGTTAATTCCAATGATGAGCTAAGAGAAAAGTTTTTCGCATATACCAACTTGCTAGAAAAGTACCAAAGCAAGCGTGCCGCACAAAAAGTATGCGAGTGATCTGGCAATTAACGTTCTAGGTGGAGTAAGTAATGAATACAAGAAAAACGATTTTACTCTTGATGATTGGTTTGTGTACTTGCGTTACAGCTAATGCCACGACTGAGAATACAGAAATAGAGAGAATTGAAGTAATAGGTGAGTTGACGTTAGGCGGTTACAAGCAACAAATTATTGCGGCAAAAAAAGATTTTTACACCTTATACAACCAATTGACAGAAAACGCTGAACTCAAAGTTAAATGCCAAAAGCAAAAAATTTCAGGTTCTAATTTAAGAAAAGAAGTATGCCGCTCCGTTTATGAGTCAAATGTTGGTAATTACGCTTACAGTAAAAATCCTCAAAAGTTAGACATATTACAAATTATGGATGGCTCGTTAGATGGCATAAAACAGAAAAAACTGGATGCTTATCAAAAAAAGCATATAGAAAATATGAGGCAGCTGGTAAATAAAAACGACGAATTGAAGCAACGATTTATTAACTACGTTACCTTGAAAGAAAAATATAAAAGCAAACGGTTGGCGCAGACTACTGCGCAATAATCAATCTTTAATACTTAAATTGACATAGAGGAAGCAACATGGAAGCAAGAACTATCGCACTCACTTTGGGATTAATGACCAGCTTAGCATTTACAACTACAAATGCTCAGGCTGAATCACAAGATGTGAAAACCGATGATATGGAAACGATTGAAGTTGTAGGAGAAGTCACGTTAGCAGGCTATAAGCAACAAATAGCCAATGCCAAAAAAGACTTTTTTAGCTTATACAACGACCTGACTAAAGACGGTGAGCTTAAAGTTAAATGCAGAAAAGAAAGAAAGTACTTTTCGAATGTTAGAAGTGAGGTATGCACACCAGTTTACGAATCGATTATATATGTACCTCGTAATTCAATTGCTGACCTGATGAGCGGCCAATTAGATCCAATTACCGATATAAAATTAAAAAAATATCAAAATAAACAAATAGATGAGTTAACTAGCCTAGTGAATTCTAATGAAGAGTTAAGAGCAAAGTTTTTCGAGTACAGTTCATTACTTGAGAAGTACCAAGCTAAACGAGCTAGTCAAAAGTTAGTCAGTAATGAGTAATCTAGATTCGTTAACTTTAAAGTACTCATAGTGGGGAAATAAATTTTCATCGCTGAAAGCCGTCGCTCTATTTCGTCCATGAAAACGCGTCTCATCTGAGCTAATACGTCTTTGCAGCTCAGATATACCTTCGTCCATGAAGTCAACTTATGTCCATATAAGCAAAAAGCCCGCTAGTAGCGGGCTTTTATTACATTAGCGTTAAGCTTACAGAGTTTTGCTTGCTTCTGATGTTGCGCTGTTGGTTGCAGATGCAGAACCACCAACTCTAGCAGATACATAAACTTCTGCTCTATCAGAATCAGCCATTACTTCAGGCGTACCAACTGAGATAGACTCAACTTGTGCAGGTTTAGCCATAGGCGCACTTGCAAAGCCTGGATAAGTGATGATCGTTTCTTCAACAGGTGCTTCTGTAACAACAGTTTCAGTCGAATCTACTACTTGTTCTGCTTTAACAGCAGCTTCAGTTTCAGCAGGTTTCACTTCTTCTTTAACAGGAGTCTCTTCCACTTTTGCTTCTTCGGAAGGTTTCGCTTCTTCTTGTACAGAAGTTTCAGCAACTTGCTCTTCTGTTTTAGTGTCTACTTGTTCTGCTTTAACCTCTGGTTCAACAACTTCAGCTTGCTCTGGAGCAGGCGTATCTAATACCTGTTCAATGTTTGCTTCAGCTGGCGCTAAGTGTGGATGCTCTTGTTCAAACTTCGCATCTGATTCAGGGTAGCGGCTTTCAATTGCTTCAGGCTCAACTTTAGCTGTTAGCTCAACACCTGCTAACTTAGCGATCAATACGCGTTTAGCTTCTAGTTGCGCTTTAGCATTGCGACCTTTTGCTTTATGCGGTGCAATTATTGAAGGCTTTTTCTTCTCGACTTTAGGCTTATCAGTTTTTGCTCGTGGCTTGCGCTGTTGTTTAGCTCTTGGCTTACGTTCTTGCTTCGCTTTAGGCTTTTGTTGCTCTTGCGATTGCACTGACGCTTGCTCAGTAGCCTGCACGTTTTCTTCAACTGTTGTCGCTTCTACCGCTGCCGTTTTTTGCACTCTAACGCGTTTTCTATTACTACGACGCTGACGACGTTCTGCAACTTTCTCTTCTTTACGCTGTTTAGGCTGCTGTTCTTTACGCTCTTGAGTCTGAGTTTGTGACTGTTGACTCTCCTGCGCTTGTTTAGCCTTACGCTTGTCTTGATTCTTGTTGCGATTATCGCGGTTTTGCTCAGCTTTTTGCTGGTTTTGACCACGGTTTTCTTGTCGGTCTTGATTGCGGTGGTTACGGTTTTGGCCACCTTTACGATTGCGGTTTTTATTATTACCGCGGCGGTTGTCGTATTTACCGTTACGTTTTTTGCCTTTACCTTTCGGTTGAGGCTTCTCTTCTTCTTTGAATAAACCAGAGATGAAGCTTACGATTTTGCTGAATAAGCCTGGTTTTGCTTCTTCTTTCTTCGCAGCCGGTGCCGGCGATGGAGCAGGAGCTGCAGGGGCAGCAAAACCTTTTAATACAGGTTCTTCTGTCTCTTTCTTAACTGGAGCAACTATTTCTTGAACCAGCTCTTTTTCTTCTGGCTTCTTCACAAGGTTAAAGCTAGTCTCAGACACTTCTTCATCGATACGAACTCTAAGCACTTCGTAGTGCGGCGTTTCCATATGCATGTTTGGAATTACAATAACGCTTACTTTGTTATTGTTTTCGATATGACGAATTGCGTCGCGCTTTTCATTTAATAAGTAAGATGAAACTGCAACAGGAACCTGAGCTTGAATTTGCGCTGTATTCTCTTTAATTGCTTCTTCTTCGATTAAACGAAGGATAGATAAAGCTAGAGACTCATTACTACGGATAGTGCCTTGGCCATTACATCTTGGACAAGTGTGTTGGCTAGCGTCACCTAATGAAGGACGTAAACGCTGACGAGACATTTCTAATAGGCCAAAGCGGCTGATCTTGCCAATTTGAACGCGAGCTCTGTCTTGTTTTACGCTTTCTTTTAAACGGTTTTCAACTTCACGCTGATGCTTAGGCGGCGTCATATCGATAAAGTCGATAACTAATAAACCACCCAAGTCACGTAAACGTAACTGACGGGCAATTTCTTCTGCTGCTTCTAAGTTTGTGTTCAGAGCAGTCTCTTCAATGTCACCACCTTTGGTTGCTTTTGAAGAGTTGATATCGATAGAAACCAAGGCTTCTGTCGGATCGATAACAATTGAACCACCAGATGGTAAACGAACTTCACGTTGGAACGCAGATTCGATTTGACTTTCAATCTGATAGTGAGTGAATAGTGGTACATCGCCGTTATATAGACGAACACGTTCAACGAAGTCTGGACGGAATAGTTCGATGTGACCTTTTGCTTCATTGAATACGTTTTGGTTATCAATGATGATTTCACCAATGTCACGCTTCAAGTAATCACGAATAGCACGGAAAACTACGTTACTTTCTTGGTGGATTAAGAAAGGAGCAGGGCGGCTTTCAGATGCTTGCTGAATTGCTTCCCAATGCAGTAATAATGCTTTTAAATCGTACTCTAGCTCTTCGTAAGATTTACCAACACCAGCAGTACGAACAATCAGTCCCATGCCTTTTGGTAAGTCTAATTTTGCTAACGCTGCTTTTAATTGTGTGCGCTCGTCACCTTCGATACGGCGAGATATACCGCCAGCTCTTGGGTTGTTAGGCATCAATACTAAGTAGCTACCAGCAACACTGATAAAAGTAGTTAACGCTGCGCCTTTTTGGCCACGTTCTTCTTTATCAATTTGAATGATGACTTCTTGACCTTCTTTGATCACTTCTTTGATGTTTGGTCGACCAGAGAATTTATAATCAGAAGGGAAGTAGTTGCGGGCAATTTCTTTGAGGGGTAGGAATCCATGACGCTCGGCGCCGTAGTCAACAAAAGCGGCCTCTAGGCTTGGCTCAACTCTTGTTATCGTTCCTTTGTAAATATTGGCTTTCTTTTGTTCATGACCAGGGCTTTCGATATCTAGGTCATACAATTTTTGGCCATCAACCAACGCTACACGCATTTCCTCTTGTTGCGTGGCATTAATCAACATACGTTTCATGTAGTTAGCTCTTATTGTAAAAGCCACAATACATGCGTACTACCGCTGCACTTGATATACCTCGGCGCTGTATAGTTTCACAACTAGTTGGCATGCTTTATTGCAATCGTCTCGACTGTAATCAAGGTTTATTTAATTCTTGTTGTCTCGAATTCTTTTCAGTGCCTGCTCGCGTAGTTCGCAAATAGGTTTGTGGCACAGTTTAAAATACGCCTCTTCTTATTTTATTGGCATTGTTAACTGGTCTGAACGGTTTAAGTAGAGGGTAATATGTTACTCGCATTACCATACTTAGGTGGCGTGTCGGTTCGAAGGTATTCAGTTTAACGGTACGCGTTTTTACATTAACTGTCGTACTTTTACATTGTCGTTTAGCTTTATGGGCTAATTCTGATATTATCTCGTCTTCAAACCCTGCTCCGTTACATGACTCTTACGTTCATTACCTGAGGCAGTTTTATCAATTGCTTATATGTTCACATAAGCGAATGCTATTATCGGACGCAAATGCAGATATAGCAACCAAATTGATGGTTAATTTAAAGTAAATATTCAACATCGGACAAATATTAATCAATTATGACTCAAGACACAGTTAATTACCCGAAAGTGCAGTTCGTTGACATAGATGAAACACATGCCGGCCAGCGAATTGATAACTTCCTGATCACTAAATTAAAAGGGGTGCCTAAAAGTGTCATTTACCGAATTATTCGCAAAGGTGAAGTAAGGGTAAACAAAGGTAGGATCAAGCAAACTTATAAAGTGAAATTCGGCGATCAAGTTAGGATCCCGCCAGTACGAGTTAGCGAAGACACAGAACCTAAGATCTCTAGCAAGATGCAACAGGTTCAAGATATTGAAAAATCAATTATTTATGAAGATAAGACACTATTGGTGATCAACAAACCATCGGGCATTGCGGTACATGGTGGTAGTGGTTTGAGTTTTGGTGTGATTGAAGCGTTACGTGCGTTAAGACCAAACGAGAAAATGCTGGAACTAGTGCACCGATTAGACCGCGACACATCTGGTATTTTATTGGTTGCTAAGCGCCGTTCAGTTTTAGTTTCTTTGCACGAGCAGTTAAGAATTAAGACGATGAACAAGATTTATTGGGCATTAGTTCAAGGCCACTGGGATAACAAAGTTAAATCGGTGCAAGAGCCACTGCATAAAATCAATACTAAATCTGGTGAGCGTATTGTTGTTGTCGATAGAGAGCAAGGTAAAAAGTCTTGTACTATGTTCGACGTGCTAGAAGAATTTGAAGGCGCAACATTGGTTGAAGCTAGGCCTCAAACAGGTCGTACTCACCAAATTCGTGTTCATACGGCATGTAAGGGACATCCGATTGCATGTGATGATAAGTACGGTGACCGCGAGTTCGATAAACAAGTAAAAGCTAGCGGCATCAATCGTTTATTCCTTCATGCAAGAGAAATTTCGTTCTTCCACCCACTAGAAGAAACGACAATGCGTTTTGAGGCTCCGTTAGAACAAAAGCTTGAGCAAGCACTAACGGCTTTGCCAAAAAGAGACTGAGTATTAATCTCACAAGACCTCGTAAGAAAGATATAAAATGCTGACTTTTTTATCTGTTCGTTCTTTCTTATGGTAGATTGATTGGCTGTTCACTTCAGCCAATCAATACAATTTCATATCGTTTTAATTTTGCTCTGATAGTCGATTCGGACAGCGCCATAACGAACAAATTTCGAAGAGCTCATGTTCCAATGAGTGCAGCTAAGAAACAGCATATTTTGTGGAAGGCTACCATTTTATGCTGGAACTTCACCAAAATTATCATATTGCCACACGTCCACATTTGTTGAGATATTAAGAGTCATTAGAACCGAACTGCCTATAGCTGTTGTAGGACTATTAAAACTTGAAATTAATTTCGACATGCACTGATCGCGGTGTTGAGTTCAGTCAAAAAGCTTGTGTTTTGCTTTGTTAAAAAACGGTTATGAAGATAGATGCCAAGCGGTTTGTCTTGCACAACTTGTGAAGCTAATTGTGGTGCTAATGGGTCGTCTTTTAGTAGCTCAGCCATGACCAAATTATTAACTAAGATTGCATCAAGTCTGTTCATTTTCAGCATTTCATAAAGCTCTTTGGTTGACTTAGGGTTTGCTGCTACCTTGTAGTTGTTTTGCTGTAGCCAAAACTGCATATTTGAGCCGTTAAAGCTTGCGACTAAAGCTTTTTCCTTAAAGTTATTATCGTTAGGCTGCAAGTTATTGTTGGTTAAAAAGTACCAAACCCATTTTTGCTCAGCAATATGAGATGACAAAATCGCAAATTCATCCCTTTGAGCTCGCCAAGAAGCGGGAAAGAAACCATCGAATTGACCGTTTTGTACTGAATGTTGTGCTCTAGACCAAGGTCGCACGCTGATCTCAACAGGTTGATTTATTGTTTTAAAAGCGCAGCGGACAACATCGACAGCTACTCCATTGAAGTTATCTAATGCAATATCCGTAGCTTTTGAATTTGCTGTAAATGAACCATAGGGAGGCAAGTTAAAGGTAACGAGTTTTACTTTCTCGGTTTGTCCATGAGCGGACGAAAAGAACAAGACAAATAAAACAACAAGGAGTCGATTCAACATTAATCTATTTTCCACTATAGCAGTGATAAGCTTGCTCCTTTCTATCCTTGATAGCTAAGAACTATACATGGCATCTATAAATAGAAAAATACAACTGGTATTTTATTATGCTTGCTCCGTTGTTTTCAAGCTCACTTCTGGAATAGCTTTTGCTCTTAAGCCAAACGACCGCTTCTTTATTTAATTAATGCGGAAGAAACGGCAACAATAATGTAATCAATTGCCGCTAATTTGCCTATTCTGAACCAAATATGTGAGGGAACATGATTAATAATGTTAATTTCAGTGCTTTATCGATGGAACGTTTGCGTAACCGCAATATTTCAGAGCAAGGCATATCTAATTTTTCCGATATACTGCAACAGGCTAAAACCAGTGATAAGTCGGCGAAGCAGTTTCTCTCTGAACTTTCATCTGAGCAACTAAAGCTCGTCCAAAAAGCCAACGGCTTGGCTGATAAGATAAATATAACGACTTTATCTACTGAAGGGGCGCAAAACCTACTTAGCCAGCCAGATGGTACAGATAGAGTAGATTTAAACAACGATGGCTTTGTTGAGGTTGGTGTTGCAAAAACGATCCAATTTCCACCGGTCAATGCGCCACAACATATAAAAAATGCTTGGGATAAAGCAACAGAAGGTCTATCTGAGATTGATAAAGCTACATTGGAATTGAGTTTACATATCACCGTCTATGGAGTGAATATAGAAGGTGTTGAGAAACCACAGCCATTGCATCCATCACAGCAGTGGAGTGCACAAGGATTAAATGGTTTTTTCAATGACTTGTATGGCAACTTAGAATTTAGAGTTGGTAGAGAAGGCTGGACTGACTACAACAAAATGCTAGAACGGGTATACCAAACTTTCGAACAAGAAATTGCGAAAACTGACCCTAACTACAAAATAGCTGACAGACAAAGAGAATCGTCCTCAAGTGACACTCCTATGCCAGGAGATAAACAATCACGTTTAACAGTAATAAATCAGTTGTTATTAGACGCTCGCTTGGGGCTGGATAGGGAAAAACTGGAAGAAATTGATGCCAAGATGGAAGAAATTGCCAATGACCCTAGCTTGACCAATGAAGAGAAAAAGGAACTGCTTTTAGCCTTGCAAGAACAAAAAGAAAAGCTGATCCAAGAAGCACAAAAACCTGATCATGAAGACAAAAAGCGTAGGGCGGCGTTATCAACATCTGAGCGAGTTGGTGAAGACATTCAAATTTTACAGCTAAAAAATCAAGTACAAAAAGCTTGGCAGCTAAGTTGATGCTTAAACCTTGCACCTACTTTTCTTTTCAAAGTGGGTGTCTCTGTTATTTGCTGTTATTTGTCCTCTGTTATTTTTTCGTTATCTCTAAGGGGAGTTGTTTGTGGCATAGTTCATTGCAATATTCGCGAAGGGGTTGAGTGGTTTGAGTAATGAATGCAAACTTAGCGGCTCTTTTAAAAGGAATTAAAGTATCCATGACAGTTAACATCAATGTTTTAAACGCATCAGGAAAGTTTGATCCTGTTTTATCTCTGTTAGAGCACACTTGTGATCAGATCATTTTGGAAGTGAAACAGGTGTTTACTTTACCTAGTGTTGATATTTGTATAAGTCCTGCATCAGAAGAATATATAACAGTCAGTGGCATAATGGGTTGCGTCACGACACCTTACGTTATTGATATTTTGCTCGACACTTCTCGGTCAGATCTGGTCAACATCATTGAAAATGAATTAGCTGCAACCTTAGCCCACGAACTCCACCATTTAGTTCGGTTGAAATCAGGCATTGAAGACTCAACTTTGTTTGAACATTTGATCACGGAAGGTTTGGCTTGTCACTTTGAAGCAAAGTGCGGTCAAAAAGAAATGCCTGGCTGCCTTGCTGAAATTCAAACAAGCAGTTGGCTTGAACTTTACGATAAGATGAAGGTTGACCTTAATAACCAAGATTTTGACTATCGATACTATTTCGCAGGTACGACGGGTGAAATACCAAAACATGCCGGTTATTGGGTTGGTTTTAATTTAGTAACTCAATATATTGAGAAAAATGGTGGTTCAGCAGTAAGCTTAGCAATGGCACCAGCAGCGGAGTTTCAGCTAGATGATTGAAATAAAGAAACTGGAAAGCTCGGATGTTGCAGCGGTCAAAAAGGTTCAGTTAGCGAGTGAACAAATTAAGTTTGCCAGTACTGCCGAAGAATTCTTACTAGATGGCAGTGAGACTATTCATTTACATATTATTAAATATAAAGGTCAGGTGGTTGGATTTTTTAAGCTAGATACTGACTATTGCTCCAATTATGATTTTTGCCCAAAGACTGGAATTGGGTTAAGGACTTTTGCGATTGACAAAAATTGTCAGGGCAAGGGGATTGGAAAAGCCGCTGTGTTGGCAATTAGCACTTATATAAAAAATGCTTACCCTGAATATCAGTTTATTTACTTAACAGTAAACTGTCAGAATCCAATAGCAGAGGCTTGTTATATAAAAGCAGGATATGAGTTTTCGGGGGAGAAATATCTTGGCGGTGAAGCAGGTCCACAACATATTATGTATATGAACCTTGCTAAGTAACAAAGCAGCTTCACCTGTTAGCTATATAAAGAATAGCTAACTAATCTTTTATTCATGTTATTGATTTGCCAGTACGTCGTAGTCAAAATCTTTTAATAACCCAACAAGTTTAATTAGCGGTAAGCCAATTAAAGTATTCGGATCTTCACCGACTAATTTTTCAAATAGACAAATACCTAACGCTTCACTTTTAAAGCTGCCTGCACAGTTATATGGCTTTTCAGCAAGCAAGTATGACTCGATGTCACTTTCAGTTAACTGTTTAAAATGTACTTCAAATGGTTCTACTAAAGACTGAGTTTTGCCAGTTTGCGTGTCTATAACGGCTAAACCTGTTAAAAACGTTACTTTGTTACCAGAAAAGCGAGTCAGCTGCTTTACTGCGTTCTCATGCGTATGAGGCTTGCCTAGTATTTCACCTTCGAACAAAGCTACTTGGTCAGAACCGATTATTAAGGCATCATTCCATCGCTGTGCAACGGCTTCTGCTTTTAATATAGCTAGTCTTTCAACTAACTCAATTGCGGTTTCATTTTCAAGCGGGGTTTCGTCAACTTCTGGTTTATCCGTTTGAAAAGAGATATTTAGCTTATCTAAGATAGCTTTGCGAAATGGAGAAGTCGATCCTAATACAATAGTTGTTGTTGGTTTAGTCATAAAAGTCGCTCAAAAAATTAGCAAATTGCTCATTTAGTAATTATTTGTCGCAAAGTTTAGCTTTTTTTCAATATTCATACTATTTTCTTTTGACTATGAAGGACGGTAACTATATCATGCGCGCCCTATGCAAAAGGTGAAAATTCCTATCTCGATTGAGCCAGCCAAAGCTGCGCTAAAAAGAATGACCTATAACGGTATTATCGTTAAAGGTAAATTCGCACGTTTAGCAGAAGTGGCCGAGGTGATTGGCGAACATGTGGATGTAACTATTGAATGTGGTATCGACCAGCAGGATTTAGTTGTTATCAAAGGTAGTGCTAAGGCTGACTTAGAGCTAACATGTCAACGTTGTGGTAATGGGTTAAAGCATACAGCTGAAACTTCATTTATCTATACGCCTGTGTTAGATACTGCTGAGGAAAGTGAAGACCCGATACCTGAAGCATATGAAGAAATCGAGCTAGGCGAATATGGTGAAATTAGCCTTATTCAACTGGTCGAAGATGAATTAATGCTGGCGCTGCCTATCGTAGCTATGCACGATCCTGAAGACTGTGATATCTCTGAACAAGATATGACTTTCGGTGAATTAGCGCCAGAAGCGACGGAAGAGAAAAAATCTAATCCGTTTGATGTATTGAAACAATTAAAGAACTAGGAGACGGCAATGGCGGTTCAAAAGAGTAAGAAATCCCGTGCTAGACGTGGCATGCGTCGTTCACATGATGCATTAACGATCGAAAACCTATCTGTAGATCAAACAACTGGTGAAACGCATCGTCGTCACCACATGACTGCAGACGGCTACTACAAAGGTCGTAAAATTAAGTAAGCGTAAGGTTACTTAATGATGCGTGATATTAGCATCGCGCTAGATGTGATGGGGGGCGATTATGGCCCCCGATCGACCATCCCAGCTGCAATCAAAGCAGTTGATAAATATCCAAATTTACATTTATATCTTTGTGGTCACTCACAAAGCATTCACTCGTTCTTAAACAAGCATAACGCATTAGCCCATCCAAGAATAACCATTATTCACGCTGAGCAAGTTGTTAACCAAGACGAAAGACCCGATTTAGCACTTCGCCGTAAAACCCAATCTTCTATGCGTAAAGCTTTGGAACTTGTTGAACAAGGTCAAGCTGATGCCTGCGTATCTGCAGGAAATACTGGCGCATTATTGGCAATGGCTCGATATGTTTTAAAAACATTACCAGGAGTGAAGCGCCCAGCACTAGTCAGTGCACTTCCTACTTATGACAACAAAAAAGTCTACTTGCTCGATTTAGGTGCCAACATTCATCAATGTTCAGATACTTTATTCCAATTCGCGGCAATGGGCTCGGTGATGGCGGAAGAAGTCAGACAAATTGAGAAGCCTCGTGTTGCACTGTTAAATGTTGGCTCGGAAGAAATTAAAGGTGGCGATTATCTAAAAATTACTGCTAAGCAATTGTCTGAATCTAAATCAATCAACTACATTGGCTTTGCAGAAGGCAACGATATTTTTTCTGGTAAAGCTGATGTTATAGTGTGTGATGGTTTTGTGGGTAATGTTGCACTTAAAACCATCGAAGGTGTTGCAAAATTACTCATCTCAAAACTCAAAGCATTAAGCGAAAAGTCCTTTTTTAGCAAAATGTTAGCTGGATTGTTGCTGCCAGGCATAAAAACCTTGTTTGCAAGGATGAACCCCGACCACTACAACGGCGCTAGTCTGGTAGGATTGCGCGGGATTGTGGTAAAGAGTCACGGCAATGCGTCAGCAAAAGCTTTTTACAGTGCTATTAAAGAAGCAGTAAAAGAGGCGCAACGACAGGTTCCACACAAGATTAAAGATAAAGTGGAACAAGTTCTCAATGAGGAGAACAATAAATAACGCTGAGAGGTTTCATGTATTCAAAAATTATAGGGACAGGTAGTTACTTTCCTGAAGCTGTTCGAACTAACCAAGACCTAGAAAAAATGGTCGAGACTTCTGATGAATGGATCACAGAAAGAACAGGCATCAAAGAACGCCGCATTATGGATATCAAAAACGAAACCGTATCCAGTATGTCTACCGAAGCGGCACGCGAAGCTTTAAAAGCAGCAGGCGTAGACCCATCTGAAATTGAATTAATTGTTGTTGGTACAACGAGTCATGCAAGAGCATTCCCTAGTGCTGGATGTGAAGTTCAGCGCGATTTAGGTGTGCCTAGTGGTGTTCCTGCATTTGACGTAGCGGCTGCTTGTTCTGGTTTTTGTTATGCGCTAAGCGTAGCAGACCAGTATGTTAAAAGTGGTGCAGCAAAAAAAGCCTTGGTTATCGGTGCCGATAGCTTATCTCACTTAATGAACCCGGAAGATCGTAAAACAATTGTGTTGTTTGGTGATGGTGCGGGTGCTGTAGTGATTGAAGCAAGCGAAGAACCAGGTGTTTTATCAACTCATATTCATGCCGACGGTAATGCTTCTGAGCTATTAAAAGCTGGTATGCCAGTTCGTGGTGACGAAGAATCCGTTCATCATGCATGGGGTCATATGGAAGGCAATCAGGTATTCAAGGTTGCGGTTACAAAATTATCTGAAGTAGTAGAAACTACTTTAACGCATAATCAAATCGAAAAATCAGACGTTGATTGGCTAGTTCCTCACCAAGCCAATATGCGTATCATTTCTGCTGTTGCTAAAAAGCTGGATATGTCGATGGACCAAGTTATTATTAACTTGGACAAATACGGTAATACATCAGCAGCAACGGTTCCTACTGCATTAGATGAAGGAATTAGAAGTGGTAGAATTAAGCCTGGTCAAACTGTGTTGTTAAACGCATTTGGTGCTGGCTTTACGTGGTCTTCGGCGCTGATTAAAATTTAAGAGAATTTTTTATAATGACAAAAGCAATTGTATTCCCAGGACAGGGTTCACAAGCGGTTGGCATGTTAGCTGACCTTCATGAAAACTACGATGTAGTTAAGCAAACATTCGCACAGGCTTCAGATGCTTTAGGCTACGACTTATGGGCGTTAGTAAGCGAAGATGCAGACGGTAAATTAAACCAAACTGAATACACTCAGCCTGCTTTATTAACGGCATCGGTGGCGGTTTGGCGTGCATATGAAGCAAAAGGCGGTGAAAAGCCTGAGTATCTAGCAGGTCACAGCTTAGGCGAATATTCTGCATTAGTGTGTGCTGGTGTTATTAGCTTAGAAAAAGCAGTTAAGTTAGTAGAAATGCGTGGTCAATTCATGCAACAAGCGGTTCCTGCAGGAACTGGTGCAATGGCTGCGATTATTGGCCTTGATGACGATGCTATCGCTAATGCATGTGAGCAAGCTGCTGAAGGTCAAGTTGTATCTCCAGTTAACTTTAACTCGCCGGGGCAAATTGTTATCGCAGGTAACAAAGAAGCGGTTGAGCGTGCAATGGTGTTATGTAAAGAAGCGGGTGCAAAACGCGCATTACCACTTCCTGTATCTGTACCTTCTCACTGTGCATTAATGAAAGATGCAGCTGATAAACTAGCTGCTGAGTTAAACGCAATTGAATTTAACACACCTGCAATAAAAGTAGTGAACAATGTAGACGTAGTGGCAGAGCAAGAACCAGAAGCAATTAAACAAGCATTGGTTCGTCAGCTATACAGCCCAGTACGTTGGACTGAAACTATTCAGCATTTTGCAAGTCTTGGTGTGACTGAGTCATATGAATTTGGTCCAGGTAAAGTGTTATCTGGCTTAGTTAAACGCATTGATAAATCGGTTAGCTGTGTATCAGTAGGTGATGCAGCTAGTCTTGAAGGATTGTTTTAAGGGGTTTTAAATGTCTTTATTTAGTTTAGAAGGCAAAGTAGTACTAGTAACAGGTGCTTCAAGAGGTATTGGTAAAGCAGTTGCAGAAAAGTTAGTTCTGCAAGGTGCAAAGGTTGCAGGTACTGCAACTTCAGAATCTGGCGCAGCAAAGATTTCTGAGTATTTAGGCGACAATGGTAAAGGTTACGCGCTAAATGTAACAGATGCTGACTCAGTTGCTGACGTTTTAGCAGCAATTAAAGCAGACTTAGGTGACATTGATGTACTAGTAAATAATGCTGGTATCACGCGCGACAACCTAATGATGCGTATGAAAGACGACGAGTGGAACGATATTATCGACACTAACTTAACGTCTATCTTCCGTTTAAGTAAAGCGGTTATGCGTCCTATGATGAAAAAGCGCTTTGGTCGTATCATCAACATCGGCTCTGTAGTAGGCACTATGGGTAACGCTGGCCAAGCTAACTATGCTGCAGCGAAAGCTGGTGTAATTGGTTTCTCTAAATCACTAGCAAAAGAGATTGCATCTCGTGGCATTACGGTAAACGTAATTGCTCCTGGTTTTATCGACACTGATATGACCAAAGCGTTAGATGAAGGTCAGAGAAAAGCGATTTCAGATCAAGTTCCAGCGGACCGTTTAGGCGAGCCTGAAGAAATTGCGTCTACTGTATGTTTCTTAGCAAGTAACGAAGCTGGTTATATTACAGGCGAAACAATTCACGTAAATGGTGGCATGTATATGGTATAAACGTTGAAATAACGTTTATATTGTTGAAATTGTGGTCTAAATTGATTTATGAGGTTTGACCACAGCCCGAAACTAATTTATAACTTGAATCCGCTATAGGAATAATTAAACTAAGCGCATTCAAAATACATTATCTTTTAATTGATAAGGAAACAAACATGAGCATTGAAGATCGCGTAGCTAAGATCGTAGTTGAGCAACTAGGTGTTAAAGAAGAAGAAGTAAAAGCAGAAGCATCTTTTGTTGATGATCTAGGCGCAGATTCTCTAGACACTGTTGAACTAGTAATGGCTTTAGAAGAAGAATTCGACACTGAAATCCCTGACGAAGAAGCTGAAAAAATTACTACAGTTCAATCTGCTATCGATTACATCAAAGCACACGCTGAGTAATATACAGAATTAAGAAAAAGGGCAGCATTAGCTGCCTTTTTTTTGGCATCAGGATGATGCTATGTCGAAGCTACATGGATGTAATTGCCTTCGACGGCCTATAAATGGATGTAGGTATGTGGCTTCAGGGATGAAGGAGAACAGCGGCTAGAGGGAATTAAATCAGTCGAAGCTACATGGATGTAATTGCCTTCGACGGCCTATAAAAGGATGTAGGTATGCTGTGGCTTCATGATGAAGAAAAGCAGTTGCTAGAAACAATGAGTAACTTTGGTCAGTTTACAACTAGTTAAACGTTCAATTATTTCATTGCGATAGCATCATTTTAGGTCAAATACTTTTATTTGACCTTTGGTCATATATAGTTTGTATGACTTGAAAGTTCCTGCTTAGGTAAACATAAAGCAGGGCGGATAAGCGCATTAAACTTTAATGCATATGTCTTGATAGACGGTTTTAGTTTGAGATGGTCATAAGGTGTAAAGACTTATGAACCAATTTAACAATCAAGGCGTAACTACAACTTGTCGTGGATGCTTGCTAAAAATGTCGGCACGCGACAAAGTACAGAATTCTGATGCTTTAAGGAAGAAAGCAAGTCGCGACATTAAGGACAGACGGGCGACAATAGATGGGATTTCCATTGTAAGAGCACGAATATTAGGAGAGCTAGGTGGCTAAACGCAGAGTAGTCGTAACTGGTATGGGCATGTTGACCCCACTAGGTAACGATCTTCAAACTTCTTGGAACAACTTACTAGAAGGTAAAAGTGGCGCAGAGTTGATCACTCACTTTGACACTGAACACTACGGAACTAAATTTGCTGCAATGTTAAAAGGCGCTGATATGTCTGAATACATTGCACGTAAAGAAGCGAAGAAAATGGATTTATTTATCCAGTACGGTATCGCCGCTTCTATCCAAGCACTAAAAGATTCTGGTTTAGAAATAACCGACGAAAACGCAGACAGAATTGGTGCTGCAATTGGTTCTGGTATCGGTGGTCTTGGTTTAATTGAAGAAAACCACGGCAAGTTAGTTGCTTCAGGCCCAAGAAAGTTATCTCCTTTCTTTGTTCCTTCAACAATCATTAACATGATCTCTGGACATTTATCGATTATGTATGGCTTGAAGGGCCCTAACATTTCAATTACTACTGCTTGTACTACAGGCGTTCACAATATTGGTCATGCGGCTCGTATCATTGCATACGGCGATGCAGACGCTATGGTTGCAGGTGGTGCTGAAAAAGCGTCAACTGAGCTAGGTATTGGTGGTTTTGGTGCTGCAAGAGCATTATCAACACGTAATGACGCACCTCAAGCTGCAAGTCGTCCTTGGGACCAAGACCGTGATGGTTTTGTTCTAGGTGATGGTGCTGGTGTGATGGTACTTGAAGAATATGAACACGCAAAAGCGCGCGGAGCTAAAATCTACGCTGAGTTAGTTGGTTTTGGTATGAGTGGTGATGCTTACCACATGACTTCACCACCAGAAGACGGTGATGGTGCGGCTCGCTCAATGCAAAATGCAATCAATGACGCTGGTCTTAACCCAGAACAGATTGGTTACATTAACGCACATGGTACATCAACACCTGCTGGTGACATTGCTGAAACTATGGCTGTTAAGCGTATCTTCGGCGATCACGCTGGCAAAGTAATGGTATCTTCTTCTAAATCTATGATTGGTCACTTGTTAGGTGCAGCAGGTTCAGTTGAGTCTATCATTACTGCAATGAGCTTGGTTGAGCAAAAAGTAACACCAACAATTAACCTTGATAACCCAAGCGAAGGTTGTGATTTAGATTATGTTCCGCACGTAGCCCGCGACGTTCAAATAGAGTATGCACTATGTAACTCGTTTGGCTTCGGTGGCACTAACGGTTCCCTAGTGTTTAAAAAAGTATAGATTTAAGAAAATATAATTAGCTAGACTACGCTAGCTAACAGTGAGATTAATCAGCAAAACATCATGTTTTTAATGATTAATTATCAATAATTTGTTAAAAAAGCCCGACTTATTAAGTTGGGCTTTTTTTATGGGGCTTTTATATGGCATCCGCTACTGACCTTCGCATTTTTGACAATGGCTTACAGGAGTTATCTGAACAACTGGAACTTAGTCAACAAAGATGTTTTATGTATGGAGATGGTCACTTTACCACAGCAAAAATTAAGGCTGGTGTGATTGAGCATCTAGCGCTTCATATTGACAGATTAAAAGTCGCGCATAAGCAACTTAAAATGAATCCTTTGCTGTGGAATAAACTAGCGTCAACAATGCAAGATATGGCAATGCCACATCAGTTAGCGGTGATAAAAGTACAAATAAGTCGAGGCCAAGCAGTTCGCGGTTATGGTCTGACGCAAAGAACGAGTCCGGCAATTTTTATCTCTGTCAGTGCATTACCAGATGACTTCGAACAAAGCGCACAACAAAGTATTGAACTACCATTATTAACAACTCAGCTAGCCAAACAGCCTTTACTTGCAGGTATTAAACATTGCAATCGATTGGAACAGGTGCTTATTGCTAATGAGTTAGAAACGATGGGCGCGGAAGACGGCGTGGTACTGGACTTATCTGGTGATCTGATTGAAACTTCCAAAGCCAATATATTTTGTTATTGCCAAGGCAAATGGTTAACTCCAGATTTATCGAACAGTGGAGTTGCCGGAGTAATGAGGGAATACATCCTGGCTAATACCGATGCCCAAGCCGCTATTTTACCATTTGCCCAAATTATCGCAGATGCCGAATCTGCTTTTATTTGTAATAGCTTAATTGGCATTAAACCCGTGAGCACATTAGTGGGCAAACCAATGAATACCCAGTTAGTTGAGTTGTTTAACAAAGAGTTGATGCATGAATAAAAAGTTGATCATCCTAGTTGTTGTTTTAGTTGTTCTGCTCCTTGGCGCAGGAGGCGGCTATTTTTGGCTGAACTCAGCATTAAGCCAACCAGTACAAAACAAACAAACGCAGCTGGTAGAAGTTAAAAAAGGTCAATCCCTCAATCAATTATGCAATCAACTTGAGCGCAAGGGCATAGTATCTAACTGTCTAGCGATAAAGCTCTACTCAAAGGTGTTTGATACATATACAGGCATTCAGTCTGGTATTTATGAATTAAAGCCAAAGCAAGAGCTACAGAGCTTTTTGCTGAGCTTGGTCATGGGGCAAGTGAAACAATATAGCTTCACCATTATCGAAGGTGAAAACCTGTATCAGGTGCTAGATAAGCTCGGTAAGGCCAAGGGACTAAAAAATGATTTAGCGGATAAAAGCCATAAAGAAGTAGCGATGGCGTTAGATCTAAAGTACTCATCTGCGGAAGGTTGGCTTTATCCTGAAACATACAAATACCCAGCAGGTTCGAAAGCAACAGAGCTGCTGTCCCGAGCTGTAGAAAAGCAACAACAAATACTGCAACAGCAGTGGCAATCTAAACAAGAAGAAAGCTCTTTAGGTACGGCTTATGAAGCACTGATCTTAGCGTCAATAATTGAAAAAGAATCCTCGGTAGCAGGGGAGAGAGACAAAATATCTTCCGTATTCCATAATCGATTAAATATAGATATGCGTTTGCAAACCGACCCTACAACGATTTACGGCGTGTGGGAAGAATATGAGGGGGACATCACCCGCGAACATTTAAGGCAGAAAAACGCATACAATACCTATAGAATAAACGGTTTACCGCCAACGCCAATAGCTAACCCTAGTGCGGCATCTTTACAAGCAGCATTGAATCCAGCCAGTACTGAGTATTTTTATTTTGTTGCGTCTGGCGATGGCGATCATATTTTTAGTAAAACCTTAGAGCAACATAACAGAGCGTTGAGAAACTATCTGAGAAAGCAAAGGCTCAATAAGTTAAAGGACAAAAATGGCTAAGTTTGTAGTAGTAGAAGGCCTAGAAGGTGCGGGTAAAACCACGGCACTGAATTTAATTAAGCAGATATTTGACCAACAAGGTATCGATTACATCTGTACTCGAGAGCCAGGTGGCACGCCTTTGGCTGAAAAAATGCGTGAGATTGTTAAAGCCGAAACCGATGAACTGTTAACAACCGAAGCAGAGCTTTTACTCATGTACGCCTCTCGAGCACAGCTTATTGCTAATGTTATTCAGCCAGCGTTGCAAAAGGGGACTTGGGTGTTAGGTGACAGACATGATTTATCTTCTTTGGCTTATCAAGGTGGCGGCCGCCAAATTTCTGATGACTTGATCATGCCTATTCGCAACGCTGTTTTAAAAGGCTTCGAACCTGACTTAACTTTACTAATGGATTTAGATCCAAGAGTAGGTTTACAAAGAGCGGCAGCGCGCGGTGAGCTAGACCGAATTGAAAAAGAGCAAATTGAGTTTTTCGACAGAACCCGTCAAGCATACTTAGGCTACGCGGATAAAAGTGACAAAATTGAAGTCATAAATGCAGAACTGTCACTTGAACAGGTGCAATCGCAAATCAAACAAGCTCTAGAGTCTTGGTTAAACAAACAAGACTAAAGCAGCGATTTACTATCTCAATATGGTCATTTGCCAATTGGCTTCCATTTAGCTGAAAGATTGAAACAATAAAGCCGTTCTATTTAGGCTGTATGCGCTTGTTTTTAAAATAATTTGCCAAAAAAAAGCAATCAATCTTATAGTTAATAATGTTACCCAGCACAAAAGAGGTGCCAATTGGACTTAGCTAATGGCCTTAAACAGCTTCTAATCGTTAACGAAAGTCTTGAAAAGACCAAAAATGCCGTCTGCATAATGGACAGCTCGTTAACCTTTACATTCTGCAATGAAATGATGACAGAGTTGATAGGTCTACCGCACGAGCAAATTATTGGTCAGCACCAAAATGACGTCATTCAGCGAGCTCATAAAAAAGGCACCGGGGTCGACTTTGAGGGGAAAAGCCTTAAAGACTTTTTAGACTTCATTCGTTCAAATCAACAGCAATTCACGGAAAGTGAGTACATTTTACCTACCCTAGATAACAAGTTTTATAAGCTATCCCGTATTACAATTTCATCTGGTGAGCATGTTGTCTTTGGCACTGATATTACTGAGCTAGTTTCAACTCAAAGACAATTAGAGCAAACCTTGCAAAAGCTCAATGCTTTGGCCAACACCTGTGATTTATCAGGCGTGCCTAATCGTAGACATATTATGGATAGCCTGAATAAAGAATTTTATCGAGCCAAGCGCTACAACTCTACGTTTTCAATTGTGATTGCGGATATCGATCACTTCAAACAAGTTAACGACACCTACGGCCATAGTGTTGGTGACCAAGCGATCATTCATTTTGCCGATATTCTTAACGAAAATATCAGAGAGTCGGACATGGTAGGCAGGGTCGGCGGTGAAGAGTTTGCAATACTGCTACCAAACACAAGTCTAGAACAAGCACTTATCTACGCCGATAGAGTCAGACAAGAGGTGGCAAACACACCATTGGTGTTAGGTTCAAAAGAGCGATTAAAGCTAACATCGTCTTTTGGTGTGGCGGAATGTAATGCCGAAGACAAAGAAATGAAAGACTTATTTAATCGTGCCGATCAGGCCTTATACAAAGCGAAAGAAGCTGGAAGAAATCAGGTTTGTAGTTAATCAATAAGTTATTTGGCGTGAAAGCACCATGATAAGGGACAACAAAATTGCTGGTTATAATTATCGACACAAGGGAAAATCCAGCTGTGTTTTTGTACTTTAACTTTGCTTGTTAGCTGCTAATATCAGAAATGCTCGCAACAATCTGAAAAGCAAAACCTATTAGTAATAATAACGTACCTAATATTTTTACTCGTGTTTCGGGTAAAAAAGATTTAGATGGAGTTGGCTCTAACACTGGAGATGAAAACACATAAATCATAGGAAAAATTGAGATTATAGTAAAAGCGATCATTTCTATATTAAACTCAAGTCCTCCGCGACCGATCATATGAAAAACATGAAATAATGCAGGAAACATTAGTGTAAAGTTTATAAATAAAAGAGAAATATGGTGTGCGATAAAATCTTGAATTTGGTCTTTCATCAAAATTGCGTATGAAAGTAAAATTACGGCGATAAAGTCATAGATTAGCCCTGTTAAATTTAACAGCTTATAAAATTTTAAGTTTTCATTAACTCCAAAAGTCCACCCAAGGGCAGCGCCTATGCTCCCAGATAAAAAGAAATAAAAATTTACTCGTTTACTTGCACTCAAACTCTAAACCTTTCATCGCAGTTAACGTTTGCATAAGGGGCTGATAATACTATGCATATGCTATGCAGCGAAGCGGAACCGAGCTAAGTGTTAGCAGTTCCACCACTTTATGCGCTTGATATGCATTCACTTTTTGAAAACAACACTTACGTTGATTATGTCTGCAATGCCTTCAGCAATATCTTTAATAATACTTTCAACATTACTCTCTTCGATGAATATTTTAGTACCGTCATTTAAGACTAATGACAGCCTAAATTGATCTGCTGAATCTATAACAGAAATGAGTCGAATCTGAACTTTCTCTACAACTTCAAAATTACATATCTGTTTTGAGTTCTTGTACACTTTTTTTCTTTTTCCATCGAATACTACATTTTCACCAAATGTAATTATCTTTAAGAAATATAAGAATTTATTCAGAAGTAACAATGGAAGTAGTAAAAATAGAGCCAACATAGGTTCTTTTTGCAACGTTACATAGATCGAATCAATGATGTTTTCGTCATTTGGGTCAATTTGCAATACTGAAGAAAGTAAAAAGCTCCAAAAGATTATAAACAGAGTAAACCATAGAATATTTTCAAGTTTGGAACGTTCTATAACAAACTTAACTTTAGACTGCTCTTTAATCTTAAAGGTACTCAAATATTTCTCCGAATATTTAACAATTTAATAGCGCATTTATAAGGGGCAAGTCTTGTATTTTGTACAGGTTTTATCAACGCGCGTACCACACTCACAACATGCCTTTTCTAGTGCTTTAGCTATTTAACAGCCAGCGCAAAATTTTCAGGTTAAGTTATTCATGCAAAATGCAAAACCTGACCCGTGAATTTTTTTGTCCTTATTTAACAGCTTGTTAGGGTTTCTTGTTACAAGCCCCAGCAAAACCACAATCACCGTTTATAAAAGCCAAATCAGTAATTTTTAGATTTGGGTATGCTTCCGTTCTACGACCAAAGCCAATAATGCCAATTTGCCGATTTATTAATGTTAAATATACCGCAGGGTAAGGTGTTTGTTGGAAAAATTGTACAACATATACGTTTTCAAATTTATGAGTAAGTAAATTTAACTCTTTAACCGTTTGTACCTTATAAGTTCCGAATTCGCCCACCCATTCATGGTAGCCACGAGAAATATTATCATTTAATAATTTTATACGTAGGTTATTACCTATGATATTAATTTCTTTATCAATGTCCCAACCACAGTTTTTAGTTATGCTAATAACGTCAAACATTTGTGTTCTACATTCTTGTTTTTCTTCATCAACTGAGATATTTACCTTTGTGCCATAAATTGTTGAGTACTCATATTTTTGACCAAAGGATGCGAAAGATAGAAAAACGATTAAAAATGCTAAATATTTGATTGGAACCTCCCTGAAACCCTAACGCCTACGTAAGCGGCGCAAAATACTGGCTATAATTTGCGTGATGCACGAACAAAAGCCAAGTGTTTTGTGTCCGGCTTAACGTACTTGTTATGTGATTTACACACTTATTAATTTAACCTCGCCACCAAATGCGTGATCTGGAAGATAAACCACCCATTCACGATTAGTAGATAAGCATTCATATTTGGAATTGTGCCATGTAGACATCTCGTCATAATTCTTCACTTCCGTTACCAAGCCTTCACGTACCATACTCTCAGAATATTTCCGTATTTTTTCAACTATGCGACGATTAGTAGTGCTACAAACTTTCATATTATGCCGACGGTTATTTATTGAGATTTTCCAGTTTATCCAAAAGATCCACTAGTATTTTTTCGCCCATAGTTTTCTCAACAAGATCATTCATTTCGCCTGCTAGAAACTCTTTCCATGAAACTAATTTACTACCAGAGCTATGTGCGTTCCGGCCATACGCAGACAATATAGTCTCATCATCTAGAATTGAAGCTAAGTACAGTTCTTTGTCTGGCTCATCAATTTTCCACTCGAATAGTGGTTTCGGCTGTTTATATGCCATTTCTATTTTTCACATAACAATTTAATAGTGCACAAATCGCGCATATTTCTGATTTACGGTCGCGCATTTTTCTGAGTGGGGTAGTTTAAACAAAATTGGTAAGTGGTTACCAGTATTATTAAAAATGTTGTTGTTAGTTTATTTGGAATAAATAAAAGTGCGCAAATAGCGCATTTACATGAATAGTTGGGGGAAACAACACACCATCTAAAGGGATTTAGTGATAACTGGCTCGACGTTTTTGAATTCCAATATGTGACTCAGGCTATCGAATTCACAGTTTCATTGAGTTCTTAAGAAATTCTAAAAAGAGTCAGGAAGAAAGAGAATTTGAAGTTAATTTAGATAGTCGTTTTGCATGTAAAAAAGCCGTTTCAGTTACTCTGAAACGGCTTTTTTGATTGGCTTATTTTAACAATAAAGCGCGAAGCGTTTTGTGGACAAGGTCACGGTTTTTAAGAATGAAGGCATTCTTCGGTAACCATGAGCTTGAGTACACCACTGTTTTGGCTTTCGAGAAGGTTAAGAAACCTTCATGGCCGTGGTAATGGCCGATACCCGAGTTACCAACACCACCGAATGGTGCGTCATCCGCCGCAACGTGCATTAATGAATCGTTGATACAAACACCACCGCTGTGAGTATTTTTCAATACTTGGTCAATTAACTGTTTGTTGCTCGACATAATGTATAAAGATAGTGGGCGAGGGCGGTCGTTAACGTAGCTGATCACCTCTGAGATATCTTTGTAGGTCATCACAGGTAAAATTGAACCAAAGATCTCTTCTTTTAAGATCTCCATTTCAGCAGTTAAGTTTGTCGCTAAGTGAGGGTAAACACGTTTACCTTGGTCAGACTCTAACTCTTTCACTGCGTGAATGTCTGCGCCTTTCGCTTTTGCATCTTCAAGTAATGCCATTAAACGCTTGTGCTGACGTTCAGAAACAATGTGAGTCTGGGTATTTTTGCTGTCGTTGTTTAGGTGATATTCCGTGTATCTTTGGATGAACGTATCAATAAACTCTTGTTTTCTCGCCTCTGCAACAAAGATGTAGTCAGGTGCAACACAAATTTGACCTGAGTTAATTGACTTACCTACAATTACAGCATCAACGGCAATGTTCATGTTGATAGTATCGTCGATGATTGTTGGCGATTTACCACCTAACTCTAGGGTAATTGGCGTTAAATTGTCTGCTGCAGATCTTGCAACTAATTTACCAACCGCTGACGAACCAGTGAAGATCATGTGGTCAAATGGCAGAGCAGAGAATGCTGCGCCTACTTCCGCTTCACCTTCAATAATTTGCACGTGATCAGAAATGCAAGCGACTACTTTTTTCATTGCTTGGTTAGCATTAGGCGTAAACTCACTCATCTTGATCATAACGCGGTTACCAGCAGCTAATGCTTGGGTTGCTGGGCCTAACGCTAAGAACATAGGGAAGTTCCAAGGAGTAATAACACCAACAACACCTAGCGGCTGATAATGCACTTTTACTTTTGACGGTAATAACATTAAACCCGAATGACGTTTTGACGGTTTCATCCACTTTTTCAGTTTTTTCAGGGTGTAGTTGATACCAGCAACTGACGGTAAAATGTCAGCAATTAAGGTATCAAATTCACTGCGGTAACCGTAATCTCGCTTTAATGCGTCATAGATTTCTTGCTCGTGTTCAATCAATGATTTCTTTAGCTTCTTCAATACTTGCACGCGCTCTTCATAGCTAGGTGCTGGGTTATTGTTGTAAGCGGCTTTCATTGATACAAAGCTTGCTTGTAAGTGCTCTTGGCTGTTTGCTTGTAAATTGCTCATGATCTTTCCTCTCGTGTTCCAAGTGTTAAGCTTGGCTGGTAATACTGCTAATAATTAATGTCATATCTTGATTAAACTGTTCATAGCTGCGGTGCTCCAACAGCATGCCTTTGCTTGCCGAGATCAGTGTTAAGGCAACACCGTTGGCTTTCTCTGGCGAGCTTAGGCGATTGCGAACAAGGTAATCGGTTAATCGCGCTCTAAATCTAATTGGCCAATCTTCAGTGCCTGAGTATTTGGCTTTAATACAATCGTTGAAAACTTCGGTACCGTGCGGCTCGTTAACCACTTCAACCGCTTCACCCACAAAAATGGTAAAGATGTTCAGCAGTACGCTAAAAGGTTCTGCTAGGTTTGACTCCAACTCATTGAAAATGCGTGAGTACATGTCTGCCAGGTATAAATTTATTACCCTGTTGTAGCACTGTTCTTTTGAGCCAAATCGTTTGTAAATCGACTGTCTAGAAACCCCAGATGCATTGGCAATATCTTGCATCGATGTTTTTTGAAAACCGTATGAAGCAAATACTGCTATTACTCGTTTTGCCACATCAATTTCGTCTTGTTTTGGCTCGTTGGCTTGAAAACTTTGATTAGTTAAAGGAAACATTTTTATCTCCCGCAATGATTGACTGCAAAATGGCTTCAACGTGTTTGCTGCGCATCACTTTTGGCACCGCGTAGGATGCTCTAGCTTCTGCTAAGGCATCTTTTGTGATCTTGCTAAAATCGTCAGGGCTCAGGTCATTAAGTTGGTTTGGAATTTGTAGCTCGTTGGATAATTGATCTACGCGAGCTACAAAGCGCTGCGCTAATGTTTCATCATCAGCATTTGTGTTTTCGCCACTAACTAATCGCTCTAAGTTGGCAAAGCGTTCGGCACAGGCATCTTGGTTAAAACGCAATACTCTTGGCAAAATAATCGCATTTGCTAGACCGTGCGGCGTGTTGTATTTCGCGCTAATTTGATGCGAAATTGCATGCACGTAACCCAAGCTTGATTTAGTAAAAGAGTAACCTGCTAAAAAAGAAGCTTGTGCAACTAGTTCGCGCGCTTGCACATTACCACCATCGTGATAAGCCACAGGTAAGTACTCAAATAAAAGCTTTATTGCGGTTGCTGAATCTCTGTCGGTATCAGCAAAGTTGTTCTTAGATGTATATGCTTCAATCGCGTGAGTCAATGCATCCATACCTACTGCAGCTGTAAATGGTGCTGGTAATGACTTCAATAAAGTCGGGTCCAAAGCCACTGTCGAAGGAATGTATTTCGGGTCTAAGAAAAACTGTTTTTTATGGGTAACAGGGTCTGAGATAACCGCAACGTTTGTTGTTTCAGAGCCGGTGCCAGAAGTGGTTGGCGCTGCATAAAACGGCAGTGGTGTTTGTTTTACTTTTAAAATACCAGCCAGCTTTGTTACATCTTTATTGCTGGTACTCGCAGCTGCGATCACTTTTGCAATATCTAACACCGAACCACCGCCAATTGCTAATACGCTGTCACAATTGTTCTCCAGACTAAGGGCCAAACCGTCTCGTACTTCATTTAGCGTAGGGTTAGGAATAGCGCCGCTGTAGATGGTGACTTTACAAGAAGCTTGTTCAAATTTTTCAATAACTTGAGTTAGTTTGTTGTTGTCGATTAAAAACGCATCGGCAATAAGTAATGGACGTTTGTGACCTGATGCAATGATCAACTCAACTAACTTTAATGTCGAATCGACACCCGAGAAAGCAAGGGGCTTTTGCGGCGGAAAAAAAGTAGATAAAAATCGTAATGCGTAAGTAATTGGTGTCGCCATTGCTTATCTGTTCCTTAAAAGTTAATACAGTTTCGTTGTTCGGAATTTGAGCGAATATTAGACATCAAAAGTTTATTGTGCAAATTCAAGGTTTACAAAAATAACGTATTTTGTAAATAGTGTCTTTGTTTTTATGGAACAGTTAACTCTAGCTGTAAACAATCGGCACATCTTTAAAATAGCCTTAAGTATATGAATAAACGGTGTTTTTATTTTTTATGGATGCGTTTTTTGCGGCGAACTTAACGAAATAACTCCTTGTCTGCGTTATTCCTATAGTTTGTAGCACCTTATAACTTATTTCATTTACAGGCATAGCGGTGAGTTAATTACTGTGGCATCGAGGGTAGGCAAGTGAGCCACAAAATTACCCAATTTACAGAACTAAAGGAAACCTAAAAATAATGAATACTGTAAATGTGGAAACGTTAAAAGATATCGAACAAATAGAACAGTCAACACCATTGTCGGCAAATATGCCATATACCAATACTTATGAAGCGATAAAACAAAGTGCGCTGAAAAATACCGACAAAACCGCCATTTCTTTTTTCTTGTCAGGCCAACAATACACTGACAGCAAAGACATCAGTTATGCAGAATTACTTAATAACATCACTAAAGCGGGCAACTTTTTTCACTCAATTGGCTTGTCAGACACAGATGTGGTTGCTTTTTTCTTGCCAAATTTGCCAGAAACTCATTATGTACTGTGGGGAGCAGAGGCGGCATGTCGTGTGATGGCAATAAACCCTTTGTTAGAGCCGGAACAAATACGCGACTTGCTCAATGCTGTTGGGGCAAAAGCAGTGGTGACAATGAATCCAATGAAGAACTTAGAGCTTTGGGGAAAGTTGGAAAGCATCATTAATGATTTACCTGAGACCAAACACGTAATTGGCGTAGATATCGCGCATTACGTTTCAGGTGTAAAAGGCATTGCCGCAAAGCTTATCCAAAGGTCACACCGCAACAAAATCAAACTGCCAGCGGGTAAAACCTACTATAACTTCACCGCAGCAATAAAACAGCATAGCGGCGAGTCATTATTGTTTAACCGTCAATTTGATAGCGATACTATCTCGTCTTTGTATTGTACGGGTGGTACAACGGGCTTACCAAAAATAGCTCGCCGAACTCATCAAAATGAATTGTTTAACGTTAAGGCCGTTCAGCTATCTAACAGCCAGGTACTTAACGAAGATTTGGTTGTGTTAGGCGGTCTGCCGTTATTCCACGTAAATGGTGCTTTGGTGACGGGATTATTGCCTTTTACTATTGGTGGAACCGTTGTTATCGCAACACCTCAAGGTTATCGAGAGCAAGGTGTATTACCTAACTTTTGGGATATTGCTGCCCATTACAAAGTAACCACTTTCAGTGCAGTGCCAACGGTTTACTCTGGTCTTATGAATTTCTCCACGGAAGGTAAAGACTTATCATCACTTAAGTTGGGTATTTGTGGTGCAGCACCCATGCCAGTAGAAACCTTTAAAGCATTCCAACAAGTAACCGGAATTAAAATTTTAGAAGGTTATGGCTTAACCGAAGGAACCTGCGTAAGCAGCTTAAACCCTTTCATGGGTGAGCAAAAAGTAGGGTCAATTGGACTTAGGTTGCCGTATCAGCAAATGCAATGTGTGCGTATTGATGGCGATAAAATAGTTGGCCATTGTGCGACCGACGAAATTGGTGTGCTTGCGGTTAAAGGCCCAAATGTATTTTTAGGTTATCAGCTAGAACACCAGAACAAAGGTTTGTGGTTGTACGATGAAGAAGGTAACAAGTGGCTGAACACTGGTGACTTAGCAAGGCAGGACGAGCAGGGTTACTTCTGGTTAACAGGCCGCAAAAAAGAGTTGATTGTACGAAGTGGTCACAATATTGAGCCTAAATTAATTGAAGAAGCCATGTGCTCTCATCCGAAAGTCACCATGGCTGCCGCTGTCGGCAAACCAGATCTCCACGCTGGAGAAGTGCCTGTTTGTTATGTTGTCGTAGAAGCTGGCGCACAAGTTAGCGAGCAGGAACTTAAAACCTTTGCCAGCAAAACCATAACTGAACGAGCCGCGGTGCCAAAAGACATTATGGTGGTCGATGCTTTGCCAGTGACTGCCGTAGGCAAAGTGTTCAAACCGAAACTGGAAATGCTTGAAATAGACAAGTGCATTCGCATTTTAGCTGCGGAGATAGTGCCTGAGCATAAAATTGATGTCGTGGTTGAACAAGACAGTAAGTACGGCGTAATGGCAAACATTGAGCTATTAAGTTGCAATGAAGGGTTAAAAGAAACTTTCCGTAAAGAGTTGGGACAATACACCTTTAAATCACAACTTCATTAACCGAACGCTTTAAACTTGGTGACAAATAACTGGCCGATAACCTAGTGTTGTCGGCCTTTTTATTGGCTTTGGCCAATTCTTATTCAAAATCTTATAAGCCCCACTATAAAACAATTATTACTCAGGGTTTTGTCTTTTCACTAGTCTGGTTATTGGCCGTAAGCCAGCGTTCATCACTTAGACCAAAAGGTCACAGAAATAACTAAAATGCACCTGCAATGGCATGCGCAAACTATAAATACAACAGCGCAGAGCAATAACAATTAGAACCCAAAGGGTCAGCAGGTTAACCATTAATAAAGCGATTGCGCAGGCTTACTCGATATAGATCAGCGGGGAGCTTCATATGTCAGTTGTTATAAACAAACAATTACCACATCCCGTATTCCGCACAAACCAATGTGAGAATAAGGCGATGTATCATGCAACAAGATAAACAGGGTTTTGATTACGATCACGATCACGATCACGATTACGATTACGTCATAGTCGGGAGCGGCTTCGGCGGCTCAGTAAGTGCACTTAGGTTGTCAGAAAAAGGCTATAAAGTCTTAGTGATAGAAAAAGGGCAATGGTACAAAGATAAAGACTACGCCAAAAGCGCGTGGAATTTAAAACGATGGTTATGGATGCCGTGGTTTGGTTTACGAGGGATCATGAAGATCAGTGTCTTTAGACACGTTACCGTTTACTCTGGAGTTGGTGTTGGCGGCGGCTCGTTAACTTACGGTGCAACATTACCAACCCCAAAAGCGCAATTTTTTAATACCGGCACATGGGCAAAGTTACAGAATTGGCAACAGGCCTTAGCGCCTTTTTATGATAACGCGCTGACTATGCTAGGCGCATCGGCCAATCGCAAACTTGCCGATGCCGATATCGTGATAAAAGATTTAGCCAACGACATAGGCAAACCAGATCAATTTGAACCATCGAGAGTGGGCATCTTTTTTTCTGACAAAGCAGCGCCTTCTGGTTTTGAGCCAGACCCATACTTCTCTGGCAAGGGACCCGAGCGCAAAGGTTGCATCCAATGCGGTAGCTGCATGACAGGTTGCAGTTACAATGCGAAAAACACCTTAGATAAAAATTACCTACATTTAGCGCAAAACCTAGGCGCGAAAATACAAGCAGAAACCCTAGTTACAGATGTTCAGCCTTTAGTTGAGGGCAAAGGCCAGAACGGATATCAAATTAGCTGTAAAAGCTCACATTTGCTTGGTTTGCCTAGACGTAAAAAGATAACATCCAAAGGCGTGATATTCGCTGGTGGCGTGTTGGGTACTATCCCACTATTATTAAAACTCAAAGCTAAAGGCTCACTGCCTGAGTTATCAAACTGTGTTGGCAAACATATTCGCACGAACAACGAAACCATCACCGCCGTTACCAGTTTTGATAACAACTTAGACTTCACCCAAGGCGTGGCAATAGGTTCGGTGCTTCATACCGATGAACACAGCCATTTAGAACCTATTCGCTATAACCAAAGTTCAGGCGTAATGAAGTTCATGCTAGCACCTAGAGTGGCAGGCCAAACCCTTTTTAACAGGCTGGGTAAACTCGTTACTGTAATGCTGACCAAGCCAAAACAAAATTTAAAAGTACTGTTTGCCGATAACTGGGGCAAACGCACTCTATATCTGTTGTTTATGCAGCATTTGGATAGCACCTTGAACATGAAGCTCAATATGTTTGGCTTTCCTTCAACCAAGTTAGGAAAGGGCAAAGCGCCAACATGCCAAATACCAGCGTCAGATAAAGTTGTTGATGCGGTGGAACAAAAAGTCAAAGGCAAAGCCTCAATGTGGTCAACGGAAGCATTTTTAGGCACTCCATCTACGGCCCACGTACTTGGCGGCGCTGTAATGGCTGAAAGTGCAGAAGAAGGTGTGATCAACGACAAAGGCGAAGTATTTGGTTACCAAAACATGTACGTTTGTGATGGTTCTATGATCTCTGCAAACCCAGGCGTAAACCCCTCTTTAAGCATTACCGCCATTTCAGAATGGTGCATGAGCCATATTGAAGCAAAATCGTCACAACCATTAGTACAGGAGCGTTAATTTTGGAAGCGTTATTAACTCAGGCGTTGTTAGCCGCGCAAGCTATCATTATGCTTTCTTTAGGTATTGGTTTAGAAGTCAGTGACTTCAAGCGAGTAGTCGATAGGCGTTACGTGTTCACCATCGCCATGATATGTCAGGTACTTATTTTGCCAATCTTTGCTTTTTCTACCATTTTGATATTTGACTTAAGCCCTATGTTCGCAGCTGGACTTATGTTGTTGAGCTTTTGCCCTGGCGGCGTAACCAGCAACATTATTTCAAAATTATCCCATGGCGATGTGGCGTTATCTGTGTCTCTTACTGCTGTAGTTAGCGTATTGTCATTTTTAACTGTTCCGCCGTTAACCGCATGGGCAATGCTGCACTTTTTAGGCGAAGATGCGGTAACGTTTTCATTCTTTGACTTAGCATTTGTTACCTTTTTAATTACTTCTACGCCAGTATTGCTAGGTGTTGTTATTAGGCATTACCGAGCGAATATAGCCAATGTGTTGCAACCTATTTTAGAAAAAACGGCGGTTGTGCTGTGGGTGATCATAGTGACTTTAGTGGTGCTTAAATCTTTCGATAAATTAGAAAGTAGCTTCCCGCAAATTGGCGCTTCGTTGCTGTTTTTACCGTTGGCAATGATCATCTTGGGTTTACTAATCAGTCGAGGCTTTGCCCTGACACAAAAGGAAAGCAAAACCTTAGCAATCGAAACCAGCATTCAAAATGGCCCACTTGCCATTGCAATTGCCGCTACAATTAGTGGTGGTGAAATGGTAATTACTGAATTGGCACTGCCAGCTGCGGTATACTCCCTGACTATGTATATTGTGGTGCTGCCATTTATCTTTTATTTCCGAGCGACGGATAAAAATGGAATATCAAACTTAACCGGCACCGCCAAACTGAGGTAAACATGAAGTTAACACTTTCTACATTGTTATTAGTGATAATGAGTTTCTGCTCGTTTTTGTTGCACGCAGAAGCAAAGTGGCAATTAGAGAAAAATGAACAAGGGGTTGAGGTTTATACCCGAAGCTCTGAACTGTCGGACTTTAAAGAGTTCAAAGCCATAACCACTATACCAGCAGAGGTAGAAACCGTGTTTGCGGCAATAACGGAACCAAGTCGGTTAACCCATTGGATGGCCGACACCATTCATGCAGAAGTGCTAACCATGGAGGAAGGTAAACAATCGGCCTACGTTATTAATAAAGTGCCGTTTCCACTGCAAAACCGTGATGGCGTGTTTGAATATAAAGTTGATAAGTCTATTGCCGATGCAATTCACATCACAGTGACATCGGGTGATCCTACAATTAAAGCTAATGATAAATACGTGCGTATTGCCAGTGCCGAAGGGTATTGGCTCATTGAAAAGGTAGAGAAGGGAAGTAAAGTGACCTATCAGTTGCTGCTAGACCCAGGTGGTTCAGTGCCAAGTTGGATTGCTAATTCTCAAGTGGTTAGTGTGCCTTTTCGAACTTTAGTGAATTTACATAAAGAAGTGAAAGCACAGAAAAATTAATGAGGTATGGTTTCACCAGAGTCTTCGCAATGACTCTGGTGAACGATCAAAGTATTAACCGTGACCTTTTTGTAGCCATTCGCAAAGCGCTTCTTCGCCAGGCTCTGGTAAAATCTCACCACCTTCCATTACCCATTGCGCGGGTACTTCAAATAAGGAAAGGTCAACTTCTGAATCACCGATATCTAATTCAAAGGCAATGCGGCGAATTAACTCTTTTTGTAACGTCATACTGAGCTCTGCCGTTCGCCCCTTTCTAACCGCCCCTAAAATACTCATTTTGGCGTCGGCTTTAATTGGCACATTTTCAGAGTAAACCACATTTACAAAGGTTTCTGGAGCGCCAGTTATTGTGCAGTGCACGTCGACAATTAAATTTGCCAAGGTTTCTCTGGTTTCCACTGCAAGACTGTTTTCTGTTGATATTGTGTACAAAGGCATGGAATCGTCCTTATTTTAATTTTTATAGATTGACTGAAGTATTCAGATAACCTTTTTTGAAACGACCTAAGAAGAATTTGCCGAGCATTTTTAGTTGTGCTTTTTTCGCTTGCTCTGGGGCAAATCGGCGCTGCATCGCCAGATGGAATTGCTCAAAATGATCAAAATCTGGTGATACTAAAATGATCTCATCTTTGCTGCAGCCTGTGATGTGTTGCCACTTGGCGCATATTTCACTCATAAATGGGTGTCTTATGTCGCTTGGTATATTGTTTGGCACCGCTACTTGAACGGTCGATGCATTAGACTGTTTGCCCGCTAAATAAGCTTGTTGATAAGGCAAATCAATCCAAAAAAACGAACATTTAAAGTGCGTACCAAAGTGTGCTTGATAGGTACTGGCAATGACTGACTCTAGTTTTTTTATTTTGTTATAGCCAATCGAGCCTTGTTGTATCGAGCAAGTGATCCTAACCCTTGCCATTTTTATTCTCCTTCGAGTTTATGCTGATATTGTTAACAAGTAACCCACTGATAATAGGCAAGGTTCATCCAGTCTAAGCAATGAAAAATCTTCCATACCCCTATAACGAAATGAATAAAAGTTAATCAACCAGATCAGAAGCAAGTAAAGCGAAGCACAAAAATACCAACGTAAAAGGGCAAGATAAGAGAACAAGAAAAGGGCATTCATTTATTTCACAACACAAAGCAAACAACTTCATTACCCTTGCTGTTTTTTCGTTCAGTAATATCGAAGGTCAATCAAATCAATAATAAAAAATAAGTGATTTATCATGTCAAATAACCAACCTTTATCAGCGCCACTAACTTTGCGTTGTGGTTCTGAACTAAAAAACAGAATATGCAAATCAGCGATGAATGAAGCCATGGCTACCGGTGATGGCCGCGTAGTCAGAGAATTTGAAGTGTTATACCGCACATGGGCAGAAGGTGGCTCAGGTTTACTTATCACTGGCAACGTAATGGTTGATAAACGTCACGCTAACGAGCCGCTAGCAGTAGCCGTAGAAGATGACAGAGATGCGCATCAATTATCACTTTGGGCGCGTGGCGCTAAATCAAAAGGCGGACAAATTTGGGCGCAGCTGAATCACCCAGGCAAACAGTCGCCAAAATTCTTAAACGAACAACCGTTAGCACCGTCGGCTATTCCTCTGGCTAGCGATATGTTCATCCCGCCAAGAGAGCTCACTGAAGCGGAAATATTAGATATTATTCAGCGTTTCACCAATACCGCACGAATTTTAAAACAAGCTGGCTTTGACGGTGTGCAGTTGCACGGAGCGCACGGCTATTTAATTAGCCAGTTCTTATCGCCAAACCACAATCAACGCACCGACAAATGGGGCGGCAGCTTAGAAAACAGAATGCGCTTTGTTACCCAAGTGTATAAGTCAATTAGAAACGAGCTAGGCAAAGGCTTTGCTATTGGCATTAAGCTGAACTCGTCTGATTTCCAAAAGGGCGGCTTTACCAACGAAGAATCAATCGAAGTGTGCAAATCATTAGATGAAATGGGCATTGATATGATTGAGATCTCAGGTGGCAGCTGGGAAAACCCAGTAAACCGTCGAGGCGAGCAAAAAGAAAGCACGAAAAAACGTGAAGCTTACTTCTTAGAATTTGCCGAGCAGTTAAAGCAAAACGTCTCAGTGCCAATTATGGTAACAGGTGGCTTCCGTTCGCAAGACGCAATGGAACAAGCGTTGCAATCTGGTGCGGTTGACCTTGTCGGTATTGCCCGCCCATTAGCGGTTGACCCTGACATGGCTAACAAAGTGCTTAATGGCAAAGGTTATGTTTCTACGGTGAAGCCAATTACCACAGGGCTTAAGAAAATTGACCAAATGGCAATTATGGAGATCAGTTGGTACACAGATCAAATTAGACGTATGGGAGAAGGCCACAGTCCAAAAACCAAAGTTCACGGCATCTTCTCGGTCATTGTCGTGCTTTACAACTTCTGGAAACGTGGCCAACAAGTGAAAAAAGTCCGAGTCTAGTTTTTGTAATTGAAAGCAAAAATCAAAAACAAAGAACATTCATACAGTTAAGGAGCCTTTGCGCTCCTTTTTTGCTCACTCAGACAAGCCAATAATATATATACATATACTTGGCTTCATAATATCCTTATCACTAATTAGGGTTCATTCATGGATATGTATTCAGTGATCGATATTTCAGATATCAATATGATCAAAGTGATCAGCGAAGTAGGCAGTGTTAACAAAGCAGCCGAAATACTTTGTGTTTCCCAACCAACCTTGAGTAAAAAAGTCGCTCGCCTAGAACAAAAAATCAATATGGAACTGTTCTACCGCGACAACGTAGGCATGATCCCAACCGAAGCGGCAAAGTTTCTGTTAAGCGAATCTACTGCTCTAAAACAGCAACTGGGTGTGATAGAGCGCCGATTAGAATTAATGGCAAACTCAGTAGGCGGCATGGTACGCATTGGTGTAGGCCCAATCATAGAGCAAGATATTTTGCCTAAAGCATTACTCGACTACGCAGAAAACGACTACAAGTTTGATGTTTCAGTCGTCACCATGTCAGCTGAGTCTTTATTAGAGAGTCTGAAAAAAAGCCAAATCGATATAGCCATAGGCCCGTTTGTCGCATCGGATGTACCAAACGACATTAATGCGCCATATATGAACTTTGGCAAAATTGTCATTGCTGTGCGCAAAGGCCATGAACTGGCAAGTCGCGGAAAAATAAGCCTAGACGAACTACTACTGTACAAGTCAATCACGCCAAACATCCCAAAAAGCTTAGGCAAACAAGTAACTGATTTACTAACAGGAAGAATTCTAGAACCAACAATTGTCTGCGAAAGCTACAACATGGCAAAAACCATAGTCGCAAACTCAGACTATGTAACAGCAGGCCCAGAAGCTTTATTCCACAACGAATTTGCCTCAGGCGAGTTAGTAAAAGTAGAGTTTAAACAAGACGTGTTATGGCAGTGCAGATGTTTAGTTAAACCAGAAACCTTGCTGATCCCAATGATCAAAGAAGTCGTCGACATTTTCGCAGAATACATGCACGAAGCCGACTCAGAAGAAGCAAAAGAAGCCAACAAACTGCAACAACGCCTAGCTTCACAATAACATTATTCATCCATACTCGGTCGAGCTTTGTTTGTGTTGTAACGACTAGTTTCGGCCAATTTTCTTCCGCTGGAACCTTGAGTTGGTGTATCTAAAGTAGTAATTGCCCCCATCACTTTAAACTCTCAAACCTCCATTATAAATGTCATTCAGGTGCGAACTCACAATGCGAATATTTGCGGATAAAGTACAGTTGCAGTTGTTGATTTAAATTAACTTTGAGGGTAGCCTCTGATATGTCTTGTGAAAAAGTTGCTTAGTTGAATTTCGATGAAACTCTGATGTGGTTATTTGGAATTCATGTTAATTAGCAGTGAGCAATTAGGGAGTTTATACATGGATGACATTCAAAAAATAGACACGGTTTTCGGTGAATCACCTCGACATGATGGATTTTGGTGGAGCCGAGGAGAGGAAAACGAAGGTGAATTGAGACTATTCTACAACTCTTTTAGGGGGAAGACTGTAGCTGTTATTGATGGCCCTACAGGAGCTGGTAAGTCATCATTAATCTTTAAGTCATTATCTGATTATTCTGTGGATTACAATTTGGTAGTCTGTGATCATGATTTAGATTGGAAAGAATTTTGTCGTCAAATAATATCTATTCCAAAACCAACAAAAACTGTAGATGAACACAGGCTGGGGTTTAGTGTAAAGAGATTTCTCCCGGGTGGAGCAATAGATGCTAGGCACGCTGAGACACATGATCCACTAATGGATATAGAGTTTTCTGAAAAGTATCTAGAAAAGATATCGATTACAGATATTGCAAAAATGATAATAAATGAAAATGTATCACTGATAGTAGATGATTTTGAGAAGTCAAATAAGCAGCTAACAAAAAAAATGGCTAATTTAGCGAAGATATTAAGCACTCTAGACCACACATCATCAAAGTCTAAATTGGTTTTTATATCGTGTGAAAACTCTTTCTCAGAGATAGTCAATGTCGACAAAACATTGAGTAAAAGAATTTTGCATATGACCCTTGGCGGACTATCCGATCCTTCTCATGATTGGCGCTTTATTCAGCGTGGTCTTGAAGAGCTCGGAATCAAGTACCCCGGACAGCTCGGTGAACCAAGGGATGATGAGTATGTTCGACTTTGCCAAGATTACACATATGACTCATCTGGAGGGAATTTAAAAAGCTTGACTGACTTAGGACGCCGAGCAGCACTATCATCAACTAAAGGAAATATTTTAAGAGCAAAGCCTTATTCTGAAATTGCTAAGAAAGTTGCTCAGAAAAATATCGATGAATACACCAGAAAATACTCAAAGATAACGAATACTATAAATGGCTGCAATTATGTTAAAAGTATCCTTAGCTATCTCTATAACAAGGGGCTAACTAAGCCACACAGAGTTTCAGATATTGAATATTATTTTGAAAAAGATAGAGATTTTTCTTTATTTCCTGAAGCCTTAAATATATTAATCCAATCTGGTTTAGTAGTTGCTACTGGTGCGGGGCAGTCAACGCTATTTGTTTCAGACCCAGATTTTACCCTTGCTTTTTGTGTCGCTGTAGAAAAAGGAGCGATCTATAGGATACCCGAGAGACTCAAAAAATTCTCTCCGAATCTTAATCTTGAATTCGATCATGACACGAGCAATGCTAATAAGACATTTCAGCGTACAAGCGGTTAAATATAGCTTGAATAGGTACACACAGCAGAGTTATTGGGGCCATATCTTGTATTTTTCACCTCGATACCTGCTTAATCAAAACCAAGTTGTCCCTTAAAGCATGATATTGTTTGAGGTGTTTTAGTTGTAGCAACTTCTGCTGTAGCTGCGCACATAAAAGAAGAGCATGGAAAAAAGCTAAAGAAACCTTAAAACAGTGATTTAGTTAATTAAAACATGCAAGCTACCTAAAGGGATCAGGTCTAATGAAATGGTTCGCCTTTTATGAGTACCTAGCTTAACAAAAAAGTGTGTTATGTTTATTGATGCTGTTCTCCCTTTTTTAGTCTTTAACAAACTAATTATGGTTCTCGCTATCAGCTAACCCACGATGAATGGGAGGACTGCACTTTTGTGTGGGGTCATTATGTCTATATTTGCAAGGAGAAATAAGTGAGCAATTTAGAAGATTTGATAGAAAAAAAAGCAACTATATCAGACTTAATTAAAAGAAAACCTGTTGTCCTAACGAAGGAGGAAAAGGAACGCCACAGGATATACGCTAGTTTATTGTTTGCAATTACAGCCCATTACTTCAACCCTAATAAATATGGTGACAGAAGTGAATACCCTTTATCACCGTCTAGTGATGGTATATTAAGTGGCGATTATTATGGGCATAATATTGCTGCTATTGCGGTTAATAAGTTTGGCGAGGTGGTTGATTTCGAATTTAATCATAATAAAGTTTTCAACAGTTCAGTTGAACATGCAGAATCACGTCTCATAAGACGGATATTTTCATTGTCTCAGGTTCACAATTCATGGCAAGACAAAGACATTAAACCAAAGAAATATGGGAATATGTTGGAAGATGTGACCGTATATACAACTTTAGAGTCATGTACCCAATGCACAGGTATTATGACGCTAGGAAATGTATCTAAGGTTGTATACTTGCAACCCGATCCTGGAATGTATTGTATAGGTAACATTGTTCGAAATATTACAGAGGGACAAGGGTACTTGGAGGCTCCCTTACCAATCTCTGGTGAAGAAATTGACTTCGCTCCTTACGTGGAAATATCAAATAAATTCGAGGCCTTCAAAAAGCAGCAAAAGTCTAAAGTAGGTAAGTCATTTGCTATATTCGAAGATAAAACTCCTAAATGGACCAGTTCTATTACTTCATTTTTATGTACATCCGGCGCATACAATGAGTTTTTACGAGGGCGTGAGATGCTGATGGATATGACTCCAGACTATGGTGAGTACAAACCAAATGAAGAGTCCATGTCTAATTCCGCGTCACTAGATGAGGCAAAGTCGTTTTATGACTACTGTGTAAAAAAGGGTAACAGAGGGACTCCTCATAGAATGTAAATATAACGATTGACTTTGGAGGTTGTTGCTTTTTGCTACGCTTTGTTTGTGGCGAGTGCCACGATCAGTTCCAGCAAGTGCCTCTGCTCTGTCGATAATAACTTCGAATACATAGCAAACCTGAAAGTCAGGTTTGCTATATTGTTGAAGGTAATACAGCCACTAAACCTCAACTTGTTTAGCTAACGTTTGTTTTTCTTTGGTAGAACTACCTGTTAAGACAAAACCGTGTAGCTTTTCATCTTTTTTGTACAAACCTTTTAGGCCGTCTTCGGTTTCTTCAAAATGCCAAGTTCCATCTTTAACAACTGAAGGTAAAACGGTGATTGGATAGGATGGAGTTTTTATTACTATTGGCATTGCGCCAAAGGTAACCTCTGTTGTTTGGCCTGTGAGTGTTTTTGCTAAACTTCTTGCTGATGCCATTAATGGCAATATGTAAGGCATTAGCTGGCCGTTTATTTGTGCGCAATCGCCTAGGGCATATACGTTGATGATTGAGGTTTCTAAATTATTATTGGCTATTATGCCTCGTTCACATTCAATGCCAGCTGCTAAGGCTAATTCGATATTAGGTTTTAGGCCAACAGCGGAGATGACCAAATCAGACTCAATGGGTTTGCCATTACTTAGCTTCACCAAAAGACCTGTTTGGGTTTCAGTGATTTCAGTCACTTGAGTATTTAGCTCAAAGGTTACGCCTGCCATTTCTAAGTTTTCAACTACCGCTTTTCCTGCTTGTTCTGGCAATAAGCCGGGCAGGGCAGTGGTCATAGGATCAACCACGGTTACTTTATAATCTGCTGTGGTCATGTCATTAGCAAACTCACAGCCAATTAGTCCTGCACCTATGATTAGTATCCGCTTTTTATCCTCTGCTGCTTGTCGAAAGCGGCGGTAGTCCATTAAGTTGTTGATTGAGTGCACTTGGGGCAAGTCAGCGCCTTTGAAACTCAATTTGTTGCAACTTGCTCCCGTTGCTAACACAAGTTTTTGATAATGAAACTCGCCTTTTGTGGTTTTTAGCTTTGTACTGTCCGTTACTATGCTTTGAACTTGGCAATAGGGCATAACGGTTATATTCAGCTGCTCTGCAACGGTTTCTGCATCCGCTTGTGATAACTGTTCTGCTGTTTTGTTTTTGCCAAAACCTGCGGATAACATTGGCTTGGAGTATTGATGGCCATCATCTTGGCTGATGACCAAAATAGATTGGCTTTGATCTAATTTTCGTAACTCTTTGCACAGAGTGTAGCCCGCTAAGCCAGAGCCGATGACAACAACATCGAATGTGTTCATTTCTTTGTTCATCCTGCCTCCTGTTAAATTTCAACCATTTCAAATTCATCTTTGCCAACGCCGCAATCTGGGCATTCCCAATCGTCGGGAATTTCATCCCATGTTGTGCCAGGTTCTAAGCCGTCTTCTGGTGAGCCTGCTGCTTCATCGTAAATCCAACCACATACAATGCACTGCCATTTTTTCATTTTGTTGCCTCTTAATTCTTGTTGTTAGTGAGTTATTGGTAAGTTCGAGAGAAACGGTGCCAAGCGGACTTTTTCTCTTGTTCGTTTTGACGCCATCCGTAGCGTGCTGGTGGACTCTTTTCAATTTTTAAAGTGCCGTAAATCAGCCAGTCGTAAAGGGCTAAAAAGTTGTGTAGGTTTTTTGCTGAGTTTGGGCCTCGGCTGTGGTGTTGGTGGTGGGTATTTGGAAAAGTGAAGACATGAGCTAGGGCGTAAGCGACTTTTCTAATAATTGGGTTTGAGTGGTTTAGCAGGTATAAATCGTAATGCCAATTGGTGTGCACGTGCAGTGACCACAAGCCTTTGATGATCATGCCTACAATGAATACTTGAGTAAGGCCAAGGTAAAGGGCAATGAAGCTAAACCAAATGTTTGGCATTAAGACCCAATACATCCAGCCTTCAACAAAGGTTTGTCCAACGGTAATTTGCGCTCGTTCATCGTCATTACCAATTAAATGATGAGGGCGGTGCGCGGTTCTAAATAGTTTGTGTAACGGGCGCAGCCATTTGCGTTTTGGCGTTCTGCTGTGGGCAAACCAATTGTCCTACACCGTGGAAATACTCCTCCAGTAAGATAAAAGCCAATAGCGTCCACCAGAAGTATTGCTGTTCAAATTCAGCTAATACGCCTTGGTAAGGGCCTATCAGCAATCCTGCTAATGCAAAGATCATCGCCATGACTAACGGTCGCTGAACCAGACTTATGCCTATGGTGCAGATTGCCGCCATTTTAAAATCGGTTGCACTAAAGTTGCCTTTGTTTGTAGTTGCCTGTTAGCCATTCGTAAATGACGCACAGGGTAAAGAATATCGATACTATGATTGTTTCCATCTCGCTCTCCCGGTTGATTAAATTTGGTCTTATTGTTTTATGTTTGTTTTGTGTTTTTTTTGACCAAAATTTATCTTAGGTATGATAGGGTGATTCATCCAATGGATTGTTTGGATGATAATTATTGATATCGGTGATGATTGTCTGTTCGAAAAATTAGCTTGGTATTCGGCATTTTTGCCAAAGTTTATTAGCGATGAATTGGTTACTTTGTGAGGAGATACAGTTGTTAAGAGAATTAAGAAATTTAGATTTAAATTTACTGATTGTATTTCGAGGCCTTGGCGGAACATGAGCATCTTACCCGAGCCGCGGAGAAGCTTCATATGAGTCAACCTGCGGTGAGTAATGCGCTAGCTAGGCTAAGACAGAATTTTAACGACGAGCTGTTTGTTAGAGCGCCACAAGGCATGAGTTTAACGCCCAGAGCGCAGGAACTTAGAGCGCCAATAGAGCAGGCGCTTAATCTTATTTATGCGCAGTTGCTGCCGGAAGACTCGTTTGACTGCAAGGTGGCGACCAAGCGCTTTGCGGTGTCGGTGAACGGTTATGCGGAAGTGGTTGGTCTGCCCGATATCATCAGAAAAATGCGAGTTGAAGCGCCTAATATTTCGCTTGATGTGATGCCGGAAAGTGACATTCACACACCAGAGTTATTGCGAAAAGGCGAGTTGGATTTGGCTATCGATTACTTGCCTATCCCTGGTAAAGATTTAATTGAGGAGGCTTTTTCAGAAGAAGAGCTGGTGGTGGTAGCAGGCAAAAACAACAGCCAAATAGGCGCAAAAATGACGTTAGATTTGTATCGAAGTCTGCCTCATGCTGTGGTTAGGCCGAGAAACCACAAGGGCAGTCATACCGAAATCGTGTTAGGACGAAAAAAGGTGAAAAGAAACGTGGCTGTGTCTTTGTGCAACCTAATTAGCTTGGCTCAGGTGGTGATTGATTCAGATTTAATTTGTACTTTGCCAAGACGCTTGGCAGAGCATCAAGCTCGTTATTTACCTATTGAAATTTATCCGCTGCCAATTGCATTAGAGCCATTGCCTGTTTATATGACTTACCACAGGGATAAGTATAAAGACCAAGGCCATAGGTGGCTCAGAGAGAAGATCAAAGCGGGAATATAAATTGGCTATTCCCGCAGGCTTTGGCTTCACTTCGTCTGTTTGGCTCAGTCTAAGAATATCGGCACTAGGAAATTCAGTATTGAAGCTTTGAGTGAGCGTTAAAACAAACGCTCAAACTCAGCAATGGTTTCTTTACCGTAAAAAAGCTCATCTTGATAATAGAAACTTGGTACACCAAAAGAGCCTTGTTCTACCGAGCGTTCCGTATTGGCAAAGAGTTGTTGTTTCACTTCGTCCGTTTGGCTGAGTCTAAGAATATCAGCGCTAGGTAAGTCGTTGTCTTGCATTACCTTAGTAATTTGATCGACTTCATCCATTTTAAGGCCATCGCGCCACATGCTTTGAAACATAACGGTGAGGTATTTTTGGTAAATCTCATCACCCAGCTGCTGTGCGGCAATTGCACCACGCATAATGTGCAAACTGTTTACTGGAAAGTGCGGGTTTAATTGAAACTGACCAATTAACCCATTGTTTTTGATAAACCGTCCCACTTCTACTTTCATGTAGGCAATTTTGTTAGTGACTTCTTTGTGCAAAATAAATGGTGGGGTGTTATTGGTTGCTTTGAAAATGCCACCGACTAGCACCGGAACGTATCTTACTTTTACATTTTTGTTTTGCTCTAAAGCGGGGATCAGCAAATGCGCCAAATACGCATTGGGACTGCCAAAATCAAAGTGAAATTCAATTTCTTGCTGCATGATTACTTACCTCTTACCAGGTCTCTGCAAATGGTCGAAGATCAAGCTCAAACGTCCATGCATCCTGTGGTTGTTGATGAAGTTGCCAATAAGATTGGGCAACCGATTTTGGGTTCATGAACGCGCCTTGTGGCAAGGTCTCTGGTTCAACACCGCGACTTACCATAAGTTCTCTAACCCACTTGGTATCTACCGCCGCATCAATAACTAAATGAGCGACATGAATATTGTCAGGGCCTAGCTCTCGCGCCATGGATTGTGCCACGGCTCTAAGGCCAAATTTTGCGCTGGCAAATGCTGCATAACCTGAGTTAGCTTTTAAACTGGCGGTGGCGCCAGTGAAGAAAATCGAGCCTGATTTTCTAGGTTGCATATACTTGGCGGCTTCTCGTCCTGTTAAAAAGCCAGCCAAGCACGCCATTTCCCAAACCTTTGAAAATAGCTTGGTGCTAGTATCTTGAATGGCATGTTGAACATTAGCGCCAACGTTAAAAATAACCACTTCTAGCGGGCCAATGTTATGTTCAATTTCGGCAAACACGGTTTGCACACTTTCTTCACTGCGGGCATCCATAGCAAAGCCTTTTGCTTGACCTCCGTTGTCGGTGATCTCGTCAATGACCGTTGAGAGCTTGTCAGCATTACGCCTTGCTAAGCAAACGAAGTAACCTTCTTCGGCAAAACGAATAGCTATCTCTTTGCCAATATAGTCACCAGCGCCAACGACAAGCGCGACTTTGTTTGTACTTTCGGCCAAAACCTTCTCCTAATGTGATGACTGAATGATTGATCTCATTATTGCTGACTCGGTCTAGGCGGTGTAATTCTATTGTTTTATTACCGAACCGAATCATCTGCATAATGCAGGAGCAAGGTGTACTTGCTCCTAATAAATCAAACTTAAGTCGTTAGTTAAACGCTAGTAATTAGTAGAACTTGTATCTGAATCTTAGGCCAAAGTTGGCAGGGCGACCCCAACCGACTTGTTTGCTGCCAGCAAATAGCGGCATGTCATCAGCATAGACAAAGTACTCTTGGTCAAATAGATTTCTTGCCACTAAAGCAATGTCCCACTCTCCCGATGCGTCCGCTAGAGACAGAGTTAAGTTGGCAATGCCGTAGGCATCTTGAAATAAAATAGGGTCGTTATCCTGGGTGGTGTGATGTTCACCCATGTAGTTGTAATCCACCACAGTTCTGAGATACAAGGAGTCAGATAGCTCAGCTTCATGCTCTAATGAAATAGAGCCTGAGAACTCAGGAGTAAAGGCGTTGGTACCGCCAGCTAAGTTCTGCTCACAAGTGTCGGTTAGACCATCGCCATCTAAATCAACCGCAACCGCACCATCTAAACCGGTTGAACCGGGAGCAGGGCGAACGAAGGTACCCCAACCAACAAAACCATCATTGATGCTCGCTTTTTGGCTGTCGGTACAACCTGCGTTGTCATAGTCGTCAAACTCGAAGTTGATGTAACCAAGCGAGCCTCTAAGCATTAAGCTGTCGGTTAAACGCCAACGCCCATCTAACTCTACGCCTTGAATGGTTGCGTTGGCGGCATTTTCCACTTTAAAGCCCGTTGAGCCAGTAAAAATAGCGGCTTGTAAGTCGTCATAAGCCATATTAAATGCGGCGATATTTAGTTCGGCACGACCATTATCTAGAGAGAGCTTTGCTCCCATTTCGTAAGAAACCACTTGTTCCTGTTCAAACTCGGCTTCGTCACGGTTGGCACTTAACGAAAAGCTATTAAAACCACCTGACTTGTTGCCGTTTGAAATCGTTGCATAGAACAGGGCATCATCGGTCATTTGGTAGCTCAAGTTGAGGTTGTAGTTAACGTCATCTTCTTTACGACTTAGGTCATTGAATTGATGCGGGGTGAATTCACCCAACACAAACCCAAGTTGCGGACAGGTTGTTGGATCCAAGATATTAGCGGTATCCCATTGTGAACAATGAACGCCTTGTGAAGCTTCTTTATCTTCTTCGCCGTAACGCAAGCCTAAGGTCATTTTCCACTGGCTATTAAATTCGTAACTGCCTTGACCGAATATCGCCCACGAATCGGTATCTTGTGATAGTTGATTCAGTCGGGTGAACTCACCAATGCTACCGACAAAAAGAACACCGTCAGTTGGTGTAATAGCGCCGTCACCGTCAACATCTGGCAGCATACCAATTGGTCCTAGCTCAACAAATGCGGTTAAACCTGCTGGCCCAGCAAACGAGTCTGGATCCGCAGGGTTAACGTTAAAGTTGGACAGGGCAGAAATGTTGAGTTCTGATGATTGCACGTAGGCCCCCACAATGTAATCAAAACCGTCCTTTGGTTCGGAGACAAATCTCAGCTCAAAACTGGTTTGTTCAAAGTCTTCATACTCTTCAAAACCAAGGGCATCAAAGGCGTTTAAATCGGCATCGAAACTGCGTTCAAACTCGTAACTGGAAAAGCCCAATATGCCAGTTAATGTGCCGTTAGCTAATTGGTAATCAGCGCGAATGGCCGACTCGTCTGAATCACCAATAAAGCGTTGAATCGAACCATAGTCGATAGCTGGCGTATTGTTACCCATGCTGGTGGTGTAATTACCTGCTTGGGTTTCGCCGTTAATGCCAAATAACTGATAACTTAATGCTAATCCTTCTGACACTTGAGTTTCTTCGAACGGCATACCTTTATTGTCCCAGTCACCGTGTTCGTATTTCATTTTCACGATAAGTTGATCATTTGGCTCCCATTCCAGTGAGACACGGCTTGCCCATTCATCATTAATCGGTTCTGCTTGGTTATAATAGGTGTTTTCCACCCAGCCTTCGTCCATCTTTCGAGTTAGAACAGCGACGCGACCTCTAAGTGTGTCGGTTAGTGAACCTGATACGTAACCTTGGGTTTCCGTTTCTTGATGTTCGAATTCGTATAACGCTGAAATTGATGCTTCAAAGTCTTCCGTTGGTGCCGCAGAGGTGATGTTGAGTGCGCCGCCTATGGTGTTTTTACCAAACAGGGTGCTTTGTGGTCCGCGCATAACCTCAATCATGCCAACGTCTAAAAAGCTAAATCTGGATTGACTGCCTCTGCCGCGATAAATGCCATCAACAAAGCTGCCGACGGACTGTTCGATACTGGCTAAAATCCCGGATTGCACGCCTCGAATGGAGATGATGTCACCAATAACGTGTGGCGTAGTACTAAAGTTTGGCACGTATAAAGCAAAATCGCCCATGTCAGGAATGGCTGCTTCGGCAATTTTTTCACCGCTCATGGTGGAAATGGAAACTGGTGTTTTTTGCAGTTCGGTGGTGCGCTTTTGCGCGGTGATCAGTATTTTTTCTAATGTGTCTGAGCTGTTTTTTTCCTCTTCAGCGTACGCTTGGCTTAACCCCGTTGATATGGCAAGTGCAATAGTTGAGTATATTATTTTTTTCATTGTGTACTCTCTATATGTTGTTTTGACGATAAGTTTTTCAACTTTCGAACAAAATATAGCGAGGCAAAAATGAAAAAGGATTAGCTTAGCGTGCCAAACAACTATCTCTTTATGCCAACAAAAATGTCATAAAAGTTAGATAGTTGCCTGTTCAATGGCATTGGGACGATAGACAATTGAGGTTGCCCGATACTCGCTTGGGGTTTGTCCCGTCCAGCGCTTGAAGGCTCGATTAAAGTTACCGACATTGGCAAAGCCAACCAAATAACCGATTTCGGTGACCGACAAATGCGGGTGTTCCAAATACTCCATGGTCAATTTACGACGAATGTTTTCTAAAATGGTTTTGTAGCAAGTGCCTTGTTCGTTTAATCGGCGTTGTAAATTTCTTAAGCTCAGTCCTAGCACTTTAGCCAATTCGGTTTGGGTTGGTGCGCCTTGAGGCAAACGCTTGCGGATCTCGTAATGGACTATGTTGCCAATGAACTCTTTGTTTACTCGAAATAAAAATTCATCAAACATTTTGTCGTGTAAATGCGCGACTTCCGCATCGCCAGAGATAGACGGCATATGGGCACTGTCTTGACTGATCACCATGCCACTATTGGCAGCCTTGTATTCGATAGGGCAATTGAAAAATTGGCCTAACAGACTTGTGTTGGTGTGAGGTTTAGCAAATTCAAAATATATCTTTTCGGGTGTCCACTCGGGTCCTAATATTTGCCTAGCTATGTGCACAACCGTAGTGAAGTAAAGCTCAATTCCTATGGTGTCTATGACAGGTCGTTTGGTTTGCTGGTAGTGCTGCACTTGCATTGTTAGTTCGATGTTGCTGCTGTTTTGCTCTAGATGCAAGGTATTGGAATTAGACACGGCTTGATTGTATTTTACGATCCGCTGCAAGGCATCGAACAAAGAAGACGAGGACAACATGGCATATCCCAATGCATGAAAAACGCAGGGATGAAAATGCTCGGTTACTCTCAGTAAAAAGTCTCGCTGGGGTGATTTGTTGTTGCAGTAATGCAATAGGTCGGTAAGTTCTTGTATTGCTACGCGGCACTGGGGTTCGGAAACATCTTGTTGCTGCTTTAAGTGGTCGAGTTGGCAAACTTGAACCGCTTGTTCAAATTCAATCCCTTGAGCTGTCATTGCTCTAAATAATGGGATCATCCAGCCACTTAGGGTGGAGTAATATGCAGACATAACGTTTCCCCTCAATCATAGTCTTGGCTGATGAAAGCGAGATCGCAAATGGCCTAGCCGTATTATTAGAATTGGTTTGTGCTTGTACTTATATTTGTGCAGCGCGGCGATTTTTTCATCATGCTTAAGTTAGCTTAAAACTCCAGCGCGAACTGAGCCATGTAATAAACTTTGTAGGGGTGACAAAAGATAAGAATAATATGGGAGCATAACAGCATGCCCCCAGTAGATAAGTTACAGAGTTAAGTTTAACTGTAAGCTTAGAATAGTTGCTGATGAGCTTTGTTCAGCAAATAGCGTTGATGAGATAGGGCCAACTGATGATTGCTCGTCTAGTTGTGCTTTTTTACCGACTACTTTTAATAAAGCAAAGTCGATATTCATGCTGTCGTTCAGCTGATAAGTACTACCTGCGCTGTACCACTGTCGGTCAGTATCAGGGATGTTTAATGAACGGTGTTCTCTTGTTGCTGCACCTTCATCGTATGCGTAACCTGCGCGTAATACCCAATCTGAATTTAACTGGTAAGTCGTGCCTAAGCTGAACTTCCAGTTGTTTTGGAAGCCTTCTTCACCAATTAACAGGCTAGAGCCGTCGTCTAACTCAGCTTCTAATACGTCAAAGCTGCTCCAACCAAACCAGTTAACACTTGCTTGAATAGATAAATCATCCGTTACCTTTTGGCTTAATGCCAGCTCAGCAATATCAGGCAATTCAAGTTTTAATTCGCCGCCTTGGTTATAGTTTGCCACTACATCTGAAGACAGATCACCGGATAAATTAAAGTTAGTCGTTGAACGGTAGCTTAAACCTAAGGTTGTGCTTGTGGTAGGTGTCCAAAATGCGCCTACGTTCCAGCCAAAGCCCCAGTCATCACCTTTCATTTCTGCAAGTGCAGCTTGAGCTGGCACTAAACCGCCAACCGCAGCAGAAATAACATTAGGCACAGAAGTTCCTAATTCAGCTTCTGCATAAACCGCGCTTACACCAAAGCCTAAGCTAAGTTGCTCAGACACTTTGTAAGCAAAGCTAGGATTTAAGTTAATTGATTTAATTTCCGCTTTGTCACCAAAATGTAAGGCGTTGTAGTTTGGATCAAAGTCGGTAGATAAACCAAAGTTACCTAAAAGGCCAAGGCCAAAAGTCCACTTGTCATTTAATGGCTGCACGTAAAAAGCAGCAGGGATTACTTCACCATCGCTGATGTCATCTTGCGAAGCATCCAGTGTTACTGAGTTAGCTGGAGTTGAAATAGTTACTTCACCTTCAACGTCAATGCCAGGCTCAATGTGGCTCACGAAGATACTTAGATTAGCTTTGTCAAACGCGGCCATTGCAGCCGGATTTGCGTATTGTACCGTGGCGTTTTCTGGCATTGCTGCTTGTCCAGCAAAAGCTCGACCTAAACCGTTTGAGCTGTGCTCATGAAGATAAAAACCCGCCGCTGAACTGCTTGCCGAGAATAATAGAAGTGAAGATTGGATAGCCAGAGCGATTGCACTAGCTTTACGTTGTTTTGTTATCATTAAATGTACTGCTCTTGATATTTTTACTACTCGCGGGGCATTATTTTTATTTTGCCAACGCAGTTAACGATGGCAAACAAAAGTGAGACATGGGCTTTATCGGCCTAATCTTGCCCCGAAAAAGGGTCGAGCATGTTAGTTGAGGCCAAGCGGCAAGAGTACTTATCTTTATTTATAGCGGTGTAAAACAATTTTCATAACCAAACTGTTGAGTTGCAGGGGTAAAATTACAAGATTTTAAATTAATTTCTGAAACTTATGTCTAAGCACCATTTGGCCAACGGCCGCTTCCGTAACAACGCTGAGTTAAACAATACTCACACGAGTTTAATCAAAGCGTTAAAGTGGCAATTATCTAAGCCAAAAATAGCTGCATTAGCTCAGCCAATTGTTGATAACAAAGCTAAATTGCTGGGCGAGCGTGAGCAATCTCAAGCCGTTTGGATAGGCCACGCCACTTTTTTAGTTCAACATCAAGGTTTAACCATTTTAACGGATCCGGTTTTTTCCGAGCGAGCATCACCAGTGCAATTTGCTGGCCCGAAAAGAACCACAGACGCGGCGATATCTATTTCTGAATTACCGCATATTGATATCGTGGTGGTGTCTCACGACCATTATGATCATTTGGACAAACAGTCTGTTATTGAATTGTGGCAAAAGCAAAGTGATAACCCGCCAATATTTGTCCTACCGCTGAAGCTAGGCAAATGGTTCTCTAAGTTAGGCATAGATAATTGGATTGAATTAGATTGGTGGCAGGCTGCGGTTGTTAAAGGCTGGACGTTCACTGCTGTGCCAGTTCAGCATTTCAGCGGGCGTGGCTTAGTGCAAAACAATACGTTATGGGCCGGCTGGGTGATGGAGTCAGCTGAAACTAAACAGCAAAACTCGAAACGCATCTTTTTTGCTGGTGACACAGGTTATAGCGACGATTTCAAGCAAATTGGCGCTAAGTTCGGCCATATGGATTTATCGCTACTGCCTATTGGTGCTTATGAACCAAGGTGGTTTATGAAAGAAGTCCATGTTAATCCGGAAGAGGCGGTGAAGATCCATTTAGATGTAAAATCAACGCTTTCAATTGGTATGCACTGGGGCAGCTTTGTGCTTACTGATGAGCATATGGATGCGCCGCCAAAAGCGCTTGAAGTGGCGAAAAGCAAACACTTTATCGCGGCAGATGAGTTTATTACTGTAACTCATGGTGAAGTGCTGCCGCTTTGGTCTTAAGAGCAGATGCCCTTATTGCGGACTATCTGAAGCTTCTTGTGCTTGGCTTGGTTGTATTTTTGCTTTGAGCCAATCATACAAGCCAAAAAACACTAATAGATAAGCCGCAATAGCTACAATTTGTGAAAGTCGAGTCAAGTAGGGTACTTGCGTATCAATTTGATAGTAGAGAACCGACGTGCCCATGAGCGCCACAAATGAGTTTATTGCGGTAAAAGCCAGTGTTGTTTGTTGAATGTCGGTAAAGGCTTTTAATGACAATAAACTGAAGACAAGGGCCGACAATAAAATGAAAAACAGCGGATTGGTTGCAACCACAAGTAACTGAAAAGCTGCCACAGCCATAGCGCCACCAACCACGTTCGCAGCTAAATAGCCAAATGTTACTTTGTAGCGAAGAGAAGGGCATTCGACTAGACGGTGAATAAATAGAGACAAAAACACTAGCATTAGAATGTCTGTCCAGCCTTGAGACCAGAAAATAGCAATGAAAATCAGTACTGCAGAACTTAGCTCCAAAGCTCTGCTATGTGCCTGTTCTGGACTGAAATATAAGTTGTCATCAATCACTTCAAGGTCGGCTGGTAAAGGCATGAGTATTAGAGCAAGTGCGGCAACCAAAAAGCCGACTAATACATTGATAGGCAACCACTTAGTGACGACCCATGCTAAGTCAGATGAGAAGTTAAAGGTTGTTGGAATGATCAATGCCGCTAGTAAAGCTGCCAAAGTGATGATCTTAGACCCACCTGTCGCGGCGCGATAAAAAGTGAGATAACAAAATATAAATAAGCCAGCCAGCATGACGAGATGAAATTGACCGAACCATGAAAATAGCCAGTAAATAATATTGACGATAACTAAGGTGATTAAACTCACAGCAATGGCCATAACAATAGTTATTGGCTTGCGCGCTGCCAATAAGATGCAAGTAGCTATCGTTGATAAATAAGCCAATGGCCAAGCGATAAACAAGGCCAAGGTAAAGGAAATAAGTACACCTAGAACCAGTCTTCTGGTGTCTGCTTGCTGACTATTAATAGGCATAAGAAAGGTAGCTTAAGAAAGACATCCAATATTTGGCAATGGCATCCATAAAGCCATTACTTGAATCGGTGTACACAATAATGTCGGCTTGGCCGTTAAAGCGGAATGTCACGTCGTCATTTAAACGAGCGCTTTCATGGCCATCTAGCACTACCCTGATTGGAAATCTTTGCGGGTCACGCATCCAACCTGTCATTCTAGGCGTTGCTGGTAAATTTACGTTTGAGTTATTGCCAATGCTAATAGAGCTTGCAGAGGCACCTGCATTTAAGCTTACAACTTTGCCGCTAAATACTTCACCAGGGTGGGCGTCAAGTACAACACCAACTGGGTCGCCAATTTTGATGTTACCCAGATTATTCTCGGTAAAAAACGCATCAATCCAGACTTCTTCAGCAGAAATGAACGTCATAATTGGCGTTGATGCTTTTGCGTAGGTGCCTTGTGCTACTTTCAAGTCGACAACCATACCGCGAGAAGGCGCGCTGATCGTGCTCCAAGCTAAGTCCAGTTTAGCCAGTTCTAACTTTGATAAAGCTTCTTTGATAGCTGGGTTATCTTTACCTTGGTTACCTAGCTTTTCTTCACTTTTGACTAATGCAGCTTGGCTTGATTCTAGGTTTTGCTTTGCTTGGTCTAGATCAGAGCGAATATCGTCAACACGAGACTGTGATACTAAACCACGACCTCTTAGCTCAATGATCCTATTGGCTTGCAGCTTCATGTTGTCATAGGCAACTTGGGCTTTAACTAAATTCGACTGAGCAATTTCAACTTCCGCTGCGTTTACGCCAACAGCTTGTACCGCTTGTTCTAACTCTGCCTGAGCACTTTGAACTTCAAGTGTGTAAGGTGTTGGGTCGATTTGCAAAAGTGTATCGCCTTGCTCAATGGCCTCATAATTACTCACGGCAACCGCTGAAATATAGCCACTAACTTGCGGTGTTACCGGGATCACAATCGCTTTTACTCTGGCATTATCAGTATACGGAGTCACTCTATCTGCAACTAAATGCACAATAAAAACGGCTAAAGTAAGCAGGGTTAAGATAGGGAGAAATTTTTTCATAAGCTCACATCAAAAATAAGGGACGAGGTTAAGAGCAGCTGGCTCAAACAACAACTTAACGAACGACTGTGATTAATAAACATACGCGATTTTATCATTTAGAGTTTTAGCTCTATAAATGAAAATACCCTATAAGGGTAGTAAAAAAATTGAATAACGCCTGAGTTAAGGCTTTTTTTAACTCTGATATTTTGCTGCCGAGCAAAACAAGGTAAAGTAGCGCAAACAGTCAAATAGAACACTTCATGCAATTAGCTCTACCTCAACAATTATCGTCTTTAGCCCATGCTTATATTCTTGAGTCTTCAGATCAAAAAAAAGCCCATCAGCAATTACTTGAATTAAGTCAAATGCTGTTGTGTCAGCAGAATAAAGAAACGCTAGAGCCTGCTTGTGGTCAGTGCCATTCCTGCTCGCTTTTTCAAGCGCAAACCCACCCAGATTTTTTTGCCAATGAAACAGGGCAAAATAGCATAGGGGTTGACGAAGTAAGGCAAGTGTCTGAGTTTTTAAACAAAACGTCACAGCTGTCTGGTAACCAAGTTGTGTTATTGCATCAAGTAGAAAAGATGACTGAAAATGCCAGCAATGCTCTGTTAAAAACCTTAGAAGAGCCAACCGCTAAAAGTTATTTGTTGCTGTCTTGTCACAGTAAAAGTCAGTTGTTACCTACCATACTTAGCCGTTGTCAGTTTTTAACCTTACCTAAAATGCAAAAGCAAGAATTGCAGGCGAAATACCCTCAGGTACCTGATTATTTAATCGGTTTTAGCAAAGGCGCAGAGTCAAAGTTGGAAAGCTGGCAGCAAGACCAGGATGCGTTAGATGCATTTGCCGAAGTGTATCAAGCTTTCATCGCATGGTTAAAGCGTCAACAACCTGATTTTGTTGTTATTGAATCAGCGTCAACTAGTCCTGAATTAATTGAGTTTTTATTGTATTTATTTAGCCGTAGACTCTATCAGCTAGGTGTTAAGCAGCAGCCGAATACTTGGCAAGCTCAAGCGTTATTGTCTAAGTATCAAAACTCGACAAGTCAAACTCAAGGTGTAAATCAAAAGCTTGCGTTAACGAGTTTGATTGCCTCGCTAAGACCATTACTTTAAGGTTGAAGCAGGGAACTTTGCCACTGAGTATCTCTTTTCTCAAAAAGCTCTCTAAGGTGGAGTCTTGTTTCTGCGAAAGTTAAAAACTCAATAGAAACTGGCTTCACTATGTAACCACCCCAGTTGCTGGGCATAGGTACTTCTTTTTCGGCAAAGTCTTGTTTGATTTGATTAAACTTAGTTTCGAGTTGGCTAATCTCTGATAGTGGCTGACTTTGCTCAAAAGCGCTTGTGGTTAGTTGCGCTTCTTTATTTCTGGTTTGCCAATATTGCTCAGCTTTAGCCTTGTCTATTTGCTCTGCGAAGCCAACAATCCGAACTTGGTAACCAACATGTTCCCACCATGCGGTTATTGCCACTTTGTTATTGTTGCTGATATCAGCGCCTTTGTTGGAATCTAGATAAGTACAAAAGGTAAAACCATCATTGCTAGCGGATTTTAAATCGACAAAACGGGCTTGCGGAAAACCTTGAGCATCAATGGTCGAGACACAAACTGCACTTTTTTGTTTTAGAGGACTGTCCTTTAGAGCTTGTTGCCACCATTGATTAAACTTTTCTATTGGTGCTTCGATTTCCATATTTCCTCCGTGTTTGAATTTGTTTAGACCGCTTGTACCACCACAGGTTGTTGCAGTAACTTGCTAAAAAGTGAGTTAGCAGTATTTGTATCACCAGTTGTTAAATAGGTACTTTTGCCTTGCAAAGGACTTTCGTTGAGCAAATTATTTATTGTCAGTATGTTTTTTACTTGTTGAGCAACGGCTTCGCTGGTGTCTATTAACTCTGCTTGCCCAGCAATGACCTGCTCAATATCGGGCTTTAAAAAAGGATAATGAGTACAGCCTAATACGATTTGGTCACAGCCTTGTTCTATTAGCGGTAGTACATATTCTTTCACCGCAGATATGGCGATTGGGCTGCCAAGTTGTTGTTGCTCAATCAGTGGCACAAACTTAGGGCAGGGCGTTAACACGACTTTGCTTTGTTGTGAAAATTGAGCGACAAATCTAACAAATGCTGGACTTTGAATCGTTGCTGCAGTGGCGAGCACGCCAACTTTGTTGCTTTGAGTTTTTGCGACCGCTGGTTTTATACCTGGCTCAACACCAATAATAGGTAATTGATATTCTTGTCTAAGCTGCTGAATTAAATTTACGGTAGCGGTATTGCAAGCAATCACTAGCGCTTTGATGTTCTGTTGCTTTAAAACATTAACTAAGGAAGAAACTCGTTGACCAATTTCAGTTCTGCTTTTATCGCCATAGGGCGCATATTTGCTATCGGCAATGTAAGTTAAATGCTCCGCTGGCAAGGCTTGTTGAATGGCCTTAAAGATGGAAAGTCCACCTACACCAGAGTCAATGATCCCGATAGCTTGTTGTTGCAAGAGTGTATCCAGTTTATTTTCTTTGTTCGCCCGAAACCATGATGCGTTTTTGCGTGACCTGTGCAATGGCTTTTTCTACCACAAACAGATCAGGTTTTTCGTTTAATGGCTTTCCATTAGAGAAGGCACTGATATTCAACAGGTTACCATTTTGAAATAACATGGCCTTGTCTTTATAAATAATGTTGAAATAACCTTGGTCGTAGTTGGTAAAAATCGACTCTGAGCTTTCAGAATTGATACGCTGGTCAACTAAGTTTTGTTTTACGTAGTCAGCACAGGCTAAATCATCAGTTAAATAAGACGCCACTATGTTTTGAGGTTGGAACACTTGTTCACGGTCAATAATTTGTTCAAACCCAATTAATAAAGCTTCGGTGCGGTAGAACAGTTGATTGCTATTGTTTTCAAAGAATACGTAAACGGTGCTGGCTTCAGTTTGTTTCGCAACTTCTGTTTCAGTATAAGAGCCATTACTAATATCAATGTGAATTTTTTCTTCACCTAACTGATGGTTAATCGCGGTTTGTTCGCTGCCTTTTAAGCCTTGATACAAACCAGGTAAGCCAGTTGTGAAGTTGAAAATAACCGTATCCAAATCACGGCTTAAATTGAGCTGGTTCGTGTATTGATAACTGACATTGTTATCATTTAACCAAGCTCTTATTGCCGGCTCGTTTACTCGGTCAATTAACTTTACGTTAAGAGCAGGTTTGCTAGCAATGTCACAACTCACTGACTTAGGTAGTTGAACTTCGTAACTAGAAGGGTTTAACAATAACTGCCTAGTTTTTGATTGGTTGTATTCATCTAAATCTATCAACTCATACTCCGCTAATAATGTTTTAGCGGTAAGTGGATATGACATAGGGAATAAATTTCGTTGTTTGGCGATATCAGAATTTAACGTCGCGTCGGCCCAAAGGTGGGTAACGTGAGAAATAATAAAGGTCGCTAACAAGGTATTGGCAATTTGGTTTTTTAAACGATATCGACTGCAATTGCGCTATGCGTTTCCAAGTAAAATTGCTCAGCACCATTTGGTAAGTAAGGATCAGGGCAAAAACCGCCAATAAGAAAAACCAGTAACCCTGTCCCATAATGCCTAAATAGACATCTTCCACTTCACGCAATTGATTAATTGAGGAAGAGGATAAGTGGTAACCAAGACTGCGATAGGCAAGCACATCCAACAGCAATAACATCTGAAGAATACTCGCCATAACCGCGGAGACACCTCTTATGTGCCGCCTGTATGGGAATAGGGTTATGATTGGAAAGATAAATACGATAAAACACGCAATCGCTAAAAAGGCAAAGTGGCTAAGCCAATTATTCGCGAGATAAAACCAACCAACAAAAGAGCTTGGTAGGGGACTTGCGGATATATAGAAAAAGGAAAGCAGTAGCGCTAAAGTTAAATTGCCCAGAGCAAACCAATGTCCCCAGGCAAGTAAGTTAAACGGTCGCTCAATTTCCCATTGGCTTTTTAGCTTGATCAAAGTGTTATCTGCTCTTTATCCGTTTTTAATTGAAGACATTAATGCATCAGAGAAACTCTGCGCAATTGCTTGTTTTTGTTTTTCTGGCACATTGCCATCGATAACATTGCTAACCGTGTTGCCCAAAGCGATAAGCGCTAAATCAACAGGAACTTTTTTGTTTTGGATTAGAGATAGTAACTCATCAACTAAATTATTAATCTCTTCGTTTGAGTATTTTGATATGATTGGCATAAATAAGGTCTTGATAGCCTGATAATTTGATAAATCAGATGCTAACACAATAACTTCATCAGGAAAAAGAATGTCGTTAACAGTTAATCAATTTTCCATCGCTTATTACGAAAAACGTGAAGATACCGACTTTTCTACCAAATGGGCGGTAATGACGGACAGCTCTTTAGAGCGTTCAAATAGTTTTGTTGAACAGCTACATGACGTATACAACAGCAAACCAAGTAAAAGTTACGCTGCATTTAGTGAAGAAAAAAATACAACATTTTCACAGCGCTTACATAGTTACTTAGAAAGCGAGGTGGCGTTTGACCATCTGTCAAAAGAAACCTTACAAATATTCCAAGCGGAATTAGAAAAATACGAGTTTGAAGAGTCAGGCTATTTATTACTGATTGATTATGAACACGTTGCAACTCAATATTTTATGGTTGGCGTTGTTAACCTGACTGAGCATTTTTCAATTGACGGTGAGTTTGGTATTCAACGAGCAAAACATTTAGATATCAACAAAATGCAACTAGCTGCCAGAATTGACGTTAGCAAATTGTTACACTCTAAAGATGACTTAAAAACGATTTCGTTTATAAAGGGAAGGGCTGGTCGCCAAGTTAATGATTTCTTCATGGACTTGTTAGGCTGTACAGAAACCGTTAATGCTAAGGTACAAAGTAAAGAGTTACTAACGGCAATTGATGACTTCATGGCAACCGAGTCTTTAGCTCAGGAAGAAAAAGCAGAAACTCGTGAAAAAGTATACGAATACTGTAACGAGCGAATTGATGCTGGCCAAGATGCAGAGTTAACAGAATTAAGCGATGCTTTATCGACGATCACAAGTAATGACTTTGCCGATTTCTTAGGTCAGCAAGATTACGATATTGAAGATAAAGTCACGTTAGATAAATCAACGGTAAGAAAGTTAGTTAAGTTATCAGGCTCTGGTGGCGGGGTATCGGTTTCTTTCGACCGTATCTTGTTAGGTGACAGAGTTAATTATAATCCGTCGAGTGATACCTTAACCATTAAAGGTGTGCCTAAGGCACTAAAAAACCATTTATTAAATGAATTTGGATTGGAGTAATGCGAGATTTAACCGATAAGCTAAAACAAAAAATACGTGATAAGGCCATCAGTCGTGCCCAAACCCGTATTGTTTTAGCTGGAAAAACTCCGGAAGACTTTAACGAAGAACAGCTAGAGATCATCGTTAAAGAGGAGGAAGACAAAATTAAAGGCAGCGCAAAAGAAAAGGGCATTTTAGTGCTATTGTCGCTGCTTGGACTTTCTCTTTGGAGTTAACGGTTAAGGAGATTGGCGCTCATGTTTAATCAAGTCATTAAATGGACCATCATTGTTAGCTTATGGCGCAAGTACAAACATCATGTATTTGCGACTTTAGCTTTGTTGTTGAGTTTGGTTTTAGTGAATTACATTCACAGTGACTTTGTTGAATACGCAAAAGCGAGCGCCAATGACAACATAGGTTATTCTTATTTGTTTAAATGGTTAGTGTTTATTGGTTTAATCGGGCTTTATATCTGGCAAATAAAACGCGTAAATAAAGCAGCTAAGTTCGATTCCAAATTGCATAAAATGATGAATTCAGCGCCAACAAAACCAGTCAAGACGCAAAAAACAAGTAACTCAGATTCAACACATTCAACCGACCCGTTTGCAAACATACGCAGCAAAAAAAAGCTTCGCTCAGAAGCCGATTTTCTCATAGAAAAAGACAAGTAAAAGCGCAATTTTGTACAAGTAATTTGGTCATGCTGTCGGTATAAGGTAACGTATTGATATCAACATAAACCGGAGTAACAGCAATGCAGACTTTCCCTCAAGAGCGAGCTGAATTTACCACGGCAAATGTATTCGATGGTTTAGAAGTGATAGATGCGAGCTATCAAAAGCAAAACTTTTCCAAGCATGTGCATGAGGGTTATACAATAGGGCTTATTGAGCATGGTGCACAAAGGTTTTATCGCTCAGGCGCAGAGCACGTAGCAGACACTAATTCAATTATTTTAGTCAACGCAGATGATGTGCATAACGGCCAGTCAGCGACGGAAGGAGGCTGGAAATACCGAGCCATGTATCCAACCCTAGAGCAGTTTGAGTTGGTCACGGACGATGTGATTGAGGGTAAACGACAAGCGCCGTATTTTAGCCAAGCGGTATTGCATGACGAACGTTTAGCGCAACAACTGAAATTGTTTTTTAGTCACGTTGATGCCTACAGCAGTAAATTACTGATTGAAACTTTGCTCTACAGCATTTTGATGTCAATGACATTAAACCACTCTAGCTTCAACACCTTACCCAAAGATATATCCACTAGTAAAGCTAAGTTACTGTTAGTTAAAGAATACTTAGATGCATACCCAGAGCAAGATGTACCACTGCAACGATTAGCCGAAATTGCGGGATTAAGCCGCTATCATTTTGTTAGGCAGTTTAAAAAGCATTTTGACTTAGCGCCGCACAGCTACCAAATTCAAGCTCGATTAAAAAAATCCAAGCAATTACTTAAAGTTGGAGTTCGTCCAGCGTGTGTTGCAACCGATTGCGGCTTTCACGATCAAAGTCATTTTCATCGCCACTTCAAAAAGTCGCTGGGGGTTACTCCTAGCCAATACCAAAAACAAGCAACTTTGTACAAGAATCGGTAATTGACTTAAGGTTACTCTGGAGTAAATGTTCTAAGGAGTAACAATGAGCGAAAATTTACCAGCCCAGACCAATACCCAGCCCAGTAATTTTGGCACATGTGTTAAAGGTGTTATCGATACTATGCCTTTATCTTTGGCGGTTGTGCCTTGGGGGATTTTGTGTGGCTCATTGGCAATTAGTGCAGGACTGAGCCCGTTACAAGCTCAGCTTATGTCATTACTTGTGTTTGCTGGCGCAGCTCAGCTTGCGGGCGTTTCTCTTCTTGGTGCTGGGGCATCCGCATCTGCCATTTACTCTTCTACTTTTGTGATCAGTTCCAGGCATTTGCTTTACTCAGCTGTGTTCAGGGAACATGTGCGGGGATATTCGTTGTGGTTGAGAAGCGTGGTCGCGTTTTTCCTTACCGATGAAATGTTTGCTCTAACCATAGCCTATATTGAAAAACATAAAGAGTTCTCTGTTGTTTACGCATTAGCAAGCGGCATTTGTTTTTATGTATTTTGGAATATTGCTACCTATGCCGGCATAGTTGCAGGCCAGCACATTCCAAACCTACAGGAGCTGGGGTTAGAGTTTGCAATTGCGGCGACCTTCATTGCCATTGTTATTCCTTCCATTAAAAACAACAGCACTTTGATGTCTGTTTTGGTAAGTGGCGGCAGCATTTTATTGTTTTCTTGGTTGGAAATAGAGCAAGGCTTGATATTCGCTACGTTAGCTGGAATGGCTGCGGGTTACATTACTTGGCGACAGGAGCAAAAACGTGGATAACTTTTATTTAATACTTTTAGGCATGACCGCTATTACTTTTACTTGTCGATACCTGTTTTTTGCCAAGTCTTTGCCTTATGAGATGGGCCCTAAAATGAAGAATTTGTTGAGCTTCACGGCACCATCGGTACTTACGGCAATGTGGGTTCCTATCGTATTTTTAGGCCATGAAGAAACGGGCCACACTTTTGTACAGAGCCCTTTTTTAATAGCTGGAATTGCCACTGTGTTATTGAGCTATAAAGTAAAAAATACCTTAGTAGTAGTGATAGCTGGTATAGCTATATTTTCTGCTGTTAGTTATTTTGCTTAGACTCTCTAGTTTACGTGTATTAGTTCGAGAAGTTGTCCAGACAGGAAAAGATTTGCTGCCTTTGCGATTTAGAAAAAGCGTAATAACTGAATTCGGTGGTGCCATAAATCTTATCTTTTAGCACCACTTTATATGGCGGCACTTTTGTAACTTTATAGCCCTCGAAGCTCTGCGGAGTAATGTCAGTTTCGACTTCTCGGTTTTTAAAAAGAAGTAGATCTTCAGTTATTTTTAAACTTCTTGGCCCAGCTTTGTATTTAAGTTGAACATAAATAGTTGGAATGAGAATAAACAACGCCGTTAGAGTTAGATGTTTGGTGAAGTTGATATCCTGCGTGTAGAAGTAAGCAAATAAATCAAATATTAGAAAGTAACCCAGATAACACAAAGCTTGGTAAGTGCGAGAAAACGCATCTTGATATCGAGATTGAGTAAACTGCAAAATAACTCCCTACAACATTTATTTACTGCAAAATGTTAACCCAATCTAGCACTGGTATTTTTTATACTCAAGAGTAATTGTCGTTGTTTTAGGTATTTAATTTAGCTGATTTTGTTGCAACAAATAGTGTTGTTCTCGCGCATCGGACAATTGTTTACTGGTTAATTTATTTTCAAGCTGCTGCTTTATCCAGTCTACTTTTCGGTAGATATCGTTGTCTTCGATGACATCCAGTGCATAGTATGCGTAAGACAAGGCTTTAGTGACGTTCGGAGCATTCAATTCTGGGTCATGATGCTGGTAGCCCTTAATTAAGTTAAGCAAAGATTGCCCACTGCCTTGTTGCGCTGCTATTTGAGCGAACTTATATTGGGTTTTTAAAAACGACTTTCTATGTGCAATATGCTCAGCTCTTGTTAACCCTTGTAATTTCATCAAGCTAAAATATTCGTTTTCAGATATAGACCAAAGCATGGCAATAGCTTGATGGTGACCAGCCTCAGCAGCATTGATTAGTAAACTTATATAGTTAGTGTTAGGTAAAAATAATGATGAACACTGGTCATAGCGAGCTAACACGTCGTCAATGTAGGCTTGAGGTTCCTGATTTAATTGCGCTTTGTCTAACCATTCAGCAAGCTCTTGTTCAGAGCTGGCAACATTACGGCAATCCCTCATTTGCTTAGCTAATTGAAAACTTGCTTCTATATTTGTTGTTACGCTTGTTTGTTGGTCATCTTTTACTTTTGTAGGGTTAGTTGCCTGAGTTATCTGAGGAGCAGGCTCATTAGCAAAGTTGGCTTGCTGCTTCGCTGAAGTCGTCGTTGGCTGGCTTTTTTGAGTTAAATACAAGCCCAGTGTTATCAACCCAAACAATAACAAAAAGCGCAAAAATTTATACATAAAAGCAAAGGCTTAGGGTCAGTTAGTCGATTAAATTAAGGTTAACAAAGTTTTCAATGAGGATGCAAAATATTGTTTGGTTAATTCTGAATTAACTCCGCTAAACTAGAGATGGTTATGCATTGATCACAAAGGAAGAATAATGAAAAAACAAACACTCATATTATTGACGTCAATAATAGGCTTGAGTGCATGCGCAGAAGAGTTTCAGGGCAGTTATTTTGAAAGGCAAGAGCAAAAAGCCATAGCCCAGGACTTTGTAGGTGTTCGAACCTCTGACGGGTTAGAGAAAAACCTATATCAAATCAAAGCGACAGGGGTTAGCACTAAACCTATTGCAGACAGCGCACAGGCGTTTATCACAGCATTAAGTGATGAACAGAAGCAGCGAACATTGTATCCAGTCGATGATGTGCAATGGCGTAAGTGGCTTAATGTTGACAATGGCATTTACACTAGACAGGGCGTGAGTTTAAAAGAGATGACTGCCGAGCAGAAAGCAAAAGCTTTTGCGCTAATTGAGTCATCGCTCAGCGCAAGAGGCTTGGAACAAGCTCGCAATATCATGAAAACAGATCAAACGCTAAAGGAGCTAAATGGTGGAACAGAAACGCTAGATGAAGAGTTATATTTTTTCACCGTAATGGGCTCACCTTCGCTTACTGAGCCTTGGGGCTGGCAAGTTGATGGTCATCATTTAGCGATTAACTACTTTGTTTTAGGTGACCAAGTAGTATTTTCTCCAGCCTTTATGGGGGCTGAGCCGGTATTTACCAGATCTGGCAAATACCAAGGTAATGTTTTGTTTCAAGACGAGCAAAACTTAGGTTTAGCACTGATGACGTCGCTTGATAAAAATCAGCAGCAAAAAGCACTACTTGGTGAGAAGTCTGGGGAAGATATGAAAGCGACGGGTTTTCAAGATAATTTAGTATTGGACTATCAAGGCATCCGAGGGAGTGAACTCTCTGCTCAGCAACAGCAAGACCTGCTAACCTTGATAGAGCAATATGTAGGTAAAATGCGAGAAGGCCATGCCCAAGTTAAAATGGCTGAAGTGCAACAACATTTAGATAACACTTGGTTTGCTTGGCGTGGTACAACAGATGAAAAATCGGTATTTTACTACCGCATTCACAGCCCTGTTGTATTAATTGAGTTTGATCATCAAAGACCCGTAGGAATTCGTGTGAAAGGCAACAGACGGGAAGCTACACGGAATCATATCCACACCATGATACGCACGCCAAATGGCAACGATTATGGCAAGAGCTTGTTGCAGCAGCATATTAATAAGTATCACCAAAATGGTACGACTCATAGCCATGAAGACGGGACGACTCACCACCATTAATTCAAGTTTGCTGTTAGTTCACTAGGTTCAGGTTGCAATTGTTTTATATTGTAGCCTGACTCTTATCCATTACTTTCCTGCTCTTTGACTAACTATTTACTCAGTTATGGTCTACGTTTCACATAGGCTAAAAATTCTACTGAAGGGCTAGTGTAATGATAAACATTGGTGGCAACTTTATACTCTCTGTCGCGCCTAAATTTTCTGGGGCCAATGCACATAGACAAAGAGAAATAGTCAATGCTATTGCAAATGCATTCAGCCCGACCTTAGAGCGTTACCAAATAAACAATAAACTGCGGATTGCCCACTTTATGGCGCAAGTTACTCACGAGTGTGCAGGTTTTCGAACGACAGAAGAGTTTGCATCGGGCGCGGCTTATGAGGGGAGAACTGACTTAGGTAATGTTGAAGAAGGGGACGGTCTACGTTTTAAAGGTCGAGGTCTGATCCAATTGACAGGCAGAGATAATTATCGACGTTATGGTCAAAAACTAGGTCTGCCTTTAGAGCAAGAGCCAACATTAGCGGCTGAGCCCGTAACTTCTTTGATAATAGCTTGTGAATATTGGCAAGATAGAAATATTAATCACTTTGCTGATCAGGATAATTTGATCAAAGCAACTAAGTTAGTCAATGGCGGTCTCAATGGTTTAACCGATCGACGAAAATACCTGCAAAAAGCGAAAGAAGTGCTAACCGACATAGAAGTTACTCAATTAGCTCAGTTGGAAGATGAAAATATTGTGCTCAAGCGAGGTATGGTTAGTGACGAAGTTGGGGAGTTACAACAATTGCTTGTTAATAGTGGTTATAGAATAACCATAGACAATCACTTTGGGCCTGGCACTGAATTCGCCGTGGTTATGTTTCAAAAGAGTAAAGGCCTGGTTGCTGATGGTATTGTAGGTAAGCAAACATGGAGCGCTTTGCGTTAACCCAGTTAGCGGTACATTACAGACGGCAAAATATTCTTGGTTGTTTGAATTTTAAGTGTTGTTACAGGTAATGCTATGCTCCGAGATGTTAAGTTGCTCTTACTTTTGGCTTACTTCAACATCAACAGGAGCAATATTTAAAGACTAAAACTCAAATGCACTTATTTCTTTTAAATCTTCAATACGTTGTGCTGTCATAGCTATTTTGCACTCTTTATTGATGATACTAGCGGAAGAAACATCTGGCAGCATGGCCAAGTACTGCCAATTGCAGTTTTTCTTTTTATAAGACTCAAATTCATTGTTGGCGGATTGAAAAACAACAATTGCATCTCGACGGCCATTGGTTTCTGCCACTTCCTGTAGTTTGAATTTGATATTGTTTTGCCATGATACAAGGTCACGCTCATAACTGGTTAGCACGCGGTCTAAACACCTAGAATAATCTACTCTGTCTTTAAATCTAGATTGACAATCTAAGATCTCTTTAATGTCGAATATCTTGATATTTTCTGCCGCTTTAACAGGTGTTAACCAGCCTAAAGCGATCAATAGTGCTGCAGAAATGACAAACCAGTTTAACTTCACTAGTTACTCCTTAACCTTATGGAAGTACTTTTTTGAATGGTTTTACCGTTGAATTGGCATAAACACCCGCTTCAATGTAAGGGTCTTCACTTGCCCAACTTTTTGCTTGTTCTAGAGAATCAAACTCAGCAACAACCAGTGAACCTGTAAAGCCTGCTTCGCCTGGGTTTTCTGAATCAATGGCCGGAAGAGGACCTGCAATTAATAAACGGCCTTGTTGTTTTAATTCGTTTAGCCTTGCTAGGTGTCTTTCTCTAGTAGCTAATCTTTTCTCTAAACTGTTCTCTACATCTTCTGAACAGATCATGTAATACATAATAATTACCTTGATTGTTTGTAAACACATCGGATCTTGCAATAAATAGTTTAAAAATCAAGTTCGAATGCAGACACTTAGACAATTACTTGTTAGCATCGGCCTGTCAAAATAATAATTATAATGTGTTAGGGAACATCTATGAGTTCTAATAGAGAGCATTTTTCCTCTAAAATCGGGTTTATATTGGCAGCAGCAGGTTCAGCTGTTGGTATTGGTAACCTAGTTGGCTTTCCTGTCGCAGCTGCAAAAAATGGCGGCGGGGCATTCTTATTCATCTACGCGATCTTTGTTGTCTTAATCTGCTTACCAGTCATGATGGCAGAAATGGCCGTTGGTCGTCATACCAATAAAGACCCACTAGGTGCCTACAGTAAAATTTCAGAGCGTGACCGCAAGTGGCAAATGGCAGGTTTTTTAGGTGTGCTTACGCCATTTATGATCGCCGTGTTTTATATGGTGATCACGGTCTGGATATTCGGCTATTTATTCCAAGCTGCTACAGGTAATTTAGCTGCATTGGCTGACCCAAATACCTTTGGTGAGTTTATTAACAGCTCTAATCTGTTCATCTACATGATTGTGGTCGTAGCGATTACCGGCACTATTTTAATGAGTGGAGTGAAAGAGGGGATTGAAAGAGCGGCTAAAATTTTAATGCCATCTTTGTTTATCCTGTTATTAGCTCTAGTTGCTTATGTACTTACTTTAGATAACGCAATGGCTGGTGTGACTTACTATGTAATGCCAGATTTCAGCAAAATCGATGGCTCGGTGATCAGTGGTGCGCTATCTCAAGCTTTCTTCTCACTATCTTTAGGTATGGGTATTTTAGTGACTTACGGCTCTTACATGAGCAAGAAACAAGATATTGCGGATTCATCTAAATTAGTTGCACTTACGGATACAGGCGTTGCCTTTATTGCTGGTTTGATGATCATGCCAGCTATCTTTAGTTTTGACCCACAAGTAAATCCAGAAGAATTAACTGATTCTACGGTATCGTTAATCTTTGTTCTTTTACCTAAAATCTTCCTCTCTTTACAGATGGATATTGGTTATGTAGGTGCAAGCACAGTTGCTTCTGTATTCTTCTTATTGGTGTTTTTCGCAGCAATTACGTCTTTGGTGAGTATTATTGAAGTACCAAACGCAGCAGTGATGGACGAATTAAAAGTAAAACGTAAAAAGTCACTTGGTATGTTAGCTTTAGTTATCGTGTTCTTAACTGTGCTTGCGTCTATGTCGTTTGGTATGTCTGAATTTTTTACTAAGTTTGTTTCCTACGCAGGTGTCGATAAGTCGATGTTCGACGTCATCATTGATATTTTCTATGACACCATATTGCCGCTAAACGGTTTGTTTATTTGTCTATTCGTTATTACACGTTGGAAGAAAGCTAACTTTAATAATGAGTTGATGGAAGGTGCAGAAGAGGGCAAACACAAGTTATTACTTAAGTACTCAGACTTTGCATTAAAAACTTTTATCCCTGTGATTTTAGCGATTGTATTTATTAATACGGTGGCAATTAAGTTCTTCGGTCATCACTTATTCTTCTAGGTAAGTAGACCTAAGCGCATAAAAAAAGGGTTGCTTTACGGCAACCCTTTTTAGTTCTTAAACGAAACTTTATTCTACGTAAGAATCTTCTTCTTCTGGTTCGTCTTCATCACCCATGAATACGCCCCAGCCATCTGAGTAACCGCCATGCTTTTCAGCTAGCTTTTTGTACTCAGATTCGAATTCAGAGATAGCTTGGCATGAGTTACTTCCATTACTTTAGATACTTGTAGTTCAATAGCATCTGCCGCTTTGCCGCCATGGTCGTAGTTACGGCTTTCAACTTTGACAAATGGCTCATCATTGTCGATGCGCTTTAAAAACACTTGCGCGAGTCGGTCTGCGTCTTCTTCTTTGTGAAATAAGCGCATAAAAATCGACTACATACTCACCTTCGAAGTCGAAGCCAGCATCAGCCATTTCCTGGAGGATCTCTCCAGTTTCGTCATTTGGGAAGGTCATTTACTGTCCTTTCTTCTGTTCTAATAATTTTGCAGCAAGGCGAACAAAATCAGAGGAGGTGATGATACCCACTAAGTTGATTGTCACCTTCAACAACAGGTAAACAGCCGTGTTTATTCATCAAAAAGAACTCGGCAACGTCCGCTAAATCTCTATCAGGAGTGACAGTATCAAATTCAGTTTCCGCCACATTTAAGATATCAGTTAGCTTTCTCTTTGCGAGTGATGGCTCTTTCACCAAAGTCAGACAAAATTTGCATCACATTGGCAATTAACGCTTTTTGTGTCGCAATGGCCAATGATCTGTCCTTGCTCATTCACAACAGGAATGTGACGTATGCCTTTTTCCTTTGTGATTTGGTGAGCATCATACAAAGTGTTTGCCTCTGGTTTTAGGGTAACCAGGTCCGTTTTCATAATGCTGTTAACTGTGTAACTGCATAATACACCCTTGTTCGTTATTACTGAATAAACGCTTCTAGTCTGTGTTATTTCTAACAGCTTTACTAGCCTATTGTCTATTTGTTCTCATTTGCCAAGGAATTGTTGCTGCCTTCGGTAGAGCGGATATGGGTTTATATCTAATCCGCCACGTCTTGTGTAACGAGCATAAACCGTCAAGTTTCTCCGGCTGACACAAGTTTTTGGATATCACAGAAAATGCGCTCTACGCATTGCTCGTGAAATTCATTGTGCATGCGAAATGAAATCAAATATTTCAAGCAAAGACGCTCGGTCGATCTTGCTTGCCCTTGTATTCAATCACAATACTCGCCCAGTCAGGTTGACTTGTGATAAGACAATTCGATTTTAAGTAAGTGACTGTTTAACGTGATTCTTCTACTACTTTGTTCTGACTTTCTGTGGTTAAGCAGGGCAGGGTCAAAGTCGTAGCTCGTTATCTCAATATCGATAGCTCATCAATAGTTTCACCCGGTAAAGCCGGTAACTTGAAACGGTTCAGATTTGCTCAACTGACATTAAGCTTTACCGCATACGGCACCGACCAGCACAGGCAGACAAATCTTTTACCATGGCTTGCTCAACTTGTTGCCAGCTGGCAAAACGAGTTTGGTTAAAGCTGTTTAAATACAGCTTAAAAGATTTACTTTCCACTAAGTTAGGGCTGGTGGCTGGCACTTTGAATTCAGCGATAGCAACCACAGGTTTGCCTTTTTCATTGAGCCAACTTAGCTCATAACCTGTCCACAAATCTTCACCTTGGAAACGGTAGGCTCGTCGCCTAGTTTTAAATCGTCGCGATTTAAGCTTCTTGGTACGGCTTGCAATAACTCAGGGTTATATTCAGCCTGATACTCAGTTTGTTTACCTAAAGACAGTTCATCTAATAGGCCTGAGTCGGTATAATTCGTCTGTCATATAATTAAAGACCTTTAACAACAACTGGTCGTATTTTAAATTATTAATTAGGAAGTGAAAACTTATGTCACAACAATTAGTCCACTGCTTGGCAACATTTTATCGATAACTGGTTAACCTTATTGCGCAAGGAAAAGGGGTTTCCAACGATAGAGCACGACCCTGATTGGCCGTCGCCATGTGAGTTTGAGCAAGAAGTGACAGTTTGCACTGGCAACCGGTTAAAATTGATGAGCAAACATGAGCTTTTGACAATGTGGAGCAAGCGCAATTGAGCTCAAGTTTTAAATCATGAGAATACACCGCATTCTTTAGTCATTATTTTATTCAGATAACTTGAGACGCGACGCACGATAGCAATGGTCAGTTACAGTTTCTACAAGCTTGGTCTACAGCCTGACTTTGAGACGCCTGCAGCAAAATCTTAATCGGCCACTTGATGATGAAAGCCAAAGTTAAAACAAGCGCGCCACTTTGTTTTTTGCGGTAACAGACGAAGATGATTTAAACATAGTGATCAACAACGAAAGCTGGTGAAGTGTGCCTTAGAGTACGTTGGTAAAGAACCTCACCAGGTGCTTAGCAGCTAGCCTATCTGAGTTTATTGGCTCAGACTCAGCCTGTAATTTCTGCAATCATCTGCTTTTAATTCTTTTACTTCATTGTTCAAGCGTATCAACTCTTTGTTCTAACGATTGAGTTGGTGCGCTTGATCACTAGGTGTTGCTCTGAAGTGCCTTTTGTGGTAACTTCGGCATTCGGATTCGCGCGCCACTGTTTGATCCCAGCGATGATTAACAGTTGGCATAGCGTAAAGGTCTTGACCGAGTCGAGATTTTACCAAGGCTACACTTGGCTCCTTGCCTTCTTTGCTAAGTTGCTGACAAACGGCGATTATTTTTTCAGTTACTCATGATCTTGGTGGATATCACTAATTAAGTAGTTTTATTGACTAAATTGAAATTGCTGGTATTTTTAACTTTGAAAATATACATTTACCAATTAAAACAATATGTTACAAAGTTGGACTCAATATTGCCATTAGATTGGCACATAATAAACTCCATTGGAATGGAGTATTTTAAAAAACAACAGTTCGAGGTCAATATGAATCAAACTCTAAAAGCCGCTTTAATCGCAATCCCTTTATCTATGTCTTTAACAGGTTGTGTGATTGTATCTACTGATGAAGATACAAGAGCAGAGTGGATGGAAAACTCTCAAGAGAAGTGGCAAAAGCTGCAAAAAGATAACAAACGTAAAATTGCTCAATTAGAAGTTGGCGACAAATACGATAACGTTCGCAGCACTATGGGAACACCAGAGTTCAATGAAGCATTCAGCGAAGCAGGTAAGAATATCAAGTTCTATTTTACCGCACACGTCATAAACACTCAGACGGTGAAACAACAAAAGATGAATGTACTCCGTTAATTTTCGTTGATGGCATGCTGACATCATGGGGCGAAAAAGCATATAAC
>CBDAVN010000039.1:0-91140 GCA_965200905.1 Psychrosphaera sp.
GATGTATTTTTTTCTGATCTATGTTCTCCCGCAAGGATCTGGTCAAGATCACTAGCTGCAACATCAAATACGGTTACCGTCGACAAGATTGTCGCTAGTGTTAAAACTAGTTTGTTCATAAAACTGCTACCTACATTGCTTTAGAGTGCGTTTCTAGTTAACAACTCTGCCGAGAAGTATAGTTCTCAGCTTAGTTTTAGGCACTCTGTGCTCAATTTTTATTATGATTATTTTTTGCTTTTGCTGTAGGAACTTTATTATTCCCTTGACCTACAATATAGACATGGCGGCTTCCGTTATACCAGTACCACCTTGGGTGGTATCCGTGCCAGCCATAGTAAAACTCCACTCTGGCTGGCTCTTGTAATTTTGGCCATAAAAATACTTTTGCTTGTCCAATCGTTGGATACTCGTATTCATATTCGCCAATTTTTCCAGTTTCTTTTTGCTGTAATGGGCCAAGGGCCGTTACAGATTTTCCTTTTTTATAAATCTCAGGATCTAAAAACTTATCAATTTTTGCTCTATAGCGCCCTAACGGTTCGCCAGACGTTTTTGGTCGACCATTGTTTTGCGAAGGGTAATACAAAATATCTAATGTCGTTTGTTTTTTGCCATTTTTGACATCGGCAATAACCCCGCTCCAACGAGCCAAGCTGCCAACGTTATTCACATCAGCCTTATTCTCTTCTAAGAACTCAGTTAATTGCGTACCTTCAGGCACATTAACTGAATCCGGATAACTCGCACAAGCGGACAATAAAACGACAAAACAAACAATACTTAACAATCTCACAATAAGCTCCTTACCACACCTTATTTAATACATGGCACTATTTTTAAACGTCTTACGTAATCAGCAAGTGCAGAGGTCAGTTGAATAAATATTTCTCTGTCTTGGCAACTTTTCACCATTTGTGGAATACCATTGAAACAGCACATGAAAAACAAAGCAACTTGCTTGCCATTAGTCGAGTCGGCGACAAGTTTTCTATCAATGGCTAACTCAACACCTTGGGCGACGATATCTTGAATTTTAGTGTAAAGGCCTTCTACTCGAGCCCGAATGTTCTCATCGTTTGAGGCGAGCTCAGCTGCAACATTATGTACCGGACAACCCAAACACATTTCTTCATCTGAGCCTTCATTTGAAATATTTTCAACGGTTTGCGCTATTGCTTCGATGGGGTCTTGAGTGTGGAGGGTATGTAGCCAACGACTTAGAAACTTTTGCTCATAAACTTCGTCGAATACGGCATATAACAATTCTTGTTTGTTGGTGAAGTGGTGGTACAAAGCGCCCTTAGAAATACCAGCCTGTTGCAAGATATCCGATAGACTGGTGCCTTGAAATCCTTTCTCGTGAAAGTTGGCAGCAGCAACATCAAGTATCTTGCTTCTTGTTTTATCAGGATCTCTAAGTGCCATATTAAATTATCATCGTTTTCGAAAATATGCCTTTGCCAGAAGATTATATAAAGCTTACGCTCGATACAATGCTTGTTTTCGAATTTGATTAGCAACTAAAGAAAAAGTTCCGCTATCTACCCGGTAATTTTTGCCAACTTACTTCATCTCGAACGTAATTGGGTTGGGCAAATTCTGCGCTTTGTCCCTTACCTGCGGCTAACTCAGCTTGTGCCAGTGGCAACATAAACTCGGCATTCGGCAACAGTATTTCTGAACTTTGACAACCAAATTTATCCTGCAGAATTTCTGCGTAAGTCTGCCACCCCGTGCCAACTGCAGTCGCGGTGTTTAAATTATCAGCAGCTTCTAATAACTCTGGCTTTTTTACAATTTCTTGTGACGCTAAACTTGCCAAGCCATTGATGTTTTCGTAAACGGCAAAATAAACTTCTGACATTCTTGCATCTATTGCCGCAACAACCTGCTTAGAGCCATGTTGAGCAATAGCTTGTTGCGCCATAATGGCTAAATTTGAAATACCAACTACAGGTAAGTCAGCACCGAAAGCTAAACCTTGCGTTACCGATACACCAATTCTTACACCAGTGAAACTGCCTGGCCCTTGGCCATAAGCAATGGCATCTAGCTGACCCAGTTTTATTCCAGCTTCAGACAATACTTCGTCAACAAACGGCAACAATTTTTGCGAGTGTTGTTGTGGTGCGATTTCAAACCTACTGATGACTTGGTCATCTATTTTTAGTGCAACTGAACATGCTTCAGTTGCTGCATCGATTGCTAATATTTTCATCGTATTTGTTTACTAAAGTTTCTTTAAAAATTGTTTAACTAAATCGGTATCTCTAGTGCGTTTCATATTCGGTAAACTGCGCAAAAACACTTCACCATAGTTACGACTTACTAACCTTGGATCACAGATAACCAAAGCACCTTGGTCTGTTACATCACGAATTAAGCGACCAACCCCTTGCTTTAAAGTTATCACCGCTTGTGGAATTTGCACCTGAGAAAATGGGTCTAACCCCTTGAGCTTGCAGTCTTCAATTCGAGCTTGTAGTAAAGGGTCGTCTGGCGATGCGAACGGCAATTTATCTATAATAACCAAACTTAAGGTATCGCCTCGAACATCTACCCCTTCCCAGAAAGAGCCTGTACCAAGTAAAACTGCATTTTTTGCTAATCTAAACTGTTCTAACAACAAGCGTTTACTCGTTGTGCCTTGAACTAAAAGCGGCATATTAAGCTCATCTTCTAGTATTTCAGCCACCAAGTTCATTACCCTGTGACTAGTGAATAAAACAAACGCTCGACCTTTACTTGCGATAACCAACTCTTTAGTTAAGTCAGCTAGTGCTTTTACCGCTTGTTTGTCATTTGGCTCAGGAAAATAACGAGGTACGCAGAACATAGCCTGCTTTTGATAATCAAATGGACTACCTAAAATTTGTGTTCGAGCTTCGGGCAAACCTAACTGACCAGTGTAATGCTCAAATTTATCATCTACAGATACGGTTGCAGAGGTAAAAATCCATGCTGAGTCTGACTCTTCTACAATCTCGCCAAACTTGTCAGCAATAGACAAAGGCGTAAGGTGCAATGAAAAATGGCGCTTGGTCGTATCAAACCAATAGCTATAACCCTGTTCTTGGGTTTGGCAAACTTTATCAAACTTACCTCTGAGTTGAACCAAACGTTCAAAGCAATTATCAATAGACTCTGTTCGTGATACCGCTAACTTACAAACGTCATACAAAAACTCAAAGGCTTTTAAAACGAAACCAATGTGTTCTTGGATCACTGACGACTTAGCCTTGTCACGCCAGTTTCCACGTTCTGGATCGATGGCAAACCCCAAACGCATATCTAAAATATTCTTTTCTAGATTCATTGCCGCTTTATTTAACTGAGGTAAATCTCGCAACTGGCTGGCGTATTCGGCTTGAATGTCTTTGCATAGCTCAAAAACTTGGCGTGAAGAAAAGTGTTCACCAAAATATTCAGCGGCAATGTCTGGAATTTGGTGCGCCTCATCGAAAACCAGCACTTGGGTTTCAGGAATAAGTTCGCCAAAGCCAGTGTCTTTTAATGCCATATCAGCGAAAAATAAATGGTGATTCACCACAACCAAGTCCGCGTCTAGAGCACGCTTTCTCGCATTAACTACATGGCAATCACCAATATTCGGGCAATCTTTTGCCAAGCAATTATCGACTGTACTGGTAACGAAAGGTAAAACACGACTGTTTTCTTCTATTGTGGTAAGCGCGCCTATATCGCCATCATCGGTTTCAGACTTCCAGCGACGAACTTTGGCAAGATCTGAGACAAATTCATCGTCATCAAATGGCGGGTGTTCGCCATTAACTTCTAACCGATACAAGCATAAATAATTGCTTCGGCCTTTTAACAGTGCAGTTTTAAGTCTTGGCCTAAGGGCTTTTTTTACCAAAGGTAAATCACGGTGATACAGCTGTTCTTGTAATGCCTTTGTTCCAGTAGAAACGATAACTTTTTTATTTGCTAATAAAGCAGGCGCTAAATACGCAAATGTCTTACCCGTGCCTGTTCCAGCTTCGACTACCAGCTGAGCTTTGTCTTTAATTGCGCCTGCTACCGCCGACGCCATATCAAGCTGCGGCTTTCTCGCTTTGAATCCAGGTATGGCTTGCGCTAACTTTCCGTCAGGGGCAAAACATTGACTAACAGAAGTGTCAGCAGTTAACAGGTTGGTCACAAATAAACTTCGCTTACGTTTGGCATTGTTTGTAGGCAGGGCATTTTACTAGATGATCGTTAACCATGCCAACCGCTTGCATAAAGGCATAACAAATTGTTGGCCCAACAAAACTAAACCCCAGCTTTTTTAATGCTTTTGACATGGCTTTTGACTCATCAGTTTCAGCAGGCACTTCGGCCATACTTTGCCACTTATTCTGAATAGGCTGACCACCAACAAAGTTCCATAAAAATTCAGCAAACGATCCATCACCGTGCTCTTGTTCATATTTTAAAAACGCTTGCGCATTTTTAATTATTGCATTGACCTTAAGACGATTTCTAACAATGCCTTTGTTTTGCATTAACTCTTCTACTTTTGACTCATCAAATTGTGCAACTATGCTAGGTTCAAAGTTAGCAAATGCTTGTTCGTAGTTCGCTTGTTTACGTAATATCGTTATCCAGCTCAATCCCGCCTGCTGCCCATCTAAGCATAACTTTTCAAATAACACTTTGGCATCGTACACCGGACGCCCCCAAACTTTGTCATGATATTCAACATATTGTGGGTCGTCGCCACACCAAGAACAACGTTCTGTCATTTGTTATTTCCTCACTGTGCTTCGTTTTGAGAGTAATTGATCCAATCTCGTTGGCTAATCACTTTACCTTGCTCATTAAACTCTAACCAAATTATAAAGTCCCACGGCCCCATTTTTTTTGTATTGAACTTAAATGGCAAAAAAGTACCTTGTGCTACAGCGCTATTACCATCTACTGCGAGCGTATCTAACTGTAATATGTATTGGTTACTCAATCTGTCAAAGTCACCTTTTTGCCAATCATAAAAATCACGAAATTGTGCTTTATTTATCAGTTTAACTTTATAAAACACATCTTCAAATTGAACGTTTTTATCGTAGAAGGTTAAAAAGCGCTCAAAGTCTTTTCTTTGTTTAAACGTATCAAAAAGCTCTAATGCGGTTGCACGAATGTCAGCCTTAGCTACAAAGGGAGTTAATATTAATAATGAGATAACAAGTATAAGTTTGACTTTCATCGCAGCCTCTAAAACGAAAGAGATGGATGATAGTAAGCTGATATGAAGCAGATGAAAAGATAAGTATAGGTAGCGTACAAAACTCTAGAGCATGTTATTTTGCTTCTTGAGAGCTTTGCACTGTCATGCCACCGAAGACTTTCACATCCATGTGGCTTCGGCATACTTTCATCCCTGAAAGCAAAAGCCCTCATAAAGAGGGCTCTGTCAAAACGATAAAGGACTAATTAATTATAGGCCTTCAGCGTTTTCAGATAAGTAAGCAGCTACGCCTTCTGGAGAAGCGTCCATACCTTTTTTACCTTCTTCCCAACCAGCTGGGCATACTTCGCCGTGCTCTTGGTGGAAGTTTAATGCGTCAACCATACGTAACATTTCGTCGATGTTACGGCCTAGAGGTAGGTCGTTAACAACTTGGTGACGTACAAGACCGTCTTCGTCGATTAGGAAAGATGCACGGAAAGCAACACCAGCTTCTGGGTGCTCAACGTCGTATGCTTGACAGATGTCGTGCTTAACGTCAGCTACTAGCGTATAACCTACTTCACCGATACCGCCGTTCTCAACAGCAGTTTTACGCCATGCGTTGTGGCTGAATTGTGAGTCGATAGAAACACCGATTACTTCAACGCCACGCTTTTCGAATTCAGCTAAACGCTTGTCAAAAGCGATTAGTTCAGAAGGACATACAAAAGTGAAGTCAAGCGGGTAAAAGAATACTACAGCTTTTTTACCTTTTGTTGCTTCTGCGAAGTTATAAGTGTCAACGATCTCGCCGTTACCTAGTACAGCTGCTGCAGTAAAGTCTGGTGCCTGACGGCCAACTAATACGCCCATGTTTATTCTCCAATTATTAATGAAACGGGAATCGCTTCCCTAAATTTGTTTTCGCTGTGAATTATATATAGACCAAATTGATTAAACCAAGTGTAAATAAATATGAAATTTCGATTACGATTATCGAATTTGCCAATTAAATTAAAAAATAGACAATTTCCGCTTGCATTGAAATCTAATGAGAACTATTATCACTACCGTTATCATTTGAGGTGTTTTATGTACGTTTGTCTTTGCCACGGCATTACAGATAAGGATATTAAAAACTTAGTTAGAGAAGAAGGTGTTGGCTCTATGAGAGAGCTTAAAGAACACGTTTCTTTGGGATCCCAGTGTGGTACTTGCACAAAAACAGCTCAAGCTATTATTGATAACACTATTATTGACGAGTCTCTTTTCAAAGACGTAGGTTAATCTTAGTTAGTCAGCCAAACCGTCCTTAAATTTTTATTTACTTTCATCATTATCTAAGTCCGAGCAAGTAATCTCGTTCGCTTCAATTTCGTTTGTTCAGCCGGCTTCAACCCTACTAACACCAATTCAAAACTGTTGCTAACCTCTTATTTTTATAGTTTCTTCAGCTTTTATTTATCTCATTCCATTTATATTGACTATTTAGCTTGTGCCAACAAGTTTCGCTTATTTGACCATTTGCAACTTATAGTAACAATTCTACGCGTGGCGATCTGGTAACCATAGGTTGATCGACTTTGCCTTTAATTGTTAATAATTATCAGTTCTTTGATGTCTCAAAATTTGTTGCATATGCTAATCTTATTAAAAACAATTATCATTATTAAGTTATTGTTTTTATTAATATTTTTTTGATTTTTAAATTTTACTGTCTATAATGTGTTCATACTTAAAACTGGAGTGACTGCGATGAAAAGCAACGCATCAATTATTGCAGCGTTAAATGATGTACTAACGACTGAACTAACATCAATTAACCAATATTTTTTACATGCTCGTATGTATAAAAACTGGGGTTTCTCAGAACTTAATAGCAAGTGTTATAAAAAATCCATTTTAGATATGAAACAAGCGGATAAATTGATTGAACGCATTCTGTTTTTAGAAGGGTTACCTAATCTACAAAAGCTTGGCGCATTGTCTATTGGTGAACAAACCGAAGAAATGCTGAAATGCGATACTGGTTTCCAGTTAAAGCAGATCCCACAACTAAAAGAAGCAATTGAGCTTTGTGAAAAAGAGCAAGATTACGTAAGTCGTGAATTGCTAACAGAGATCTTAGAAGGTGAAGAAGAACACCTAGATTGGTTAGAAACTCAAGACTATCAAATTGAAAACATGGGTATTGAAAAATATCTACAAGCACAACTGTAATAGGTAACGAAAATGAAAGGCAATCAAAAAATTATCGACGCGTTAAACGGCCTGCTTGCATTTGAACTTGCGGCTATGGACCAATACTTTATTCACTCTCGTATGTACGAAGATTGGGGCTTCAGTAAACTTTATGAGCGTATTGATCATGAGTTTGACGATGAAAAAGGCCATGCTTCACAGTTAATCGAGCGTATCTTATTCCTAGAAGGCACACCAAACATGGTTAACCGTGATGGTTTGCATATCGGTAGCACAGTGCCAGAGATGCTTGAAAGTGATCTTCGTGTAGAGCTAGCAGTAGATGCAGCTCTTAAAGACGCAATGGCATTGTGTGAACAAGAAAAAGATTATGTAACACGTAACATGTTACAAGTTCTAATTGATGATACTGAGTCTGACCACGCATTCTGGTTAGAGCAACAGTTAAGACTCATCAAGACAATTGGTTTACCAAATTACTTACAATCACAAATGTAATTTAGCACTATCCTCTAAAGTAAGAAGTCCCCAGTCCCCAGCACTTATATACTTAATTGCTGGGGATGCTTTATAGATATAAAAAAGCACTGCTTTGTTTTATCAGCAAAGCAGTGTTTAGTTGTTATCCTAGTTTCCTCTTTGCAACTTACTTTTCTATCTTCACCTACTAATTTGCTTGCTCCCTTTTGTTATAAATCAATGGTTTGATTTTTTCTGTTTTGCCATTTAAGCATTCGCAGTTAAGCTGCAAGCCATAAAGAATTGATGGCAGCTAACATGCACTTTGCAGAGCACGGTATATTTGAAGTAAAAGTTGAGGGAAGATGTTTACTTGTTGATGCAACAGGTCCATTCAATGAAGAGCTAACTAAACACTATCAATCTGCAATTGAGGTGTGTATTGAAAAGTTAGAAGCAAACAGTTGGGACCAAATAATAACACTTCGCCACTTAAGCTTATTCACTCCTGAAGCTGAAGCAGTATTAATTGACACTTTAGTTAATCGAAAAAAGCGCGGCTTAAAAAACTGCGCTGTCGTGCTGATTGATATTGAGGGGAAAAGCTTGATCACCCAGCAAATGCATAAAATTTACCAAACCGCAGGAGTAAAACACCAGTTTTTTGAGTCGATTAAACAAGCGAAGCGTTGGCTAAACGACTCGTTAGACTGTGATTAACTTGCTGAGATAACTTTAATTTCTCGTTGTGGGTAAGGAATAGTAATTTGGTTCTTTTGCAGCAAATCAAAAATCGCCTTATTCGCCGCATATTTTGATTGATACATTTGTGTTGTTGGCGTCCAAAAGCGAATGGCAATATTAATAGAGCTATCCGCAAATTCATCAATGCCCACGATAGGCTGTTTTTCTTTGCTGACAAATGGCATGCCAGAGAGCCCTTTTGAGATCAAATTAACAACATCGTTAGGGTTGTGTTTGTAGTCAATACCAACGGTAACTGTGATCATCGAATCTTGTTTTGAGTTATGTAATATTTCACCAACTATGTGCTTGTTAGGGATCATTATTTCGACATCATTTTCATCCCTAACTATGGTGTAAGCCAGCAGTACTTGGTCCACTACCCCAGTTACTCCTTGCACAGTAATGGTATCGCCAACCACAAACGGGCGTAACATGATGATGTTGAAACCTGATGCATAGTTTGCAAGCAGACCTTGCAACGCCAAACCAGCACCAAGAGATGCCGCACCTATTGCCGCAATAAATGGAGTAACGCTTACCCCTAACTTGCCGAGCGCGACGACTAATACCATTATCACTAGGATCATTTTGGTGGTACTAGATAAAAACTGACTTAGCGTTATATCTAATTTATTTTTTTCACATACTTTAAGTACGACATTGGCAACTTTTCCAGCAATAACATAGCCAATAATGAAGATGATAAAAGCCCCGACTAATTGGAAGCTGTAGTTGGCAAAGAAGTCGACAATAAGCTCATAGTACTTATTGACTTGGTCAATTTCTTGATCGAACAATTGTTCTGGGTCGAACGAGTTGGTGTTGGTTGTTGGATTTGACATAAGGTCTTCTCAAATTTACCAAAAAGTGAACGGATTGTTTAACTTATACCAGATAAACAACCTGTTCACAGTAAATTAGCAACCTTTATGTCGCATTAGATTTATCCTAAGCTTTCTGCGCCAATAGGTGAACAGTGCTTACTTTTTTCTCTAAAAAACCAGCTTCGCAGTAAGCAAAATAATATAACCACAAACGTTTGAACCGTTCATCATAGCCGTGTTGGTGTATTTTCTGCCAGTTCTTTAAAAAACGCTGGGTCCAATGCTGCAACGTCAATGCGTAGTCTAAGCCTATGTCCCTAATGGATTGCGTCACCATGCTAGTATGCTTAGTTAAGTTAAGCTGTAACTCTGTAATTGAAGGCAAACAGCCGCCTGGGAAAATGTATCTTTGGATAAAGTCGACATTGCTGCTGTAACTTTTATACCTTTGATCAGCAATGGTAATGGCTTGGATCAGCATTTTGCCATCGGCTTTTACCAAGCTTTCACATTTTTGGAAAAATTGGTGGAAGAACTCTTTGCCAACCGCTTCTATCATTTCTACTGAAACTAATTTGTCGTATTTTCCGCTCAGCAAGCGGTAGTCTTTCTTAAGTAAAGTGATTTGCTCAGACAAACCTAACTGCTCAATCCTAGCTTTGGCATGATCATGTTGGTTTTCTGAGATAGTCGTAGTAGTAACCTTACAGCCATACTGACTAGCCGCATAAATAGCTAAACCGCCCCAACCTGTTCCAATTTCAATAAGATGATCATCCGGACTCAACTCTAAAGCATCACAGATAGCAGCAAACTTATTGAGTTGAGCCTGCTCTAAGCTCTCGTTGTGGTCATTAAACACGGCTGCTGAGTAAACCATTTCAGTATCAAGGAACTCAGTGTAAAGCTCATTACCTAGGTCATAGTGGCTTAATATATTCTTTTTCGCTTGTGCCTTGGTGTTCTTGTTGCCTGCGTGGAATAACTTATTTTTTGCTTTGGTTATAAAGCCGGTAAATTGCTCCAATGCATCGCTTTGACTTTGATTTCTGGCAAACAGACGAAGTAAAGCAACTAAATCTGTCGAGGTCCATTGTTGTTCAAAAAAGCTCTCAGCAAAAGCAATACCACCGCCTCTAACCACTTTGGTATAGAAGTCATTAGAATGGATATGTAAATCCGCGCTCAGATCTGAATCCGCATCGCCAAAATGCATTTCGCCATAGGCATCTTTGAAGTGTAAATAGCCTTGAGTAAACTGTTGCAGATAACGAACGAGAATATTACGACATTTGTTTTGCCACCAACTGAGCGACTTTTCTGCCAGTGCCACTTGACTGATCTGTTCCATCTTTACCTCGATCTTTTTTGATAAGAATAAAATTTAAACCCTTTGGCAAACATCTTTGCAGCTTGCCAATAAATAGCGCCCACGGTGCTCATTGCTATCACAGGAAAACGCATCAAAACGCTAATCAAGCTTGAAGTTGATAATGCGACACGATCCAATTTCAAAGTTGCATCAAACACTTTATGCTCTTGCCAGTTCTCGATATGAGCGAGAAAGCCTTCGTTTGGTAGCTTCACTCGCCATTGGTACTTTTGCTCAATTGGCATAAACGGCGAAACGTGAAAGTCTTTTTCTGTTTCTGCGTTTTCTAAATCAACAAGATACCAATGCTTTTCACCCCAAGGAGTATTTGATACCTCAGCTAGCATGTAGCGACAGTGCTCACCGTCATAGCAAAAGTGAAAGTTAACTGGACTGAAATACAAGCCAAAGACCCTAGCTTGGGTCATCATAAGTAGCTTTTCACCTTGCCAAGTGCCACCTAACTCAAGCACTTTTTGCTTTATACGTTGCTTAAATTGAGCGGGATCAGTCACTCCAGCAATATGATCCGATAAGCAAATTCGAATCGGACTAAGACGATTTTGTCCCACTAAAGTGAACTTTGAAGAGACTTGAGATAACTCATCAACATCTAATAACCACATACAATATGAGTAAGCAAAGCTGTGCTTCTTCGGTGAGAAACGCCGATGATTTACTTTACCTCGGTATATTGCACTGCTGAACTGGCTCATAGCGAGACACCAAACCTCTGAGCAACATCTATCGCACTACGCACCCCGTCTTCATGGAAACCTTGGTACCAATAAGCGCCAGCAAAATGAATACCGCTATGACCACAAATCTCCGCTCGTCTTTTTTGCGCTTTATAACTTTCAGGCGAAATAACAGGGTGATGGTAATTGAACTTGGCTAAGATCTTGTCTGGGTTAATTTGTTCGCTTTGATTTAACGTGACACAAAAGGTATGTGGGGAATCTAACCCCATTAGAATATTCATATCGTAAGTTACCGCGGCCGGCTTTTCTGTATCGCCAGTCAATTGGTAGTTCCAGCTTGCCCAGCTCAAACGTTTACTTGGCAACATATTTTCATCTAAGTGCAGTACGACTTCATTGTCGCTATAAGGCATTTGGCCTAATATTTCTTGCTCAAGCTCACTTGGTTCAGCCAAAAGCGCTAACGCTTGGTCCGAGTGGCAAGCCAATACAACATCATCGAATACTTGTTCTGAACCGTCGGCAAACTGTAAGGTAACACCTTGTTCCGTTCTTATCACTTTACCGATGTCGGCATTTAATTGGATCTTATCTTCAAACCTTGGCGTTAGTTTTTCGATGTAATTTCTAGAGCCACCAGGGATCACATACCACTGCGGTCTATCGGTAATATTTAATAAGCCATGGTGATAGAAAAACTGGACAAAAAACGCCAAAGGAAAGGCTCTAGCTTGGCTTAAACTTGTCGACCAAATGGCGGCTGTCATTGGTAGAATATAATGCTGACTAAAATATTCAGAAAAGCCATTCTTATCTAAAAACTCGCCTAACGTTTCGTTACCTGAGAAGTCCTTCTCTTGGTAATATTGTTTTGACAGTTTATTAAAGCGGACGATCTCAAAAATTAACTTCCAGAACTTTGGATTTAGTAAATTTGATCTTTGCGAAAACAGCGTATTTAAATCGTGACCATTGTATTCCAAACCTGTTAGCTTATTTTGCACACTAAAGCTCATTTCAGTTGGCTGTTTATCAATGCCTATTTGCTCTAGCAACTTTAAGAAGTTTGGATAAGTTCGATCATTAAAAACAATAAAGCCAGTATCAATTGCGTAGTCTTGACCATCGACAGTTACACCAACAGTTGCGGTATGTCCGCCAAGCCTACTGTCTTTTTCAAACAAGGTAACTTCGTGCTTTTGGCTAATTAGGTAGGCACTTACTAGCCCTGATACGCCTGAGCCAATAACGGCAACCTTCTTCATATTTTTATTTCCTATTCAATACTTTAGCCAGCAGACTAAGGGGTAATAATGCTAATATATGTAACAGTAGCATCAGTGAGTTAGGGAAGCGAATAAGAGACTTTCTTTTGGCAATTCCCTTTGTAATTATGTTTGTGGCTTTGTCAGCAGATACTAAAAACGGCATATCAAATGTGTTTTTGTCGGTAAGTGGTGTTTTGACAAAACCAGGTTCAACCAAGGTAACATCAATAAGTTGTTCGGCTAAATCGACACTTAATGATCTAGCTAAATAGCTGCAAGCAGCTTTTGACGCACCATAAGCTTGAGCTTTTGGAAAAGGTACTAATACTGCACTTGAACTAACGATAACTAATTGACCGCCGGGCAGTAGCTTGTCTAAAAAAGCTTCTAAGCAATAGCCCATGCTGAGTAAGTTAACTTGAATAATACGTTCAAACTTGTCGCTATCAAATGGAATAACTTGTTCGAAGTATTCACAGTCACCCGCATTTAAAATTAATAACTCAAGCTGCTCTACTTGCTTTGCACAAGCCAATACTTGATCTTTTTGGCTAACGTCAAAACTCAAGGTTGTTACCTGTTGCTGGCCTTGAAAAGCATTATCGAGTTTTTCTTGGTTACGACCACAGGCAATTACCTGTTGGCCACTCTTTGCATAATGCTGAGCAATGCTTAGACCAATCCCCGATGAAGCACCAGTAATTAATACCGACATGTTAATTACTCAGTCTATTTTTGACGAACCTAACCGCTTTACCTAAAACAGGAATATGTTCGTACAGCATAGCGCCAAAATCAACATAATCTCTATGGGCTACCACTTTGCCAGCTGTACCACGAAGTAAGCTGGTTCCTTCTACCGCGATAAGTTTGCCACTACTTAATTTAGGATGATTAAACTTCATCTGCCAATAAACCGCAGCCTCATCACCATCAACCAACACTTTATTAATGACGAAAGTACAAGTGCTTAAGTTGGTGTATAAGGATTCAAAGTAAGCTTCTAGCTTGTCTAGCCCATTGAGAGTATGTGCAGGGTCTTGAAACTCAACGTCCTGGTGATAGATCTTTCTGATCAGTTCCAAGTTATCAACTGACAGCAATTCATAATGATGAATAAAGGTTTGTAGCCAATCAGGCAGTTGCGCTTTGTTCATTGTCGATCCCATAAAATGCAATGGCTTGTTGACGGGTTAGTTTTAAATCAACTATCGCAGGCCAATACTTATCACTTTGTCCGGTAGCAGCAAGATAAATTTGCGGCTCATGAATGTGCTTATCTGGCACATTTTTCAATTCTGGTAAGTACTTACGGATAAAGTGACCGTGGGGATCAAACTTTTTACTTTGGCTAACTGGGTTAAATACTCTGAAGTAAGGTTGTGCATCACAGCCTGTACTTGCAGACCATTGCCAACCACCATTGTTGGCGGCAAAGTCGCCATCAATTAACCGCTGCATGAAATAATCTTCGCCTTGACGCCAGTTAACTAATAGGTTTTTGGTTAAAAAGCTCGCTACTATCATGCGAAGGCGGTTGTGCATCCAGCCAGTTTCATTTAACTGTCTCATCGCGGCATCAATAATTGGAAAACCTGTTTTGCCTTGACTCCAAAGTTCGAAGTGTTTGCCCGACTCTGGCCACTGCAAAGCTTGATATTTTTCAATAAAGCAATAGCCCTTGATTAAGTTCGGGTAGCAAAAAAGAAGGTTGCGATAGAATTCACGCCAAACTATCTCAGACAACCAAACACTCACCCCTGTATCTTTTTGTTCTATAACTTCCGGATACAAGTGCAATACTTGTTTGCACAATGTCCTAACGCTTATGGCACCAATTGCTAGATAAGGCGACAATCGGGAAGTTTTGTCGTCAAAAGGAAGATCTCTTAGTTCATGATAGTTATGAATATGCTCATGTAAAAAAGTGGGCCAGACTTGAGCTAGATACTGGTCAGCAAGCGGCCAGTCTTTTGATAACCCACTTTGTTCAGCCTCTTCATACACGGCTATTTCTGGTAGAGCTTCTAACAAAGGCCAAGCATGTGTGCGTATTTGTTGCAGCCATGCTTTTTTATAAGGAGTGAAAACCTTATACATATAACCTTGCTGATTGGTCACTTGACCCCAAGGCAAAATGGTATCGGCTTGGGTTAATGTTAAATTAACACCTGCTTGTATAATTTGCTCATCTCTTAACTGTTCATTCAGTTCAAGTTCATTATTGGCAAAAACCGTTGATACTTTTTGTTGCTGGCAACGCTGAACTAAATACGCAATTTGTTCTTGGTAATCGGCAAGTTCAACAATTTCTAGTTCAATGCCTAAATGTTGAAGTTGGTAAGCTAACAGGTTTAAATGGCGCTCAATAAAATCTATTTTTACCTTTGCCATATGATGAGACAACCACTGTTGTGGTGTTTTGATGAAGATAGCTTTTTTGCAGCCAAAAGCTAAGGCTCTGTCTAAGGCTGGATTATCATCCAGCCTTAGGTCGTTTCTAAACCATAAAAGCACGTTTGCCATTAATATCCATACCTAAGTCTTAGCTCCGCAGGGTACGGGTCAAAGTAACTTTGACCTTGTAAATAAGGTTTTGGGAATTCGCGTAAATAATGTTTCAACAAAGTCAGTGGCGCAAGCAGCGGCAATAACCCCTTACGATATCCCTCTATTTGTTCAATCATTTCTTGCTTTTGTTCTTTACTTAGCTCTTTTTTGAAGTAACCCAATAAGTGCTGCAGCGTATTGCAATGAGTTTTACGAGTCGCTTTCTTCTGTAAACCTTTCATTAAGCCAGCAATATAACCATCAGCCAATAACTCAATCGCTTCTTCACTTTGTGCTAGGTAACGACCTAATTCTTTATACACAACTGGGTGATGCGCCATTAGTAAGTACTTATGTTTGGCGTGGAACTGACATAGCTTATGCTTTGTGACACCAGATTCTGCCAAGTTCTGCCATTGTTTGTACACTAATACACGAGTGACAAAGTTTTCTCTAATTAACGCATCGTTTAAGCGACCGTTTTCTTCACAAGGCAATAATGGGTTGTGCTTCATGATCTGCTCGGCAAATACACCTACCCCATCGTTATTCAACAAATGCCCCTCTTCTGAATAAACTTTCACTCTTTCCATGCCACAGCTTGGGCTTTTAGCACAAAAGATAAAACCAGATAATGAGTCTGATTGTTGTGCGATTTGTTCGCCAAACTCTTTTAATGATTCAGATACTTCCATAGAGCCATCAGGTCGTGACACATGAATAACATCATCTTTTTTGATCTGACGTACTGTTGGTCTAGGTACAGGCAAACCAACAGCCACTTCTGGGCAATATGGTACGAAACTTACAAATTGTGATAACTCGTCCATACAGAAATTTGAACGCTTATGACTTTTATCGAAACGAACTTGCTGTCCAGTCAAACAAGCGCTAATGCCAATTTTGATCTCTTCCATAGGTTGTCTCTCCTAGTAAATTAATTTACCGATTGGATTTAATAAGCGACTAAAGCCTTCCGTAAAATGTAATGGATTGGTCACTACGGCATAACACAAACAACCTTCTTCACTGACAGGCTGGTGTTTGTGGTCGGCGTTTAACCAAATAAAGTCGCCTCTGTGGTATTCGCCCATCTCATCTTTAAAACTTCCCTCTAATAAAACGGTAAGCTCTTGACCTGTATGGGTATGTTCTGGGATCTGTCCACCAGCTTCAATATGTAGCAAACTACTTCTGTTACTGTCATCATCTAGTTTCACACGGCTGCGATTAACCTTACCTAAGCCTGCCCAGTCGCTAAACTCTAGTTGTTGAAGTGCTGTTGGCGCAACGATTTGCTTGTCGGCCCAACGTAGTGTGGCAGAGACTTTTGCAGGCACACTTTCTAAACTTTCATCTTGGGTTATTTGCGCAAACATATCGTCCAGATCAAACTCTAAATGAGTATCTTCATTTGCTGTTTCAACTAAGCTCAATGCCGCCACTTGCTCGGTATATTTTGCCACTTTTTTCTGACAGCAAGTGCACATCTCAACATGGATAGAGACAGCAACACTAACAGCTGCAGGTAATTCGCCAGAAACAAATTGAGCAAGTATGTCTTCACTTGGGTGATGTTTAATCATGTTGCTCTCCTAATTCTTGTTTCAGTTTCACCAAAGCTAACCGTAATCTGGATTTCACCGTCCCCAACGGGATCTGTAGTTGCCGTGCTAATTGCTCTTGCGATAGTTCTTGGAAAAATACCCCTCTGACTACTTGTTTTTGCTTATCAGGCAGAGTATCAATACATTTGATTAAACGTTTATCGGAAAGGTGGTCGGCAAACACTTGTGCTTCCGCTACGCTTTGCTCGAGCATAGGCCAAATGTCTTCCGCTATATTTATTTCTGAATTGGTTTGCGCTTTGCGCAGCAAATCGAAACATTGGTTTCTTGCTATGGTATAAACCCAAGTAGAAACCGCGCCTTTATCAGGGTGATAAAGGTGAGCTTTACGCCATACTTGGCTCATCGTCTCTTGCGTTATCTCTGCTGCTAACGCTTCGTTATTTAGTTGTCTGCTAGCCAACGACTTCACTTTCAAAGCAAAATGTTTAAATACAACTGCAAAGCTTTTTTTGCAGCGTTTATCTGCAACCAAAGCCATGCATGACTGCAGCTCTTTATTGGTATCCTGTGCCATTTTTCTGGAACTAACCTGTTCACTTTTGTGAACTTTGGTCGTCGTTATATCCGCTCTCATAACCCAGCCTTGATGTAACTGTTTTATTTTTTTACGTAGGGTACGACCAATAAGATCACTTACCTAATAGAATTGTTTCTACGGTTTCTAATGCTAGTCCGAAACTGTCCTTTTGCGTGAGTTTTTTCCTCATTTCTGGGCTCAGTGGTAAAACTTCTAACCATCTTGAAACTAGCCAAGTTAGATTACCACATTTAGGTTGTGGATATAGCTCTGCAAGTTGTGTTTGTTGTGAAAGTAAGTCGTGGTAGGTATCTTGAATATCTTTAAACGACATGGGGCTGGCGTAGCTATTGATATCAGATTCATTCCAATGGGATTTTATTTCAACGCTTGCATTCAATAAGTTGTCTTGTTCGTAGTAGAAGTCAGACAGCAATACTAGGTGTTTTGCTTCAACAGTAATACCCAACATACCATCGGGCAAAGTCTCGAAGTCGATAATTTTTACCCATGCGCCCCATTCTGACGTTGAGTGTTCATTTTCTCTTTGCAATAAGCTCAACACAAAGCCATCTCCACCAGCGCTTTGTTTCACCATTCTTATGTATCTAGGCTCAAAAATACGCAGTCGAGTCCTACCTTGTGGCAGTAAAAATATAGGGAGGGGAAATACGGCTAACTGCTTTGATTCACTCATAATTTGCTAAAACACTCTCACAACAGAATTAGGATCCACAACAATAAATAAAGGTGGTATTTACGACACAAATAGCGTTAAGATAACTTAGATGATCTTCACCTTTGTTCTTCTGTCTGTTATCAGGTCGCACTCTTAACTACGGATTTATCACAGATGAAGATCATTTTTCGTTTTACGCTAAAGTTAAAACATGGTTAATGTGTTTTTACGCTTATGAATAAACAACAGTTCATTGCGCTCACCCGTTTTGGTTTGGGTGCTAAGTCCAATTTCAACTTACCGAATTCTCTATCTGTACAAGCTTGGTTGAAGCAACAACTAACCAGTATTTCACCACCACAGCAGATAAGTACTAGCGAGGTCGTGTTAGAACAAGAGTGGCAATTTCGCCGATTGAAAAAGCAGCAAAGTAAAACGCAGTCACCTCGGGAAAAAGAACAGCTCCAACAGCAAATAAAAGCACTGAAAAACTCGGCCAACAAGGCTTATCGAAGCTATGTGAGAGGCTCTATTGACGAAGCCTTAGTAGAGGATGTTGGCATCAATTGGCGTTTATTAGATTTCTTCTCAAATCACTTTTCCATCACAGCAAATAATCGAGTACTCAAAGGGTTAGCACCGAGCTTAGAAATGGAAGCGATAGCTCCTAATCTATATGGCCCTTTTGCTGACATGCTAGTAGCAGTAACTCAACATCCGGCTATGTTGCTTTACCTGAATAATGAAAGATCGATTGGTCCCAACTCTAGAGTAGGTAAACGCAAAGCCAAAAGCGGTATAAACGAAAACCTAGCCAGAGAGATCCTTGAACTGCATACTTTAGGAGTTCGCTCTGGATATCAGCAAAATGATGTGATTGAGCTTGCCAAAGCAATTACGGGTTGGAGTCTAGCTCCAGCAAAAGAGCATAAGTTTGGCTTCCATTTTAACGAAAAATTTCACGAACCTGGCAAACGAACTATTTTACAGAACCCCTTCTCACAGCGGGGTATAGCAAAAGGTGAAGCAATATTACGCTACTTAGCATCTCGGCCAGAAACCGCCTATTTTATAAGCGCAAAATTAGCAAAACATTTTATCAGTGATAGCCCATCGCAGAGTTTAATTGAAAGTATGCAAGCAGCTTGGCTCAGCTCCAACGGTAATATCAAAAGCGTTATGCACGCCATGATTGATCACCCAAGTGCTTGGCTAACAAAACAAAGCAAATTCAAAACACCGAGAGAGTTTTTTATATCCAGTTTACGAGCCTCAGGTGCGGTTAAATTGCCGAAACGCTTAAACCCATATTACTCACTTAATGAATTAGGTCAGCTGCCATTTAACGCAGGCTCTCCTGCTGGCTATGAAGACGACGAAGCCAATTGGCTTTCCCCTTCGAGCATGTTAAATCGAGTCGATTGGTCAGCTCAATATGCCACTAGCTGGCAACATAAAGTCAAAGCAATACCAAATTTAGTTACGGATCTATTTGGTCAGAATTTAACTGAACTAAGTCGCAACAGTATTCTCAGGGCTGAGAGCAAACACCAAGCACTCACCTTACTGTTAATGAGCCCAGAGTTTCAAAGAAGGTAGAAAATTATGAACAGAAGAGAGTTTCTTACACTAGGCGGGGCATCGCTTTTGCTTATGTCTTCGCCTTTTTCTACCTTAGCTAACACCAGTACTAGGGCCAAAGGTAAGTTTATTTGGGTTGTTCTTAGAGGCGGCTTAGACTCTTTACATACACTTGTTCCTTCGTTTGATCATGACTTACATAGCCATCGACCCAATCTGCTCAAAACAATCATAAAAGACCTGCTGCCATTGAGCCAAGGGTATTCATTGCATCCATCTTTGGAGCAACTGCATAAGCTATTTCAACAGCAAGAATTGTTGCCGATTGCGGCAGTATCAACAGGTTATAAAAGGCGCTCGCACTTCGATGCTCAAGACTTTATGGAAGCAGGGACAGGTTCGTTAGATTTAAACTCAGGTTGGCTAGCTAGAGCAACAACAGTAGCTGGCAATACTGGTGTCGCAATAGCCAAGACTTTGCCTCTGAGTATGCGAGGGGGAAATAATATAAGTACTTGGTATCCAAGCAAACTGAAAACCAAAGAACAAGATATATACCACTCTGTACTTGCTATGTATGAGTATGAACCCAGCCTATCTCAGAATCTAATGGCAGGGTTAGAGCAGCGAAAAACAGTGGGGTTCAATAACAAGAGCAAAGGGAAATTTGTTGAGCTGACACAAGCCTGTGGCAATTTAATGAAGTCAGATAAAAACCTTGATACCGCAGTATTGGAACTTAATGGCTGGGATACCCACAATCGGCAACCTGCGAGGTTAAAAAATAAATTATCCGAATTAGACCAAGGTATCGCGGCATTAAAACAACATTTAGGCGAACAATGGCATAACAGTCTAGTTGCCATTTCCACCGAGTTTGGTCGTACCGTTAAGGAAAACGGAACCAATGGCACAGACCACGGCACCGCTAGTGCATTATTTTTAACTGGCGGCGCGGTAAAAGGAGGCAAAGTACTTGGTCAGTGGCCAGGACTAAACGATGGTCGGCTACAGGATAATCGAGATTTGAAACCAACTTCCAATATGTTTGACTGGTTAGCAACCTCATTACAACAGCACTGGCAGTTAAGCCCGAGTCAAAGCCAATTGATCTTTCCAAACAGCCAGCTGTTGCAACAACAATTAATCCGTACCACTTAAACGCTTTATTTAGCCTAGCACTAAGTTAAATTCAGCATAACGATGTCAGCGGCCAAACTTTTGATTTTCACTATTAATGCTCAACACTAAGGTTATTACTGGGCCGTTTTTACCATCATTATACCAACCTGTAAGTCGATGACTTCAACCTCAGTTCCTTGTGTGATCACTTCAGTCGTTTTAACTGTCCAATCAATCCCTGAATAATGATATTTACCCGGGCTGTCTGGTGAAATGTCTTGTTGCAGAGTAAAACTCATGCCGGTCAAATCAGAGCTGACTTTGTTTGATTTGCGCTGCTCTTGCATGCGCTTCAAAGGCTTCCATAATAAAACGCCGTAAGTTGCAGTGAATAGAGTAACGGCTATCAAAGTACTAGAGACTGAGCCGTCTAAAATAGAGAAATAGATTAACCCACCTGTTGTTAACAAAGACAAACCGAATAAGGTTAGAAAAAGCGTCGCAAAGCCAAAAATGAGTAAATCAATCACCGCAAGAAAAAGCCCCGCCGCCATTAACGCTTGAGCAGTATCAGAAAATAAAGACATAACGAACTCCTGTTACTTTTTGCTATTTAGCGTATCAATGATAGTCATAGCTTGCGCAACGACAGATGAAGCTTCGGTTGAACTATCAGGTAGAAGTACCACTGAAGACTCTTTCGCAATCGCTTGTTTAGCCTCAATTGCTCTGGTTGCTAAATCCAGCTGCACAGCACTTTGTCCTTCAGTTGTCTTTGCCACAGTACCAACCATTTCCAGAGCCTCAGCTTGTGCTTTTGCAACTTGTAATATAGCTTGCGCTTCACCTTCGGCTTTTAATATTTGTTCGGCTTTTTCTGCTTCTGCAGCCAGCACTTGAGATTGCTTTTCACCTTCTGCAACATTGATTGCCGCTTGGCGGTCACCTTCAGATTCCAATACTTTTGCGCGCTTTTCACGTTCTGCTTTCATCTGCCTTTCCATCGCTTCCATGACCGAAGCTGGCGGTACGATGTCCTTAATTTCATACCTTAAAACTTGTACCCCCCAAGGGGCAGATGCTTCATTGATCGCAGTCACTATGTTGGAGTTTAGACTGTCCCTTTCTTCAAAAGTTTTATCTAATTCCATTTTACCTATTTCACTACGCATAGTAGTTTGCGCTAATTGGATAACGGCAAAGATATAATCATCAACACCGTAAGAGGCTTTGTATGGGTCTAATACTCTGAAATAAAGGACACCATCAACGGTTAATGAAATATTATCTTTGGTGATGGCTGACTGGCTTGGTACATCTGTCGCTTGCTCTTTGAGCGATCGGTCGTAAGCGACCGTATCAATAAAGGGAACTATGAAGTTTAATCCTGCTTCTATCGATTTGTTATACTTACCAAAGCGCTCGATGATATAAGCTCGATTTTGCGGTACAAACTTAACTGACGATTTGAGCAAAACCAGCAATAACACCAGAGCCGCAAACTCAAATGTAAAAACAGCAGAGATTAAGGTTTCCATTTCTTATCCTTGTTACTATCCTAATAAACTCTTTTATTTAGGCAGAAAAGTAGCAAAAAGTAAAAAAAATAGAAAAAAGAGGCAAATGGCTATGACAAAAATAGAAGCAGTTTCAACGCCTGAGCAAATTGACCTAACCGTCCGATTAGCCAAGGATATATGGCAACAGCATTACCTGAGCATGATAGAACAAGCTCAAATAGACTATATGTTAGAAAAATTTCAATCTCCTGGAGCCATTCAACAACAAATAAACGCCGGTTATTTATACTTTTTAGCTAATTATGAGCTAAGACTGTCTGGTTATTTAGCGCTTGTGCCTGATACTCAACAAAGTCGATTAATGATCTCTAAAATTTATGTCGATACTAATGCCAGAGGTGCTGGAATAGGTAAAGCCATGTTTGAGTACACAAAAGAAAAGGCGCAAGAGCTGGGGCTAAAAACCATATGGTTGACCGTTAATATTAATAACTGCGATTCAATTAACTGGTACATCAGGCAAGGGTTTCAAAAAGTCGACGAAGTAAAAGCCGATATTGGTAATGGTTATTTTATGGATGATTATATCCTCGAATATAAACTTTAGCAGATTGAACCACAGAAAACACAAGATGGTTATCTAATATAAGATTCACTAAATAATCTAAATCTAAGTATCTCTGTGGTTAGCTTTTAAATTGTTTAAAACACGCCGTTTTGGTTACGGATATCGCCACCTGCTAACAATGCATAAAAACGCATAAAGCCATCAAGTGCTTGAATCGAATCCCAATGTTCGACAATACGGCCATTTTCCAAACGCCAAGTATCAATAATATTCATGCCCTTCTGATCATTACCTCTATCTTGTTTTTTCAAGGTTGCATGGGAATGAAAGATCACGCGATCACCATCTACGTATATATGTTTTACATCATAACTATACTCTGGGTAGTCTTCGACAAACTCAGTTAAAAAACCAACCAAGCCTGTCACTTTGTCTGGAATATTACGATTGTGCTGAACGTATGCGCTGTCGTTATAGTGTTTCAAAACATAATCGAAATTGTGATCATTCATTAAGTTTTGTACAAAGTCGGCGATGATCTCTGCATTTTTCAATTCTTGTTCACTCCAATGCGCTCTTTGCATCGACTGCAAGTCAACCTTCACTCTATCTAGGTCTTTCGCCGTTACCGAAATGCTTGCTAGTGCTAGTAGTAAATATGCGATTATTTTTGCCATAAGAACCTCTCTATTTATCAGTGATATTTTCGTTTAATGTTTTATTAAAGTTACCATTTCGCATCATGGTAATTATTAGTAACCTAGATTACAATTAGGTACTAAAAACTGCGTAGGGCACTTTTTGGTAACTTATGAAGGCTAAAACAAAACAGGAGTGAGCAATGACAGCGACAAAAAAGACTGAAAAAAGAATGTTTTACAACGATGAAAACTGCCCTATTCGCAATGTAGTGACCCAAATAGGTGACAAGTGGTCAATGCTAATTTTATTTTCATTGGTTGACGGTGCGGATCGATTTAACTCAATAAAATTAAGGATTGTCGGCATATCTCAGCGCATGCTAACGCAAACTTTGCGAGATTTAGAACGTGAAGGTTACGTCAATAGAACCGTGTATCCAGAAGTACCTGTAAAAGTTGAATATGAATTAACAGAAATGGGAAGCGATATAGTAAAGCCTTTGTATCAATTGGTTCAGTGGGCAGAGCAACATCATGAGCAAATCAAACAAAACAGAATTGAGTACGACAATAGAGAATAGCTAATTCCCATAACCTAACCTTTGCCTTCATTCAACTTGAACATAGCAAAGTAAGGTTCTAGAACTATGAACTAAATCAAGTAATAGGCAGTGATGCATTTTACATCTGTATTAATTTTGTTCTTATATGTTAAGTTGTCACTATCAAATGATATGGACTTATCTAGGTGTTCATATTGCGACTGGTAACTGATAGAACTTAGAGCATTACTGTTATGGAAAAACTTCTGAAAAGCCTGCTACTTTTATCGTCTTTTGCTCTTACTTCTTCCATTTATGCAATCCCCAACCAAACACAGCAAGCAGGATTAACCTCAGAAGCGACACAAAGACTCAACTTCGAGGAACTAAAGGCCCGTTTACAACAGCTAAACGGTGAAAAGCAATATAAAGAGCTGGTTGTTCTAGGACAAACATACTCTAAGCTCAAACAGTTTACTGATGAACAAATACTGGAAATCTTTGATGCTCAACTGGCTGCCATGTTTAAACATAGAGCTTCTGCCGAACCTATCTATAAAGACATCATTAGTTCAATTGAACAGAGCACCAAAACCATTCAGGCTAAATCAGCCAAACCCGTTGTGAGTGCCGCTAATACTTACCACCTATTGAGCAAAATAGCATTAGACTCAGGCGAACACCAAAAAGCGGAACAACTGTCAAAAACAGCTTTGAATTTAATTTCCAATAACCCTTCGCCTTTAGTGTCGGATATCTATTACTTCTTAGGGGCTGCACAAGCGCGTCAGGGACAATTGAGAGAAGGCTTAGAGTCAATGCTTAATGGGCTAAAGAATCACGATCTATTGAATTTGCCTAGAACCATTCAACAGCTGGTCGGTTTAGGTGCTATTTACAACCTATTGAGTGACTATGAAAACTCTGTGCGCTTTAGCCGTGAAGCAATGGCTTTAGCAAAGCCTGACTCTGCATACATGTCCGTGATTAAATCAAATCTGGCGAGCTCACTGATTGAGCTAGGGAAAATTGCAGAAGCCATTCCTCATATGGAAAGCTCTTTGCGCATATCAAATGCTTTAGGTCAATATAACTATAGTGCAGTGACTAACCTCGGCCACACTCATATGTTAATTGGTAACTATGAACAAGCACTTGAGTACTTAATTGACGCAGAAACTTACTATCGAGAAAATGCGCTACAACATAAACTAGCGATTGTACTAAAGAACACAGGCGAGACTTACACGCACCTGAAGCAATATCAAAAAGCGAATACTTACTTTCAAGAAGCATACAGCATTTACAACAATGATGAGTCAGGAAAGTACAAACTAGAACTGTTTCCTGTAATGATCCAAAACCTAGTTAATTTGCAACAGTTTGAACAGGCATTTGTGCTCATGTCTGAATTCAAAAAGCTCACTGACAAAGCCAACGATCTCGATAACCAAAAACACATCAATCAGCTTAAAACCGAGTTTGATGTCGAACTCAAACAGCGCGCTTTAGATAAATTAGAACTAGAACGCATACTGCAAAAAGACTCAATCGAAACTTTGAAACGTGAAAAACAAACAGAACAACAAATAAGTTATCTGATCTCGGCCATTGCTATTTCTTTACTTTTTGTCGTTGCTGTTATGTTCAAGTCTTTGTTCTACAGAAATAAAGCAAACAAGCTATTGCAGCAAAAGAATGAAGACATTGAGCAGCTCAATACCAAACTAGTGCAACAAAGTAGAGTCGATACGCTAACAGATCTGCACAACAGGCGTTATTTGTCGGACTTTTTAGATAAAGAAAACGCCAATATTATTCGCCGCTCTTTGGACAATAAACAGCCAGAATGGCTACTCATTGCGCTCGATATTGATCACTTTAAATTATTCAATGATAACTATGGTCATGCCATAGGCGATGAAGCCCTAGTCTATTTTGCGCAAACGTTAAAAAAATGTGCTAGAGAGTCTGACATTGTTATTCGCTGGGGCGGCGAAGAGTTTTTATGGCTTTGTCGCGATACGCAAATTAGTGAGGCGCAAAATCTTTATCATCGCTTGCAACAAGAATTATCAAACTCGGCAATACAACACAACGGAGAAAAGCTTAATATAAGCTGCTCAGCTGGCGTTGCAAGCTTCCCTATTCTAGCTAATGTTAATAATGTATGGCAGCTCACGTTGGAAGTCGCAGACCAATCCCTATACAAAGCCAAGAGTTATGGCAGAGCCTGCTGGGTTGGTTATAAGGTGAATGAACGCACACCTGAGTTTATGGAGATCAAAGATGTCGCTGGCGCTATTGAAAAAGGTCAGCTGACAGAGTTACGAGGGCAATAAAAAAGGCAACAATATTTTGCTGCCTTTGATGTTTTGCAATTAAAGCTTTGGAAAACCACCGCCGCCTGGCATTTTCGGCATTCCACCGCCCATACCACGCATCATTTTCATTAAGCCGCCACCTTTCATCTTCTTCATCATTTTTTGCATCTGAGTGAATTGTTTTAATAGCTTGTTCACATCTTGTACCTGTGTCCCACTACCAGCTGCAATACGGCGTTTTCTCGACGCTTTTAATAAATCAGGGTATTGTCTTTCTTTTGGCGTCATTGAGTTAATGATAGCTTCCATTTTAACGAATTCTTTGTCGTTAACTTGGCCTTTCACCGCGTCAGACATTTTGCCCATACCCGGTAACTTATCCATTAGGCCTGCCATGCCGCCCATGTTGCGCATTTGTGCTAATTGATCACGGAAGTCTTCTAAGTCGAAGCCTTTACCTTTCATTACTTTCTTAGCAACTTTTTCGGCTTTTTCTTTGTCGATCTTCGATTCGATTTCTTCAACAAGAGAAAGTACGTCACCCATGCCTAAAATACGGCTAGCAATACGCTCTGGGTAGAAAGGTTCTAACGCATCGGTTTTCTCACCAACACCGATAAACTTAATTGGTTTACCTGTGATGTGACGAATTGATAATGCTGCACCGCCTCGTGCGTCACCATCCGCTTTAGTTAGAATAACACCAGTTAACGGTAGCGCTTGATCAAATGCTTTTGCCGTATTTGCCGCGTCTTGACCCGTCATTGAGTCAACAACAAATAAAGTTTCTACCGGGTTGATTGCCGCGTGAAGATCTTTGATTTCATTCATCATGTCTTCATCAACAGCTAAACGACCAGCAGTATCCACTAATAGTACGTCGAAGAATTTACGCTTAGCATGTTCAATAGCACCGTTAACAATATCAATTGGCTTTTGTTCAACCGTACTTGGGAAGAACTCAACATCCACATCGTTTGCTAGCGTTTCTAACTGCTTGATCGCTGCAGGACGATATACGTCAGCTGATACCACTAATACTGACTTTTTCTTTTTCTCTTTTAAGAATTTCGCTAGTTTACCTACAGAGGTCGTTTTACCCGCACCTTGTAGACCCGCCATCATTACCACCGCTGGCGGTTGAGCAGCTAAATTTAGCTCTTCATTCTTTTCGCCCATGGCATTTTCAAGTTCGCCTTGAACGATTTTTACGAAAACTTGACCAGGCGTTAAGCTCTTGCCAACTTCTTCACCAACGGCTTTTTCTTTTACTGCTTTAACAAATTCTCGAACAACAGGTAGGGCTACGTCTGCCTCTAATAACGCCATACGCACTTCGCGTAGCGTGTCTTTAATGTTGTCTTCAGTTAGGCGACCACGACCACTGATCTTCTTGAGTGACTCCGATAGTCTTTCCGATAAGTTGCTAAACATAGTTTACTCTTGACTGGTTAGATTGCTTTGGCTGAACACACCTAAAACTCGGTGATAACCAAAACAGTATCTTTAATAAAAGATTGTATATTTCTAATATGGGGGCGATTATACTCTGCTACAAGGTTGGATACCAACGGAAATTGTCGCCAAGCCATTTGATCTAAGTTAGAAAACAGTGTCTTTATTTGCCAAGTTTACAAATTTGCGTAAATAAGACTTAATCTCATTTTTCAATTCATGCTAACATTTTGTTGTTATTATATTCACAGTTAGAGCTTGATGCTCTACGCAGGCGAAAAGGTTTTTCATTATGCCAAGTTCAGTAGGACTCGTATTAGCGTTTATCGCTTATTTACTATCGAGTGCATTTATTGCTAAGTCCATGTTTACTGATGCTAAGTCGAACTACAAGTTAGTGTTTGCAACTGCCATGGCTGGTATTATTTTCCAATTGACCTCTGTCTCTTTTATTCTGTACGCCGATGAGCAATTACACTTTTCACTGGCAGCCATGTGTTTACTGGTTAATGTGCTAATTGTTTCCGTGTTGACTCTGCGTTCACTCAAGTTTGCTAATTTAATGATCTTGTTAGTGACTTATATTTTCTCAGCCTTGTTATCTCTGGGCATGTTGTTTATTCCTGGTGATTCTTTTGCCTATGTTGGCGCTGCAAGCGATTCCTCAGCACCATTATTTATCCATATTATTTTGTCTATGGCAGCTTACTGTGTGTTGGTCATTTCATCGCTATACGCTATCCAATTCCGTTACATAGATGCCAAATTAAAAGCCAAAACTTTATCGTTGAACTCACACTTACCACCTTTAAACGTGGTTGAAACCCAGCAATTTAGACTCATGTCGGTAGGCTTGATTTTATTAACTTTGGCATTAGTTACAGGTTTTACCTTCTTACAAAACATGTGGGGGTCTGAATACGCACATAAAACCATTTTATCTGTGGTGGCTTGGTTTATGTTTGCGGTATTAACTCTTGGTCACAAAAAGTATGGCTGGCGCGGCAATAACAGTGTCATTGCAACCATTTTGGCGTCGGTTATTTTGACCTTAGCCTATTTTGGCAGCCGCTTTGTCAAAGAAATTCTGTTAAATTGATCCCAGATAACTTGACTAGTTGCATATAAGATCATACTTATAGATCCCCCCAACCATAAGCTACATAGGAACACATAGTTGGACGACATTTCGACGAGTACGTTGTTTATCATTTTATTCGTACTTATATTTATCTCAGCTTACTTTTCAAGCTCTGAAACAGGCTTGATGGCGCTAAACAAATACAAACTTAAGCACTTAGAAAACGAAGGTCATAAAGGTGCTAAGCGCGTAACTGAACTTATGAATCGTCCAGACCGTACCATAGGGTTAATTTTAATAGGTAATAACCTAGTAAACATTGGCGCGGCATCCATTGCGACCATTATCTGTATCCGGCTTTATGGTGACGTTGTTGGCCCAGCTGTTGCAACTTTTGGCCTAACGCTTATCGTCCTGATTTTTGCTGAAGTCACGCCAAAAACTCTGGCAGCGCTTTATCCAGAAAAAGTAGCTTTCCCAAGCTCAGTTATCCTGCAAATTTTAATGAAGCTGCTATTCCCGCTTGTGGTTGCAGTGAACTACATCACCAACGGTTTACTTATTTTACTGCGCGTTAGCCCTGAACAACGCGAGCAACACAGCCTTAGCCGTGAAGAGTTAAGAACTGTGGTAAATGAGTCAGGCGGTCTGCTGCAAGACGAACAACAAAGCATGTTAGTTAACTTGCTCGATTTAGAAAAAATCAAAGCAGAAGATATCATGATCCCACGTAATGAAATTTACGCGCTGGATATCAATGATGACTGGAAAGACTTGTTAAGAGGTTTAACCAACTCGCAGCACACTCGCTTGTTGTTATACCGTGACAACATAGATGATGCGGTAGGTTTTATTCACGTTCGTGATGCCTTGCGTTTATTAGCCAAAGAAGATTTCAGTAAAACCACACTACTTAGGGCCGTTCGTGAGATTTACTTCACGCCAGAAGGCACTTCATTGTTCGTTCTTTTACAAAAACTGCAACAGAACAAAGAGCGCATTGGCTTAGTGGTTGATGAATACGGTGATATCCAAGGTCTGTTCACACTAGAAGATATTTTAGAAGAAATCGTTGGTGACTTTACTACAGGTATGGCGGTTGATACCAGTGAAGAGATGGTTGAGCTTACTGATGGTAGCTTTGTCATTGACGGCAGTGCGTCTATCCGTGATATCAACAAAGAAATGGAATGGGAACTACCTACCGATGGTCCGAAAACCATTAACGGCCTGATCCTAGAATTTATGGAAGACATTCCTGAAACTGGCGTGTCTATTCAAATCGCCGGTTACCCAATCGAAATTGTTGAAGTAAAAGACAACAAGGTGTCATTAGCTAAAATTGCAGCACAAGTGGAACAAAAAGCTGACAATTAGACAGATATAACGGCGATCCCCCATCGCCATTTTATTTATTCCAAGTCATAATCTATGCAACTATCTGTATAGCATGACAACCAACCTATTCTCGGTTGAACAAAATGGAATAAATATGAAAGCTAACATGAAAGCTAAGCTATTAGCCGCAACAATTGCGGCTGTGCTAGGCCTAACGGGCTGCTCAAGCACAACCAACTCAGTTTCTTCTACTACCAGCAACAAAGTATTTGCACAAGACTACGTACTAGAAGAGCTAGATAATGGCCTAAGAGTCATGATCGTTAAAACCGACTACCCTGATGTTGTATCACTGCAAATTCCTGTTTCTGTGGGTTCTCGTGACGAAGTAGAACAAGGTAAAACGGGCTTTGCTCACTTCTTTGAGCACATGATGTTTAAAGGCTCTCAAAAGTTTCCTGAAGCAGAGTATTCAAAGGTTTATAAAAACGCTGGGGTAGATAACCGCGCGTACACTACTAATGACTACACTAACTACCATCTAAACTTCTCTAAACAGCATTTAGAAACGGTACTAGAAACTCAAGCGGATATTTTCCAGAACTTAGAATACAGTGAAGAACAATTCCGTACCGAAGCGCTAACGGTAAAAGGTGAATACCTTAAAAACAACTCTAACCCAATTCGCCAATTGTTAAGCGAAGTGCGTAAGACAGCTTTCACCGAACACACATATAGCCATACAACTATGGGCTTTTTCGAAGACATCGAAAAAATGCCTGACCAAATGGCTTATGGCCAAACCTTTTTCGAGCGTTTCTACAAACCAGAATATGTTTCTATCATCATCACTGGTGATGTAGAGCCTAAACAAACCATGGACTTAGTGAAAAAGTATTGGGGCAACTGGCAAAAAGGTGACTTCAAAACAGAAGTACCAGTTGAACCAAAACAAGCAAAAGCTAGATACAGCCACATGCAAAATGAATCGCTACCTGGCCACTGGTTATTAGTTTCGTACAAAGGTCCTGCTTGGAACCCAACAACAAAAGACAGAGCGGGGGTAGACTTAATTTCTGAGTTGTACTTCTCATCTAACTCAGAGTTATATCAAGATTTAGTGGTAAACAAACAACTTGCTAGCCAAATGTTTACTTACAATCCTGAAACCAAAGATCCAGGCTTATTACACGTATTCGTTAAGGTGAATAATGCGGAAGACTTAGCTGAAGTAAGAGATTCAATTAACGATACTTATGCTAAAGTTCGCACCGAATTAGTGGATGAAGAAAAGCTAGTAAACTTAAAATCAAACCTTAAATACAGCTTTGTAAACGGCTTAGATTCTTCTCAAGCTATTGCCTCTACGTTAGCAAGCTACATGCACTTTACTCGTGATCCAGAAGTGATCAACGAGATTTACGCAAGTTCTGATGCCATTACTGCAGAAGATATTAAAGCCATTGCTAACAAATACTTTGTTGATGCCAACCGTACCACGGTAACTATGTCAGCGTTAGATGCTATTGATGGTTTTGACACAGAAGTTAACTTAAACGCCGACGTGGCAGCACTAAGTGCAACCAAACCTGAAGCTAAATTCTCAGTGCTAGACAAGACAAGTAGCTCACCGTTAGTTGATGTTAATTTCCTATTCTACACAGGTGCAGCAGCAGATCCTGAAGGTAAAAAAGGTTTAGCCGCGCTAACAGCTAGCATGATCGCTAAAGGCGGTAGTGAAGCAATGAGCTATAAAGAAATTCAAAAAGCGCTATACCCAATTGCAGGTAGCTTCTCGTCACAAGTTGATAAAGAAATGGTTAGCTTTAAAGGCCGAGTTCACAGAGACAAAGCAGAGCTTTGGTACGACGTAATTAGCGCTCAGCTCCTGACTCCAGGATGGCGTGAAGAAGACTTTAACCGCCTTAAGAAAGAGCAAATCGACAGCATAAAGTCATCATTAAAAGCGTCAAACGATGAAGAGTTAGGTAAAGAAGTGCTTTATCACGACCTTTACCAAGGCCACGCTTACCAGAGCTACAACTTAGGCGATTTATCAGACCTAGAATCAATTACTCTTGAAGACGTGAAAGACTTCTTCCGCGAAGAATTTACGCAAGCCAAGCTAAACTTAGGTATTTCAGGTGATTTACCGCAGGACGTTAAGCAACAAATGCTAGCTGACCTAACGCAATTACCTGAAGGCGAAGAGTCTCGCTTAGAAATTGCTGATGCACCTAAATTAATGGGTAAAAGCGCAACAATTGTTGAAAAGAACACTAAATCAACAGCGGTTAGTTTTGGTTTCCCAATTGATACAATCCGCAGCGACAAAGACTGGGCTGCGCTTTGGCTAGTTCGTTCATTCTTAGGTGAACACAGAAATAGTGGCGCTCATCTATTCAAGCGAATCCGCCAAGTTCGTGGTATGAACTACGGGGACTACTCGTATATTGAATACTTCCCAAATGGCATGTTCCAAACTAAGCCAAGTGCAAACTTAGGTCGTAGCGAACAAATCTTCCAAGTTTGGATCCGTCCGCTTCGTTCAAACAACGACGCACACTTTGCAACTCGTGTTGCCCTGTATGAATTAGATAAGTTAATTAATGAAGGTATTTCGCAAGAAGACTTCGAAGCAACAAGAAACTTCCTACTTAACTACGTACCACAATTAGTTGCTAGCCAAAGCAAACAGCTTGGTTATGCAATGGACAGTGAATTCTACGGTACTGAAAACTTCGCTCAGTATGTTTCTAAGCAACTTAAGTCGCTAACTTTAGCAGACGTAAACAATGCGATTAAAAACAACCTGCAAAGCGACAACATGCACTATGTATTCATCACTAAAGACGGTGAAGATATGAAGCAACGTTTGGCAACGGACCAAGTATCACCATTGAAATACAACTCTGACAAACCTCAAGAACTATTATCGGAAGATAAAGTAATTGAAGCTTACAAGTTAGATTTAGACGCAAACAACATCAAGATTGTTCCAGTCGAAGACGTGTTTAAATAACTCCAGATACGAGCAGCTATTCCTAGCTGCTCGTTTTTATCTCGAAAAAAAAGCTCCGTAAGGAGCTTTTTATTTTTTAATAATTAGACTGACTTAATCTACTAGTCCAAGCGCTTCAAGTCTTTCCTTTGCTAGGAAATATCTGGTATTAACATCGTCAATTTGCTCTTGCGTTAACTTCTTACCATAAGTGCGAAGTCCACCTTCGGCATCCTTATGATGAACGCCAAATGCATATTTTAAGTATTCTAGAAGCAGTGGTTGTGCATCAAGGTATGATATTGAATTCATCGCTTGAGAGATCTTGTTTGCTTCTGCCCAATCGCCTTTATTAACGTATTCCTGCATAGTTACGCTGGCTTTCGGGAATATACAACCTACGCCAGTAATGCCACCACATGCGCCTGCAAGTCCAGCATGCACTGTAACTGAGTCGACACCTGCTAAGATTTTTGAATCCTTATTTTCTAACATTAAAGTTTCAATTACTGATACGTCCGTCGTCGATATTTTAAGCGCTGTTACTTCTGGTAAAGCAGCAAGTCTTTTTAATAGCTCTGTTGAAAGTGCATGATAGCCAGCCGCTTCTGGGTTGTTGTAAGGCATAATAGTTACACCAGCTTGTCTTGCCGCGTCAGCAGAAAGAGCGTAATAAGCGTACATTTCTTCGTCAGAAGGGACTTCTTTAGTTTTTGGCGGCATTACCATTACTGTATTCACGCCAACCGTCGCAAGTTGCTTTACGATTTCTGCTAGTTCTTCTTTTGTTTCTGCAGCTGCGCCACTGATCAATGGCACATTGTATTCTTTCGCAACTTCAGAAAGCGCGCTAAGTAATGAAAGACGTTGGTCAGTGCTTAAATAGCTATTCTCGCCTAGCGTGCCAGAGCCAACTAGCCCGCCCATTCTAGTGCCGCCTTTGCCCTGTACTTTTAAAATGTCTGCTGCATATTTTTGTGTGGTTACAAAATCAATTTCAAGGGCACCGGTTTCTGACTCTTTTAGCCAAGTAAACACCGCCGGCATCACCGTATTTCGCCAATCTGTAGTATTCATTTTTGTTAAATGCCTTATCGTTCAATTTCAAATTGTATACATTATACAAATAAACAATATCAGTTAAAACCAACAAGGTAAAGGAGTCAATTGAACAGTCGTTAACTTTTACACTCAGGGTGCTGGCATTAAGGTTCTCAGCACTTTCTAGGTATTTCTATAAGCGGATGTTTTAGTTGCTTAAAAATAGACTTAAGCAATAAACAATTTTGAAAGTACCTAGAAATAACAAAATTGTATTTTGCTGATCAGACTAGATTAGGACAGTGAGTAGAAAGATAAAATAGAGAGTATCAGGAGGCTATTTAAACAAGTTGAACTTACTTGTTTAATACAAGTTGCACCGCTTCATTGGCCGATTCACTTAGCCATGGTTGCATCTCAATAAAAAGTGCATACAAGCTTTGTTTGTGTTGCTGCAAAAATGCTGAGCTATCTATCGCTAATTCGAGCTCATTCGCCACGGTGAGTTCACAAAATGCTTTTGCTTGTTCTGGAGTTAACTTAAAAGTATCTCCAGAGAATCTATCCTTAAACGCAATTGGCTTAGCTCGATTAAAATCAGCAAAGGTATACGCTCGGTCACAGCTGCAATACAAATAAACTAAAGCTTCAGCCTCTTGTCCTATTATCTCTGCAACTAGAGTTCTCTGTGACAGCGGTAATACTTCTGAGTCAAAGCCATCTGTCCCATATGCAGCGTGATAAAGCCCTGCATCGCAAAGAGCATCGTCTGCTTGCCACTGTTTTAATAGCTCAAAAGTGCTGGTTAAGTGCTTAATCAGAGAACCGTTAAGATGCTCAAACTCTCCAGCACCTATTTCCTTTAACTTCTCGAATTTGTTGTTCATTTTCATCCCTAAATCTGCCATTGCTAAGTTTGCTATTTATAACAAACTAACTCTAGCGAGCGAAGCTCGATCTAGCCATTTATCTATTATGTTGAGAATGCCGATATTTTGAAGGGAACAACGTCGACCAATTTATCAAGCTTTTTCCAGCATGAAGGCCGCCGTTCTTTGTCATCCATTTTGGATCACCTGCTTGAATGTGGGATACATCAAAATTTTATAGGATACGAAATCCAACGGTTCATCGAATTTTTTACGTCCATGTAAATTCGATATACCTTCATCCTTGAAGGCAACTTTCATCCATGAAGCCGTCGTTCTTTGTCATCCATGACAACACGACATACTTACCTCCCTGTAAGCAAAAGCCCGCTGGGTAGCGGGCTTTTAAAGTATCGAGTTAAGTGTTGTGATTAGTCGAAATCGTAAGTATAGCTAACGCCAATACCCATACCGACTTCTTTCTCACGTACAACAATGCCAGATTGCGTTACTTCTTGGTTGTCATCTAATAAGTTCTTTAATGAGAACTTAATCTTAGAATTGAAATCTGGGTAGTAAGTGTAAACTAAGTCTAAAGAGTGGAATGGTTGTTCCATTGCATCTTCACGACCAACTACACCAGAAGCAAGAATACGCTCACCGAACACGTTATAAACTAAAGAACCTGAGTGGTTACCATCAGCAGAGTCATAGTTTAACTGTAAGTTGACTACGTACTCAGAGTGACCTGTCATGCGCTTAGTTGGATTAGTTAAGTTTTCCGCTAATGCAGGGTTAATGCTCGCTTCAGAGTCAGATAAAGTAATGTTACCTGATGTGAAGAAACCATCCGCTACTGCAGTTAGGTCATATAACCATTCCATTTCAACACCTTTTACTTCAGCCGTTTCACCATTGATGAAAGACGCAGTGTAATCTTCGTCACCGATACTTAGAACGGTTTCGATAGGCGCTTGAATGTCTTTATAGAAAGCCGCAATTGAGAAGTTGTCACCTAAGTCACCATAGTACTCAAAACGTAAGTCGTAGTTTTTGATTGGGCTTGATTTAAGACCAACACGACCGAAAGTTTTGATGTCTGTTAGTGGGTCTGTATAAGATACAGGGATAACTTCACGAAGGTCAGGACGAACTACGGTTTCACCGTAACCTAAACGCACTTGGTAGTTTTGGCCACCTAAGTAAGTGAAAGATAACGCAGCAAAGCTTTCGTCTTCTTGAACCGTACCGTCAGATACTTTTTTCGGGTCATAAAAAATATCTAGGTCTTTTTTCGAGAAGATCAAGCTTGATGTACCAATTGATACTTGCTGGAAGTCTTCCATGCGCACACCACCACTTAAACGGTATTCACCTTTGTAAATAACGTCAAATGAGCCGTAACCTGCTGCAATTTTTTGTGCTGCAATATAGTCATCGGCACGTGGCGATGTTGGTTCGTTGAACTGAATCGTTACGTTTTGTGCGTCAATGAATGCGTCTGTTAAGTAAGCAGAGTTATTCAGTGGGTTACCGCCATTATCAAGCGTCACTGAAGTACCACCAGCGTTTACCGCAAATGCAGACGTTGAGTAAACACGAGCACGGTCAACAAAGTCATAACCTGCTTTTAGCTCTACTTCAAAATCCGTTGTGAAGATAGGCAAAGTAAAGTTACCTGAGTATGAATCTACGTGATCTTCCATATCTGTATAAGCAAAAATCGCACGGTTATCATCACCTGTGATCAATGAGCTTACATACTGACCATTTTCAAAGCTGTCGCGGAACTCATAGTTAACATCTACTGGAATATCTGTTTCTGCTTCAGAGCGAGTGTATTGCCAGTCAAAGCCTAAGCCCCAGTAATCAGTGAATGTATGCTGACCGACAAATTGAGATACTTCTAACGATCTTTCTTCGTAAGTGAATTCATGATTACGGTTTGCTGAGTTAGTACCGTAGATTGTGTAAATCGAACTCGCAGCTGGTGCTTGTAAAATTGACACTTCAGTTTCATCTTCGTTATCACTTAAGAAGATGTTAGACCAAGAAACTTTATGAGTCTTGTACTTATAGCCTACGTTGAATACCGCGTTTAAACGCTCAACTTCTGTTGTTACACGAGAATCTCTTAACGTGTTGTAACAAGAAGAAGCAATTTCTTCTACGCTATTTAGTGTGGTTGTACAGTTCTCTGGAACAGCCTCAGCAATTACTGCTGTTTTCTTTTCTGCTGAATCCCAATCTTGATCATAGGCAACTGATGCTAAAAAGCCTAAATCACCACCATAGATCTCGTAGCTGTCACCAATATGAGCTTTCAGACCGAAAGAAGGGTCTAAAGACTCGTCTTTTAGTTCCATGTTACGAGGTAATGCTTTTAATAGCTCTTTGTTAATTAATAAAGCTTGAGCACCGGCAGTTTGTGTATCCGTTGATTTCAACGCATTCTCACGAATGATTGAAGATGGGCTGAAGTCACCACGGTATGTTGCAATTGCTGTTGTTAATGCAGAAGCAATACCTGAATCATCACGCTTATAAGTTAAACCATCAGAAGCTGATGTATCATATGAACCGCTTACTTCAACACCCGCTGTAAATTCAGTTGGAACTGATTTAGTACGGATATCAATTGCACCACCACCAAATGCCGCAGGCATTGACGGAGAATAGGCTTTTTGTACTGATAAGCTTTCGATGATGCTAGATGGGAAAATATCTAGAGGAACAACGTTACGCGTTAAGTCAGGACTAGGAATGCTTGCACCGTTTAGACGAGCAGAAGAATAACGCTCACCTAAACCACGCACGTAGATGAACTTACCGTCAACAAGTGTTAGACCAGTAACACGACGTAATGCTGAAGCCGCATCGCCGTCACCTGTACGAGATAATTGCTCTGCACCTAAAATATCTGCAACAAACGCTTGGTCACGTCTCTCTTCGATTACCGCAGCAGCACTACCTTGAAGACGAGTACCTACAGCGACAACCTCTTCCAACTCATCTTCGTCAGCTGCAAAGGCTACGTTAGCTTGCGCTAACAATCCTACTGCTACAGCCGCGCTTAATGCGTTGAGCTTTCGTTGATTTGTCATTTTAGATCCCTAATTAGTAAAGTGGGTAGTAAAAAGGCGCAGCACTTGTTCACGTGCAAGCGCCCTTAATAAGTTGAGACAGAGTAATTAGTCTGCTTTAGCAGCTGTTACTGCCATTTCAACCCACTTGTACCAGTTAGAAGATGTATCTTGGTCAGATACAGCACCAACGTAGTTGCTGCCACCTTCAGTAGCAGTTACTGGTGCTGCTAATGCTGAAGAAGAAGTGTTAGTAGCAAAACCGTTCGCTGCCAATACGTCGCTTGCAGAACCTACACGTACGTTGTCGCCATTGTCGAACCATGCAGTCTTAGCTGTACCAGTTAATGCAGCAGGAGCGTCAGCACCGAAGTTTGCTTCACCGTTGAATTCAGCCGCACAAGCCATAGTAGAACCTTTGAAAGTGATCTTGTCAGCTTGCTTTTCACCGTCAGTTGAGAAAGAGATACACTGAGTGTTTGCAGCGTCTTGCTTAACTAATAATACGTTTTCGAAGTTTGCGTTGAAGTAATCGTCGAACTTCATCGCACGAGAGTCATCGCCGTCACGTACAGATTCAGCGTCAGTTGTGATAACTGTTACGTTGCTGATTGTAGGTGCGTCTTCACGAGTGTCTGTGTCTGGCTTGCCTTTAAGACCGTCAGCTTCAAAACCACCGTTACCCATGTTTGCAACTGTACCGTCTGATAAAGTAACAGAACCGTGCATTACGAATAAGTGGTGAGCGTCGCCGTTCCAACCAGCGTCTAAGTCAAAAGAGTCATCCTGAGTATCAGTAACTGCGATATATGCTAAGTCAGAAGCACCACCAAAGATTTCAACACCGTCGTCGAAGCCTTGGTGAATGTGGATGTATTCAAAACGAGAACCAGAACCAGTAGCGTTAAGTGTTAGAGAGTTTAAGTCATCACCACCGCCGTTTTCACGAGGGCCTGAACCTGCATACCAGATTTTTGCGTAACGGATTGAACCAGAAGAGTCAGTATTGTCGTTACCGCCGTAGTATGAAGGGATACCTTCAGAAACTTGGTTACAAGTACCAGCTGTGCGTTGTTCAGCAGTACATTGGTCAGTGATGCCGTTACCATTGATGATGATGCCACCCCAGTCTGCGTAACGTGCGCCGTTACCTACATCATCAAAGCGGTCAAACGAGAATGCTGATGTGAAAGTAACTGGCTTTTCTAACGTACCAACCGCTTGGATTTTTGCGCCACGAGCGATACGGATAATTGCTTCACCTGAACGAAACGCTAAAGTTGCACCAGGCTCAACCGTCATCGTAGGGCCATTTGCAGGGATAGTGAAACCATCTACTGTGCTGCCGTCAGCACCGATTTGGATTGCACCGTCAAATACGTGAACACCACCTTCAGGTAGCTCTTCAAATGTAATATTTGAAGTGATGTTGATGTTTGCACTCGCGAAAGAATCATTGTAAAGACAGTCGTTACCTGCAACTGTACCTTCAACAGTACCAGAATCAGTTGTGTAGCTTGCACAAACAACTTCAGGAGCAGTTGTACCACCGCCGTTGTTGTTCGTCGTGTTGTTAGAGTTGTCACCAACGCTGTTATCAGTTGTGCTGTTGTCGTTTACTGTAGGTGTTACATTGATGTCACCACCACAAGCAGTTAAAGAAACAGCCGCGGCCACTAGCGATACACGAAAAATATTCTTAAGTTCCATTGTGTTCTCCGAATGCGAAACTTTAATTTTTAATAATTGGTTTTGAATTACTGAAAGTTATTAATTCATAAAATCGAATTGGCGCACAATGTACAGAGCAAAAATGACAACTCCGTGTAAAGAATGTTACAGAAAGATGACAAGATATGCGTTCAATTAAATAGCGCATGAAAACCCTGGATAACTAATTATCTATCAGCTATTTACAACTTAGCGATTGTTGTAATAATGCTGCCACATTCGCTGTTTATATTGCACAATACGCATAATTCCCCCATTACCTAGGACTAACGGAGTACTACTTTTATGAAGCGACAAGCACTAGTTAAAGCTGTTTGCTTAGCTGTTTCGCTTATTACGCCAATGGATTTATTGGCCGTAGATAAAGATGTGCCTCATTATCAAAAAGTCAGTGGGGTGTCTGGCAATTTATCTTCTGCAGGGTCTGATACCTTAGCCAACATGATGACATTTTGGGCTGAAGAATTTAAACGCATCTACCCGAACATTAATCTGCAGGTGCAGGCTGCAGGCTCATCGACAGCGCCGCCAGCATTAACCGAAGGCACTTCGAATTTTGGCCCTATGAGCCGTAAGATGAAGTCTAAAGAGTTAGAGTCATTTGAAAAACGATACGGCTACAAACCAACGGCCATACCTATTGCCATTGACGCTATGGCTATTTTTGCCCATAAAGATAATCCGATTAAAGGCCTGAACCTTGAACAGGTTGACGCAGTTTTCTCATCAACTAGGCGTTGTGGCGCTTATGCCGACATTACCCGTTGGGGCGACTTGGGCTTAAATGGCAAATGGCAGAATAAAGACATTCAGCTATATGGTCGAAACTCAGTTTCAGGTACTTATGGTTATTTTAAGAAAAAAGCCTTGTGTAAAGGTGACTTCAAAAATAACGTAAACGAACAACCAGGCTCGGCATCCGTTGTCCAATCCATCTCTACTTCTTTAAATAGCTTAGGTTATTCCGGCATCGGCTATAAAACTTCAGGGGTAAAAATTGTGCCTTTATCAGCGCAAGGTGATGACTTTGTTGAAGCGACGATTGAAAACGCAGTAAATGGCTCTTACCCTCTATCACGTTTCTTATACGTCTATGTTAACAAGCACCCTAACCGCCCAATGTCACCAAAAGAGTCAGAGTTTATTAAATTGATCCTGTCGCAAACTGGACAAAAAATAGTAGAAAAAGACGGCTATATCCCATTACCAGCTGTCGTGATCAAAAACCAACTGACAGCATTAGGATTGTAAAAAGTTTATTCAGGTGGGTGTCTCTTAATTTGCTGCTGTAATTTTTTGCTAGCGCGCAGCGATCTGGCAATCAAAGATTGATCTAACGGGCTTGCCCGATCGCCTAGCTATTAACTGACATATTGCTCAGGGATAATAAAAGAAAAGCGACTGCCTTGGCCTAACTGGCTCTTTATTTTCAGTTCTGCACCGTATTGCGATAATACGTGTTTTACAATAGAAAGCCCCAAACCTGATCCTCCAGAGTCTCTGGTTCTAGCTTTATCGACGCGATAGAATCTTTCTGTGATCCTGCTTATGTGTTCAGGCGCAATACCATCGCCCGTGTCAGAAACCCAAAATTCCATGCCTTTTTTGTGCTTCTGCCAGCCAATTTTAATCTGGCCACCTTCAGGCGTATAACGAACCGCATTAAATACTAAATTAGAAAATGCACTTCTGAGTTGATCCGACTCACCAAAGACATTGTCTTCATCCGCTGACAATGAAATCTCATGTTTACCGGCCGATAAGCTTTCAGCTTCAACTAAAATAGTTTCCAGCAAACGACCTACTGCGACTGGACTTTTGCTAACCATCTGGTGTTGATTTTCAAGCTTAGTTAAGGTTAAAAGTTGACTAACCAATGCATCCATTCGGCAGGCTTGTTCCGTCATCACTTTATGTGCTTTACCCCAAATCATAGGATCTGGGCTTTCATCACCATCAAACACTTCTAAATAGCCGCGCATTACCGTAAGTGGCGTTCTTAATTCGTGAGAAACGTTAGCCACAAAATCTTTACGCACTTGTTCCATACGTTTAATTTCCGTGACATCACGACAGATCAGGGTCCATTTGTCTTTTTCAAAAGGCGCAATACGATATTCAAGAATAATGGCGTCATCTATTGGCGATCTAGACTCAAAAGGCTCATCGTACTCTTTGCTTTCTAAGTATTGGATAAATTCAGGCGTTCTCAGAAAGTTATCAATTCGGTTACCCAAGTCTTCAGGCCACTTTAGACCTAACATGCCCTGCGCTAAGCTGTTACACCAAACTAAGGTTTTATCTTCGTTGAAGACCACAGCTGCATCCGGTAATGACTCTGCCCCCACACGAAAACGTCGAATTAGCAAACTTAGTTCATTACGTTTTTTTCGGTGTTTGCGCTGTTGATGGTAAATAGCATCAAAAACTTCAGCCCAAACGCCTCTAGATTTCGGCGGGTATACGTCTCGTTTGTACCACAACCAATTAATCAAAGTAGAAAGCTGACTGTAATTCCAAACCAAAATGGTAATTAGGCCTGCCAACACACTTTCTAAAAACCAAGGAGAGAAGAAGCCAAAAATAAAAAAAGGCAGTAAGAACATCACTACCTTTATAAAGATATGTTTTAACGAGGGGATTTGATTCATAGAAACAAGTTATACCGCCTTTGAAAAGCGATAGCCAGCACCTCTTACTGTTTGGATCATGTTGTTCACTTCACCCATAGCTTTGCGTAAACGTCGAATTTGTACATCAACCGTTCTGTCTTCAACATAAACGTTTGTGCCCCAAACATGGTCTAGTAATTGCTCACGGCTGTATACTCGGTCTGGATGAGTCATAAAGAAGTGCAGTAATTTAAACTCAGTTGGGCCTAAATCAATCTTTTCGTTATTTACGGTAACACGGTGTGAAACTGGATCTAACACTAAACCATTTGCTTCTACTGGTTCTTCAATAGCGGTAGGAGCCACTCGGCGAAGTACTGCTTTGATCCTAGCCATTAGCTCTTTTGGTGAAAACGGCTTAGTCATGTAATCGTCAGCACCTACTTCTAAGCCCTTGATCTTATCTTCTTCTTCACCACGTGCAGTTAACATGATGATAGGAATATTCTTAGTAAAGTCGTTTTGCTTTAATTGCTTGGCAATTTGGATACCACTTGCACCAGGCAACATCCAATCTAGTAAAATAAGTACTGGATAAGGCTCTACTAATAAGCTTTGCGCTTCTTCATAGTTTCTCGCTTCCAATGCTTCGTAACCATTTTGTTCTAAAACAAACGCAAGCATCTCGCGGATTGGCGCTTCGTCTTCAATGATCAGTATCTTATTCATGGGCTAAATCTTCTCAATTAAGCTTATTGACATTTAATTAACGGCGGCAAGTATCTACGATTTTTATGACTTTTTTATGACAAGTAATAAAAAATGTAAAAATTCCGACACATATAAATTTAGCTTAAATTATAATATTAATTCAATGCAAAACTCATTGAAAAATAAATAAAAAAGCGGCATTTGCCGCTTTTTTATTTGACTTTTTTACTGGCTAAATCGAAAAGTTAGCACGCTTCTTCTAAATCAACTACGATATCCGATGCCAACTCTTCTAGCGCTTCGGCAATAATATCCGCGTCCATTCCCATAGGCAAAGCTACTTTTGCTACAGCATGGAATAAACCGCCGCCCCAGTTAGGTGCGCTTTGCCTGCTACTCATAAAGTGCACTATACTGGCGCCTTTGTGCGTAATAATGGACGATAGTTCTTGCACAATCCCCGGTCTGTCATTACCTGTAATGACAAACTCGATTTCTTGGCTTTTCTCTAGTTTTTGACCAACACTATCGTGTACTTCAATTTTCAGCTCTGGTAACTCTTCTAGCGCTAAGTTCAACTCGCCCAAGTGCTCTTCAGCCATCTCAATCTCAACAACACCGGTGAAATAGCCGCTCAAATAAGATAAGTTACTTGCTAACCAATTGGCATGGTGAGATACCAGCACTTTTGACAGTTTTTCAACCAATCCTAACTCGTCTTCCCCTATCACAGTTAGCACTAATCGCTTCATTATCTTTATTCCTTTTATTTACTGCTGTTGCTAAATAGTAATAGCACTTAACCGCAATTAATCCAGAAAATTGGGAACAAAATAGTGCAAAATAGATTAAATGCTCGGTTTTTGTACATTATATTCAACTCTCAGTAAAATAGGACAAAATTTTTGCTCAAAGGGATACCTTTCCATATCACATCTTTGTAACATTTAAGACATATAATCCGCGCGATAAATTTAGGATAGGTCTGTTTTTTTAATGTCTAAGAGCAAAAGTATATTGCAACAAACTGATACCAGCCGCTTGCTCAAAGACAAACTGGCGAAATACGGGGTGATGATCGGCGGCGTTATGGTGCTGTGTGCTCTATTGCTGTTGTTTTTCTACTTGCTTTACGTCGTAGCGCCAGTATTTCAATCTGCCAATATCAAACCAAACCAAGAGCATATTGAAACCCTTGAACAATACTCAGCCTTGGGCATAGAAGAACAAGGCGAGTTTGTCTATGCCATTACCGATTCTGGGCAATTGGACTTTTACTCTCTGCTCGACAAACAAAGGATCAAGTCATACCAAACTGAATTAAACGGCAAACTGGTTGCCTTTAGTCAGTCTATCGCACAGCAAAGCTTGTACGCTTTTGCCAATGACAGCGGTCAAGTCACTATTGTTAAGCCTTTTTTTAAAGTTGACTTTACTGACAATAAGCGCCAGCAAACACCTGTTATTCACTATCCATTTGGCAAACAAGCATTGCAGTTAGAGCATACAGAGGTATTTGCCGTCAGCCAATTGGCCTTAGCCCAAGACGAGGATTCCTTAGGAGTCTTGTATCAAACCCAAGATAGCCGCAGCTTTTTTACTAAAGTAGAGCCTGACACCTCTATTTTTCTTGAAACAGCAACTAAGAAACGCCAAACGACTGTACAATTGCCAGATATCACTGAGCAAGCAAAGTACTTATTCCTAAGCCCAGATTTAACTCGTGCATTTGTTATCACTGAACGCTCTGGCTTTGTATTTAATCTTCGACATTTAAATGATGTTAGTTTGCTCTATAAATTCGATATTGACCGCCGTGAAAGTGAAGGGGCAGAGCTAACCGCAGCTAATTTGCATTCAGGGGCAAACTCAATATTACTTGGTTACAGCGATGGTCAAATTGAACAATGGTTTGAAAACATTGAAAAAGTCGGTCGTAGTTTTGTCCGAGCCAGAACCTTCAGCTTTGACTCCGATTTAGACTCTTCGACCATTACTTCAATTGAACCTGAATACTATCGCAGAAGCTTTATTGCCACTAACGAAGCAGGTGAAGCCAATTTATTCCATACCACTGCAGAAGCTAAGTTGTGGACTGGCCAATTAGCCAACACCAGGGTTGAAAATGTAAGCTTTTCACCAAGATCAAACGCCTTAGTTTATAGTCAAGACCAGCAGTTAATGGTTGCGAGTATTGATAATGAACATCCAGAGGTAACTTGGTCTGGCTTATGGCAACAAATTTGGTATGAAGGTTACCCTGAGCCGAGCTACACTTGGCAATCATCATCAGCAAGTGATGATTTCGAACCAAAATTTAGCTTGGTGCCTATTACTTTCGGTACTATTAAAGCAGCCTTATACGCTATGTTATTTGCTGTTCCAATTGGTTTAGCAGCCGCCATTTACACGGCTTATTTTATGGCACCAAAAGCCAGACAAATCGTTAAACCTACGGTCGAAATAATGGAAGCCTTGCCTACAGTTATTTTGGGCTTTTTAGCTGGCTTATGGCTAGCACCATTAGTAGAAGAAAGACTACCAGGTTTTGTCATGGGTCTTATCCTTTTGCCCCTTGGCATCTTGTTAACAGCTTTTGCTTGGCACAAATTACCGGACAAGATAAAAAGCATGCTGCCATCGGGTTGGGAGCCTATGCTACTACTCCCTATTATTTCTGTTATCGTCGCATTTTGTTATTTACTCAGCCCAAGTCTTGAGCTTTGGTTGTTTAACGGCGATACGCGTCAATACATCACCAACGATTTAGGTATTTCTTTCGACCAACGTAACGCCTTAATTGTTGGTATAGCAATGGGCTTTGCGGTTATTCCTACCGTTTTCTCGATTGCCGAAGATGCCATCTTTAGTGTGCCTAGAACCTTGTCCAACGGGTCTCTGGCTTTAGGCGCTACGCATTGGCAAACACTTACACGCGTTGTATTACTAACTGCAAGCCCGGGTATATTTTCAGCCGTAATGATGGGGTTGGGTCGAGCCGTTGGTGAAACCATGATAGTACTAATGGCCACAGGTAATACCCCTTTAATTGACTGGAGTGTATTCCAAGGCATGAGAACCTTATCTGCCAACATTGCAGTAGAAATGCCAGAGTCAGAAGTCGGCAGTTCACACTATCGTATTCTGTTCTTAGCTGCCTTTGTTCTGTTTATCTTTACCTTTGTATTCAACACGATAGCCGAATTTGTTCGTCAGCGGCTACGTGAAAAGTACAGTTCACTGTAGGCATTAGGATCAACAATGATAAATTGGTTTAAATCAGGCTCACCTTGGATATGGATGACCGCTGGTGCAGTAAGTATCAGCGTCCTTTCTGTTATTGGTTTATTGCTTTTGATCGCCTCTAAAGGGCTAACTTACTTTTGGCCAAACAGTATTCACCAATTTGAGTTCACCTATGAAGATGGCCAACAGCAAACCATCATAGGTGAAATCTATGATCGTCAATGGGTACCAAAACAAAGATTGCTTGACGTTGGCATCCAATTGCCAGAAAGCGACGTTGAACAAGTTGAACGACTTTTGATTAAAACAGGCAACCGCGAATTTGTTGAATTAGATTTTCAATGGTTACTGCAACCGTTTATTTCCAACGACTCAACACCAGCTGATTTAGCCGTATTTGAACGCAGTAAAAACGGCAACTTCTATGGTTATATTGACGCTGTGTATAAAGATGGAAGCAAAGTCGAAGACAGAGAAATTGCAGTATTAAATCAGCTAATTAAACGTGCTGTTAACTTAAATACGTTAGCGTTAGACCTGCAAAATGATGATATTGGCGCCATTAACTACCAGCTAGAAAAGCTCAGACTTGAGCAAAGAAAATACGAGCTTAACGGTAACTTCAACAAAGCTGTTAAACAAGAGCTAGACCGAGAACGAGCAGAGTTACTAGTAGAGTATCAAGCGCTAGAAAAAGAGTTATTTAGCTACCGTGAGCGTGCAGAGCGAGATTATATTGTTGTACGTGATATGCGTTCAGAATTAGTTACTTTACCGCTTAGCCAAATACTAAACGTATCATTCCCAAATGATATGAGCTTTGCCGACAAACTAAAGCACTTTGCTAGCCAGGTAGGCCACTTTATCACTGATGCTCCTCGTGAAGCTAATACTGAAGGCGGTGTGTTTCCAGCCATTTTCGGTACGGTTTTCATGGTATTACTGATGGCTATCATAGTCACCCCATTTGGCGTTATTGCTGCTATTTATTTGCACGAGTACGCAGGTAACAATGCCGTTACTAAAATAATACGTATTGCAGTGATCAATTTGGCTGGTGTACCTTCGATTGTTTATGGCGTATTTGGCCTAGGCTTTTTTGTCTACATGTTGGGGGGCTCAATAGATAGATTGTTCTACCCTGAAGCCCTTCCGGGTCCAACACTTGGTACGCCAGGAGTACTTTGGTCAGCATTAACTTTGGCAATTTTAACCTTACCAGTTGTTATCGTCTCAACAGAAGAAGGCTTATCTCGAATTCCGGGGTCATTACGTCAGGGTTCTTTGGCACTTGGTGCTACTCAGGCTGAAACTATTTGGCGCATAGTTGTGCCTATGGCAAGTCCCGCTATCATGACAGGATTAATCTTAGCTATTGCCCGCGCGGCGGGTGAAGTTGCACCACTAATGTTGGTAGGTGTAGTGAAATTAGCGCCAACATTACCAATAGATGGCAATTTTCCTTACGTGCATTTAGAACGAAAGTTTATGCACTTAGGCTTTCATATTTATGATGTTGGCTTCCAAAGCCCAAATGTAGAAGCAGCGAGACCTTTAGTTTATGCTACTTCATTCTTATTAGTGACCGTCATTGTTGCGCTGAACATTACCGCGATTGGTATCCGTAACCATCTGCGCGAAAAATATAAAGCGTTTGAAAACTAATAATTAACTAAGCGAAACAAAAGTGAGTAAGTAATGATTTCCAGTGCATCAGATCTAAATAATCGTTCTTCGGTTATTAATATAAATGGTGTCAGAGACGACCAAGTAGCCCTGCGCATCAAGAACTTGAATCTGTTTTACGCAGATAAACAAGCATTGGATAACATCAACTTAGATATCCCTAAAGGTCAGGTTACCGCATTTATCGGCCCGTCGGGTTGCGGTAAATCTACACTATTGAGTTGTTTAAATAGAATGAATGACTTAGTAGACAATTGCCGGGTTGAAGGCGAAGTATTACTGAACAATCAAAATATCTATCAAAAATCTGTTGATGTGGCCGCGCTTAGACGTCGTATAGGTATGGTATTCCAAAGACCAAACCCATTTCCAAAAAGTATTTATGAGAATGTGGTTTATGGCCTACGCTTACAAGGGATGAACGACAGACGTGAACTTGACGAAGTAGTAGAGCAAGCGTTGCGTAATGCCGCCTTATGGGATGAAGTAAAAGACCGATTACACGAGTCAGCACTTGGTCTATCAGGCGGTCAGCAACAACGTTTGGTTATTGCTAGAGCCATCGCTATTGAACCAGAAATATTGCTGCTCGATGAGCCAACATCGGCACTTGACCCAATTTCAACGTTAACCATAGAAGAGTTGATCACTGAGTTAAAAGCGAAATACACAGTAGTTATCGTAACGCACAGCATGCAACAGGCAGCCCGCGTTTCTGATCAAACTGCATTTTTATACATGGGACAGCTAATCGAGCATGGTGATACCGATACCTTATTCACTATGCCATCCCATAAAAAAACCGAAGACTATATTACTGGTCGTTACGGCTAATTAAAGCAGACCAGAGGAAAGTATTATGGAACTAAACCTAAATAGACATATTTCGGGTCAGTTTAACGAAGAGTTAGAACAGATCCGTAATGATGTATTACAAATGGGCGGCTTGGTAGAACAACAGTTAACCAATGCCCTTAACGCGGTAAGCAACTTAGACCGCAATTTAGCGAGACGAGTATTAGAAACCGATTACTTAGTCAATCGCATGGAAGTACAAATTGATGAAGCCTGCACTCGAATTATTGCCAAACGCCAACCAGCAGCATCCGATTTACGCCTAGTCCTAGCTATCATTAAAACCATTACCGACCTTGAACGCATTGGCGATGAAGCAGAACGCATTGCTAACGTAGCCCTTGAGTCGTTCGACAAAGCACAGCAAGAGTTTTTGTTTTCTGTCGAAAGCATGGGACGCAAAGCCACAGCTATGTTAACTGACGTACTAGATGCATTTGCACGAATGGATGCAGAAGCGGCGTTTAAAGTACACAAGGTCGATAAAAAGCTAGATAAAGAGTACGAAGCTGTCACTCGCCAATTAATGACCTACATGATGGAAGATCCACGTTCAATTCCAAAAGTGATGGATGTGATCTGGTCTGTACGATCTTTAGAGCGAATTGGAGATAGATGTAAAAACATCGCTGAATACGTTATTTACTTCGTTAAAGGCAAAGATGTTAGGCATACATCTGAGGCTGATATTAAACAAAATATCCGAGATTAGTTGTTTTACTCTAATCAGACTGATTTAAACGCAATCACTTTGTTTGTTTTTTGACCAAACAGTAGGTTTATAACAAGGTATTTGTCGCAATGTCATACTTTTCAGCAAAAGTTGTCATATACTTCGCCGCTGAAATTTGGACAACGAAAAATAAACACCGTAAACAGGTGTTTTAGCTAAGCAATAAATTTGGTTTTCTAGCTAAAATATTCAGGTTTTACCAAGTTAAAAGGTTTAACAATGACCACAAATAATATACTTGGCGTATTTGCTAAGTCGCCATTAAAACCGATTGAAGAACATATTCGTATTACTACGAGTGCCGCAAAGTTATTGGCACCTTTTTTTGAAGCGGTATTTGCGGAAGATTGGAACAAAGCGGCACAAGTACGTAATGAGATTTCGACTCTAGAAAAAGAAGCAGATGCGTTAAAACGCGAGATCAGAATTAATTTGCCAAAAGGCTTATTTTTACCGGTTGATCGTTCTGACTTACTGGACCTAGTAACCCAACAAGACAAAATAGCGAACAAAGCCAAAGATATTTCTGGCCGCTATTTAGGTCGTGAACTTACCGTTCCTGCGACAATTCAAGAAGACTTTAAAGCTTTTGTGCAGCGCAATATCGACGCCTGCGTACAAGCTTGTACTGCAATTAACGAATTAGATGAACTATTAGAAACTGGATTTCGTGGGCGTGAAGTCGACTTAGTAGAGAAAATGATCACTGAGTTGGATGCCATTGAGGATGATACGGATACAATGCAAATTGATATCCGATTGAAATTAAAAGGATTAGAAGACGGCCTCAACCCGATAGACGTCATGGTAACCTACCGCATGATTGAGTGGATAGGTGATTTGGCTGATGTTGCTGAACGTGTCGGTTCGCGTTTAGAGCTAATGTTAGCGCGCTAATTTTTTGAATTTTTAAGTTATTAGGTTATATCGATGGATATTATTTCAAATTACGGCATGTTGCTGATCATGCTAGCCGCTGTAGTGGGCTTCTTCATGGCATGGGGTATTGGTGCCAATGACGTAGCAAACGCTATGGGAACCTCGGTTGGTTCAAAAGCATTGACCATCAAACAAGCTATCATCATAGCTATGGTGTTTGAATTTGCTGGCGCCTATCTAGCCGGTGGTGAAGTTACTTCAACCATCCGTAAAGGCATCATAGATTCAGCGCCATTCATGCCAATACCAGAGTATTTAGTACTTGGTATGATCTCCGCACTGTTTTCCGCTGCAATTTGGCTTGCAGTGGCGTCTTACCTAGGTTGGCCAGTATCAACAACACACTCAATTATAGGCGCAATCGTTGGTTTCGCTGCGTTTGGTGTAGGTGTTGATGCGGTACATTGGAACGAAGTTGCACGCATTGTAGGTAGTTGGGTTGTCACCCCTGCTCTCTCCGGATTCATTGCTTATATGATATTTATGTCGGCGCAGAAGTTGATTTTTGATACCGACAATCCACTTAAAAACGCCCAGAAATACGTGCCTATCTATATGTTCTTCGCTGGTTTTATCATGTCTTTGGTAACCATCAAGAAAGGTCTGAAGCACATTGTTAGCTCTGGTGACATTACTATTTCAACATTCGACGCTTACCTATATGCAGCTATTGTTGGTGTGATCATCGCTATTGTAGGTAAATACTTCATCAGCCGTATCAAGATTGATTTAGAAGCTGATAAAGAAATGCAATTCAACAACGTTGAAAAGATCTTCGCAGTACTAATGGTTATCACAGCTTGTTGTATGGCTTTTGCTCACGGTTCAAATGACGTAGCAAACGCTATTGGTCCACTAGCTGCGGTTGTTAGCATTGTTCAAAATGACGGTGAGATCGCATCTAAAGCAGCATTAGCTTGGTGGATTTTACCATTAGGTGCATTTGGTATCGTAATGGGCCTAGCACTATTTGGTCACCGCGTAATCGCAACGATTGGTAAAGGTATCACTCACCTAACGCCAAGCCGCGGTTTCGCAGCTGAGCTTGCAGCAGCTTCAACTGTGATCATTGCATCAGGTACAGGCTTACCTATTTCAACAACTCAAACCCTTGTAGGTGCGGTTTTAGGTGTAGGTTTAGCGAAAGGTATTGCCGCGCTTAACTTAGGCGTTGTTCGTAACATCGTGGTTTCTTGGGTTGTTACACTGCCTGCAGGTGCCGTTTTATCTATTGCTTGTTTCTTCACGCTAAAAGCTGCGTTCGGCGTAGAATAAAAACACTTCAATTTCTATCAAAGCCAGCATTATGCTGGCTTTTTTTGTTTTTAGCTGAACAAAAATACGCTGATCCCACTCATTTTATCCGCCTTTCTAACTCCTCTTTTGTACACATTTAACTAAGTAAAATTTAATTTACCTAAATTTGGTACTTAATCATTTCTGTGTCTATATTAATCTAACACCAAGTTTCTAATACAGGGAATTATTATGACACCACTTATTATTATCTTACTTTGCTTAGTTTTATTGTTTCCATCAGCTTGGGCTGGAGTGCAAAAGCCAAGCCTCATGCTAGCTAGCAATGGTCACATTCACTCTCTATCAGAAAAGCCTAATGCCTATTTAGTCAGTGAAAAGTTAGACGGCGTCAGAGCCTATTGGACTGGGGCTAAGTTGATAAGCCGACAAGGTAAATTAATTGCCGCTCCGAACTGGTTCACCGAAGCTTTACCTGATGTTCCTGTAGAGGGTGAACTTTGGTTAGGACGTGGTAAGTTTGAAAAGCTGGTTTCCATTACTTCAAAACAGCAACCAAGAAACAATGAGTGGCGACAAATTAAGTTTATGCTGTTCGACCTACCAGCATCAGAATTATCCTTTCAAAACCGCCTAGAGAAGCTAGAAAAAATAGTGCTGAATGCAGATGTTGGCTTTTTAAAGCTGATCCCACACTTTAGCTATACCAGCATTGAACAAATTGAACGCTATTTCACTAATACGATTAACCAAGGTGGTGAAGGTATCATGCTTAATATCGCCAACTCACCTTATCTGCCGGGTAGACAAAAGTCAGTACTAAAGATAAAACCTTACTATGATGCAGAAGCAACGGTCATCGACCATATTGCAGGTACAGGCAAGCTAAAGAATTTAATGGGTTCATTAGTAGTGCGAAACAAACAGGGACTAACTTTTAAAATAGGCACTGGCTTTAGTTTATCTGAGCGGAAAAACCCACCAAAGTTTGGCCAAGTTATTACTTACAAATATTTTGGTCTAACCAAAACAGGTAAACCTAAATTTGCCTCGTTTTTACGAGTCAGAGACAAGCATTAAAATATAAAGGCACAGAGAACAATGAACTTAAGTAAGGAGAAAGCTCAGTGTTCTCTGTAACGAGTTTTAAAGTCCCAATACAACCTTCTCTGACTTCAGAGACTTCGAAATGAACATCACTAATATTGCCGAGCAAACTAGAGTTAATGCCGACCCAAACATCAGTGGCATGTAACTTTCAAGCTCACCTCTAAATAGCTGAGAGATAGCTTGTTGCTGCGCCACAACAGGTAAGTACTCCAATAATGGATGCTTGTAGTTAGTCATTTGAATGATAAATGGAATAAAAAATGGCACCATTATCGTGTATTGAATATAAGACTGTGCTTCTTTAAATGACTTTGCATGGAAAGCAACAGTAAGCTGGATCGCTGCTGCAAAAAAAGCTAACGGCAATATAATCAACCACATTGACACCGCAAAAGTCAGATCAAAATTGAACGCGCCACCTAGCTTATGTAAAGGCACAAATGGCACAACTAAGGCACTCAATACTATTGCCAAAGTCAGACCTATCACCCCAAAGCTGACGGTATTTAGCATCTTGGCCACGACTACATCAAAGGTATTGACCGGTTGCATTAACAACAACTCTAGTGAGTTCCTTTCTCTTTCACCGGCACTCGAATCAATAGCAACATTCGTCGGAGAGATAAATACAGTACCTAATATCATTACCCCTAATAAGCCTAAGATCATTGCTGACTTTGATGACGGACTACTAGTATCATTTTCATTAAGCTTAATAACTTGCATTATGTTAGGTGAAATGCCTCGGGTAATTAACTTCATTGCCCCGACCTGAGATTCATAAGCCTTAATGACTTCTTTTACTCTTCTAATTTGGCTAGATGCAACCTCACGTGAGTAATCGGTTAGTAGAGTGATTTCTGCCGTTTGCCCTTGTGATAACTTCTCAGCAAAGTCATCAGCAAAGGTTAGGGTAATTTCACTGTGTTCCTTATCTTCCCCATCAAGTACAAAATTTTTGCCCTGCTGAGGTTTATCGGCATGTTTAATTTTAGCCTGTTCGAACAGACTGATAATGTGTGGTGCTTGCTCTTGATTAACAATATCAATGTAAAGATCATCAACTGAACTTGAGTTTTCTAAAGCGAATGTCATCATGCCGGCAAAAAATAGCGGCGTGACTAATGCGCCTATTAACGCTGCAAAAACCGAACGTTTGTCCCTGATAGCATCAATAAATTCTTTTTTAAATAACGCTTTGATCATGCGGCAATCCCCTCATCACTGCCAATTAAGGTTACAAATGCCTCTTCCAACTCTGTTTTACCCGTTTGTTGGCACAACTCCTCAGGTGTGCCAACTGCAGCAATTTTCCCTCCAGCAACAACGATCACCTGATCACACAGTGCTGCTACTTCTTGCATCACATGGGAAGAGAACAAAATGCATTTACCTTGTTGTTTTAAGTCGAGTAAGATCTCTCGCAAAATACGAGTACTCATAACATCAAGGCCACGTGTTGGCTCATCAAGGATAAGGTTCTTCGGCTGGTGTACCAATGCTTGCGCTAAGATCACTTTCATGCGCTGACCTTGTGAAAAACCTTCACATTTTCTGTCAGCGATATCCGCAATTTCTAATTTGGCAATAACATCTTCTAATGCTTGCTCTTTTTCAGACCCTTTTAAGCCGTGCAATTCGGCAAAATAAGCCACTTGCTCACGTGCGGTTAGTCTTTCATACAAACCGAATTTATCGGGAAAAATACCAATTTGTTTTCTAGCTTGTTGCGGGTCAATGTGACTATCAATGCCATTGATAAAACCTTTGCCTTGTTCCGCTTTTAACAAACCGTACAACACTCTAAGTGCCGTTGTTTTGCCTGCGCCATTTGGTCCTAAAATACCAGTAATTTGCCCGTCTTCCGCCTTAAAACTTAAATTATCCAAGGCTTTAACATCACCAAAATGTTTAACTAAATTTTGTACTTCTAACATGTCTTCCCCTTAGCGAACTTGGTTTAAGTCGATTAAAAACATCTCTGCAACGTCTTGTTCAGCACAAGAAAAGTCAACCTCATCGAGCTTGCCTTTATCAAGGAAATCCTCAATAGCGTCAGTACACATAGCCAAAGATGGAACATGAGAACCTTTTTCTACAACTACATGCTTAGCATTGGCTAAATGCGGCATGGCTATTTCCGCATACTCCGGTGGAGTCACAGGATCATATTTACCAGAGAACAATAAGACAGGTACGTCTGTTTTTACTGGCTCGGCGAAGTTTTCAGGCGCCGACCATTTTGGCCAATGCTTGCAAACATCGGTAAAGTTGCTGTAGCCAAGCTCACCGTTAAAGTAGTTATTGGCGTCTTTAGTGAAGTCTTCTGACGTAGCTCGAGGCATGTCTTCATTACATATGATGTTCATCGTCAAACCTGTGTACAGTCCACCATTTTGCTCTGCAGATAGCGATGAAGAAGCGATAAGAGAAGCAATAGTTCGGTAGTCACCATTGGCTGCCGAATGCACTGCGTATGGTACAAGTTGTCTAGAAGCTAGGTTATACAGCGTACCTCGTAAGTTTTCTGTTAGTTTGGACTTTGACAACAACAACGTTTCTTTTTTACCGGTTATAGGGTGAAAGATAGTTTCTTCAATGTTTTTATCTTCCAGCTTTGCCAGCAAAGATAAGTAATCCTGCTTAAGCTCAGGAAACGCTTTGTTGCAATGTTCGTGCGCTTTGCAATCGGCAACTAACATTTCAAATGCGGCTTCCGAAGTTTTACCAAAAAAGCCGACCACTATATCCATTGGCGCGTTACTGTCCAAGGTCGCCGTTTTAATCGACTCCGGGTGATTTTTCAAATAAGCAAAACCTGCTCTAGTGCCGTAAGAGCCACCAAATATATGTACTTGTTGATGACCAAGCGCTTGGCGAACTTGCTCTAAATCTTCAATAAATTCATAGGTACTGTAGCTTGGTAGGTGGTACTGCTCGAACTGACTCAAGCATTTTGCTACTTCTTGTTCCATGTTCAAACTATCATCATCAAAGCTGATAGCATCCACTTCAGGTGTTTCACAGCGTAAACCATTCGACTTACCTGTGCCACGTTGATCAACAAGGATAATGTCGTGTTGCTGTCTGATATTCCACAACGGCCTATTTAACATACCAGCAAGCTCTGTTGCAGCTTGCCCTGGGCCACCAGCTAGGAATACTAAAGGCAGAGCTTTACTTTCCTCTTTGTATTTAGGTAGTACAACAATGTTCAATGGTAATTTGTTTTGCTCTGACATTGGTTGCTTGCGATTTTCAGCAACCTCTAGTACACCGCAGAGCGCTGCGCTTTTAACTCCGTCAACAAAACATGATTCTAATTCAAGCTCTGTATCTGCTGCATAGGCATGCAAACTCAAGGAGGCCAGCATAGGTAAGATCAATCGATGATGTAGTTTTTTCACGATCACTCCATGTTGATTTGCGCTTCAGAACCCTGAAGCATATGAATAAAGCCATCAACTGTATAGCCGAACAACACAGAAGTAAAAGAATAATTATCTGTAACTGGAACAAACAGTGCCAGTCTTTTAGGCAAATAAAAAAGCCGCTAGGTCAATTAAGCGGCTTTTCACGGTTAGTATTTTTTCAAAACTTTAACCGAGGTATCAACTTTTGCTGGAGTCACATAAGCAATAGCATTGGGTGTTGAGGCCACAAACTTAATCACTTCCTCCTCGCTTAATTCTTTTGGCGGCTTGCCTTTCCCCGTAAATACAAGCTTTGACCAATAAGCTTTAACTTGGCTTGACGACTTTTTTAGCGCTTTTTGCTCAAACTCACTACGACTGCTTGTGCCTGAAACACCATAAACTACGTTAACCGCTTGTCCTTCGGCAAAGCGTTTTTGTTTTCCTAAAAAAATACGTTCAATGTCTTTGTCAGATAAACTAGATGTATTTGCAGGGTTAACAATAACCGCAACTTCAGCGTGAACAGCAGCTGAGCAAGCAACTGATAACAACAAAATAATGTGGATTAAATATTTCATAATGACGACCTAGAAAGTAGTTACTAATGCAGTGCGAATTAATGTCGAGTCTTGATCAACAAGATCATTATTGTGTCGGCTCAACTCAAGTTTAAAAGCCGCTGAACTGTGAAAGTCCCATCTTGCGCCCAATGTGTAATAAGAAGAGTCTTCGTCTCTAAACGCTAGCCCTGTCCTAGTAAATGCAATCAATTGATCAAGCTCTGCTGATACGCCTTCAGGTAGAGTATCGCCTATACTATCCACCTCATTTTTATCTCTACCGTAAGTCAGATGAACCAATACATCATCAAAACGATAGCCAGCAGTCACAAACATTGATTTTTCGGTATCCAGCGGCATGCCTTCGTATTCAATATGAGTATACTCACCAATGAACAACCAGTTACTCCAGTCAATCTGCACACCAAACTCTGAAAATTCAGCTCGGTCCTCATCAATCACAAGTTCTTCACCTACATGACGGAACCCAGGAATAGCTAACCAGGCTTGACCTAATTGGTCGAAAACATCAATTGGTACAGATAAGTCAGTGGATAAATAAGCGCTTCTGAGCGTTAACCAATCACGATTCAAAGTTAATGTAGCGCCAAGCATATGTTCGAATTGAGACTCGACAATCACACCTGATACATCAATATCGTCTTCATTCGAGCCAACAAAAAGCTGAGTCGCCAAATCGAAATCGGCTAGCTGAAAATTATAGTTAATGCTAACGCCATCCAATTTAGACACTTCTAAATTATAAACGCCGTCAGGAGGCGTGATCCAAGGGTAAGCATATGACACATCTAAGTAATCAGAGAACATGAACAACGGCGCGCGTTGACGACCAGCGATAATACGAGTGTTATCATTAAGATCATAAGCCAAATAAGCCCACTCAAACTCGGCTTCCCAGTTATCTTCACCACGAGCAATAATTTGAGCTGTTGCTGTTAAGTTTTCACCTAAGTCGGCCGTTGACTGCAGAGCAAATAAAGAGTCTTGTTCAAAACTGATGTCTTCATCATAGCCCCACAGCAGATCATCATTTGATGTTTGTCCTGCAACAATATTGGCAAAGCCATTGAAGCGAACTTCAGCATAAGCAGATGAAAATGGGAAAGAAGCCAGTAACAAGCTAGCTAGTAGTGTTTTTTTCATAAAAGTTCCGATGTTTATTCAAGTACAGAAGGTGTGTTGCCTCTGATAAAACGACAGACTTGTCACCCGCTAAAAAGATGAATCGTCAGATAACAAAAATGGCGTAGTTTTAGTGCTAAATAACAGGACATAACAAATACACAGGCGTTGCGATAAAACGCAAACTAGTTCAATTGTCTATGTTTGCTCAGTATTTAAGCGGCGCGAATGATATAGCAAAGGCCAAATAGGGCGTAATTCAATAAATTTGAAGCTTTATAAAGATTATTGATAAGTCAAAGGAAGCTTTGATCGAAACTGTTTCGTGACCTTTTAACAGGATAAAAAAGGTTAGGAAAGAAAATAAAAAAGGGCATGATCATTATGCCCTTACTTCTGCAACAATACTTAACAGTTATTACTTGTTAAGGCGTCTTGTTACTAGTCCAGCTATGCCTAGTGCAAAAATAGCCAAAGTTGAAGGCTCAGGAACATCATTGCTTGATGTTTGTTCCGTTGTGATCTGAAAACTCGCTAGCCAAGTGTTGTTATACAAACCATTATCAAAATCACTGCCATCTAAAACCAATAGTTCGTTTCCTGCTGAAAAGCCAGATGCAATGTTTAACGAAGGATTGTTGAAGTCATAATGTTCGAATACTACACCAGGGTCTTCAAAGCGCATGATGACTTCGTATATGTTGCCAGCGGTAAAGCTCTGAGTATGCGACAGAGTGAAAAATTGGCTGCCATCATCCGCTAAATTTGAATAATTACTTTGTGAGAGCAATGAACTTCTAGCGTTACCTACAACATTATATACGTCGACAGAAAAGTCTAAATTGCCTAAAAAACTTAACTGCATGCCAAAACTCGACATAGTGAAGTCTTCTTCAGCACGGAAAACGACACCTCGACCGCCAAAACCAAATGGTCCAGACTCCGCTACTAAAGGGACATTTGGCGCAATGGTGATCACTCCAGCATTGGCTACGCTAACAAAACAGCTAGCAGATAAGATAGCCCATGCTAATCCAGCTTTTAAAAATTTAGATATCATGAAAGTTTCCCTGTTAACTGCGCCCCATTGGTAGTAAGTCGGCAGTATTAAAATAAATTGTTAATTGCAGAACCGACTAATACAAGCAATATACCACTAAATAAAAGGTCTTTTATTTCATTGCTTTAACTGAGAAAAATGAGATAAGAAATTGAAGATTGTAAAAAAAGTAGACAGTGAACGATTAGAGCTAAAGCGATGCGGTTTACATTGCGAAAACCATTATTTGGTTGCTAATTGAAGCAACAGAGTCACTCCAATTAGCTAGTCCAGCAATACCGCTTTGTGTTTTGAACTAAGCGGTTAAGTCAATTAGAACTTTTTCAAGACTTTTACTGAACCGTCAAGTTTTGACGCATCGACATAACCAATAGCATTAGGTGTTGCAGCGACCAATTTAATGATCTCAGCATCAGAGCCTAATTCCTTTGGCGGCTTGCCTTTACCAGTAAACACAAGCTTTGACCAATAAGCTTTAACTTGCGACGATGACTTTTTCAATACTTTCTGCTCAAACTCTCCACGAGCCGCATTGCCAGAAGTTAGGTTAACCGCTTCAATAGCCTGACCGTCAGCAAAGGTTTTTAATTTACCTAAATAGACACGAGAGATCTCTTTGTCGTTCATTGCATTGCCATTTGCAGGATTAACAATCACTGCAACCTCTGCGGATGCAACCGCTGAGCAAGTCAAAGACATAACTAAAGATAATGACTTAATAAATTTCATTTGAACGACTCCTAGAAAATAGTAACTAACGCAGTACGCACCAAGCTTGAGTCTTGGTTAGTTAGATCGTTATCTAAACGGCTGAATTCAAACTTAAATGCTGCTGAGCTATGAAAATCCCAACGTGCACCTAAGGTATAATAAGAAGAGTCTTGCTCGCGAAATCTAAACAACTGCTGCGTTATACCAGAAAGCTGATCAAGCTCTGCATTAATACCAAATGGCAATGAGTTTTGTGCCGCATTCACTTTGTTTTCATCTTGACCATAAGTTAGGTGAACTAACACATCATCAAAACGGTAACCCGCAGTAACAAACATAGACTCTTCTGACTCCAATGGCATGCTGATATAACTCGCTTTGGTGTATTCAGCAATTAACAACCAGTTTTCAAAGTCAATTTGCGCCGCGTACTCAATAAATTTAGTATCGTCTTCAACAATCGTCGCTTCTTGGCCTATAAAGCCAAAACCTGGCACTGAATTCCAAGCGGCAATAACTTGATCAACTAAAGGAGAAGGAATTGATAAGTCCGTGCGAAGGTAAGCCGTTCTCAACGTTAACCAATCTCGATTTAACGTCACACTACCGCCGATGATTTGATCAAAGTTAGAGTTAACGTTTTGCCCTAAGATCTCAACTTCGTTTTCTTCTGTGCCGGCAAATAATTGCACGCTAGAATCAAACTCACCAAGGGCAAAGCTATGGATAATACTTAATCCGTCGAACTTAGTTAACTCAAGGTCATAAACACCTTCAGGTGGCGTTATCCAAGGGTAAGCATAAGATACATCTAGATAATCAGAAAACATGTACATAGGTGCACGCTGACGACCAGCTAGAATACGAGTTTGATCGCTAAAGTCATAAGCTAAATAAGCCCATTCAAACTCAGTATCCCAATCATTCTCACCACGAGAGATCATTTGTACTGTTGCCGTTAATCCTTCAGATAAATTGGTCGATGCCTGCAAAGCAAATAATGAGTCTTGCTTAAAGCTAATGTCTTCATCGTAGCCCCATTGCGTATCATTGCTTGATGTTTTACCACCAACGATATTAGCAAAGCCATTAAACGTAACTTCAGCCTGTGCAGAAGCCAGTGGCAATAAAGCTGACAATACAGCAGCCAATAGTGTTTTTCTCATACCCTACCCCATTAAGTTGTACATGTTCACAGCGCAAAACGCCGATGTGAATAAGCTCTAACTAACAACTGAAACGTTTTGTTATTTCCGGTGAAAGACTCAACGTTTTATAGAATAACAAGTGGAAATGAACGCTCCAGTTGAAAATCGGCGCGATCCTATCTGATGGCTAACTAGCGTACAAGCTTTTATCGACAGATAAAGCCTACCTTCAAGTAAGATTTGATGTTCATCAAATTCAATAGCAAAACTAAACAATGGCGCTAGCAAAGTGATTAAAATTATGACCGAATAAATTGAGTTTTTTACCGAGAGCGATAAATAGGAAGTAGAAAAAATTGGGTGGCAACTCCACCAGCACTTCTCGGCACACGAGTCACTTGTTGTGGCTGCTCCCTTCCGGGCCTGACCAGGTTCACAAGGTATCGTTGCGAGGGACCAATGGAGTCACCATAGTAGATCTGCTTAACATAGGTTTGTAACAAAACGTACTGTGCTAAGCGGCGCGCATTATTACTCAATCCAATTGTGGATGCAAGACGGATTTGTTCTTCTGCTTAAATATTCCCCCTTGCATTGCCACAATTAACCGTTGCAAGTTTTTCATCCTGCTTCCATAATTATCGTCAAAGGGATGATTTTATTATGATTTTCAATAACTCAAACAAAACCACAACCAATGCCTTACTGCTTACTGGTGGTGGTGCAAGGGCGGCTTATCAAGTAGGTGTATTAAAAGCAATTGCCAGCGTATTACCGAGAAATCAAAAGTCCCCTTTTAAAGTCATATGCGGCACCTCTGCCGGTGCCATTAACGCAGTTTCTATGGCCTGCTACGCCTCTTGTTTCCACTTAGGTGTAAAAAAAACTGAGTGGGTATGGAAAAATTTTAAAACCGAACAGGTGTATAACTCTAGTTGGTCAGGAGTGTTCGGTTACCTATTGCAAAACTACTTCAGTAAATATCGAAAAAGTCTGATTGATCGCCCCACCAGTTTATTGAATAACGCCCCTTTGATAGAACTACTGTCCGAACTGATAGACTACAAGCGTATTGATAGAAATATTCTATCCGATCACCTGCAAGCTATTGCGGTAAATGCCTCTAGCTACAGTGATGGCGACTCAATTAGTTTCTTTCAGTCGAGCCTAAATGACGAATGGCAAAGAGCAAAGCGCAAGGGCGTGAAAACCGTGCTGACCACTCGCCACTTGCTTGCCTCTGCGGCAATACCATTAGTGTTCCCGAGCGTAAAAATAGGTGATGGTTTTTTTGGTGACGGTTCGATTCATCAACTCTCACCTTTGAGTCCAGCTATTCACCTTGGTGCTGATAAAATTTTGATCATAGGCGTAGAACAGCCTAAAGAAGACAAGTATTACGGCAACTCGGAGTTTCACCCTGATTCAGCAACCATAACTGGACACTTATTAGATACTATTTTCACCGACTCATTAAATTCTGATTTGGAACGGATGGCCAGAGTTAACGCTACTTTGGAACATAGCAAGGAAGAAAAAACTGGCTTAAAAAAGGTCGACAGCATGCTTATTAACCCAAGCCGTAATTTTAATAAAATTGCTTCTAAACATTACCACAATATGCCTCCTGCCATTCGATTCTTATTGCGTTTTGCCGGGGTAACAAAAAACTCAGAGTCGGCTTTAATTAGCTACCTAATGTTTGAAAAACCGTTTACCCAAGAGCTTATCCAACTGGGTTACCAAGATGGATTAGAGCAAATAGACAGCATCAGCGAATTTTTGGAATTAAAGATATGAGCACAAGCTTGCGGGCCAGAGTTTTTGAACTCGTCGATAGTCATACCGAAAAATCAACAGCCAATAAAATAGTCGATAAGTTTTTAATGATCCTTATCGGCCTCAATGTCCTCGCGATTGTTCTAGAGTCGGTTAATGAAATATACAGCCAATTTCGCGACCTGTTTTTTTGGTTTGAGTTGTTCTCGGTGGTCATTTTTACCATCGAGTATTTTATTCGACTGTGGACAATTGTTGAAAAACGCACTAAATCAGGCAAAAACCTAACCCGATGGCAATATGTAAAATCGCCCTTAGCCATTATTGATTTATTGGCTATATTGCCGTTTTACTTACAATTTTTCTTTGTTCTCGATCTGCGCTTCCTACGAATATTCAGAATACTCAGAGTGTTAAAGCTGACTCGTTACTCTTCGGCTTTCACCTTATTAATTAAAGTATTTAGCGAAGAAAAACACGCTTTAATCGCCGCTTTTTCAATTTTGTTTGTGCTTTTTGTGATTTCTTCAAGTGGTATTTACCTAATCGAAAACGAAATTCAACCCGAAGCCTTCGGCAGTATTCCCGCTGCTATGTGGTGGGCAATGGCGACACTCACAACCGTTGGTTATGGCGATGTCACACCAGTAACCGCAGGAGGTAAATTCTTTGGTGGCGTGATCACTGTTTTGAGTATGGGCATTGTGGCTATGCCGACAGGTATTATAGTGAGTGGTTTTTCAGAGCAACTGCGCCGCAGAAGACAAAAATTCACAGCATTAATTAGAGATGCGTTAGCCGACGGCGTGGTCACTGATAGAGAACTGCACCATATAGAAAAGATCCGCAGAGAATTGGCTTTAACTGAGGAAGAGGCGGATCTATTAATGAAGCTAAATGGCGTCAAGCGAGGTTCAGTTCATGAAACTTGCCCTCATTGTGGTCGTCACATAACGCGCAATAATAACGCTGAAGATAGAGATTAATAATAGCTACAGCGAACAATAACAACCTTCAGTATTGGTCACCACGGTTGCACCTGGTGCCAACTGAGAATGATACTCTAGGTACGATTCAACAATACCATTGCCAACCGTACAGGAATAACCTGCTGAATATGGCCCTAAATAACTCAAAGAGCCATCTTCAGCAAATATTGCTACCGCTGGTGTCGCAGGAATGTATTTCTCAAGCAGGTTAGTTGTATTAAGACTTAACGAAATGTTTTTAAAACCTTGTTGCTGTGCCAGTAACTGCACCGAGTCTATATGCTCTTTTGCTACTGAGTTACAGTCACAACCTTCTTGATAAAAATGGACAACACTCAGTTTTAACTCGCCCGTTTGTTGCCCCAGAGCATTTTTAAAGTCGTTATCAAAACTGACAATTTGGCTTTGTTGCCAAAGTTTTCCTTCTTGGTCAAACGCCACTAACTTTTGCTTAGCGGCGTAAATTAAAAAGGCAAGAACTGAGACAAACCAAATAAAACTGACAACTAAAATGAGGTTGCGATTTACTCTCTCTTTCTTGCCTTGCACTTCTACACCGTAAATCTCACTAACTCCTGATTCAATGAATCAATTTGGCCTTGCAAATGAGCCACATCGGCTCTAGTTTTCGCCATATCTTCAGTTTGCGTTTCTGAGCTTTGGTGTAAGTCTTGAGCTGAGTTAGAAATGCTTTCAGAGGCTGACACTTGCTGTTCAATTGCCGCGGCAACATTTTGGATATTATCGGTAACATTCAAGATCCCCGATGACACATCAGCAACGGTAGTCGACATTTGTTCAGACAAAGATACTGCCTCTTCTACTTTATCAATACAATTTGCCATTTGGCTTACTGACAAGTTGGCATCTTCAGTTAATGAGCTAACCACTGTACTGATGCTTTCGGCATTTTCACGGGTTTTCGTCGCCAGCTGTCTTACCTCGTCAGCTACTACGGCAAAACCACGTCCATGCTCACCGGCTCTTGCAGATTCGATCGCGGCATTCAATGCCAACAAATTGGTTTGGTCTGAGATGGCAGTAATAGAATTCATCACTTCAGCTATCTGATCGCATTTCACCGAAAGGTTTTGAATGGTATCTGCTGTTGTTGCTATCACTCCCTTTAACTCACCAGTATTGGTATGAGAGCTGGCAATAATGTGGTTCATATTGTTGGTATTATCGTGGGCAGACTCAGCATGAGAACTTACATCAACAGCTCGTTTGGCTACATCTTCATTGGTTACTGCCATTTCTTCTATTGCCGTCGCGATCATGCTTACTTTATCTGAAGACGCTGCGGTCAACTGATTAACCTTACAGGTGACATCAGTTACGTTTGCCGCTAGCTCTGAAGTTTCAATACTGACGTTTCGAGCGTGTTTTATGATCTCTTTAAATGAAGATATCAGACGATTAAATTCTCTTAATTCCCTGTTGCCGTCGGTTAACTCAACGTTTAGGTTAAACTTGCCATCTTGCTCAAGGATCTGTTTGACTGTATGACTGATGATCACGCTGGCTTCTGCCTCTTTTTGGCTATCATTCGCCATATACATAAGCACAGCACCTTCTAGCACAGCAAAGGTGGCATGTATAAGCAAGATGTAAAAATACATGTGACTATCTTCGAAAATATAGAAAGGCATACTTTGCATTTGTAGAACAAAGAACAATATGTGATGAACCGCTACTACCGCAACTGCGGAGGCTATGATCTTCCAATCTCGATAAAAGATTAAAATAGCCATCATTGAGAAGATCTCAAAATGGATCTCAGTTAAACCTTGAGCCTGTTGTATATGAACAGCAGTAGCAAGTTGGGTAGCAATTGCCACAACATGTCGAGTGATAGGATCAAAGGGACGGGTAGTAATTAAAAATACAGGCAATGCCAATATTGCTCCGCCAAGCACCAGAGCTAGACCCCAAGTACCGGTAAAAAATGCGATAACAAGACCAAAAATAAATTGCCCAGTTAACACAGCTAAAAACATTTTATTTGCTTTAGCAATCCAAGGAAAATTCATACTCTCTCCAAAAAGTTAATGCATGGTTATCAACATAATAGCCCGGTAAATTATCGGCCGTCCTTGTGTTTCCGCTAACTATTTATGCTAAATCAAAAAGCAATCAATTGAGTGCAAACATTAATCAGTTAACCTGTCATTAATACTCGCTCGACACGCTCAACTCTCCTTGGCTTGCCTTTAATGATGATGGTGTCTTGAGATTTAATTACAGTCGATGACTCTGGATTTGACAACTCTTCACCGTCACGTCTTAAGCCAACAATTTCAATTCTTCTGCGATCAAACTCAAAGTGGGCTATGGTTTTTCCTACCGCATAGGCATCTTCAGGTATGGCTACCGCATGAATGTACTCCAATAAATCACGCCTATCAGCCGTTACCTCAGTGGTATCTCCCGGATAAAAGCCGTGTAACTTACCGTACCTATTTTCTCTTTCTTTACGAATACGCCTCAACACTCGAGACATAGGAACACCCGATTCAAACAACACTTGGGACACCAGCATTAAACTGCCCTCTAATGCCTCTGGCACCACTTGATCGGCACCTTCATCTAAGATCTCTTTTAAATGTTGGTCCGTTTTGGTTCGCACCATGATCCTAGCTTTGGCCCCAATCTCTTTTAAGTTGCTTATGACCATTTGGGTACGAGCAATATCACCAAAAGTGATCACTATTAGTTTTGCTTTGTCGGCACATGCCGCTTCTAATATGGCCTTATCTCTTGCATGACCAAATTGAACATTCTCTCCAGCCGCTTGAGCTTCAGCCACACGTACAGGGTCAACATCCAGTGCCACAAACGGTACAGCTTCTGACTTTAGAAAACGGCTGACGGTTTGCCCTACTCGACCAAAACCACAAATAACGACGTGATCGTAAAGCTCAGATTGAAACTCTGGTGCTTCAGTTTCAAAACTGTCGCCTTCATATTTACCAAGAAACTTATCAATGGCATCTGCAATTTGCCCATGCTTGGCAATCACTGTTGGTGTCACAGCCATACTGATCACACCAATGGCTACCAAGGCTGATGCTAAATCGGGCGCAAAAACATTGTATTGCTGAGCCAAAGCAACCAGTACAAAACCAAACTCACCCATTTGGAACAACATTAAGCCTGCGCCCCAACCATCTTTACGTGTCTCACCAGACATTACCGCTAATTGTTTAATTACAATGGTTTTCACTACTAGTAGAGTTGCTAAGCCGGCAAAGATCCACAACCAGTGACGAACGATCACAGTGACATCCAGTTGCATACCCACACTAATAAAGAACAAGCCCATCAAAATATCTCTAAAAGGCCGAATATCTGCTTCTAACTGATGTTTGTATTGACTCTCACTTAACATCATCCCAGCTAAGAATGCGCCTAGAGCCATGGAGAGTCCGAAGAAACTAGTCAACGTCCCTGCCATTACAGTGACTAAAATGGCAGTAAGAACAAACAGCTCATCGGTACGTACCTGCGCAACTTCATTAAACACTTTAGGTAAAACCCACTTACCTACCGACAATAAGATCGCGACAACAATCGATCCTTTTGCCAGTGCCAATAAAATGGCACTTAACATATCAGAGCCAGATCCCGTCAATAAAGGGATGGCAATTAAAAATGGCACAACGGCAATATCTTGAAATAATAGGATCCCTATTGCCACCTGACCTCGTTTAGTTTGCGTTAACGCTTTTTCATTGAGTGTTTTGATAACCACAGCGGTGGAAGACAAGGCAAAGACGGAACCGATAACAAAGGCCGCGCTCCAACTGCCAGCCATAAAGAAACTCGCCACCATCACCAAGATTAATGTGATCAATACCTGAGCACTGCCAACACCGAACACTAAATGTCGCATGGCAACGAGTTTAGGAATAGAAAACTCCAAGCCCAGTGAAAACAGTAAAAACATAATGCCTAACTCAGCAACTAGCGTGACCTGCTCTGGCGAAGTAATTAGCTCTAATGCTTGAGGCCCGGCAACAATACCGGCAACTAGGTAAGCCAGAATAGGCGGCAAAGCAATGCGCTTAAAGAACCAAACAATAAACACGGATGTCGCTAATAAGAAGATCAGTTCTAAAAAGTGGCCGTGAGACATAAACCTCTATTTCTCCGTAATCAGGTGGCGTTTTTGCGGCAGGATCTGGCAGATCATTGCCGTCGATTAATTGTCAGTCTAGCAGACGACGCTTCAATTTCATGTTTTTTCTTTAATTTTCATACAATTACAACCTTGGCACGGTATTCGCTTTATCTAGCCCGAACAAGTTATTAACCAAAACACACGGGGGACATTATGGATTACATCAGTCATTTAGATGCATTGCACCCTGATGCCAACCTTTTTTTGGCAGCTTGGCCTAATAACACTAGTCCTAGACAAGAAGCTGACAGTTTAGTTGAGCAGCTTCAGACAACACTAGATGTAGAACAAATATTGGGCATATTTTTGCGCGCTATTGCTAACCACTATAAGATAAATACAGTGGAGCTTGATACTTACCACGGCAAGTTTCAAGCAACTAATGGCCGTAAATCAAAACAAAGTATGACATTACCGATAAGAATAAACGACAGATTAATGGCTCGCATTAGTTATTTTTCTGACAGGCCTATTACTGACGTGTTAATGACATCTTTAACCAGCTATCAGAAAAAGTTGGTATACCCTTTGCGTAACGCTTTAGCGTTTTGGCAATTACAACAAATGGCACTCAAAGATCCATTAACTGGAATTGGTAACAGAGCGATGTACGACGATACCTTTGAACGTCAAGTACAACATGCCGCTCGGTTCAAAGAGTCATTTGTATTAATGCTACTTGATTTGGATAATTTCAAACAAGTAAACGACAATCACGGCCACCTGATGGGTGATGAAATATTGACAACCTTTGTTCATATTGTCAGTGATTGTTTAAGAGTCACAGATCAAATGTTCCGCTTCGGTGGTGACGAATTTGCAGTGATCTTAGAAAAAGAGAATTTAGAGACGGCAAAAATTGTCGCCTCGCGTGTCAACCTTGCCATAAGCAACCACCCGTTGTTTATCAAATACGAGGTGAGCACAAGTATTGGCTGCGCTGTTTACAATAAAAACGACGCACCTACCGATTTGTTTGCTCGAGCAGACAAAGCGCTTTACGCGGCGAAAAATGCAGGTAAAAACTGCATGAAAATAGCGTAACTACCACTACCCCCAGGAGGGTCCGCAAGGGCCCTCCACTCCCTTGCTTATTCAAGTATTTAGTAAAAATTCACAGCGCTACTGATTTACTAAAAAACTACTAAAAATAAATCAACAGTCTAACTGTGGGCGAAAAACGGATTTAAGCTAATATTGCCAAATTGCAATAAGTGCTCTTTTCAAATTCACTGATATTCATGGCGATATTTGTTACTTGAGGGAACATGCAAGCTAACTGTGTCACTACAGCGTTCGACAAACTTGCCCGTTGAGACTCAGTGCGCCCTTGCATAATATGAGCAAATACGTGAATAAAAGGCGTATTGCTATTACCGACTAAGTATTGGTCATAACCCTGACAGCGAACTTTTATATCGTTAACGTCAAAAAGTCCTGATTGCTCTGCTACTTGCGAAACTTGTTCGTTTATCTTGTGCAAAGGATGAGTTTTGCTGATGCTATTTGAACAATGAATAATGAAATGAGGCATAAAAAGCTCCTATTAATTTGCCAAAAGTTGGGGTGTCTATGGTTAACTTGCTCTTGCGGTCGGCTTTAAGGTGATTGCTGTTGCTAGTAATATCAGGAGGTTACCGATAATTAACGGCATATCTATGGTTTCGCCGAATAGCAATAACCCAGCTAAGGCAACTAAAACTAATCGAATAGCATCAAGCGGCATTAATTGATTTAATTGGCTGTTGCTTAATGCGCTAATTAAAAACAGTTGAGATAGCACGTAACTCGCTGACATTAATAGCAACATTGGCAAGTGGTTTATATCTGGTAGGGCACCAAAGATTAGATAAAGTAAGCCCAATATTGGTAGGGTGAAAACCAATTGAGTAACAAAAATTTCTATCTTATTTTCATTTGCCGACAACCATTTCAAACTTAGCTGAGCGACTGTTAGCATAACCGTAGCCAAAAGTGCTGATAATATGCCAACGGTATTGATTAATGCTTCACCTGAAAACAGTAAGTTGACCCCAACAAAGCTCATTATTAGCGCAATAACATGATGGAGTGAAACTGACTCCTTAAATAGGAAAGCTGCTGCTATACACACCAGTATTGGTGATGTATATGTGATCATTACCACCGTCGTTAAAGGTAAGCTGCTTATTGATATAAAAAGCGCTATCCCGCCAATTAGAAAAGCACCGCTGCGAACTAGGTGAATGGTTAAGTTTGACTTAGAGCAGATAAATTTCCGCTTCAGCATCCAAGGCAGAAAAACCAAAACTCCGAATAGACTTCGAGTCAACAGAACCGTTGTAGGGTGTACTTCTAATATAAGTAGCTTGGCACAGATCAAAAAAGCAGCTTGGCATATTGCAAAGCAGATCATAGCCATTGCAGCGCGGCGGTATTTACAAAAATTCAATCAATTCGTCTCTTTCGTACTAAAACAAAATAGACAATAAGGAAAAACAAATAATAGAAAAAATATTATTTATATATAGAATCAATAAATAAAAATTATCGATTTGTATGAATTTAACTCAACTCAAGTATTTTAAAACGGTTGTAGAGCAAGGTGGGATTCACAAAGCCAGTGAAAGGCTGCATATCAGCCAACCAGCGATCACCACGGCAATAAAAAAATTAGAAACGTCACTGAATGTGACATTATTTGAAAAAGATGGGCGCAAGGTAAAGCCAACAACAACAGGCATTAAGCTGTATCAACATGCATGTCAGTTATTAGCCCATAGCCAGAATATTATTTCAGACATGCAAGCAGAAAAAGGCCTAGTTAACGAAGTATTAACTATCTACACATCGCCTATTATAGCGCAGAACTTTCTGCAAAACTCACTGCAACGGATCATTGAACTTTACCCTAATACGCAAGTTAAAATGGTTATTCAGGCAGGAGTGAATATTCAATATGCCTTATTAAACGATGAAGCAGACATCGGCTTTTCTGCACATACACCATCTAGTGCAAGCATAAATTCACTGTGTTTTTATAAAGAAAACCTCAAGCTCATTTTACGTGCCGACCACCCCCTGGTTAACACCAAAGCTCTAACTTGGCAGCACTTATTAGAACATGAGCTGGCAACTTTGCCATCTCCCTATATGCTAAAAAGCGAACTCAACAAGGTATCCGATTATTACAAAATACCTTTAAAGAGCAGACTAGAAACAGACTCGTTAGCAAACATAATTAACACTATTAGTAACTCTGAATTAATTGCAATACTGCCCGAGTCGGTAGCACAAGAGTCTGATTCATTAACATCTCTTAACTTACCTGTCGATACGAGCGCCAGCCTTAATTTCAAAGGGACCGTGGACTTGCACGTGCTAACTAAAGCTTCAACTAAGCAATCGGATAAAGTCAAAACCTTAATAGAAGATCTAATTACAAACTACAAAAGTGAATAAGCGACGACATTAACTAGCAACTCTTCTGAGTTCGAGTTGTCGCCGCTTTCTCAACCAGTCTAACTTCGACCTTACTCACCACATAAAAGTCTACTTATTCTCTCACCATGGTGTATTTTTATAAATAAATACAACTTTCTGTTGACAGATTGTCCAGTTGCAATTAACTTTCATATCTAAAAGGTTATTTTATATATAAAGGTACATAAAAATGACAACCTCGAATAAAATAGTAAGTATCAAAACGTACGACATTCGCTTTCCCACATCAGAAAATTTAGATGGCTCTGATGCGATCAATAAGGATCCCGATTATTCTGCTGCTTATGTCGAATTAACAACCGAGTTAGGGAATAAAGGTTACGGACTTATATTTACTATTGGTCGCGGTAATGACATTTGCTGCCAAGCAATTGAATGTATGGAGCACTTAGTTATTGGCTATGACTTAAATGACATTAAAGCTGACATGAATAGCTTTTATGATCAGCTCCGTTCAGACAGTCAACTTAGGTGGTTAGGCCCAGAAAAAGGCGTGATCCATATGGCTGCTGGTGCGGTTGTTAATGCGGTCTGGGACATGTGGGCTAGAGATGAAGGCAAGCCTTTATGGCGTTTACTATCAGATATGGAGCCAGAGCAATTTGTTAACTGTTTAGACTTGCGCTACGTTTCTGATGTTCTGACCAAAGAGCAAGCGCTGGAAATGGTCAAAGCTAACCAAGCAACGAAACAACAGCGTATTAAATATATCGAAGATAACGGCTATCCATCATATACCACCTCTGCTGGTTGGTTGGGTTATAGCGATGAGAAACTCGCACGCCTAGCAAAGGAAGCTGTAGATCAAGGCTTTAAACATATCAAACTTAAAGTTGGCGTATCGATTGAAGATGATTTAAGACGTTGTTCTATTGCCCGTGAAGTTATCGGCGACGACGTTAAATTAATGATAGATGCGAACCAAATTTGGGAAGTTGACCAAGCCATTGATTGGGTCAAAGAGCTGGCTGCAACCAAGCCTTGGTTTATTGAAGAGCCAACCAGTCCAGACGACGTATTTGGTCATAAAAAAATCAAAGAAAACATTGGCGACATTATGGTTGCAACAGGTGAGCATTGCCAAAACCGCATCATGTTCAAGCAGTTTATCGCCAATGACGCCATCGACATTGTGCAAATTGATTCATGCCGTTTAGCCAGTGTTAACGAAATTTTAACCGTTTACATGATGGCAGCTAAATATAAAAAGCCAGTTTGCCCTCACGCCGGTGGTGTTGGGTTATGTGAATACGTACAACATTTATCTATGATTGATTATGTACAAATTTCTGCAGACCTGACTGACCGAGTTGTTGAGTTCGTTGACCATTTACATGAACATTTTGAAGATCCGTGCATTATCGTTGACGGAGCTTACGCCGCACCTAAATTACCGGGCTACAGCATCAAAATGTATGAAGACTCTATCGCAGCTTATTCTTACCCACACGGCAGTGAGTGGGTTAAAAGATTAAACAAAGCCAATTAAGGTATGAGCATGAGTGAGTTTTTCGATCCCAGATATCCTGACATTGCCGATTTAAAAAATGCCGCTAAAAAGCGCATGCCCAAGTTTGCCTACGACTACTTAGTTGGAGGTTGCATGGAAGAGATCAGCGTTCAACGCAACAGACAAGACATTGAAGCAGTGCAACTGCGCAGCCAATTGTTAAAACCTTTCGATGGCAGTGATTTAAGCGTTGAGTTATTTGGTGAAACTTACTCTGCCCCTTTTGGTATTGCACCTGTTGGCCTGCAAGGGTTAATGTGGCCAAAAGCGCCAGAGATCCTTGCTAAATCAGCAGCTGAGAAAAATATTCCTTACATTCTAAGCACTGTATCTTCAGCAAGCTTAGAGTCGATAGCAGAAATATCGGAAGGCAAAGCTTGGTTCCAGCTATACAACCCTACAGACGCAGAAATACGACAAGATTTATTAAATCGAATTAAACAGGCGGGTTACAAAGTCTTAGTTGTCACCGTTGATGTTCCTACTTTCGGCTACCGGCCAAGAGACATCAAAAATGGTCTAGCTATGCCACCTAAGATGACACTATCAAACATTATTCAGATGTTATCCCGACCAAAGTGGTTTGTTGAGACAGCACTCGCTGGCAAACCAGAAATGCAGACTTTAAAGCCTTATATGCCCAAGAACATGCCAACCGACCAGCTAGCGGCGTTCATGAATAAAACAGTTATGGGTCGAGTGGATTTAGAAGGGTTAAAACCAATCCGAGATTTTTGGCAAGGGCCACTAGTTGTAAAAGGGCTGATCAATGATACTGATGTAGCGGCTGCTATTGAGCTTGGTGCTGACGGCGTGATCATGTCAAACCATGGCGGCAGACAATTAGATGCAGGCGAGTCACCTGTTCGACCTTTACAACTTGCAGCAGAAAAGTATGGCGACAAGATAAAAGTAATGATGGATAGCGGTTTACGCAGCGGTACTAACATAGCTAGTGCTCTAGCTTCTGGCGCTGACTTCACTTTCCTTGGCCGACCTTTTGTTTACGGGGTTGGCGCATTAGGTAAGAACGGCGGTTACCACACCATTAATGCCTTAACTCTGCAATTAACTCAGATCATGAACCAACTAGGTTGTAAGTCTGTTGCTGACCTACCTAACTACTTAGTTAAAGATTAGGAAGTTACGATGTATTCAACACTGGCAAAGAAAATAATTGGTAACACAGGTCTTGAAGTAACCACCTTAGGTTTTGGCGCGGCTTCTGTAGGCAACTTATACAAAGCAGTCAGCGATGAGGAAGCCAAAAAAACCCTAACCGCATCCATAGAGTCGGGCATTAATCTTTATGATACGGCTCCGCGTTACGGTCTAGGCTTAAGCGAAAGACGCGTTGGCGATGCTCTGCGTTCGCTAAATAGAGAAGACTTTGTTCTTTCAACAAAAGTAGGCCGTGTGCTAACGCCTGACAGAAAAGCCAATACCAGTGAACTCAGATATGGTTTTGATACACCAATGCCATTTGATGCGCATTACGACTATACCTATGACGGTATCATGCGCAGTTTTGAAGACAGTCTGCAACGACTTGGTCTAGCGGAAATTGATATTCTCTTGGTTCACGATATTGGTGTAGATACTCACGGTGAAAAAGATGGTTACTACTATGATCAACTTGCAACAAGCGGTTATAAAGCGCTTGATGAACTTCGCAGCAATAAATTAATTAAAGCGGTTGGCTTAGGCGTTAACGAAACTGAAATTTGTGAAAGAGTCATGACTTTAGGCCAGTTCGACTGTTTCTTATTAGCTGGCCGTTATTCGTTACTAGAGCAAGATGCATTAAATTCTTTCTTACCTAAATGTGAGCAACATGGCGCATCCATTATTCTTGGCGGCCCATACAATTCAGGTATCTTAGCAACTGGCGTGAAAAACTCTGCCAATCCAACTTACAACTACGAACCCGCTCCACAAGATGTGATCAATAAAGTAAGCGCTATTGAAGATACTTGTGAAGAATTTGGCGTCTCTTTGGCTGCCGCAGCTTTGCAATTCCCACTCGCTCACCAAGCGGTTGCAACTGTTATTCCTGGTCTAGGCAGTGAGCGACGAGTGCATAAAACAATGGAACTGTTTAATGAGGTGATCCCTGCTGAATTTTGGCAAGCACTGAAAGACAAGGGACTGGTAAAACAACAGGCACCAGTGCCAAGTGGAGTGTGAACAAATGTCGTCATCATTAACTAATATTATCGATAGCCACCAGCACTTTTGGCAGCTAAGTCGTGGCGATTATGATTGGTTAACGCCTTCATTAGACAAGCTATATCAAGACTTTTTGCCAGCCGACTACACCAAGATAACATCTGGCAAAATAAGCCAAACAGTCCTAGTTCAAGCTGCTGCCACTGAACAAGAAACACAGTTCATGTTCCAACTCGCCGACCAATACCCGTTCATTGCGGGTGTGGTTGGTTGGGTTGATATGGAGCAAGCCACATCACAAGTTTGTTTACGACTGGATGAATTTAATCAACACAAGGCATTTAAAGGCATAAGGCCTATGCTGCAAGACATAGACGATGTGGATTGGATCTTAAATCCTGCGTTCAAACCTATTTTTGAACACTTAGTCAAACTGGATTTAACCTTTGACGCGCTTGTTCACACTGAGCATTTAGAAAATATCTATTACTTAGCATCCCGTCATCCCAAGCTAAACATCGTTATTGACCACTGCGCTAAACCAAACATTTCAAAGCAACAATTTGACCTTTGGGCTGAACGCATTGCTATGTTCGAATCAACCAGCAATGTGTTTGTCAAAATATCTGGGTTACCTACAGAAGCTAGTGCTAACCAACAGCAAGTTGAACACTTTAAAGCCTACTTTGAACACATTTACCGAGTATTTGGCGCAAATCGAATGATGTGGGGCAGCGACTGGCCTGTCGTCAACATCAATAGCAGTTTCAATAGCTGGTTAGCTATCAGCGAAGAATTATCCATTGAGCTTTCAAGCGAAGAACAACAAGACTTGTTCGTTAACACTGCACAACGCTTTTACAGCTTAACTAATTAAAAGAGATCAAGGCACATGAATAAACAAAAAGTATCTGTAGTAACTGGTGGCGGTAGCGGAATTGGCCATGCTATCTGTAAGGCGCTTGCCACTCTGGGCCATAAAATTATTGTGGTCGACTTATCTCATAGTTCGGCAGATAGTACAGCAGCGGAGATCATAGGCGAAGGCGGTAAGGCCGCAGCCGTTGCTTTAGATGTTTCCAACCACGAGTCGGTTAACCAAGCTTTCGCACAAATTGAAGCTGAGCACGGCAGTATCGATGTTTTGATCAACAACGCAGGCATAGGCTCAATTGGCACGATTGAGCAAACTCCTGAAGACGAATTAGACCGCGTTTATGAAGTTAATGTAAAAGGCGTATACAACTGCGCATTTGCTGCTATTCCAGTTATGAAAAAACAAAAATCTGGGATCATCGTCAACATGGCATCTGTTGCTTCAAGCGTTGGCATTCCAGACCGCTTTGCGTATTCAATGAGTAAAGGTGCGGTACTGACCATGACCTACTCACTAGCAAAAGATTATGTGGGCTACGGCATTCGTTGTAACAGCGTTGCTCCAGCTCGTATCCACACACCATTTGTTGATAGCTATTTGGAGAAAAACTACGCCGATAGCAAACAAGAAATGTTCGACAAATTATCAAAAACACAACCTATCGGCCGCATGGGAACCGCTGAAGAAGTGGCAGCTATGATCAAATATCTGTGCTCAGATGAAGCCAGCTTCATCACAGGCTGTAATTTCCCAATCGACGGCGGCTTTGTCACTATTAACAACTAATTAGGTAACAATATGAAACTATTACGTTTTGGCTCTAACGGCCAAGAAAAGCCAGGTATTTTAGACGCAGACGGCAACATCAGAGATATCTCTTCAGTTGTTAGCGACATTAACGGCGATGTATTGCAACCGGAGCAATTAGCAAAACTGCAAGCATTAGATCTAACCAGCCTGCCTGTAGTAAATAGCGATGTAAGAATTGCGCCGTGCGTAGGCAATGTTGGTAAATTCATTTGTATTGGTTTGAATTACGCCGACCACGCAGCAGAATCGAATATGCCAATTCCTTCAGAGCCGGAAGTGTTTTCTAAATTCACCAGTTCAATCAGTGGTCCAAACGACGACATTATCAAGCCTAAAAACAGCACAAAGCTAGATTGGGAAGTCGAGTTAGCCATTGTTATTGGTAAAGAAGCGTCTTACGTTTCTGAGCAAGACGCAGAGCAACACATTGCTGGCTACTGTGTTTGCAATGACGTATCAGAGCGTAACTTCCAGCTAGAACGAGGCTGTCAGTGGGATAAAGGCAAAGGTTGCGACACTTTTGGTCCTATCGGTCCTTATTTAGTAACCCGAGATGAAATTCCAGATGTGCACAACTTGGGCATGTGGTTAGAAGTTAATGGCCATAGATATCAAAATGGCAATACTAATACCATGATCTTCAAGCCTGCTTATATCGTTAGCTACTTAAGTCAATTCACAACATTAAAACCAGGAGATGTGATCTCTACAGGCACACCTCCAGGCGTAGGTTTAGGTCAAACACCGCCTGTATATTTAAATATTGGCGACAAGATCAGCTTAGGCATTGAAGGTTTGGGTAGTCAGCAACAAATAGTTGCAGAGCTGCCTTAGTCAATTTAGGCTGTTGTAAATTAACCATTTATAACAGCCTAACACTCGCCATGAACAACACGGAAACGACACAAATAGACTTAAGCAATTGGTCAATCAAGGAAGGTGATGCTTGGTGTGTGCTGAGCAAAAACTGCGGAAACGAACATAAGTTATTAGAAGCCTTACCTCAAACTCTGCCGGAGCAAGATACCGCCCTAATCTCTTTCAAATCACTGCAACAAGTTTATGAACATGAACTAAAAATCGATGAAACCGACCTCACAGACGAAATAGATTTTGGTACGCCCGTACAAGATTTCTTACCTGAAGCTGAGCATAACAACCCGCTTATCGATACCTTTGATATGCGCGATAAAATGACCACAGGTTTTAGGCAGTTGAGTACAGGGGAAAGCCGAAAGCTACTGTTATTACAAGCGGCACTGGAGCAAACAAAATACATAATTTGTGAAAATCCGTTTGATAGCCTAGATGTCAGTTCATGTGCCAAATTGGCTGATATTTTCAATACCCTGCATCAACATGGCTTTACCTTGGTATTAATGCTTAATAACCAAATTGATATCCCTAACTGGTGCCAGCAATTTGCTATCTTTGCAAACAATCAAGTAACGCCTCTTTCTGACCCCGGGACGCAACAAAAAGAGACGAAACAGAAAGAAGCAAAACAGCAAATAGCAGAGTTTTATCAGCACAAAAGTAATGAGATTGAGTGGCCTGAGCCACGCTCTTATGTGGTTGAAGAAAGAAACTTAGATAAGTTAGTTGATATAAAAAGTGCCAAAGTCAGTTTCCAAGGCAAAGACATATTTGCAGACTTAAATCTTCAAATCAAACCGTTGCAACACACCTTAGTGGTTGGAAAAAACGGCGCTGGCAAATCAACCTTGCTACAACTGGTCACAGGCGATTGTCCGCAATGTTTCTCCAACAATGTAACTGTATTTGGTTATCGCCGTGGCAATGGTGAAACCATATGGGACATCAAAAAACACATCGGCCTTATAAGTTCAGATCTTCATCGCTCCTATCGCGTCCGTTGTGATGTGTTAAATGTTATTGCTTCAGGTTTTTTTGACTCGATTGGCATTTATCAAACCGTCACTAGAGACCAAGCTATGCTTGCTCGTCAGTGGTTAAAGATCATAGGACTTGAAGGCGAGGATAAAACCATGTTCCACAGCTTAAGTCATGGCCAGCAACGCTTAGTATTAATTGCTCGAGCGCTAGTTAAGTCTCCAGCTTTGGTATTAATGGATGAGCCAACTCAGGGATTAGATGAGAGCAATCGCCTACTGATCTTGTCATTTCTGCAAAAACTAGCCAGTAACAAGCGAACCACCATTTTATATGTCAGCCACAGAGAAGATGAACACTTACCTATTTTTGAACAGGTGCTACACCTTTAGCTAAAGCGCTTTAAACAGGGCAAAAATAGTTTGCCCTAGTTCTAACTCAAGTTTATTGGCTGATAATTCAGACACTAATGAATATAACTGCTGCCTGTTTACGTCAATCGTCACTAAGACTAAATGTTCAAACGGCTGTAGCTGTGTTATCTCACCAGAGACTTGGTTAAGCATACTGGATTGATTTAACGGCTGTTTACTCAAGCTAACTTTATCGGCTTGCACAGCAACGACTTTGCTTAGTTCGCTGGCTTGCTTTTGATTATCGTCTTTTTGCTTATCACTTTGTTTTTGATTATTAGGGCTACTGCAATAAATACTGTGTTTGTCGCTGCCAGATAACTGCCATTTTGTTAAATGGTATTCCGGGTAATAAGTTGGCGAGCTTAACAATAACCTCGAAAATATAGGCTCTGAAGAGCCTAACGATAGGCGAGGCAACATTTGCTCAATGGTGTCGCCTTTGGTCAAGTTTCCTTGCTCAAAATGCAGTAAATACTCACAACTAAGTGCTAGCTCCTGCAAAGAGTGGCTGACTAATACAAACCCAATCTGTAGCTCTTTGTTTAGCTTTTTCAGTAGCGCCAACATCTCCACTCTAGTATTCCAATCTAACGCAGAGAAAGGTTCATCAAGTAAGATAACGGGTTTGCCTGAAAGCAAACTTCGAGCTAGTCCTACTCTTTGTTTTTCCCCTCCAGATAGGCTGTTTGCTTGCTGCTTTAATAAGTCAGTGATACCACACCAATCAATAACCTGTTTTAGATTAATCGGACGCTCTGATGACACACTCCAAACTGAATGCTTTTGTACGAACAGTAAATTTTGCTCAACCGTCATATGCTCAAACAAACTGACATCTTGGTTTTGATACACCGCAGGGCTATTCTCTGGAGGTAGTTTACTTTTAGCTGATATTGGCTTTTTTATAGTCTTGTTCAGCCCTTCTTTTTCATCAATTCGCCAGTTTACTTCTGAACGTTCGGACTGAATTAACCCTGCTAACAGTTTTAAAAAGGTTGACTTACCCTGCCCTGAATCACCGTACACACCGACTATGCCTTGAGCTAAATTAAGCTCGTGATTGGCTGATAAGTAAAAGTCCTCACGCTTTTTGGCAATGGTGTAACTGAGGTTAAATTGTAATTTAATGTTCGCCTTTGTTGTCATCACCCGCCTCTAATTAAAACCAATGTGCTTACGGTTGAACTTGTAGAGCAAAGTAAGACTGACAAAAGAAAACAGCAACAACAACGCAGCAAGACGGTGCGCTTGCTGATAATCCATCATCTCAACATGATTGTAGAGCGCTATCGATAGCACTTGAGTTTCACCAGGAATATTACCGCCTATCATTAGCACAAGGCCAAACTCGCCAAGAGTGTGGGCAAAGCCCAAAGTCGCAGCACTGACAATGGCAGGCTTGATCATAGGTAATATCAGTAAGAAAAAACGTTTATAAGAAGGAATGCCTAAACTTGCCGCGACTGAATTGTATTTTGCGCCTAACTGGTTGAAAGCCGTTAAAATAGGCTGCATTACAAATGGCAGTGAATACACCAAAGAAGCCAACAAAATGCCTTCAAAACTAAACGCTAATTGCTTCCCAGTTAATTGTTGATACCAAGAGCCAAACCAAGTGTTGGGAGAAAAAGCTAACAACAAGTAAAAACCAAGTACCGTTGGTGGCAATACAAGAGGCAGCGTGATCATAGCTTCAATAAACGGCTTTGCTTTGCCTTGATAGTGACTTAACCACCAGCTCAACGGAATAGCGATAAGCAATAGGATAACTACAGTATACAAACCAAGTTTAACGGTTAGCCAAAGCGCTCCCCAATCTACTAGGTTTTCACTTAATACTGTTTGCCCCAAGGTAGCTTCAATCAATTTAGTCCCCTGTAACCAGCTAGAGTTAACTGTTGTTGAACCGGCTCTGACAATAACCAAGCTGTGAATTCCTGAGCCAATACTAACTCATTTGTTCTTTTTAAGATCACCATTTGCTGAACGACTTGCTGATGCCACTCACTTGGAATGGAGTAATAGTTTTCATAGCCTTTATTTGCGCCAAACCTATCAATGGCTTGTTTTAGCTGCGCTTTTGACAGTATCGCCAGTTGTGCATTTCCTGTGTCAACAAACTGAAAAGCTTGGTTCACATTATTTGCTTTAACAAGCTTTGATTTCAGCTTTTTATCTAGCCCTAAATATTGCAATGACTCCATAGCAGCTTGACCATATGGTGCTAATTTGGGGTTTGCAATTGCCAACTTACCTTTTAGACTTTCAAGCGCGATTCCGACGTTACTGACCGACGGCCACAACACTAACTCACCAATAGCATAAGTCTGTGGAGTAAAAGCAAAACCTTGCTGAGCTAATAATTGTGGACGTTCACTATCTGCTGATAAAAACACATCAAAAGGCGCGCCTTTTTTTACTTGAGCAAACAGCAGCCCAGTGGATCCTGACGATAAGACTACTTTGTTGGCAAACTCACTTTGTTTTATTAGCTGATGTAAGCTGTGATAAAAGTTACTAGCAACCGCCACTTTTAACTCTTGCGCCTGCGAATTGCTTGCGCTCAAAATAACAAACACAGCTGCAATCAACCAGTATCGACAAAACAAAGCCATAGTTATTTAACAATAAATCAAAGAGATATTTTAATTTACCATCATTTCAATAGGTTGCCCATCTCGGTTAAATACTACGTATTGCGCAATATTTTGCCCCGACGATAAATCATTGGTCATTTTATTTAAATATTGCTCAGCCATTTCTGTTGTTGGGGCATAGCCATTTTGACCACTTAAGCCAGCAACAAAAACAAAGTTCCAATCTCGTTCAACTGAGTCGGCTTCTTTTACTAGAGCATTATAGTCAGTAAGCTCTTGGGGTAACTTATCAACGCACATTCTAGGTTCGATTGTGCCTGACTTAGGATCTTTATCTGTGGCCTTTTTATTACTAGCACTTTGTGCTTTAGCAAATAAAAATAACAACCTTTGTGGCTGTTCCTGCTGACCAGCCATATCAAGTAATTGAGAAAACATTGCTGACATAGAAGACTCCGCGTTTAATCTATTAGTTCAGACCCACCATTTTATCTAAGCAAGTGCTCTTTCCTATTCAACCTAATCGGTACTCCTTTGTAGGTAATGCAAGCTAATGTTAATAATTAACGCGTGTTGGACTTCCATGCCCGCAATTTGACGCCAATAACCATTTGTATGCCCCTGTGGTAAAGCCGAAGTTTGTTCAGCAACGAACTGATTTAATACTAAAAGCGTATTGTCAGGGCTCTGGACTAATTCGAACCACATCAACTAAGCCTATCATACTTGTTTTATCAGCTAGTAAGTTATAACAAGCTCCTGACATAGTCTGAATGCCATTTAACACAAATAAGTCTTCGCTTTCTTGGCTTTTCGTTACTCTGCCACCAGGGTACTTAATACAACAAAGTTCACATTGATCTTTTTCTCTATTCTCAGAACGAGAGGTGAAGCATCTGGCCGAATAGGCTAGTGGTAAATGCCCATAACTTAGCACTTCCACTTCAAAATCTATCTCGAATGCCAATATTGTCAGCTTGTTCTAAAATCAACGCTAACTTATCTCGTGACAATTCCACAGGCATACACCAGCGGATCATACCTTGGTTACTTAGTAGCTCTAAAGCTTTATGGTTATAAATATTCAAGGCAGGCCCTGCAACAAAAGGTAGAGACTGTTTACGCATCATATTCACTGCCGCCATATCGTTAGCTTCTACTAAGAAATCACCATTTTCGCAGTACTTCCGCAACTCGGTAAGCTCTGAAGGGGCCTCTAATAATGTCATGGTGGATAGCACAATTTGTTTACCTGCCCTTGACAATTCTTTCGCCAAGGCCAAATAATCTTGTAATTTAAGTTCTCGACGTTTATGACAAACCGTCTCACCCAGATAAACAATATTGCATGGCGAGTCTGCAACGTCTTGGTAAAAAGACGCTACTTTTGTTTTAGGCCAGAAAGTATAAAATAGGCCCTAGTGCATATTTCATTGTCATTTCTTTTACTGCCATTTCTTATGATAAGCCCCTAATGTCGTCTGAGACCCTTCTGACACCGCCGCTAAATCGCATTGCCATCGTTCAGTAACTTGATAGTTAGACTTACTTCTTTGATAGCTATCAATAGCTTGTCGCCAAGTTGTTGTAACTTGTTTGACATAAGCACTAGAACGCTGCCGGCCCTCAATTTTAACTGCACTTATCCCCATTTCAATCAGCTCAGGTAGCAGCTCTAACGTATTCAAACTGGTTGGTTCTTCAAGCACATGAAAGTATTGGTCTTGATCATCAACGGAAAAACGCCCTTTACATAATGTCGGATAACCTGCGCTCTCATCTGGTGCGTATTTATCAATTAAAATATCATTTAGCCGAGACTCCAAACCATCACCCGTTTCCTTATACCGAACAAATTTTGCAGGTGAGCAAACTCCATTCATATTTGGTGACTCACCAGTTAGGTAACTCGATAAATGGCAACGTCCCTCTGCCATAATGCACAAACTACCAAAAGCAAAAACTTCAAGTTCAACCTGTGTGGTTCTTGCTAATTGCCGTACTTGATGCACAGATAACACTCGCGGTAATACTACTCTTTTGGCATTAAAACAGTCGACATAATACTGAATTGCTTCGGCATTGGTGGCGGATGCTTGTACCGACAAATGCAGCTCTAATTCAGGATACTGCTCACTAGCATATTGTAAAACGGCCAGATCGGCGGCAATAAGTGCATCTACTTGGTGCCGAGCAACAAGATCTACCGCATTTTGCCATCTTCGCCAACCGTCTGCATGAGCAAAAGTATTTATGGCAACATGAAGCTTTTTATTGTGTTGCCTGACGTACTCACAAGCTTGTTGTAACTTCTCGTCAGTAAAGTTCAACCCGGCAAAATGTCGAGCGTTGGTATCATTTTTTAAGCCTATGTAAACCGCATCAGCACCATTATCTATGGCTACTTTTAGAGAAGACAAATTACCCGCAGGACATAGTAATTCCACCACAATTCCTCATGCACAATAAAACTTGAGAGCTATTGTGGTGAATTTTAACTGAAATGGGTAAGGGGCATTGGGGTTAATTAAGAGGAAAAGTAAGCACAATAACCTACCTATTAATGAGTACAAAAACTTATTACCTATTGTTTTTAAATAACTTTATATCGTTCAATGATCATATTCGATAAGTATCTAGGCTCTGAATTTTCTGCTTTTATTCGCTAAACTACCAGCAATTCGTTGCTGCTAGGAGCAATCATGCTATTAAACTTATTAAAACAATTACCAGTACCTTCACCAGTTTATCATCGCGTTTCTCAACTCGTTATCCAAGCACCTACGCTAACATTAAAGCCTTTGAACTGGGCACCAAAGCAAACGCAACAATACATGCTAACCACATTGTTATCTCATGTTTTAAAATCAAATTTACAAGATGAAGAGTTAGCATTTTTGCAAAACAGCTGGCTCCATGTAGACATTAAAGATGTGCCATTTTGCTTTTACTTATCAGTGAGTAGCAGCAACAAACTGGTGATCAGAAAACAACTTGAAACAGAAGCTGACGTTTGTTTTTCTGGAGATAGCCAAAGTATGTTGCAATTAATGAGTAGAAACATAGATCCAGACACTTTATTTTTTCAACGAAAACTACTAGTAACAGGCGACACCGAACTGGGGTTGGAAATAAAAAACTTTCTTGATGATATGGACTTACAACACTTGCCTGCATTTGTTCACACAGCATTACAGAAGTACAGCAAGCTAGTCAGTTAACATGATGATTAGCTAGGCTAGGTTAGCTAATCATCATTTCTTAATGAAGTGCCTAAGCCTTATTTACTTGCGTGATAATATCGCCTGCTATGCTCTTCACGTCGACCTTGGCTAAAGGCTGAAACGCGTTTTAAATACCCAATCACCCTAGTGCCGTGATCAATATTAGTCGAACCACACCTTTGACAAAATTGTTTGGTCGCTTTATCTATGTGTTCACATTCATTACAAATAGTGATCTTGACGTTAATGCAGAAGTAATTACAGCCAGTAGTTGCTGCTATATTTAATAGCTGCAAAGCATTTTGTTCTGATAAGTTTTGCTCTAGATTTAAGTGCAGAGCGGAACCGCCATCTAAATATTGGTTGTAGTCTTTACCGTGTAATATGAACTTATCTAAATGGTTAATATCCATATCTTCTACTGGATAAAAGTAAGAGTTGTAGCAATCTCTTGAGACTTGATATCCATCTGTTTTATCCCACTTGGCATTCTTAACTCCTAAGTTTTCTGCTGGCACAAACTCAGTGTTAAACATATAACCATACTGCAGCTTAGCTTGTCGATTGCTGTCATAAATGACCTTTAGTTGTTGCTGGACAAAAGTTTTGTATTCTTGGTTATTACCTACTTTTATATTTTTATATTCTGCTGCTTCAACCATACCGTTTATGCCTATGGTTAAAAATTGCTTGTCTAGAGTGATAAAACCAGCGTCATAGACAGGCAGAGCGCCACACTCAAGCAACTGTTCAATTATCTTACGGTAAGCAACTTGATATTTGTGCAGTTTATCTACCTCTGCTTTTAAATCTCTGCCATCTTGAACTAACCGGTTCATGTTAAGGGTAATAACATTGATAGACCCTGTTGAGATACCTCCAGCTCCGAGTGAATAGGAAAAGGTGTTATCGCTAATTTCATTACGCAGACGGCAACATGAAGCTAACGAATCGGCACTATCAGATTGATAGACAAAAAAAGCATTACCTTGACTGATTTGCCTTGCACAAAGATAGGCAAAACTTTGATCTTTAACCTGACTCACTCCGCCACAGTCTTCAGTTAGCATTGCCGCAGTTACTACTGGAAAAGTGAGCACAGCCTTCTCTCTTTCTTTATTAAACCAGTTCAAAAAGAACTGTTGCAGTCGATTAATGCTTGACCATACTGGTTTGCTGAAGTCAGGAAACACGAACTCTCCAAATAGCGAATCAAAATAATACTTATCGTAAATAGAAATATTCCAAAATACACTTTGATAACCTCTCGCCGCCGCAGGCTGATTAAGGGCGTAAACGACGTGCTGTAAGTGATCTTCTATTTGCTTAGAATGTGTAGATAAGTAATCCTCACCAAATTCTTTACGGGAGAAATAGTCAAAATACGTTAAAAACTCGACGGTCGCGATGGCCCCAGCAAATTGAGCACTAATAGCAAAAACCAAGTTTATAAAGCTGCCACAAAAAGACTCTAAATGATTTGGTGCTTTAGACTCACCACCGAGCTTAGTTAACCCGTCCAGTAAAAAAGGATAAAGAGAAATAGAAGCACAATAAGGTTTTAAGCTAGTTTCATCGTGCACATAAATTTCATGCTGCTCAATTTGTCTAATATATTCTTGCGCTAACTCCCTACCAAATAATTGCTTAATCTGCTCTTGCATCTGTGCTCGATTAACTTGAATGAAATAATCTTTCATCAACTCCGCTTCTAACGTAGCAATATTTTTGTTGGTGACATTTGCATTGGCATCCATTTTTGAACCATCTGCTGCGTTATTTGCTTTGAGGTACTGCTTGATGAAGTCAAGTTTGCGTTCAATTTGTATCGCATTAAGTCTTTGCATGTTCGTATTCCCCTTAATTTTTATTGTTCTGTTGAAAGCGATAAGTCAGATCTTCACCTGTACTTAACTTAATAAACTTCTGGTTGGTATTAGGCGCACCTAGACCACCTTTGTGGCTAAGCCAAGGACCGAGTTTTAAATAACTTAGATGTTGCTGAATGCGATTTGGGATCTGTTCAAAACCAGAATATAGACAGGTAGTGAGGCCAAGTTGCTTAGCAATCTTTAGCTTGTCTATAAGTTGATCTGGGGCCCACTCACCACCAAAGAATAATACGCAAGTGATAAGATCTCGGTACTGAACTAAATAATCAGTGAATTGTAAGTTAGATAAAGGTTTACCACTTTGTTTGGACCAGGTGTCTTTACTATGACAGCCTGAACAACGCAGTGGACAACCAGTTACAGTAAATGCCAGTGCAACTTCATCAGGTACTTCCTGAAATACCACTTGTGGCGACCAAACTCTTAACTCTTGAACCTTCATTACACAACCACTAGATATAGATGTAAAACCCAAACAAAACACAACATATAGTGTTATCAATGCTATTAAACCACAGTATATTGATTAGTATGGATCGAATTAAGTTGGTAGTTTGAGAGAAATGTAGGTAGTCACAGTGAACTAAATTAAGATAAAGGGGAATGTTTAAGATAGTTTCTATTTTGCCATCAAGCTATGTTCTTCCGCTTATTTTCATCCATGAAACCACGACATACCTTCGTCCATGAAGGCCGTCGTTCTCTTTCATCCGTGAAACCACGACATACCTTCGTCCATGAAGGCCGTCGTTCTCTTTCATCCGTGAAACCACGACATACCTTCGTCCATGAAGGCAAGGTGCTATAGGTCGTAAGCTGTTAGGTTTAACACTTAAATTTATCAATTATCGATTTTAACTCATCAATCTCCAACACGATTTCATCCGTTGCCGATACCATTTGATCTGACGACTCAATAGTGTGATTCGCTTCATCGGCAATACCGAGAATGTTCTTGTCCATTTCTTTTGCCACCCCAGCTTGTTGCTCAGCTGCCGAGGCTATTTGCATATTCATATCCCGGATCACACTTACTGCTGATACGATTTGCGCCAGAGATTGGCTTGCGCCCTTCGTTAACTCAACACTTTGCGCTGCTTGGGTATGACTTTCTTCAATCACCGTAACCGCTGAGCCAGATTGTTGCTGTAGCCGTTCGATAATAGTTCTTATCTCTTTTGCTGAATCTTGGGTTCTTGCAGCCAGAGTTCTCACTTCATCAGCTACCACGGCAAAACCTCGACCTTGTTCACCTGCTCTAGCCGCTTCTATAGCAGCATTAAGCGCAAGCAAGTTAGTTTGATCTGCAATACTTGTGATAACTTCAAGTACAGTACTAACTTGTTCAGTATCTTGTGCCAAGCTGCTGATCACATTGGTCGCTGAAGCAATTTGTTCAGCCATATCCAGTATACCTTGCTCAACCGACTGCACAGTTGTATTACCAACTTCTACCGTTTGCTCTGCTTGGTCTGCTGCATTAGAAGCTTCTACCGCGTTTTGCGCAACACCGTCAACGGTAGCAGTCATCTCATTCATTGCAGTAGCCAATTGTTCAATGTCTTGATGTTGCTGTTGTACGCCTTGGCTAGTTTTTTCCGATGCAAGACGTACTTTATCTGCGCCTAAATTAGCCTTATCGTACGCTTTGTTTACACTAGTGATAATGGCACCAACTTGATCCAACATGACATTGTAAGCAGTAATAATGTCGCCAATTTCATTATCTTTCGTTTTGCTATCATCTAAACGATGAGAAAAATCACCTTGAGCAACTTGCAACAAACTTTGTTGAATACGTTTTAGGTTATGCATCAACTCAGATAGGCCAAAAACTCGACCTAAAACCACTAAAACCAAAGTTAATAGCGTCATTAAAGTAGTGATCTGCTGCGTCAATTCCCTTTTGCTATTTGCAGCATCAGCCATTTGCCCAACAGCCTTATTCATTTCTGTTAATACCGTAATAGATAAAGCATTGAGGGTTTTGGCATTAACTTTAGGCTCGGATAGAAAGCGATTTATTTCGCTTTTATAATCTTGCCAATGACCTTCAACGAGCTTCAGCTGAGTTTTTATATGTGGTTCGGTAACAGCTTCAATACCTAACTTTTTATCACCTTGCTGTAACTTGCCCAATGAACTTTCAAACAACGCAATCGTTTTTTGCATTTGTTCACTTTGCATTGCCCCTTGTTTAACCAATAGCACTTCTTTGCCTAGCTTTTGGCTCAACATGCGCTGACGACCAGCCATATTGATGGTTTCGGCTGAATTACCAAGAGCAAAAAGCATGGTAATAGTGCCTGTTAAGGCAAATATAAAAATGGCAGCATAGGAAGCCGCAAATTGAGCGCTTAACGTTTTTAAACCAACTCCTCTTAGTACTCCATCGACAAACTTAGCAACCATATCTTTATAGCTGTACATATGACCTCTCAAATTAACTCGCTACTTAGGGACAATTTTATTGTCGAAGTAAAATCAAACCCATACCTAATTGTAGGTAGTTATATGATCGAGATTAATAAAAAGTCAGTTGTTCGATTAGATGCAGCCGCCACAGCTATTGCAACTCCAATCTTGTTGATTGACGGCCTGATAAAACCATTCAATATGTTGCGGATCACAAGGTATGTTGTGTTGTTCAAATACGACAACTAACCAATCGATATTTTCATTAACCCAGTCTTCTAAGGCTAAACCTTCGATAAACTCATCATCATCGGGGAACATCCCAACTAAAATTTCCTCGAGTTTTCATTTCACTGGATGCTTGTTTCTCAGGCAAGACTAATACTTTTCCTAGATAAGTAATGTGCCAGTGACCAAGGCACAGGGTGTGCCCTTGTGAACTCCATCTCGCGGAAAATGGGTTGGTCACTAGCGTACTCAGTTTAGCCTTGAACTAGACTTGAATCCGTTGAGATCTTTGGTCGATTACTTCTTTGAGTAGGCGCTAAACGGTAACAAGGATCTACTTGCTCAATGCTGGCTAAACTCACCTCTAAGTCTTTTACTAAACCATCTTTCAAACCGTAAACCCAACCGTGAATAGCCACTTCTTGACCTCGCTGCCAAGCGTGCTGAACAACTTTAGTTTTAGACAAGTTTGATACTTGATTGATCACGTTCAACTCACATAAGCGATTTACTTGCTCTGGTTCTGGCAGTCGATCCAAGTCCGCTTTATAGGCCACGTAAAGATCTTTTATTTGCCTAAGCCAGTTATCAACTAAACCATGTTCCTCATTGCCCATAGCAGCCTGAACACCACCACAACCATAGTGGCCGCAAACAATGACGTGTTTTACTCTCAGTACTTCAACCGCATATTGCAATACCGAAAGGCAATTAAAGTCATTATCTTGTACTGCATTTGCGATATTCCTGTGAACAAACAGTTCACCAGGCTCTAAGCCGACAATATCATTAGCAGGCACGCGTGAGTCGGAGCAGCCAATCCACAAATAGTCAGGATGTTGCTGCGCAGCTAACCGAGAGAAAAACTCTGGGTCATGTTGACACTTGGTCGCAGCCCAAGCTTGGTTGTTTTGTTTCAATGCTGTTAAATCACACATACTCGTCACCATAAACCGTTTTATCTGGCTATAAGATGACGGAGTTAATAACAATTTCCTATTGCGCTGAATAGTTAGCTACTTAGGGGTAGAAAACCTAAAAGTGAGCTTAAAGAGTAATTGGCTGACAGCTTATGATATGATCCGCCTCATTCGGAAAGTCACAGGCTTAATCTAGCCCTTTCATCACTATCAATTTGGACACCCAATGTCAGACAAGTTTTTCTTTAAAGGTCGTCAAGACGCAAGACAGAGCCATATCAATAGCTTTCAACCGAAGGCAGTACAAAAAGCAGGCACGAAAAAATACCCACTGGAACTTCAAGTCACCTCTGAAAAACGTAAACTTGAAGTTGAAGCTCTATTAGCTGAACATCAGTTGTTCGCTAATATCAGTGTTGATAAATCAGAAAATGCCGAAGAATCAATCGAAGCACTAACCACAATATTAAACAAGAGCACTACGGTTATAGTGGAAAAAACACCTTCTCGAAACGATCCTTGCAGTTGTGATAGTGGCAAGAAATATAAGAAGTGCTGCGGCAAATAAAATATGTCTGACTTCTAAT
>CBDAVN010000040.1:0-81241 GCA_965200905.1 Psychrosphaera sp.
CCCTGGTGATGTTATCGCCGGTGGTTTGTTAGGCTGTGCTTGTGCAGAGCTAGCTATAACGCTTTCTCAAACAGGATTTTAATCTGGTAATTAAGGTTAGAAATGAAGATTTTGTACGGTATTCAAGGAACGGGCAACGGTCATATAACCAGAGCTCGAGTGATGGCGAAAGCTTTTAAGGATAGAGGCGTTGATGTTGATTATATTTTTTCGGGACGCCCAGCCGATCAATTTTTTGATATGGATATTTTCGGTGATTACCGATGCTTTGAAGGGCTTACCTTTAAAACCTCTCAAGGCCAAGTGAAGAATTTGAAACGTTTCAACAAGCGCACCTGTTGAAAATGTACAAAGATATTCAAGCGCTGGACGTTTCTATGTATGACTTGATCATCAATGACTTTGAGCCGATCACAGCTTGGGCAGGGAGACTCGCCAAGCATGGTAAAAAGTGCCAGTGATCAACATCAGTCATCAAGCATCTTTTATGCACCATAAAGTGCCAGTCAAAGGTATGGGTTGGCTAGATAAGCAATTGGTTCGATATTTTGCTCCTGCGGATATTCACTTAGGCGTTCACTGGTACCATTTTGGCGAAACCATTTTGCACCGTTTATCGAACACTCGGATATTGAGTGCCATAACCTCAATGAGGCTGAACAAGAGCAACAAGATATTTTGGTTTACTTGCCATTTGAAGATATTAACCAAATTATTGATGTGCTTAATGGTCAGCATAAACAACGTTTTGTTGTTTACCACCCTGAGGTAACAGAAGAAGTAGAGGAAGCGGCGGTTCGCCTTAAAAAGCCAAGCCGACAAGGCTTCCTCAATGATCTGCAAACTGCTCTGGGGTAATTGCTAATGCCGGTTTTGAGCTTTCCAGCGAGGCTTTAACTATGGGCAAAAAGCTGTTGCTTAAACCTTTAAAAGGTCAATTTGAGCAAGCTTCAAATGCTGAAACTTTGCGTCAAATGGGACTAGCAACGGTCATGGACAGCCTTGATGATGAAGCGATTGATGCTTGGTTGTTAAAAGGTAATAACGAATCAATTAACTACCCTAGCGATCCTACACCTGTTGTTGATTGGTTACTTGCTGGCAATTACGAAGATCCTATTTCTTTGTGCCAAAGGCTTTGGCGTAACATTGGTCTCAATGCTATAGCACCGAGTAAAGCAGTGTTATCTCACTAATTGATGATTTAGCCCACTGCCAATTGAAGAGTGGGCTAATATTAACAAGTTATAACTCAAGAAGCTCAGCGTATTGTTCGCTGGCCATAACAGGTGTGAATTTAGTAATTGAGTAGTTAACCAATCCTTGGCAAACAAACGGATCTGAATCTAACATTTTTCTTAACTCTTGTTCTTCACTGTGCAGCGAGATAATTATTCCGCCTGTTCTCGGCTCTTTTCTACCACCAAACATTAATTTATTGTTTTCATACTCCTTAGCAAGATGATCCCTATGCTGCTGTGTTAATTCTGCCGTTACTTTTTCTATATCAGTGAAATTCATGTCGACTAAAAACATTGTTCCCTCGCTTTATTTATCGGATCATATATAGTGCTACTAAATTAATAGCAGGATATCGCTTCTAAATTAGTAGCGCAACATTTATGACAACACCATTACCAAAAAAACCTGTCAGAGGTTCTAGCTCGGGGGTCGCCATCATGGCGGCATTTGATTTGTTAGGGCAAAAGTGGAACATGCGGATCTTGTGGGAGTTACAAGATCAGGCACTTAGCTTTAGGAACTTACAGCAAAGGATGCAACAAAATGTCCCCCTCTGTTTTGAACAGTCGAATAAAACAACTATCAACAGCCAAACTTGTTATCACAACAGATGCTGGCTACCAGCTAACTGACCTTGGACAATCTCTAATGCTAACGCTTAACCCACTAAGAGAGTGGGCAACAGAATGGGAAAAACAAACAACTAACGAAGAATAACTGTTATCTAGGAAGTAGATGTTGATAGTTTTTGATCACTCGTAACTTGGCAATGGCCTGCATTAGCTCAAGTTCTATCTTTAGCGTATCGCTGAGATCACTGGTTTCTAACATTGCTCTAGCATGATCCCTAGCTTTTTCAGCTTCCTGTTGATCTATATCTTCCGCCCGTATCACCACATCAGCAAGAATGTTTACACCTTTAGGTTGCACTTCCATTATGCCACCAGCGACATATAGATATTGCTTTTCTCCAGACTTTTTTACCATAGTTAGCATTGAGGGAAGAATCGCGGTTAATAACGGAGCATGGCCTCTGTGCACACCTATATCTCCTTCTGTACCTCGCACCGTTAATTGTACCACCTTGCCAGTAAAAACTTGCTCACAGTGGGTTACGATATTTAGTTCAAAGCTGTAATTTCTCACTCATTACTCCCTAAAAATATAGTCCTTAATCCTAAGCTAATATGAGTTTATTGCCCTAACTCAATAATTTCTATTATTAATGTTCTAACGCGCTTGCTATATCTCAATAAATAACATAAAAAAGTTGCCATCATTTAGATGGAATTAAACAAACAGCATGCAGTCACTATCCGAGTTTGCCGAAGAAATAAAACAAGTTGGTAAAAAAGCCAGCGCTAATATCAGTATCAAAGATTACAAGCATATGAGGCGAATCGAGCTGTCTGGCAGGCTTTGTTTTTTGTTGGCTGTGGCCTTATGTTTTTATCATCACGCTGTGTTTGCTGCTTTACTCATGACCTATTCACTGATGGTGAAGTGGTTGTTAATGCACCATATTGGTCATGGCGGTTACAATAAAATTGCAGATATACCAAAGCGCTATCACTCTAAAACTTACGCTATTGGCTGGCGCCGTTACATAGACTGGTTTGACTGGATCAAGGCCGATGCTTGGAACTACGAGCATAACTATTTGCATCACTACTTTACAGGTGAAGAAAAAGATCCCGATTTAGTTGAAGAAAATCTAAGCTGGCTAGCACAAATGAATCTACCAAGAGCAGCTAAGCTATTGATACTTTTATTCTTTGCGTTCACTTGGAAGTTCACATATTACTGTGCACAAACTTTGAATGTACGTAAAGGCAGCAACAAAATAGACTTTACTAACTTCTTTGACATAAGGCATTCTGCGCAAAGAACCATGTGGTTAGAGTTGTTTATTCCTTACCTATTATTCCACTTTGTGTTTATTACTTTGGCTCTGGAGGCAATAGCAACGGGGGCTGGCGCAGCTTACCTAAGTGCAAGAATTGCAGCTGAATTACTGCATAACTTTCATACTTTTTTTATCATAGTACCGAATCACTGCGGTGATGATATTTATCGATACGACAACGTCGATAGGAAAGATCGCGGCGGCGATGCGTTTTACTTACGACAAGTAAAAGGCTCCGCTAACTTTTACACAGGTTCAGAGTGGACAGATCTATCGCAAATGTATTTAAACTATCAAATAGAGCACCACCTGTTTCCTGCCCTGCCTATGCGTCAATACCGCCTTATTCAACCAGAAATAAAAGCCATATGTAACAAGTACGATGTATCCTTATGTGCAAGAGTCGGTATGGCAACGCAGCTGGAAAATGAATCGACATTGCCACAGGTAAAAGCAAGATGCTAACTGAGTAAGGTTAGTCGTTAAAGTCGAATTGATGTTGCATAAATAACGATTGTGCCGTTGACCAAAGTGGGCCAATTTTGCCATCGGCAACTGGCCTACCGTCTATCTCAACTATTGGGCCTACCTGCTTTGACGAACTTGATAACCAAACTTCGTCAGCTTGCTCAAGCTCTTGCCTCGTTACCACTCTTTCTTCCACCTTAATGTCGCTGCACTGACGCAATATGGAGATCAGCAACAATCTAGTTACTCCCGGTAACTTTTGGCTATCAAGTAAAGGAGTACTTACTACGCCATTTTTAACAACAAATACATTACAAGAGGAAGCTTCTGTTAACTCATCATTGCCATTAAATAATAGTGTCTCGTCACAACCTGCATTTCGACTTTGTTGAAAATGCATGACATTGCCTAATAAGGCTGTGGACTTGATATTACAACGCTGCCAACGTAAATCCTGTTGCGTCATAACTCGATATTGCTTTGCCCTTTCTGAGTCTGCCAGAGGTTTCGTTATAGCAAAGGCATAAGCAAACAGAGTTGGAGTTAAATCCGCAGGGTAACCATGAGCTCGTTTGTCATCAGCTCCCCTAGAAACATGAAGGTATATACCTAAATTATCACCGTCATTGTATTGATAGAGGTTTGTGCAGATGTCCCAAAGCTGCTCTCGACTAAATTCATGCTTTATTTCAAGAGCGTCTAAACCAGCAAACATGCGCTCTATATGAGGAGTAAAGCCGACCATTTGTCCGTCATAACTAGTAATCACCTCATATATGCCATCACCAAATAAAAAGCCTCGATCCATAGGGGAGATCTTCGCTTGTTCTAACGGCATATACTCGCCATTTAAATACACTGTTGTCATTTGCTTTCCTCTTTAATCGCTACCAATCCATTACTTTAATCACCGTATTATCATAACGGTACTTTGCTAGGTGCAACTCATTATGAGCTTGTTCTATTGTCATCGCTCTAAAGTGAATTTTAGCTCCCTGCCCGCACTGCGCTAACTTTGCTAAATCGAGCGACAACACTGAGCCAATTTTCGGATAACCGCCTATTGTTTGTCTATCGTACATCAGCACTATTGGCTGGCCATCTGGTGGAAGTTGAATAGCCCCTAATGCAATACCTTCGGATAACATACTAGTTTGCTGCATTTTGATAGCTGGCCCTTGAAGCCTATAACCCATTCTGTCCCACTGTTTAGATACTTGGTATTGAGAACAAAAGAAGCGTCTTTTTTGTAGTTGGCTGAAATCATGTTGCTGATAACCTAAAACGACATTCAGCGTTATCGTCGTGTTATATTTAGGAATGTCTTCGCCAGCAAGGTAAAGTCGCTGTTCAGGAAAATTAGGAGCAGCGACAAGAGGTAAAGCATCACCAACTTTTAGCTTGTCTCCATCTAATCCACCTACCTGTTCTCTAACAACTGTCGCGCGACTACCGAACTGTTTTTCAACTTGAATGCCACCAAGCACTGCTATGTAGGAGCGAACTCCTTCAGTTGGTATACCAAGTTCAATTACATCGCCTGCTTTGATTTTATGGACACACCAAAGTTGAGATTGTGCGCCATTTATCACAAGAGGTAGCTTGGCTCCCGTAACGCAAATTGCGGTATCTAAGTTAGCCTTTAACTTTACTCCACCATAGGTAACTTCCAGCATAGCGTCGTTCACTGAGTTGCCGAGTAACCGATTTGCCCAATTGAACGCATCTCTGTCTGCTGGACCGCCATTAGTTAAACCAAGATTAGCCTGACCAAACCTTCCCAAGTCTTGTATCAGGGTCAACATTCCTGAGTCTAAAACCGTAAAGCCATTAAATATTATATTGCTGTTAGTCAAGGACTCCTCCTAATTGCAAGTAGGTATCCTTATTAACTGCTTTAAACCTGACAATTGAACCAACATCAACATGCATTGCTGGCTCTCGACTTGGCTCAAACATATCAAGCGGACAACGACCAATGATATTCCACCCCCCGGAGATTGAGCGGGATAAACCGCAGTCTGTCTATCAGCAATACCTACAGCGCCTTTGGCAACCATTTTGCGAGGAGTCGCTAGTCTAGGTGTTGCTATTCGCTCATCGACATTACCCAAGTAGGCAAACCCGGGAGCAAAACCTATGGCAAAGACTCGATACTCAACAGCTTGGTGTAATTCAAACTATTTCAGCCACACTTAAGCCTGTACTTGCTGACATTGCAGCTAAATCAAGCCCACATCGGTACCGTAATAAACAGGAAGTTCAACAACCTTTGTGTTATCTCTGTTGAGTGTGGAAGAACTCGAACAGGTTTGCTGGATAAGTTTTTTGATCGCATATTGATCGGTTTTATAGGCATCAAAAACCAACATAATAGAGGCATAAGAAGGGATAATATCCAGTAAGAACGACCCCAAATGCTGGTGCAAAGCTAAACTAACTAATTGAATTTGGTCTGCTATGGCAGCGCTGGCGGTAGTGATGCCTTCATCGCCAAAATAAATGATTAAAGCATTTTCTCCAGCAACTTCAATCCGATACTTCACTTTGACTAGGCCTGAAATTTAGCTTTGATTGTTCTGATCAATTCAATGCCGGCTTGGTTATCACCATGGACACAAATAGTGTCGGCATTTATCTTCAGCTCTGAGCCACTATCAGTAGTCACTGAACCTTTTGTTTTTAACTGATTAATTTGCTCTAACAACTCATCTTTGGTCAAAACAGCGCCTGTTATTTTCCGATTTTGTAACTTACCATCTTGGCAATAACGTCTGTCGGCAAAGGCTTCAAATATTGAGTTCTAAACCAAATGTCGACGCTTCTTGGCGAAAAATATCCGATTCACTTGTAGCTAACATCATTAGCTTCATATTGACCGGTAAGTTCTTGTTCAACGCCTGTAACGCACGGTAAATCGCAAATCGAATATCAGCATCAACCATCATATCGTTGTACAAAGCGCCATGAGGTTTAACATAGGAAACCACTACGCCGAGCGTTGCAGCCATACCAAATAAAGCGGAAACTTGATAGGTAATGAGGTTAATGATCTCTTGGTCGGTATGAGCAATAGAGCGGCGACCAAAACCTTGTATATCTTTGTACCCCGGATGCGCACCAAACTTCGACATTGTATATTTTGGCAAGGGATAAGGTTTTAAACATGTGATGTTCATCACCGGCGTGGAAACCACAAGCGATATTAGCCATATCGATCACTGGCATTACTGCTTCGTCTAAGCCCATTCTCCAGTTACCAAAACTTTCTCCTAGATCACAGTTTAGCTTCATCTTGTTACCTTAGTTTTCGCCACTTTGCTTATAAGGGCAGAAATACAACTTAGCGTAGTTGCGATAAAGTCTTAAACGACCATTACACTTTAAAAAATATCCGTTTTTTATATAACCAATGCATGATCAAATAAGAAATAACTAAGAACCCAACTGCAAACATTAATGAGCCATTGTAATAGCCGAATACCGGCTGCAATAATTTGAAGTAAATGGCCCCTTGCAAGCTTGTACTTTCTAACGGGATCATGATCATCAAGCGAGCTAGCATAGAAGAAAAAAACATAGAAAAAGATAGCGTTTGCGCCAAACACAACAAAGGGAGCAGACCAAGCTTTATAGCCTTTAATATCAACCAACCAAGTTAACAAAGCTAAACTGACTAATGCCCACCCCGTGCTGACCAACACATAACTAGGTGTCCATAATGCTTTGTTTATAGGCAGAGCCCAGTGCCATATGTGACCGCCAACTAACAGGATGATACCTGCTACACAAAGTAACCTCACTTTTCTGGTTAAGGATTTGTTTGGATTAGTCAGGATCTGTCCAGTAAACACACCAGCCAAGCAACTCGATATTGCTGGCAAAGTACTGAAGATCCCTTCTGGGTCGAAAGCTAGAGGTTCCGCGGTTGAGTAATAAAGATGTTTGGCGCCAATGATAGTATTGTCAAACCAAGCCGTTAAGCTGTTACCATGTTCCAGTAGCCCCTGCTCAATAGTGCCATCAGGCAAGGTATAAGGGATTAAAATCAAAGCCAACCAATAACCTAAAAGTAACCCGATAAACCACAGCAAGCGCCCGTAGTTACCAAACCAAAGTACAATTGCTACTGTCATAAAAAACACTAAACCAAGCCTTTGTAACACCCCAAAAACTCTTATTTGGTAGAGCTCATAAGTCAGCCAAGAATAATTAGGTTGAGAAAAGTCGTAATAGAACAGAGCTAAAAAAAGCCCCAAAGCAAACAGCTTGCCTGAGCGTATTGCCGCCGTTTTTAGTAACAAACTTCGTTCTTTGCCACTGTCGATACCACGCTGCATAACAATGCTAATTGAAATACCAACGATAAAAACAAAAAACGGAAAAATTAAATCAGTGGGGGTATAACCATGCCACTGAGCATGGCGCAATGGTGCGTAAACATAAGACCAACTACCAGGATTGTTTACCAAGATCATAGCCGCAATGGTGATCCCTCGGAAAATATCCAACGCTAATAAACGCCCTGCCGGTAGGCTCTGTAAAATTGAACGAGCGTAACCTTGATAGAAAGAATTCATAACAACACCAGTAACATAATGACAGCGTTATCATATGTAATAATTGAACAAAGTTCGAGTTTACTCGGCTTTATTCCTTATTCGCTTTTTGAATAGTTAATTTAGGGTTATTTTGCTCTCGCCAAAGCTTCATATTTTTTTGCAAGATCTGCTCAAACTCCTGACTTTGCTGCAACGCTAATAGGTCTTGGTTAAATTTTCGTTTTAACGTCATACAAGGCGAAGACTTAACAAAACCAAAGTGAATCAAGCCATCTAATAAATAAGGGTGTAATGCAACAATACTGTTGGTTAAGCGGTTTGCTTCTAGATAGGCTGTGCCAGTGTAATAGCCAGTAATAAAAAAGTCAGCTCGGCCCATTTTCAACATTTCAAAGTTAGCTGATAAACCTTTTACTCTGTGAATATCTAACCGTTCCTTAGCAAAAATATCGAATTCGGTTCCGTGCCTGTCACCTAAGTTCATATTACCAGCTAAGCCATGTAAACTATCCCAACTCTGTAACTCAAACTCGTTGCCCTTGCTGACAAATACAGACACTGGGTTATTAAGCAAAGGAGCTGTAGTAAAAGACAAGTATGCTTGTCTTTCTTTTACATTCTTCAAACCTAAAACCAAGTCGACCTTACCGCGTTTAGCGTTGAGTAACACTCTTTTCCATGGCTCAGGGGGTTGCGCCTGATACGACACGCCATATGAAGAAAGAAGTTTTTTGGTTATATCGTGAGTAATGCCATAAAACTCGCCATTGCGATACCAGTGAAAAGGTGGGTAGTTTTCATGTGCACTGTATTTTACTAAATTACACTCTGCCGCCACTACTTTATTGGTAAAGCCAGTGATTGCCACTGTAAAAGCAACAGCAAGTGTGATCCTAAGAGTGATAGCCAAGAGCATTTTATTGTGAGGTTTTCCCTATTATTTATTGTTCCTAAGTACGCTTAGCCCAAATAAAGTAAGCACTTATGATAATAATAAGATTAATTAACCAAATTACTAACTCAATAAAAAAAATAAATCCTACATTTTGATTAGCAGCCTGTTCATACAGGCTCACTAAAAAATCCAGTTTCAGTAAGATCTGCTCGATCTCTTGACTATTATACTGCCAGTTTTGTTGAAAATCAGCCGCATTTGAATAAGAAATTGCGTCACTGGCAAACTTGCGAAATACTTCATCTAAATTATGCTCAGGACTAAAGTAATGTTCAGCAATGACAGCAGGTAAATTGGGGTTGGTTACTGAGCTGACAAGCAGCTTATGATTTTCCAAAAAGCGTACAGCCGAGGCAAACATGCGCTTTCTGGCATACTCAACTTGCGCGGTATCCGAGCTTTGAATTTGCTCAGCATGTAAGGCTATTTTTTGCGACAACATGCGCTGCATACCTGAAATATTGATATTTCTAGCGTCGTACTCTTGTTCAAAAATAAGGTGGATGGCGATAACAGAAGATAAGCTAGTTACCGCTATCATTATTGTTAAGCCAAGGAAAAAAGCCGACCTTAAGCCTGCTTTGTGTGCCAATTTCTCCATTTATCACTCTTGTATCTACTTTGGTTTAATCCTGTAATACCAAAGACAACTGGGTCAATTCTGACTCTATACCTGATAGACAAGTTTCTAGCTTTTCTAAGTCAACTCGGCTTTTAGCCAAAAGTGATTGGAAAAAATGCTCTTGTTCTTCGGTCAAATCAAAGAAGTCAAACCCTCGCTCAAGTTCTTCAACTAAATGTGAGGCATTGTCTAATTGTACCGAAGCGCCACCTTCAATCATTGTCAGCTTGTCTTTTAGGTTATTACCAATTGTACTCACCCTGCATCTGGCAGTTGCAAGCTGTTGACGTCGCTCAATATCTTTGAGCTTCTCTTCCATTAGCTCTAGTATCACGCATAAGATATCGTTAACACGGCCTTTTGCCGTGTCTTCTTTAGGCGTGTTTTTAACTAATATTGAGACTCGGCAATCGTTGAACAAGGTTCTGTCATTGAAGCTAAATATTCGACCTCTATGTTTCAACACATCAAATAGGTTCTCTTCAATCGGACTACAAGTTGAAGCTGGGCTTCGAAGCGTAAGAACTTCAGTGCTTCTGATCTGCAAACACGAGGATAATTGTAACGAACTCATCAACTGAAAAAACATGCTAACCAGTTCATCTGGGGTTTCTTTTGTCAGTGAAGATTTAATAAATTGAATAACCTCACCGTAACACGAAGCTTCGAGCATGGATTGAAATGCTACTTGTTCAGAGTCTTTATTATCTTTTAACAGTGCTAGTTTTTGTTGTTGGAAGTCAATAAGGCTGTCAACTTTAGCTTTCAGTATGGAAGCCTCAAAAGGCTTAACTGTATAATCGTCAGCACCTGCTTTGTATGCTTTGAGTATATCTTCTGGCCTGTCATAACCAGACACACACATAATACACACTTGTTGGTTGTCCAGTTCTTGCTTAATTTGCTTACATACTGATAAGCCCGACACTCCGGGTAAACCAATGTCTAATAAGATCAGTTGAGGAGAAAACTGGGCAAATTGCTCCAAGGCTGAAGGCCCATCTTCAGCAAAGCCCAGCCGATAATCCTTGTTAAGCAGACGGTAAAACATCTCTCTCATGCTTTGATCATCTTCTACCACTAGGATCTTAGGTTTATCTGGGTTATCGACAGAGTTGCAGTCTGAGTCTTCAATTTCGAACTCTGATAAAGATCTGGCCACGCTATTCATGCATCCTCTCTTATTCTTATACTTCCTAGTAGTAAAACTGGCTCTGCTAGTGACTAATGCTTTGGTATTGATAATTATTTAGCATACTTCAAATAACCATATAATTTAAAGGGTTAAATATACGTAAAACGCAAAAAAAATGAGGAACTAAAAGTTCCTCATTTTTTTGCTAGATATCTAATGTTAACCGTTAAGACTCTATGGTCTTAGTCGGTATTTGGTTAGCAATAAAGTCTCGGATCTCTGCTTCTAGCTGATCCGCAACATTATCGTTGTCGATTCTTTTCTTTTGCCTTTGGCCATTAATATAAAAACCGCTGCGTTTATTCGCTCCAGCAAGCCCTAAGTCAGAAACTAGCGCTTCGCCTGGACCATTTACAACACAACCAATTACAGACACAGTGATAGGTTCAACAACATCTTCCAAACGCTGTTCCAGCTGATTCATGGTATTCACTACATCGAACTCTTGACGAGAGCAACTTGGGCACGCGATAAAGTTAATGCCACGGGAACGTATACCAAGTGACTTTAAAATATCAAAGCCCACTTTTACTTCTTCAACAGGATCTGCGGCAAGCGAGATCCTTAATGTGTCACCAATACCTTCAGCTAGCAGCATCCCTAAACCAACAGCAGATTTAACTGCGCCGGAACGGAATCCACCAGCTTCAGTGATCCCCAAATGCAGCGGTTGTTCTATCTTATCCGCCAGCAAACGATAAGCACCTACAGCTAAGTGTACATCTGAAGCTTTAACACTGACTTTGAAGTTGTGAAAGTCATGACGTTGTAGAATTTCAACGTGGACGCATTGCCGACTCAACTAATGCTTCTGGCGTTGGCTCGTGGTACTTCTCTTGAATGTCTTTTTCTAATGAGCCACCATTTACGCCAATACGAATTGGAATGTTTTTCTCTTTGGCAGCATCAATCACCGCTTTTATTCTTTCTTCGTTACCAATGTTGCCTGGATTAATACGAAGACAGTCGGCTCCGTACTCGGCCACTTTTAATGCGATTCGGTAGTCAAAATGAATATCCGCTACCAGTGGAATGGAAACTCTTTGTTTGATCTCTTTAAACGCTTCAGCGGCTTCCATAGTAGGAACGGAAACTCTGACAATATCTGCACCAACATCGGCGATAGCTTGAATTTGAGTGACTGTTGCTTCGACATCCGTAGTTCTGGTATTCGTCATCGATTGCACACTAATTGGCGCATCACCACCAACAGGTACATTACCGACCATAATTTGTTTGGATACTCTTCTTTTAATCGGATTTTCTGCAAACATACGCACTTCTTTCAGATAAAAACAACAAAGGCAGTATTATAACTAATACTGCCTCGCTAGACGATGGCTTTAAAGCCAATTTTATATTAATGTTATGTTATAAAAGCTACATCGCTTCTAATTCAAATCGAGCAATTCGATTATTTGGATGTTGAGACATGTCATACACTTTACCATTAACCCATACAGATACACCAACTGGGTTACCTAGCAATACATTTAGTGGACCTTGCGCGTTTAATGTCATTAGGTAACCTGCTGGTTTGTTGCCAACAGCAATTCTTTCACCAGCCACATCATATACCTCTACCCAACATTCGGTGTCGAATTTCATTTCTACTTTTAGAAAACCACCTTCGTCTGGTTTACCATCATCTGCAACGATGGCTTTTTGCTCTGCGGTCAACTCAACAGGCTCATCTTTTTCTATAGTAAGTTGTTCTGACTGCTCAGTTTGTTGCGGCAGCTCTGTTGCCAACGTCTGTTGTTCAATAGGATCTGTGCTCACAGCTCCAACATTGATAGCGTCGGCTTCATTAATAGATGTCTTATTAGGTTTAGCGCTTACGGCTTCAGTTATGGGCTGTTGGTTGGGTTTCAACTACTGGAGCATAACCTGACTTTTCGCTGTCTTGTAACCACCAGATCACAACAGCAATAACGACAGCAATGATCATCAACCAAGTAAAGTAGACCAAACGCTTTTCAGACGCTTTTCTACGGGTACGTCGAGAAAATGATTGCATCCCAGATTCAGATTGTGAAGTCGTTTTATTAATAGCGGCAACAGTTTCAACTTCAGGTAGGACAACCGTTTCGTCTACTTCAACTTTTCTAGCGTAAGAGCGGATATAACCTCGAATAAAGGTTTCAGGTAGATTTTTAGGAACTTTGTCTATTTCAATAGCTTCAAGTACATTAATAGGAACTTTAATTTGTTCAGACAATTCGTCTAGACTTAAGCCCATTTTTTCACGAGCTTGTTTTTAATATAGTTCCGACCGATTGCGTTGGCTCTTGCGGCTCTAACTCAGCTGATCCTGTGTTTTGCTCAGACATTATTTGAACTGCTCCACATCCACTTCTATTATTATTTTTTACTTGTATCAATGTGTCCTGACACAAGACATCTACTTGCTTACCTGTACTTTCAAATTATCAATTTGCAAGCAAGTCCCCGTTGTTTTACCACATAATAAACATCAGAGTTAGCAATATAAAGTAACTCGGACCATTTTACTTGTTGTTTTTTCTAATAATCCAACTAATTTTTACATTGCGGACAACTAAATTAAGACTCTAACTGGCCAAATAGGTTCAATAATTTATTGTCTACGGACTTTCTGTTTCAGCAGCCAATGCTCACTTTGTTCTAACTTTTGTTCAATTAGCAAGCTAGCTTCAATGCTATTTGGATAACTTTCTATCAATCTGGTTCTGTGAACTAACAACTCCTCAGTCATATCTAACGCCTGAAAAATATGAATGCCTAGTAATAATCCCGACGAAGAAAGCTGTTGTTGTTGCTGGTATTTTTGATACCAAGACAGTGCTGTTTGATGATCAGCTAGCGCAAAGGTCAAGCTAGCTGCCATTAATAATATATCTTCGGCATTTGGCTCATGTTTGTTTGCCTGAGTTAAGTAGATTAATGCTTGCTGATAATTAGCCAGCTCTAAATTGCAATAAGCGAGATTTAAATAGCTTCTGCCTGCGTCAGCATAAGATGGTGACTTGATAGCCGCGATTAGTAGATCTTTGGCTTTTTCATAATCGCCCTGCAAACAAAGAAAAGAACCGTAATTGTGCTGCACACTTGGGTTGTTAGGCTCAAGTTCAAACGACTTTGCATAAGCTTTGGCTGCTTGCTTATTATCAGCAATTTTCTGGAAGTAGAAAGCTCTGCTGTAGTGAACTTCGGCTAGCTCAGGGGCAAACTCTAAAGCCTTGTCTAAGTTGAGTTTAGCTTGCGGTAAGTTTTGTTTTTGTAGATAAGATAAAGCCAGATTTAATCTGGCTTTTGCCGCTTCAATTCGATTGAATTCAAGCGTGTTAACTTGCTGCTTTTGCTCAATATAATCTTGCTCAGACACACAAGCAGCAAGAACAGAAATGATAACTAACAGGAATAAATGTCGTAACATAGGTGAGTCCTTTTCACCAGTTTAGGTACGACTAAGTATTACACCTCTTTTACGGATATGCTATCGCCTTGCATACGTTTTTTCATTGTCCGCTTAGTTCTGTCAACAACATCCCCTGCTAACTGACCACAGGCGGCGTCAATGTCATCGCCACGAGTTCTACGAACAATCGTTGTGTAGCCTTCTTCTTGTAGTACCTTAGCAAAGCGGTCAACTCTAGAGTTAGAAGATTTACTATATGGTGCACCTGGGAAAGGGTTCCACGGAATAAGGTTAACTTTAGATGGTGTGCCACGCAGTGTTTTAGCTAACTCACGGGCTTGTTCCATTGAATCATTAATGCCATTTAACATGACATATTCAACCGTCACCTTTTCGTTTGCCGTGGAGCCATCAATGTAACGGCGGCATGAAGCTAGAAACTCTTCAATGTTGTATTTTTTATTAATCGGTACTAATACGTCACGCAACTCATCGTTTGGCGCATGCAGAGAAATAGCTAGGGCTACGTCAATTTTCTCTTTTAACAAATCAAGTGCTGGCACCACACCTGAAGTACTGATAGTGACACGACGTTTAGACAAACCGTAAGCAAAGTCGTCCATCATTAAGTCCATTGCTGGTACTACGTTGTTGACGTTTAACAAAAGGCTCACCCATGCCCATCATTACTACGTTAGTCACTGCACGATTAGTTGATAAACCATCCCAGCCAACATCTTGTACGACACGCCAAACTTGACCAATGATCTCACCAACTTTTAAGTTACGGTTAAAACCCTGCTGCGCTGTCGAGCAGAAAGTACATTCAAGCGCACAGCCAACTTGCGAAGACACACAAAGAGTACGACGATCACCATCTGGGATCCAAACCGCCTCTACCTCTTGTCCACCTTCTAACACCATGGCGTATTTGATGGTGCCATCTGAAGATTGCTGACGAACTGAAATTTCTGGCGCACGTACTTCACATTTTGCTTTAAGCTTTGCTCTTAATGCTTTTGAAAAGTTGGTCATCTCATCAAAGTCAGTTTGACCCATCTGATAGATCCACTTTACCGCTTGGTCGGCTCTAAAGCCTTTTTCGCCAAGTTCATCAGCAAAAAATTTACGTAAGCCCTTGCGGTCAAAGTCGAGTAAGTTAATTTTTGTTTCGGCTGGAGCTGTTGTCTCTACAGTCATGTAAACCTCGTATCTTGTTTCACTCTTGGAAGCGTTGTTACACGCGTACATTCTATTTTCACTGCACTTTAAACGGATAAAACTCAATGAAAATAAAACGTTATAGCACTATTAAAATTAAGGGTAATGGGGCCGAAATCGGTCTCTCTTTTTCATCCATGAAACCGCGACATACTTATGTCCATATAAGCAAAAAAGGACTTAGCAAGCTAAGTCCTTTTGCACTAGTTAGTTAGTAAATAACTAATTAGCGAGTACGTGCACAAACTTCGTCTGCAGAGAAGAAGTAAGCGATTTCACGAGCTGCTGACTCAGGAGCGTCAGAACCGTGAACTGCATTTTCGTCGATAGACTCAGCGTAGTCAGCACGTAAAGTACCAGCTAAAGCTTCAGCTGGGTTAGTTGCACCCATGATTTCACGGTTCTTAAGAACAGCGTTTTCGCCTTCTAAAACTTGAACCATAACAGGACCAGAAGTCATGAACTCAACTAAAGCACCGAAGAAAGGACGCTCTTTGTGTTCTGCGTAGAAAACCTTCAGCTTGCTCTTGTGAAAGGTGAACCATTTTAGAAGCAACGATACGAAGACCAGCTGATTCGAAACGGTTGTAGATAGCACCAATAACATTTTTTGCTACTGCATCAGGCTTGATGATAGAAAAAGTACGCTCTAAAGCCATGTTAAACTCCAATAGTTTATTAATTTAAAAATTATCAATCCAAAAATTTGGTGGCGCATTATACTTGAACTTTGTCGAAAAGAATATGAAAAATATATTAAGGCTTAATAAAATCGGTGAAATCTTCAGCAGAAACTGCGTTCTGCAACACACTCACTGCGATCGCTATAGAGTCGAAACATATAGGCAAGCTATTCACAAACCTGATTAAAAAGAGTATTTTCTCGGGTATGGAAGCGTTTTAGGAAAATTGGATCAACATGGTAGCTAAAGCTCAATTTATTACAGACTTGCTTAAGTCGCTAAAGCTAAAGTACCAAGCATTGCTTGACGATGCCGATCAATTTTACCGAGATTATCATTCTTTATACGGCGTATACGCCAAAGAAACCCGCCGTATTCGAGAAATAGAACACCAACTCAATACGATTCAAAAATACAAAGAAGAGCATGGTGTTTACCCACAAATTAAAGATCATGCGGATGCAGAAACTTACCTAGATGAATTGGCTAGATTAAGAAATAGAGCCGAACATGACTTGCAGTTAGTTAAGCCTGAAGTGCTTAGCGGTTTTGAGCGACGCGGCCAAATGTTAGAAGACATCAGCAGAAGTATTGCCAATACTATGTTGGTCGACAAAGATGCCAGTCAATTCATTGCGACTATGATGCTAAGAGCACCACTGCCAAACGATCATTTGCGCTGCTCGGTTAATGAAAAAAACAAACCTATTTATATTGCCGCACTAAGTGTCAGCTTGATCAAGCGTCTGATCAAAAACAATCAATTGGAAAACGACTATATTACCAGTCGATTTCCGAGCAAAATTGAGATTGAGAACGGCGTTAAAGAGTACGATCAAGAGCAAGCACAGAAGTATATTGACGAGGTATTAACGCCCGTTATTACTGCTTGTCTAATTCACAATATAGGCAGTTATAGCCCTGAAGCTGAAGCAATTTATCAAGGCAATCGCTACCAAGTATTAGAAGAAACCGATAGAAAGCAACTGATCGCTGCAATTCATGACAATACTGATAAATACCTTAAGTACGGAGTAGGTAAACCAAGCTACGAGTTATATGACGATCCTGAAAAGTACCAACAGGAACAAGATAAGTACGCCTTATCCGAAGCTATTTTAAATGGTTACTCTCAAGCTCTAGATCCCATTGGCAATTTGCTTAGGGTGCCCATGATCTATTCATCTTTCATGTTATCGACAAAACAACAGCACGATTTTAGGGTGTCTTTCAAAGCGTTTGATATTCTAAAAGGTGGCGTAGACAAAGAGGTAGTACATAAAGAAATTGGCACTGAATTTTTAAAAATGGTTGGTCATTACCCTTTGGGCACAGGCATCTTCTTTATTTCAAAAGAAACGAAAATGCCAGAAAGAGCTATAGTGACAGGACTAAACCCACCAAAGCCGTCTAGTGCCATTGTAAAGCAACTAACTAGACGACAAGTGAAGTTCGACGACCACACTCAAGTTTGTGCCTCAAAAGACTATATTGTTTCCAACGAACAAGCCCGTCGCGACTCAGACTTTGGTACTGAGTACTATAAAAAGCAGTTTCCTAAAGGCTTTTTCTGGAATCCAGCCGAGCCTTGGGAACGTGATATCGACCACAAAAAGTTTTGGCGTCGAGATAACAATATGAAGAATAACTAAAGCGATATCTTAGTCGACTTCAAAAGCTTGCACATAATCTAAGTAAGGCCCGTTACCACCAGTATTGCCTCCTGTTACATAAATAGTACCAGCTAAGGCCGTTGCAGCATTGTGCCTGCTAGGTTTATAACCTATATCCAACTTTTGCCAAACTTGTGAGTTAAAATCATAACCTGTAATTTAAATTAAGCTCATTATAGTCACCAAAAACGAACAGTTTGTCCTCCACGACTGACACTGAATGAGCACTGATCTTCGTAGGTAATGCAGGGAGCGTTGTCCACTCGTTTAATTTAAGGTCGAACCTTTCAAACGTATCAAGACCAGACTTGTAGTTATAGCCACCTAGCAAGTAAATATAGTCACCTTTGACAAAAGCTCTGGTTTCCTTGGCTGTCGGCATTGTCGCAGCTTTTGTCCAAACGTTGCTAGCAACATCATACACAGCAACTAGGTCGGTTACTTTGCTCCTCTTATTTCTTACATAAGAGCCACCAAAGTTATATATTTTACCATCTTTATAGACAGCGCTATTTAATCGAGTTGGTAAAGGCAAAGAACTTGCGAACGTCACTTCTTTAGTAAGCGTATTGAAGACTTCGACCCGATGCTCTAGACGATACCTTCTATTTTCATAGCTAGCACCGCCAATAATGTAAATTGAGTGTTCACCATCCCAAACAGCGGAAAAATATCTTCTAGGAATTAACTTGCCTTTGAGTACTTCAACGGTTTGAGTCTTTGGATCAATGATCTCAATATCAGCAATAAAGTCGCCCTTATTGCCACCGCCAATGACATATAACTTCTGACCGTCATTGACCATAGCGTGGCCAAAACGCGCTTGCTTTAGCGACAGATCGTCCGTGACTTTTTGCTTAATTGAGCCTGTGCTTGAGCAGCCTGAAATGAATAAAGAGATAAGCGCTAGAATAAATACAAGTCTAATTTGCTTTGTTAGCATTTTGTTAGTCCTTTAACTTTTATAAAAACAGTTATACCAAGTGAACTATTTCACTTCCTGCTAAGTATTCCATTAAATTGCTGTTACAGCAATGAGTCTATTTGAGCTGTAAACATTGATTGTAGCTCACTGATTTAAATAGATTGGTTAGTTATCAAATTAAAAACTTGGCTTTTTTCGGCTTTGTTTCAACTGCCCTCTTTTGCTTTTACTGTCCATTCGCTTTCTTTGCGAACTTCTGGTGGGCTTAGTGGCTTTTCTGGTTTTCACCACGACAGTAGCGGCTTGGATCAACTCAATCAAACGAGCAATCGCGTCTTCTTTATTTTGCTCTTGGGTACGATATTGCTGAGCTTTTATTATGATCACGCCGTCTTTAGTTAAACGTTTGTCTTTCAACCCAAGTAATCGCTCTTTATAGAACTCGGGCAAAGAAGAAGCGTTAATATCAAACCTTAAATGGATCGCCGATGACACCTTGTTAACATTTTGTCCGCCATTGCCTTGGGCACGGATGGCGGAACATTCGATGTCATCATCGGACAAAGAAAACTCGGGAAGAGATAGGGTACATAGCGCTTAAACCGAATTAGTTTTTGAAAAACTCGTTTTCTTGCTGCGCTAACAGGTTTTCAATTTTATCTAAGTCCGCTTCAGAGATCTCTGATACTTGTGGTGATTGGCCAATACGATTGCTTTCACTGGCCCACTCACCTAAATCAATAAGCTGGCAACGTTTGCTGCAAAAAGGGCGATACTCAGATCCAGATTGCCAGATCACATCATCTTGGCAGGTTGGGCATTTAACTGTCGTTGTCATTTAAATATAGTTTCTAACAGGTAGCTAATTTGAACGCTATATTACCATCTACTGCCTTTTTAACATAGGCACTATCTGGCGCCATAAAAGTAATAGAGTATCTATGTTTACTACCGCTAATGGTTGGGAAGTAACCCGAGTCCAAATCGTACTTGACCCGAAGCAAAGATATCGATTCATCGCAGTTGTCTTGGAAGAACGCATTTTCTGCCACTTTATTGCTAAAAGGCGCTGACTCGCGTAAAAATAGTAGTGAAAAATCAAGCGCTTGTTTTAGTGGCGCAATAACACTTAGCCATTGTTCAACATCATCTTCGCGCTGCTTAACAGGCTTACGTGACCAAAAATGCAACTGTGGTAAATCGAAATCACAAGTGCCACCAGCAATACCAAAGCGTTGGCGCAAGCTTGATAAAAACTTATCTTCTTTGAGCTTGTGGCAAGCTTTATTCATGTTGGCTAATTCCGCTTGCAGACTCACCGCTTCTTTTAGTTTGTTTTGCAGAGATTCATCATGAATGTCTGGATGGCTGGCCCAACGAATAAGGTTTTTTTCAAGTTCATCCAAGTAGTAGCTTAAGGTAGGTCGAATATCGTTTCTTTCTAATACTTCAATGCAATCAAATAGAAACTTAAAAAATGGCTGGACGTTATCGATTTTACTGACATCTTTACAATGCTCTAACTCATTGAATATAAGTTCAAGTCGCATTAACAATCGGACTTTTTCGTTCAGAGGATGTTCGTAAATTGTGAGCGCCATTTTGTTTTTATTCTTATTTATTTTGAACTTGTAAAGTTACTTTAGTTTAAACACATTTTGTTGAAAATTTACACTAAATTATCACACTTGAAGATAACTTAGTTTAGAGTTGGTTAGTCCTGTTCCACCAATTTGATAAAGCTTTGATGTAAAGCTGCCACTTGAGCTGGCAATAACGAGATATCACCAGAGTTATCAATTACATGATCTGCTTGTTTGAGCCTATGCTCCCTTGTGCACTGGCTTTGCATAATAGCAGCTATCTGCTCTTTGCTAACGGTATCTCTTTGACTGCCCCGAGTTACTTGCACTTGTTCTGGAACATCAATAACAACCACCGTATTGACATACTTCTCTAAGCTATTTTCCAGTAACAAAGGCGCTGACAGAATAACATAAGGCGAGTCAGCTTGCTGTAACTGTAACAACAGCTCTGCTCTAATAGCTGGGTGAATAATTTGATTTAACGTTTGTTTTGCTTGTTCATCAGTAAATACTAACTGCCTCATTTTAGCCCGATTTAAACTGCCATCAGCTAGTAAAATATCTCGGCCAAATGCATCGGCCAACTCAGCCAAGGTTTTTGCTACCCGGCTCTACGACTTCTCTGGCAACAATATCGGCATCTACAACAGTAATGCCATGCTCAGCAAAAATATCTGTCACCGCTGATTTTCCTGCGCCAATGCCACCTGTAATGCCAACAACAAACTTACTCATATTCCACCGCCTACAAAAACTTGATGTACCAATCGAATAGTTCTTGTCCCCACAGCATAATTATCCAGCCTGCAATGGCGATGTAAGGTCCAAAAGGAATAGGCTTATTGCCATCTTTACCAGCAAAAACGATCCCTGCAATACCAATCACAGCCCCCACTAATGAAGACATCAAGATAACCATAGGCAACTTAATTGCACCGACTACAGCACCGACAATGGCCATTAATTTAAAGTCGCCATAACCCATGCCCTCTTTGCCTGTGACTAATTTGAATACCCAGTAAACAGACCAAAGACTAAGGTAACCTAGAGCAGCGCCAAGTATGGTTTGATCCGCCGATAAAAACACAGCATCCATAGATGCAATCAAGACTAACCACAATAATGGCAAAGTGATTTGATCGGGTAACAACATGTGGTCAATATCAATAAAGATCAGGCTGATAAAGCCCCATGTAATTGCGATCATCACCATAGCCTGTAGCGAATAACCGAATTTCCAAGCCACAATGCTCGATGCTACCGCGGTGAATAATTCAATAAGAGGGTAACGGGCTGAAATACTTACACCGCAACTATGACACTTGCCCTTGAGCATTAAATAGCTGAGCACTGGAATGTTTTGCCATGCCTTAACCGGCGCTTTGCAGCTAGGACAGTGAGAATCAGGTTTCATCAAGTTGAAGTTTTCTGTCGCCTTTGGCTTCTTGCCTGACTTCAACTCATCTTCCAGTAACTCACGACACTCACACAACCACTGCTGTTCCATCATTACCGGCAAGCGGTAGATCAGCACATTTAAGAAACTGCCAATTAACAAAGAAAATAAAAATACAGTTCCCACCCACACAGCTGGCTCAGCTTCAAATAAGGTCAACATAGGTTCAAACATAGACTCACCAACTGACTCGCAGTGCTCCGCTATTAGAAAAATTCATATAAGAACAGTATTTTATACTTAACTAAGGGGCAATAGCCACGACTAGACTATGAAAATTCTTGGTTTCAACGCCTTAGCTATAAAAACGTCGACATTTCAAAGATAGGCAGATACATAACTAAAACTAAGCCGCCAATTAATACGCCCATGATGATCATTATTGCTGGCTCAATAAGATTAACTATCGCTTTAACCTGACTATCTAACCTTTCTTGATAAACCTCTGCTAAGTTTTTTAATCTTTGCTCCAACGAGCCAGATTCTTCGCCGACTTTTACCAGCTGAATAAATAGAGAAGGAAATAGGCCTGTTGCAAGACAAGATTGATGGAAGCTGGTTCCGGTTAACACATTTTGTTGGATATGATTGAGTTTAGTGCTGAAAAACAAGTTTCGGGTGCCCGATTTGAGTTTGTCTAACACCTGATGCAAAGGTAAGCCAGCTGCCAGCATATTGTGGCAACTCAAAGCAAAACTGGCGTATAAATTAAACCTTAACAAAGAGCCGATAACAGGCAACTTCAACTTGTATTTATCAGTAACCCGTTTCACCTTTTGCAATTTCAAACTAAGAAAAAAACTAGTAATAACAACGCCTAGTGCAAATAATATATTTACCCAATGCTTCTGGATAAATTCAGATAAAGCAATCACTTGTAAAGTAGCAAAAGGTAAAGGCTGAGCAAAACTTGAAAACAGAGATTCAAAGCCAGGTATGACTTTTACCAGCAAAATTGAAATAACTAATATGGAGACTAACAATACCAGAGCAGGATATACGCAAGCTTGTTTCACCTGCCCTCTTAACTTATCTAACGCGGCTAAATAATAATAATTTTGACCAAATGCGCGTGCCAGCGCGCCCGTTTGTTCTCCAACAGTAACAACTTCTAAATAGTTGTTATCAAACGCTGATGATACCTGTCGTAGCGCAAGGCTTACTGATTGCCCTTGCTGGACTAACTTGAGTAAACTTTGCAAACAAGCTTTGCACGCTTTCGTTTTTTGCTCAGCTTGAACAATTTCAAAAGCTTGAGTGATTGATAAACCAGATGCCAATAACACTGACATTTGACGACTAAATTCCAATACAAAGAACTTACTTAGTTTTGGCTTATGCTCTACTTTCAAAACCGATAAAAGCCGCCAGCTACAACTCACTAACTGGAGCTTTCGCTCAGAAAGCTGTTGAGCTACATGTTCTCTAGTTTTCGCTTCACAAATGCCAGTGACTCTTTGACCTTGTTCATTGACCGCAACATAGTTAAATTCCATTTACCGACTCCAGCTAAGTTAGCGATTAACTTTAATCACTCGGTTTAGTTCTGTAAGGCTGGTCACTCCGGCAATCACTTTTAATATGCCAGACTGGCGCAACATTAAGGATTGCTCTAGCTCAAGCTGCCTATCAATTAAGTCTGCATCGGCTTGTGCCAAGATCAATTTGTTAAGCGCTGCTGAAGGTTTAATCACTTCCGTAAACACCGATCCTACCTTTATACCCTTGGCTGCATTTGTCACACCCTGTTGCTTTGTACAATACTAAGTTATTCAATTGTTCAAGAGTAAAACCTTGTTGCAGAAGTTCTTTTTTAGGTGGCAAGGGTTCAATTGTTTTACAACTCGGACATAAACAACGAACCAACCTTTGTGCCACGAGTAAGACAACAGAGTTAGTCAGGTTGTAGCTCGGCACACCCATATTAGTTAATCGATTAATGGTCTGGATGGCGCAATTGGTGTGCAATGTCGAAAGCACTAAATGTCCTGTTTGCGCTGCTTTAATTGCGATCTCAGCGGTTTCTAAATCGCGAATTTCACCAACCATGATGACGTCTGGGTCTTGCCGCAAAAATGCTCTTAAGGCTTTTGCAAAACTTAACCCAGCTTTAGTATTTATCTGTACTTGATTAATGCCTTTGAGCTGAATTTCTACTGGGTCTTCTGCAGTGGATACGTTTTTCTCGCGAACATTCAATTGATTAAGCCCAGAGTAAAGAGTCAGAGATTTACCCGCGCCTGTTGGTCCAGTTACCAAAATCAAACCTTGAGGTTGCTGAAGTACTTGTTCAAAAAGGGCTTGTTGCTCTAGTTCAAAGCCAAGTTTGTTTAGCTCCAAATTAATATTTGCTGACTGTAATAAACGCAAAACAATTTTCTCGCCCCATAGAGTTGGTAGCGAGCTAACCCTGAACTCAATAGGACTTTGTACGCCAGCTTCTACTGATAATCTGCCATCTTGTGGTAAGCGTTTTTCCGCAATATCCATATTGGCTAGCACTTTCAGCCTTGCCGCGATCCTAGCTGCTAAATTAACTGGCGGTTGTGATGCTCGTAGCAATACTCCGTCAACTCTATACCTTACTTGGTACTCTTGCTCATAAGGCTCAAAGTGAATATCAGAGGCTCCAACTTTCATTGCTTCTTGTAAGATCTTATTGATATAAAGAACAATCGAAGCATCACCTTCATTGCCGTCAATCTCTGCAAAACTAGAGTGAAATTGACTTACTTCTACTGGTTCAGCCTTATCTTTCTGCTCTAGCTTGGGGTATAGCTTAGTTATAATTTGCTCTAATTTAACGGGATCAGAAACAACGAAACTGGTCGGCAGACCTAAGTTAAATTTAAAACTATCTAAAGCCTGTGTGTTCGTTGGATCAGAGGTAACCAAGATCAGAGTTTTTCCATCTAAAGAGAGGGGTAAAACACCGTACTGTTGCGCCAGTTTTTCTGCTACTTCAGCTTTGTATACTAAGCCAAGATCCAAGTCAGAAATATCGAAGCTAGGTAAGTCAAACTGCTGTTGGCAAAAGTCCAATAACAGTGAGCTAGAGATCATACCTTCTTTTATTAGAGCAACAGAAACTGTGTTGTATTGAGCGCTACATTCCCCCAATGCCAATACCTGACTGGATGACAGTAAATTAGAAGCGACTAATTGATTAGTCAGCTCTGTTGGCAAAGATAACGACATAAATCTATTCCTTCAGATTTACTCAAAATATGAGTTGGCCAGATCACTTATAACTTGGGTAAAAAGCCTTGGAATGCCAAATTAGCGACACGAGTTTGGTCTATCATATAAACTAAGGAGCCTTTTACTTGGTTAAATCTAGCGTTAATTTCCAACGTTAACGGCTGCAATTGTTTTGGTGCAACTTTGCTACAACCATCTTGCTCAACTGCACTACAGGCAAAAGATACAGCTATGATCAACTCTTTATCATCGGAGCTTGGGAAGGTCAAATCAACACTGGAGACGGAGCCAACGGCGAAATCATTTCCCTGAGCATAAGCTTGGCCTTGGTGGTCGACAAAACCTATTTGAGCTAATTCCGCATAACTGCTGGGAAAGCTACCGTTATAGGCCACGTACTCAGCCAAAGCATTCTGAATAGGCCTAATAGCAGCAGAGAATTGTGCTGTTGCTGTCGCTCTAAGAAGGTAATTTTGATATTTGGGCACTGCGACCCAAGAGAGAATACCTATGATGCTGACTACTATCATCAGCTCAATTAAAGTAAATCCATTTACCTTTTTCATTTGCTTCGTCCTTAACTCTAACTTAGGCAATGTACCCAATTTAGAGAATAGACCAAAATAACTAGGCTGCAAGTTTTCTTGCTTAACTCTGACATCATTCTTCCTACAGAAACTAGCGACAGCGTCATTATCGTGCTTCGATGCGATAATCGAGTGCACAGAATGATCGGCAGCCGTTAGATCAGTCTTCGACTGCTAGATCACTTCGTGCTAGAGGAAGGTGAGACAGAGCTTCTAAAGGAATGATAAAAAGTGATAGCGTCATTATCGTGCTTCGATGCGGTAATCGAGTGCATAGAATGATCGGCAAGCCGTTAGATCAGTCTTCGACTGCTAGATCACTTCGTGCTAGAGGAAGGTGAGACAGAGCTTCTAAAGGAATGATAAAAAGCGATAGCGTCATTATCGTGCTTCGATGCGATAATCCACTGCGAAGAGCGATCCGCAAGCCGTTAGAGCAAAATAACCACCTACTGAAACAAGTAGTTTAGGGCTGAAAACAAAAAGAGCCGTTAGGCTCTTTTTGTTTTATTGTTCGATAAATCTCATTGATAGGTCGATGGCATGAATGTGTTTGGTCAATCCGCCAATGGATATGTAATCCACATTCAATTTGGCATAAGCTTTAAACTTACCTAAGTCCATGTTGCCTGAAGCTTCCAGCTTAACTCGACCATCGGCAAACTCCATTGCTTGCATTGTTGCCGCCACATCAAAGTTATCAAGCATTACAATGTTTGCTCCTGCATCAATTGCTTGGCTTAGCTCGTCCATGTTTTCAACTTCAACTTCAACAATTTTGCCTGGGTTTAGCTCTTGTGCTTTCGCTACTGCTGGACCAATGCCACCTGCAGCTTGAATATGGTTTTCTTTTATTAAATAAGCATCAAATAAACCAACACGATGGTTCGCACCGCCACCACAAGTTACCGCATACTTTTGAGCTAAACGCATACCTGGAAGCGTTTTTCTAGTATCTAGAATGGTCGTTGTGCTTCCTAGTTCTTTAACTATGTTAACAAACTGATTGGTTGTCGTAGCTGTAGCCGACAATGTCTGCAAGAAATTTAAACAAGTTCTTTCCGCAGTTAAAATGCTACGCGCAGAGCCTGATATGCGAAATAGCTCTTGATCACGCTCAACCGTATCACCGTCTTTTACACTCCACTCTAATTTAAGCGAATTGTCGACTTGCTTAAGCGTTTCTTCCACCCATTCACAACCACAAATTACCGCAGCTTGTCTGCTGATCACTCGCGCTAATGCTTGCTGTTGTTGTGGAATTAATTGTGCGGTTATGTCGCCTTCTTGCGCCGATTGATTGTTTAGATCTTCATTCAACGCTTGCGTAACTTGTTGAGGGATATAGTTTTTATACATTGTGATTAGGTTATCTTTTAAATCTTAACGTTAGTTCATCGCCAATTTGGCTAAAGTCTACTTGTTTCAGTACGCTCATGCCTAGCAGAATTTGCTCTCCGCCCATACCTGGTACTATGCTGGCACTGACGTCATACAGTTCTATTGCGCCCATACGCAAGGAACCTAGACGAGTGGCATAAGCTGTCGCAACACCATTAGCAGTGTTAACTCGCATTGCTGAGCCTGCACGTAAGCCAATTCTATCGGCCACTTGGCTAGGCACTGCTACTTTCGTTGCGCCAGTATCGAGCATAAACACAACGGGTTGGCCATTAATGAAGCCAGATGTGACGTAATGCCCGAACTTATTTCTTTTTAATACCAGAACTTGCTCTGAGCCTTGCTGATAAGACTCAGGGGAGCGGTTAGGGTTAATTTGTTGTAGCAACTTGTCTTCAAAAAACCAATAAAACAACACCAGTAATAGACCCCAGAAAATAAAGGCAAATGACTTTCCGATTTGTTTTGGTTGGTTCGACATAGTAGTTACTTCTTCTTGTTACCTTTCTTCTTCGCTGCCGCTTTTGCTAACTTTTTCTTATGCGGCTTTTTCTTTTTAACTGGTACTTTCGCTTCTTTGTGCTTTGGTTCTAAACCTTTTACTTTACGGTGCTTAAATACCTGACTTGTATAGCGCTCAATCTTTTTAGCGATCGCCATATCATGAGCTTCAATAAAGCTGATCGCAAAACCTTTAGCGCCAGCACGTGCCGTTCGACCAATTCGGTGGACATAAACATCAGCGGTTCTTGGCATATCAAAGTTAAATACATGACTAATATCGTTAATGTCCAAGCCTCTAGCCGCCACGTCTGTTGCAACTAAAACTTGTACTTTGCCTGACTTCATTCTTTCAATGGCTTTAAGACGCTTGTCCTGTGGCATTTCACCTTGAATAAACGCTGCCGCGATATCATTTGCTTGCAACTGCTGAACTAATGCATCAAGTCTATCTCTAGTCTTTACGAAAATAATCGACTTTGTGACTTCTTCTTGCTGTAAAAAATGTAACAACAGTTGTAGCTTGTGCTCAGCAGTATCCGCTAAGTAAGTCCACTCAATGATCTTGCCTCGTTCACGACGAGGTGCGTCCGCTTCAATACGAGCAGCTTCAGTTAAGACCTGCTGACTGAACTCAATGATGCCACGGCCTTCCAAAGTTGCAGAAAAAAGCATGGCTTGTTTACGATTACGGCTATCTTCAGCGATACGGCTCATGAAGCTTCTGAAACCCATATCTAACATACGGTCAGCTTCATCTAGCACTAAAATTTCAACGTTTTCACAGTGGAAGCTTTCGCTGTCCATGTATTCAATTAATCGTCCAGGTGTGGCAATTAGAATGTCGTTATTTTTTTCAAAAATGTCTCTGTGGCTACCGTAATTAATACCGCCTGTTACCACGCCAACTTTAAGGTCGGTCGAGCTTGCTAACCCTTCAGCAACTTCATAAATTTGATACGCTAATTCCCTAGTTGGTGCCAATACTAAAACACGGGCAAAACCTGGGTCGCGGCGTGGGAAGTCTAATAAATATTGAATAGCAGGGATTAAGAATGCTGCCGTTTTACCTGTCCCAGTCGGCGCACTTGCTAATATATCCAACCCATCTAATGCTTCTGGAATAGCAAGTTGCTGAACGCGTGTTGGTTTTTTATAACCTAAAGAGGCGATGCCTTTATCAAGGCGAGAGTCTAATTCAAATTCACTAAATGACATTAAGTGTCCAAACAAAGTAGAAGGGTTTTCTGATCAAGCCTGCTATTATAGCCCAAATTAGAGTGTTTCCCATAGCCGTTTATTTTTTCTATGCAAAGCCCAGATTTTCGCTTCAAACAATTTTCTATTTGGCACGACCAATGCGCTATGAAGGTCAATACAGACGGTATTCTTTTAGGTGCATGGACCAAGCTTAAAACAGAAAAAAACATTGCTGATATTGGCACAGGTACAGGCTTAATAGCGCTGATGCTGGCACAAAAGGCAGAACAACAAGCGCTTGGTAGTAAATTCACAGCTATTGAAATTGACCAAGCTGCGGCAGAGCAAGCTAAGTTTAATGTAGCTCAATCTAACTGGGAAAATGACATCGAAGTTATTTGCCAGAGCTTTCAGTCTTTTGACATGGAAAACGGCACTAAATTCGATTTATTAGTATCAAACCCACCTTATTTTAGCGACTCGCTGCAAGCGCCTGATAAGTCTCGTAATTTAGCTAGACACAATCAGGAACTGAGCTTTCAAGACTTGCTTATGCATAGTAAAGAAGTTTCAACGCCGAGAGCAACCTTCAATTTAATTTTACCTTGTAACGAAGCAGCAAAATTACTGCAATTAGTTAAGCAATATGATTGGCATTTGAGCCACCATTGTAAAGTCGCAACGGTGACGGGGAAACCAGCAACAAGATCGCTAATTAGCCTATCCAAACAAGTACCACCAGCATGCCTAGAGTCAGAACTGACAATAAGAAATAAAGACAATAGCTATCACTCAGATTTTATTGCTCTGTGTAAAGATTATTACTTGTTTATGTAGAACTCACTGAATTGATTCCTGCTTGCGTGAACTAACTCGTTGCTTTCGTGAAACGCTTTGGCTTGAGCACATGTTTTTTCTAATTGTTGTAGGTTTTGCTCAGGAAAGTCTTTTGCTACTGCAACATACAAAGACATAGTTTTTACTGGCTTGCCAAACTGTAATGCCATGGCTACTTCATGTTGCTTAGCTAAGTACCTAGCAACATTGAACTCGGTGAACCAAACTGACACCATTCCTTGCTCTAACATATCTAAGCAACGTTCGTCTGTTAACAAACTAATAACATCCCTCTCGCCTTGAGCCGCTAATAACTGCTCCATAGGTGAGCCTGCATGAACACAATATTTTGCCCTAAATTGATGTTCAGGGCTGCGAACTTCAGCACTGGTAACATGCCCTATTTTAACGTCATACATAGGGGCAACCCACTTAAAGTCAGGCTCTCTTTGAGAAGTTCGAGCTAAACCAAATAGCACTGAGGAAGTATTCGTTTTCACCTCATGCATTGCTCTTTTTAGCGGGTAGACATAGATGTCACTGCGATAAGGCAAGTTTTCGCGAACTTTATCAATCCATTGCACATTAAGTCCTGCAGGTCGCTCACCAACTAAGTATGAATATGGCGGGGAGTCGATGCCGATGAAGTTAATTTTTTCAGCCGCGACAGGCATGCAAAACAACAAGAGTAATACGGCTACAATTGCTACTCTTTTGCTTGTTTCTGGCAGTTTAGATATGGCTGGTTCACGTAACATCATAGGCTTGTTATCAACGACAAAATAAACATTTGATAAATTTCAGATTAGCTCATCATGGCTATTTTAATAGTCGTTTTTTAACCTGAATATAATAGACAAATAACGAAACAACACTTTTTCCTTTAAATTTAATAAATAATAAAATTAGGTAATTACCAAAACCTATACCCTCCAACAAAAATAGAATTACATCCTTGTTCGTTTTTGGTTCATATTTAACCTACGGGTGGACAAATATCACCCAAACAAATACAGCTGAAATAAAACCTTAAGGTAATAGGGAACTTAAATGAAAACGCTTCGTGGCTTGTCAGAAATCTACAACTTTTTTTCTAACTACAAAAAACCCATCTACTTTGTATCTGCTTCACCGATGAATACATTGGGTTTGGGTCAATTCATTCCAAGTTTGCGATACATCACTTACTTTGATTGTTTTGACGGTATCCACCACAGAATGTTTACGCCAAAAGAGCGTGAAAATACCGACTTCACTTGTCTAGAAGACGTAGTGAACTACTTGCTAAAACATAAAGAAAGCAAAGAGTTTATGCGTAAAAATGGTAAAGGTGGCCATTTATTAACGGTTATGTTTGACCAAGAAACGCAAAAGCTAGCAAAAGAATTAGATCTTAAAATTGCTTTGCCTTCGCATAAATTGCGAAACAAATTAGATTCAAAAATTGTCACTACTAAACTGGGTAATGAAGCGGGTGTTGCAAGTGTGCCAAATACACTTGGTAAAGCTTCTGATTACAAAAAGCTAAGAGCGTTAGCGGATGCCAATAATCTAGGCGAAAACTTAGTAGTGCAAACACCTTATGGTGATTCAGGTAAAACGACTTTCTTTATCTCGTCAGAAAAAGATTGGAAAAAGCACGAAAAGAACATTGTCGGCCAAGACATTAAAGTAATGAAACAAATTGATCCTAAGTGTGGCACAGTTGAAGCTGTAGCAACTCGCCACGGTACACTTGTGGGTCCAGTGCTAACGGAAATCGTTGGCCACAGAGAATTAACACCGTACAAAGGTGGTTGGTCAGGTAACGAAGCAGACCAAACCGCAGTGACGCAAGAACAAAGAGAAAAGCTGGTTGATATGGTGCAGAAGTTCGGTGACCGCTTATATAAAGAAGGTTACAAAGGCACTTTCTGTATCGATTACCTTATCGACAAAAATGACGGCGAAATTTACTTAGGTGAATTAAACCCAAGAGTAAGCGGCGCTTCTCCAGTAACTAACTTGATCACACAAAAGTACGGCGGTGCCCCGCTACTAATGTTCCATTTACTTGAGTACATGGGCGTTAATTACGAGATTGATATTGATGAAATCCAAAAGCGTTGGATGGACTTTGACACTTGGTCAACGGTTATCTTTAAGCACACAACTGATGATATTCGCATTCTAAATCAAGTACCTCGCTCTGGTATTTATCGAATGTCTGAAGATGAAAATGCAGAGATCATTCGTCGTACTGCAGACTGGAGTAACGCATCTAGTATGGAAGAAGCTTTCTTCTTAAGAATACTAGGCCCTGGTGAGTACTTATACAAAGGCGCTGATATGGGCGTATTATTAGTACGTGGCAAGATGCAGACTCCGTCAGACAAATTAACTCGACGCGCTAAAGGTTGGGTTAAAGAGTTGCGTGGTCAATTCTCATCGAAATCGATTGAGTCTAATGAACACCCAACACTGACTGACAATCAAATGTTGTATAAGATTTATTAAAGATCTAAAACAAGGCGGAGAAAGCTATCTTTCTCCGCAGCCAGCCTAAAGTTCAGGGCAAGTCTCTGAACCATTTCAATTGTTACTTTCTTATTAAATTTGTTTTGCCGTTATCGAAAAGAAGGGACGTCGACAACAAATGACGTTTCGACAAAGTGCTCAAAGCTTTGCTTTAGAGATTGGCCGTTTGGCCACAATAAAGTAACAGAGCCTTCGTTGAGGTTGTACCAAGAGGTATATAACGTGCCCCAACCGCACCAATCTTTTGCTTTGCGATACAAAGGGGGCTGTAAAAACATAGCAACCGCGGCTTGTTCTGTAACCGAGGGATCGGCAATGCGAGTAGCAATGTAGCCTTCGCGTAAAGTACTGTCTGCAACCGCATCTAGATTTTCAACTTCACCTTCGTGTTGGTGATTAGTCGCACAAGTTTGTTTTGTTACTCTAGGTTCTTGCTCTGGACATATCTCAACTGTGCTTACGGCGCCAGATTTGTCGATTAAAGTAACGTTATACGGCATATGAACCGGCGTTTTCTCAATCACTTCTACCGCTTGTTCGACGGTTTTACAAAACTCCAGCACATAGCGCAAAACTAGGGTAATTGAGAAACCTTTGCCACGCTTTGCTCGGCCGCCATAGGCTAATGAAACCGCTAAACCATGTTCATTGATACCGTCAAGCACGCCCCAAATACAATCTGTCATTGCCATAACTTTGGTGCCGTTCCAATTAGTACACAGCAGTTTCTTTTCAGATAAACTAGCAGGAAAGTCGTAGTTTCGGATCAAAGACTTAGACTCACGGTTCCACACTAATTGTGAGCAGCCAGTTGGAAAGCTTGGAGGATTATACAAGGACAGGAAAGCCGCTACATGCTCATCAGCTTGTAAGTTCGCACATAAAGTATCGTATGTGTCGAGTAACTCAGGCATATACCTTGCGATCTGTAATCGTCCTTCAATCCCAGTTACAGGGTGTTCGGACAACTGAAACCAGCGGTGATAAGCAGGCCAAACCGAAAAAAAGTCTTGGCACAGTTTATCACCTACGTGATATTCAATTTGCGCGGTAAATAACAGATCGCTTGGTCGCATAAACCCTACTTAGTCAAAGCGTTTTTTTTTCGCTTTTAACGTTGTTTTAAATGGCTCACCGCTTAACCAAGGAGCAGGGGCTAATTTGTCTTTTTGGTGACGTTCAGGTCGCTCTAGTGGGCCCAAACTTTTCAGGTAATCATTACGCCACTTTTGCTTGTGATAAACCACAAACTCTAATTCGGTATCGCGGAAATTTTTCAGTGGCTGACCTAGGTTCTTCAAGCCAACCTCACGCTGACGACGTACTAAGTCAAAGTCAATTTCTGTCACCAAGAACTCTTCGGTTGTGCCTGCTTGGTGTACCACGCGACCTGACGGATCGATGATACAAGACTGGCCAACACCACCTACACCTAAACCGTTAATATCAACGATATAGCTTTGGAACATAGCACCATTTGCGCGCGCCATATTTAATTCAATATCTCTGTCATTAGTACCCGTTAGAACAGGATGAATGATCACTTCAGCTCCCATTGCAGTTAATGTTCTTGGCACTTCTGGGAACCACATGTCATAACAAATACAAACGCCAAATCGACCAGCATTTGGTACATCAAATACAACAAATTGATCGCCAGCTTCGACACCGTATTCAAACGGCTGGAATGGGAATAACTTTCTATGACGAGCAATAACTTCGCCGTCAGGATTGATCACTGCAGCTGTGTTGTAAAGCTTGTCATCTGTGTTTTCAAATGCAGAACCAGGGATCAGCCAAATGTTATGGCGGTGAGCGATCTCACAAAATTTGGTTTCTGTTTGCCCAGGCAAAGACTCAGCAAATTGATGCAATGGGCCATGTGGTGCCAGTTCGCTCAACACGACCATTTCTACCCAAGGGTAAAGGGCCATAACCGTGTTAATTTTGTGCTCAATGGCGTCCATGTTGTTGCCATGACCCAATTCCATTTGAATACCAGCAATACCGAAAGGTGTCATATGTTTCGCTCTCATTAGGTAAATTGTTTTAGCAATCGATACCGCAGGCAGCCAAAACAAGAGATTATTTTTTTATCAATTCTAGCCCATATTGTGCCACTCAAAGTCTTAACAGGTCATAATATTGTTCTTTTAGGGTATGCAAAAAGGCTATATATTACTTTAAATCCACATAATGAATTCATCTCTTTGTTAACGTTGAATTTTCTTTATCGATGAACCATGTTTATTGCTGTGACCGTATAACAGAGCAAAGTAACCGAACAAGGTATTGAGTTTGACTATATCAAAGCCCTCAACACAGGGGCGTAAAGTACCCGCATCAAAAGCTTCTCGAATTTCTGTATTTGGCAAACTGGCGGCCAGAGTTGCAGGCAATATGCTTGTCGAAGGTGTAAAAGAAATATCTAAAGGCAACCGACCAGCTAGCAGAGACTTACTGCTTACGCCTTCAAACATAGAGCAGGTAACAAAAAAGCTGTCTCACTTGCGCGGGGCAGCAATGAAACTGGGTCAAATGTTGTCTATGGATGCAGGCGAGCTATTATCGCCTGAACTAAGCGCTATTCTAGCCAAGTTAAGATCAGATGCAGCTCCAATGCCGCATAAGCAACTAGTTACTTTACTCAAAAGCAATTGGGGCGAACACTGGTTAGATAGTTTCGGTCATTTTGACCTTAGACCTTTTGCAGCCGCTTCAATAGGTCAGGTTCATATTGCGAATTTGGCTAATGGCAACAAACTTGCCGTTAAGTTGCAATATCCAGGCGTAAAAGACTCAATAGCCAGTGATGTTGATAACGTTGCCACATTGCTCAATATCTCGGGTTTATTACCGAAAACGTTAGATATCAGTCAACTGCTTGAAGAAGCAAAAATACAATTACAAAATGAAGCGGATTACCAATTAGAAGCGGAGCATATAAAACAATATCAAGCTCAGTTAAACCAAAGTCATTTTGAACTACCTATCGTTTATGACAATTTAAGCAATGACACTATTTTAGTAATGAACTTTATTGAAGGAGCGCCGCTTGAGCATGCTGCTAATCTGCCTCAAGCAGAAAGAAATCAAATTATCAGCCACCTTATTCAACTTTTTATGGCAGAACTGTTCGACTTCAAACTAATGCAAACCGACCCTAACTTTGCCAACTTCCTATACAACCAAAGTAACAACAAAATTGGATTACTGGATTTTGGCGCGACAAGAAACATCGGCCCCAACATCAGCAACGGCTATCTCAAGCTAATTAATGCAGGCATCAAGCAGCCTAGTAACGTCGATGATATGTTAGCGGCGGCAAGACAAATTGGTTTCTTCAACCAAGATATTGATCAGCAATACTTACAAGATGTACTAAGCATTTTTGACATTGCCTGTGAACCATTAAGGTTTGACGGCGAATACGATTTTGCCAACAGTAAATTAGCAACTAGAGTAAAAGAAAAAGGCATGGCGATAACACGACAAAGTTCACAGTGGCACACGCCTCCTGTCGACGCTTTATTTATTCATCGCAAGCTAGGTGGTATTTATCTCATGGCGACTAAGTTAAAAGCCAAAGTTAATGTAAAACAGTTATTTACTCCTTACCTTATTAATACTTAGTTGGAACACTGCGACTGTAAACAACTTGAGGTTACGCTTAAGCCAAATCAGTACGCGGCAATAAAAATAATGAAAAGCATACATTCAAACTACAAATTCGCCTTGAGTTTGGTTGCATTGGCGGTGTCTTATGCCAGTGCTGCAAAGTCAGATATTGAAACCATCACCATAACAGAGGCTAGAACTGAGCAGAGCATCAACCAAGTCAGCCGCTCTATTGTCACTCTAGATACAAAACAAATAGAGCAAACTGAGCCTCAGCATATTCAGCAAGTACTCAACCAAAAAGCAGGCGTTTACCTACACCGCAACTCAGGACAAGAAATGTTGTTAGCCTTGCGCTCACCAGTTTTAACTGGTGCTGGGGCTTGTGGCAGCTTTCTTACTCTGGAAAATGGAATAGCACTAAGACCTAATGGCTTTTGTAACGTTAACGAATTGTTTGAAAGTCACTATGAATTAGCAGAACAAATAGAAGTGGTGAAAGGCCCAACTTCTGCTTTTTATGGTAGCAGCGGCTTACATGGGGCGGTGAACATTATCAATCCAGCCGCAACTGACAGAACACCATTTATCAAAGCAACGCTTGGCCAGTGGGAGCAACAAAGCATATCCTTCTTAGCTAATACTGACTCTTTTGCCGTATCCTCTTCACTAACACACAGTAATGGCTTTAGAGATGACTCGGGTGTTGATCAACAAAAGTTATCTTTTACTCACAAGTTTGAGAACGACAACTTTAAACTAGATACCTTTGCTACTATCACTAATCTAAACCAAGAAACAGCAGGTTACCTTGTTGGCCTAAACAGCTATCAAGACAAAAAGCTTAGTGAAACTAATGCTAATCCAGAAGCTTATCGAGATGCTCGATCATTTAGGTTATCGCAGCAATACACATTCAACTCAGGCTTAGTATTACGCCCTTTTATCAGGTCAACCGAAATGACCTTTTTACAGCATTTCGTACCGGGCAAACCAGTTGAAGAAAATCAGCACCAAAGTGCCGGTATACAAAGCCAGTACAGTTATTACTTAGCAGATACTACTAAATTAGATGTAGGGTTAGACGCTGAGATTGCAGATATTGAATTACTGGAAGAGCAATTTGGCTCAACAATAGGCTCAAACTTCCTTATCGCAACCATCCCTGAAGGTAAACACTACGATTATCAAGTTGACGCCACAACAATCGCTGCTTTTGCCGCCTTGCAACATCAACTTAATAGCAACTGGCAACTGAATTTAGGTTTACGTCTAGAGCACATTTCTTTTGATTATAACAACCGAATGAACAGCGGCCGTGTTGATGAAAATGGCGATACCTGTGGCTTTGGCGGTTGTCGATTCAATCGACCTGAAAGCAGAAGCGATGACTTTACCATTGCATCGCCAAAACTAGGTTTGGTTTACAAAAACCAAAACCATCGAGCTTATATCAACTTAAGCCATGGCTACAGAGCACCGCAAGCAACAGAATTGTATCGCTTACAACGTGCTCAGCAAGTTTCTGATTTAGATCCAGAACAACTGATTGCTTTAGATGGTGGCTGGTTTACCTCGTTAGGGACTGCTGACCTTTCTGTAGAAGCTTACTGGTACGATAAATCTGATGTAATTTTACGAGACAGTGACTTCTTTTACACCAGTGGTGGCAAGACTGAGCACAAAGGGATTGAGTTAACCTTTGCTCAACCAATCTCAGAGCAACTACAAATAAATGCCAATGTAACGGTGAACAAACACACCTATAAGAACAACCCGAACTTAAGCTCTGAGGATATTGTAGGTAACGACATAGTTAGTGCACCAAAGTTTCTAGCCAATGTTTCAGCTAACTACAACTCAGGCAGCTGGCAGCTAAATTTACGCAGCCAATATGTAGATGAGTACTACCTCAACGCGGAAAATACTTCAGCTTATAGCGGGCATACTCTATTCCACGCTAGAGTAAACTACCAATACTCAACAGCGCTAAGCTTGGCCTTAAATGTAGATAATTTGTTAGACAGAAGGTATGCCGAAAGAGCCAACTACACCAGCTTCACCCAAGAACGATACTTCCCGGGTATACCTCGAAATGTGAAGCTCTCGGTTAAATACCAATTTTAACTCGCGGTAGGAAAAGCTCCCTTTCCATCTAATTGTGGCTCTCTGTGCGAGAGCCCAATACAATACTTAAGATTAGATACCTAACTCAACAATTGCGCTACGAGATATAAATGAATACACCTAAAAGACCCGTCAACAATTACCAGCATTACCACGCACACGTATACTTCGACGCAGAAACAATCGAATTCGCTAGCGATCTTTGTACTAAAGCCAGTGAAAACTTTTCGCTAAAAATGGGCAGAGTACATGAAAAACCAGTTGGCCCTCACACCATGTGGAGCTGCCAACTATTATTTAAAAATAAAGACTTTGACGCCCTGATCCCATGGCTAGATGAAAACCGCGACGGCCTAACGGTATTTATCCACCCACTAACAGGTGACGATCTTAAAGATCACACCGACCTAGCCTCTTGGCTTGGTGACGAAGTTGAGCTTGATTTGAGTATTTTTTAGTTATTTCTACCAAAAGGTACTTATGAAAGGGAAGCTGACTTATTGAAATATATAACGCTAACCCCCACAGATTAAAGTACCCCAATAATAGTGAACTAAATACATGGAATTTTCCTTCATGGAGATCTGGAACATAATATCAGGTCTGTTATCCACAGAGTTTTTTGCTTGTATAGCAGCTGCAATTTCTGGCTTTGTGGCAATAAAACAATATCGCTGGAATAAAAAGCATAACGAAGAATTAATGGCTTGGAATAAAAAAAATCAAATAGCAGTCATTCAGCCTTATATTACTGACTTTTTAAATGTTGGAGACAATAACTCTAGCTTTGAATATACACTTTTAAACAAAGGCTTGGGCCCAGCTTTACTTAAAGGTTATGAGCTTACTTGGTATGACAAAAAGATAACAATAGAAGAGTTTCATGGAATTTTATGTCAGAAGTTAGGTGAGTTATTTGATATTCGTTATACTACTTTCGATGGTAACTTTGCTTTGTCCCCAACGAAGGTTACGAGATAATCAAAATAAGCCTAGATAAAAATAAACAAACACTTTCAGACGCTCCAGAAAAATCACTTTCGGAAACAGTTTCTGAAATAGAGCAAAAAGCTAGGTTTAAAGTACACTATAAATCGATCTTGTCAGAAGAAACACTTACTCATGATACAGGAACCAACAAACACAATAGTAAATAGTCATTATTTATAACTTGGATAACTAATTTACTAATTACTTCCAAGTGAGTTTATAGGCTAAACTTTGTGGTCACCCTTTTAATGCACTAAAACTTTCCTGATTAACCTGTCAAAAATTATAATGGAAAGAGTTTCAATCTTTGTAGAAAGGCTGTTTGCAAGTAAAAACTGAAGGTTTTTCATTAAACTGAAGTTTTCATTTCTCTCATTATTCTGAAAGCAAAAACCGAGCTGATGCTCGGTTTTTCTATGTAAACGGGAATAATCTAGATTACCCGCTGTAATTCATTTGCCTAGCTTTTACGTAGTCTGAACATTACCAATGCAGAAAGTCCAAAAAGAATTAACGTACTAGGTTCTGGTACATCAGTGATCAATAGTGAAATACCGCCTCTATTGTCAGGATAATGATTGTCTTTAATGAAAAACTCGACATTAGCTGTCGTATTTAGTTGAAATGTTGCACCCTTGGCATGCTTTAGAGCAAGAGCTGCAGTTAGGTATCTTTCATAACCACCGATGCGAACCGGGGCGAACTGAGAAGAGTTGAAAAAAGCGGTATTCAAAAAGCCTCTGCCACAGTTTAAACCATCGCTGTCACAACCTGCAGTTGTGCTCCATGCGCTCCATGCATCATATTTACCACCGTCGGCAATACCAATAAATTCTACCTTATATATTCCAGGGCCTAGGGAAATGGTCTGACGGGCAACATTGTTACTGCTTGAGTCAAGGTTGATGATCCCTGCATTAGCAGTAAAAGAGAATATGCAAAAAATCGCGATTACGATGTTTCTCATTTGATACTCCAAAATTCAAATTAAACAAATACACTTATAGCGCCTTCTTAAGCAAAAAACAAGCCAACTTATTTTTCATTATAATTCAAAAAGTTAACTATGATAAAAAACAAATACGCGAGCAACTGTAAAAATTACTGACACCCATTAATCACCCACTACAGGTGAAAAACAGGGACGTTTTCCATTAAACTACTACCGAAAGAGTTGTGAAACATGTCCATAGTATTTCGAGCTACACTGATGTAGTAAGTGTCGAAAATGCAGGACGTATATTTTCGCCCCCCCTTCGGGCTGCGCAGAGCGCGTTCAAATTTGTTCCCGACAAATTTGTCACAAATTCTTCGGGAAAGAATTTGAACCGCGGTAGCGAGCCTGATCACAGGTGAAGAACAGGGATGTTTTTCATTAAACCAAGGTTCTCATCCCACTTCTCTACGCCAAAATGCAAAAAACCGAGCTGGCGCTCGGTTTTTCTGAATTCTAATGGCGGAGAGGGGGGGAGGATTGTGAAACACGTCCATGTATTTCACCGCTACGCGGCCATCCATTCGGATGTCCTAAAATGTTCCTGACATTTTAGTCGACCCCAGTCGGGGGTTCTCGTCCACCCCGTCACAATATTTACAAGCATAAAAAAACCGAGCTAGTTGCTCGGTTTCTTTTTGAATTCTAATGGCGGAGAGGGGGGGAGGATTGTGAAACACGTCCATGTATTTCACCGCTACGCGGACATCCATTCGGATGTCCTAAAATGTTCCTGACATTTTAGTCGACCCCAGTCGGGGGTTCTCGTCCACCCCGTCACAATATTTACAAGCATAAAAAAACCGAGCTAGTTGCTCGGTTTCTTTTTGAATTCTAATGGCGGAGAGGGGGGATTCGAACCCCCGATACGCTATTAACGTATACACACTTTCCAGGCGTGCGCTTTCAACCGCTCAGCCACCTCTCCGCTTTGCTATTTCTCATTGGCTTTTGGCCAATAAAAAGCGGGCTAATACTAAGTAATAACCCGCTTATTCGCAACCTAAAATTCTGTTTTCCTGCTCGTTTGTTGATTTATAGAGCAGGCTGAGAGCATTTTACGCGTTACCTTTTACCTTCACTTTATTGTCAGCGGCAAAGCTAAGCATTCTAGTTAGCGGTAGCATTGCTTCTTCAGCTAATGTTTCATCCACGAAGATCTCGTGACCATCGCCGTCTACTAGTGCGCTCTCAATTGCTTTTAAACCATTCATTGCCATCCAAGGACAATGCGCGCAGCTTTTACAGGTGGCACCGTTACCGCCAGTTGGAGCTTCAATGAAGTTTTTATCTGGGTTCTGTTGCTGCATTTTGTAGAAAATGCCTTTGTCTGTTGCAACAATAAAAGTGTCATTGTCCATTTCGGTTGATGCTTTGATCAATTGCGATGTTGAACCCACTGCGTCAGCCATATCTACGACTGAAGCTGGTGATTCAGGGTGAACAAGTACAGCGGCGTCTGGATACAAGTGCTTCATGTCTGCTAGTGCTTTTGATGAAAACTCATCGTGAACGATACACTCACCGTTCCATAGCAGCATATCAGCGCCAGTTACTTTATTAATGTATGAACCTAGGTGACGGTCTGGCCCCCAAATAATAGGTTTACCTTCCGCTTCAAGGTGCTCGACCACTTCTAACGCAATACTAGATGTTACTACCCAATCAGCTCTTGCTTTAACAGCAGCTGAAGTATTAGCGTAAACAACAACAGTATGATCCGGATGTTCGTCACAGAATTTTGAAAACTCGTCAATTGGACAACCAACATCTAATGAACAAGTCGCTTCTAAAGTTGGCATTAAAACCTTTTTTCAGGCGTTAAGATCTTTGCTGTTTCGCCCATAAACTTAACACCAGCGACAATAAGCGTTTCTGCTTCATGTTGATTACCGAAACGAGCCATTTCTAAAGAGTCAGCTACACAACCACCAGTTTCTTCAGCTAATGCCTGAATTTCTGGATCTGTGTAGTAGTGAGCGACCAATACTGCATTTTTCTCTTTCAGCAGTTTTTTAATTCGCTCTTTGTATTCCGCTTGCTCCTGCTCTGTTAATGGCATTGGCTTTGGCGGAAATGGATAATCTTGTTTTGCAATTTCGATTTGCATACTCGGTATACTACAGGCTAAAAAGTTTGCGAATTATACAACAATCAGGTCGAAAGTCACTTAGGGGAATGACTATTTGCCAGCCAAGAAATTTACCTTTATAAAGCAACCACTTTGCTGAGCTTAGTGCTCAGCAGCAGTACAAACGCCAACACAAATACAGTAGCGCTTGCACTGCTCAAACTAGGAGGTTACTAGTTCTATATCGACTTATCTGGATCCCATTCTTGATCAAACATAAAGGCATTAAGCAATCTAATTTGACTTGGAGACATGGAACGCACTACAGGCATATACAAAGATGTAGGCCAGTATTGACTAGACGTTCGAGCCTTAATTCCTTCTTTGTTATTTAAGATCTGCTCCGCCGAGTTAAGAGGGAAAAGTGTCGACATGCCAGGGAAATTCAAATAGTGATAACGCAGCACATTTTCATACACTTGTTGCCATGAAACTTTGCTGCCTGACGTGATATTAAAATTGGTATACCTATATTTTCTGGTATTAATCACTTGCACGGCGGTGCCAAAAGTAAATTGCACATCTTCGAACCCTGCCATGTTATTTACGTCATCGATATTTTCGATTTGTTCTGCCACTTTGATGGTGTAACTAACTGAAGTATCACCTTTGCTAACTTTTATCGTTTCAATGGATAAATCTAAAAATGGGGTATTGTTGTGAGTGCCTTGAATATTATTTCTAGCAACGTCAACGGTAAGAGCGGCATTAACTGCTTGGCCTAAATAGCGAACTTGTAAATTCACATCTTTACTGTCGCCAGCTTTGTCGCCTATGTAATTATTGATGTCATCGCTAAAAATTCGATACTTAGATTCGGATATCGATAAACTTCGGTTATTTTCTTGGTTGTGGCCAATTATCGATATGGGGTTTTGCTCGATCACTTGTTGCTGTTGATTGGTCAACAAAATATCGATGACCCCACCATACTTATAGTAATCAACATAGTCTGGCTCGAAAGTCATCGTTTGCTGTCCAGCTTCAAGTACTAAGCTGCCAAAATCTATCGCCGCATTCAAAGTATCACTATTGTAATCGGTTCTATTGGTTCTGAAGTTTTTCTGTAACAGAGCTAATGACAGGTTGAGCGATAAATAAGGTTTATTGTCATATTCATACAGCGCAGCCCAAATTGGTGTAGTCTGTGCCCCCGCTGGTGTATTCGGTAGCGAACTTAATAATAATCGACCGTCAGGGTTTTGTGCGGTTTCCCCATCAAATGCTAAACCAATACTGCCAATAATTCGGCCTACACTCGGGTTTCTGCCATCTTGGTTGGTGTAGTACGACTTTCTTTGCTGCTCTGTCGTATATTTAGGACACATTTCAAAAAAGCTAAATTAACCACGACTCCCGTTGCCCCTTGGGTATTTAGAAACGCCAACATTTGCTGATCTGCGTCTTGGTTTCCAGAGTTAATACTCTGTTTTAGCTCTGTTGTGATTGGATAAGTAACTTGCCAAGTTCCTGCAAACATATTCGACCCTGGGGAGTCGCCATTGCCATTCAAGAGCTTAACGATAACCCAGCAGCTGAGTTGCCTACATTACTTGTTATCCTGTCTCCTTTTAAGTGCAGTAATGGTTGCTCTAATGTCCCTATTAAAATGCCACCTAAAGCAATTTGAGAGTAAGTACTACCCAACGGGTTCAAGTCCACCATCATAGCGCTAGTATTATTAAACTGGCCACTTTCAGGGTCAGCTGAACCTAATAAGAAAAATGGCAAGCCAGCCATTGCATTATCCGTGTTTACCTTGCCTGGAGCACCGGCTGAACGAATTTGAGCATTATTAGTGATCACGGTGTGAAGGCCATAATTGTTCCAGCCACCACGTACAAAATAGTCACCATATTTCGCCCGCAAAGAATTAATAATATCCTCATCGCTGATCTTTAGTTTAATAGCCTCATCACTCATGGTTGCAGTATAAGGGTTAAACACATCGATAGTTTTAGGTACCCCATCCACCATTACTTCGTAGTCGGCTTTGTTATTTGGCACGCTAACATCGACTTCTATACCACCAAAAAAATTAAGACGTGTACTGTTTAAAATACTCATACCTTACTCCTTAGTGCTGTTAGTTTTTGACGCACTTTTTGCGCTGCCAAATAAAAAAGAAAAATCGGACTTGACAGTCGTTCCCGGAAGCGTTGCCATACCATGACAATTGATACAGCTACTAGAAGTTTGAATGTAACTTTCCATAGTCGTGTTAGCTGAAATTGTTGGGGTTGGATCGCCATTAGTCGCACCTGGGTTATTTGGTTTACTAGGCCACTGTGTGGTTACCAGTTGGTAATTTAATAAAGGCGTGGCGTACACAGGCATTTCTCCCCCTCTTGAATAGCCAAGTCCTTTATCGATAAGTAATTGGTGGTATTTTTTATTTGCCGCTTGAGCTTGTTCACGGATTGGGGTTAAGCGAGTTAATGGTGTAGGTAAATAAAATGACTGGCACTCGTTGGGGTCAGATAATGAACAAGGTGACTTATTAACTTTGTTCTTGTCTGCATCCGCATCGTAATAAGTGTATTGCACACCTTGTTTTGGCTTAGAAACAACCTGCTCTAGCTTGCTGTCATACTCTGATCCTGGCACATTAAGCTTGTGCTCAAAGGTCGCCCATTGCCACTGAGGAAATCCAGACACTTTCATGATTTGGTGAAAACCAACTAAGCCTAGTAATACTTGTTTAGTTTGTATTGAACCATCCGAGTTTTTCTTAGGTTCTCCACTCGCATCAAATTCAACCACTTGTGAATCCTGGGTAATATAGTCTTTAGAAGAATCAGCTGTAGTGAGTATTTTCCAAGCGGACTTTAACTCCATTGCGCCATCGGGGAAGCGGACTTTGCTTTGATTAGTAAAGTTGTCTCGGTTGTACAGTTTGTTTTCAACAACATAGTCATACCAAGTCTCGTTAACCCACATTTGGAAATAAGTTGGATTGCCCTTTTGGTCGATTAACCAAGCTCCTACCGCTTCCATATGCGAATCCAGAGCGCTTTGATTACTGGCTTTAGATATTTGAGTTAGCCGTGCTTTACTTATTCCATACCAAGGTCCGGGATTGGCACCATTTGCTAAAAACACTTGCTCAGAGGTTTTGTAGGTTTGCCATACTTTAGGACTATGAACATAACGTTCTTTGCAGTTTGCAGTACCATTTTCCCCTTGCTTGGCAGGTCGATTTAACGCTAAAAAAACTTGCCAGCTATAGTCATCGATATTTTCTTGCGTCGGCTCACCAGTGAACTCTGGAACTGCACAAGGCAAAGGCTGCCCAACGCGAGTGTCTTTGGCATTAATTGATACAGAAAAACACAAAAGTAGAATAATTAAGTTAATAAGTTTCATTGCCTTTGCTCCTATTGACCAGGAAATAAGTGAGCGCGAGGTATTGGCTCTTTGCACCATTGTTCAACTTGTTGCCAAAGTTTTGGGTTTGGTTGTTCGGTACGAAAGCTGGTGTAATTTTGCGAGATCATAGGTGCTGTCATATCGCTGCCTCTAGCAATTTGGCCAGAGAAGAAGAACGACTGTGGTCTTTGATACCATTCATTATCTGTCGGTAAATTACCTTGTAATGATTTTTCTCGATTAAAGGCGTAAGCAAATAAGATCCTAGGAACAGCGTCTTTTTGCCACAACTTCTTCCAATAGTAAGCCTGAACAGAGCCATTTAGTTGCTGACTCGCTTCAGGCCAGTAGTCTAGATGTTGCAAAAATTCAGGACGCGGAGCATGGTTATTTGGTGAAAATAAATAACATTTTGGCGCAGCTTGAGTGGCCTGTTGATACTCTAAAAAGTATGCCGTTTTACCAAGAGAGACGAAGGCACAGGTAAATTCATACTTTTGCTCAGGCCAACCAAATATAGGTAAACAAAAATCACTGTAATGCTCCATCATAGCGCCAAAGTCTTCACTGTCTTTTGGCTTTTTCGGACGGTAGTTGTTGTCATAGTAGCTAGTACCATAAGACACTCGATAATCGCTGGCTTTGATGTTAGCTGGAGGATTAGCGTAAGGAGGTGGGTATTTTTCGGAAGCCGCTTCATTCATTACTGTAAACATGGTCCAGTCACTGATCCAGTGGTTGGGAAACTTCGGTCTTTTAGGCTCTGATTTAGCTATTTGGGCTAAACAAAAGTTATTTTCTTCATCGCAGCCGCAGTCACTGTGCACTCCATTAGTTTCATAAACCCATTTAGAGTCGCATTCATTAGTGCTGCTCTTGTGTAGATTTGGTGGTGTACCTGCCGCATATAGCTCACAGGTTAATAAAAAACTGCTTACGTATAGAATTCTTTGTAGTTGTTGTCTCATCAGAACCCTTCCCTATTGGTTTGTTTAAAAGACTCAATGGTTGCGATAATAAATACGGTGCAACCCGGTTAATAACGCAGGCATAGCTAGAACAACAATGACAGCAATAAAAATAGAATTGGCGTGCTGTATTAGCTGTCCAGCCAAGATATAAGCCAATGCAATTAACGCATTGGCGATGGATGTGGTGATTAGGAATGTTTTTATTGGAACTCGATTGACTCCAGCCATAAGAATGCTGACTTCCGCCAAAACGGGTACGCCACGACAAGCCATTAAATAACGAGCCTGAGTACTAAATAGGTTGCGATTAGCGAGCTGTTGCAGGTCAGGTTTAACAAGTTTCCCTACCCCAGTTTGACCGAGTAACCAGCCTAACCCATAGCCAAATAAACATCCGAAAAACATGCCTAGGAAAATACTAGAAAAAGCAACAAATGGGCTAAGTAAACTACCAGCTGCAACGCTGATAAGACTGCTAGGAACAGGTAGCAGTACATCAAGAGTAAGCAGTGCAATGACAACTAAAGCGACACTGTTTGCACTCAGTTGTGAACTAGCAATCCAGTCATCGATAAAGTAGGTCAAAGGTTGTTCCCACAAGACGAAAGTCAAAATGACAGTCATGGCTAAAGTTGTAGCCAATACTGAGTTAGCATGTTGCACTAGCTTATGTTTAACCGTCATAGTGCCACCTTATAGTTTGTAGTTAATGCTAAAGCCCCAAACAGAATCATCATAAATATTGCCCGGGGTTATCTGAATGTCGTCTTGCAACAAATTGCGAACACTTAATGTTGTTTTTAGAGTTGGTAAAAATTGGTAATCAAGGTTTAACTTAAGGTCATTATGACCGTTAAGTCTGAGCTCTCCTGTTGGAATACTTGATGCCAGTACTGAGTCTTGTAATCTAAGCTTTAAACTTGCGTACAGTTGATTTAGGGTTCCTGAAAACTGCTTATTGAAGGTTAACTGATAGCGATTTTTGCTCCGTCCCAATAGCTCAAACGTACCATCTCGTTTGATATCATGGTGACGGTATGAAGCATTAATATCCCAACTATCGGCTATATAACCAAGCCAAAGCTCTATGCCCATAGCAGTGACTTTATTTCGATTTACTAACCTAGGTGGCGGGCCGGGTTCAAAGTCAACAAGGTTACTGAAGTGATTATTGAAAACAGCGGCTCCCCACTCTAGATTATGGCGAACAAATTGATAGCCCAACTCTCTTGTTATCGCAGTTTCATTAACTAAATCTGGATTTCCTACCAATGGGTTGGATAAGGCATACATACTTGGCAGCTTAAAGCTATCGCCCCAATCAAAGTAAATTTGCTGCTCTTTGCCGAGTTGCCAAACGAGGTTTACATTCGGGCTGAGTCTATCTACTGCTTCAACTTTGTCGTATCGGCCAGATAAATTAAGCTGTAAAGCAGTATCCAGCTGGACTTGTAATTCGGTAAAAAGAGCAAAAGTTTCGCGTTCCAATAAAAAGTCGCTAGGCAGAGTGAAAAAGGTGAAATCCAGAGCTCCGACAACATCACTTTTTTCCCTTTGATATTCAGTCCCTGCTAACCAATTTACTTTGTCGCCGAAGTGACTAAATATTATCCTGCCATGATGATGAGTCAGTGCATTATCGCTAGTTATTGCAGGGAGACCTTGAGGGTTTCTAACACCTGGAGCAACTGCTGGCGTGTTAATGTATTGGTCTTTTTTCCTAACGCTCACTTGAGCTGAAAGCGAGCTATGAGCAAAGTTGCGGCTAAGCTTTAGCGAAGCAAGTGAATCTTCAATATCCCTTTGCTCCAATTCTCGATTAATAGCGTAACGCTCGCCTCCTGAATCATCAGGAAAAGACAAAGCATCCGTATCATTGTACCAAACTAATAAATCCAGATAATCTTTCTCATACTCAGGCTGCCATTGCACGAGCACATTTACCGAATTTTGTTCACTGCCAGCAAATGTCTGAGCAGGTTCTCTCTGGCTCAGCCCAATTAGTAGTTGATCGGATGCATATTTAACTCCCGCATAGTGACCACTGTTCGACGATAGGCCGGCTTTTAAACTTGCACCAGATGAGTCTGGTTGGCTAATTAAGTTAATCGCTCCTGCAACTGCTTGGCTACCGTATATTGCAGAACGAGCCCCAGCTACAACTTCTGCGCTGGTCAAAAACCAAGGATCAATACCTGTGACATCTGCAGCGCCACCACGAGAATTACTATTGTCATTAACAGGGACACCATTAAATAAAGTCAGTGTTAAGTTAGGATCGGCCCCTCTTAAATAAATATCATTGAAGCTACCGGCTCCAGCATTGTGATTTAATTCGAGCATTCTCGAGCTATTTAGCAGCTCTTCAATACTGTTCACTCGTTCAGACGTGCTTAACAGCTCACTATTGGCGGTAGATAAACTAGTCAATCTGCTTCCTGTCACTTGGACAATTTCAAATTGTTCAGAGCCACCATCTACCTGATCAGCTTGAGTACTACTGGAAGACAATAAAATACAGCTCAGCAATACTTTGAAATCTGTTTTTTTTGCACCGTGCTGTTGGTCGAAAATATCAATAAAAGCCAATTTTAATAACAAAGTTCTTACTACTCGGTTAAGACCAAAAACGCTGCTGGAGAAGTCCTTTTTAAACATTAGGGTTAAATTTTAGTTAATCTTATTTAACAAGGTAGTTAAGAAATATGGCTATGTAAAATATTGTTTTGCCAACTCTTCAAACTTTAAACCTTAATTCATAAGGTTTATCAAAGACAAAGATAAAAGAGGAAGGATTTAAACCTGTTTATTTAAACTAACGTTTTAATAAACAATACTATTAGCTAGTTAACATTAACCTAATAATTTTAATATTTAGAGTGTTAGGTATGAGTTTTATAAATTTGAAAGTATGAGAATTTCTGAAACGAGCAACAAAGTGGAGAGTATGGTGTTTGATTATGAAGTACGCCCACATATTTCGAGCTTCATGGATACCTGTAAGTGTCGAAAATGCAGGACGCATATTTTCGACTGCCCTACGGGTCTGCTTTCAGCAGCTCACCAAGTTTTGTTGGAACAAAACAGAATGGCTTTAGCCATCCCGTAGGGCGAGGTAAATGGACTTACCGAATCAAAATGTTCCTGACAAATGGTGTGAAACACGTCCATGTATTTCGATATACAGGATGTAGTAAGTGTCGAAAATGCAGGACGCATATTTTCGACCACCGCTACGCGGCCATCCATTCGGATGTCTACCAAATTTTGTTGGAACAAAATAGAATGGCTTTAGCCATCCCGTAGGGTGAGGTAAATGGACTTACCGAATCAAAATGTTCCGGACATTTTAGTCACAAATTCTTCTGGAAAGAATTTGAACCGCGACAGCGAGCCTGGCAGCAGGTCAACGACAAGGATGTTGTTGATTCAACTTACGCTTCACGCTGCTTCTTATCCAGACATGACAGAAATAAGTTCAGAGATGTATGAATATTTAAGAAAACTTTGAAAATGGAGAGTATAAACTGAAAAAGTGGTGGGTCATGCTGATGCTGGATTACAAAATACGTCCATATATTTTGCCCTACGGGTCTGCTTTCAGCAGCTCAAATTTGTTCCGGACAAATTTGTCGAACCAAACGCTCAATGCTGATTCTTATCCAGTCATGACAAGGGATAGTTAATTGTATTTCTGAAAGTTTAGTTTTGTTTGAATGTTCAGAGGAACTAAGAGATAAAGTGGTGGGTCATGCTGGATTCGAACCAGCGACCAATTGATTAAAAGTCAACTGCTCTACCAACTGAGCTAACGACCCATCTTTATATTGGATGCTTTGCTTGATGGTGGGTCATGCTGGATTCGAACCAGCGACCAATTGATTAAAAGTCAACTGCTCTACCAACTGAGCTAACGACCCATCAAAGCGGGCTTAAGAAAAGTGGTGGGTCGTGCTGGATTCGAACCAGCGACCAATTGATTAAAAGTCAACTGCTCTACCAGCTGAGCTAATGACCCACAATCTTAATCTGCACAGCGAAAAGTTTGTATGCTTCCCGTTGCTGCGGGCGCATATAATACTGATTTTGAAATGCAGTGCAAGCGTTTTTCTAAATTATTTTAATTTTAAGCGCTTTCGATGTTTTTTTGCACAAAAGCGCCAAAATTATAAGTTTTCTATTGGGTTGAGGCCAATCTAGAGGTGGCTAAATTTGCAGCGTTAGAATCAGGGTACTCAGAAATGACCTGTTCAAACAGTTTTTTAGCCTCATCTTGCTTACCTAATCTTTGCATAACAGTGCCTTGTTTTAACATGGCATCACTACGTTTATTGGAATCAGGGTAAAAGCTTATGACACGATCGAAGTGTTGCTCGGCTTTAGCAAATTCAGACTTATTAAATAAAAGTTGGCCTAACCAATAATGTGCATTAGCAATATAAACGGAATTAGGGAACTTAGAAATAAATCCTTCAAACTCTGGAATCGCATCATCGTAACGACGTTCTTTTAAGATCAAATTTACTGCTTGGTCATACGCTTCATTTTCAGAAAGCGACGATTCACCATAAGATTGATCTAGAGTAGTAGAAGTCGTTGGTTCGATAATTTGCGGGGCAGGCTGACCTTGTATACTTTCGAGACGACGCTCGATTTCAATATACAGTTCTCTTTGCCTATTTACGATTTGATCAAGTTTGTGAGCATGAGTTTCAGTTTCACCTCGTAGCTCGCTTAATTCTTCTTGTAGTTCACCAATTTGCTGTTGCAAGTTAACTTGAGCAGCACCACGGGCTTGAATTAAACGTTTTAGCTGAGCGATTTGGTCAGATAGACTGGAATTTGAAACATCATTAATAGGTGCTGCCGAGTGAGCAGCACCTGCTAAAAGCAACAACGAAATGAGAGAGTATTTCATCGTTTTATATATTTATATTAGTAAACTAAAACCGCACGACGGTTTTTAGACATACCTTTTGCAGTGCGAGATAAGTCAACTGGCTTTTCTTCACCGTAAGATACTGTTGTGATCTGCTTAGCCATTACACCTAAGCTTTGTAAGTATTGCGCTACTGCTTTAGCACGGCGTTCACCTAGTGCAATGTTGTACTCTGGAGTACCGCGCTCATCAGTATGACCTTCGATCATTACTTTTGCAGATGAGTTTTTAACTAAGTAATCAGCGTGAGCTTGTAATAACTCTAAGTATTGAGCGTCAACTTTTGATTTATCGTAATCAAAGTACACAGTTTGTGTTTCTTGACGGATCTTTTCGTATTTTTCTTGTTGTAATTCTTCGGCAGACTTCTCTACTGTAGCTACACCTGTTTGAACATTATCACCTGTTGCGCCACTTGTTTGGCTTGCTTCTGAAGTGTTCGTTGTTTCAGATTTACCGTCTGTAGAATCTGAAGTCGCACCACATGCAGTTAAAACTAATGCCGGGATAGCGATAAGTAAAGCTTTTGTAATTGCACTAACTTGCATTGTCTGTACCTTTTTTCCGTTAATTTAAAAATGGTGACCACGCAGGTGACTTCACCTGACCCTGCGTAGCGGGTAATCTAGCTTTAAAGCGCCCATCAATCGATACTAAGGCTAATACTTGACCACTTCCATGCATAGTGCTGTAGATGATCATTGAGCCGTTAGGGGCGACACTTGGACTTTCGTCCAGTCGGGTTTTGGTTAACACACTGAAGTGGCCTGAACCCAACTCTTTTTTAGCAATATGATATTTTCCTTGGGTACGATTCACCATAACAAGATGCTTGCCATCCGGTGTAATTGAGCCACCAAGGTTCATATCGCCGTCAAATGTTAATCTTTTCACGCGCTTAGACTGTAAATCTACTTTATATAGCTGCGCTTTACCACCCCGTTCTGAGCTGAATACCAAATATTTTCCGTCTGGTGACCAACTTGGCTCTGTATCTATCGCTCTGTGTTTAGTTAAACGGGTTAAAGTTTTGCTACTAAGCTCTAAAATGTACAGTTCAGGGTTACCGTCTTTAGACAATACTAAAGCTAACCTTTTACCATCTGGACTCCATTTAGGCGCGCCATTGATGCCGTCATAAGAGGTGATTAATTCACGTTGACCAGAGTAAATGTTTTGCACATATACTTGTGAACGATTGTTCTCAAAAGTTACATAAGCTAATTGTTGGCCGTCCGGCGACCATGACGGTGACATCAATGGTTCTTTTGAGCGAAGTAATACTTGCTCATTAGCACCGTCATAATCTGCGACAATTAATTTGTACGGATACACTTCTTTATGCTTAATTGTGATGTAAGCAATCTTAGTTAAAATGCGCCCTTTTCACCCGTTAGCTTTTCATAGGCAATATCACTAATTCTGTGAGCATAACGACGGAATTGAGTCGGGGCGATAACGACTTTGCGGTTATCGATGATGTGATCTTTGGTTTCAATTAAACGGCCGTCTTTCAATACTTGTACTTTACCACCTGTGATCTGGCCGCGAAGCACATCAATTAGCTCATAAGAAACAATAAATCTATCCGTTTGCTGCTCTTCAATGTTACCAACCAAGATGGCTTCAACACCGATTGCCGTCCAAGATGAATAATCAACTTCTTCATCAACGGATGGCTGTTGCGGCATTTGACTTACGCTGATCGGATTAAATTTACCACTTCGGGTTAAGTCGGCAGCAATGATCTCTTCAATCTTAACAGGGAACTGAGCAAGGCCTTCGTATTTGAATGGTACAATTGCAATTGGTCGCGCAGTGTCAACGCCTTCTGTAATGACAATTTCAAGTGCCGCTTTTACCGGCTGGCTCATTGCCAAAATAACTAGACATACACTTATAATAAGTTTTCTCATCATGTTAGAACTCAGGCTCCACAGTTAAATTAATATCGCGTAATTGTTGATAAACGTCCTGTTCTTTCGACACAGGTAAGGTTTCGGCTTTGAGTATTGCACGCTCTGCCGCTTGGCAAATATTAGCTTCACCTTGCAATTTCGTCACTCGTGTCACTAGACCGCTAAAGGCTAATTTAATATTCAAGCGACAAGATTTACCACGCATGGTTTGATCAACAATTAGATTTTGTTGGATCTTGGCCGTGATCAAAGCTTTGTATTTTTGTACTTCCGTTAGCACCACTTTTTCTCTGGCTTTACGGCGAACAGCTTGTTCTTTCGCTAGTTGTTCCTGCAACAGTTTCTCTTGCAACGCTTTTTCACGAGCTTCTTTAGCTTTGCGTTCACGTTCTTTGCGCTCTTGCTCTTTGCGTTTCTGTTCCGCTTTACGCTTGCGTTCAGCTTCAGCTAGTGCTTTCTCTTCCGCTTCTTTTTTCTTCTTCGCATCGGCCGCTGCTTTTGCTGCCGCTTTTGCTTCTTTTTCTTTCTTCAAACGATCTTTCTTGGCTTTTTCAGCTTTCGCTTTTTCAGCCGCCGCTTTTTTCTTTTCTGCTGCTGCGCGCTTCTTCGCGGCTGCCGCATCTTTTTCACTTTGTGACTTTTGCTTGTTCAGTTTATTTAGATCTTTCTTGGCACGCTCTGCACGTTTTTCTAAATCTCTTACTCGCTTTTCTTCCGCCGCTTTAGCGTCGGCTTTTTTCTTCTGAATTTGTTTCACTTGCTGCTCAAGCATCACCTGATCAATAACCACAGCGTCGATAGGATTAACTTCAGGCTCTTTCTCTTCTTTTTCTGGCAGTGCAAAGTTAAAACTAAACACAACGACCACGCCAAAAAAGATATGAACACCAAATGACTTGAGAATATGGATTAAGTAAGTAGGGCTAAACATTACTCTTTTGGCTCCGTCATTAAACCAACCGATGGCGCACCTGCCCGCTGTAATAGCACCATTAGGTCAACTACATTGGCATACGGAATAGCTCTATCAGCCTTAACGATAACTGGTACTTCTGGATCAACTTGTAACTGAGCTGCAACAACAACTGCTAAATCAGTTGCCGACATCGGTTCTTTTGAGTCGCCTTCAATTGACACAAAGTACTGACCTTCGGCATCAATAGAAGCAACAATAGGAGGCTTAGAATCTTCTTCAAGAGGTTGCGCATCTGCTTGTGGCAGGTCAACTTTCACCCCTTGGGTGATCAAAGGCGCTGTTACCATGAAAATAATAAGCAGTACCAACATAACGTCTATGTAAGGTACTACGTTGATTTCCGCGACTGGCTTTCTTCTGCGTCTCATTTCCATAGTATTACGCCGATGTTGAAACGTTATTAGCCGTTACTTCACGGTGTAATAAGTTAGAAAACTCTTCAGTAAAGTTAATATAGCTACCTTCTAACTTTTCTACTCGACGAGCAAAACTGTTATAAGCTAATACTGATGGTATCGCAGCAAAAAGGCCCATTGCCGTTGCGATTAGCGCTTCCGCTATTGCTGGTGCTACCGTACTTAGTGATGGTTGTTGTACAGCACCTAGTGCTAAAAATGCATTCATGATCCCCCAAACAGTACCAAATAGGCCGATATATGGGCTGATCGAACCAACCGTTGCTAAAAAGCTTAAATGACTTTCTAACTCTTCGATTTCTCTAGATAAACGAACTCGCATAGCTCGGTGAGTACCATCCATATAAGCTTGAACACTACCGACACTGTTTTTCTTTAATCTTGCAAACTCTTTAAAGCCGTCTTTGAATAACGCTTCTAAGCCTTCAGAGCTTTGGCGAGCTGAAATTTCACTGTATAAACGAGCTAAATCGACACCTGACCAGAACTTGTCTTCAAATTTACGAGTTAGTTTCTCAGCATTATTCAGTACTGCACGGCGTTGGAAAATAAGCGCCCATGACGCAATGGATAAACCTAATAAAATAAGCATCACCAGTTTTACGATGAAACTGGCTTCAATGAATAGACTCCAAAAACTGATCTCAGCTTGCACTTTTTAAAACCCCTAAAATATTTTCTGGTATAGCCATAGGCTTCATTTGCTCTGTGTTGACACAGGCAACTTTGACCTTGGCGGTAAATACGACTTGTTGCAACTTGTTCGTTATTATTTGACTAAATTCAACACTCGCGCGCTTTGAGTTTATGACTTGGGTTTTCACTTCAAGTTCATCGTTAAATTTTGCTGCAACTTTAAAGTCAATTTCCATCGACTTAACAACAAACGCTATATTGTGCTTAAGATACGTGTCTTGTTCAATACCTAGATGGCGTAAATACTCAGTTCTTGCCCTTTCACAGAAATTTAAATAGTTAGAGTGATAAACAATACCGCCTGCGTCGGTATCTTCATAATAGACTCGGATAGGGAATATAAAAGACATGACTAATAGAAAACTTAACTTTTTGAATAAGTATGCAATTATTTTTGCAAATATTGCATAGATAACCAAGCTTTTTGATTACTCAACAAAACCTAGCTGATTAACATTAATTTTTATAATACTAATATAGAGTAAAACACAGCTTAAAACCACACCAAGCAAGCTTTAATTGTATACAATATATAAATAACCATTAGTTTTACTAATGCATAAATAGAATATTTCTAGTTTGAAGTAAATACTCTAATCCATATAATACTCACATCTTCCAAACACAGCTGGTGTTTTAAAGATTTTTTGAAGTGTTATTTGTAACAACTTCTCCTATTCATGTTCCCTGGAATTTATTCCTTCCTTTATATGTTTTGCCCATTCATTTGAATGGGCTTTTTTTTACTTATTTGTTATTCTCTTTGTCATCGATTTGTCTCGCTGTATTTCTTAGTCATGACAGTCAAGCACTCGCTTTTTATTTCATTTAATAAAGTAAAACAATACCTTATAGGAGCAATTCTAATAGGTTTATTTTTACTTGTTGGTCACTTTCTCAGTTTATTGATGCCATTACCCGGGCCTGTCATTGGTTTACTTGTCTGCGCAATAAGCTGTGCAGCCTTAGGCGAAGTCCCCCCTGCTCTTTTAATGGTTAGCCAATTGTTACTGTCTAATATGGCATTGTTTTTTATTCCGCTAATCGTTTCAGCCACTTTGTATTTTGATTTAATAAAAAATATTTGGCTCGAAGTTCTACTGAGTTTATTTATCAGCACACTATTAGCAATGACCGTGACCGCCAAAGTAGCAGATAGGAACCTTAAGGACGAAAGTAATGAGTGAGTATTTGCTATCAATTGGATTTATCACTTTAAGCTTTTTCACCCTCTTTATCGCTAGCAAAATATTTCAGAAGTCGAAAGGTTTCCCACTGTTACATCCATTAATTACTGCCAGCATAAGTTTGATTGCGTTTTTATCCTTCACAGATATCAAGGTGGAAACCTATTTAGTTAGCACTGAGCTATTAATTTATTTATTGGCACCTGCCACTGTTGCACTTGGCGTACCTTTGTACAGCAACTTTAAATCGTTAATGGTTTATAAATGGCAACTTTTTTTACCTTTAGTCGCAGGAGCAATCTTGTCGCCGCTGACCGCGATCGGCTTTTTGCTAATGTTTGATGTCGATGTACAAGTGCTAAATAGCATGGTTAGCAAAGCAATTACCTCACCGATAGCAATTGATATAACTAAACTATTAAATGGCGTTCCAGCTTTAGCCGTGTTGTTTGTTTTAGTCAGCGGTATCATAGGTGCTGCTTTTGCAACTAGCTTATTTTCTTTATTAAAAGTAGAGAATGACATTAGTAAAGGCGTTGCAATAGGAGTAAGCGCTCACGCTATAGGGACAGCAAGAGCAGTTCAGATAAGTGAACAATGTGCTGCATTTTCTGTTATTGCTATGTGCTTGAATGGAGTGACAACGGCGGTGTTAGTTGTTGCTTATGTAAACTTAGTTTAAAAATGTTTCTCGCTATTTCATCGAGATAAAAAAAACAATGCCCGCCTAAGCGAGCATTGTTTTCAATCGGATAAGCTTGTTACTTCTTAGAAAGAGTAACGCGCACCAATCATAAGTACTAGAGGGTCAACTTCAACGTCAACTTTTTGTAAGTTGCTGCCGTTTAACTTAACGTAACCTTCAGTATCAATGTCAGCCCACATTGCCATAGCGTGGATGCCCCACTTTTCATTGATCTTGTAGTTTGCACCAGCTTGTAATGCAAGACCAACTGAATTGTCTAGGTCTAGCGTTAACGCATCGTTCGCACCGATGATACCAAGACCTGTCAAAGCGCCGTCTAATGCTTTTACTTCTTCCTCAAAGAATAATGTGTAGTTAATACCAGCACCGATGAATGGGCGTAACTTTTGATCAGCTGTACCGAAATGGTATTGAGCTAATAAAGTTGGTGGTAATTGTTTAGTTTCACCAACAGCTAGACCGTTTAATGCACCTGAACTTTGAACAGCAATTTCATGAGTGAATGGTGTTGCAGCTACTAATTCAAATACGATGTTATCAGAGAAGTCATAGTCGATTGTTAGACCTAATTGAGTGTCTGACTCTACGCCTAAGAACAGAGAGTTTGCTGGAGAACCTGTTACTGATTCTACTGCGTTCAAGCTATTGCTGCTTTCGTCTGGTGATACGTTAATTGCACCAACGTTTACGTGGAAACCTGCGTTAGCTGCGCCTGCTGCTAATAATAAAGATGCAGCAATTGATTTAGCCATAGTTGATTTTTTCATTGTCTTACTCCTGAATAAGTTGTTGAGGCTATTTTTCAACAGGAAGGCAATTAAAAAACTGTTTTAGATCAATTTTTTGAACTACAAGTTTCAGCAAAAATTGAAAGTTTGATCTTGCTCATAATTTATCGCAGTAATTTTATAAACTGAGTTTTGTTTGAACACAGTTATGTGCAGTTATCTTTACTTGATGACAAACCGTTGATTGGTCATGAGCTGAAAATTCAAATTTGTTGTTGTTTATATTGTCGATAGAAACTTTCTAGGTGAAACTCCCCCAGTTAACAAACATAACTGGGGCTGGTAAGTAGGAGTGGCGGAGAGTTATCGAGTTTTAAAATGAACGCCTGCAAGCATGCAACGAATTGAACCTCCAGCTTTCTCAATTGTTTTGACATGCAAAGGTACAATTTTCACCATTTTTTCTAGTTTTGTTATTTGGGCTGGTGTTAATGCCTGATAAGCCGTACTCGATACAACTAATACTGGACCTTGTTTGCTGTCTAGCTCTAAAGCATTACCGGCAAATAAAGCAATTTGTTCTGAACTAAGTTCTATGATCTCTTTGCCGCTATCTTGCAACTTATTGTATACATAATCGCGTTCAATCTCGTCCGAGAGCATGGATAGGCCAAGCATAGCGAATTCAGTGCCAATACACATTAATACATTTGTATGATAAATATCGATCCCATTTTCATCACTGGCATTAAAAGCAACGGCTTGATAATCAAAGTCATTGCAAAAAGTTTTAAATAACTCTGTATCCATACGTTTAGACTTTACGGCATAGGCAAATCGGTTAATATGGTCGAAAACCATCGCGCCAGTGCCTTCTAGAAATACTCCTTGCTTTTCATAACTTGAGTAGTCGAGCAATTGCTGAACTTGATACTGACTTTGTAAAAACGCCAAGATATCTTCTCTCCTTTCCTTACGACGATTGTCGCAATACATTGGAAATACCGCCAACTTGCCATCAGCGTGGGTAGTGAACCAATTATTAGGAAACACCGAGTCTGGAGTATCTTTGGTTTTATCTTCGAATAGATGAACCTTTATGCCATGTTGCTTTAGTGTGTTAACAACATCAGTGACTTCCTGATAGGCTTTTTCACTTACTAATGTTGCACTTTCTTTAGTCGATTGCTGAAAAGTGTTATCCGCTAGTGTTTGCGGGTTAGACTGAAAATAGTGCGGGCGCACGATTATTACGGCATTTGGCGATTGGACAGAAGTTAAGGTCGTTAATTCTTGTTTCGGTGAGGCTAATTCAATCATACGTTACAGCTGTAAACTGAAAAGACAGATTATGACGGAAGTGAAGGTTAGAATTTAGTCTTAACAAACAGTAAAGTTCTGATAAAACCAGTCAAATTGACAACTAATGATTACACTTTAGAAGCTAAGATCGGCTACTCTGTGCTAGTGCAGAGAAATAAAAGGGTGTGAATGTGATGCCTAAACGAATGGGCGTTATATCAATGTATAACGCCATTGTTCGCGTCGATAGATTACTTTTCTAAACGCCAAGCTGGGCGTTCTAATTTAATCTTTTTGCCTACCGCTTTAATAATAAGTGGTAACAATCTTTCTTGCTCGGCGCTTACTAATGAGAATACATGACCGTGTATTTCATTAGTAGCAATAGCAACTTCTTGTTCAGACTCAGACCAACCTGCAACCACATTATGATCGATTAATTGCTGAGATAACTGTTGGTTTTGTTGCTTGGTTGCAATTACTTTTTTGCGTTGCAACTTGTTGGTTTTGGTACGTGCCGTTCTACCCACTCGGTGAATGTAATCATTTGAGTTAACTGGCAAATCGTAGTTGATCACATGATAAAGATCAGTGATGTCGATACCACGTGAAACAATATCAGTAGCCACTAAGCATTTAAACTCACCAGATTTGAAACCATCTAAACGAGCTTGGCGACTTTTCTGTGAGATCTCATTATGAATACCAGTAGTAACAAAACCTTCAGCATTTAGTACTTTAGTTAAATGAGCAACATCGCGTTTCGTTCTTGCAAAAATAAGCACTCTATCGCTGTTAAGTAATTTTAATAAAGCAAATAAGTGCTGTGCTTTTTCGTCTCTTTGCACGCTATACATAGTATGGATGATCTTATCCAATGCAGGCTGAATGCTGCCGCCTTTAACAAGTTTTACTCTAGTTAAATGGTCTTTATTGAAACGGTTTAGGGCTTTTGAGTCTGTTGCAGAAAATAGAACTTTTTGATTCTTCTCAGGCATCGCCGCTAAGATAGTTTTTAGCTCATTAAAGATGCCCATGCTCACTAGTCTGTCAGCTTCATCCATTACAAAATGCTTAACATGCTCTAATGTGATCGCTTTCGTTTTTAACAAATCTAGTAAACGTTTTGGCGTTGCGACAAGAATGTCACTACCACGTTTAAAACGGTTGATTTGCGATTGAATACGTACACCACCAAACACAGTAATAGTACGAAGCTTTAAATTCTTACCGTATAAACCAATCGAATCTTCTACTTGCTGCGCCAGTTCTCTTGTTGGAACTAAGAACAATGCTCGAATTGGACGAACTTGGTCTTCACTGTGATCTTCTTGGCTCAGCTCTTGTAGAATAGGCAGTAAATATGCAGCTGTTTTGCCTGTTCCTGTAGGAGCAATAGCGTAAGTATCAGTGCCAGATAAGACTGCGCCAATTGATTTCTCTTGGATGTAAGTTGGCTTTTTATAACCAAGCGCTTTGATATTGTCTTGCAAGGTTTTGTTTAAGCCAGGCTTAGCGAAAGTGGTCATTATCTTTATCTACCTATAATTTATGGAGGAAATTACAAACTTCATTGACTGTCTAATTGTAGACCTTGTTCTGCCTTGTGCAGTTACAACAGCTGGATTTAGCTAGTACCTAAAGTTTGTTTTGATATATTTTGCAAGCCGTCGTTCTTTGTCATCCATGGCAACACGACATACTTATATCTCTATAAGCACACGAATCTAATACCATCCTTGGTGATTGACCCACACGGATGTGGCGAATGCCGAAAAATTGTATGGAACAATTTCGGCCGATTCATCGAATTTGTTACATCCATGTAAATTCGATATACCTTCATCCTTGAAGGCAACTTTCTTCCATGAAAGCCGTCGTCCTTTGTCGTCCATGACAACACGATCCACATGGATGTGGTGAGTGCCGGTCATTTGTCTGGAACAAATACGGCCGACAGCTGTATAAGCACACGAATCAAATGAAATATCGAAGAGCTTTGAACTTGCATACACCGAAGACTTTTACGTCCTTGTAGCTTCGGTGTACCTTCTTCCATGAAGGCAAAAACCAACCGGATGGTTGGTTTTTAATAATAAATGGTGCGGTCGGAGGGACTTGAACCCTCACGTGATTGCTCACACAGCGACCTCAACGCTGCCTGTCTACCAATTCCAGCACGACCGCAAATAATTAGTTAACAGGTACGTCCGAAGATTTGTTGCCATCTTCAGCAGGAACGTCTGCGTCTTTATTGTCTGCAACAGGCATATCTGCAGCTGCAGGAGCTTGCTCTTCGGCAACAGGAACTAAGCCGCCTAAGTCGTTTTCTGCTTTTGTGCTGTTTGCTGTTAAGCTACCTAAGAAGATACTGATCACAAAGAACAATGTCGCTAGGATAGCTGTTGCACGTGTTAAGAAGTTACCAGCACCACTTGAACCAAATAGTGTTGCAGATGCACCAGCACCAAATGATGCGCCCATATCTGCACCTTTACCTTGTTGGATTAATACTAATCCGATTAGGCCAAGGGCTACGACTAAATAAACAACAATTAAAATTTCGTACATGCTTCTTTCCTAAGCTAATGCGCTGTTACAAATTTGCAGGAAATCATCAACTTTTAAGCTCGCGCCGCCGATTAGGCCACCGTCGATGTTTTCACTGCTGAATAATTCTTTACTATTTTCTGGCTTAACACTGCCACCGTATAGAATACGTGTGCTGTTGCCTAGCTCGTGATTATAACTAATCAAGATTTGGCGAATGCTCTTATGAACTTCTTCAGCTTGTTCACAAGATGCGGTTTTACCAGTACCAATGGCCCATACAGGCTCATATGCAAACACTAAACTATCTGAAAATGAAGGCAGAATATCCATTACCGCTTTCACTTGGCGAGTGATCACAGCCATTGTCTCTTCATTTTCGCGCTCTCGCTCTGTTTCACCAACACAAATAATTGGGATCAGGCCTGCGTTTAACGTTGCTTTTACTTTTTCAGCAACAACTTGGTCGGTTTCACCGAACATTGAGCGTCGCTCTGAATGGCCAACAATAACATAGTGGCAACCAACTTCACGTAACATAGCGCCAGAAACTTCGCCTGTGTATGCACCTGAACTATGGCTTGCAACAGATTGCGCGCCTTTTTGCACACCGTCTGTATCGTCAGCTAAGTAAACATAAGGAGGGCAAATAACTGTCTCTACTTGATTAGAGTCTACTTCTTTTAAAGCAGGAACCATTTCGTTTAATAGTTCACGGCTACCATTTAGTTTCCAGTTGCCAACAACCAAAGGCAATCTTTCAGACATTACATCTCTCCTAGTTTTGGGGGCGAGATATTATCCAACCTCGCCAAAAGATACAAGTCATGCGTTAAGCTTTATGCGAAAGCTTTCACTTTTTCGGCTATTTTTTCAGCAACCGCATTGATTTGTTGCTCATCTTTCCCTTCCGCCATTACTCGGATCAGTGGTTCAGTGCCTGACTTTCTGATCAAAATACGACCTTTGTCACCTAGCTCTTCCTCACCAAAAGCAATGGCTTGTTTCACTTCGTCTTGCTCTAATGGGGCTTTACCCGCTGATACTCTGACATTGATTAATGTTTGCGGGTACTTCTCCATACCAGCTTTCAACTCTGACAATTTCATCCCAGTTTCAACAATTGCCGTTAACACTTGAATAGCAGCAATAATGCCATCGCCTGTTGGAATGTGTTCTAAATTGATAACGTGACCTGAGCTTTCACCACCTATGCACCAGTCATTTTCTTTCAATAATTCCATTACATAACGGTCACCCACTTTGGCACGTTTAAATGGAATGCTTAAATTCTTAAGAGCAACCTCTAAGCCTAAGTTAGACATTAAAGTTCCAACCACACCGCCTTTGAGTTTGCCTTGTTTAAGCGCATGACGAGCAATAATAAATACGATTTCATCACCGTCGACTTCAGTACCTTGATCATCAACCATAATCAAACGGTCGCCATCGCCATCGAGGGCAATACCTAAATCTGCTTTTTCAGCTACAACAATTTTTTGTAACGCTTTTGTCTTAGTTGCACCACAATCTTGGTTAATGTTTAGGCCATCAGGTTGATTAAAAATAGCGTGCACTTGCGCACCTAATTCTGAAAATACGTTTGGCGCAATGTGGTAAGTTGCACCATTAGCCGTATCAACAACAATTTTCATGCCTTTAAGAGAGTCTTGGAAAAAACGACTCTTACAAAACTCAATGTAGCGGCCTGCAGCATCATTAATACGGAAAGCTTTGCCCAAGTGCTCAGATTCAACACAAGTCATTTCCTGATCCAGCATAGCTTCAATTTCATGCTCTATCTCATCAGGTAGCTTGGTGCCTTCTCTAGAAAAGAACTTGATGCCGTTATCGTAGTAAGGATTATGAGAAGCACTGATCACAATGCCAGCTGAAGCTCTAAAAGTTTTAGTCAAATAAGCGATCGCAGGAGTAGGCATTGGACCGACTAAATCAACATCAACGCCAGCAGCAATTAAGCCTGACTCTAAAGCGGTTTCTAACATGTAGCCTGATATACGCGTATCTTTACCAATCAGCACTTTTTTAGTGCCATGCTTGGCAAATACTTTACCCGCAGCCCAGCCTAACTTTAACGCAAAACTTGGCGTGATCGGCGCTTGACCAACCAAACCTCTAATTCCATCTGTACCAAAATACTTCTTACTCACTTTCTACCCCGTATTGCATTGCATTAAATATTTCTATTGCTTGTTTTGTTTGTTCAACGTCGTGCACTCGCAAAATTTTGGCGCCGTTAGTCAAAGCTAATGTCGCAGCAACAACGCTAGCATTAACTCTTTCTTCTACGGCCAAATCCAATAAGTTACCTAGCATAGACTTACGACTAATCCCTGCTAGCACTGGGCAACCCAGCACGTTAAATTGAGCGAGTTGCTGTAATAGCTGGTAATTATCCGCTAAGGTTTTGCCAAAGCCAAACCCAGGATCAATAATTATTCGGTTTTTGTCTATACCTGCTTGATTACATTCACTAATTTTATTTTCAAAAAAGCCAATGATGTCTTGCATTAGATCATCATATTGCGGATTTTCCTGCATGGTTCTTGGTGTACCTTGCATATGCATTAAGCACACAGGTACCGTTGACGCTGCCACAACTTCTAACGCTCCAGGCTTAGACAATGCGCACACATCGTTAATAAGGTCTACTCCTGCATCTAAACCCACTTGCATTACCTGAGCTTTACTTGTGTCTAAAGAAATAGCGCAACCAAACTCAAGTTTTAATGCTTCTATTACAGGAATAACTCTATTAATTTCATCTTGCTCAGAAACAGCGGGCGCACCAGGTCTAGTCGACTCGCCGCCAATATCAATAATATCGGCACCTTGCCTTAACATAGCTTCGGCTTGCTGAAGTGCCGAGTTAATATCAGAAAACTTGCCACCGTCGGAAAAAGAGTCTGGCGTGACATTTAATATGCCCATTAATAATGGGCGTGCTGGATTAGTTAGATTTAGTTGTTTCATAGGCTGTAAACAAAAAGGCTCCCGTTAAGGAGCCTTATTCATTAATTTGCTGGATTAGCGTCTGGCTCAGCGTCAGATTTTGCCTCTGTACTTGAGTCACTATTATCAGAGTTGTTTGAGTCGTTCTGAGTGTCCGTCCAACCTGCAGGTTCTCTTACAGGTTTACGTTCCATCAGATCATCAATCTGTTTTGCATCTATGGTTTCGTACTTCATCAATGCATCTTTCATGGAATGTAGAATATCCATGTTGTCTTTCAAGATCTGCTCAGCTCTAGCATAGTTACGGTTAACGAACTCTTTGATCTCTGCATCAATTGCTTGTGCCGTCTCATCAGACATGTGTAATGATTTAGCTGATGTACGTCCTAAGAATACTTCACCTTCTTCTTCAGCATATAGCATAGGTCCCATTTTTTCAGACAGACCCCATTGCGTTACCATCTTACGCGCTAAGTCGGTTGCACGCTCAATGTCATTCGATGCGCCAGTAGATACTTTATCGAAGCCATAAATTAAGTCTTCGGCAATACGACCACCGTATAAGCTAGAGATCTGGCTCTCTAAATGTTGTTTAGAATGACTGAATCTATCTTTTTCCGGTAAGTACATGGTCACACCTAAAGCGCGGCCACGAGGAATAATACTCACTTTATATACTGGGTCATGCTCAGGCACTAAGCGACCTACAATTGCGTGACCAGCTTCGTGGTATGCTGTCATTTCTTTCTCAGCGTCGTCCATAACCATGGTCTTACGCTCTGCACCCATCATGATCTTATCTTTCGCTTTCTCGAAGTCTTGCATATCAACTAGACGCTTGTTGCCGCGAGCAGCAAATAATGCAGCTTCATTAACAAGGTTCGCTAAATCTGCACCTGAGAAGCCTGGAGTACCACGCGCAATAACTGCTGGTTCTACATCCTTATCTACAGGTACTTTACGCATGTGAACTTTAAGAATTTGTTCACGACCTTTGATATCAGGAAGACCAACAACAACTTGACGGTCAAAACGACCAGGACGAAGTAGTGCAGGGTCTAATACGTCAGGGCGGTTAGTTGCAGCAATTACGATAATACCTTCATTACCTTCAAAGCCATCCATTTCAACAAGCATTTGGTTAAGAGTTTGTTCACGCTCATCGTGACCACCGCCTAAACCAGCACCACGCTGACGACCTACTGCATCGATTTCATCAATAAAAATAATACAAGGTGCAGATTTCTTAGCTTGGTCGAACATGTCACGAACACGAGAGGCACCAACGCCAACAAACATTTCAACGAAGTCTGAACCTGAAATTGCAAAGAATGGCACTTTCGCTTCACCAGCAACCGCTTTCGCTAAAAGAGTTTTACCTGTACCAGGTGAACCTACCATCAATACGCCTTTTGGAATTTTACCGCCAAGCTTTTGGAATTTAGATGGATCTTTTAAATAGTCTACTAACTCTTGTACTTCTTCTTTTGCTTCGTCACAACCAGCAACGTCAGCAAAAGTCGTTTTAATTTGGTCTTCGCCCATTAAGCGAGCTTTTGACTTACCAAAGGACATCGCGCCTTTGCCGCCACCGCCTTGCATCTGACGCATGAAGAAGATCCATACACCGATTAGCAATAACATTGGGAACCAAGAAATAAGAATAGAAGCCAACATAGACGGCTCTTCTGGCGGAACGCCTACTACTCTTACATTTTGTTTAATTAAGTCATTTAATAAATCTGGATCGTAAGGCGTTGGGATAAAGGTTTCAAAACGTTCACCTGAACGCTTTACCCCGGTGATCTTACGGTCTTCAATTTTAACTTCACGAACCAGACCTTGCTGAACTTCCTGAATAAATTGGGTGTAATTCGCCTTACCTTCAGGAGCCCCATCGGGCACTATATTTTGGAATACTGATAACAATACCACTGCAACAACAAGCCACAGGATCAAATTTTTAGCCATATCGCTCAAAGGACTAACCTCTTTTTAGTCAATCAATTAAATCAAGAGTACTACAGTTTATAACCTGTAGCTACTAAATACACTTCACGAGATCTCGCTCGCGACGATTCCGGTTTCCGAACTTTTACTACTTTAAAAGCAGACTTTACATCTGCCATAAATTGGTCAAAACCTTCCCCTTGGAATACTTTGACCACAAACTTACCATCTGGTTTCATTACCTGATGACACATGTCTAACGCCAACTCAACCAAATACATAGATTGTGCTTGGTCAACGGTATCATTACCGCTCATATTAGGCGCCATATCAGACATAACTAGATCTACGTTTTTGCCGTCAATTCGATCTAATAATGCGTCTAAAACTGCTTGTTCCCTAAAATCGCCACGTAAAAAATCTACCCCAGCGATAGGGTCCATAGCTAAAATATCACAGGCGATCACAGTGCCATCAGCTCCTAAAGCTTCGACTGCAAACTGTGACCAACCGCCAGGAGCAGCTCCCAAATCGACAACCGTGTCACCTTGCTTCATCAGTTTGTCTTTTTGATTCAGCTCTTCAATTTTAAAAAAGGCACGCGAGCGCAAACCCCGTTTGTTTGCCTCTTTTACATATTTGTCATTTACGTGCTCTTGCAACCAGCGTTTACTGCTTGCGGAACGAGTGTCTTTTGCCATTTACGTTTATTATTTATGCATACGAATTGGTAATAACCTTAAGGTGGGGTAGAATACCTAATATTCAAGTCATTTCTATTGTTAATTTGTATCCAGATGAAACTAAGCAAAAAACAAATCCAATTTTTAAAAGGTGAAGCACACTCGCTTAAGCCTGTTGTACAACTAGGCGCAAACGGCTTTACAGAAGGCGTATTAGCTGAAATCGAGAACGCGTTGTCGGTTCACGAACTAATCAAGGTTAAGATCCCAAGTGAAGACAGAGAAGAACTTCAGCTATACGTTGAAGCAATTGTCAGAGAATCAAAAGCGGAAAAAATCCAGCTGATTGGCAAAACACTAGTGCTTTATAAGCAAGGTGAAGAGCCAAAAATAGAGCTTCCTAAGAAGTAAAAAGATAAAAAAGCCTGTTTATAACAGGCTTTTTTATTTGGCTTAATGTCCCGTCCTGAAATGTGTTTACACATTTAGGACTTATTATGACAAGTACAGATAAACAAAGAGTTAAGAGGACTCAACGAGATTACACACTAGGCTTTAAATTAGCCGTGGTTGAGCAAGTAGAAAAAGGCAACTTTACTTACAAACAAGCGCAGCGACATTATGGAATTCAAGGTAGAAGTACCGTTCTAGTGTGGTTGAGAAAACATGGTAAGCTTGATTGGACGAAACTAATTAGTATGCCCGATATGCCAAAATCAAAAGAAACCCCCGCCCAAAAAATCAAACGTCTAGAAAAAGAATTAGCCGACTTAAAGCTCAAGAATGATGTCATGGAAGGCATGGTAGATATTATGGACAATGAGTATGGAGCAGGCATTAGAAAAAAGTATTACGCCAGTATCTCTGGCGAGAAAAAGAAACAGGAAAAATAAAATTAGCTACCGCATGTAGGGTATTTGGTATTACACGACAAAGTGTTTATCAAGCGATTCAAAGAGGTGAGGCAAAACGGCTAACACTAGAGCCAGTTAAAGAGTTAGTTGGTTACTGGCGAAAGTACATGCCGCAAGTGGGTACTCGAAAGCTATATAAATTGATAAAACCTGAACTAATGGAACGAAACATTAAGCTTGGTCGAGACGGTTTGTTTACCTATCTTAGGCTCAATGATTTGCTTGTAAAGCCAAAGAAAAACTATACAAAAACAACGAACAGCAAACATTGGATGCGCAAGCACCCAAACTTGCTTAAGGAGCACAAAGCAACGAAAGCCGAAGAGGTGTTCGTCAGTGACATTACTTACTTGAAATCGGACAAAGGAACCCATTATTTATCGCTGACAACGGATGCCTATTCACGAAAGATAATGGGCTACGAATTGAGTGATGAAATGAAAGCATCAGATGTGGTTAAAGCCCTAAAAATGAGTATTAAGAACAAACGGTATTCACATCAAGCAATCCACCACTCAGACAGAGGCTTACAATATTGCTCAGATGAATATCAACAGGCGTTAAATCAGCACAACATAATGCCATCTATGACAGATGGATATGATTGCTATCAAAATGCATTAGCTGAGCGAGTCAATGGCATATTGAAACAAGAATTTTTACTGTATCAATGTAAGGACATGAATGAGCTAAAGCAGCTCGTTGAAGAGTCGATTTACACATACAATGAAATAAGACCGCACTTAAGTTTAGGAATGAAAACTCCTAACCAAGTGCACTACGAAAAAGGCCAATGATAATAATCACTGGCCTTTAAAAACCGTCAACTTAATTTAGGACGGGACATAATATTTAAGCGAACTCTTTGTGCTCGTTTTTCTGCCAAAATAATCGCCCTAATAGCAAAATGAATATGCTAAATAACGATAAAGTTGCAGGAGATGAAACATTTGCCACTGATGATGTATTGTTCAGTCTTAAAGATACACCACCAAAATTATCCGAATATAGATTATCGTAAACAAAAAAGTTAACTATGCTCGATGTACTCAGAGTAAAAGAAGCGGATTGAGCGTTTTTCAAAGCTTCTTGAGCAGAGGTATATCTTATCGCTTCCCCTTTGACTATTTGAGGAAACGCTGCCGACGAAATTAGGTATGTGTGATACCAAACATGACCAGTATTTCTGCCAAAAGCATTCCATGCATCGTACTTGCCTCCATCTTTGATGCCAATTGGCGTTACTTCATAAACTCCAGGGTCTAAGCGGAGAGACAGTGGTGATGTGTCGCGGTGGTTAAATGCATCTATATTAATGATCCCTGCATTTGCCAAAAAAGAACTCAGACTTAGTAAAGCAGAGACTATCAATATTAATAACGTTTTCATGGTTTTACCTTTTCTAGTTTAAAATAAAAATGATACAAACCAGACTCGACAAAAACAAAGCAAACAGGCCATATAGTTGACTTAAATCAACAACAAAAATACATCAATTTATATTTCAAGAACGATTAAAATGAAGTTAGACATAAGCATCAATAAAAACAATTGATTGCCTATAACTGGTATTATTGTTTGTGATAAAACTAGAAATATTTCTATTAACTAGGAAGGGGAAAGAGAGCTTGAGTATTCAAACTCTCTTACTTGGTTATTCGTATTTTCGGCCTCTTTTAGTTTTAATCGTCGCGATATAACCATGCCAGCTAGCATAGCTAAGCAATGGCATTATCACGATAAAACCGTAGCCCATAGTAGCAAGTCCTAAAGCGATAAAAGCTAAGATAACAATCGCCCACACCAACATAGCTCCTGCATTTTTATTAACAGCTTTGGCTGAAGTTGAAACTGCAGTCATTAAATCGACGCGGCGCTCAACCATTGTTTGTGGAGTAAATGCGCTGATAGTAAAAACTATCGCAGCTAGAAGTGCACCGACAATTGTACCTATGGTTAAAAACGGCAATAACTCTTGTAGTGTAGGTTCTGCCATCTTCGGATAGAGCGCATGTAATAATGCCGCAATACGCGTCCAAGCGACCATCACTATCATTAGCAAAATGGCAAAGCCCCACTCACCTGAAGGATTTCTAAACATGGACTTTAAAGTGTGAGTTAAGGTTGGTTTGTGACCTTTTTCTAACTCCCAAGCAACATCGTATAAACCAGACGCAAATGCAGGTCCAACTAATGCAAAGGCAATGGAGGCTGGCAAGATCACCAAATGATTTTCTGTGGTAAAGACAAAGTAGAATAAAGCGACAGGAACAATACTAAATATGATCCCGTAAGCCAGACTAATAAACGGGGCTCGGATAAAATCATTTACTGCTAATTGTAACCACCTGAAACAAGCAAACATGGATACTTTGTTGCTGTCAAAACTGCGGGCGAAATTTTTACTAGCCTCGTTATATGGATGGATCGTCGGCATAATAACTCCTAACGTTATGGTTCATAGCTATTTGGCTTAAGTTATTGGACCAAAGCCATATATTAAGAATACGCCAACAATTGAAAAACAGTTTATTTTTTACTCAGATTGTTCCTACTAAAATAATAAAATGGCAAAGCACTACGATTATCGTCAGCCAACTGCGCATCGTTTTGTAACCATTAGGTTTGTTGGCATACAGGTTAAATGCAATCTCAATCCAGAACACTAGAAGGTAGCCAATTAATAACAGCACAATACCAATTGGATAACTAAGCAATAGTGAGATAAAAGCAAGTAACGTGATTAAATTGGAGCACAAGGTAGGGCCAAATAAACGCTGGGTTTGACCTTGTAACCAAATAGAGCCCGCTAAGAAACTCAATATAGAAGCGCTGTAACAAGTGAAAACGAAGTCAGTGGATGAACCAATTTCAATATTGGTAAAGGCGCTAAGTAATGCCAATGAGATAAACGGCAACAGTCCTGCATAGCCCAAATAGAGCCACAATTTACTTTTTTCCATAAGCACAATGATATTAACTTAAGTTGTAATAACTTACGCAACTTGACAGGAAAAGATCAATAACAGAACGGATGAGTTGAGGAGGTTGAGCATAGGCTGAGTTTACAGCCCATGCTTAATATTAATTAGGTTTAGCTAGCAAAGTATTCTTGCAAAAACTCGTCGTAGTTCTGAGTTTCAGCCTGTTCAACTTGTTGTTGCCTTGCTAACGAGTCTTGCGCTTCTTTTACCAACATCTCGTTAGTAAAGTACTCGGCTTTGCTTGCTCTGATTTGTTTAGCATAGTCTTTCGCTAAGTCCATGCCTAAAAAGCCATTATCAATTTCTTGGCTTAATAATTTATTCATCCACTGCCCTGACAACGTTTGTTCTGGGTCAGTCACCGCTTGTTCTATCGTCGCCAATGACGCTTTATACTCTTCACCGCCATAATGACGATCTAACCAAGCTGCAATGTGTGACATGTCGTTGAAGATATTTGTCAACCATTGTTTCCTAGTAATGTTTTCACCATTGTATTCTAAGACCAACTCTTTATCTCTGCCAGCAAGTACCACGGTATCTTGGTTGCGCTCAGCTTCTTGTTGCTGTTCACTGGTTAACTCATCATCTTCAGCTAATAAACAATACAATAAGAACAAGTCCAGCACTCGCATTTGATCTAGCGATATACCATAAGGCGAGAATGGGTTTACGTCTAAAGCTCTTAGCTCTATGTACATAACGCCTCTATTCTCTAGCGCATCTGTTGGTTTTTCACCAGATTCCGCTACTTGCTTTGGCCTTACAGGCGCATAAAGCTCATTCTCAATTTGTAGGATATTGTGATTTAGCTGTTTGTACTGACCATCGACTTTTACGCCAATATCTTTGTACTCTGGAGATTCGGTGTGGATCGCTTTTCTTAGCTTTTCAATGTATTGAGTCAAAGAGCCATATTGAATTTCCAATGCCGACTGAGCGCTGTTGGTGTAGCCCAGATCACTCATGCGTAATGAGGTTGCATTCGGCAAAAATATCGAGCCTTTACCAAATTTCTGGAAATCAAAACCCGTCTCACGGCCTTGCAAGAAAGAACCACACATTGCTGGAGATGCGCCAAATAAATAGGTCACAAGCCAAACATAACGTTTAATATTGCGAACCATACGCATGTATCTAGCCGACTGGTAATCCGCTAGAAAGTCATCGTTATTGTCCAAGTCACGCAATAACTTAAAGAACTCTGTAGGCATAGAGAAGTTGTAGTGAATACCAGAGATCGCCTGCATCATCGAACCATAACGATTCTTTAAGCCAACACGATAGGTGGTTTTCATTTTACCAACGTTAGAACTGCCGTATTGGGCAATACGAATATCATCTTCGTTATTGATAAAACACGGCATACTCATCGGCCACAGTAATTCTTCGCCAATATTATCTAGTACGAACTTGTGTACATCTTTTAGCTGGCCATAAGTTTCATTAATATCATTTGAAGGTGGCGTGATCAGCTCTAACAGAGCCTCAGAATAATCCGTCGTAATGTAATGGTTAGTAAGAGCCGAGCCTAGCGCCTTTGGGTGATCTGTTTGAGCGAGCAAACCGTCTTCGTTAATTCTCAAGCTTTCTCTTTCAATACCGCGTCGGATATTATTAATGGCTTGAGTAAAATCATCAGTGTCGAACTGAGCGAGTTGTTGTTCAATATATGTCAAAATACGGCCTACTTAACGGGCTATGCCTAATATCGCACTTAATGGAGTCATCATAGCCCAATTTAAAGACCGATTGGTATGAAAAGTTAGAAATTCCTTATTTAATCCACTTACGCATTGATTTATTTCAATAAGTTAATCAAGTTAGGAAGTATTTCTTCATCTAACTAACGCCTGTATGTTTTTTATTTATTGACCTATCCCAGCATTCACTTATCTCTCGATAAAGTTGCCGTGAAAGCCTAGCGGCAAATGATGTGGTAGCCAAGCTCTGGCAATTGGTCCTTGGCTTAAAGACTCACTGTTAAACACATTGAGGCAAGTTCTTTTGCTTGGCACGTGCAGTGCCGTGCCTATCATGTAAGTGTTATTGCTGTGTTTGGGTTTAATCGGTATGTGTTCTTCAACATGAAAGTCTGCGCCCATGCAAAACAAGTCTTGTTTACCTGTATCAAGATTATAGGAGCAAACCGTATCATTCCAGATTGTGTTTTTTAACGTTGATAGGTGGTATAGCTTGGTGTTTCTTTGAGTTTGTTGGTGAGCAAACACTTTCGGAAACTCGCTATAAATATCAGAAACAAAGTGCTTAGTTTTGCCATTTGGATGTAACTCGTACAAGGCTAATTTTGAATTGGTATGGCCGTGATTTAAGTCGCCCACCATCATGTTCGACATATCCTGCAACACCTCTATGTTTGGGTATAAGCTCGCATCAAATCGAATGACACCTGACTTATCTTCCCAAGCATTACCAAAGTGGAACACAAAGCCTGGCGGTAATTCATATTCATTTACTAAGCTGAAGTCCGATTTTTTCAGCACCATGACTCTAAGCGGTAAAGTCTTATCAAAAGTTATTTGACTAAAAAAGCCTGTACTTCGGTCATTTCGTCGGCCATTACTTTTTAGCGATGGTAGGATAAGTAACACATGGGTTTCTGTTGTTAAAAAGTCGTGCAGCATTCGGCCTTGGTAACCCGTATCAACAAGCTTAACTTTTTGTAGTTGTCCCTTCGCTGATAAATGGTACAGCACAATATGACCTGTATGGTTTAAGCCAAAATTCCAAATGTCGCCTTTTGGGTCAACTTTAGGGTGTGCCGAGAAAGGAACCCCTTTTAGACTATCGCCATATTTAGTGTCTTTTCCTAAATTGACAAAGCCTTGATATTCCAAGGTATCAGGGTCAATTTTTGATGCAGAACCCGCTTCCCACAGAGCCCATAAGTCATTGCCTACAGATAAAGTATTAATATTGGCAACGTTTACCGTATCTGAGTTTATTGTCGGTTTTTTCTCTTTAAATCGAGTCTCAGGTCCAGCATATAAAAACTCTCCTACTTGCTCCTCTGCTAGGTATTTAGACGTTTCAAGAAAGCGCCCAAAGTGGTAAATTTCACCATTACCAATCTCAAACCTCTGTACCATGCCGTCACCTTCAAATAAATGCTGGTAACGAATGTCTCCTCTTTCGTGTTTAGCGGGACCATTTCGGTAAAAAACACCTTTTAAATCATGAGGCAACTTGCCTTCTAATTTAAGCTTACTCGGTGCGAAATTAGCTTCGATATTAGCAAAACCAATTAACCCAGGCTCCGTTTGTAAAGCGTGGTTGAATTTCGCTTTGGCATTAACAAGCTGGGTTGATTGAGTTGCTACACCAGTTCCAAGCGCTTTTGCTGTTATTGGAGTCGCACAGGCACCGCCCACCGCCACCATACCTTTTAATAAATCACGACGTAACATAACAATTTCCTTATTAGTAAATAACAGTTGATGTGTTTGTTACCGACTGCTCTTGGTCAGTTACAATAAATTTCATATCTTCATATTTGGCAGGGCCATAACTCGGCTTTGCATCGTTTGAAAAGCCATAACCCTCGGTTGGTGAGCCAAATAAGTTGACTTCTAACTGACGGTTATCATTTTCATCATGAAAATATTTGATTGCATATTCTCCAGCTTCTAGATCGCTAAACACCACCGTTTTAGTGCCCGCTTCTGGCTTAATAATTTGCCATGCTTGAGCCTTGTTATTTTTATAGTTTTCTTTGCCGTTAAATAAACTTAAGTAAATTTTTCCAGCGTCATTTTTAATGCCATTGATCTCGAACATCACAGTTGCCGCATGCACATGCGCATAAGAAGTAAGTAAAGAACTGGCTAAAATCGTTAAAGAGAGTAAGTTAATTTTCATCTTAATTTCCTTTGCAATATTACGTTTTTAAGCAAGGGTCTAATGCCGTTGCTTGCTTCGTTAAAAAAGATAAAATGCAAATTGAGCAAGGAACAGTTGCAATACGTAGAAGGGTTAAACAACTTCGTAAAATGACCAAAGCCACTTAACGATTCGTGAAATGAACAATAAAAAACAAACACTTACAAAAAAAGAATACGCTAGTGAAGTGCGCAATGACTTAACTGTACTTGTGGTCATTTCTTTATTCATTGGCTTTTTATCGCCGTTTGGTATGACTCATGTGCCTTGGTACAAGTCAGTGTTATTTTGGTTTACCATCTGCTTTGTCGGATATTTGATTTATCGCCCATTAGTGACAAATGGCGCTAACTATTTAAAAAGCTATGTTAAAAACATCTGGTTAGGTGTTGCGATATGTCTAGTAATAGCTAGTGCAATCATGGCACTAATAGTGCCTTTAATTGTTATTTTATTTTTCAATATTCATTTAGATTTTGCTGAGCAGTATTTCAATGTTTTTGCAAAGTCTCTGGTCATTGGTGGCGCGATCTCAGCAGTCAGTACTTTCCGCTCTGAAGCACTAAAACAGAAGAAAATGTTAGCGCAAGTACAACAAACCAACTTAGAGCAAGATAAAAAGCTAGAACAGCTATCAACTCAGCATTTCGACAAATTCATGCAGCAGTTACCAGTGGAGAAGCGAGGTCAATTGTATTGCCTTGAAATGTCCGATCACTATGTCAAAGTTTATACCGACAAAGGCCATCACATGCTGCTAATGCGCTTTAAGGATGCCTTGAGCATGTTGGAAGGACATCAAGGACTGCAAACTCATCGCTCTTGGTGGGTCAATTTGGACGCAGTATCTTCTGTAAAAAAACAGGCTAGGAAAGTAACCTTAGTATTGGCAAACGAGCTAGAAGTGCCTGTATCGAGAACATATCAAATGCAAGTTAAAGAAGCGGGCTTGTTTTAGAACTGGCTTTTTTTATTGTGAAGTCCGCCTGATAGTTGGCATAAGTAGTTGGAGCTAAGTCAAAATTACTTAGCTCCAAACATTGATGCTAAAGCTTAAATTTGGCCATGATGGTTTCATAAGCACTGACAATTTTTTTCAATTCGCTGCTGCTGTGTTGAATATTTTCAAACGAGTTCGCTGACGCTTGACTCAGTTGATTTGCCGTACTTACGTTATTGCTGATCTCTTTAACCGCAACAGACTGTTCTTCGGTTGCACTGGCTATTTGCTCATTCATCAAAGATATATTACTGATGATATTAACAATATTCTGCAGTGACTGTTCTGTCTTGGCAGTTAATTCAGCTGTTGCATCTAATGCACCAACACTGTCATGCATCGCTTGTACGGAAGATTGAGCACCTGCTTGCAGCTTTTCAATCATGTTTTGTATTTCCGAAGTCGACTCTTGTGTTCTCTGCGCTAACGAGCGAACTTCATCTGCGACAACCGCAAAGCCTCTGCCCTGTTCACCCGCTCTTGCAGCCTCAATCGCGGCATTTAACGCTAATAAGTTAGTTTGCTCCGCAATACCTCGAATAACATCTAACACAGAGCCGATTGCATCACTGTCTTTAGAAAGGCCTTCGACAGCTGAACTCGCTGTAGACATGTTGTTTTTCAAGTTTTCTACCGAAGTAATGGTCTGCTGTTGCAACTCCATGCCTAAATGCGCTTCTTTACTGGAGTTTTCAGCTTCGCCCGACGCTTGTGTTGCACTTCTGGCTATCTCATCAATAGAGTCCGTGATCTCTGTTGTTGAATATTGCACACCATCTAGCATTTCTGAACTTGAGCGAAGATTATCGCTGGCTTTGCCAATAGTATCGACCAAAGAGTTGGACTCGCCATTTAACACATTGTTTGACTGGTTAATTTCGATAATAACTTCACGTAATGAGTTGATCATCAAATTAAACATAGAACTCAGCTCTGTGATCTCATCTTTGCCTTCTACAGGCAATCGTAAGTTTAAGTCTCGGTTTTGGTGGATTTGTTTTACTTTGTCCGTCGCACTGGTAAGCGGCTTTTGAATACTAACGATCATGACCCAACCAATGAACACCCCTAACAATAACGTGATCACAGCGACAGAAATCAAAAAGCTTTGTGACGACTCGTAAGTGTGTTCATTGGTCTGATAAAACGACTCGGCACCATCCACGTTAGTTTTAAACATGTTTTGTACTTGTTGTTGAATGTCGGTAAATAGCTGGCGATATTCTGTATTGGCAATTTCATCTGCTCTAACATCATCATTATTTCTGCTCAGCTCTAAAATTTGCTCTCTAAGTCTATGTAGCTGAGTAAGTTTGTTATTAAACGCATTGAACAGCCGAGTTTCTTCACCGGCATCCAGTGTCGATGCAAACTTTTTCAATGCTTGATCTAACGATTCGTTACTTTGGCTAATTTGCCGCTCAGCCTGACGCATCGCATTATCATCCGGTGAGATAATATGGCTTTTGAGCCAAACAAACTCTTCATAAATATGCTTTCTCGCGTCGGTTAAATTAATAATGCTGACTAAATAGTTATCGTGAATTTCTCTTGAGCCTTCGTTGATATCACTGGCACTGCTGATGGCTAGAAGCGCTAGGAAAAAAGGAATTAAGACAAATACAGCAACCGCAGCAGGTATTTTTTTTGCAATTTTAAAGTCTCTAAACATAACCACCTCTAAAATTCATAACTTAATCTAGCGGCCATAATTGACGGCGATGCTTCAAACTCGGTATCAGCTTCTAAAGTAAAGCCTGAATGATCAATTCTTTGCACAGACCAAGTCAGGTGCATATTTTCAATCACATGATATTTAACGTAAATTTCACTTTGAGTAAGATCTTCAAGCGGTTCATTACGCTTTAAATCATCACTTACTTGAGTCTTACTAGTGCCAATGCCATAGGTAAAGTTACCAAGGTCTTGTTGCCAAGATATACCCCAAAAAGACGCTGCATCGCTAACATCTTCATTAGCCATGCCATACCTTAACACCACTTGTCCTAAGCCAGTCTCATAACCAACAGAAACGTTTACTCCTCTGTTATTATCCTGCTCATTACCAATAAATGTATCGTCATCTAAGGTCGACATCCAAGTAGCGACATGCACAGAAACATTATCTTGTTGCCATGCCAACTCTGCGGCAAAGAAATAATCATCAAATTCATCAAATAGATCACTATATTGGCCATCAAGATCGCCTAGTCCTTGAGCTTGGCTGACCAATACACTAAAAGTAAAATTCTCTGCCAACGGCCTAATATAACCAACTCCAAGCGCATAATCGGGCGCGCCGCTGGTAGGAATATTGACAAAAGAGGAAGAAATAAATTGCGTTGTTTCGTCATTTGTCCAATCGGCGGACTCAGTAAATCCAGACGGATACAGCAGCCCCATAACCAATTCACCTTCGCCAACTGGTAAATAATACTCAGCACTGGATAACTGGATTCGACCGTCACCATTTCTATCCGCCGCCGCACCTGCATCAGCATAGGACTCACCATAAATGTCCGTAACCTTACCCGCTTTAGAACTCGTGGTTCCTTCTATATATAAATGAAAGCGACCTCGATTCAGCTTTCCTTCTACATCTAAATCAAGTACTCCAATTGTTTCAGAGCCCACATTATCAGCATTAGTAGATAACCCCGTTAATGTGAAGGCACCTGAACTTTCTACCGTGTTGGCATGAGAGTACGAAGTTTGAAAGCTGGCTAAAATAACTAAAGCACTAGCGATTTTAGAATACCCAGTAAACTTAGGACGTGTGTATTTTGGCATAACGGTTCACTCGTTAGGTTGTTATTTATTTTTCCACTTAGCATGTTGTGGAAAACAGTTAATGATCAAAATGAAGTGCACGTTAGCTGGGGTTTATTATTGTTGTTATATCAGCAACAGGTGTTATTTAAAATTTATCCATTAAAGCAGTTTGAAACAACAATTATTTCACCGCATTAACTCTCACAGTTATCATTAACTAATTGAGTATAGGATAGATTTTTCTTAATGCGTCGCATTTTTCACGTTTTAAATTATCGGCTAAAATGCAGTTTTCATTAACGCTAATATAAAACTTTCGCCTTGATTTCATTACTTCATAAAATTTTTCAGATAAAGACTAATCATTATGCATTTAGGCTACTTTTAGGGAGAATAACTGATTAGTAAGACCTGCACATCGTCTAACCTAAATCATTAGTTAGTTATTTATATAAATCTCTCATTATGTTAGTTTTTTGCACGAAATATCATTGCTAAAAATGAGTACCCCTTTGTGAATTGGTCGTTCAAACATACATTAATTTTGTTTCTTTTGACGGGGCTAACCGCCTTGCTACTCATATTTGGAAATGAGAGCAAAGAAATAAAGTCCACTTACCAAACTTCGCAAGTTTTAGAGCCGTCCTCAACAGCAACGTTGACCGAAATTAGAGAACATTCTAGTGCTTCAGTAGCTTCCGCTATAAAAGCTAGCCTTCAATCAATAGAGCAAAACTCAGAAGAGGTAAAAGTCGATGTTTCAGAATACTACCAGCTGAATGGAGAACAAATTTATCGTAAGCTTGCAATGATGCCTGAGAACTCTGCCCCCCCAGTTTCAGACATTCTGCTTGCCCTTCTCGAACAAGGTATTTTATCGCCAACAACAGCCATCAAAATAGATCAAAATGGCTTTGAGTACAGTGTTCTATTTACCGCTTTAGTACTTGAACCAAGCATTACTGCTGAAAAAGTCGAAACTTTTTTGCAATACGGAAATAATATTGGCTCTGATGAATTATGGCTAGATGCCATCACCAGAGTCAGCACCCAAGAAACAACTCAATTGCTATTAGAGCAAGCAATATTTGGCCCAGAGCACAAAGAACGACTCATGTTGAGTGCTCTAATATCAGGTAATCAAGAGCTGTTCGAATACGTTGAACAATCTGGTGAGGTCGTCATGAACTCTGAACTTGCTGAAAATTTGAAGTTTAATGTTATGTCTATGAGTAATGAAGCGATCAATCATTTTGATGAGGTACTAACAAACCTTGAATCATACAATGCGATTGACTTTGCCGAGGACAAAAGCTGGTTGCAAGATAGTTTATTTAGGCTAAATGTTTTAAAAAACAATTCATATATTGATAACGAAGAACAACTCGAAGTTTCAGAAAAAATAACTCAACTTCAGGAGCTATTAGATAGGTTAGAGCAGTCCACGCTTTAACTAACAAAGGAATGTGGTAAGCACAGATTCAATTAAGGTAAGACGTGACGTAAAGCTCATTAAATTTCAGGGAAGATATTGAAAAAGGGGAGTCTACAACTCCCCTTCAGCTAAACATTAGCTGCTGTTCCTCAAAGTATTTACTTAGCTATTATCTGGTAAGTCTACACGCTTATCGATTTTGCCGTTCCAGTTAGCACAACCAGCATAGTCATTATCTTTACTTATAGAAGTGATTAAGCCATGGTTAATTAGTGCTGGACAAAAGCCATAGTCTGGATCATGACCAACTTGGTGAAGAGATGACTGACCCTGACTACAGTCTTCAATATGGTTACCAGTGCTACAAGTATATATATAAGCTTTACCGTTACCATTTGCGTAAGTTACCGATGTAGTTTGGAGCACACCGCTGGCCCAACTATGATCACTCCAACCATTTCCAACTAAAACTGAACAATAGTTTGTATTAGAGCATTTACAATAATCGTTGTGTTTACTACTAACAGTAGTTTCATCCTGTGGGAACCAACGTGCCGTATCTGATTTCGCGTAACATCTTAAATCAACTTGGAAAGCTGAAGCATTGTAAAGACGAATACGACCCGCTTCACTGAATGCTGAGAATAACGTCAATGCAATTGTAATGCTTGCAAGAATAACTTTTTTCATTTTTTACACCCTTTAAAGTTTTGTTATTTATTGAGGAACATAAAAAATAGTAATAAAGGAATCCATTCGTGCAACAAAATTATCACTAAACAGACCTCACATTTCCCTCACATTTCATAAACTTATATAAATAAAACAAATAAAAACAAAGAACAATGTGAGTTATAAACACTATAAAAAC
>CBDAVN010000041.1:0-281471 GCA_965200905.1 Psychrosphaera sp.
CATTTACAATAATCGTTGTGTTTACTACTAACAGTAGTTTCATCCTGTGGGAACCAACGTGCCGTATCTGATTTCGCGTAACATCTTAAATCAACTTGGAAAGCTGAAGCATTGTAAAGACGAATACGACCCGCTTCACTGAATGCTGAGAATAACGTCAATGCAATTGTAATGCTTGCAAGAATAACTTTTTTCATTTTTTACACCCTTTAAAGTTTTGTTATTTATTGAGGAACATAAAAAATAGTAATAAAGGAATCCATTCGTGCAACAAAATTATCACTAAACAGACCTCACATTTCCCTCACATTTCATAAACTTATATAAATAAAACAAATAAAAACAAAGAACAATGTGAGTTATAAACACTATAAAAACACCTTACAAGTGTCTTAGCCTAGAGAAATTAAAGGTTCCAAGAAATAAGGAGAAATAATGAAGAAAAAAAAAGGGTAGCTTTCGCTACCCTTTTTCAATTCTTGCTTGAATTGCAGAAATTAACCAACCCACTTACGTGCGTTGCGGAACATTCTCATCCAAGGTGAGTCTTCTTTCCACTCGTCTGGGTGCCATGAGTTGCTCACTGTGCGGAATACACGCTCAGGGTGAGGCATCATGATAGTTGCACGGCCATCAGTAGTAGTTAATGACGTAATACCTTCTGGCGAACCATTAGGGTTTGCTGGGTAGGTTTCTGTGAACTCGCCGCTGTTGTTGACGTAACGCATAGCAACAGTACCTGAAGCGTAGAGCCGCGCCTAACAGCTGACTTCAGCAGCAAACTCTGCACGACCTTCACCGTGAGAAACAGCGATTGGCATGCGAGAGCCAGCCATATCTGAGAAGAATACAGAGTTAGACTCTTGGATTTCTACTAGTGAGAAACGAGCTTCAAAACGCTCTGACTTGTTCGTTACAAAACGTGGCCAGTGCATCTGCACCAGGGATAAGCTCGCGTAAGTTAGACATCATCTGACAACCGTTACAAACACCTAAGAGAAAGTATTTTCACGGTGGAAGAAGTCTTTGAACATAGCACGAAGTCTATCGTTAAATAGGATTGATTTCGCCCAACCTTCACCAGCACCAAGTACGTCACCGTAAGAGAAACCACCACAAGCAACTAAGCCTGTGAAATCTTTCAAGATCAACACGTTGGTCTTGTAAATCACTCATATGTACATCGATAGCTTCAAAACCAGCACGAGTAAACGCAGCTGCCATCTCAACGTGAGAGTTAACACCTTGCTCACGTAAGATAGCTACACGAGGCTTAGTTGACGCTGAAGCAATAGCTTTAGCCGCTACATCTTCGTTTAAGTCGTATGTTAAGTTAACGTTTAGACCTTTGTCGTCAACGTTGAACTTAGCGTCAAACTCTTGTTTTGCACATTCTGGGTTGTCACGCATTGATTGCATTTGGAACGTAGTTTCAGCCCAAACAGTACGGTAATGAGTACGTGTATTTTCAAGTACGGTTTCACCGCCCATGCTAAAGCTTACTTTGTCTTGTGTAGTTACCGAACCAATCACGTGACTCATGTCTGCAAGACCGTTATCTGCTAATACTGCAAGTACTGCTGCTTCATCTGCTTTAGCTACTTGAACAACTGCACCTAATTCTTCTGAGAATAAGATAGATGTAGCGTCTTCGCCTAAACCGTCTAAGTTAACTTCTGCACCAGCTTTACCAGCGAACGCCATTTCAGCAACAGTAGTGAATAAACCACCGTCTGATCTGTCATGGTAAGCCATTAACTTATTGTCTTTAATTAACGCTTGAACTGAGTTGAAGAAACCTTTTAATAACTCTGGCGAATCAACGTCAGGAACAGAAGTACCTAATTCGTTGTATACCTGAGCTAAACAGCTTGCGCCCATACGGTTTTGCTTGTTACCTAAGTCGATAAGGATTAACGAAGTCTCGCCTTTGTCTGTGCGAAGCTGAGGCGTTAGTGTGTTGCGAACATCTTCTACGCGAGCAAATGCTGTGATAACTAGTGATAAAGGCGCAGTAACTGACTTGTCTTTCTTTTCACCAGTAAGGGCATCTTCATCTTCCCACTTAGTCTTCATCGACATTGAGTCTTTACCAACTGGAATAGTGATGTCTAATGCTGGACATAGCTCTTCACCAACGGCTTTAACCGCCTCGTAAAGACCAGCATCTTCACCTGGGTGACCCGCTGCGGCCATCCAGTTTGCTGACATCTTGATACGCTTCATTTCGATCACCGATATCAGACGCTGCAATGTTAGTAATTGACTTCTGCTACCGCCATACGTGCAGATGCGCCGTAGTTTAATAGTGCAATTGGTGTACGCTCACCCATAGCCATCGCTTCACCAAAGTAGCTGTCTAAAGAAGCAGAAGTTACTGCTACGTCAGCAACTGGAACCTGCCAAGGGCCAACCATTTGGTCACGTGAAACCATACCAGTAACGCTTCGGTCACCGATAGTAACTAAGAAAGTCTTTTCAGCAATTGTTGGAAGGCGCAATAAGACGCTCTGCAGCATCGTTCAATTCAACTTTGCTTAAGTCAAACTCAGTGCCAGCTGTTGTAGCAGACTCAACATTACGGTGCATTTTAGGCGGCTTACCTAGTAATACATCTAGTGGTAGAGTCGATAGGTTTGTTGTCGAAGTGTTCATCAGTAAGCGTTAAATGACGCTCTTCTGTTGCTTCACCAATTACAGCGTATTGAGCACGCTCACGCTGACATAAGGCTTCAAATTTTTCTAAGTTTTCTGGCGCTACCGCTAATACATAACGTTCTTGAGATTCGTTACACCAGATCTCTAAAGGCGACATACCTGGTTCATCATTTGGTACGTTACGAAGTTCGAATACACCACCGCGCTCGCCGTCATTAACTAATTCAGGGAAAGCGTTTGAAAGACCACCGGCGCCCACATCGTGGATAAATGCGATTGGGTTGTCATCGCCTAATTGCCAACATTTATCGATAACTTCCTGACAACGACGTTCCATTTCTGGGTTTTCACGTTGTACTGATGCAAAGTCTAAATCTTCGTTTGATTGACCAGATGCCATTGATGAAGCAGCACCGCCACCTAAACCAATGTTCATTGCTGGGCCACCAAGTGCGATTAACTTAGCACCTACAGGAATAACACCCTTTTCAGTGTGTTCACGACGGATATTACCTAAACCACCAGCAAGCATGATTGGCTTGTGATAACCACGAACTTCTTCACCGTTGAAGCTGTTTACTTTGTCTTCATAAGTACGGAAGTAGCCTAAGATGTTAGGACGACCAAACTCGTTGTTAAACGCTGCACCACCTAACGGGCCTTCAACCATAATGTCTAATGCATTAACGATACGAGAAGGCTTGCCGTAGTTAATTTCCCACGGTTGTTCAAAACCTGGAATACGTAAGTTAGATACGGTGAAACCAACTAAGCCAGCTTTAGGCTTAGAACCACGACCTGTTGCACCTTCGTCACGAATTTCACCACCAGACCCCGTAGCTGCACCTGGGAAAGGTGAAATAGCTGTTGGGTGGTTGTGAGTCTCAACCTTCATTAGAATGTCGATATTTTCGTGGTGGAATTTATATTCGCTTGATGCAGGATCAGCAAAGAATCGACCTGCTTCACTGCCGTGCATTACCGCAGCGTTATCTTTATAAGCTGAAGTAACGTACTCGCTGTTGTGCTCAAACGTATTTTTGATCATTTTGAACAGTGATTTTGGCTGTTCTTTACCATCAATTGTCCAATCTGCGTTGAAGATCTTGTGACGACAATGCTCAGAGTTTGCTTGTGCGAACATGTATAATTCGATGTCGTTAGGGTTACGGCCTAACTTTTGGAAGTTCTCAACAAGATAATCAATCTCGTCGTCGGCTAATGCTAAGCCCATTTTAATATTCGCAGATGCTAACGCTTCACGGCCACCTGCTAGAATATCAACAGAGGTGAATTCTTTCGGCTGCTCTTCAATGAATAAGCTAGATGCTTGAGTTAGTTCAGCAAATACCGATTCCGTCATACGGTCATGTAATTCGCTAGCGATTGCGTCTCTGTCTAGGTCGTTACCGACTACATAAAAAGCAATGCCACGTTCTACACGCTTAACTTTATCTAAACCACAGTTGTTGGCAATGTTCGTTGCCTTTGTTGACCAAGGAGAAATGGTTCCAGGTCTTGGTGTTACTAAAAATAATTCACCTTCAGCGTCATGCTCGGCGATGGACGGACCGTATTTTAATAAAGCGTTGAGCTTGTCGAGTTCGTCTGTTGAAAGTTGTGCTGAAACGTCAGCAAAGTGAGAGTATTCCGCATAGATGTCTTTGACATCTAAACCCTTATCAGCAAAAGCTTTTAAGTATTTGTTAATACGGAAGTCGGATAGAGCTGGGGCACCACGAAGGATTAACATATGCCAATTCACCATTTAGTAGTTGGAACCGAATCTTAGTTCGATTGCTTGCACGAAAGTAAAATCAGGCGCGCATTATATACACAATCCCCTTTGAGATACAGGTTATTCTGAGTAAATGTTGCGAAAGTTTGACCAGTGTTTCAATGATCCAAAAAGGCATAATTTCAAGAAAAAAAACTACAAATAATTTTGTTAGCTCGCATCGCTTTGCAGGTAAGGACTTGGCGCAAATTTGTCGTTTGAAAATAACATTTTATAACAAACAAGCGGATGACGATTTTGCGTTCTTTTGCTATAAATGGCAGTGATGGACAAGAAAAAAACACCCTCAACATTAACTGTCATAGGATATGGGCTTCGATTAATGATGGCTTCGCTATTGCTCGCCTTTATTTCCGCCTGTCAGCCAAAACCAGAACAAAGCAAACTTGTCCAAATTAAAAATGACGACAAACTTACCGTCGGTATCTTATTTAATCCAACCAGTTATTACGTTGATATTGACGGCCCTGCGGGCTTTGAACACGATTTAGTACAACGCTTTGCTCAATATCTAGATGTTGAGCTTGAGCTGATTCCTAGTTATCACGTGGCAGAACTATTGCCCAAATTAGAAAACGGTCAAGTTGATATGTTAGTTGGCGGCCTAGCCCACACTGACGAGAGGGCCGATAAATTTAGGTTTTCTCCACCTTATTTACAAATAAGCCAAAAACTGGTTTATAAGCAGGGCAAACGAAGACCTAGAAGTTTTAGTGAAGTAGAAGGTGTTGTCTCTGTTGCACCACAAACCAGTCATTTGGATAAGCTCGTTGAATATCAGGAAGATTACCCGGATATGCAAATTGAAGTGTCGACCAATGCAGATCCAAATGAACTACTAGAAATGTTAATGGACGGAAGCGTCGACTTCACCGTTGCTGACTCCCATAACTTGTCTATTGTCAGGCGCTACTTTCCAGATATAAGCGTGGCATTTACTCTTGATAAAGAGCAATCATTAAGTTGGTTATTACCCAAAGATAATGATGACTCCTTGTATGCCATCTTGATCGACTTCTTTGGTGAAATGAATTCCAGCGGTGACTTGGTTGCATTAGAAGACAGATACTTCGGTCATGTTGAGCAATTTAACTACGTCGACACACGTTTATTTATGAAGGCGGTTGATCGAGTTCTACCTAAATATCAACCTTGGTTCGAGCAGTATTCAGGCGATATCGACTGGCGTTTGTTAGCCGCACAAAGTTATCAAGAGTCCCATTGGGATCCTAGAGCAAAGTCTCCTACTGGTGTGAGAGGCATAATGATGCTAACTCAGCCAACGGCTAGACAATATGGGGTAAAAAGTCGCTTAGACGCCGAAGATAATATTCGTGGTGGCTCGGTGTATATGAAAAAACTACTCAAGCGCGTGCCTGCTAGAATTTCTGAACATGATAAACCTTGGTTTGCCCTCGCCGCTTATAATGTTGGCTGGGGCCATGTACAAGACGCGAGAAGAATTACTTCACAACAAGGTGGTGACCCAGACAAGTGGGTTGATGTAAAACGATACCTACCCTTATTACGCCAAAAACGTTATTATAAGAAAACTAGGTATGGCTTTGCCAGAGGCGATGAGGCAGTCAACTATGTTGCTAATATTCGTCGCTATTACGACACCTTGGTCTGGTTAGATCAAAAGCAAACAGAGCAAGAATTGGTTGAAAATAAACAACAACAAGCCAACCAACAAGCTCATCCTCAATTGGCTTTGTAATTCAGTTTTAATAACGCGAAAACTTACAAGCCAATTACTCCAAGGAGTTTAAATGTCATACTCCTGCCACAATATATAGATACAATCTTAAACAAATACTATCGGAGCATATCGAATTGAGAAGAAGAAGAGTCAATAGACTTAACCGTACCAAATTAAATTCAAGCGCAACTCGCCGCCGCTGTGCTAGAGGTGTGCGCAAACGTAAGCTAGTGCAAACTCGCATTAAGCAAATACCTATGAGCTTAGACTGCTCAACTATCTACTCTTAATACCTGCGCCTGTTACAGGCACTAGTTCAGTTAATCTATATAGCTAATCATTACCCACCGTCAGATCACAGTAACCCTTGCTTCAATGAAAAAGCATGTGGTACTGGATCAGACTAGCAAATATTAGCCCCATGATTTGATGCTATCGTTAATGATGGTGATGACCGTGGCCAGATAATTGGTTGCCTTTAGAGTCATAAAAACCTGAAGCACCACCTTGAACAAAACCCATGTTGATCATTTTGGCTAAGAAAGGATCGGACTCATTATCGCCAATATCGACGTAGTCGGTTAAATGATAGTTATCCCACATAGCAAACTGCTCAGATACTTCTTTTGCATCTGTATTTAATTCAACAAGCGTCCAAACCACCGACTTGTTGTTACTTTTTACCGCTATGGTTTTAGCTAATTGATATTGCGTCAGCCATTGAACTTCGATTTCTTGTCCCTGTTGGTTTTGAGTATACGTTTCGACTTTGTCACAACCTTGGCCTGAGGTATTAACTAGCTTCATTTGAGTCAAACGTTGTGGTTCAAATTTATGAAACAGGTTTTGCCATGTGATCTTACTACCATAATGCTTTGCTTCATACTCGATACCACGACGATGAGCGTCAAATAGTCTCACTAATTTTAGTCTTTGTTTTGCAGAGCTAGTCCAGTGATCAGTAACGCTAGAGTTAGAGTTTTGATATGCCACCGCTGAGCTATTTCGCCATACATTTAAGCTAAGCTCTTTATCATTTTGCTGGATCTTATATTTTGCTTCGAACTGCTCACTACAATCTTGGGCGAAGCTTTGACCACTAATCAGCAAAGCTAGAGTTAACAACTGCTTTTTCATAATTATTCCTATCTAAAATAGAAAAGGAGTTAGCTGTTACGCTAACCCCTATTCTTATTCGCTATGGTAATTTAGCGTTCGCTTTTTCAACCAAGTTTGCCGCTTTGTTCATTACATGGAACACTAAACTTTGTTCATGCGTACCTGTAACTAAATGCGCACCTGGTCCCATTGCATAAACTCCAACATCTTCACCAGCATGAGTTTCAGAGCTAGTTGGAATAACCGCTTCTTGGTGGAAGCCAGCTGAAGTTGTATCAATAGCAGTCAAGTCGACTCGACCTGTCACCGCCGTAGAGCCACCAGAAGAAACAAAAGTATCGGCACCTACGATTTCATCTGCTGCCGGAGCAACTGCGTATGAAGCGTCAGCGTTAGTTTGGTCACCAAAGTTACGGAAACCTAAGCCATTAGTGTAACCAACTGTGGTATATGGCATGTTGTCAGATGCTAAGCGAGGCTCTGTACTACCAATACTCACAACTTTACCTAAAATTGGGTTACCACGTTTTGGATAGCCCGCTATGGTAAATACATGACTGTGGTCAGCGGTTACAATAATTAAGGTGTCTTCCATATCTGTTGCATCAACCGCCGCTTGTACAGCTTTAGCAAACTCAATTGTATCCGTTAGTGCGCTGTATGCACTGCCCGCATGGTGACCGTGGTCAATACGACCAGATTCAACCATTAGGAAGAAACCATCTTTGTTATTATCTAACACGTCAATTGCGGTAGCCGTCATCTCACTCAAGCTTGGCTCGCCTGCAATATCGTTTTTACGGTCAGCTTCATACTGCATATGAGACTCATTAAATAAGCCAAATACTCTATCGGTATTTTCAGTATCAATAGCGTCAAAGCCTGTTTGGTCCATAACGTATTGACCAGTTGGGTATTTTGCTTGCCATTCTGCGGTTAAATCACGGCCATCAGTACGATCACCTTCAACACTGCTTGAAGCATCTGCTGAGTTGAATGCCGCATCTTTAGGTAAGAAGTGACGACGGCCACCGCCCATTACAACTTCAATGCCATCTACATCAAGACCAGAGAACCTAGCTTCTAAATTAGTTTCAAAGTTTACTAACTGTGATGCGATATCTTCACAAGCTGCACGTTCTGGGTTATTGGCAATATCCATATCTGAAATATCTTCCCAGCCCCGGTTAGCTGACTTGGCATAAGTAGCTGCAGGCGTAGCGTGAGTAATGCGAGCTGTTGACACAACACCTGTCGACTTACCAGCAATCTCTGCTAATTCTAATGCTGTCACTAACTCATTACCTGCAACACTTGCACATACGCCACGTTGAACATCTTCATGTACACCAAGTACACCGATGTCCGTTTTCACACCTGTAACTAAAGCTGTTGCCGTGCCTGCAGAGTCTGGAGTTTGTGCATCAGTATTGTAAGTTTTTGAGAAGCCTGAGTAGCTGAACTTTTCAAAGCTTAGCTGATGCTCTTCACCCATCTTGCCCATAGTTTGGCCTTCAAGAATACGAGCAGCTGTTACCGTTGAAACGCCCATGCCATCACCAACAAATAAAATCACATTTTTTGCTTGGCCTAATTGAGCTTGTAGTGAGTTGTTTGCTTTTGCTTGCTGTACCTTACCCTCGCCTGCAGTAAACCAAGCGTTTGAAGTAGTTACATCGACGTCTAATGAAGACAGCTGTGTTTTTGGTGCAGCACAAACATATTCTGTCGCGGTAACTTCACTCGCAGCTAAAGTGCCATCAGAGTTAGTATCAACGCCAGAGTCAACTTGTACGCCACCATTGCGGCAATTGGCGTTGCCCACAGCTAGTGCTGTTTGGTTTACCAAACTTGTTAAACCATTGGTGCCGTCAGCGCCATTAGTGCCATTGCGACCATCATCACCACTACAACCTGCTAGAACTGAAGATAAAGCAGCGGCTAACAAAGTTAATTTAGTATTCGTTTTCATTGTTATTATTCCTTAATTAGATCCAGTGCTTGATTGATTAGGTGGAACACGACGCTTTGCTCAACAACGCCTTGAGCAAGTTGTGAACCTGGGCCTGATGCGTGTAGAGAAATGTCTTCACCAGCATGTGTTTCTGAGCTTGTTGGAACAATAGCTTCTTGGTGGAAACCAGCAGTTTGAGTATCAATGCTAGTTAAGTCAGCACGGCCAGCAACTGAGTCTAAACCGTAAACCGCATCGGCATCAGTTTCTGCACCTAAATCGTGAAAACCTCGACCATTAGCGTAACCAACGGTTGTGTATGGTTTGTTATCTAAAGCCAGACTTGGTTCTGTTGAACCAACACCAACAACTTTACCTAGGATTGGATTACCACGTTTTGGGTAACCTGCAATTGTGAATACGTGGCTGTGGTCAGCAGTAACTAAAATTAAGGTGTCTTCTGCAGAAGTTGCATCAACGGCTGCTTGTACAGCCTTTGCAAATTCCACCGTGTCAGATAACGCGTTATAAGCATTACCAGCATGGTGACCGTGGTCAATTCGACCTGACTCTACGACTAATAAGAAACCTTTGTCGTTATTATCTAAAATATCGATAGCTTTAGCCGTCATTTCGCTTAAGCTTGGTTCACCAGCAATATCATTGCCACGATCGGCTTCATAAGACATATGCGATTCATTGAATAAACCAAAAACTTTTTCTGTTGTTGCCGGATCAATTGCATCGAAACCCGTTTGATCCATCACATAAGTACCGTTTTGGTACATGCTTTGCCATTCTGTCACTAGGTTACGACCGTCGGTTCTGTCACCTTCAACGCTGCTTGACGCATCTGCTGAGTTTGCCGCTTCGTCTTTTGGCAAGAAGTGACGACGACCACCGCCCATCACTACGTCAATACCATCAACATCTACGCCCATAAAGCGTTGCTCTAAATTCTTCTCAAAATTTACTAACTGAGATGCAATATCTTCACAGTTTGCACGCTCTGGGTTGTCGTCGATTTTCATATCAGAAATATCTTCCCAGTTGCGATCTGCCGATTTTGCATATGTCGCCGCCGGGGTTGCATGGGTAATACGTGCTGTAGATAAAACGCCCGTTGATAAACCTTGAATTTCAGCAAGTTCAATTGCCGTTACTAACTCATTGCCTTTAACTGATGCACATGTACCGCGAACAACATCTTCGTCAACACCAATAACACCTGCATCTGTTTTAACCCCAGAGATCATTGCAGTCATAGTACCTGCAGAATCTGGTGTTTGCGCATCTACGTTGTAGGTTTTCACTTGCGCTGAGTATGGGAATTTTTCAAAACTCAGGTAACCTTCTTCACCAGTATTGCCTCTTTGTTGGCCTTCTAAGATACGAGCAGCCGTTAGCGTAGAAATGCCCATGCCATCACCAACAAACAAGATGACATTTTTTGCTTTTGTTTTGTTATTAGTAGAATACTTCGCCGCCACTTTAGCTGCACCGTCGGTGAACCAAGTTGAGCTTGTTTGTTTGCCCGGTAGCACATCAGCAAAAGTAAATGAGCTAAAAGTCATTGCTAATACTGCTGCCGTCATTGTTGGCGTGAACAGTTTCATTGTGTTTCCTTGAATTGAATTTTGGTTGTTTTAAAACAATTCAGCCCATTGATACTTGAACAGCAACAAGGATCAAAAACGATATTGAGCTAAATGCGAGACAATTTTTACCAAGGTTTTATGAATGGAAAGAGGCACTGGCGTGACTTTTTGATGTAACGAAAAAAAGCACAATATGCGCTTTGTCATATTGTGCGAATAAAGGTAATAAAACATTCACATTTGCTGTTGGGTCAATGTTTATTTAACCAAATTGTAATAAAAGGAAAGCCTAATGCTTACACAGATAAAACATTCAATTCAAGCTTACGAAATTACGATATAACATATCATTTAAAACAACAAGAAAAATTAACGCATTTTTTCAGATTGTTGCTTTTGCTGCTTTTTCTCTGCTCGTCGCATCTTAAAGAAATTAGAGATCTTACTGCTGCACTGTTCTGCACATACGCCAGCAGTAACATCAAGTTGGTGGTTTAATTTATCATGGTTAACAACATTCATAATACTGCCTGCTGCACCTGTTTTTGCATCTGACGCGCCAAATACAATGCGCCAAATACGACTGTGAACTAAAGCGCCTGCACACATAGGGCAAGGCTCTAATGTCACATATAATGTTGAGTTTATCAGCCGATAATTTTCAATTCGCTGTCCTGCATCTCTGATCGCCATCACTTCAGCATGAGCCGTTGGATCGTTCAAAGTTATTGATTGATTCCAACCTTCGCCAATCACTTCATCATCTTTTACTATTACCGCCCCTACAGGGATCTCCCCTTGTTGTTGCGCTTTATCGGCTAACTCTAATGCATACTGCATCCAGTAGTTATCGTCTTTTTCAATTGTCACGGGATACTATTTTTAGCTAGTTTAATTAGTGCAGAGCATAACATATAAGGGATTAGTCGACAGACTTGATAACTGGATCTACATTAAATAATAACCAAGCCTATTAGTTTGCGGTATACTAAGCACCACAACTCGGTAGAGTTGAGCGAATTAAGAGGGATCTTTATCCGGTTTTTTAAAAGTCAGTCTCAATGTGATGAGCGTGTCTTTGTAATAATGAAGTCGATAATATGATGTTTGTTAAAGATCTAACTTTCTTATTTATTTTATGCAGCAGTCTATTTCTCCATGTCCAAGCACAAACTGTGCGTGTTGCTGTATATCAAGAGCCACCATTTGCCGAATTAAAAGATGGTAAATTCATTGGTGAAAATATTGACTTAGCCCATCTTTTTGCCAACAGCATCAATGCCGATGTAACCTTTCTTTCTTGCCCTTTTATCCGTTGTATGTCGTTAGTTAAAAAGGGAGAAGCTGACATGATATTTGGTGTAAAACGCACCAAAGCCAGAGAGCAAGATTATGCTTTTCTAGATCAGCCTTACACTATTCAGCATTTTCCTTTGCAGTTTTACACTTTGAAGTCTAGAGCCATTCAAATTAATCAGTACGAAGATCTTACAGGGCTAGTGGTAGGGACAATTCGCGGTAGCGCCTACTTCCCCGACTTTGATAACGACCAAGAATTAACGAAAGTTTCGGTTACCTCTAACCAACTATTACTCGACTTATTACTAAAGAAACGTATCGATACTTTCATTGAGCGCCAAGACTCACTAGCGCCATGGTTACAACAAAATATTGAGTATCAAGATCAAATAATACCCAACCCATATAGCTATGATAAGCAAGTAGGTGTTCATCTAGCGCTGTCAAAGAATAGCTTTATCTATCAGTACCGAGAGCAACTGTCTAATAATTTGCAGCAATTTTTGAGCAATGGTGAAATTGAAAAAGTGCTAGCAAAAACCGATATTAAACACGATAGCAGTCACTAGCATAGAGGCTAAGTTAAAAGCCCCTAATTGCTCTATACACAGTTTGCTTTACTGAGAACTTTTAGGCCAATTCCAAGCATACCAAATAGTTGCTAGCGACAAGATAATCTCAGTTGCAGTTAAGAATAAGTAATATATCCAACCAGTTTCTAAGTTAAGTGCAACCAATAAAATAATATAAGCGCTTGGCACTAACATATTGAGCCATCGATTGAGCACGGGCTTGAGTACTAAACTAAAAAATATCATCAAACTGGGAATACACATTAATAGTGCAACAGCAAAAAATTCCATTTGCGTTGTGCTCGCTTGCATTGCTTCGGCAAGTACACCTGGCACATGAAGTTCAATATAGTCTCCATACACATAGCAAAACATGATAGCAGTCCATAACATGGCTAATTTTATTTTTACATTTATTTCAAAGTCCTGAAAAGACGACGTAACGCTCTCGTTTATATTCATTAGTACTCCATTTTTATACTCTTAAACTTAACTGTTATTTTTCGACGGCATTCCCAGCCACTTGCGCCGTTAAAGCTCATTGGCACTCCCTTGCTTTAATTAACTTATAGAGTACCGAGGGTTAAATCGTCCGAGAGTAAAAGCAAAGACAGTTTTTCTTACAAACTTAAACTGGCAAATCTGTCTCCTTCTTGTTCAAATAGGCTTGTTCGCAGCAGTAAGGAAAAAGCCTTGAACGAGACAATATTAACCGCCTTTACCTTAATGACCTTAGGTCAAATTTTTCTAGCAATACCCGTTTTATTAACTAGAAAAAAAAGGAATTCAGGGGCGCGACCTTTAGCCTTATTTTTATTAGCCTGTGGTGCTTTGGCGATAAATTCAGAGGTGCAGCAATTTCTGCCAGATTGGTACCGCTTGTATACTGTCTTAGCTTTCCCTGCACTTTTTATTGTTTGCCCAGCCCTGTTGATTTACGTAACAAAAATAACTTCAAAAGCGGCGGTACCCATTGATAAGCAGAGCTTAAAACTATTCTGGCTCGTCGTTCCTGCCAGCATGCTGTCAGTGCTTATTGCAACTCTACCAAGTGCAACCCACCAAGCCATATTTATTACAGATCAAGCCGTTACTGGTCCCCTTGCAATTGCGACGAGTATCGGCATGTTAGTTATGATGTTAGCTTGGCTGGTGCAATGCGCGTATACCACAGCTCGTATCACTATATCGCTACGTGAATATAGGCAGGTATTAAAAGACGAATTATCAAATTGCGACAATAAAACCTTATATTGGGTAAATTGGCTGATGTTTGCAGGCATCATTAGCTGGCTGCTGGCGCTATTAACAGCCTTTGCTTCTAGTTTATTTGACCACGTTTTGTTCAAGGTCGAAGTGGCTGCATTTATCTCGTTAATACTTATATGGAGTGTCGCTTTTTTTGGTTTAAAGCAAGAATCCGCTTTTGCTAATAATAAGACATTTCTCGCTACACCTAGTAACGACAATCAAGACAAAAAATACCAACGTTCTGCTTTGACTGAGCAAGACATCCAGCGTATCAGCGCAAAAGTAAATCAAGCAATGCAAGAGCAAAAACTATTTTTAGACCCCGAGTTATCTTTACAAAAACTTTCGAGTCAGACTGCAATATCGCCTAACTACGTATCACAGGCTTTGAACCAAGGGCTAAAAATGAACTTTTTTGACTTTGTTAATCACTGGCGAATCAAACAAGCAAAGCAACAAATAGTAGAAGGTGACGACACCGTCCTTAACATTGCCTATGCAACAGGGTTTAACGCTCGCTCTTCTTTTTACAAAGCGTTTAAAAAAGAACTCGGTATGACACCAAGTGAGTTTCGCAAACAATACAAAACCAGTTAATTTGCCAAGACTGCGAATTGGTAAACATTCGTCATTTAAGCCAAAGGTAGGTTAATTTCACAAAGAAAACATAGGCAATAGTTGCATTTACTAGCAATTTCATAAGGTTAGCTATTGGCATAGATATTGGTTATTTTATCAGCGGAAATTATGTAATTTGGATAGCGCTAAGCTATTCTGTAACAGTTAAAGATAAAAAGGAAAACGCTATGCCTACTTCATTAATGGTCGTTATTATTGTTTCAATCGTCGGAGGGTTGCTTTATTCAGCCTACGAGCAACACGTTAAATTACAGCTGAAAAAACAAAATAATAAAGTGGATGAACAATTATTGGCAGAGCTTAATGCACTGAAAGAGCGTGTTGCAGTACTAGAGAAAATCGTTACTGATGAGAAATACGATTTAAGAAGCGAAATTAATAACCTAGACCGAGCTAGTTAATACAATGAAAGAGCTAAGTTTACACTTAGCTCTTTTTTTATCTGTTGCAATTAAATCAACGACCTAACATTCTTTTAATAGTGCCATCTTTGTAAATAAAGTGGTGTTTCAATGCACCAACAATATGCAAGGCAATGATAGCGACTAAAGCCCAGAACATTAAACCATGTAATGCGGAACCCAATTCAGATATAGACCCCAATAACTCAGAACTTTTAAGTGGATCATCTTTCGCTAGTTTAGGTAATAAATACATACCGAAAAATGGTATTCCATGACCACCAGCACCCGACATCATAAAACCTGAAATAGGGTATAAAACCGTACTTGTAATAAGTAGCCAATGAACAACTTTAGCTGCAATAAGTTCAAACTTGTTGCTATCGCTAAGTGCACTAGGCCAGCCTTTTTTAATGCGCCACACGATGCGCCATATAGCAAAAGTGAACACCACAATACCAAATGATTTATGCCAATCATAAAGCGCATAAACGCCATTTGTTTCCATGTAATAACCCGTGCCTAATAATCCAATCATTAGGGCAGCAATTAACCAGTGAAGCCTGATTGTCACTTTTGATAATGCGTTTGTTGTCTCTTGCATGATCGTTTCCTGTAGATATTTAGTTATTTTCCCGGCGAGTTTATCCCCAGAGGAGTTAAATTGGGGTTAAAGAAAAATTAACTGACAATAAAGGAGGCAATTACTTGTGCCTAGCAACTCTTCAGCTATAGCAAAGCTTCTGAATCATGGGTGTCACTTCATGATCAAGCCCATAAAAATGCACTTTTATACATAAAAAACAAAAAATACAAGTTATTTAACTGCTTAAATTATCTATAAAAGAAAATAAAAAGATACTTTTAAGTGTAAATATACATTGCGAATATAAAAATAGAGACTAGGCTTCTAATACTTTCATCTGCTGATAGTTGAAAGAAATTAACTATCAGGCACTGGAAGCATCGACTCTGTTCAACAGAATTCAGAGCAAAACTATAAAAAAATAATAAAAAATAATGGAGAGGAGTATCTATGAAACTCTGGTTAAACCACAGTTTGAGTAAGGCAACTTATCAATGTCTGCTCGCAGCATCAGTCTTACTATCAACACGAACTTTTGCTGCAACTTACTACGTATCTACCAGTGGTAATGACACCACAGGTGATGGCTCATTTTCTGCCCCTTGGCAAACCATTCAAAAGGCGTCAGCAAATGTAGTTGCTGGTGATATTGTCGAAATCCGGGCTGGCATTTATCGAGAGACTATTGTACCCGGCAACAGTGGTGCAGTGGGTAACCCAATAATTTATCGAGCCTATAATGGTGAAGAAGTTACTGTCAGTGGTGCCGAGATGGTGACGAATTGGACCCACCACAGTGGCAATATCTATAAAGCGCCGTTGAGCTGGGATCCGAACGCGATCTTTGTGGATGGTGCAGACATGATTGAAGCTCGCTGGCCAAATAAGACAAGTTTAAACAAGCTGACTCTAGATGATCTTGGTGTTGTTGATGGCCCAGGCCGACGTGCTCAGGGCGACGGCAGAACACCTAATTTAATCATCCAAGATAATCAACTGCACGGTGCTAACGACTATTGGAATGGTGCGAGAGTTTGGTACACCGGAGGCGGTGGTTCGATCAATTGGAGTGCACAAACTTCAACAGTGACAGATTACGACAGTGCTTCTAAAACCTTAACCATAACAACCCCCTTTATTGATTTTTGGCACCGAGTCCCCGCGAGTGGTTCCTTGTATTTTATTACTGGCTTGCTAAGTGAGCTAGACACCGCGAACGAATGGCACTATGAGAACGGTTACCTTTACTTATGGGCTCCGAATGGCGTTGATCCATCATCTTTGAATGTTGAAGCAAAATCAGAACGTAAATGGGCATTTAACTTAGAAGGTAAGAGTCATATTCATTTTGAAGGCATTGATGTCTTTGCCGGCTCTGCCAATATGGAAAATGCTCACTACAACATTATTGATGATGCTCATTTTAAATACGTCAACACAGATCCTGAGATCACCTTTGTCTACAATCGCGGTGGTTATGGCGACCATGTAAAAGTTGCTCCTTGGTGGGACAGCACATCCAATGATGTTGGCATCTATTTAGGCGGCAGCAACAACACCTTAAAGAATTCTATTGCTGAGTACAGTAACGGTGACGTAGTCACGGTTGTCGGCGAAAGTAATACAGTTAAAAACAATATTCTGCGCGAAGGCAACATCAACGCAACGGAAGCTGGAGTAATTTCAGTGTTAGGCAAAAATCACGATATTTTAGCCAATACTATGTACAACGCTGGTCGCTCGGTACTGCAATTCAACTATGTTGAGAGCAGTCGTTTTATGTATAACGATATGTACTCTTCTGGCTTACTGACCAAAGATTTAGGGGTGGCGTACTGCTATATCACGGATGGCAAAGGCACTGTAATTGCCTATAACTGGGTGCACGATAACGCCAATCCGGGCTTTGCAACTGGCATATATTTAGATAATGGTTCGAGAAATTTCGTTCTGCACCATAATGTGCTTTGGAACATCCCATCGGGTGAGGCCATCTTCTATAACGTTCCTGCTGACAATATGCAAAGCTACAACAACACGGCGTATTACGCTGGTGGCAATCATGCCGTTCGTTTCGACGAACCTATGACCAATAGTAAAACCTACAACAATTTATCAGACAAACAGTACGAAGGTAACGATATACAAAATAACGTCACCGCGTCATTGGCAGCCGCCGGCTTTGTTGGTGGCAGTAACGACGGACTTCAGTTTAGGCCAACCACTAACTCACCATCTGTTGATGCCGGTAGAGTAATAACTGGCATTACCGATGGTTACGTAGGTTCTGCGCCGGATGCTGGTGCTTATGAATATGGCGGCATTGACTGGGTTGCCGGTCACACCGCAGATGTAAGTCACTTACCACCGTTAGCAACTCCTACAGAACCTGATGAGATCAAAATAAATAATGCTGAAATTGGTATAGAATTCAACGCTGGCTGGGACTACTTCCCTGGTTATTATGATTACCCAGCTTATCGCAGTGCCTTCAGAGCAGATCTACACATTGCCAATGATCAAAACGATTATTTTGAATACGAATTCGAAGGCACTTACATACAATGGATTGGTGCTACAGGCCCCGACTATGGTATGGCCGATGTTTATATTGACGATGTACTAGTGCAATCTGATGTAGATAGTTATAGCTCAGCTTTTTCCAACCAAGTGCCATTGTTTACTAAAGTTGGCTTGGCCCCAGGTAGTCATAAAATTAAAGTAGTGCTTAACGGCCGCAAAAATTCAGCTGCTAGTGGTTTCAATGTGTCATTAGACGCTTTGCACTCTAAGAAAAATCATGTGGCCCAAAGTGCAGATGACATAGTTAATAGCAAAAATGATAGTAATAATATCGCTCAGACAGGTCTAGGCAGAACGGCTGTATTTGTCCATGATCAGTTCAGCAACGCCCTATCAATTATGACCGATGGTATAAAGAATGGCTCAAACAGTGCTGACAGTTGGAATGGTAGAACCAAATCTGTTGACTACTGGGGCATAGCCTTTACTGAAGTTTATGGCTTCAATAAAGTGAATTACACCACAGGGATCAATGTCGCTGATGGTGGTTGGTTTGCCAGCGGCTTGAAGGTGCAAACCAGACAAAATGATATTTGGGTTGATGTACAAAACCTAACTGTCTCCCCTGCTTACCCATATGCTAGAAGTGCGAATGGTGGTAACACATACAGTTTCACTTTTGATGATACTTGGGGTGATGCAGTCAGAATTTACGGCACACCTGTTCAAGTAGCCGGGTTTAACTTCTCATTCACTACTATTGGCGAGTTTGAAGCCTTTTATATGACCGACGGCGGTCCAGTGCCTAGCACCGAAACATTCGAGGGCGAATCACTTGCTGTTGGTGCCACTACAGGCGTATCGACTCTGATCCAAAACTATTCAATTTTTGGTTGGAGTACTGACAGCCAACTATTCTGGCCAACAACAGCAATAGGCCATACCTTGGAAGTCAGCTTTAACGTTCCAGCAGCGGGTAATTATGAGTTAAAAGCTAGCCTCACCAAAGCAGCCGACTATGGCAATCTGTCGTTTGAGCTAGACGGTTCCCCTTTAACTGGTGTCGATTTTAATGGCTACAACAATGGCGTTATTACTGAGTTACATAGCTTAGGTGCTCATACATTGTCAGCAGGCAGCCATACTTTAAAATTAACAGTGATAGGCAAAGCGGCTAATTCAAGTAATTACTTTGCGGGGGTCGATTTTCTGAGAATTGAACCTCAATAACTAAGAAGGCAGCACATTTGTGCTGCCTTCTCTCAATTATCTATCTCGCCAGATAATGGGTTATTCCCACTCAATGGTTGCAGGTGGCTTACCACTAATGTCATAAACCACACGAGAAATACCATCAATCTCATTGATAATACGGTTAGATACTTTACCTAAGAAGTCATATGGTAAGTGTGCCCAATGCGCTGTCATAAAGTCGATCGTCTCTACTGCACGTAAGCTAACAACCCAGTCGTATTTACGACCGTCACCCATAACACCAACTGAACGAACTGGTAAGAACACAGTAAATGCTTGTGATACTTTGTCGTATAAACCATCAGCGCGTAACTCTTCAATGAAGATAGCGTCTGCTCGGCGTAATAAGTCACAGTATTCTTTCTTTACTTCACCTAGAACACGAACACCTAAACCAGGACCAGGGAATGGGTGGCGGTATAACATGTCATAAGGTAAACCTAGCTCAAGACCAATTTTACGCACTTCGTCTTTAAACAATTCACGTAATGGTTCAACTAAACCAAGTTCCATATCTTCAGGTAAACCTCCTACATTGTGGTGCGACTTAATTACGTGCGCTTTACCTGTTTTAGACGCCGCTGATTCGATTACATCAGGGTAAATAGTACCTTGTGCTAACCACTTAGCGTTTTCTAACTTACCCGCTTCTTCATCGAATACTTCAACAAAAACGTTACCTATGATCTTACGCTTAGCTTCTGGATCATTTTCACCTTCTAAACGGTCTAAGAAACGTTGTTCTGCGTTAACATGAACAATGTTTAGACCAAAGTGATCACCAAACATATCCATAACTTGCTGACCTTCGTTTAAACGAAGTAAGCCATTATCTACGAATACACATGTTAGTTTATCGCCAATTGCACGGTTAATAAGCATAGCAACGACTGAAGAATCAACACCGCCTGATAAACCAAGTACAACTTCGTCGTCACCAACTTGCTCTTTGATTTTTGCAACAGCGTCTTCAATGATAGACGCAGACGTCCAAAGCTTTTCACAACCAGCAATGTTGCAAACAAAGTTTTCTAAGATACGAAGGCCTTGTTTTGTGTGAGTCACTTCTGGGTGGAATTGAACACCGTAGAAACGTTTTTCTTCGTTCGACATGATAGCAAACGGACAGCTGTCAGTTTTTGCTACTACTTTAAAGTCACTAGGAATTGCACTTACTTTGTCGCCGTGTGACATCCACACGTCTAATAATGCATTGCCGTCTTCTGCAATTGAGTCTTCGATGTTTTTAACTAACTCTGATTCAGATACCACTTCAACTTGAGCGTAACCAAACTCACGCTCCATAGAAACTTCTACAGAACCACCTAGTTGCTCAGACATAGTCTGCATACCGTAACAGATGCCTAATACAGGAACTCCTGCATTGAATACATACTCAGGCGCTCTTGGAGAGTTATCCGCCGTTACTGATTCAGGACCGCCCGCTAGGATAATAGCGTTAGGATTGAATTCTTTGATTTGCTCTTCAGTAACGTCCCAAGCCCAAAGTTCGCAGTAAACGCCGATTTCTCGAACGCGACGAGCGATAAGTTGAGTGTATTGAGAACCAAAATCTAAAATTAAAATTTTGTGCTGGTGAATGTCTTGTGTCATTGACATGTTTTAGCCTTCTAATTCGTAGGTCGGATAATTGCCGACGGATAAGTGATAGATAAAGGTCGGGAAAACCCGACCTTATTTAAATTGATTTCTTAGTTTAGTCTAGGACTAACCTAAGCGGTAATTCGGTGCTTCTTTTGTGATCTGTACATCGTGAACGTGCGATTCACCCATCCCCGCAGAAGTAACGCGAACAAACTGAGGTTTAGTGTTTAGCTCAGCAATGTCTTTACAACCAGTTAGACCCATAGCACTGCGGATACCGCCTAATTGCTGATGGATAATGTTTTCGATTGGACCTTTGTATGCAACACGGCCTTCGATACCTTCTGGAACTAGCTTTTCTTTGTTGTCTGACTTTTGGAAGTAACGGTCAGAAGAACCATGTGATTGGTTCATCGCACCTAAACTACCCATACCGCGGTATGATTTGTAGTAACGACCTTGGTATAGCTCAACTTCACCTGGTGCTTCTTCAGTACCAGCTAACATTGAACCAACCATTACACAACTAGCACCGGCAACTAATGCTTTAGCAATGTCACCCGAGAAACGAATACCGCCATCTGCGATAACTGGAATGTCTTTACCTGCAACCGCTGCAACTGCATCAGCAATTGCGGTAATTTGCGGTACACCACAACCAGTAACGATACGAGTTGTACAAATTGAACCTGGACCAATACCAACTTTTACTGCGTCAACGCCCGCTTCAACTAGTGCTTTAGCACCTTCAGCTGTCGCTACGTTACCACCAATGATATTTAATTCAGGATATTCAGCACGAGTTTTCGCTACTCGATCTAATACGCCTTGCGAGTGACCGTGAGATGTATCGATAAGTAGTACATCAACACCAGCTTCGACTAATGCAGCAATACGTTCATCTGTACCTGCACCAACACCAACAGCTGCACCAACACGTAAACGACCTAATTCATCTTTACATGCATTTGGCTTGTCATCTGCTTTTTGGAAATCTTTAACTGTGATCATACCTTGTAGTTTAAATGCGTTATCAACAACAAGGATCTTTTCGATTCTGTGCTCATGCATAAGTGCAAGCACTTCTTCACGGTTAGCATTTTCAGTAACCGTTACTAATTTTTCTTTTGGTGTCATCACTGAAGTGATAGCGTTATCTAGGTTCGTTTCAAAACGTAAGTCACGACCGGTAACAATACCTTCAAGGTTGCCATCAGCATCAACAACTGGGAAACCAGAGAAGCCATGCTCATCAGATAAATGCATTACTTCACCGATAGTGATGGTTTTGTTTACTGTTACTGGATCAGATACCACACCTGATTCATATTTTTTAACTTTGCGAACTTCGTTTGCTTGCGCTTCAATTGACATGTTCTTGTGAACAAAGCCAATGCCACCTTCTTGGGCTAGTGCAATCGCTAGGCGAGCTTCAGTAACTGTGTCCATTGCAGAAGACACCATAGGAATGTTCAACTCAATATTTCGAGTTAAGCGAGTATTTAAATTTGCTTCGTGAGGAAGTACAGCCGAGTGGCCAGGGACTAGTAATACGTCGTCAAACGTTAGAGCTTCTTTAGCGATACGCAACATACAGTTTTACCTTAACAAAATGGTTAGAAGGAGGTGATTATGTTGCGGCGGCATTTTAGGCTAAAAATGGTGACAGGTAAATCATAATTTTATATTTTTTGGTTAATTTTTTATGAAATTAGATTAAAACGCTTATTTTTAACAATTTTCTCATCCTGACAGCGCCTTTAGAAATTGCTAGACTGCCTGTAATTACCGAACATGTAGCCAAATAATGAATGCCACTAACCAGCAAAAAATATTTCAAGTTTCTGAATTGAACCAAAAAGTTCGACTTATGCTCGAAGCTGAATTTGTAAATGTATGGATCACAGGGGAAATATCTAACTTCATTAAAGCAAGCAGTGGTCATTGGTACTTTTCGTTAAAAGACAAAAAAGCCCAAATTAAAGCGGCTATGTTCAAAGGTAATAACCGTGCCGTTAGAGCCAACATAGCTGAAGGTTCACAAGTTCTAGTGCGAGGTCGAATTAGCCTTTATGAACCTAGAGGTGATTATCAGCTTATCGTCGAAATGATGGAACCCGCTGGTGAAGGATTACTAAAACAAGAGTTCGAACAGCTAAAAGTTAAACTGGCGCAAATGGGTTTGTTTGACCAAGACGTTAAGCGCCCTATTCCGCAATCGCCTAAACGAGTTGGTGTGATCACCTCTCCAACTGGGGCAGCCGTGCATGACATCATTACCGTTCTTGAACGCCGATCGCCACAAACAGAAGTGGTGATTTACCCAACTATGGTTCAAGGCGAACATGCTGCGGATAACTTAATTTGGGCAATAGAAGCGGCTAATTATCGACAAGAAGTGGATGTATTAATTGTCGGCCGTGGTGGTGGTTCATTAGAAGATCTCTGGCCTTTTAATAACGAAGCATTAGCCCATACCATTTACAATTCAGCACTACCAATTATCAGTGCCGTTGGCCATGAAGTTGATGTCAGTATTTCTGATTTTGTTGCCGATTTACGAGCACCAACGCCTTCCGCTGCAGCAGAGCTAGTGTCATCGGATAATTCAGAATTAGTAAATAAAGTCACCCAGCTATATTCTCGACTATTAATGGCTTATGCCAATCAGCATAAAACTCGTAAGTTAGATTTAATCAAACTAAATAAATCCTTATCGCTGCTGCACCCAAGTCACCAAGTGCAATTAGCGCAGCAAAAAACCGATGAGTTACAGCTTAAGTTGACTAGTTTAATTAATAACAAGCTTGCACAAGCAAAGCATCAAAGTGCAGTGACACAAGAATTGCTATTGGCTAACACGCCCAAACACAAACTGACTCAAGCTCACAGTAAACAGCAAGATTTAGCCCGGCGTTTAAAACAAAGCATAGAGCTGAATTTGCAACAGCAGCAGCATAAATTTGCAAGAAACGTTGAAAAATTGAATATCGTGAGTCCACTTGCAACGCTTAATCGAGGCTATTCAATTGCTCAAGATCAAGCTGGTAAAGTGATCTCAAAAGTTGAACAAGTGCATGATAAGCAACAGCTAAAAATTAAACTGTCTGATGGTGATATCAATGTAGAAGTAAACCAAGACTAAATAGATCTAGTCTTGGGTATAGCAATTACTCTTCTTGTTCTCTGAACTCTAGAATATCACCGGGCTGGCAACTTAAATAGGAACAAATAGCGGCCAAGGTTTCAAAACGTACTCCCTTGACCTTACCTCTTTTTAACAAAGACAAATTGGCTTCTGTGATACCAACCGATTTGGCTAACTCTTTTGAGCTGACTTTGCGTTTAGCCATCATCACATCTAGGTTTACAATGATCTCCATGGTTACACAAACTCTTTATTTTCAAGTTCTACTTGGCGCGCCATTTTTAGAATATGAACAATGCTGATCATAAGTATCAAAGTAAAAAAACGACTCAAGTCTAAGTTGAGCGCCATCACAGTATCATCAAAAAAATGAGCATGATAATAAGCTAAAGCTAACTGAACTAGTATGTTTTGCACCAATAGAGCAGCCTGTATCCAAACCAACCAAACATAACAGCGAACACTACGGTCAGAGAAATACTCTGCCTGCTCAAAATAGCTAAATAAACGGTAAGACCAAAATACAATTAAAAACCAAAGTATAAAAGCAGGCAGACGGGTCAGCATCAACAAACCTTTACTTGCCTGTTCAAGCTGCCAAAGTTCCGTAAATAACGGCGAGTCTGAGTTAAAGTTAAATACTCCCTGAACGGCATAAGCAATCAAAATATAGCCAAAAGCAAGCAAACTCATGCCAACAACAGACCACTTTAAACCGCAACTGATCATACGAATTTTATTGTTCATCAACCCCTCCAATTTTTAGGCAGTATAACCAACTCGATGAAATTATTCTAAAAAAGATAAAAATTATTGTTTTACGATAATTAATTACTGTGATAATTTAATTTTACGTTTTAAAAGGAGTACTATGTTTTGGATCATAAATTGAAAATTCTATTTACCTTAGTTGCTGTTGGCCTTGGTGCGGCAGCTTGCACGCCTAGCGACTTAAACAACAACTCGGCAACGACATTGGAGCCAATAAATCAATCTCAAGCTAATGCTGCTCCTTTGCTGCCGACCTCGACCTTCTTCAATGAAACCAGCATTAGCCAGGTGCAACTTTCAAGTGATGCCAACTGGTTAGCTTGGTTACAAAACTACAACGGCATCAGCAATATTTTTGTAATGCCTGTTTCAGGCACGATTGAAGACGCCTATCCACTTACCCAGTTGGATGAACCCGTTGATAGCTTTTACTGGGATGTGGACAACTTAAATCTGTTTTTCAGCCAAGATGTTGGTGGTAACGAAAATCAACAGATATACCAAATTCATACTAGCGTTGAGCAAAAACTTATCGCCAAAAAGACAACCCGTTTGACTCAGCAAGACGACAGTAACTACATTTTCATAGGCCAAAACGATGAGCAGCCAGAGCTTGTTAGCTTTGCTGCAAACCATGATGATCTAGGCCGTGTAGATGTGTATCAACTTAACTTACAAACGAATAAGTTAACGCCTAAGTTAATTAACGAATACGGGTTTCATACCTTTTTAGCTGACGAACAAGGTGAGCTGGTAGTTGGTGTCGGAGGCTTAGGCGACGGCTCTTACGCGCTTTACAGTAAAGTGAGCGGCGAGTGGGATCTAGTGTTAAAAACCGAAGTTGGTGAGCAAATAGAACTGGTTGAATACGATGACGAAAATAAATCCGCATATCTATCAACAAGTTTGGGTGAGCTTGATACGCTAAGTTTGCTCTCTGTTAATTTGACCAATGGCGAGAAAAAACTAGTACACCAAGATCCGCACGCTCGCTCTGATGTATACGCTAGTGAGTTTGACGAAGACGGTAAACTGCTCATGATCAGTTACTACTATGGCTATAAAGAAAACTACTTCTTTGATAAAGAACTAGAACAGCACTGGCAACACATTCGTAACCAGTTCGATTCACAAGTAGAAATAGACATGCTGCAACGCGATGAAGAAACAGGAAAATGGCTAGTATCTGTAGCCAGTGACGTCGAGGTAGGCAATATCTATTTTTATGACGAACAGAAAAAGTCACTTAAGCTTATGCTAGAAAAAGATCCAACGCTTAAAGCCGAGTATTTAGCCGAACGTCAGTCAATCACTTATCCAGCTCGTGACGGTATAACCATTCAGGCATACTTGACCTTACCAAAGGGGCAAAAACAAAACCTACCAACGATTATCTTGCCTCATGGTGGACCTTGGGCGAGAGACCATTGGACCTTGGACTCTGGTTACTTCAACCGAGTAGCGCAATTATTAGCAAATAGAGGTTACGCGGTTCTACAACCAAACTTTAGAGCTTCCACAGGATTTGGTGAGACCTTCTATAACCTAGGTAATCAGAACTGGGGCACAGGTTATATGCAGCACGATTTAACGGATGGTGCGAATTATTTAGTCGACAAAGGCATAGCTGATAAAAACCGTTTAGGTATTATGGGCGGTTCATATGGCGGCTACGCCGCGTTGTCGGGTATCACTTTTACACCTGAACTTTACCAAGCATCGGTATCTTTTGTTGGACCATCTAGCTTAGTTACCCTGATCAACTCATTTCCTGATTACTACAGACCTTATTTAGGTAATTGGTATGCAGCAATAGGTGACCCTTTGGTAGCCGAAGATGTTGAAAAAATGCAAGCGCGTTCGCCAATTAACTTCGTTGATAAAATCAAAACTCCGCTCTTACTAGTGCAAGGCGCGAACGACCCTAGAGTGACACAAAACGAGTCCGATCAAATTGCTAAAAAAATGCAGCAAAAAGGCTTAGAAGTTGAGTACATTTTAGCAAAAGACGAAGGTCATGGTTTCAGTAAGCGCATTAATAACCAAGCATTTTTAGTAAAAATGGAGCGCTTTTTTGCTAAACATTTAGGTGGCCAAGAATACCAATCAGTACCTAAAGACATTGAACAGCACCTTACAACTTTAACGGTTGATACCGCAAAGTTATAGTTTATCTTGTTGTATTCAAAGTCATTATAGCGAGCTTCTGGCTCGCTTTTTATTTGCCAAAGAAAAAATATAGACTTATAAACTCAACTAACGCACAGTTACCAAGCCACTTTCCTAGTCAAACAGAAATAACAAGGGACAAATCAATGAGACTGTTACTATTGTCTGCAGCTGCAGTATTACCATGGTTCGCCAATAGTGCCGATGTAGGAGTTTCTTGGTCAATCTCTGAGTTGAGCCAGCCAGTTCAGCTAGGTCCTGCAGATGATGAAATATCAGCAATTAACAACAGTGTACAAATTAATTATAGCGAACAAGACTGGCTTATTGGTTTCGCTATCAGTAAAGCCGACAACTCGGATTCCTGGACTGAACAAAGAACCGACTCTGATAACGACTTGTCTTATAGTAGTTACGAAATTTATGCCAACTATTACCATAACAATTGGACCTTTTCTGCCGCGTTTGGCCAAAGTGATATTGCCTATCGACTGATACGAATACGTCACATGGGAGCAAATAAAAGCAACTATGTCGATCGTAGAGAGCGACAAGAGTACAACAATAAAGATAACTTCTACGAATTTTCCAGCCAATACTACTTGGATTTATCTGAAGCAATAACCGACTTGTCGGTCAACTTCGAGTTAGGGGCAACTCACTACAATACGCAAGGCGATCAACGAAACGAAACCAGCAATATCCAAGTTGCTCAAAACATGCAAGCACAACGATATATTCGGGACAATAACATCAAACTAGGGCCAATCAATGCAGGCCGACATGAAATTGATGAGTCGGTATGGATTTATAGTTTTGCCGCCAACTTCGACTATAGCTTTGTGTTGCTAAACAAAGATTGGTTAGCTTCAGCCTGGTTTGAAAAAGAATTATCAAGTCAAAGTGACGGCTCTTTTACCATCAGTCGACTGAGGAATAATAATCGAGTGATCCGCCAAGAATTCCCATTATCAGAAGCTGGAGAGCAAACAAATTTAGCCGATTTAAACTCGTATGGTGTGGATTTGAGTTTGGCTTTGTCAGACCGTTTATCGACTCATGTAAGTTGGCTCGACTCCGATCTTGGCCAGTCACAATTGCAGTTTGGACTGAGTTACTGGTTTTAACTCAATATCAGAGTCAAAACAAATGAACGGTTAACTTAGCAAGTAATATGAGGTAACGGGGTAATTTGAAATAACGAACGCTCGTCAATGCATGACTAAATGAAAAACAAAGAAAGCTCTGTGACCGCTGTTAAATTATAGTGTCTCCATCCTTGGAGCTATCAATCCATTATTTATTAGTACGGCGTATACGCATTAGGCCTAATAGACCAGCAGTTAGTACTAACAAAGAGCTTGGCTCTGATACTGAAGTTGTAGTCGTAGTCGTTCTAACTAAAGCGACACCTAAGTAATTAAGAGAAGCATTACTTAATATAGAGCTACCACGCACGGTTACTTCGCCTTCAATAGCATTTGCTGCACCATACAAGGTATAGTCATCAGCTACTAAAGCGGTGTTGTATTGATTATCGTTTTGATCGCCAAAGATCGCACCTGATAAAAAATAAGGATTGGCAGGAGCATCGCTTAGAAACTCAGTAAATGTATTGCCAAATAAAGAAACAAATTGCAGATCTGTGTCGGTATTGATGTCATCGGCATCAACAGGCGTTTTTTGTTGCTGAACGACTAGTTCATCAATGGCTAACCAAGGAATGGTTGAACCAAAGTTGAAATCATTTAGTAGTTTGGTCATTTGAGCGTTGGTCGCCAATGTCCAGCCGCCGCCATCGTAACTATTAGCAACATTGGCTAATGCGGCATCGACCGACATATTGTCAGTGACATCCCATTGTAGCCATTCAATATTGTCGCCTTGAATAATGTTAGTTTGGTCGTCAAGAGTGTAACCGTTATGTGTAACTAGCGCAGAGTTTGCAATAGAACTAAACAGCAATACTGCTGCTGTAATGCTTGTTCTTAACATGCCTTTTCCTATTTTTTTGTTGTCTGTTGTCTGGTGTCACCAAATTTTGATGCAATCGCTTTAAAAGCTGAGTATGTCGTAGCAAAAATTAGACCTATTAAAAAATCCTGTAAAATCAAATGTATACTTTATGGGTAAAAAAAAGTGTAAAATTTACTGACATTAACTGTTTGATTTTTAAACAATTATAAACAACAATTTAACCAACATCTGTTTTAGCAACAGCAATCATTGGGCAATGGCTTTAAGGAAGTAGAATGAATAGAAGTGCATTATTTAGCTTGTTTGTTATCGGTTTAAACTTGAGTCCAACGGCTTATGCTGACGAAGATAACTTATCTCCTTTCGTACAAGAGTTATTGCTAAGTAACAGTGGTGATAACCAAGAACTTGGAGAGTGGCAGTGGGCTGTATCCAGTCAATATCTGGACTTAGAACAAAGTAAAATGTCTATGTTTTCTACTGAACTAGAATACGGCATCACATCAAGGCTGACCCTAGGTTTAGAATTACCCTATACTTATATAAAGCCCGAGCGTAGCAACAGCATAAACGGTGTTGGCAATATTGAACTTAGTGCTTTATATCGATTACTAGAGCAAGATGATTACTATTTATCAATCGCGGTGGAGAAGTCTTTCGATACAGCGGCTGAAGATGTAGCAGACTCACAAGAAGATGGCTGGGAGCTCGATCTCATCTATTTGCGCCAAATGGCATATAACCACCAGCTAAAAGCTTCTTTTATTACTGAGTTTGAAGACGATGACAGCTCACATCAAGTAGCTGTAGCTTGGATGTATAATTTAGCTGAGATTGCCACCGCAGTAGAACTAAGCTGGTACGACTCGGTTGAAAATGACGAATTAGAAAGTTCAACTGAACAAACTGAAAACAGTGACGATGCATGGCAAATTGCGCTCAGTGCGGTGTGGCAATATGACGACGATCAAGAAATACAGTTAGGCATGCCAATAGGCCTCAGCGGTGATATTGCAGACTGGGGGCTTACGCTTAATTGGTCAGTGGAGTGGGAATAATAAAAGCACGACGTTAAAAAGTGACAACAGCAGTGCCACTTTTTAAACGTTAATAGCGCTTAACTAAGCTTTTGTACGCACTGCATGATCCATTGTTTCATCTGGGATTCATTTAAACCACCAGAAATACGATCTACCTCTTGGCCTTGATGTAAAAAGATCAAAGTGGGAATACTTCTAATACCAGCATCCGCTGATACTTGTTGTGCTTGTTCAGTATTGACTTTAGCAAATAAAATACTGTCCGTTTCTTGCGCAACTTTGTCATAAACCGGAGCCATATTCTGACAAGGGCCACACCAGCTCGCCCAAAAATCAACAATAACAGGTAAGTGATTACGCTCAATAAACGGATAAAAAGTGTCGTTAGTTAAGTCAATCGGAGCGGCTTGGTACACTGGCTGTTGGCATTTACCACAGTTAGCTTCAGTATGATCTCGACCTTCAGGAATGCGGTTAGCCGCGTGGCATTGATGACAAACAATATTCATAAAAACGTCCCAAATAATATGATGATTTAACAAGTCCAACTGTACACACAGTTGGATATTTATTGTAGTTAAACAAGAACAGTTAATGATTAATTTAATTTCAAATTATTTTATTTTTTCTCTCCATTATTTACTTGAGCTTAATAAATAAAGAATTTAGTATTGTCTTGAACTTGTCGGAGTGCTCACTTTCATGAGCTGAGATCGCTATCTAGCGGGATCCGTAGAACCTGTTCTGGTTAAGACCAGCGAAGGGAACAAGAAAAGAACACGAATGATCTCAGGATCAGTGCTTTCGTGTTTTCTTGCCTATCTACACTCCGTCTTTTGTAAACTAAAAAAAGCGAAAGACAACATTATGACCAAACCAACGCGTAGAGAACGCCGCCAACAAGCGGAAGAGTTTTTAAAAAATTTCTCAAACCTTAGTTTCCCGAATTCAAAGAAAGTCTATGTTGAAGGCAAAATGCACCCAATCAAAGTTGGTATGCGTGAGATTTCACTAGCAGACTCTTTAGTCGGAGGCACTGAAGAAAATCCTATTTTTGAACCGAACGAACCAGTTCGCGTTTACGATACTTCAGGTCCTTACACTGAACCTTCCGTAGATATTGATGTACATAAAGGGCTACCTAAATTACGCCAAACTTGGATTGAAGCCAGAGATGACTCAGAACAGTTAGATGGTGCGACATCTGGCTACAGTCAGCAGCGTCTGGCGGATGAAGGGTTAGATCACATACGTTTTGAAAACCTACCTAAAGTGCGTCGTGCCAAAACAGGCCAAAACGTTACCCAAATGCACTATGCAAGAAAAGGTATCATCACACCTGAAATGGAATACATTGCCATTCGTGAAAATATGAAACTACAAAAGTTCAAAGATGAAATGCTAATGCAACAACATCCAGGACAAAGCTTCGGAGCAGTAGTTGGCAGCCCTGACATGCCAGATGAGATCACACCAGAGTTCGTTCGTAACGAAGTCGCTCGTGGACGAGCCATCATTCCAGCAAACATTAACCACCCTGAATCTGAGCCTATGATCATAGGTCGTAACTTTTTGATCAAAGTAAACTCAAACATAGGAAATTCAGCGGTTACTTCTTCTATTGAGGAAGAAGTTGAGAAACTAGTTTGGTCAACCAAATGGGGCGCGGACACGGTAATGGATTTATCAACCGGTCGTTACATTCACGAAACGCGTGAATGGATCATCCGTAACTCTCCTGTACCAATTGGTACAGTACCAATTTACCAAGCACTAGAAAAAGTAAACGGTATTGCCGAAGACTTAACTTGGGAAATTTTCCGCGACACTTTGATTGAACAAGCTGAGCAAGGTGTTGACTACTTCACCATTCACGCTGGCGTATTATTACGTTACGTGCCTATGACAGCTAAACGTGTAACAGGCATTGTTTCGCGTGGTGGTTCAATCATGGCTAAATGGTGTTTGGCACATCACAAAGAGAACTTCTTATACACACACTTTGAAGATATTTGTGAAATTTGTAAGCAATATGACGTTTCGTTTTCATTAGGCGATGGCTTACGTCCAGGCTCTGTTGCCGATGCCAACGATGAAGCCCAATTTGCTGAATTGCGTACTCTAGGTGAGTTAACGCAAATCGCTTGGAAACATGACGTACAGGTTATCATCGAAGGTCCGGGTCACGTGCCATTACACATGGTTAAAGAAAACATGGAAGAGCAACTTAAACACTGTCACGAAGCGCCTTTCTATACTTTAGGCCCGCTAACTACTGATATTGCTCCAGGTTATGATCACATCACTTCGGGTATCGGTGCCGCCAACATTGGTTGGTATGGTTGTGCCATGCTTTGTTACGTAACACCAAAAGAACACTTAGGTTTACCAAACAAGGAAGACGTAAAAGAAGGTTTGATCACATATAAGTTAGCAGCCCATGCTGGTGATTTAGCAAAAAGGTCACCCTGGCGCCCAGATCCGTGATAAACGCATTATCTAAAGCTCGATTTGAGTTCCGCTGGCACGATCAATTTAACTTAGGTCTAGATCCTGAAAGAGCTCGTGAATACCACGACGAAACCTTGCCACAAGAGTCAGGTAAAGTAGCTCATTTCTGTTCTATGTGTGGTCCTAAATTTTGCTCAATGAAGATCACCCAAGAAGTTCGAGACTATGCTGCAAACCTAGAAAATAACATCGCCATCAAGATGGTTGATATGGATGGCAAAGCAGAAGTCGTTAATGCACAAAAAGAAGCGGAAGAAGGCATGGCAAAGATGTCAGAAGCGTTTAAAGAAAAAGGCTCTGAGCTATACCATACCGCTAAGTAGCTACCGCAATTAGGTAAATTGAAGGATAGACTATGCAAACAATAGCCAAGCAAAGCGTAGCTATACTTGGTGCCGGTTTATTAGGGCGACTACTCGCCCCTTTTACTCAAGGATGAGTTCACCGTAAGCCTGTATGAAAAACACTCCCTTGATGATAGTAATAGTACGGGGCGTTTAGCCGCTGCCATGGTTGCACCCACTGCGGAATCTGTGGTTGCGAGCGAACATATCGTTGCTATGGGTAAACAGGCTACCACTTTGTGGCCTGCTTTATTAAGCCGAATTAAAGTTACCTTCGCTTTATCAAAATGCCGGAACCTTAGTCTTGGCGCACCGACAAGATCTAAACGACCTTAAGCACTTTCAACAGCGACTTTCGTTAAATGGTACTGAAGATTTAACAACCTTAACCCAGAACGAGATACTAGAGTTAGAACCAGAGCTCAGTAATGTGTTCAACTGCGGTCTATTTATTGCCAATGAAGGTCAGGTAGATAACAAAGCTTTGTATCAACAAAGTGAAACCTTGATCCGAAACTCAAACATTTCGCTTTGTGAACACCAAGCACGGGAGTGCCACCAGCTAGCTAATGACTATGATTTAGTGATCGATTGTCGAGGTTTAGGCAGCAAAAATAATCTATCAGACCCTGAAGCTAAACTCAGAGGTGTTAGAGGGGAAGTGGTTAGAATAAGAGCGCCTGAAGTATCGTTGACTCGACCCATTAGGATCATGCACCCACGTCATCCAATTTACATTGCGCCAAAACCAAACCACGAGTTTGTTATTGGAGCGACGGAGATTGAGTCTCAAGACGATAAAAACCCAACGGTTCGCTCAACGTTAGAATTACTTTCCGCAGCTTACAGCGTTCACAAAGGGTTTGCCGAAGGCGAAGTGCTTTCTATCAAAGCAGGATTACGCCCTACTCTCTTGGATAATGAACCTAGAATTGTAAAAAACGGAAATATCATTCACGCCAATGGCTTGTATCGCCATGGCTACTTGATCACTCCGTATGTTCTGCAGCAACTACTACTGCTTATCGCTCCGCAACTTACTTTCGATTTAACCAATCAACAACAAGACAACACCTTGATCAGAGAATTAACATGAAGATAGTGATTAATGGACACGATGTGATCACCAAACACACTACCCTTACCGACGTTATCGCGGAATACGGTGCAACTCCACCTTATGCACTGGCAGTTAATGGCGAATTTGTGCCTAAGTCTGACTACCACATTTATCAAGTCCGTGAGCAAGATCGGCTTGATATTGTCTCACCTATTTTCGGAGGCTAGTCATGGATAAATTGAACATTTATGGTCAGGAGTTTGATAGCCGACTCCTTATTGGCTCTGCACTCTATCCGTCAATTGATCTAATGAAGCAGTCCATCGTTGAATCAGGGTCTGAAATTGTTACTTTATCGCTTCGAAGGCAATCTCCTGAAGCCAATGGGGGACAAGTTTTTTGGCAACAAATTCAATCCCTTGGATTAACGCTACTGCCAAATACGGCGGGCTGTCATTCAGTTAAAGAAGTAGTGAATTTAGCCAAAATGTCGAGAGAGCTATTTGAAACAGACTGGATCAAATTGGAGCTTATTGGTGACGAATACAGCTTACAACCAGACCCTGTTAAATTGTTAAAAGCGACAGAAATACTGATCAAAGACGGTTTTAAAGTGTTACCTTATTGCACTGACGATCTGGTTTTATGTTTGCGACTGGCTGACTTAGGCTGTCAGGTGATCATGCCGTGGGGCGCACCTATTGGCACTGGACAAGGGCTATTAAACCCATTTGCCTTAGAAGCAATTCGCAATCGCTTAACTGACGTAACTTTAATTGTTGACGCAGGGATCGGTTTGCCTTCCCACGCAGTACAAGCTTTTGAGCTAGGTTACGATGGTATTTTATTAAACTCCGCTGTGGCACAAGCAACCAAACCAGTGCAAATGGCACAGGCATTTAAACACGCTTGTCTAGCGGGTCGAGCTAGCTATTTAGCTGGCCGCATGCCAGAAAAACAAGTAGCACAGCCAAGTACACCAACGTTAGGAATGCCGTTTTGGCACCAAGATTAAAATAGGCTGTATAGAGTTATTATGAACAACGAAATTATTTGGAGCATTGCTGGTAGCGACTGTACTGGTGGTGCTGGAATTCAAGCCGATGTAAAAGCGGGTAATAATTTAGGTGCGGAAGTATGTACTGTCGTGACCGCTGTTACCGCACAAAACGCCTTTGGTGTGCAAGAAATTAATCCATGCTCTGAGCCAATGATCTTGTCGCAAATTGCTTCGTTAGAGCAAGACAAACAAGCCCGAGTGATAAAAATTGGCTTGCTTGCCAACGAACAACAAGTTGAACTGATCGCCAACGAGTTAATTCGCATCAAAGCTGATTGGGAACAAGCTCCAATTGTCGTTTACGATCCTGTCGCAGTCGCTTCTAGCGGCGACCAACTAACCGAAGATGATATTTTGCCTATCATCAAAGACAAGCTACTTCCCCTTGTCGATGTATTAACGCCTAATAATAACGAAGTACAAAAGCTTTCAGGCGTATACGTTTTTAGTTGGAGCTGCATTAAAACCGCGGCAGAAAAAATACTAGATTTAGGTGTAGGTTCCGTAGTTATTAAAGGTGGCCACATTGATGTTGCACAAGGCAAATCGGTTGACTATTGCACTGACGGCGAACACCATTATTGGCTAGCAAGCGATCGTATCGACACAGAACACAGTCACGGAACTGGATGTACATTCGCGTCTAGTATTGCAGCCTTATTAGGCCAGGGTTATTTATTAAGAGATGCCTTCACAATAGCAAAGGCTTATATTAGCCAAGGTTTAAAGGGCGCTCAGAGTTATGAAGGTTGTTACGGCCCAGTTTGGCAAGGCCCATGGCCAGAACAAATTCAAGACTTTCCACAAGTCCTAATTGCAGGATCTGAATTGGCTGACAATTTAGACTGGGATATAGAAACAAACTCAAATTTTGTAAGCGGTTTTGAGTCAGTAAACACCAACAAACTGGGTCTTTATCCTGTCGTTGATAGCCTTGAATGGTGCGAGCGATTATTAGAGTTGGGAGTGAAAACCTTACAATACCGTGAAAAAGTATTAACGGGTGACGAACTAGAGGCCGCAGTAGCTAAAGTCACTAAACTAGGCCACCAGCATCAAGCTAGAGTATTTATCAACGACTACTGGCAACTGGCAATTAAACACCAAGCTTATGGTGTGCATTTAGGTCAAGAAGATTTAGTCGATGCGGATTTAAAAGCCATTAAACAAGCAGGGCTTAGATTAGGGGTGAGCACCCACGGTCATTATGAAATGCTAAAGGCAATGGAATACCGTCCGTCATATATTGCGGTTGGCGCTATTTTCCCAACTCAAACCAAAGATATGACAGGGCAAATCCAAGGCGTAAAAACCTTATCCGACTTAGTGAAACTAAACCCAAACATACCTATGGTTGCAATTGGCGGCATTAATTTAGAAAGAGCTGAAGCCGTTGCAAAAACTGGCGTTGGTTGTATTGCTGTGGTTACTGCGATAACCAAAGCCGACGACCCAAAACAAGCTGTTGAAGCATTTAACGAGATTTTATCATGCCACTAACCGGACCTGAGTTTATTCGCTATAACCGCCATATCATGGTGGACAAAATTGCCGAACAAGGCCAAGTGAAGCTGAAAAATAGCAAGGTGCTAATTATTGGTATGGGTGGTTTAGGCTGTCCTGCGGCTCAATATTTAGCTGCTTCTGGGGTAGGTGAATTAACGCTTGTTGACCATGATGAAATAGAGATCAGTAATTTACAAAGACAAGTTTTATATACAACGGAAAATATAGGCAAAGCCAAAGTTGAGGTTGCTAAACGCCAACTTTCAGCATTGAATCCACATTGTCGTATTAATGCTATCAAAGACTCAGTGTTCAATATTGACTTGTCCTTGTTGTTGGCTGATATCGATATAGTATTGGACTGCACTGACAGTGCTAAAACTCGAAAGTTTATAAACCAAGAAGCGCAACAAGCTGGTGTGTTTTTAGTTTCCGCGTCGGCAATACAAGGCTCTGGACAACTGGTTAGCTTTGACTTCTCAATACCAAGTAGCCCTTGTTATGCCTGCATTTTTCCTGATAGCGAAGAGCAAACTCAAAATTGCAATACTGCAGGAGTGCTTAGCCCATTGCTTGGAGTAATGGGTAGCTTGCAAGCAACAGAAACGATTCGACTACTCCTTGGCATGAACAATAACTTGAACAAGCTAATGTTGTTTGATGCTTGGGGCATGGAAACAAGGAACTTTGGCATTAAAAAATCTTCTAACTGTGACGTTTGCAACCAATAGCTGGCGTCGTTGGCCTGTGCTGTACTTTGCTGTAGAAGTAAAATTAGAGTATATAAACTTCTGTCGATAATGATTAAACAACACCGAATCATATATGCTTAAAACCAAAACCGTATTTTTTGCCGTTATTATTACTCTCATTCTTACCGCCTGCGTCAACATAGCGCAGTCAGTCATGGCAAAAGATGAGCTGGTTGTGTTATCTCACGGTTTGGGTCGTAGTGATTCTGCAATGTGGCGACTGGAAGATAAGTTAGAACAAGCCGGTTTTGAAGTGTGCAGTATTGACTACGATACGATTGGCGAATCAGTTACTCAGGTTTTAAATCAGGCTAATAAAGAAATAACCAACTGCCTTAGCACTGTTAACAATAGCCCTACCAACAAAATTCATTTTGTTGGGCACTCGCTTGGTGGCCTAGTGATCAAAAACTTCCTTGCTACTAATCCAGATTTTTCGCAACAATTTAGTCTAGGTGAAGTAGTCATGGTAGGCACACCAAATAAGGGCTCTGAAGTGGCTGATAAATTGGAAGATCACATGCTGATGAACTTAGACGGTGGCATAGGCAAGTCACTTATGACAGGTGCCAACACATTAGGCAATACCATAGCAGAGCCTCATATTGCTGTTGGAGTTATCGCAGGAACGTCTAGTTCTGGTGCCACTTCAAGGTACTTTAACGGCCCTAACGATGGCTTAGTCTCGGTTGAATCGGCAAAATTCAGCAACATGAAAGATTTCATTACGCTAAATGTGAGCCACTCAGCAATGCGCTATGACGAGGATGTCGCCGCTCAAGTTATCAACTTCATTAACACCGGCGCCTTTAAAAAGCCAAGTTAACCATACACCTTATCGATCAAACCAATCGTTACAACTTGCTTTTTCCTGCCCCACCCCAATAAAACTTTTTACATAGAGTTAGCTTAGGGAAAAGAGCTGTGCAATACGCAAGTAAAAAGGAAGAATACCGCAAAGCTTGGCAACTGCTTGAGTCGTTAAAAAGCGAGCTTCCAATAAAACAAAAACGCGCCAATAAAATTGCTAAAGCAATAGTATTTTGCCTTTGCTTTGCCCTTTTCTCATTACCAGAACTATACTTAATAAACAGTGCTCAACCCGCATTACCGATAAAACCCAAAGTCGTTCACACACAAGTGCGAAAACGACAAAATAAGTAATTTATTGCCGTTTGAAATAATTTTGAGCTTTATCAGGTTTATTAAAGTATAAGACTTTTTTAATGAGGTATTGCCATGCATATATTCATCAAGGCCGCGTTAGTTACTTTCGCACTTATCGCCTTTGCTGGCTGCAGTAACGAATCAGGATCAGAGTTTACGCAGTCAACAGTACTCATGTCTTCAGACATGAAAAGCCACCGCAGTGACACTATTGTGTTGGGGTTAGGTTGCTTTTGGGGTGCAGAGAAAAAATTTGCCGCCTTGCCTGGCGTTATTGACGTTGCCTCAGGTTATGCCGACGGCAGAGGCTTAAAGCCAAGTTACCAAGAGATCATCAAAAGAAAACACAAGTTCAACGAAAACAATTACGCCGAAGTAGTGCAAGTCACCTACAACCCAGAACAAATTGAGTTAGCAACCTTGTACAAGACCTTCTTTGAGTTGCACGACCCAACACAAGGTTATCGTCAAGGTAATGATATTGGTACCCAATATCGTTCAACCATTTTGACCCAAACAGCTGAAGAAACTGAGCTGGCGAACACCATAGCAGCTCAATACCAAACACTATTAACGGAAGGCGGTTATGGTGAGATCACAACTAAGATCAAAACGCTAGATAAGTTTCATCCAGCCGAAGAGTACCACCAAGATTACTTAGTCAAAAACCCAAATGGTTACTGTCCAGATCATTCGACTGGCATAGTGTTTAACCCTAAAGCGGCTAAACCAACAGAAGTGGTTGATAATTCGGATATTTTAAATGGTAAGCATATTGTTGTAATCGACTCAGAACACTGCCCATACTGCGATAAGTTTAAAGCCGATGTGGCCAATGATTACAAAGGTTCAATTCCAATGCACTTTCGCAAAGCATTCGAGCTTAATGAGTTAACGGTTACTTCTCCGACTTGGGCAACACCGACATTATTGTTTATGAATGGCGGCGTTGAACAATACGCTATCCAAGGTTACGTAAACAATGTCGACTTTTATAAAGCACTTGGTTATTTCAAACTTGGCGAATCTGAAGCTTTCAACGTGGCCTTTAACGAAGGCACTGATGGTCGCTTTTGCAAACAATATGAAATATTCAAAAACACACCTGATGGCGTATTTATCGATAAATTATCGGGCGCTCCACTGTTTGATACCAAAGATAGGTTCAACTCTGGCACGGGTTGGTTATCTTTCACTAAAGCGGTAGACGACTCTGTGTATTACAAAGAAGATAACCGCTACGGTATGCGCAGAACTGAAGTTAGAGCAAAAGGCTCGGACATTCACTTAGGTCACGTCTTTAATGATGGACCTAACGGTCAACCAAGGTATTGCATCAATGCTACAGTTCTTGAATTTCAACCAAGAGCAAATACATTAGCCAAAACGCTTTAACTTCCCAACATGAGTAATAAGCCTAGTTTTTCCAGCTAGGCTTTTTTATTATCCAGTCATTTTAGCAAGACTCATTAGTTCTCTTTTCATTGTTAATTTCAATTCATACGTATGCAGTGATATTGACGGTAACAAAAATGTCACCTATACCCTAAACGGGTAAAAATTATCCGTTCAAATAAAATAATAATAAGGGTATAAAATGACAAATATATTGCGAAACAACAGGACAGCTTTAAAGGCAGCTATTGCCTCTTTAGCCATCACTTTTTCAGCCAATTCGCTAGCTGATGCAATCTTGCACGCCTTTAATTGGCGCTATGATGACGTGGCAGAAAAAGCACAAGAAATCGCTTCTTTAGGTTACAAAAAGGTATTGGTGTCACCGGCTTACAAATCCACAGGGGATGCTTGGTGGGCGCGGTATCAACCACAAGATTATCGTGTCATCGATAACCCTCTTGGCGATACCGACGACTTCAAAGACATGGTGCAAGCATTAAGGGCACAGAATGTTGACGTCTACGCAGATATCGTTTTCAACCACATGGCTAATGAAGCAGGGATAAGGCCAGATTTAAACTACCCAGGCACAACAATCTTAAATCAGTACAGTGGTGATCAAGCCTACTATAACAGCATCAAATTATTTGGTGATGTCAGTAACAATATTCTAGGTTCACAAGATTTTCATGGCCCAGGTTGCATTGTTGATTACACCAACGTAGGTGAAGTGCAATACTACCGTCTATGTGGCGGTAACGGCGATCCAGGCCTGCCTGATCTAGATCCAAATAATTGGGTAGTAAGTCAACAAAAAGCTTATTTACAAGCGCTTAAAAACATCGGCGTAAAAGGCTTTAGAGTTGACGCAGCCAAACACATGACCAACTACCACATCAACGCCGTTTTTACTGACGATATCAAACAAGGTGTACATGTATTTGGCGAAGTCATAACAACGGGTGGAGCTGGTACAGGTGATTACCAAAACTTTTTAATTCCTTACATGAATGACACTGGGCATAACGCCTATGATTTCCCACTATTCAATCAAATGCGTAATGCCTTGGGTTTTGGTGGCTCTATGAACTTACTTGTTGACCCTGGTGCTTACGGTCAGGCATTAGCTGGACACCAAGCAATTACCTTTGTCGTGACTCATGACATCCCACTTAATGATGGCTTTAGATACTTAATCTTAAACGAAACAGATGAAACCTTGGCCCATGCTTATATTCTAGGCCGAGATGGCGGCGTGCCTCTGATTTATTCCGATCACAATGAAAGTGGTGATAATCGCTGGCAAGATTTATACAAGCGTGACGACATCAAAGGCATGTTGAAATTCCATAACTCAACTCAAGGTCAAACCATGCAAGTTATTAACTTTAATGACTGCATGATCTTGTTTAAACGCAACCACGTTGGCGTTGTTGGCATTAACAAATGTCAGAGTGGTCAAGACGTTTGGGTCGACACTGCAAAAGATAACCTCTATTGGTATCGCAATTACAAAGATACATTAACTGGTGATGTACAATACATTAGCAGTCAATGGCACAAGTTTTACATTCCAGGGCGCAGCGCACGTATGTGGTTAATGGAGTAGCCCCCAGTCAAAAATAAACACCGCCTTGCAATAAGGCGGGGTTTCTCTTCTCTTTATAAAGCACTCTTATAAATACCGCTTATGTTTTATATAAATAATAAAAATGCCATTTATGGTCATATGATTACCTAAACCGTGAAAATCAGGTAAAATGATGGCGAATTATTATATATACACTATGTGTATTATTTGCCTGAAGAGACACTTATGAGTTTATATTTAGAATACATGGAAGAGATCAAAACGCGTAAAGCGGAACTTGGTCTAAACCCTAAGCCAATCGATAGCGCAGAGCTATTATCTGAAATCATTGAGCAAATCAAAGACACAGCTAATCAATACCGTGAAGATTCTCTAAAATTCTTCATCTACAACACATTACCAGGTACAACAAGTGCTGCAGGCGCTAAAGCAGCCTTCCTAAAAGAAATTATTCTAGGCACTGAAACGGTTACTGAAATTTCAGTTGAATTCGCGTTTGAACTACTTTCACACATGAAAGGTGGTCCATCTATCGAAGTACTTTTAGACATCGCATTAGGTGACAACGCTGAACTAGCAGCACAAGCAGCTGCGGTTCTTAAAACTCAAGTATTCTTATACGACGCTGACACTGCGCGTTTAGAAGCAGCATATAAAGCTGGTAACGAAGTAGTTAAAGACATTTTAGAAAGCTACTCAAAAGCTGAGTTCTTCACTGAACTGCCTAACATTCAAGAAAAAATTGAAGTAGTAACTTACATTGCTGGTGTTGGTGATATCTCAACTGACTTATTATCTCCAGGTCACCAATCTCACTCTCGTGCAGACCGTGAGTTACACGGCCAATGTATGATCACGCCTGAAGCACAACAAGAAATCGTTGCACTTCAAGAGCAACACCCAGACAAGAAAGTAATGCTAGTTGCTGAAAAAGGCACAATGGGCGTTGGTTCTTCTCGTATGTCAGGTGTAAATAACGTGGCACTTTGGGCTGGTGAGCAAGCTTCTCCTTATGTTCCATTTATCAACATCGCACCTGTTGTTGCAGGTACAAACGGTATTGCACCAATTTTCCTTACTACTGTAGACGTAACTGGTGGTATCGGTCTTGACCTTAAAAACTGGGTTAAAAAAGTTGACGCAGAGGGCAACACAGTAACTGACGCAAATGGCGACCCAGTTCTAGAAGAAGCATTCTCAGTAGCAACTGGTACAGTATTAACTATCGATACCCAAGCTAAGAAACTATTCAACGGTTCAGAAGAGCTAGTTGACGTATCTTCAGCGTTCACGCCGCAAAAAGTTGAATCAATGCGTGCTGGCGGTTCATACGCAGTTGTATTCGGTAAGAAACTACAAACGTTTGCAGCTGAAACTCTAGGTGTTGAAGCACCTGCGGTTTACGCACAATCAAAAGAAATTTCTCACGAAGGCCAAGGCTTAACTGCTGTTGAAAAGATCTTCAACCGTAACGCAGTAGGTGTTGCCTCTGATGCACCACTTCACGCTGGTTCTGACGTACGTGTTAAAGTTAACATCGTTGGTTCACAGGATACAACGGGTCCAATGACTTGTCAGGAATTAGAAGCGATGGCAGCTTCTTACTATCTCAACAAGCGTTGATGGTGCATTCCAGTCTGGTTGTCACACAGCATCTGTATGGGATAACAAAGCAAAAGCAAACACGCCTAAATTTAATGGCATTCATGAACGCATTTGGTGTTATCACAGCTCGTGACCCGAAAGGCGTTTATCACTCAATGACTGACGTTATCCACAAAGTATTGAACGACATCACAATCGATGACCGTGCAATCATCATCGGTGGTGACTCTCATACTCGTATGTCTAAGGGCGTGGCTTTCGGGGCAGACTCTGGTACGGTTGCACTAGCATTAGCGACTGGTGAGTCGGCAATGCCAATCCCTGAGTCAGTAAAAGTGACATTTAAAGGCAACATGGCTGGCCACATGGACTTCCGTGACATCGTTCACGCTACTCAAGCTCAAATGCTTAAGCAGTTCGACGGCGAAAACGTATTCCAAGGTCGTATCATCGAAGTACATATCGGTACTCTTCTAGCTGACCAAGCATTCACATTCACTGACTGGTCTGCAGAAATGAAAGCGAAAGCGTCTATCTGTATCTCTAACAACGAAACATTGATTGAAGTCTATCGAGCTTGCGAAATCTCGTATCCAAATCATGATCGACAAAGGTATGGAAAACGAAGCGGGCATGTTAGGTGGTCTAATCAAGCTAGCTGACGAGCGTATCGCTGGTATCAAGTCTGGTGAGCAACCAGCACTAGCACCTGATAACAACGCTAAGTACTACGCAGAAGTTGAAATCGACTTAGATTCAATCGTAGAGCCTATGATTGCTGACCCAGACGTAAACAACGAAGACGTTTCTAAGCGTTACACGCACGACGTTATCCGTCCTGTATCTTACTACGATGGCAAACCAGTTGACCTAGGTTTCGTTGGTTCTTGTATGGTTCACAAAGGTGATATGCAAATCATCGCACAAATGTTCCGTAACTTAGAAAAGCAAAAACGGTGCAATTGAATTCAAAGCGCCTCTAGTTGTTGCTCCACCAACGTACAACATCGTTGACGAGTTAAAAGCAGAAGGCGACTGGGATATTCTAGCTAAGTACTCTGGTTTCGTATTCGACGACAACAACCCGAAAGGTGAAGCTCGTAAAACTTACGAAAACATCTTATACCTAGAACGTCCTGGCTGTAACTTATGTATGGGTAACCAAGAAAAAGCGGAGCCAGGTGACACTGTTATCGCAACTTCAACTCGTCTATTCCAAGGTCGTGTTGTAGCTGACTCAGCTGAGAAGAAAGGTGAATCTCTACTAGGTTCTACACCATTAGTTGTACTTTCAACTATCCTAGGTCGTTTCCCAACTATGGATGAGTACAAAGCTGCAGTTGAAGGCATTGACCTGACTCGCTTTGAGCCGCCAAAAGAAGAAATGACTACTGACTTCATTCCAGTGAAACGTGTAGGTTAAGAGCAACACGTTGGCTAATTTAGCTAACATAAACAAATAATAAAAAGCCTAAACTTAGCTAAGTTTAGGCTTTTTTGTATCTGTTGTTCACTACTTACCTTGCTTTAGTTAACTTGCTCACTCCCCAGTAGTCTTGGCTTTTTTGCTCTACTACCCAACCTTTTTTAGCTAGTACTTTACGAATAAAGTAAATAGTAACGCCGTGGCCAAACAACAGTACTTTGTGATGCTGTTCGGCTGTTTGGATCAATGTTTTTGCTGCCAGCTTTGCTCTTTTTCTTTCCTTGTGTAAAGGATTCAAAGTTACCTTTAACACCGCAAAACCAGAGTAGCCGAGAAAGATATACCCAAGTCCAAGCTTTTAGTTTGATCCCTAAATTGTAATGTGGAATATCCATTTCACGGAAAATAGGAGAAACCAGATCGGGTTCTCTTGTCATTAAAATTTGGCAAGAATGGATAGCTCTAGCCAAGTCACTGGATAAAATGAAGTGTTCATTATATTGCTCATTTGAGTAACTCGGGTGGCTATCACTATCCACAGGAGAGATTCGATACTCTTCAATCCAGTTAATATACTGAGAAATATCGAGTTTTTGGGTTAGTCGCTGCAACAGGCCTGCCGTGACGAATTAACACAATTTCCATAGTTTTGACCTGTCAGTTTAGTTAGTTTGTCCATTCTAATATGGCTCAATGTCGAAACAAAAGAGCGGAAACTAGGTTTATTTTCAGCTAAGAGGATGAATCCACCAGTTGACGCGATGGTTAACTCTGTCAACACATGCCATCTGGAGCAAAATCCTCTATGGTAGGGTGTCGTGTTTGTCTTTTATGTGTTCAAGCGTAGTTAGATAAAAGTAAACACTCTTCATGTTTTATTCAAAAAGTCAGGAACAAGAATGAAAACAACAAAATTTAATAAAACTCTGCTAGCAACAGTCGTGGCAGGTATGCTTGCAATACCAACAGTTATGGCAGAAGAAAAAGACAAAAAAGCCGATAAAAAGAAAGAAAAAACGACACTAGCTGAAACGTTAAAGAAAAAAACGGCATTTGATGGTTTCTTACCTATTTACCAAGATAAAAAAACCGGTGATAGCTTATTGGTAATTGAACAGGGGCAATTAGATAAGCCATTTTTATACTTTGCCCAAACGGTAGATGGTGCACTGGATGCAGGTCACTTCCGTGGTGCGTTCCGCCAGCACCGTTTAATTGAACTACGTCGTGTGTTTGACCGTATCGAAGTTGTTGCTACTACACCGCGTTACAAGTTTGATCCAGAAAACGCAATTAGCAAAGCGGCCAATGCAAACGTCAGCGAAGCGATATTAGTTTCAACTAAAATCGTTAAAGAAGAAGACGGTAAAATTGCCATCAAGCTTGACGATATTGTTGAGAACGAAAAGCTACACCGCATCTCTCCAATGCCTTCGGCTGACCCTAAAGCAGACAAGAAACGCTTTAAAGTTGGTAAGCTAAGCAAGAATAAAACTAAGATCAGCAGCATAGACAACTTCGAACAAAACACTCACGTTGTTGTTGACTATGTATTCGAAAATGGCACGCCTAAAGTTCGTGGTGGTAATGAGATCACTGACCCTCGTTACACCACTGTTAAACTTCAACATGCATTCATTGAATTACCAGAAAGTAACTTCAAACCTCGTCGTGATGACTCACGTGTTGGTTACTTCGGTAAGCAATTTGACGATCTAACATCAGACCAAACTTTCATTGGTAAAGACATCATCAACCGTTGGCACTTAGAGAAAAAAGATCCAACTGCTGCGGTTTCAGATCCAGTTAAACCTATCGTTTGGTGGATTGAAAATACCACTCCGCTAGAGTGGCGTGACACGATTCGTGATGCAACGTTAGCTTGGAACTCTTCGTTTGAAAAAGCGGGCATCAGCAACGCTATTGAAGTAAGAGTTCAGCCAGATGATGCTGACTGGAAAGCCGATGACGTTCGTTACAACGTACTACGTTGGACTTCTTCTCCTCGTCCTCCTTTCGGTGGTTACGGTCCAAGTGTTGCTAACCCATTAACGGGTGAGATCATTGCTTCTGACATCATGCTTGAATATTCATTCATGAAAGGCCGTTGGATCACTGCACAAATGTTCACTGACGGTGCAAGCTCTCTAGAAACGCCAATGCCTGAATCATTATCTCAAGACGAAATGCACTACTGTTCATTAGGTCATGAATTAAATGCAGGTATGCTATTTGGTCAATACGCTAACTTAGCGAACGGCATGGGCGAAATTGAAAAAGACAAGTTACTTCGTCAATCAATGTACTACCTAATTCTTCACGAAGTTGGTCATACCCTTGGTTTGAACCACAACATGAAAGCAACTCAGCTTCATGATCACAAAGACGCACATAACCCAGAGATCACAAAAGGTATCTTAGCGGGCTCTGTAATGGACTACCCATCAGTGAACTACGCTCCAGTAGGCATGAAACAAGGTGATTTCTATACTGAAAAACCAGGTCCATATGACGACTGGGCAATTGAATACGGTTATTCACAAGCACTTACCGATCCTAAAGCGGAAGAAGCGCGTTTACAGAAAATCCTTTCTCGCAGCGCAGAGCCAGAATTAGCTTTTGGTAACGACGCAGATGATATGCGTGCACCAGGCCGTCACCTTGACCCAAGAATCAACATCTTCGACATGTCGAGCAAAGCTGTTGAATACGCACGTGATCGTTTTGAGCTTATCAAAGACACATCAACTAAGCTTAAAGACAAGACATTAGCAGAAGGTCGTTCACACCATGACCTAGTTATTGGTGCAAACGCTGTATTTGGTGAGTTCGCTCGTCAAGCGGCAGTTGTGTCTCGCTACATTGGTGGTGTTTATGTTGACCGTACTTTAGTAGGCCAGGATGGTTACCAACAACCATTCACTCCGGTTGAAGTAGAGCGTCAAAAGCGCGCAATGCAAACTCTAAGCGAATATGTATTTGCACCTGATGCAATCGAAAACATGGAGCCACTATTTGCCTATCTACAACGTCAACGTCGTGGCTTTGATCACTTTGGCAAGAACGAAGATCCTAAGCCGCATAAGATGTTATTAGGTGCACAGAAGAACGTACTGAAACATGTGCTACACCCAAGCGTATTAATGCGCTTAAGTGACACTGCGTTGTACGGTAACGAGTACTCTGTTGAACAAATGATGGCTGAATTATCAGACGCTATGTTCAAAGCAGATCAAAAAAGCAACATCAACAGCTATCGTAGAAACCTACAAACCGAGTATGTTGAACAGCTTATTAAGATCAGTGGCTTAGAGAAAGCAAGTCCTTATGACAACTTCTCAAAGGCGACGGCTTTATATGAGCTAAAAGAGATCCTTGAACGCGTTGAACGCTCACGTGGTGACCGCGCAAGCAAGATCCATCGCGCTTATATCACAGATAGGATCAATCGAGCTTTCCACAAATCGAAAGCGTAATTGATCACTGATTTAACTGAGACAAAAACCTAGGCCTTGCCTAGGTTTTTTTGTTTTAGCAATAGTAATGAATGCAAACACTACTCCACTAAAACCAACAACAATACAATTTAACAAAAAATATTTTGTCATTATTCTTTGACAAAATATAATTTGCCAACTAGATTAACAAAAAATATTTTGTTAAGTGCTAATTATGAAAAACGTTGTCGGTCAAGCAGTAAGAAAAGATGACTTCTGGCCAAGAGATATTGAGCTAGAAGATATTTGGCAAGTCATCGAAAGTAATTGCCATATTCTACTTTGTGCGCCAAGAAGAGTCGGTAAAACCTCAATCATGCTCAATTTATTAGACGAGCCAAAACAGGGCTATATCGCGATTTATATTGATACCGAATCGGCTGACACCCAAGCAGAGTTTTGGGGCAAGCTATACCATACATTGATAGCTGAGGAGTTCGTTAGCAACCTTAAGAGTAAAACTAAAAGCCTGTGGCAAAAAATCAAAACAATAAAGATTGATAACATCTCCACATCAGGAGTGAAGTTTGGTGACAGCGATGTTATGGATCATAAACAGGCAGTTAAACGTCTGATAAAAGATTTAGAATTAGAGTACAAACTGATCATTATGCTCGATGAGTTTGCCCAGACCATTGAGAATATTATCCAATATGAAAGTGAACAAAGCGCGGTAAATTTACTAAAAGCTCATAGGGAATTAAGGTTAGATCAAACCTTTAGTGAAAAAGTACAGTTTATCTATGCGGGCTCGATTGGCCTTGAAAGCGTTGTAGCTAAAATCAATAGCAGCAAACACATAAACGATTTAAATAGTGTGAAAGTGCCACCTTTAACCTTCGATGAAGCGGAAAAGTTTACTAGTGAGCTATGCCAAAATATCGGTATGGAAATGTCGGCTCAAGATCTCACATATCTATTAGCCGAAATACATTGGCTAATCCCCTTCTATATTCAGCTCATTATCCAAGAGTTGAAAAAGCTTTGCCGAAGAGGAGGAAAAATAAATCAAGAATTGATAAATCAAGCAATAGAGAATGCACTAGATAACCGAAATTACTTTGATAGCTGGCAAAGTAAGCTAAAAACAGGCTTTGAAAAAAACGAGTACTTGTTTGCCAAGGAAGTGCTTAACCAAATATCGGAGAAAAAAGCATTAGACTCATTAGTTATAAGTAACATAGCGACTAAACATGACCTCACCGACGAGCAAGGTAAAGAGTGCATTCACTCACTAAGCTATGACGGCTATATCAATAACAATGACAATGTCAAAATCTATCAATTTAACTCTCCTATTTTAAGAATGTGGTGGAATAAAAATGTCGCAAACTAATTACTCTCGTTATAAATACACTCCTGATCAAATTGATGAGCAGGAATTTTTAGACAAGTTTGTTATTCGAACCCATGACTTTGAAGACATTTTTGAAGACATTCAAAACTCTGATTTTAGCGTCCCAAATCAACACTCAATTATTGTTGGTCAGAGAGGTCAGGGAAAAACCACATTACTACGAAAAGTTATGCTAGAAGTCAGCTCAGATGAAAGACTTAACAATTTTCTACTGCCCATAAAATTTGCTGAAGAACAATACCAAATTCGCTCCTTAAGCAGGCTATGGGAAGAAATTGCAGATTACTTACAGAGCCTGCACGAAGAGAATTTTCCAACCATATTAGATGATATGGAGGGTCACTTCGACGACAGTGATTACGAAGAGAAGAGTTTTAGCTACCTTGAAAAAGCAGTAAAGGCGAAAGATAAAAGGCTATTGTTATTGATAGACAATGTCGATGAACTATTAGGTAAGTTAAAAGAAAAAGAGCAAAGAAAACTTAGAGAGATTTTGCTGACTTCTAATCTATTCAAGATCATTGGCGGCTCAACCAAGATGTTTGAACAACAATACGATTACAGCAAACCCTTTTATGAATTTTTTAAGCTAATTAAATTAACTGGGTTAAATAAAGAAGAATCACACGTCTTTTTAACTAGCATAGGTAATGGGTCACAAAAGCAAAAAATTGAAGCCATTATCAAAAACACGCCTGAACGCATAGAAACATTAAGGCGACTAACAGGTGGCGTGCCTAGAACGTTAGTCATGTTGTTTGACATATTTGTTGACGAAGGTGGCGACGCTTTTGATGACTTAATAAAAGTTCTCGACGATGCTACCCCATTATACAAGCACAGAATGGATGACTTGCCAGAAACCCTACAAGAGATCACTCATACCATAGCGATGAACTGGGATGGCATCACAGCCAAAGAAATTGCTAAAAAAACCAGAATGGAAAGCAAAGTGATATCGGCCCAACTCAAACAACTAGAAACAAAGTACGGTCTAGTTGAGTCGGTTTCGATAGGCAAAAACAAAATATATAAAATTGAAGAACGCTTTTTTAACATCTGGTACTTAATGCGTTTTGGCCGTAAAAAAGACCGCCAAAAAGTAGAGTGGTTGGTTAACTTTTTATCCTCTTGGTGTGATAAAGATGAACTCGAACATAGAGCACAAAGTTTTATGAAAGCACTAAGGGGTGGCCAAGTTAAAGAGTCCCATGCCTACCATATGTGTGAAGCCTTGAGTTATGCGGGTTTAGATATGGATACCGAACATAAAATGAAAGAGGAGACCAAAGCTTACCTAGTTGCTCAACGTTCAAACTACATCAAAGAGTTGTCACCTTCAGATTTAGATACTGCTAAAAAAGCTATAGCTATGTCAGAAGCTGGAGATGTTGATGAAGCTATAGAGCTATTGCTAAAATCACAAAAGAGCAGCCCCAGCGTTCATGCTCTTTTAGGTGGTTTATATCACACTCAGGGTAACTATAAACTCGCCGAGTCATTTTTTTTGAAAGCAGAAAAAGATAACTTAGATATTGCCTTTTTAGGCCTAGCTAACCTTTATAACGATTTGAAACAGGAAGATAAAGCTGAGAATTATTATTTAAAAGCTATTACAGCAAACAATACTCAAGCACTGTATAATTTAGCTAACTTTTATCATAAAGAAGAACGCTTTAACAAAGCTAAACTGTATTACACTAAATCTATCAAAGTAGGACATGTGGAAGCATTATTAGATTTAGCTTGTTTGCATGAAGAGCAGGAACAATTTGAAAAAGCTGAAAATTACTTCTTACAAGCCATAGATGCAAAAGTTGACTTTGCAAGAACAGGGCTTGCATTTATGTATACGCGAGAAGGTATTAAGTTAAAAGCAGCTTTAAAGCTTGCTTCCTTCGAGCACAAAAGAGCACCTACTGAAGTTAGCACATATATTTATTTACTAACACTGTTGTGGGATGAGAAGTTGGAAGCTAGTTACGATTTGTTTTTTCCTTGGTTATCTGACTATTCAGGAAAGATAGGCGATACACCAATAGCTACATATCTAATTTTGTTAATAGCCAAAAAACAGCTCCATAAAGCAAAAGAAATTATGGAAATGCTGGAACATCAGCTAAAAGATAAGTTAAAGCCAATTTGGTATGCCTTAATGACTTTAATGCAGGATGAGTTTCCGCATGAAATTAAAAAGATGGGATCTGAATTACAAGAAAGTGTTGATGAGGTTTTGGCTGAAATTAAAGTGTATGAAGTTAGGTACGCATTAGATTAATGTAAGCTCTGTTTATTTCTCAAAAAACTCGCGTAAGAAGTTTGAAAGATTTAGTATCTGTCCTCTTTATTCATAAATACATCCAGTAAAGTTTCATCTTATGGAGCGAAAATGAAATTACTAAAAAATGCGACGCTTGCTGCGTTGTTATGTGCAACAAGTATCTCTTTGTTCGCCGCTGAACCTGTGATCAGCAAACAACAAAAAGAAACCGCACAACAGTTAATGCAAGAGGCGCTTAAAAGCGAGTTAGGTTTTAATATTGTCGAGTCATTAACCACTGAAATTGGCCCTCGACTTGGAGGCTCAGAAGCCGAAAAGCGCGCTCGCGATTGGGGTGTTAAATTAGGCAAAGAGCTAGGCTTCGACAAGGCTACTATTGAAGAATTTACCATGCCATTTTGGGACCGAGGTCATTTGCACATTGCTCTGACTTCACCATATAACCAAGAGTTATACGGCTCAGCGCTGGGTGGAGCAGCACCAAGTAAACAAGAAATTAATGCCCCTATTGTTTACTTTAGAGACATTCATGCCTTAACAGCAATTAAAGATGGTTCGCTAAAAGGCAAAGTCGCCTTTGTTGATGGCGAACCTATGGTAAAAAGCCAAACCGGTGCAGGTTATGGCCCATCAAACCAAAAGCGTAGAATTGGTTGGCAACACGCTGAACGTGGTGGCGCTAGCGCTTTAGTTATTCGTTCTGTCGGCTCTGACTCTCATCGCTTCCCACATACCGGCATGATGAGTAAGAATGGCGACAAATGGGCAAAAATTCCAGTGATCGCTATCTCTAACCCAGATGCGGATCACTTACGTCGTTTGCATAACTTAAACAAACCTTTAGCTATTTCACTTCACTCTAGCTCGGACTGGCAAGGCGAAGTCACCAGCGGTAACGTTGTGTTAGATTTAATTGGCAGTGAAAAGCCAGAAGAAATCGTCCTTATTGGCGGTCACTTAGACAGTTGGGATTTAGGCACTGGCGCAGTTGATGATGGCGCAGGTATCGCTATCACTACGGCAGCAGCAAAGCTAATCGCGAACTTACCAAAACGCCCAAAACGCACTATTCGCGTTGTTATGTTCGGCGCTGAAGAAGTTGGGTTACTCGGCGCATTCGCTTATGCTAAGCAGCACGAAAGTAATCTACATAATCATGTACTTGCAACAGAGTCTGATTTTGGCGCAAGAAATATTTGGCGTATTGTTTCCAATGTAAACCCAGAAGCAACAAAACTGGTAGATGAAATCGCTAAAGTGATTGCTCCTTTAGGTATTGTTCGTGGTGCTTCAGATGTTAAAGGTGGCGGACCTGACATTATCCCAATGGCTAATAAAGGGGTGCCAACAATCCGATTAAATCAAGAAGGGACGGATTATTTTGATCTGCACCACACTCCGGATGATACATTAGATAAGATCAATCCAACTGAGTTAGCGCAGAATGTCGCAGCTTATGCCGCAACTGTTTACTTATTTGCCGATACAGCGGTGGACTTAAAAGCAAAAAAATAAACGCTTTCAAGTAGAATTATTACCAAGGAGGCGAGTTAGCCTCCTTTTTTAATTTTGTTAAATCACTGACAAGCTTTAGTTATTTCAATCAATAAAGCCACTACCAATGGCTCTAAAGGGCATTTCAAGCTCAAGTTCAGGTACCTGTTGGCCTATCCACGCAGGAAAAGTGTTGCTGTTAGGGCCAGGGAAAACTTTGTACTCATTTGCCCAAGGGTAGCGCGCCACAGCTTCTTCAATTTTAGGGATCAAAGCTTCTGCTTTTGGCCCTTGAATAGATAAAAACTTATCGGGTTTAGCTCCGTACCAATAACGATCTGGCGTTGTCGTCTCGAATTCTCTTAACGCTGGTAAACCTCGATTAACTCGCCAACCAACCACTTCGTAGACAGTATATTTAGGATCACCTTTTGGTTTTACGGCAATCCAAGTATGGACAGCAAACCAACCTCGCCAGCTAAAAGCATCAGCACCATAGAACTCAATTACTGCATCTTTAACTACAACCGGGTTAGCTGCTATTCCCGCAGGCTCACGGCTGGCACTGCGCCAATCAGGGCGAGAGCAACTTGCCAGCACAAATAACAACAAAGTAACGGCAATAACTTTCATACACTTTCCAATAGATGCTAAAAAGACCACATTAGTGGCCTTTATTGATGTTAATCCAGTATTTTTCGGCGAAGTAGAGGAATTAGTCGACTACTAAAATCTACCACTTGCACATAAACCGAACAACAAGCTAGCAAAACCTGTAATTACGCCGCCATAAAGGCCTATCATTCCCCAACGTTGCTGCGCTTGGTAATGCTTAGTTTTAGTATCAAAATCAGGATTAGCCTCCATGTCTATGCGTGCAAGCCATTGGATCCGTTTCGTAATAATATAAAGCCCAGTTGAAAATAAGCCATAAACTGCTATTGCTCCCCACGTTCCAGCAGTGTGATAAAAGATACCGCTTAATGCTAGAGCAGATAAAGAAACCCAAACAATACTTATGTATTTTAGTTTGTTAAGTTGCTGTTTCGTGTTTTTGTTAACAACCTTTTGCTGCACTTTTTTATGCGACCACAAAATCGCAATAATCGCACTCGCAGCCCCTAATACTGCCCCACTGAACAACATTGAGAGTTTTGACCACCAACTTTGACTCGATGCAAGGGTCATACTCGCCGATGCTTCTGGTGCAAACGTTAAGCTAGAAATAACAACTGAGCTAAATGAAACGGAAGGAGCTGTTAACACCAGCATTTTACCGTATCTAGCTAGCGCTTTTTGCTTCATTGCAGTTCGAGCCCTAGACAATTTTTTGCGAACATTGGCTTCAGTTAAACCAAGTAACTGGGCAACTTGAGCTGTCGATTGCTGTTCTCGATAATACAGGGTAATGACTTCTCTGGTTTCATCTGGCAATGATCCTAACAAGTACATAATTGCCTGTTTCTTTTGCTGGTGCTCGATCTCAAGTTCAGGTTCAGATGAGTCATCATTCAATTGAGCCAATATCTGTTCAGCGTCTTCACCGACTACTTTTTCGCTGACTTTATTATCTCTCAAATAATTGATCGCCATGTATCGAGTTGATTGTCTGAGCCAAGGAAGGAAACTGCGCGTGTTCTTTAGCTTTTTTAAATTATTCCAGCAGTTGATGTAAGCTTGTTGTGCAATGTCTTCACTGATATCGATATCTTTTACAATACTTAAAGCAACGCTAGTAACCGTATTTCGAGTGGCATTAACCAAACGTTCAAAAGCATCAAGACAGCCTCGCTGGGCAGCAACGACATCCTTGCTCATACTCTCTATTTTCATGTTTTTTGCGCCTGCTAAAGCCTCTAGGGATAGAAGTCTATCGTTCATTCACTTGTCCTGTATAAATTAAAGTTTCACTTATACAGTCACCTCAGCAGTGTCATTTGTGACAAGCTTATGCTATTAATTTTATAGTAGTAATATTGAGACGGGAAGAAAGCTTAGCAAACTGTCGAGCACTTTGTAGAGAGTTGAGTCCGCAGCTCTCGCAGAAAAGCTGAAAAAACTAAGGCCACACATGTGGCCTTAGTTTTTACAGTAAGCTCTATTGGTTTACCGTTATCTACAACCAAATAAGATCATTGTTGCAGCGCTTTTTGGCAAAAGACTAATAACCCCAACTCTGGTCGATATCCGTGGATTTCTTTTACGTCCAATTTCAGTAAAAATTCAAGGATCTCGGCGCTAATTACTTGTCCAGGAACTAATATTGGGAAACCGGGTGGGTATGGCGTGACAAAGCTAGCTGACACCACTTCTCTGCCAGCGCTCATCTCACTTTGCAGTTCATTGTTATCAATGCGCAAATACTCACAGTTAGTATCGTCGTATGCCATAAAGTAGGCTTTACGGGTGTCACCTTCTTGAGTGTCATCAGCCATTCCTGGTCGGAATAATTGATGAAAATGACTAAAATCAGGCAGCGGAGGTAAGTCTTCCACTAAAGAGTTAATGCGATTATTGATCATACGAAGTTCAGAGCTGCTGCACTCTTCACGCTCTCGTTCAACATCTCTAACAATCTTACCTAAGACGTCAATCAAGTAAGCTATCGAGCTTCGGTTTGTACCGATATTTGTCATAAACAAAACGGTATTGCGTGAGGTCTTATTAATTTGAATGCCATATTTATCCATCAAGTATTTATTCTTGAAGGTGTCGCCATCAATACCTAAATTACCTGTGAATAAAGTGATACGGGTAGGATCAATAACAAATTCGTCATTTTCCCACGACTCTTCCATCAAACTCCAACCTGTCTCGGCATCATAGTAACTTTCAATACCAGACTCTCGATACTTAATTGGCACCATGTCTTTATTGAGTAAAACTTTGAAATATTTGCTCAGTAGCGGGTCTTCATAAAGCAGCTCTCGTAACGTCATCGCAGTTTCAAGCTGCTTATGTACTAAGCCATAACCTTCCAACTCGACTTGACGACGTCCCATATCAAGTGAAGCTAGTATTTGGTAATTTGGCGAAGTTGAAGTATGTGTCATGTAAGCTTCATCAAAAGCAGCTTTCGACTTTTGTCGGAAGTCTTGGTCATGCACATGGATCATTGAGCCTTGACGTAATGATGTTAACGTCTTATGCGTTGAATGAGTTGAGTACACTCTTACTCTAGCCAGTTCAGGATCTGGATACAGTCTGTTATTAAGCCAATCTTCATCATTGAAGCTCTCAGCCTGTTGCTTAAACTCTTGATATTCCTTTTTGTATTCTTCTGAGCGATAACGCTCTCGTAAATCCGCCGCGCTGAACATTGCGGTTCGCATACGGTAAACAGGGTTGAATGCAGCAAAGGCAAACCAAGCCTCATCCCATAAGAAAATAAGATCCGGTTTAATCGCCAAACACTCTTCCATTACGCGGCGAACGTTATAAACCAAGCCGTCAAATGTACAGTTAGTTAATAACAGCATCTTCACTCGGTCTAACTTGCCAGCTCGTTTATATGCCAGTAATTTCTCTTTTATTTCTCTTAGCGGCACCGCGCCATACATAGAGTATTCATTAAGTGGATAGGAATCTAAGTAGTCAACATGAGCGCCCATTAGCACCATGCCATAGTGGTGAGATTTATGGCAATCACGGTCGACCAGAACAATATCGCCAGGAGCTACTAAAGCTTGTACAACAATTTTGTTCGCTGTTGAAGTGCCGTTAGTAACAAAGTAGGTTTCTCTAGAACCAAACGCACGAGATGCTAATTCTTGTGCCTCTTTCATTGGCCCGTATGGTTGCAACAAAGAGTCTAGTCCCCCCGATGTTGCAGAGGTCTCGGCTAAAAAGATATTAGGGCCATAAAAGTCCGCCATTTCGCTGATCCAGCCAGATTTAAAAATAGACTTCCCTCTAGAAATTGGCAGCGCATGGAATACCCCTGTAGGCTTTTTGCTGTAATTTTGTAACGCGGTATAAAATGGTGTTTTAAAGCGGCTATTAATGCCAGCTAAAATACTGTGATGATGTTCGATAAAGCCGGGCTCGCGATAGAATATTCTTCTAAAGAAGTGAGTATCCATGCTCGCTACTTTTTCAACCGCTAAATTAGCCGCTAAGTACAAGTCTAGTTCAGGGCGTATTTTATGAATAATTGAACCCAGCAAAATACTGCGGTCGGTGTCCGACATTTCTAACAAGTCATTTTCCGACAAGCCCTCGGCAAAGTAATCCAAGATCTGATTTTCAAACTTTGACCTGACGGTAAAGCCTGTACGAATAACGCAAGCTTGAATATTTGGGTTAACTAACACTGCAATAAGTGCATCTTCGAAGTTACTTACAGGAACCACATCATAAATAAACTTATCGTCATCTTTACGCATATCCAAAAACGATGCGCGGATAGCTTCTTCTTCGTCTGCACTGCGTAAATCATCTACAACCATAAGTTCAAAATAAGGCCTTTTTCTTTCTAATGAACGCACATTGTGATGCTCAATGACTTCCATTTTTTGATCTTGTTTCAGATCCTGAATGGTTGTCTCATCAAGGTTTATAGTACGACGGCGGAAAGAACCTACAGTGATGGCTTTAATAACTCGGTTAACCGTTCGCGCCATTAGGTCAAAGTCGCCACTGTTATACAGTTGCCAGATATAACGGAAGTCTTCCCGAGAAGGGAAAGCGGTATAGTGTTCTACTTTTTCTAATAGCTTGAGTGAATTGACAATTTTATCATCAAGCTTCTTCCTCTGTGCTGAGGACAATTTGTGATTGGATGCTTTTACTAACGATTCTTTGAGTCGCTGCCATTCGTCAGAACGCATTGAAATTAATTTATGATAAAAGCCAAGATTAGTGTATTTTGTGTTTTTTGCAGGATTATTTAGCATCGAAACTCATCTTTTTGTGGTTTTAATTTATGCAGAAAAAGGTCAACAATTACCCACCCTAATTAAAAAATAAACAAACAACAAATTCTGCTAAAGAATAAGGGTATAGCCTTAATCTATACAGTGAGAGCTAATAAGTCATACCGGACTTGCTCCGGTATCCAGAGAGTTAGAGAGACATTAAGATCAGCAAGCCACTAGATCAACCTAGGCTTGCTAGATCGCTACGCGCTAAAAATAAATCCTGAATCAAGTTCAGAATGACCAAGGTAAGTGAAAGAATAATGGTTCAGTAGAACGAAAAAAGCCACAAATTGTGGCTTTTTAAAGAAAGGCGTAATGGCCTATAAAAAGTTGTCAGTAAAGACTAAGCGCTTAGATTTAAGTTCGCCGTTTTCTACTGCTACGACACCAATAAACTCTTTGGTTTCCATCATATAAGCTTTCGCTTCTGCCACGTCGGGAACTGGCAATTCTACCGTTTGCCCATAACGCAATGTTTTAACAGCTCTTTCAGGCAGGTCTATGCTTGGCAAGTCAACCAAGGCAGTTTCCATTGGCAACAGGTGACTATCAAGTACTGAATAATCAACAACACCATCTTCGTCCATGTTGTCATCTTTTAGCGCTTGGATTTGCTCTAAGGTCAGCATTTTATCCATTGGATACTGAGCCACTTTGGTTCTGCGCAATACTTTTACATGCGCGCCACAACCTAACATCTGACCTAAATCATCAATTAGAGTACGAATGTAAGTACCTTTAGAGCAATGCACAACAAAGTCAGCCTCATCACCTTCAAAACGCTTTAATTCAAAACTAAAGATCTTGATTGGACGCGCTTCACGCTCAACCGTGATCCCTTGTCTTGCATACCAGTACAAAGGTTTACCTTGATGTTTAAGCGCCGAAAACATAGTAGGGACTTGTTTAATGTCACCTGTTAGTGAAGCTTTATGTTCAAGAATTTGCTGCTCAGTAACGTTCACTTCGTTAGTTTCGATGATCTCACCATCAGCATCACTGGTATCCGTGCGCTGACCTAACTTAGCCGTTACAAAGTACGTTTTATCCGAGTCCAATAAATACTGACTAAACTTAGTCGCTTCACCCAAACACACAGGCAACATGCCAGTTGCAAGTGGGTCTAAAGCTCCTGTATGACCAGCTTTTTGCGCGCCAAAAATAGCTCGTACTTTTTGTAAAATGTTATTTGAAGAGGCGCCTTCTGACTTGTCGACTAAGACAATGCCATTAACTGCTCTTCCTTTACGACGTCTTGCCATTTAACCTTTTACTCTTGCTCGTCTGCTGGGTTGTCGCCAGCTTGTTCACGGCGGTCTTTGTCATGGTTGATAGCTTCATCAACCTTACGCGACATCTCAATACCGGTAACTAAACTGTCGTCATACTCAAACTTAACTTCAGGCACGATACGTAAACGCATACGCTTACCGATTTCACTACGGAAAAAGCCTTTGGCTTTGTTTAAGATCTCAATCGTTTCATCGATTTTATCTTTTTGATCTTCTTGACCTAGTAAAGTCACGAACACTTTTACATAGGCTAAGTCTTTCGATACTTCAACCGCTGAAACCGTTACCCAACCTACTCTTGGGTCTTTAAAATCACGTTGTAAGATCATCGCAATTTCTTGCTGAACTTGTTGCGCAACGCGATCTGTTCTTGAAAAGTCTCTTTGCACTTTTCTCTCCTACTATAAAGCAGAGTTAGCTCTACTTTAGGTTAATCTTTTAAAGCAGAAAAAGGGGCATGTAGCCCCTTTTTATCTTATCCATCTAAAGGTTAGATTGAACGTTGAATTTCAACGATCTCGTAAACCTCAATTTGGTCACCAACTTTAACGTCGTTGTAGTTCTTAACGCCGATACCACATTCCATGCCGTTACGAACTTCTTGTACGTCATCTTTAAAGCGACGTAGTGATTCAAGTTCACCTTCGTAGATAACAACGTTATCACGAAGTACGCGGATTGGGTTGTTACGCTTAACGTTACCTTCAGTAACCATACAACCAGCGATAGCACCAATCTTAGGCGACTTAAATACGTCACGAACTTCAGCAAGACCAATGATCTCTTGTTTGAATTCAGGTGCGAGCTTACCAGACATAGCTTGCTTAACTTCATCGATTAGGTCATAGATAACGCTGTAGTAGCGTAGGTCGATGCCTTCTTTTTCCATGAAGCGACGTGCAGCTGCATCAGCACGAACGTTGAAACCAACAACGATTGCATTAGATGCTTGTGCTAGTGAACCATCTGTTTCAGTTAGACCACCAACGCCAGAACCAACGATGTTAACTTTAACTTCATCAGTAGATAGCTTGATTAGTGAATCTGTAATTGCTTCTAGTGAACCTTGTACGTCAGTCTTAAGAACGATGTTAACTTCAGAAACGTCACCCGCTTCCATGTTAGCAAACATGTTTTCAAGCTTAGCTTTCTGCTGACGAGCAAGCTTAACTTCACGGTGCTTACCTTGACGAGCGTTAGCAACTTCACGAGCTTTACGCTCATCTTTAACAACTGTTGCTTCATCACCCGCTACTGGAACACCAGATAAACCTAAGATTTCTACTGGGATAGATGGGCCAGCTTTAGTGATGTCTTTGCCGTTTTCATCTTTCATCGCTTTAACACGACCGTATTCGAAACCACAAAGTACTAAGTCACCCTTCTTCAGCTCACCTTCTTGAACTAGAACAGTAGCAACCGCACCACGACCTTTATCTAGACGTGATTCGATAACAACACCGTGTGCTGCACCGTGGTCTACCGCATTTAGCTCTAGAACTTCTGCGTTTAAGCTGATTGCTTCTAGTAACTCATCGATGCCTTGACCAGTTTTCGCAGAAACGTGGATGAACTGAACGTCACCGCCCCACTCTTCTGGAATAACGTCTAATGCAGACAATTCGTTTTTAACGCGATCTGGGTCAGCCGTTTCTTTATCGATTTTGTTTACTGCAACAATTAGAGGTACGCCAGCTGCTTTAGCGTGCTGTACCGCTTCTTTTGTTTGCGGCATTACACCATCGTCAGCAGCAACTGCGATAACTACGATATCTGTTGCTTTCGCACCACGTGCACGCATAGCTGTGAACGCCGCGTGTCCCGGAGTATCTAGGAAAGTGATCATGCCATTTGGCGTATCAACGTGGTATGCACCAATGTGCTGGGTAATACCACCAGCTTCGCCGTCAGCAATGTTTGCTTTACGGATGTAGTCAAGTAATGATGTTTTACCGTGGTCAACGTGACCCATAACCGTAACAACAGGAGCACGAGTAACAGCGTCACCAGTACCTTTTGCACGATCTGATAATACGTTTTCTTCTAGCTCATTTTCTTTCACTAGTACGTATTTGTGACCCATTTCTTCAACAACTAATACTGCTGTTTCTTGGTCTAAGATTTGGTTGATGGTAACCATCTCACCCATCTTCATCATAGTCTTAACAACTTCAACGCCTTTAACAGCCATGCGAGAAGCTAATTCTGCTACAGTAATTGTTTCTGTTAGCTTAACAACTTGTTCAACTGGAGATGCAGGCTTTTGGAACGCGTGTTCGTTCTTCTTCTTGCCTCTCTTGTTGTTTTGGCGACGACCCATAGCTAGCGACTCATCAGCACCTTTAGCGCCTTTGCCGTCTTTGCTACGACGACGAGATTTCTTCTCTTCTTCTTCGTCTTGCTCGTCTTCAGCTAACTGAGCATATACTGAGCTATGAACGTGAAGATCTTCTTCTTTTTCATGCTCTTCTTTGTATTTGCGCTTCGCTTCCGCTTCTTCCCACTCTTTCGCTTTTTCTTCCGCTAAAATACGCGCTTCTTCAGCTAGTTTTTCAGCTTCCGCTTCTGCTTTTTTAAGGGCTTCTTGCTCTAGCTTTTCACGAAGTGCCTTTTCTTCTTCAGACTCTTCTTCGTGGTCTTCTTTCTTAGCTTGAACATTGTCAGCTTTACGCTTCGCTTCTGCTTCACGTTTTGCTTTTGCCGCTTCTTCTTTCGCTTTTTGCTCAGCTTCACGCTTCGCTTTTGCTTCTGCTTCAGCTTGTGCTTTTTCTTCTGCTAAACGACGAGCTTCTTCTTCCGCTTCGCGTTTTGCCGCTTCTTCAGCTTCAGCCATTGCTTTTAGCTCTTCAGGGCTACGCTTAACGAAAGTACGCTTCTTGCGAACTTCAACTTGTACGTCTTTCGACTTACCAGAACCGCTGTTTACACTCAATGTGCTCTTAGTTTTGCGCTGTAATGTCATACGACGAGGTTCTGCACCTTCACCGCCATGCGCTTTACTTAAGTGGTCTAATAGCTGTTTCTTTTCTTCCTCAGTAACTGAGTCGCCCGCCTTTTTACTGATACCAGCATCGGCAAACTGAGCAATCAGCTTTTCTACCGGAGTGCCCACATCTTGGGAAAGTTTATCTAAACTTACTTCTGTCATAATTCCTAACTACCTCCGATAAAAATTATTCGTCTTCACTAAACCAAACAATATTACGCGCAGCCATAATTAACTCGCCCGCTTTTTCTGCACCTAACTCTTCAATGTCAGCTAAGTCATCAGTGCCTTGTTCTGCTAGTTCTTCTAAATCTGTTACGCCACGACTTGCTAAAACATACGCTAAGTGTCTATCTACCCCTTCAAGGTTTAGTAGATCTTCTTTTGGTTCTGCTTTTTCTAGTGACTCTTCATTTGCTAACGCTTGAGTGGTTAGCGTCGCTTTTGCTCTTGAACGTAATTCTTCGATAGTTTCTTCGTCTAAACCATCAACTTCTAACAATTCTGCAACTGGAACGTATGCAACTTCTTCAAGAGACGAGAAACCTTCATCAACTAACATAGTTGCAAAGTCTTCATCGATGTCTAAGCCGTTCATGAATACTGCAACTACCTTGCTATTTTCAGCTTGGTGTTTTTCAGCCATGTCAGCTTCTGTCATTACGTTTAATTCCCAACCAGTTAACTGGCTAGCTAAACGAACGTTTTGACCGCTACGGCCAATTGCCATAGCTAGGTTGTCTTCCGCTACTGCGATATCCATTGCTTTTCTGTCTTCATCAACAATGATAGAAGCAACTTCAGCTGGCGCCATTGCGTTGATAACAAATTGTGCAGGGTTGTCATCGAATAATACGATATCAACACGTTCGCCGTTAAGTTCACCTGATACTGCTTGAACACGAGCACCACGCATACCAACACACGCACCTACAGGGTCGATACGCTTGTCGTTAGACTTAACCGCGATTTTCGCACGAGAACCTGGATCACGAGCTGCCGCTAGAATGTCTAACATCTCTTCGCCAATCTCTGGAACTTCAATACGGAATAATTCAACTAACATTTCCGACTTAGTACGGCTCACGAATAATTGCGGGCCACGTACTTCAGGCTTAACCGCATATAGGTATGCACGAACACGGTCACCAGGGCGGAATGTTTCACGTTGGATCATATCTTCACGATATAACACTGCTTCCGCGTTGTTACCTAAATCTAAGATAACGTTGTCGCGGTTAACTTTCTTAACGATACCAGTGATTAACTCACCTACTTGATCGTAGTAAGCTTCAGCAATTTGGCCACGCTCAGCTTCACGTACTTTTTGTACGATTACTTGTTTCGCCATTTGCGTCGTAATACGGTCAAATTTGATTGACTCAATTTGCTCTTCTACGTAATCGCCAAGTTGTAATTCAGGATCGTCATATTGTGCTGCTGATAGAGACATCTCAGCACTTGGGTTTTCCATTTCGTGGTCGTCTGGAACAACTAACCAACGACGGAATGTATCGTAATCACCTGTTTCTTGGTCAATGCTTACACGCACTTCCATTTCAATCAGGTTCTTTTTCTTTGTAGCTGCTGCTAATGCAAACTCTAGTGCTTCAAAAATTTTGTCACGTGGAACGGCTTTTTCATTCGATACCGCTTCTGCCACTAATAATAGTTCTTTTGCCATTATTACTTCGCTCCTTTAAATGATCAGTCAAATTTAGCGACTAAATTTGCCTTCGCAACATTATCAATTAATAAAGTGAACTCTTGATTATCAACTTTGACAATAATCATGTCGCCATCGATACCAACCAGTTCGCCTTTAAAGTTTCTACGTCCTTCCTGAGGGACATTTAATCTTACGTTAACCGTCTCACCAATGATTTCAGCATAGTGCTCAATCTTAAATAAAGGACGGTCCATGCCCGGAGAAGAAACTTCTAAGGCATATTCTGTAGCAATAGGATCTTCAACGTCTAAGATCGCGCTAACTTGGTGGCTTACATCGGCACAGTTATCGACTGAGATGCCGTTTTCGTGGTCAATATATACGCGTAGGGTTGAGTGATTACCAGCGCGAACAAACTCAACACCAAGTAACTCAAATTCCAACGCCTCTACTGCTGGCTGTAGCATTTCAGTTAAACGCAATTCCAGATTAGTCAAATTAATAACTCCTAAAGCAAAAATTAAGTACAAAAAAAGGGCGTAATGCCCCAGTTCCATGAGACGGCTTCATGCTGTCCCACAACACAAACTGTTCTCGCTGGGTTTCAAAACCTTGGCTTTAAGAAACCAAAACGCCTCGGTACAAAGAACGAGGCGTACAGCAAATTATAAAATCGATGATTTTATAACGTTAACAAAGCTATGAGCTTTGTTTTTCCCAACTTATCAATATAAATTGGATTCGGGAGCCGCTTTTCTTAACTAAGAGCGAACCAACGACCTTCGTTGTTACTCTTAGAGCATTTCCTACAATAATTCCAACTTACACAGTAAATTGGATGCGGGAGCCGGATTTGAAAAAAACAAACGACCTTCGGCTATCTATTATAAGAGCAGCCCGACGAGCTTTTTTCTTTAAAACATCAACTCCAGTATCTACTGCGTACAGTAAATTGGATGCGGGAGCCACTTTTCTTAACTAAGAGCGAACCAACGACCTTCGTTGTTACTCCTGAAACATTTCCTACACTAATTCCAACTTACACAGTAATTTGGATGCGGGAGCCGGATTTGAACCAACGACCTTCGGGTTATGAGCCCGACGAGCTACCAGACTGCTCCATCCCGCATTCACATATAAAAATTTTACCAAGCTCATAAATTGAGCCTGTAATTTTGCGCGAAATTATACCCTCAATATCAATAGGATCAAGAGCTAGATAGCTTTTGTCTTGGATTAATTTTAATCAGCGCTAAATTTGGCTCATTATCTTTACAGTATCGACTAGAAATTTCGGTTATAACAAGTGAGTAAGCGTTATCTATACTTATCGCTAAACCTCTTAAAATAACATCTAACAATTATTTATATATCGGTAACTTATGACAACAACAGCAAACAATCTAGCCGAGCTTATCGGCAATACCTCGTTATTGAAGATCAATAGCCTAAGTGAAATAGCAGGTTGTGACATTTTAGTTAAATGTGAATTTCAAAATCCAGGAGGCTCGGTAAAAGATAGGGCTGCATTGCAAATGGTGTTAGATGCCATGGCAAGTGGAGAGTTAAAGCCGGGAATGACAATAGTTGAAGGTACTGCTGGTAATACAGGAATTGGCCTAGCGATCGTAGCAAAGTCTTTAGGCTTTAATATCAAAGTTGTTATGCCTAAAGGGCAAACGAAAGAAAAAGAGCAAATGATTGAGCTACATGGCGCTGAACTTATTCTGGTAGACCCTGTACCATTTGCTAATGAAGCACATTTTTATCACACCGCACGACGCATCGCTGAGCAATCGGATGATCATTGGTGGGCCAATCAATTCGAAAACGAAAGTAACGCGAAAGCACATTTTGAACAAACAGGTCCTGAGATTTACCAACAAAGCAAACAAAACCTCGATTACTTTGTTTCAGTTGCTGGTACTGGTGGCACAATAGGTGGCATTTCTAGTTACTTAAAACAACAAGACTCAAACATTCAAATTGTCAGCATTGACCCTGACAGTTCAGGTATTTTCAATTTCTTAACACAAGGCAAACATCAAGCTTCACCAGGTAGCTCATTTACTGAAGGTATTGGTATCATGCGTTTGGTTAATAACTTTAAACGGGCGAAAATAGACTACGCACTAAACTTGCCCGATAAAGACATTGTCACTATAGCTAACTTTGTGCGACAACAAGACGCAATAGTTTTAGGCAGTTCAAGTGCACTGAACGTTTGTGCAGCTTTTTATACAGCTTTACGAAAAGGTCCTCGCTCTGGTGGCGACAAACAGACTATAGTCACTATTGCTTGCGATTTGGGTGAGCGTTCCATTTCAAAGCTGTACAATGCCGAATTTCTAGCAAGTAAAGATATTTACCCAGAGCAGCAAAATATTGAGCAGTTAGTCGAGCAATATCTTAGAGAAGAAAATAGATTGCACTCGATTGCTTTTGGTTCAATATAAATATGCAAACTTGTTGATTTGACGAGGAGCCAACTGGGCTCCTTTTTTATAACCTACTAAAATGTAATTGAGTTGAACGAATAAGTATTTTGATAGTCTACAGCTTCAACTAATACTAAATTTCGCCAAATAGGTACTAATTTGCCAAGGAGCATACTTTGAAATTACTAGGATCACTTTTATTATTTTGCACGGCTTTAACTCTTCACGCATCGCCACTGCCTGACTTCCCATTTGTCACCGTAACAGGAGAAAGCACAAAAAAAGTTGCACCAGATAGCGCCACTATACAACTGCAGGTTTTAGTTTTTGAAAAGCGCGCAAACACCGCCCAAACTAGCCTAGATAAAACCACAGCCAAACTGTTACAAGTTCTACAAAAAAACGATATTGCCCCGACCAGCATAAGCTCAGATGAAGTGAACAAACGAACAAAGCGTTCGCGTGATAACAGAAGTTACGAAGAGTTAGAGATCTTAGGTTACGAGCTATCTCGACACTTTACTATCGAGCTAGATGACTTAAAAAAATATCCAACGCTCTCTACTGATTTATTAAAATTAAATAATGTTGTTGGTGTATCTAGCCAATTCGATGTCACGAACAGACAAGACATAGAAGTTGAACTTATTGCCGAAGCTGGACAAAAAGCGAGAACGAAAGCGCAACTGATGGCCTCAGGCTTAGGTGTAAAATTAGGCTCTGTCTTTGCGATGAATGACACGGGTTCATTTCAGTCTTTCTTCGCTACTTTTGGTTTAGAGTCACAAAGTTATAGCTATGCTAAAAGTGAAACATTTGCTTCGACTAGAGCAAGCAATCAATCTAGCTTCATCCCTGAATTTATTCAGATATCCAAACGCATTAACGTTGTTTATAAGCTAGATAATTAAGCCAATTCACTTTACTCAGGATAAGGTGATACACTGTATCATCTTATCTGTTGTTAGTTTTTTATAAGTACTATGAACACACCTTTTTCACTCTCTTTTTTATTCTTTACGTTATTTTTCCTCACCGCTTGTGAACAAAAAAAGGAGGTTAACTCTGAAGCTATCGATGGTTCTCAATTATCAGAACAAGAGTTAAATATTGAAGCGTCTGAAGCCTCAATAGCTGATAGCAACAGTGAATTTAGAGAGATTGATTGGGATGCTCTTATCCCAGAAGCTGACTTACAGGCTTTAATGACACCGCCTGATTACATTAACGAAATAGAAGACGGTTCGTTGGAAGATAATTTTGAGCAGCAAATTGCTGATGCGTTTGAGCAACCTGATGATCCGTACAGCCGAGCATTAGTCTCAACCAATGTTATTGCCGAAATGGACGGCGCAAGAGTTAGGATCCCAGGCTTTATTGTGCCAATTGAAACGAATGACGATAAGTTAGTAACCGAGTTTTTCATTGTGCCGTATTTTGGCGCGTGCTTGCATATGCCACCGCCACCACCGAACCAAATTATTTACGCGTCTTACCCGCAAGGTGTTGAACAACCTAACTTGTATGAACCATTTTGGCTATCTGGCGAGTTGAAAACCGAGTTAAAGACAAACGACCTTGCCCAAGCTGCTTATGTGATGCGAGTGGCAAGTTACGAGCTGTATAACAAGTATTAAGGCACTTTCAATACCGCTTGGATCTCTTGTTTTAAACCAGCTAATTGTACTGGTTTAGTTAAGAAGCTATCAAATAGTAGCTTTTCTTTGTTTGTTCTGAACACATCGGCAGTCAACGCGACAACAGGAGTATCAATGTTTGCTTGTTTGATCTGTTTTGTCGCTTCAATGCCAGAAATGCCTGGCAAGTTTATATCCATTAGTACCAAGTCGTAGTGTTTGCTTTGCAAAGCTGGAAGCGCCTGCTCGCCTTGATCGACAATATCAAATTTTAATTCTAACTTGTTCATCATGGCGCTGATCACTGCTTGATTGACTTTGTTGTCCTCAACAATCAAAACATTTATTGAGTCTTGCAAGGTTTGTTTTTGTTTACTCGTTACTTCAGATAGCGCCTCTGAGACTGCTTCAAAGGGTAAGTTAATATTCACCGAGGTGCCAACATTAACCGCACTCGTTACAGTAATTTCACCGCCCATCAATTCGATGAACTCTTTCGTTATAGACAAGCCAAGTCCTGTACCTTCTTGCCCGCTTTTCTTTTTGCCAACTTGAACATATCTATCAAATAGCTGAGCTAGATTCCTTTCAGTAATACCAATACCTTGATCTTCAATTTCTATAAACAGGGTTTCATCTTGATGCCATGCACGAATGAACACTTGCTTATGTGCTGAGGTAAATTTGATTGCATTGGTGATCAAATTAACCAAAATTTGCGACAACTTCTGTTGATCTATCACTCCTACAGCAGGCAACGAACTTGATATCTCGGTTTTCAGTTCAAGGCTTTTTTCTTCCGCTAGATAATTAAGAACACTGACCGTATTTTCAAACAGTTCACGGAAATTACACTGTCTGTTATGCAACTCCATTTTTCCCGCTTCTATTTTTCGCAATTCAAGCACTGAGTTAATGATGCCAATAAGTTTGGTGCCGCTGCGATTAATTTGTTGCAAATACTGATAAATTTCTCTGTCCATGCTATCGGCATTGACATGGGACAGTGATAATTCGGAAAGGCCGATTATCGCATTTAGCGGGGTTCTCAATTCGTGCGAGACATTTGCTAAGAACTCGGCTTTGCGTTTATTGGCAACTTCCAGCTTTTTGTTTTTAAGCCTTAATTCTAATTGCGCAATGACTTCTCTGCCTAAAATGTCTAATGCTTTTCTTTGTGCTGGTGTGAGTTTTTTCGGTTGGTCACTGATCACGCACAGAGTGCCAATATTATAACCGCTAGGAGTTTGCAGCTGAGTGCCGGCATAAAAGCGGATATTAGGGAAGTCGGTGACTAGGGGATTGTCAAAAAAGCGCTCATCTTCCAATGCATTAGGTACTTCAAATAGTTCTTTTTCTAGGATGGCATGGGCACAAAAGGCCAGATCTCGATGCGTTTCTTCAACATCTAAACCAGTTTTAGATTTGAACCATTGACGTTCAGGATCAATTAAACTGATCAGTGAAATTGGCGTTTCACATATCTCTGATGCTAGCTCGGTCAAGTCATCAAAAACCTTTTCCGCTTCCGAATCCAAAACATCGTAATCAACCAAAGCTTGCAGTCTTTGTTGTTCATCCGCAGGAAGTTGTGCTTTGATCATTGCAATCCTTTTAACTAAATAGTCTTATTATGGGCAAGATAGAAAATACCGCCTTGTTTATCGAATTATAACAGCAGTTACATTGATATATGCCAATTAGTGTTACACAAATGCTCGACAAACCAACTCAATGCTTTGCCTTCTTGCCCTTTGCGCCAAGCTAAAAAGATGTCTTGATCTGGCCTTGGAATAGCGCACGGTTTGGCAATTAAACGACCGTCATTAAGGTAAGGCTGGGCATAATGCAAAGGTAAAAAGCCAACTCCTAACCCTTGTGCTTGCGCCTGCACTTTTGCTTTCATTGAGTTCACTCTGATCACTTGCTTGCTGGCAAACAATCCCGCATCACGGCTCGGTAAAAATTGTGAGGAGTCGGAAACAACAACAGACGGATAAGCCATTAACATTTCACCGTCTAAAACCTGCTTTAGCTGAGCTAAGGGGTGATTGGGCGAAATAGCAAAAACAAATTCAGCAGTCCCTATTTTGTGAGTGTGGTACAAACCTTTTGGCAACTCGCCTGATGCGCCAATAACAATATCCGCACGGCCACTGTGTAATGCATCCCAACCACCAGCAAGCGCTTCAACACTTAAGCTTATATCAACGTTAGTATCTAGCTCAGTGAAAGCCTTGACCACATCAAACAAAGGTGAACCTTCAACAATGGTATCTCTAGCAATTCGAATTTCTCTTTCCCAGCCTGAGTCTAATTGTTTTACCGCATCAAATAATCGATTGGTCGCCGTCAAAATGTCTCGACCTTGTTCTAATACCAGTCGCCCTGCTGGTGTTAGCACCGCCCTTTGTTTTGATCTATCAAATAAAGGCACGCCAACATCTTGTTCTAGCTTTTTAATGGTGTACGTCAGTGCCGAAGGCACTTTGAATAAAGACTCAGCAGCGGCAGCAAAACTGCCTCGTTTGTCGATGGCATCTAGTGCTCTTAAAGCATCAATGGTCAATGATGATGGCATAACTTCTTTTGTTCAAAATTTTTGAACTAAAACCTCAAAATGTTTCGATTTTTTTCTAAAGCTAGCACACCTATAGTTAGTTTCAACAGGTCAAGTCGACCAATTGAATAAATTTAAAATTATTGAGGTTTATTATGCAACAGTTAATCAAAACAATCACAGAGTCTAACTCTGGCTTTTCAGCACTTGCGCTTCGCATTCCTGTGGGCATTATTTTTATGGCTCATGGCGGGCAAAAATTATTTGGCTGGTTTGGCGGTTATGGCTTAGAAGGTACTGGTGGCTGGATGGAGTCTATCGGTTTAGGCCCAGGCTTTTTGATGGCGTTAATGGCTGGTAGCGCAGAGTTCTTTGGTGGTCTACTTATCTTATTAGGATTATTAACTCGACCTGCTGCTTTAGCGCTTGCATTTACCATGGTTGTCGCGATCTTCGCTGTGCATTTTGAAAATGGCTTGTTTATGTCAAACAATGGTTATGAGTTTGGCCTCGCCTTGCTTGCTGCCAGCATATCTTTAGTTTTCAGCGGCGCTGGTAACTTAGGGTTAGATAACAAGATCAGCCAAAAATTAGCCTAATCAAGCGTTTTCATTTGGAGATAAGCTCATGATTGAATTAAGAAAAGCAAACGAACGCGGCAGTGCCAACTTTGGTTGGTTGGATAGCAAACACACTTTCTCTTTCGGTCACTATTATGACCCTGAACATATGGGCTTTTCGGCACTTAGGGTGATTAATGATGACATAGTTGCGCCAAGTGCAGGCTTTGATACTCACGGCCATAGAGATATGGAGATCATCAGTTACGTCCTTGAAGGTAGCATTGAGCATAAAGATAGCCGCGGCAACGCAGAAATATTACCTGCGGGTGAATTTCAACTTATGTCTGCTGGCCAAGGTATTTTGCACAGTGAGTATAACGCTTCGGCTTCGCAAAACTTGCGCTTCCTACAAATTTGGATCCAACCAAATTCGACAGGAGGTAGCGCTAGTTACCAACAGAAAAAGTTTGGCCAACAACCGGGCTTAACAACAATAGTTACGCCTACGGGAGAAAATGGAAGCTTACAAATAAAGCAACAAGCCGAGCTGCATCAACTGCTCTTAGAAGCAAATTCGTCCTTAGATTTCACTGCTAAAAGAGCGAATATTTATGTTCACTTAGTCTCTGGTCAATTAGCCGTAAATGGTCAACATATGGCTGCTGGTGATGGCGCCAAAATAAGTAACCTATCTGCACTTACATTTAGTAATGCAAGTTCAGAGCAGTTAGTCGCATTGGTTTTTGAGTTGCCGTAATAACAATAAGTTAACAATAAGAGGTATTAAATATGGGTTTATTAGTTGAAGGTAAATGGCAAGACACTTGGTATGACACTAAAGGTAGCGATGGCAAGTTCAAACGAGAACAAGCTCAACTTCGTAACTGGATAACAGCTTCAGGAGAAGCCGGGCCGACAGGGAAAGCGGGTTTTAAAGCTGAATCTGGTCGTTACCACCTGTATGTTTCACTAGCTTGTCCTTGGGCACATAGAACACTTATTTTCAGACATCTCAAAGGATTAGAGTCACACATCAGCGTCTCTGTTGTTAGCCCAGATATGTTATCTGAAGGCTGGACCTTTGATAAACCAAGTGGCAGTACAGGTGACAACTTGTTTGATTTCGACTTTATGCATCAGGTTTATACTCGCAACAATCCGACATATACAGGTCGCGTTACCGTACCCGTACTATGGGATAAACAACAGAACTGTATTGTTAGCAATGAATCCTCAGAGATCATTCGCATGTTCAACACGGCTTTTAACGAGCTAACGGGCAATGAGCTGGATTTCTATCCAGAAGCACAGAGAAAAGATATTGATGAAATAAATGAATTTGTTTATCACAGTATCAACAATGGAGTTTACAAAGCGGGTTTTGCAACTTCGCAGCAGGCTTATGAAGAAGCCTACATTGCCTTGTTTGATGCATTAGATAAAGTAGAAGAGACGCTGAGTCAACACAGGTACTTAACGGGAGCCAAGGTAACGGAAGCCGACTGGCGTTTGTTTACTACTCTTATTCGATTTGATCCTGTTTACTTCGGTCACTTTAAATGCAATAAAAAACAACTTGAGCAATATCCTAATATTGCAGGCTACATCAGGGACTTATATCAAACCCAGAAGGTTGCTGAAACCGTGGACTTTTATCATATAAAACGTCACTACTATTATAGTCATACTATGATAAATCCAACCCAAGTTGTGCCCACAGGCCCAGACATTGATTATCTTACCGAACACGGCAGGGGGTAAAAATAAAAGGCAAAGAGCGCTAACCACAGAGAGCACCAAGGAGGTTATTGGTTTTGGGGAAAGCTTAGAGTGCAACTCAAGAGGCAATTTATAGCAAATAACCGAGACCGATACCTAAAAGCAGAGACTAACCACAAAGCTCACAAAGGCAAAGAGCACTAACCACAGAGAGCACGAAGGAGGTTATTAGTTTTGGGGAAAGCTTAGCGAGCGGTTTTCAATTGAAACAGTGACATTTCGGCTTCAACGTCATCAGTAAGTAACAGCTGGTTTTCGCTAAGGCCAAATAATGCTGTCTGCGGATCTCTGCGAATTCGCCACTATCAACACCTTGTTGAATGACTTTTTCAGCTGTTCAATTCTAGAATAAAGTCGAGACACTCTGCTGACAGCAAAGTAATAATTACGCTTTTCGATTGGTTGAAATTGCGCTGAGCTGACTTGCTCTGTCAGTTCCATTATTTTTAAACTGACCTCTGTACTGTCTTTGTTATGGATGAAAGCATCGACTCGTTTGTTTACTAATAGTTTGATCTTCTGCTGCAATGAATCGACCTCAACCTTAGTCAAACTGGTATCTTTATCAAACTCTGAAAAATAGGAAACCTTAGGTGTGATCGCGATCTTTAAGCCAGTTAAATCTTCGAATTGGGTTAACCGTCCGGTTTCTTTTGCTCTGACAAAAAAGGTGGAGGCTAAGGTTTGATAAGGCGGCTCAATATAAATCAGCCCTTCTTGTTGTTGTTCAACTTTTTGCAAGCCCACTACAAGATCTAACTCTCCTTTTTTCAAAGCTCGCAGACGCCTAGACAATGACAAGGGGGTGACTTTTAATGGCATCGCCAATTTATCTGCAACGTATTGCAAATATTTACTGTGCAAACCATTTTCAAATCCAACCGAAACTGAGCTACGAAGCTCAAGTGATTCAGCTGCCTTCGTCGGAGCACTGGGCAACATCAACAGTACAATGACAAGAGGGAGATAGAACACTAGCTTACATTCCTTATTTATTAGCAATCTATATATAGACATTATTGTAGAACAATAAATAGCCAGATAGTAAAACACAGAAATACTCTATCGGCTAATTTTTCACAATATCAATTGTCGGCCAATGCACCAAACCTTCTCTGTTCTAAGTCATAGAAAAAAAGTCTACTTGCCTAGCCTTCGAGATAAAAAGCTTGTTCATATTACTCAAACCCTACAAATCTACAACATTTCGCAACATTACTTACTGTTGTTATTTTTTATACTCGTGACGTTACTAATATTAAACGATTGGAGCGTTCATGCAGTTGCCGAAAAATATCGCCAAAACAGCCCTTATCATTGCTATGGGTTTACATTTGTCTGCTTGTGGCGGCAGTAACTCACAGGAGCAAACAAGCGTAAAACCAAAGCCTGAACAACCGACCACACCCACAACCCAAGTTGAGAACAAACAAGGGTTAGAGGCTGTATTTCCAAAACACACATCGGTATTTGGCATTCCAGTTCGAGCAACCCAACAAGTACCAAACGAAAAAATACAGCATGCGGCAAAGATCATGGCCGAGTATTTAGATAATAATGACGATGGCCTAGTCGACAACCAACAAGTACTTGATATCTTGTTAGAAAACAAAGCAACGCTGGTGATGGCGAAAGATGAAACGGAACTGAACTCATTACAAGGTAAAGTTGGCGACGATGTCGATATGGACAGCCTGCAAGATTTACAAGCAAATGAAACTCACCCCAATGGCGCAGCCAACGGCGTATTTGACGGTTCGCTAGAAGAGGTATTTGCATCTAATCACCCATATTGGCTATGCCAAGGTTTATCCAGAAGTATTTGCCGAAAAGCACGATTCATTAATCGCCGATGCCATGGATAAAGCTCGTGGTGGCAGGTTTGATAAAGTCCCAGCTAGCTACCCTGAGCAAGCTTGGTATACCTATGATGATGAAACCTGTGATTACAGCTGCATGGTGACCGAATACACATATTGGGCATTAACCTCAATACTCGGTGGGCAAGAATTTGCAGGACGACTAGAAGAGATCCAACAAGAATGGAAGCTCAATACTAACGAAAAGGTAAGGCTAGGAGATCCTGACGCTTACAATATCTTAACCAATCAAGCGTATTTGTTACCGAGCAAATTACCTGATGGCACATACACATCTGCCGAGTTTGTGGTTTCTGGAGTAAATGAAACGACAACCCCATCCACGGGTGAACAAAATAATAGTGTTGTCATTGGTGCAAACTCTGAAGTTGAATGTGAAAAAGCTTCACAAGAGGATAAATCTGCTTGTTTTATTGTTAAGCAAAATAAAGCACATATGTATGGCGTAATTGATGAAAGCATTGTTCACATAGTGACAACATTAATAACGGACCACTCTAATGTCGATACAATCGTGCTTGTTGATGTCCCAGGCTCGATGGATGACGAAAGCAACCTAAAAGCGGCTTTGATGGTTTATGACAAAGGCTTAAATACTGAAGTACTATCAAACTCAGATATTGCATCTGGTGGTGTCGATTTTTATTTAGCTGGTAACAAACGCATATTAGCGCAAGGTGCGAAACTGGGTGTTCACTCTTGGGGTGGTGATGACGGTGTTGTCGCTACCGATTTGCCAAGAGACCATGCAGAACACAAACCATATATTGAGTTTTATCAGCACATTAAACAGTACCAACCAAGTGAGTTTTACTTCTTTACCTTGGAAGCGGCGCCAGCAGAAAGTATTCACTATATGACAGCTGAAGAGTTAGCAAAGTGGAAAATTGCTCGCTAGCTTGATATTGATTCAATTCATGCAAATTGTTATCGGTGTTATGCGTTACAAAAGATAACAATTTGTTGATATAAAACACAGTAAAGTGCCGGCAAAGCAAAGTAAACTTTGGCCAAGCTGACCACTTGGCATATCCAGTTCTGATAAAACAGCAGTAGCTTTCAAACTTAACTTTGATACGAATGCATCGGCTACTGCTGTTTTTCATTTTCTATTCTTACTATGTTTCCTTTGTAACCTCTGCATTTATCTGTTTAAACAGTCTAGATTTGTGCCTCTTTATCAAACTCGCTCCAATACCACTCACTGTCGCTGCTAACACAAATACGCTAGCCACAAGGCCATAGTTTGACTCTATCATCAACATTATCGGCACCCGTGCGACGACTTCTGCAACAAATGCTGCAACTAAACCAACATAACTCCAAGCCATATATTCAAAGTGATACTCTAACCAAGATGGGTTATGACGAGCAAAAAGTGGGTAATACAGAGCGAGAAGAGTGGTTGGTAAACTGATCACAATAAATATGTGGAAAGGGCCAATCCCGCCAAACAAAGTCGTCAAAGGTATTGCTGTTAAGTTCATCAAGATCATAGCTAGAAAATAAGCATAACCATAGAATCGATGGACTTTATTGCCTTTTGGCTTAGATAAAGTAATAGCACCAAAGAGTAAAGCAAGTAATGCCAAGATCACATGGCTTGCTCCAAGCCAGCCGCTGATCACATTTTGATAGTATTCCATTGTCACTCCTGTTCTTGTCATTAACAACAGAAGTGATTGTGCGTCTTATCACAAGCGAAAATAACCGACAAATGTCATTGATCAAATATGACCTTTGTCATAAACCAAGGTCGTATCTTGGTATTAAATGCCGTTACCTTATTCATCTACTAAGCCGTGACTAACGGCATATTTAATTAATTCAGCTAGCGTTTCCAATCCTAGCTTCTGCTTAATATTGCGTCTGTGAGCTTCTACAGTTCGATAACTTATATCTAGCTTTCTCGCGACTTCTTTACTGGAAAAGCCTTGCGCTACATAAGACAAAATAACTTGTTCTCTAGTAGTCAGTTTTTCGCTTTCCGTTCGAATTGGGTTTTCAATCAGCATTTTGGCGATAGAACAACTAAAGTGAGTTTGATCTTTTGCTACTGCCTTGATGGCAAAATACACTTCTTCTGACGAAGTATCTTTTAAAACATAGCCTGAGGCGCCAGCTTGGATCGCACTACTAACAAACTCGGGACTTTGGTGCATACTGAAGATCAGAACATTGGCCTCTGGCACTTGCTCTTTAATGATCTCGGTAGCATCGATACCATTCATATTTGGCATGCTAATGTCCATAATGATCACATCGGGTTTAACTTCTTTCGCTTTCTCTATGGCTTCTTTGCCGTCATTAGTCGTACCAATAACGTCAATATCTTCATAAAAAGCAAGACAGGAAATTAAGCCCCCCTGCACCATTGGGTGATCATCTACTAATAAAACTCGGATCTTATTATTATTTTGTGTTTGTCTGCCGTCCATTGATCATTCCAAATTGGATTTATTAAAGTGATTGACAAAGGTTTCCGCGGGGATCTTCACTGTGGTAATCGTACCTTGTGACGAAGACACAATCGACAGTGAGCCTTTATGATACTCCACCCGTTCCGTTAAATTGCGTAAACCTATCCCTTCTTGATTTTTACTTTGCAACTTTTTAACGTCAAAGCCAATACCATCATCTTGAATGATCAGTGTTAACCATTTGTCTTGCACCGACAAATCGATAACCACATTTTTTGCCAACGAATGCTTTTGAATATTGGTTAACGACTCTTGCACGACTCGAAATAACGTAGTGTTAATGTAGTCAGGCAATAACTTTCTCAGATCTGGTTTGATCACCTCCACGCTCATCCCCGTCCGCTTTTTAAAGTCAGTGGTAATTGATTCTATTGCCGAGGAAAGACCTAACTCATCCAGTATCTGTGGGTGCATGTGGTGGGATATTCGTCTAACCTCTTGGATTGCTACTGCTAGATTCTGCTCTGCTTGAACAAAGGCATCAGGCTTAGTTTGACCACTTTTTTTAAGAAACATAGCGGTTGCTTCTAACGAGTACTTAACCGAGACCAAGATTTGAATAATGCCATCATGCAACTCTCGCGATACGTGGCGGTTTTTCTCCTCTTGCACATCTATCACCTTCTGACCCAGCTCACTTATTTTTGCTTCTGCCGTTTTCCTGTGACTTAAGTTAACCACAATGCCAAAAATGAAAATGAAGAAAATAGACGATATCGCCACCAATAAAATAATTTGTCTGGTATTGTTCAGATGATCATTTATCTCAGTTTGAATAGATGAAAGCTGGGTATAAACATCATCCAAATAAACCCCGGTGCCTAACATCCAATTCCAATCGTCAATGTAGACGGAGTAAGCCATTTTTTGTGCTTTGGCGTTTTCTGACGGCTTGTTCCAATTATAGCGATAATAACCACCACCTTGTTGAGCGCTAGCAAGCAATTCTTGAATAATTTTATCGCCATTATCATCTTCTAAATCAAACCAATACTGGCCGATTCGGTGCGGCTCTTTTGGGTGAACTATGCCTTTTCCCTCTTGGTCATAAACAAAGAAATATCCATCATCACCGTTATACAACATACCTTGCAGCACATCTGCGGCGACCTTTTGAGTTTCAAAATCCTGTTCTTTAAACAATGCCCTTAAATGCGACACCGAGGACATGGCAATTTCGGTGTAACTTTTCAATTCCTGTTGTTTCTGCGAGATCAAAAAGTTTTCCAGCGCTTTGACGTTTTCATCCGCAATCGAGTGGTATTCATTGGTTACCAAATAATAGGTCACAATTGAGGTTAAAATTACTTGCAACACAGCAATGTAAAGCAATCGAATGGGTAATGTCATTGGTTCCTCTCAGCTAGAAACGTCCAAGTTCCACCGCCTTAATCATAAAAACAGTATGTAATACAGAACCTTAAATCATCTATAGGTATAAATACCTAGGTGCTCACATAATGGCGATTAAGTATTCACCCGAATAGTTTGTTGATTGCGGTGCTGTAACAGTAACAAATGAATAAAAAACAAAAACAACGTTACACAATTTGGGAAAAGATCATGTCAAAGTCAACAATATTAACAATCCTACTCATGGTGACCATTGCGTTTAGCACTGTCGCTAATGCCAGCGGTGAAAAAGTCAGATGGCGCTTAGCTGAAACTTGGGGACCAAACTTCCCTGTGTTTGGTGATGCTTCAAAAAATATGGCTGAGCTAGTGAAAAAAATGTCGAACGGACGATTCATCATTCGTATCGACTCTGCCAACAAACATAAATCAGCGTTAGGTATTTTTGATTTCGTTAAAAGTGGCCAGTATCAGATGGGTCACTCTGCGTCTTACTACTGGAAAGGTAAAGACTTCAACACTATGTTCTTCACTACAGTGCCGTTTGGTATGACAACACCTGAGCAATACGCTTGGTTCTATCACGGTGGCGGTATGGAGCTAATGGAGTCTGTGTATGGCCAGTACGGAATTATGTCTTTTCCTGGCGGCAACACGGGCAATCAAATGGGCGGCTGGTTCCGTAAAGAAATTAACTCTGTAGATGATTTAAAAGGTCTGAAAATGCGTATCCCTGGTTTTGCTGGTGAAGTACTTGCGGAGCTTGGAGCAAAGCCAACTAATATTCCATCAGGTGAGCTTTATACGGCTTTAGAGCGCAATACTATCGATGCATTAGAGTGGGTTGGCCCTTCGTTAGATCTTCGTATGGGCTTCCATAAAATTGCACCTTACTACTACACTGGTTGGCATGAACCAGCGACAGAGTTGCAATTTATGGTCAACAAAAAGGCATACGACAAGCTACCAAAAGACCTGCAAGAAATTCTAAAAGCTGCAATGAAATTAGCCGCTTACGATATGTATACGCAATCAACTCATGAAAGCGGTAAAAACTTAGCAGCGATTCAAAAAGACTACCCGAATGTAAAAATTCGTTCTTTCCCTCAGCCTGTCATGGCAGCGATTCAGCAAGCTAACGATAAGTTACTTAACGAATTTGCCCAAAAAGACGCGAAAACGAGAGAGATATTAGACTCAATTCAACAATATCAGTCACAGGTTCGTCAGTGGACTAATTTCTCTGACCGCGCTTATCTCGATAACTTCGACGCAAAATAATCTGTATTACCAAAACTAGAACAGGTGCTGCTTGTTGTACGCAGCGCCTTTTGAGATCACTATGAGTCAGTTTACCCGCTTTCTAGGCAAGATAATTGACGCTATTGGCAGCCTTTGCAGCTTGCTTATGGTGTTGATGATTTTAAACGTATTCTACGATGTGGTAATGCGTTACTTTTTTAACGATGTCAGCATCGCTATGCAAGAGCTCGAATGGCATCTATTTGCAGCCATGTTCATGTTTGGCATTGGCTACACCCTAAAAGAAGATGGTCATGTTAGAGTTGATGTGTTCTATGACCGTTTTTCTAATAAAACCAAAGCACTAATCAACATTTTTGGTTCCATTGCTTTGGCTCTACCGATCACGGTATTGATCATTTATTTCAGTTGGGGTTACACACTCGAAGCTTACACTATTGGTGAAGGTAGTGCCGATCCTGGAGGTTTACCGCATCGCTGGATAGTCAGAAGTGTTATTCCAGTTTCTTCCATTTATCTCGTTATTTGCATTATTTATGTTGTGCTAGATCAGTTTAAACAGCTCAACGACAACCAACAAAATGACCAACAAGTGGAGAGCAAATCATGACAGGATTAGTGCTTTTTGCTATCGCCTTACTCGCCTTGTTTATGGGCTATTCAGTGGCATTCACCTTCGCGGGTATCTCGCTTATCGTTGGCGTCTTTGCTCTTGGTGTTGATCTGTTTGCGTTCATGCCTTACCGCATCATGAGCATCATGGAAAACACAACGTTGATGGCCATCCCTATGTTCGTATTCATGGGTATTGTGCTGCAAAAAACCGGTTTAGCTGAAAGGCTACTGGAATCCTCGGCAAAATTATTTGGTAGCGTTGCTGGCGGTGTCGCAGTTTCCACCATTATTGTAGGAGCCTTACTTGCCGCATCTACTGGTGTTGTTGGAGCCAGTGTAGTCGCAATGGGTGTTATTTCATTGCCTGTGATGCTAAAAAATAATTACCACCAACCAACAGCAACAGGTGTTATTTGTGCTTCGGGAACGTTAGGGCAAATTATTCCTCCTTCAATTATCTTGATCATTTTAGGCGATGTGATGGGAATGCCTGTTGGCGACTTATTCAAAGCTGCCGTTATCCCAGGCATGTTGCTAGTGGTTTGCTACACCACTTACATTTTGGCCTTGGGTAAATTTAAACCTGAGTTTTGTCCGCCGATTGAAGTGAACGAAAATAAGCGTGCGATTTTAGTGCAAGCAATCAAGGATATAGTGCCTCCACTATTGCTAATCGTCACAGTACTTGGCTCAATTTTTACTGGCATAGCCACGCCGACTGAGTCCTCTGCAATTGGTGCCGTTGGTGCCGTTGTATTATCTATTTTCTATAAGAGTTTTTCTTTTTCGAAAATCAATGATGTGTCAAAAGAAACGGTCAAAGTGACTTCTATGATCTTTGCAGTGTTGCTAGGCGCAACGGCATTTTCGATGGTGTTCAGTTATTCGGGAAGTGAATACTTAGTTGAAGACTTCTTTATGGAGTTGCCAGGTGAAAAGTGGACCTTCATTATTATTGCAATGCTAGCAATTTTAATCCTTGGCTTCTTTATCGACTTTATTGAAATTGCGTTTTTAGTGGTACCAATTCTTGTCCCTGTCGCGATAGCTTTAGACATAGATTTGATTTGGTTTGCCATTTTAATTTCGATGAATTTGCAAACGTCGTTTTTAACCCCGCCCTTTGGTTTTAGTTTGTTTTACCTAAAAGGCGTGGCTCCCGCTTCGTTAAAAACCACCACCATATACAAAGGTGTGGTGCCATTTATTTTGATGCAAATATTTGTATTGATACTGGTATTGTTACTGCCTGAGTACCTAATACTGACTTAATAAGTACTCATTATAAAACCCACTATTGGTTCGCATCAGCTGGTTAATAATGGGTTTTATTTTTCGCTTAGACAAGCTCTTCCGCAGTAGTTAAATGCGCCGTCATACGTTCTCTCGCGTCACCTTCAATAGCAATCGCTTTTCCGGTTTTTTGATCCATAAGAACAAAGGTAATATCTGCATCGGCAACAATTACATCCGAGCCTTTTAACTTAATTTGCTGATGGAACACAGCACTTTTGCCACCAACTTTGCTTAAACCCGTGACGATTTCTAGCGTTTGTCCCATAGTTGCAGCGGCTCGGTAATTAATATTAATGTTGACAATTACCCAAGCTAAACCTAATGATTGAAAGTACTCAATGTCACCACTTTCTTCTAAATATTCCCAGCGCGCTTCCTCTAGAAACTCTAAATATCTGGCGTTATTCACATGCTGATAAATATCTAAATGAAATCCGCGAACTTTAATTTCTGACTTATGACTCATTGTGCTTTCCTTAAAAAAAGAGGCTAGTCGTTAAACTAGCCTCTTATTTGTGGTTCAAACTGACATTTTAAACCGTTTCAGCAAACTTTTGTTCTGTTAATGCTTCTTCTTGTTTTTGCTCACCACGGTGATCTTTAGCAAACCAGGTATAAAGAAGAGGTAAAACAATTAAGGTAAAGAAAGTACCGATTAACATGCCTGCTACCAAGATAATACCAATGCTGTTTCTTGACTCTGCACCTGCACCTGTAACTAAAACAAGTGGGAAATGACCAAGCACTGTCGCTGCAGTTGTCATCAATACAGGTCTCAAGCGAGTTGTTGCTGCACTTTTCACAGCTTCTAATTTTGAATGACCTAACAGCTGCATATGGTTTGCAAACTCAACAATCAGAATACCATTTTTAGCAATCAAACCGATTAATGTGATCAAGCCAATCTGTGAGTAAATATTCACTGTCGTTAGCGAAATAAATGGCAACATTAACGCACCAGATAACGCTAATGGTACACAGCCTAACAACACTACAAGCGGGTCTCTAAAGCTGTTAAATTGTACCGCTAATACGAAGTAAACAACCACTAACGAAACCAGTAATACACTCATCATGGTATTACCTTCTTTACGCAACTGACGTGACTCACCAGCGTAATCAACAGAATAAGTGGCAGGTAATAACCCCTCAGCAATTTGTTCAATAGAAGATAATGCTTGCTCTTTTGTTACGTGAGGCAACACACCTCCAAAGATACGAAATGACTTCTGCTGATTAAATGAGCCTAACACTCTTGGATTTGTTACTGTTTTAATTTCAGCAAAGGTCGATACTGGAATTAAGTCACCAGTGTTAGTACGTACTTGCATATCCAAGATATTTTCTGGGTTCAAACGTTCACCGTCACCAACTATTGGGATAACGCGATAGGCTTTGCCATCTTTGTTGAATCGATTAACGTAATTGGTCGACATCAATACGCTCAACTGGTCATTAATATCCGCCAAGTTCAAACCTAAATCCGCCACCAACTCTTTGTTAATTTCAAGCTCAGCTTGAGGCATATCGATTTTTAAATCGGTATCAACAAATAAGAAGTTACCGGTTTGATAAGCTTGGCCAATAATTTGGTCTGCGAAGTCTTTCATTTTGCCGTAATCGTCATTGGCACGGATCACAACTTCAACGTCAAATTGACCTGCTGTAGGCAATGCCGATGGTAAAATTGGCAACAGGCTCAGTTCACTTACGCCGCCTAATTTACCGTAAAGTTCAGTAATACTTTGGTGAACACTCTTCTCTCTCTCGCTGTAGTCACTTAACTCAACACCGCCAAAGCCAGCAGAAGAGAACAAGATTTGCCAAACAAACTCAGCACCGTCTGTAGTTTTCATAACATCAACCACTTCATTCATGCTATCTGAAGTGTATTGCAAATTAGACTCAGGTGGGGCTTCCACAACTACTTGAATACTGCCTTGGTCTTCTACTGGTGCTAGCTCTTTTTGTGAAAACATGTAGAAAGGTACAGTTAGCAGGCTGAACATGATGGCAACAAAAATAACTTGAGCTTTGTAAGTAAATACTTTGTCCAACATTCTGCCGTAGAAGTTTTGCAAACGCTCAAAGCCTGAGTTTACTTTTACCGTTAACTTACCCTCTTTACCGCCTTCTGGAGACACATAAGCACTCATAATTGGCGACAGCGTAATAGCAACTAAGCCAGAAATTAATACCGCAACCGCTAGAGTGAAAGCGAACTCTCTAAATAAGAAACCAGTTAATCCAGACAAGAAGCCGATTGGCGCATATACCGCAGCCAAAGTTAATGTCATTGCGATAACAGGAATAAGTAACTGACGAGAGCTGATTAATGCTGCTGATAGTCGGCTCTTGCCTTCACGCATGTGCCTTGCCACGTTTTCTACAACAACAATGGCATCGTCGACCACCAGACCAACAGAAAGTACGATGGCTAAAATAGTCAGTAGATTAAGGGAAAAGCCCATCATTGCCATCACAGCAATGGCACCTAGGATAGAAATTGGAATAGTGATCAGTGGCACCATCGCCGTTCTAAACGAGCCCATCATGGCTACAACCACAATACCAACAAGCAAAACGGTCTCAATTAAGGTGGTGAAGATCTCTTTGATTGCATCACGCATATACAAAGTACCGTCGTAACCAATGTTGATTTTCAGACCATAAGGCAAGCTTGCATTTAATTTATCAATTCGTTGATACAAGGCATCGCCAATTTCAATTTCATTGGCACCAGGTAAAGCCCAAACGCCTAAGAATACAGTTTCACGATTATCCAAACGCTCAGTTACTGAACCTTCTTCTTCACCTAAACGAATTTGCGCAACGTCACTCAAACGGATCAGTGCACCATCCACTTCTTTGACAATTAAGCGATTAAAGTCTTGCTCGTTCGACAGACTGGTATTCGCCATAATATCAATGCGTTGACGACTGTTTTCACTGTAACCTAAAGTAGCAATTGTATTGTTTGCTCTTAATGCATTAATAACATCTGATGCACTCAAGTCATAAACACTGAGTTTTTGCGTATCAATCCACACTCGCATAGCCGGGTTACGACCACCATCCGCAGTTACTTTTTGCACTCCTGGCAAATCACTCAATGCAGGTACAATATTACGCGTAATGTAGTCCGTGGTTTCATCTCTAGATAGCTGAGGAGAGCTGACATCAAGGTAAAATACCGCATATGGCGCATCTGCTCTTCTAACCTGAACACTAGGATCTTCGGCGTCAGCAGGTAGCTCAAAACGAATTTGACCTAACTTAGTCGTCATTTCTGCAAGGGCAGCAGTTGTGTCATGGTTCAACTGCAGCCAAGCTGTTACTTTACTGCTACCAGAGGTGGTAACCGAGTCAACATAATCAACGCCTGGAACAGTAGAAGCAACACGTTCAATAGGCTCTGTTACATAGCCTTTTACTACGTCAGGTGCGGCACCAACATAATTCGTTGTGATCTCTAATGAAGCACTCTCAATTTTAGGAAACTGCTGTACCGAAATTTTGTTAGCCGAAGTTAAGCCAGCCAAAACAATGATCAGTGATAGCACAATGGCTAACACTGGACGGTTGACAAATATGTCCATGAAGGACTTTTTATTTTCATGCAAAGCACTCATTACAGGCCTCCCATTACTTCCGCTTGTTTAGGATAAACCAATAGCCCTTCGCGTAATTTAAATGCACCTTGTGTCGCAATAAACTCACCACCAACTAAACCAGATGTGATTAACTGATTGTCGCCCTTGCGTTTGCCCAAAGACACTTTAATTGGCTTAGCACGATATTGGTCGTTTTCGTCCTTTTCCAGTAAGTAAACGTATTCGCCATGTTGGTTTCGGGTTACAGCCGAGTTAGGCACTAACACCGCACTAGCAAGACGTTGAGGAACTGAAACGGTTACAACTTGATTGTGGCTGAATAGCCCTTGCGTATTATTTAATTTCGCACGGTATTTAACGTGACGAGAATTAGCACTTAGCGCAGCATTTCTAGCGATAACTTCTGCTTTAACAGCAACACTGTTTGCCGAACCACCAATTACTTTTACCAATACCGAGTCACCTAAAGTTAGCTGTTGTTGCGTTTGCGGTAACTGAAAATCCAACCAAATATAATCGTTAATACCTACTAGGTGAGTGATGTTTTCGCCTGCAGATAACAATTGGCCAACTTGGAATTGCTCCAAGCCAACGCTACCGGCAAAAGGTGCGTTAATCGTTTTCTTATTAATGCTCGCAGTTAAATTATTAACATCCGCAGTAGCAATGCGTAAATCCGTTCTTGCTTGATCAACCTGGTCTTGAGAGATCCTTTTTTGTGAATACAAGTTTTCATAACGACTTAGCGTTTTCTTGGCCAAATCAACACGAGCTTTTGCTCCTTCTAATTGTGCTTTCTCTTGTGATACATCTTGCTCAATAAGCAGCTGCCCTGCAGTCACTTTATCACCTGGGTTAAAGCCAACTTTTGCCACTTTGCCCGGAAGCTCAGTGCTAACCATTAGTGTTTGTGGCGCAACAATTTGACCGGTAACACGTATTTGTTCTTCGTGTTGACTAAGCTCAGTCATAATAGTGTTTACTGATGCCGATGGCTCAGGAAAAGACTCGCCAAATGCAATTGCAGCTTGCACCTGTGTGTACTTTACGAAGCCTAGCGATGCTACTACCGTCACCACAATTAACACTGCAACTAACCAGCGTATTAAAATATTCATAACCTAAGACCCTAAAAATTAACGTAAATCTAGTTCAACTAACATGGCACTTACCTTTTCCACACCTGCCGTGGTCAAAGGCTCTTGCCAGTCATATGTATTTATTAAACGGTGCAAGTTAGTCACCATAGGAGAATCAAGAGCAGGCCCTTGTTTTAAGGTATCTTCCCCGTCACTAACTTGTTGAATTTGTTTGATGGTTTCTACTTGATTAAAGCCGACTGTTAGCGCCCAAGTACCTAAACAGAACTCTTCAATATGCGCATCTGTTTTGCCATTTAGCTTTAACTCGCCACTAAATGCCGCTTTGTGCATCCACTTATTAAACATGGCTTGGCACGACTCGCTCGCTCTAATCAAACGCTCGGTCCAATATGGCGAAGCTCTTTTGATCACAGCTTCATTGGTTGCCATTGCTTCTAGCTGAGAGTCAAATGGGTAGACTTGTGTTTTCTCTTTACTCAATAACGACACTCCAATGATTTTTTCTGGTGTGTTTATTGGTAACGATAATACTTGCTCAAAGATCTGTGTTTCTCTAGCAAAGCTTCGCATGCCCAATGCCAGTATGATGTCTTCTTTGCACTGTACGTGCTTATAAATGGAGCCCATAGACAAGCCTGCCGCTTTTGATACTGCGGACATAGTGAAGTCCAAAATGGACGTTTCCCAAATGCAATCTGCCGCTGCATTTAAGATCATTTCCTCTTGCTCTTGATGACTATACTTGGGTGCTGGAACCATATTTCACTCGCTTTAAATAACTTTACAAAACCATTCGAATATCATTCGAATGAACTTATAATAGTTCCATACGGGAAAAGATCAAGGTTTGGATCAAAGAAAAACTAGATGATGAATAATAGGAAAAAACGATAAGGGTAGTTATTAAAAACTAGAGCAGTAGGCGCTAGATCTAATCTTCAACCAGCATATTAAAATATTTATAGGCTAATTCAGTAGCTGTTATATAGCCTGTCTTAGTAACTATTCATCAACAAATATTTGCGATATGGTGTGCCTAAGTTCAACAAGTAAATAACAAACTATCGCGATAGCTATTAGCTTCAATAAATTTTATCTAAGCACTAAAAGGAATTAGCCATGAAAACATTTATTTTACTCAGTTTTTTTCTCACACTTTCACCATACTCATTCGCCAATCAAGAGGCTTCAGTGTTCTTCAACGAAAAAAACAATCGCCTTCATTACCAAGGAAAGTTATCGGAACAAGGCATTGCGAAACTGAAAAACCTTTACCGTGAACATAAACAAGCTATTACTTGGTTAGAGATAACGAGCACAGGCGGTGAAATAACCCTTGGTATGGACTTAGGTGATTTTATCAACGAACACCAATTAAACGTTTCGGTAAAGGAATATTGTCTTTCTTCGTGTGCAAATTATGTATTCACTTCAGCTAGAAAAAAAGAGCTCGGTAAACATGCACTTATTGGATTTCATGGTGGAGCATCAAGTAAACAGTTTGATAATTCAACAATGGAGCAGCAGATCCAAGCTGCGCCAAAACAGCACAGAGAAGCGGTTAGAGCACAAATGATTAAATTGCTTAACGACTACCTTGAAGTAAACAGCAAAAGAGAAAAAGTATTTTTCAAAAAAATAGGTGTAAAGCAAGAAATAACAACTCTAGGCCAGACTGATATTTACAAAGACATAGAAAGCAGTGGAGCTTATGTTGGTTGGTATTACAGTGTTGATGATCTCAATAAATTAGGTGTTAACAATATTAAACTGATTGACGGCTCTTGGAAGCTAAAGCAACTAAGCGAAGATAAAAAAGTTTTTAAAGTTAAAGTAATCCCTCATTAGATAAGTAAAAAGCGCTAGTAACATGTGGCAGATATATATTTGCCACATGTAAGTATAATTAATTCTCAAACAAGCCTACGAACACCTAACCCCATTATTGCTAATACAAATATAGCAATAGTTGATGGTTCAGGAACTTCACTATTGCCTCGAACTAGTAAGCTTGAAGTGTCAGGTCTTATAATAGAAGACTCGAACGTGAAATTTTCTGTTGTCATCCCAAATGACGCACCGTATAGGTCATTAAAAGTTCCGAGTTTGCCCGTATTTTTGATGTAAGACACTTCTTCTGCGCCTGTCTTTACATTAGTTGCAGTGAGATCGGATTCTTTATAATTGTCTGCTCCTTGCACAGAACCTAGACAAGAACGGTTAGGGTCGGTACTACACTCAAGTGCATTGCCAAAAAAGAAGTAGTTATAGTTGCTATTGACCCAACGTGGACTCGTGTGACCATTTTTGCCTGAGCCACTAAATTTAAAAGCGTCACGCATCCAAGTTGCACCGGCACCGCTGTTTGTAGACCAGCCTTGGTAAGTTCCTCCCCAAAGAGAGTTAACTAATCGCTCCGTTTCACTTCGGGTAGCATAACGCCAACCACCGCCGTCATAATTATCTAGAAACCCATTACTTTCTATCTGACTACGAGATTGTCCCAATGTCAGGTCAAATGTTAACCATTCCAAATTTTGTAATGCGACTTTTTTACCGTTAGATAAAATATGTTCACCTGAAATAATACCTGCCTGAGCAACCGATGCACCTGCAATAATAACAACTAATATCACTAATTTTATTAACTTCATTTTCGTGTTTCCTCAATCCAATTAATGTCGGGAAATGATAAATAAAGCCAACACCTCTCTCAACTAAGGATCGGTAAAATACAGCAGAAAGAACCCATACTTTGATCTTGGCCAACTAGAGTATTCAGTTCTCAAGCTATTTGCTTTGAATCATTTGTAAACAATTATCACTTCAAATCTTGTCACTCAATATTGCTAACTGCCTTGCATGCTATTTGTACAAGTAAAGTTGGAAAGTATAAAAAATCTACTATATATTCAGTTAACAAGGCGACAAAGTGCATTCGTGAACTAAGGGTTCATCTCGTTGAAATTAAAAACATTAGTTGGCTCTAGCAAAGTTTTATCTGTACTTGCACTTAGTGCTTTTAGCGTCAATGCCGAAGACTTCTTTGACCTGAGCATTGAGGAGTTACTGGATTACGAGATATCAGTAGCCACCAAAGGTGCCATTGCACTGAAACACGCTCCAGCTTCAGTGTCAGTATTTTCCCAAGAAGACATTCAGTCATTAGGGGTACGCTCTTTACAAGAGTTGTTCAATTATATTCCAGGCTTTCACAGCTCTTACACCTACCAAGAAAATAATCAGTCTTACTTAATTACTCGTGGCCATGCCCAAAAGTATGCCTCCACTGTTTTATTTTTATGGAACGGGATGAGAATTAATGAGGACTACACTGGCGGAATTAATTACCTTCTGCGTCATATATCACTGCACGATGTTGATAGTGTAGAAGTCATTAGAGGACCTGGAGCAGCCCTGTACGGTTCCAATGCGTTAAATGGCGTAGTGAACATTAAAACCAAAGCCCTGAATAACAGCCTAACTCTAAAATACGGTAGCCAAAACTTTAGAAGCCTCTTAGCGTCAGGACAAATAAACAAAGACGGTTGGGATCTATCAGGTAGTTTTCAATACGAACAAAATCAGGGAGCAGACTACAACAATGTGTTTGATCGATTTGATCAGGTCGATAGTACATCAGATCCAAATCAAGTCAGTGATCTAAAGGTATTGTTAAGCAAAGATAAATTTAGTTGGAACTCTTGGTTTCACAACACCACACAAGACGATTACTACTTGTTTAGAAGAGTAAACAATGGCATTAACCAATTAAAACTTAAACAACAAATCCATCAGCTTGCCTATCAATTTGTCGAAGACAGTAACAAACGTTTTAAGGTTGAAATGCAATGGCAAGATGCCAGCAGGGAGTCTATTGGAGCGCTACAACCACAAACAAGAGCAAGTGAAGCTTTTTTATTTGGTGTGTCATTTGACTATAAAAAGTGGCAAATGAATACATCCGGTGCGCTGCAATTAAATGACAACAATGAACTCTTTATGGGAATAAGTTTAGAAAAGAGTGGGATCCCAACGGCGGCATTAAAAAGTAATTTTGATTTATTTGGCACGGAAAACCAGCTGGAGCAAGTGGTAACTTTCAGCGATGCCAAGCAAAGAACCGTATTAGATGTCACCAGAAAGAATCAATCTGCTTATATGTCTTTAGTGTCAAAAGTGAGTACAAACTTAACTTTAACAACAGGCTTGCGCTACGACGATTACAGTGATGTAAGCGGAAGATTAAATCCAAGACTAGCCTTGGTTTACCATCCATCAGACGCTGGGCATGTGTTTAAAGCGCTTTACGGTGAAGCATATAAAGTTGCATCAATGGGCGATCTTTATGATGAAGAGAGTGGGCTTACTATTGGCAATCAACAACTCGATCATACGCTATTAAAATCATGGGAATTAGTTCACGAGTACACATCAGCACAATTACACACTTCTCTTGTCTATTTTAAAAACGATATAAAGGACTTAATCGGCTTTACCGCTGGCGAGTTAGTAAGGTTGGATAACATAGGTCACAACCAAGCAGAAGGTGTCGAATTCAGTTTCAAGTATCACTTTTTAGGTGAGCATCAAGTGTCAGGTAATATCACTCACGTGCTGCACAATCACTCACAAGCGATCAAAAACAATGACTTAATACCGTCAGAGTTACTGGCGCCTAATAATTACGGTTCGTTCAGTTACGCCTACCAATTAGATCAGCAGGCAAAGCTTGCTATTTCAGCAATCTATCGAGATGAAATTGATGTACTGCGCAACGGCTCTAATCGAGTAAAACTTAACGCCAACTTGAGCTGGCAGCAATGGCGGATTTCAATACATAACCTGACTAATAACAAAGAAGGCGTAGCCACACAAATTCCTATTGGAGTAGAGGGAGAAGATATTATTCAATATCTACCTGACCGAGGGTTAGAGTTCTCTATTGCTTATCAATTTAAATGGTAGGTACAAGGCTAGTGCTATAAATACGAATAGAAAGAAAACTTTGTAAAATATTCTTCCTATTCGTTTCAGTATCGATACTGCAGCAATATGAATTTGTTGAAAGTATTAACGGCGGCGCTTTTTCTTCTTTTTGTTTTCTTCAAATGCTTTTTTCTTAGCCAAACGTTCAGCTTCTTGAATTTTGCCTATGCGCTTTGCTTCCTCGCCCTGCTCTACCGTCTCAAGTGTGATCTGGCCTAAGGCACCTGAGCGATAGTCGTTTAATACGATTTCAGACACTCGATATAAATCGGCAATGCCGCCTTTTTTCATACAAGCGCGGTTACGGGCTATTTCGTCCATCACATCAATTGGCTGCTGTGGCATTTCTTCAATTTGATACCTAGCTTTCAATAATTCAGGATAATTCTCCATCAAATATTCAACTGCGTAATAAGCAATGTCTTCTTTTTCCGTTACCGTATCTTTAATACCGCCAGTGATCGCTAGTCGGTAACCACAATCTTCAGGTTCTAACTTAGGCCAAAGAAACCCAGGGGTATCATGAAGAACGATATTGTTGTCTAAACGAATACGTTGTTGTGCTTTAGTAACACCCGCTTCGTTGCCTGTTTTGGCAATGATCCGGTCCGCAAGAATATTGATCGTCGTTGATTTACCGACATTTGGAATACCGCAAATCAAAGCCCTTAATAATTTATCCTGACTGACTCTGTGCGGCACCATGCTTGAGATCACATCCAGTAATTTTTTAATTTCATCTGGTTGTTGCGACGTCACTGCAATGGCTTTAATGCCACGCTCTTTTTCCAAATGCGCTAGCCAAAGCTTAGTTTGCTCAGGATCGGCTAAGTCACTTTTGTTTAAGATCTTCAGAACTGGCGTTTCGCCTCTTAGTTCTGGCACTAACGGGTTTTCACTGGAGAACGGAATACGGGCGTCTAAAATTTCAATGATCACATCCACTTGTGGCATGATCTCGGCGATTTCTTTTCTCGCCTTGTGCATATGTCCCGGAAACCAATTAATTGTTGCCATAAAAAAACCTTAAATAAACTGATGAAGATAATTTTAACTTGTTTGCACTAGCGCATAAATAATTAATTTAAAGGTTGATCATTAATTTCACTTTGATTTATTGTCCCATTAACAACAACGAGGAAACATGATGAAAAAGTTATTAATTGCAGCACTAGTTTCAACAGGCTTTGCCGCTGACATTCAAGTGGCTCATGCTAACGACCAAATCGTAGATAGCCTATGTGGTTATATTGAAGCGGACAGTAAGCGTCGTATGCGTAAAGTTCTAAAAGAAAATAAATTAAGAATACGCAACATATACGACTCAGTGACATGCGACGGTCAAGACATGCTGCGCTTTGCTGTATCTAGCGAAGCTAATAAAGTTGGCGGTTTTATCTTGTCTAAATTGCCAGTTAAAGCACTTGTAGAGCCAGGTCCTGACGGCAAAACTTTTGACCAATGGGCACAAGAGTTAGGCCATGGCGCATCACCTGTAGTACAGAGTGCAAAAGATAAAGTTGGCGGCTAATAAACGGCTAAAAACAAATTATAATTAAACTCCCTTTTAGGGAGTTTTTTTTGAGGAAATTTTATGCAAACAGCAGTTATTACTGGTGCAAACCGAGGTATTGGCTTGGCGCTTGCCGAACAACTTCATAACAAAGGCTGGGACATCATTGCCATTTGTCGCTCTGAATCAGAGGAAATTGAAAACATTGCTAGCATGGTCATTAGTAGTATTGATGTCACTGACCCTGAACAATTGCAGCAGGTGAAAGCCATTATTGGCCAACAACAAATCGATCTATTGATTAACAATGCTGGTTTATTGAAAGACGAAGTGCTTGGTGAAATCGACTATGACACTATGCGCGAACAGTTTGAAATTAACGCCTTAGCGCCGTTAATGGTAACAGAAACCTTGCTGCCTAATATGGTTGAAGGCAGTAAAGTTGCTAACATCACTAGCCGTATGGGTTCTATTGCCGACAATGATTCAGGCGGTCGATACGGTTATCGCGCATCAAAGGCAGCATTCAACGCAATCGGTAAATCACTCGCTGAAGACTTAAAAACTCAGGGTATTGCAGTAGCGCAATTGCATCCAGGTTGGGTACAAACTCGTATGGTTAATTTCAGCGGTTTAATCTCGACTGAAGAGTCAGCAAAAGGTTTAATTGAACGCATTGAGCAATTAACGCTAGCCAATACCGGTGGCTTCTGGCACACCAATGGTGAACAACTACCTTGGTAAGTTATTCAGCTTAACTATTAATTGCCGCAACAGGGTCACACACATAGTTAATTAAGCTATAATCGGCAGCAACGCAAACAAATAAGGAAACTCCAATGGTTGTACTAACAACAAACTTTGGTGAGATTAAAATCGAACTATTCGCTGACAAAGCACCTAAAACAGTAGAAAACTTCTTAAACTACGTTAAATCTGGTTTCTACGACGGTCTTATTTTCCACCGTGTTATCCCTGGTTTCATGATCCAAGGTGGCGGCATGCTACCTGGTATGGAAGAAAAAGACGGTAATGCGCCTATCGAAAACGAAGCAAACAACGGTGTTAAAAACGAGCGTGGCACATTAGCAATGGCTCGTACAATGGAACCTCATTCAGCTTCTTCTCAGTTCTTCATCAACTCTGTTGATAACGCTTTCTTAAACTTCCGCAGCGAAACGCCTGACGGTTGGGGTTATGCCGTATTTGCTAAAGTTGTTGAAGGTATGGACGTCGTTGACGCTATCGAAAAAGTTGAAACCGGTAGCTATGGTTTCCACCAAGACGTGCCAAAAGATGAAGTTATCATCGAAAAAGCAACAATCGTAGAATAATCATTCTTATTAGAGCCTTTATCGAATAGATTAAGGCTCTTGTTTTTTCCTGTTAAAATACCATGCCCGCAATTTTAGTAATCGCAGATCTGCATTTAGAAGCAGACCGTCCTGATATCACTCAGTGTTTCTTTGACTTTCTCGAGCAAGTCAGTCGCGACAGCGATAAATACCAATCTCTTTATATTCTTGGTGATTTATTCGAAGTCTGGTTTGGTGACGACAATCCAAGCACATTTAACAAAGACGTGGCTGAAAAGTTAAAACAAACTTCTGAGCATTTACCTATTTATTACATCCATGGTAATCGCGACTTTTTAATTGGTAAAAAATACGCCAACAAAAGCGGTATGACTTTGTTACCTGAAGCCCACCAAATTGAAGCCTTCGGTAAACGTATTTTGTTTATGCATGGCGATCAACTGTGTTTGGACGACGTTGATTATCAAAAGTTTAGAAAGACCAGTCGTTCTTGGTGGTGGCAATGGTTGATGTTATCTCTGCCTTTGTCTTATCGCATGAAAAAAGCCAGAGAGATCCGAGAAAAAAGTAAAAACAGTAAAGTACACAAAGCCTCTGACATCATGGATGTAGCAGAAAGAGAAGTGCAAAGAGTATTGCAAACTAGTCAATGCGATTGGTTAGTGCATGGTCATACGCACCGACCTAATATCCATCAATATGATGATAAACAAAGAATTGTTGTAGGCGATTGGTACACTCAAGGTTCGGTTTTAGAGCTGTCGGAACAAGGTGCAGAACTAAAACAACTTACATTTTCCAAACAAAGTGGATAATTATGAAAATTTCAACTTTATCACTAGCTGTAACCCTAGCAGCTACATTAGGTCTTGCTGGTTGTAGCAAGGCCCCAGAACAAACAAAAACAGAGTCAGCAGCTTCAGCAAAAATGCAAGCAACCGCTGACGCTAGTAGTCGATTTGATATTTATACACCAGTTACGTTAACGGCTGATTTATCGCATCTATCTGACAACCAAAAGAAAATGGTCGGTATTTTAATCGACGCGTCTAAGATCATGGACGAGCTTTTCTGGCAGCAGTCGACAGGTAAGCCGTCGGCACAAACGCTGAATAATGTTGCTGACGAAGAACTAAAGCAGTTTGTCAGTATTAACTATGGTCCATGGGACAGACTAAATGGTGATAAGTCCTTTGTTCAAGGTGTTAGTGAAAAACCTTTAGGCGCTGGCTTTTACCCAGAAGACATGACAAAAGAAGAGTTTGAGCAAGCTGATATTGCAGATAAAACAGGTTTGTACTCTGTCGTTAAGCGCAATGAAAAAGGTCAACTTTATTCAGTTCCTTACTCGGTTTACTACAAAGGTAGCTTAGAAAAAGCCTCTAAGTTACTGCTTGAAGCTGCTGCATTAGCAGAAAATCCAGAGTTCAAAAACTACTTAACTATGCGTGCCGAAGCGTTAGTAACAGACAATTATCAGCCTTCTGACTTTGCTTGGATGGACATGAAAACCAATGAAATTGAATTGGTATATGGCCCAATCGAAACATACGAAGACTTGCTATATGGCTACCGCGCAGGTTTTGAGTCTTATGTGTTAATTAAAGACATGGCTTGGAGTGAAAAACTAGTTAAATACGCCGCTACTCTACCTGAGTTACAAAAAGGCTTGCCTGTTGCTGATACGTACAAAGCCGAAATGCCAGGTTCTAATGCTGAGTTAAATGCCTATGACGTTGTTTATTACGCTGGTCACTCTAATGCAGGTGGCAAAACGATTGCGATTAACCTGCCAAACGACGAAGAAGTGCAACTGCAAAAAGGCACACGTCGTTTACAACTTAAAAATGCAATGCAGGCGAAGTTTGACAAGATCTTAATGCCGATTGCTGATGTACTGATTGTTCCTGAGCAAAGAGAGAACATTACTTTCAATGCTTTCTTCAACAACACTATGTTCCACGAAGTAGCACACGGCCTTGGCATCAAAAACACAATTAATGGCAAAGGCACTGTTCGTCAATCGTTAAAAGAACATGCCTCTGCGTTAGAAGAAGGTAAAGCTGACATTCTTGGCTTATACATGGTTACGCAATTGTTTGAACAAGGCGTGATCACAGAAGGTAAACTAGAAGATTACTATACAACATTCCTAGCTGGCATTTTCCGCTCTGTACGTTTTGGCGCATCAAGCGCACACGGCAAAGCAAATATGATCCGTTTTAACTACTTTGCTGAGCAACAGGCGTTTAACCGTAACGAGCAAGGCATGTACAGCGTAGATATGGATAAAATGCGTAAAGCTATGAATGGCTTATCTGAGCTTATCCTAACTCTTCAAGGTGACGGTAACTACCAAGGTGTTGATGCGCTAGTTGCTGATAAAGGTTTAATCAAGTCGCAGTTAGCGGCCGATTTAAAACGCTTAGAAGATGCAAATATCCCAGTAGATATTGTATTTGAGCAAGGCAAAGAAGTATTAGGCCTATAAATTACGGTCATACTGAGCTCGCTCTAGTATTCAAATAACTCGAAACCATAATAAGCTTGCTTGTAGCCTTACCAGCAAGCTTACTTTTACCACAATTACCACTCCGACAACATTGCCATCATTCGCGCAATAAAAACAAACACTTACCTTTCCTCGACAACTGACCCAACAGGTTAATTTTGGCTCACATTTTGAATAGCACTTGCCTGTTAAAAAATCAATTTTTAACCATTTAAAAACCATGAAAGATTAAGGAAGTACACAAAATGAAAATATTCAAGAGAATAGCGGTTGCCACGTGTTTAATTGTTTCAAGCAATGCCTTTGCTGGAGAAATATCAGACTATAGTCTCAATGCAGCAAAGAAAATTATCACCGACAGTGGCAATAAAGTCGAATGGCTACAGTGGGAAGTAACCCGTGGTTTTAGCGTCAATGAGGCATTAGAAACATACAGTAAAGATGGATGGCAATTAGCATCCAATGAACAAATGGCAGAGCTGTTTAATACTTTCGACTTTTCTTATGGCTTATTTTCTTGGACTAATGGCAGAGAATACAGCGCCCCGATTGATGGAGACTTAGTGGGCAGAGAACGAACATTTGCCTCTCTTTTTGGTAACACATATACCGATAGTGCTTTGCCAAATTTAGCCCACTCTGCCGCTTTTTTCGGCCAAGCGTCATTCAACCAGCATAGTCGAGCATACGTAGTAGACGGTTATAACCTAGGAAATGGTCTATCAAAAGGCGCGGCAATAGGTAACCCTGCTTGGCATCGTGATTTTAAATCGCCGAGCACGGGTATAGCTTTAGTTAGAAATATAAGCGTCAATGCCAATGTGCCTGAGCCTACAAGTATTGCTATGCTTTCCATCGCGCTTCTAGGGTTGTCGGCACGTCGCTTTAGCAGAAGTTAGCTTAACGATCCTTTACCCAACAATACCTTTTCGCAATAGATTTAACGCGGCAACAACTAGAACAATAAGAGTAATTTGACGAAAGCGCTCTTGGTCTAACCGGTCATGGATTTTGAACCCTAGCCACATGCCTAGCAATGCAGCAGGCAGTAACGCCAGAGTAAATGGCACTGTCTGCTGATTTAACAGGCCCGACTTTAGATGGGCAAACAGGATAGTAATAGAGCCTGCGCCAAACAAAATACCTTGCACAACGATTTGTTTCTCTTTTGACGTGCCTACTGCCATTAAATACAAAACGGTGGTTGGCCCCCAAGTTCCTGTTAACCCTCCAATACAACCTGAAACAGTGGCCACAATGGGCTCAATAACATTTCGCCGCTCATGAGGAACTGTGAACCTAAGTCCCAAGAGCTGCACTAAAGACAGTACTAAAACAGGCACGCCAACAACAAAATATAAAGTGCGGCTAGGGATTGAAGGAACCAGTTGAGCCGCAATAAAAATAGCTGTGCAGACAATTAATATATAGCGCCAGAACTCTTGTACTCCAGCAATAACAGGTTGTAGACCTTGGCGAAAAGTTTGCAACAAATTACTGACAACAATAGGCCCTATAATTGCTGCGATAGCTAATTTGGGATCCATTACCATGCTGATACCAGAAACCATAATAAGTGGCATAGCAAAACCGACTGCGCCTTTGATCACTCCTGCAACCATAGTTATAAGCACGACAAGTAAAATAATGCTTGGATCAAGGGTGTTGAGCAGACCTAGCGACATAAAAGTGAACTACCTTGTACAAAAATGAGGCAGTCATATTAATAAAATTAGGCCTTAATTGAAAACCAATAATGCCTTCACCTCTTATCATTCTGCTATAACCATGACTTTTACTTTATATCGATGTATAAATAGTTTGTTATTGATAATAAAAGGATTTTAAAGTTGGAAACTGTCTTTGCTTTATCTGGCTTAATCGCAGCCATTTGGATCAGTGTTGGCGTTTTTGTAGCCGCAAAGTTTTATCCCAATTACGACCATAAGAACCAATTTTGTAGTGAGTTAGGCGCTTCTGGCAGCCCAACTGAAAAGCTTTCTCCAATAATTAATAATTATCCTCTAGGCGTTTTATTTTGTCTTTTCGGCTGGTATTTAACACAATTGCCCGCGGTCAACTCGGCAATCATTACAGCTGGAATCCTTATCATTATTCATGGTATTGGAACCTGGGTAGCAGGTTACTTTCCAATGGACAAAGACCCTTATACTAAAACTCCAACTCTTGCTTGCAAAGTCCACTCTTGGGCGGGTTTCATCATGCTATTGTCATTATTAATCGCCCCACTTGTCATCGCATTCAGTCCCGAATCTATTTATGTATCAACTGGACTTCGAGTATTTTCAGTACTTACGCCACTGCTAGCCATTTATTATTTAGTAAAAATGGCAAAGGCAATAAAGCAGCAAAATTTAACGGGCTACTATCAACGAGTTTCTTATTGGTTAAAACTGCTTTGGCTTGGTGTCTTTTCAGTATTACTGACGTTTATGTAGTTTATCTGTGCTTATATTGAGTCGAACAATGACTGCGATTGACATTCGGGCTACGAAGTTGCAAATGCTTGGTATTTCGCCCAGACACCCGTTTGCGCCAGAGTTTGAAACTTGATGGCTTTAAATGCTGACGCATAAACTTAATAACTTGAGGCTCAGAAAAGCCAAATTGCAAAGCGATGGCTTCAAAAGGCGTTCTGTCTTCCCAAGCCATTTCAATTAGTCGAGATTGTTGTTCTTCGGTTAATGTCATTGCCACTTCAATGCTTTATAAAAACTCGGAGTTATTACGTTAACGAAGTGAAAAAGGTTTATTTTAGCCCAGCTTACCCTGATGAATATCGGTTAACATAGATTTAATATGTTCAACAGGTTGTGCCCCTTCCATCCCATAAGCTTCATCAATAATGAAAAATGGTACCGATTGAATTCCAATCTCTTGCGCCATTTGCTCTTCTTCGCGAACCTGAGCGGCAAAGTCTTCAGAATCTAACACCTGTTCAACCGCTTCCTGTGCTAATCCAACTTTAGTTGCGACATCTAACAACACGTTCCGATCTGAAATTAATTTACCTTGTGAAAAAAATTGCTTTAACAACTCTTCTTTTAATTCGCTTGATAGGTTTTGTGTTTTAGCCAGTTGAATAAGTCGGTGGGCATCAAATGTGTTGGTCACTTTGTTATTATCAAAATCAAAGTGGACATCAATATCAGAGCCTTGCTGAGTCAATGATTCACAAAGTAGCTCAGCCCATTCTTTTGATTGATCGTATTTCTCGGCAAGCAGTTCATACTTACTTTCTTCATAACTGTTTTTGGCATTCGGATCTAACTCAAAACTGCGCCAAACTACTTCAATATCCGCAGCAAAATCTAACTGCTGCATTGCCATGTCCAATCTGCGTTTCCCAAGATAGCAATAAGGACATGCTATATCTGACCAGATCTCAATTTTCATAGTATTCCCAGTAATTTGACGTTGTTTTATTGTTTTTTCTATGGCATCAACTTAAGCAAAAACTGTGCTCAAATGCAAAAAAGATCGTTTGGATCAAAAACTGATCGAATAAAAACAAAAGCTCAATAAATCATTTATCTAACTATGAAAGTGCCTTAGTCGTATTCACTTGCTAAGTACAGCCTTGAAAAATTGTTTGAGCACGTCAACAAAACCAACCGTAGTATTTATCGGATCCGCAATTGAAGAGCTAGCTTGCTCTTCCTGCCTTTTATTTTTATCGAGATCGGTTGCTTTCCTATGCTGTGTTTCTTGTCCATTCATTTCCATCTTTAGTAAAAATTCCTATCCATAACAATGAGCTTTAAAGCATAAAAGCTGCTGTTTGATTGTCAATCAACATCATTTTTATATCAGTAAAGAAGATAACACAGAGCCATAATGCTCATGACAAAAATTTTTGACACTAAAATTGACAAAAAGAGATGACAAATTATTATTACTTTATGTTAAAAATTTTTGACACCAAATCATAGAGGTTAAGGAATAAAAATGAAAACGCTATTCAAAGGTTCAATGGAAGACGTTAGCTACCCTGAATTGTCATCATGGGCGAGCACTGCTATCTTGACCACTATGTTACTGTTTTATTTAAACAAGTTGATTACTTTAGATAAAGCAGCGATGTTAAATTCTGAAATGCACAATCAGTTACTATTTTTAGTGGTCATGGTCACCCTTGTCACTGAGACCATTTTTCAAATCATTGTCGCCATCTTTAAAAGGCTAGAATCCAATAACTTGCAGGATGAAAGAGACAAGCTGTTCAGCCAAAAAGCAACTCAATTATCCAGCTACTTCATCTTTAGTTTTTTAGCTATCCTGATCTTAGTAGTATCGCAATCAGAATTTTTGATTGAGCAGCTCTCATTAAATTTAACCGGATTATCACCTAAAGACTTACTCTTATCAGTGTTAGTTATTGGCTTTGGAATGTCTCAACTTTTATATCACTTGTCACTCGCTATTTACTACCGTCGAGGAAATTAACGGTGGCAAAAGAAATCAAAAACAAAATTAGAAGGTTGCGTTTTGACGCGGATGAAATGACCCAACAACAACTTGCCGATGCTATTGGGGTTTCAAGGCAAACTGTCGTTGCTATAGAAAAAGGCAAATACTCACCATCTTTAGAAGTGGCCTTTAAAATAGCCGATGTATTTGCGATGGAAATAGGCGACGTATTCAGCTACTCATAAACAAGCGAGTCACTTCTGAAAGCTCGAAGTGGCTCCTTGTTAACATGGCTAGTTTTGTAAGTATTCCGCTAGCGGTTTGGCTAATTGTTTAAAGCTAAACTCGGATATTTTATAGGCCCAATTCGCACCAGAAACAGTTAACCAGTATGTATCTTGGTGTTGAAAAAATCTAAGTACGCTTTGCTGTTTAACGCTCTGCTCAACCGTGTTCAATTCAATACTAAACTGTGTAACCAGCCCTTGTTTAGCAAATTGCTCAAAAGGGATGACGCTTTGTAACTCTAGTTGAACAGTGTTTCTGACTAAGCCTGAAAAAATTGATGGGTACTGAGGTGGCGCCGTTGAGTCAGGTTGTATTAAAGAAAACTCTGGTTCCAGCTCAATTTCGCCTTGCGGCAAATTAGGCTGACCGCCTTTTTCTTTTAGCTCACCTGTTGCCGCTAGCTCTGCTCTTGTCACAACAAAGTCGATCGCTTGTTCCGACTGCCAACTTAAGCTTCTTACGGTATCAAAGTTAATATCCAATATGTCTTTTTCTAACCAAGATCCAGGACTGGTTTTTATCGAAAATGACGTATCTAACAACACTGTTTGAGCTTGCGCTAAAAACTTCGCATATTGCCCAGTCCCCGACTTTGCATGCGAGCCAAGCAACAGTTCAATAACTTGCTCACCACTTTTTAAGGTAACAAGCATCGACTCAGAATTGTCTTGGTTAATATCAGATAAACCAAGGCGATGATAGTTTTTACTGTTACTGGTTTTAAGCTCTTGCACCTGCGCATCTTTGAACTGTTGCAGTAGCTTAGACAAAGCGACGGTATCGGCTTTATAGCCATAAACTTGTTCTACCTGCCATTGCGCCAAGTGCTTGTTAATGACCACTTGTTGTTGGCTGTCTTTTATGATCAATTGATGAACATTGGTAAAGTCCAGATCATTGATAAAAGTTTGTTGTTCTAAAGTTTGCTGCCCTTTTTGTTGCGACAAAAGCCCAGTTCCCAACGCCAGTGCTACAACAGCCACCAGCAACAATGCAATAAAGTGTGCTAACTTCATTATTTGTCTCTCCTAAGCTCTATTTCGCTACCGATCTGCGCTGGCTACTTAACTGCTTCGCTATTAAAGCCAGTAGTAACGTTAACAGCAATGGCATAACCGCTATATTCAATACTTTTAACCAAGCACCAAGAGACTCAATATCTTTGTCTAATTGGTGGCGAACTTCGCGTAACTGTTTTCTTATCTCCAGCTTTTTCGCTACGAACTCGTCAATTGCAGCTTCTTGTTCAGGCGTCAACACAAGTGAACCAGCATCACCTTGCTGACCTTGCAGCTGCGCCAATTGATCTTCCGTTTGCTGTAATTGAGCTTGCAGTAGTTGTTCTTGTTCACGGAATTTAGCTTCCGCTTCAACAGTTAACTGCTCCACTACATCAAATGGACGCTGATATTGGTTTTTGCCACGGATAGACATCAGCTCAGTGCTGCCGCCTAAGTTATCAACCGCATTAATGAGAAAGTCGCCATTATTGGCAAACGGTTGCAAAATTTGCTGACCAAAAAAGTTGGCTACTTGCACCCAAAAAGAGTCTGTTAGTAAGTCGGTATCCGCTACGATTAATAGCTGAATATCATCGCTGCTGGCAATATGTTGCTCTGCACTTTGACCTTCTGGTACTTGAGTAAAACTCGATTTAGCTGGGCCAGAGACCCGTGCAGCTAAGGTCATAGATTGCTCTTGCGGAGTAAAGTGATCCAATAAAGACTCAGGATCAGCTGCAGCCATCATATAAGTTTCAGCCGAAGTCACATCGACATAATCCGAACTACTAAGCACAGCTTGGAATTGAGTGGTTGCCTCTTGAGCGTGATTTAAATGACCCATACTCGCGCCATTTATTGAACTTAATGCGTTGGTCACTATGTCTTGTTCACTAATATTGTCACCTTCCAACCCTAAGTAACCAACATGACGACCTGGCATGCCAGAAGGCATTCTTATTTCTAAGCCTTTTGCTGCATCCAACACTATATCTGCTGGGTTATATTCAATCCCCCAAGCTTTAAACAGTTTAGGTAAATCAGAACTAGAAGGCTCTGGTATCCCCATCATACCTGGCGCTTGTGCGTCGGACTCCGCTAATGGATCAACAAAGATCATCGCTTTGCCACCAGCTAGCACATATTGGTCAATTGCATAAAGCTGCGCTTCTGATAACGACTTCGGATGAACAACCAAGAGTACACTGGTGTCTTGTGGAATGTCTTGAACCTCAGGTTGTAACAACTCAACTTGATAAAGCTGCTCTAACTGGCTAAACGCTGCCCATGCTGGTGTTGTTTGTGGTTGACCCATTTGCATTGCCATCGGGTTTGGATTCACTCCGCCTTGAATAGGTAACGAGCTAATCACGCTTACCTTCAATGGCTCAGGGTTAGATAAACGATAAATCAATTTACTGATCTCATATTCCAACAGCACTTCTTGACTTGGGTCGAAAAAGGCAATGATTTCTTTATCGTCTAACGTATTAGTTGCCGCTAGCCCCAAATAAACAGAGTCGCCCAAAGCTGATAGTGGCGCAGCGGTTAAGCCCATTTCAGCCGCTTTGTCTTCGGCCTCAGAAAAAGGTTCAGGGTCAATAATTTGCAGATTGATCTTACCGTCGGCATAACGCTCGTATTCTTCCAGTAGATTTTGAATTCTATTGGCGTAATTTCTAAGTGGCGTTAACCCTTCTGTCGCTTTATTTGAAAAGAAGAAATATAAATTAATGGGTTCGTCAATTTGTGCAATAACACTGTGAGTGCCTTCACTTATTGAATAAATGTTACCTTCCGTCAAATCGAGTCGTAACTTATCAAACAACAAATTATTGACTAATACTAAAGCGAAAAATGCCGCTGCAATCGCAGCTAAACCGGCAGAAAAAGATACTTTTGATGCTTTCATTATGCTCTCCCTATTGCGCTTTTTTCGTTTCGATGATCACTAGCCCTGCATAGAGCCAAGTCAAGATCACGATGACAAAGTAACCAACATCTCTGAGCGATAACACGCCTTTAGCGATAGCATCGAAATGTTGTAAAAAAGACAATGAGGCAACTACATCAATTGCTGCCGTTGGTAACCAGCCCTTAAATGCTTGCAACACAACTTCAGAGCCACTTAATACAAATAAGAAGCTGACAGTAACCGCCAAAATAAAAGCAATAATTTGCGACTTTGTGATCGCTGACATGCAAATGCCCACCGCTAAAAACGCACCAGACATTAACCAACTACCAATGTAAGCGGCGACAATAATGCCATTGTCAGGGTCACCCAAATAATTAACAGTAAGCCATAAAGGGAAAGTAAGTACTAACGCAAGACCTAATACTAACCAAGCCGATAAAAATTTTGCAGCCATGGTTTGCAATGGCGTTACTGGTAAAGTCATCAACAGCTCAATGCTGCCACTGCGTCTTTCTTCACTCCAGCTACGCATAGCGAAAGCAGGTACAAAAAATAAATACAGCCAAGGATGAAAGTTAAAAAATGGTAACAAGTCAGCTTGGCCACGTTCGTACAAGCCACCCATGTTAAAGGTCATTATGCCATTCATGATCAAAAAAATGGCAATAAACACATATGCAACCGGCGTTGCAAAAAAAGACATAAACTCGCGTTTGGTTAATATCTTGATCATAGCAAAAGAATTCATTGGTAATACACTCACAATCGTACCTATTGTTTTTGTTCTGGCTGCCTAGTTAATTCACGGAAAATATCGTCCAAGCGACCTTTTTCACCATAAATCGCGTTTACCTGCCAACCTAACTCACGCACTTTTTGATAGACCTGATCAAAAATGATCTGGCCTTGTGTCGGAGTGACCGTCACTTGTAAATCATCAACTGCGACAGTTGCGACATCTACCATTTGTTCTAGCTCTGTTACTGACTCGATTGGATGTGCAAGCTCTAAAGTGACCGCATGGTGAAATGACGATTTAGCTTGTAGCTCAGCAGGCGTGCCATCAAAGATCTTCTCGCCATTGGCAATGATAATGGCACGATTACACACCGCAGTGACTTCTTCTAAGATATGAGTTGAGACGATCACAATTTTATCTTTCGCTAAGTTTTTAATTAGCTCTCTAACATGATGTTTTTGATTCGGATCTAAACCATCTGTTGGTTCATCTAAAATAAGTACTTTTGGATCATGAACAATTGCCTGAGCCAAGCCGACTCGGCGTTTAAAACCTTTCGATAAGTTATCAATAGGCCTATCAATTACCCCTTCAAGTTCGATATCAGAGATCACCCTCTCTAACTGCTGTTCTTTTTGTTCGCCAGATAATCCCCTAACATCGGCAATAAAGTTAAGGAACTGATAAACCGTCATATCACCATACGCTGGCGCACCTTCAGGCAAGTAACCCATACTTGCTTTAATTTCTAGATCATCGGCCTCAATATCTAAACCAAATACACTGATATCACCAGAGGTAGCAGGAAGAAAACCGGTTAACATTTTCATGGTAGTTGATTTACCCGCGCCATTAGGACCGAGAAAGCCCACCACTTCGCCGGCATTAATGCTGAAAGACAGCTGATTAACGGCAGTAAAATGACCGAATTTTTTGGTTAAATTTTTAATTTCAATCATAAATTTGAGTCGTTATTGATTATTCGTTGTTATCGCTCCAAAAATATATGATTTAACCTAGTAAATTCAATCTTTAACTTTTCAAACAAAAACTTTTACACTAGTTTTAAATAGACAGTTTGAACCATCGGAGAGGATATGGATTGGTTATTGGATGACGAGCCTGTAGTTGAAGCTTTTCACAGAACGCCATGGAAAGTTGCAATAGTCGACGACGACATCGACGTCCACAAAGTAACGCAACTCACACTAAAACAATTCGACTTCGAACAACGCCGTCTAAAGTTTCTACACGCCTACTCCGCTGCTGAAGCAAAAGAATTGTTCGAACAACATGACGATATTGCCATCGTATTACTGGATGTTGTGATGGAAGACGAACATGCTGGGCTTGACGTAGTTAAGTACATCCGCGAACAGCTGAACAACCACTATACTCGAATAATATTGCGAACTGGTCAGCCAGGCACGGTACCAGAAGACCAAGTGATCAAAGATTATGATATTGACGGCTACCGAGCAAAAACAGAATTAACCCGTAGCAGCCTTAGTCATGTGATGTATACCAATTTACGTGCATACCGAGATATCACTAGTATCCAACGTTATCAAAAAGGCTTAACCTCACTCATAGATGCTATGTCTAAGTTGGCTGAAGCGGATGACGTGGGCGACTTTGCCTCAGCCTTAATGCAACAATTGGCCATCGTTTTAAACTCATCAAGAACTGAGTTTATTATGCAAGATAGTGAAGCCTTCACCCTAGCCAAAGACGACAATAAGCGTTGGCATATTATGGTTAACGAACAAGAAACCGAATTGTCACAAGACGATGAAGCGACAGCTAACAATCAAGACTTTATGGCGATTGCAGAGCGTGCTTTAGCGGAAAAAGACAGTTTGTTAGAGCCGCCCCTTTATGCGCACTATTACCGTTCAAAAACGGGTCTAGAAAGTGTCTTTATTTTACGAAACTCGCAATTGTTAAGTGATTTCAATCAACATTTATTACAATTGTTTTCACAAAACGCCGTGTTAATGTTAGAACATATATTTGACCGTCAACAGTCGAAGTAGGTGTAATAGCAGTATGGTGCATTCAGCGGTAAGTCATGAAAGTATACTCCATCACATTATCTCAGAATTAAAAAACACATCAGGAGACGAGTTTTTTAATACCATAGCTTTGCAATTAGACAAGGTGATCAAAGCAGACTATACCTTTATCGCTCAAATTGACGAACAAAATCACTCATCAAAAACCATCAGCTTAGTAGTCAAAGGGCAAATTGCTGACAATATTGAGTATTCACTACGCCATAGCCCCTGTGATGACGTGTATGGTGACACGACTTGTATTTACCCTTCTGGTATTTGCCAACTTTACCCCAAAGATCAACTGTTAGTTGATATGAAAATTGAAGGCTACATAGGCTCACCTTTGTATAACTCTAATGGTAAAGTTATTGGCTTGGTTGTCGCTATGTATGAACAACCCATTACCAACCACGAGCTTATCCAATCTCTATTTGAATTATTTTCTGGCCGCATTTCCGCTGAAATTGAAAGAACCGACAATGAACAACAACTCAAGAAGTTAAATGACAATCTTGAATCTGAAGTTGCACTTAGAACGAAAGAGTTAACCGATGCCGTTGCCCATATAAAAGCAACACAAAGCCTAGTAATAGAACAAGAAAGGTTAGCTTCACTTGGTTCATTGGTAGCGGGTGTCGCTCATGAAATCAATACGCCCCTTGGCGTGGCCATGTTAAGTAGTACCAATATTGATGAGATCACTAAGTCTTTAACGCAAAAACTAGAACAGCAAACCTTGTCAAAGCGCGATTTAACCTCAAGTTTGGCAGACATTGCAGAGTCCAGTGAAGCATTAGTTCACAACTTACATCGAGCAGCAGATTTAATTGCTAACTTTAAACAAGTTGCGGTCGAGCGCAACATCACAGACTACAGTAAAATCAATTTGCAAGACTGGCTGACAAGCCAAGTATCAAGTTTAAAGCCACTGATGAAACAAGCTGGTATCCGATTAACAATGACCATGCCTGAATCGTTAATAGTGCTAAAAACCTTTCCGTCAAAGTTATCTCAAGTGTTGGTCAACATAGCGCAAAATACAGCTGTGCATGCCTATGACGAAAGTTATAGCCCAGAGCAAAAAACACTGGAAATTGCAGTAACAGAACAAGCTGAAACCGTATCAATTAGTTTAATCGATAAAGGCGTAGGCATGAGTATTGAAGTCTTGGTTAAAGTATTCGATCCATTTTTTACCACTAAACGTAACTCTGGCGGCACGGGCTTAGGACTGAGTATTGTCCACAGCATAGTCAAAGGGACATTAGAAGGGGAACTAAAAGTGGATTCTCAGCCCGGTTTAGGGACAAATTTCACTATTGTGATCAACAAGTCTTAAATTAATCGCTAAAATACCAGCATTGTTGGTAAACCCTGTCTATTGCAATGACTGAGACAAACCTAAAGACACAAAGTGAACTAGAAATTATTGCCACCGTGTCCTCCCCTTTTAAAGAAAAGTTTGGCATTCCAAGGCAGCCTAGATTGGCCGACTCTGCCATTTGTCAGATTATTTTTGAAGGCAAATTTAATGCCTTCGAATACGTAAACGGCATAGAGCAGCACAGCCATATTTGGTTATTATTTTTGTTTCACCAAAACTTAGCTCAAGGCTACAAAGCCCAAGTGAGGCCACCCCGTTTAGGTGGTAATGAGAAGGTGGGGGTGTTTGCCACCAGAGCCACGTTTAGACCGAATGGCATTGGCATGTCTGCGGTAAAACTTTTAAGCGTAGAGCAAATCGATTCACAAGTAATACTGACCGTAGAGGGCGCTGATTTATTAGATGGCACTCCTATTGTTGATATTAAACCTTATATCCCATATTCCGACTGTTTGCCCGAAGCCAGCTCAGAGATGGCCCAAGAACAGCAAGCTCACAGGCTATTGGTAGAGTTTAGTGAGCAAGCTAAAATACAATTAGATAGTTTAAATATGGAGCCTTATCCAAATCTGTTAAGCCTGATAAAGCAGGTACTTGAACAAGATCCAAGACCCGCATATAAAAAGGACAAGACCGATAATAAGGAATATGGAATTCGTCTTTACGATTTAAATATTAAGTGGCAAGTTAGCGACAATGCATGTCTGGTTCTTTCCATTCAACAAGAGCAATAAAGAAAAGTCTTGAACAAGAGTAAGTAGAGATCAATGTTAAAAAAATTTGTTTTTAGTTTAATTACTTTCGTTTCACTCAGCGTACAAGCTGAACTAACTATTCCGCCATTACCTGAAGCCGTAGCGAATAATGCAGTCGCTTCCGTCACTATTGCAGAGCAACAGTATTTATTAAGCTTTATGGGGTTGGGCCAAGGCAAAACTTATAAAGATGTACACAACAGAGCGTGGAAACTGAACTTAGCTGAACAACCACTAAAATGGCAAAGCATTTCGCCAGTGCCGTCGAGTTTAAAACTCAAAGGCAGACTCGCCAGTATTGCTGTTGGCTTAGAGGAAAATGTTTATTTATTTGGCGGCTACACAGTTGCCTCTAGCCATGAAGAAGTGAGTGCTCCTGATGTTTACCAGTATCATGTACCAAGTGACACTTACACAAAATTAGATCCTATGCCAGTACCTGTTGATGATGCTGTAGCGTTAACTTATCGCGACCGCTATATCTATCTAATCTCAGGGTGGCACAACGACGGTAACGTCAACTTGGTACAAGTTTACGACACCGCTAAATCTGAATGGTTTCAAGCAAGTCCATTCCTTGGTGAGCCTGTTTTTGGTCACGCAGGTGGGATTGTCGATAACCTGATCATGGTATGTGATGGCGTTAGAACCATGCCATCTATGCATAAACGTCGTTCTTTTGCTCAACAAACAGCTTGTTACCGCGGCGAAATCAATCCAGCTCAACCACATAAGATCAACTGGCACTCATGGTTCCACCCAACCGATGCAGGCCGCTATCGAATGGCAGCTGCGGGCGATCCAGAAAACGACAGAATTTTATTTGTTGGTGGTTCATTGAATCCATATAACTTCAACGGTATTGGCTACAACGGACAACCGTCTGAACCAACAACTGATGTATGGAGCTATAACGTTGATAAACGCACTTGGGAAACCTTTAAAAGTGAAGCGTCGACCATGGATCACCGAGGGTTAATTAATATCGACAATGCTTGGTATACCATTGGAGGAATAGCGGGTAAGCAAGTTGTTATTCCGAATGTGACTAAACATATTGGCGCACAAAGTGCGATAGAAAAAAATAAGAAGTGAGTATATAAAAGAGATCCTGACTTTCGTCAGGATGACTCGTTATCTTTATTAACCGTCATTCCGGGCTTGCCCCGGAACCTAACGTTTTTGCTACTTCAAACCACCTTTGCTGAAAGTAGCAGCATTGTCAGCAACAAAAGAAACTTTGATGTAACTGTTTTTCTCATCACCCCAAATACAACTCTTTGTGCCTAACGTTTCAGAACAATTGTCAGCAGAGCCAATCACAGCTTCCACTTCTTCCATGCTCATACCAAGCTTTAATTTGTCATAGTTCTCCGCGGTAACTTTAGAACATGCAGTCAGCGTTAAAACAGATAAAATAACCAATAGTTTTTTCATTAGAGTATTCCCGTAATATTTATTTTATTTAGTATCCCACAGGTCAGAAGATTTTCAATCTACATTATCCTAGTTAGGTAACGAAATTTATTGCCAATCCCAACTTATATTAGAGACCAACAAACAGTTGTCACATTTGAAGTCGAATAGTTCGAACATTGGCGATTCCAGTTTCCAATCTCCGCCACAGCTAGGACATTGCCTGCTTTGTTCTTGCTCTAAACTCTCTCCACCTACTCGATAGATATAACGATAAACTGGAAATCCAATTTGCCGTTGTATCTTTTCAGCTATGGACTTACCTTGTACCATTAACTGGCTTTTCGGATCTGAAATTTGCTCTACAACCGCAGTCTCAGCTTGGCTTAACTCATTCATCTGAATTTGATCACAAGCTCCATGGGTTTCTTGCCATTTGAGCAAATCAAAACGAACTTGTTCAGGTAATTTATATAAAGGCACAGGGGAAAAGTGTTCAAAACAACGTACAGGTGAACAGGATTGAACAAAAGTAGAGTAAAGAATAAGCGCTTTAGGTTGTTGGCAAATATCAGAAAAGTCAGACTGACACTCTAACCCCATCAACTCGAATTCAGGCTGCGACAGGTCAAAAACATCAAGACTTTGCAGCTTCATGTTCACTTCTTCATTATTGTATTTAACCGCTAATGAATCCTTTTCAGGACAAACAAAAGTCACTAAAAATTTATCATTGGTTAAGGTAATTGGAAACTCTCGACCTATGATCTGACCGTTATATCGATACGCATCCAACAGCGCAGAAATGCAAGATTGCGCAGTATTGAGATCAATATCATCTAAACATGTGAATGTAAGCTGACAAACATACATATGAAATACTCATTTGGCAGGAAAAAACTGACCTAAGCGGTTTCACCTAAGGCCAGAGATTGCTAGAATTCTCGCCATTATAGCAATTTTTCCAATCGGCACTGATTGGAATCGAATATTACACTAAATATTTTCAACCAACGGATACACATCAATGCGTACTAGTCAGTATATTATCGCAACATTAAAAGAAACCCCTTCAGATGCTGAAGTCATCAGCCATCAGCTAATGTTACGTGCAGGTATGATCAGAAAACTAGCTTCTGGTTTATACACTTGGTTACCCACTGGTCTGAAAGTTGTTCGTAAAATTGAACAAGTCGTTCGCGAAGAAATGGAGAAAGCAGGCGCTATTGAAGTACTAATGCCTGTTGTACAACCTGCTGATTTATGGGAAGAGTCAGGTCGCTGGCAAGAATACGGCCCTGAACTATTAAGAATTAAAGACAGACACAACAGAGACTTTGCTTTAGGTCCAACTCACGAAGAAGTTATCACTGAATTCGTTCGTAAAGAGATCAGCAGCTACAAGCAATTACCTCTTAACTTATTCCAAATCCAAACAAAATTCCGTGACGAAGTTCGTCCGCGTTTTGGCGTAATGCGTAGCCGTGAATTCGTGATGAAAGACGCTTACTCTTTCCACTTATCACAAGAGTCTCTGCAAGAAACTTACGACAAAATGTACCAAGCTTACTGCAACATCTTCGAACGTTTAGGCTTAGATTACCGTCCAGTAATTGCTGACACAGGTTCTATCGGTGGTGATGCTTCTCACGAGTTCCACGTACTAGCTGACTCTGGTGAAGATGACATCGTATTCTCAACAGAAAGCAACTACGCAGCAAACGTTGAAAAAGCGGAAGCACTCGCACCAAAAGAAGCGGCAGATGCAGCTACACAAGAGTTAACTTTAGTAGATACACCAAATGCGAAAACAATCGCTGAGTTAGTTGAGCAATTTGACGTGAACATTGAAAACACAGTGAAAACGTTAATTGTTAAAGCAGATGAAGAAGCTGAAGCAGAATATGTTGCGCTTATCGTTCGTGGCGATCACGAACTTAACGAAATCAAAGCAGAAAAATTGGCATTAGTTGCTGAACCACTAGAAATGGCATCAGATGAAGCGATTAAAGAGATCATGGGCGCAGCTCCAGGCTCTTTAGGTCCAATCAACTGCCCAATTCCAGTTATTGTTGACAGAGCAGCAGCTGTTGCATCAGATTTCTCAGCAGGCGCAAACGTTGATGATAAACACTACTTCGGTATCAACTGGGGCAGAGATTTAGAGCTAGGTGAAGTTGCTGATATCCGTAACGTTGTTGAAGGTGATCCAAGCCCATGTGGTCAAGGTACACTAACTATCAAGCGCGGTATTGAAGTTGGTCACATCTTCCAATTAGGCACAAAATACTCAGAAGCTATGAATGCTGGTGTACTAACTGAATCAGGCAAACACCAAGTAATGGAAATGGGTTGTTACGGTATCGGTGTAACTCGTATCGCAGCAGCTGCTATTGAGCAAAACCATGACAAATTTGGTATCAAGTGGCCAGCTGCACTAGCGCCTTTCCAAGTAGCTATCGTTCCAATGAACATGCATAAGTCGCATCGCATTCCGGGTATTGCAGAAAAGGTTTACGAAGGCTTAAAAGCTGCGGGTATCGAAGTGTTATTTGACGACCGTAAAGAGCGTCCTGGTGTTATGTTCAACGATATGGAACTTATGGGTATTCCACACCAAATCGTTATTGGTGAGCGCAACCTAGACAATGACCAAATCGAATACAAGAACCGTCACACAGGTGATAAAGAATTACTAGCAGTCGATGACGCCATTGAGTTCATCTTAAACAAAGTGAAAAGCTAATGAAATTAAATAAGGACAATTACAAGTCTTTAGCATGGGACAAAATGCAAGGTTTATTGCCTTGCATCGTGCAAGACGCGGTAAGTGGCAAAGTCTTAATGCAAGGCTATGTAAATCAGGAAGCGATTGAGTACACCTTAACTAGTAATAAAGTCACTTTCTACTCGCGCAGCAAAGACAGACTTTGGACCAAAGGCGAAAGCTCAGAAAACTATTTAGAGTTAGTAGAGCTGTCAGCAGACTGTGATGACGATTCAGTTATCGCTCTAGCTAACCCAATGGGCCCAACTTGCCATACAGGTACAGAAACTTGCTGGCATGACGGTACTGCACAACCTGAAATCAGTTTCATTACTGATCTTGAGCGTCTGATTGCATCAAGAAAAGGTGCTGATGCAGACTCTTCATACACAGCTTCACTTTACGCAAGCGGCATCAAACGCATCGCCCAAAAAGTTGGCGAAGAAGGCGTTGAAACTGCATTAGCAGCAACTGTACAAGACTTAGAAGAACTGAAAAACGAAAGTGCAGATTTGATTTACCACTTATTAGTGTTACTTCAAGCTTCAAACTTATCACTTTCAGATGTGATCCAAGTTCTTAAAGACAGACACGCTAAGTAGTAATTTGATCGAGCTTCGCTCGTCAGATCGCTATCGCGCTAGAAATAACTACAAAAACCACTTCATTTGAAGTGGTTTTATTTTAATAAACCTCAGCTCTTAAGTTAAATTAATCACTTTGATTACTTTGTCTATAACTCATGATTAAATTGCTGCCACTATATCTAACGGGATCACTACAGGACGTATGAAACGTTTATCTATATTTATTACCTTAGTAGAACTATCAGCTTGTACGGCACCAGCTATCGACGAGAGATATTGCCAAGCAAAGCTAAAAACGAACGGGACAACATCCACAAAGTCTTCGCAAAACGCTTATAAGACATGTATGGCAACCTACAATCGCACTAAAAATAATGAACCTGGCTTTCTTGAAAGCCTGATTGAAACCGTGATTGATGAAGTTATTGCGCATTAAGTAACGCTACAAGTTTTCCTACCTTTTTAAATACTTGAAAGCAGATCCATGGTTTAATCCACCATCTATGATGTACCTCAGTTAACAAAGGGACTTATGAACAACATCGCGTTTAATATGCACCTCCAATCTGCACTAAAAGTGAAGTATCAAATCTATTTAGCACTACTGCCTTGTAGTTTTATATTCAGCTCACTTTGGCTAACATGGCAAAACCTAGAAGTACTCCTAGGCCTGAATTTCAACGCTTGGTTTGAACAATATGACAACCCATATGTAGCAGTAACAGTATTTGCACTGTCGATGGGAGCCGTTGCATTTATTGCAAGCTTATTCGGCTGGCTATTAAATGCACTTATATCCTTGACTTGTTTTAATTGGAGTAAAGCTCAGCTCAAAGCGGTCTATTTGCACTCTCGAGTACCTAATCATTGGCGAAAATGAGGCCTCATCACAACTCAATCCATTTCAAATAAAATAAAGCAATAGCCGACAGCAAAAACAAGTAAGATGAAGAATGTATTGCCGCAGTTAAATTTGCCGAAGAAACCAAATGTATCATTAGCTACGAACAAAGCTTCTTTAAACCAATATTTAAGCCAACTCAGGATTAACCTACTCAATAATGCGCAAATCAGATAAAAAATTAGATAACGAGATCCGTAAAGCACTAACACGAGTTTGTGATAACGAATTAAAATCCTACGACGGGTTTGAGTGGCTCACTCATACGGTAAATTACTCCAACTTTCCGGCGTCTCTTAAAGTTATTTGCGTATTTGATACCAACCACCAGCTGCAACAGTTTGAGCGCTCTAGCAGTTATCAAGAAATGACAAGAAGTATTACTAAGTCTCTGACTGGATTGGGAATAAAATTACCAGCAAGCGACAAATTTTTAGTTTTTGATAGTGAAGAAGACTGCGAGATACAGCATAAAGGTAACTGGAAAGCTCGGTTATCTTAGAGAAAAAACGTTAAACTGTTACTCAACATTGGCCTAGACAAAGCATATTAGGTATTATGCTCGGCCGATTTTTCGATGACATCACAGACTGAACAGAAAGGCAAAGCAATGGCAAAGTTTGAGCAAAGAGTAGAAGAACTACTAGAAAAGCACCCGCACTTATCAAAAGATGAAGCGGTTAAAATCGTAACTGAAAAGAACGAGCGTAAAAAGCAAAGAAGAGCTGAAAGAAACAAGAAAAACCAAGACTAATTGCTCGAACACCTTATTCTCAGCAAGCTTTGCAATTCAGCAATAAAGCTTGCTGCCCTTCCCTTCTTCCTCTCCTACAATTTATATTTATATTCCTATTCATTTACATTTTGAAACGAATTTCTCCATGCAGCTTTGACACATTGCTATAGACTTGAGAGTTGTCGCATGCAATTTAGGAGGAAATATGGATACTGATGATTTAAAAGGTTTGTGCCTAACGCTAGGAATAATTGGTTTAGGTTATGTCGCTTTGTTGATGATTGTAGCCTTGTTAACTGGCGCTAAAGTAATAAAAAGTATCATGTTCATCTCAATATTTTCTACTTTCCTAGTATCACTTGGTTTAACCCCTCAAGTTAAAAGTCGATTAGCGAGCTATTTGAAAACTCGTACTTCTGAATTATTTGCTTAAGCGCTTATTTTAAAATTTTTTTAAATAAATAGACCAGCACAATGTGCTGGTCTTCCTATTTTAATCGTTGCTCTAGCGCAACAGCGATCTAGCAAACGTAAGTTTGATCTAGTTGCTGTTGATCCTTACTTTTACCAGATCTTAACGCGATCTTCAGGCTTCAAGTAGTGACCGTCACCTTCTTTCACACCAAATGCTTCATAGAACTCAGGCATGTTTTGAATGATACCATTTACACGGTATTCACTTGGTGAATGAGGGTCAGTGATCAGACGGTCGCGTAACGCTTCGTCACGGTATAAACGACGCCAAATCTGTGCCCAACCAAGTAGTACTCGTTGGTCGCCAGTGAAGCCGTCAAGCACTGGTGACTCTTTACCCTCTAGTGATAATTGGTAAGCTTTATAAGCGATAGTTAAACCACCTAAGTCACCAATGTTTTCACCTAGCGTTAAATCACCATTTACGAATTCACCAGGGAATACTTCGAACTTGCTGAACTGTTCAGAGAACATTTGACCACGAGCAGTAAACTGTTCTTTATCAGACTCTGACCACCAGTTTCTTAGGTTGCCATCACCGTCGTATTTCGCACCTTGGTCGTCAAAACCGTGACCGATTTCGTGACCGATAACCGCACCAATACCACCGTAGTTAACTGCATCTTCCGCTTCTAAGTTGAAGAATGGCGGTTGTAAAATCGCTGCTGGGAATACGATTTCGTTCATTACTGGGTTGTAGTAAGCATTTACTGTTTGTGGTGTCATATGCCACTCAGTTCTGTCAATTGGCTTACCTAACTTAGCTAGCATTTCTTCGTGTGCCCATACGCCGTAACGCATGTAGTTACCAACTAAATCACCCGCTTTAATTTCTAGTGTCGAGTAATCAGTCCACTTATCTGGGTAACCGATTTTCGGAGTAAATTTAGATAATTTCTCTAATGCCGCTTTTTTCGTTTCTGGCGTCATCCACTCTAGTTCGTTGATGCCTACTTCAAAACCTTTGATTAGGTTAGCAACTAACTCTTCCATACGCTCTTTTGCTTCAGGCTTGAAGTGTTTAGTTACGTATAAACGGCCTAGCAGCTCACCAAGAACCGTATCAACACCAGATACAGCTTGCTTCCAACGTGGACGCTGTTCTTCAATACCTCTTAGTTCAGAGCCGTAAAATTCAAAGTTACGGTCAACAAACTGCTTAGATAGTTTGTTCGCGTATTCGCTGATTAAGTGCATAGTTAAGTACTCTTTCCAAGTTGCTAATTCAACTTCTGAGTACATTTCACCAAATGCTTTTAAATATGTGTTTTGCGAAGCAATAACAGAATCTACTTTGTCTAAACCAGCCGCAGCAGCATAGTCTTTCCAAGGGAACTCACCCATGTATTGCGCAAATTCTTCAGTAGAGTATTTGTTATAACGCTTGTTTGCATCACGGCTTTCTACACGAGACCACTGCTTATCAGCGATCTTAGTTTCAACATCCATAATACGCCCAGCTGCGCCAGCTGCATCTTCAACGCCAGCCATGCCTAGCATATCAGTCATATATTTAACGTAGCTTTGGCGCTGCGTTTCTGACTTTTCATCATCTTTTAGGTAGTAGTCACGGTCAGGTAAACCTAGACCAGATTGCACTACATAAACCGCGTACTGATCAGATTGCTTCGCATCATTATTTACGTACCAACCTAATGGTGCGGTAACGCCCATTGCAGATACTTCTGCTAAAACAGAGGCTAATTGTTGGTGAGTTTCAACTGATTTGATCTTTGCAACAAGAGGCTTAAGTGGTTCGAAACCTAGTTTTTCAACTTCAGTCTCATCCATAAACGAATTGTAGAAATCTCTTAACTTTTGCTCGTCAGAGCCTTGTTTCGCATCTTTATTTTGAGACGCTTGTTCGATGATCACTTTTAAGTTTTTCTGTGCGTCATCGTATAACTTTGAGAATGAGCCGTAGTTTGACTTATCCGCTGGAATTTCTGTTTTCTGTAACCAAGTACCGTTGGTATAACGATAAAAATCGTCAACCGGCTTTACTGTGGTATCCATATTTTCAAGGCTAATACCAGAAGTCAGCTGCTTTACTTCTTGTTGCTCAACTTTGGTTTCTTGTTTTGGCGTACACGCAGTTAACGTTAGTGTGCCTAAACTTAAGGCTACACCTGCTGCGATCAGTGTAAGTTTTTTCATTATTTTTATTCCCTTGGTGGTAAACAATACCATTAACCTAAATAAATGAACCGCCTGAATGTGAAAACACTCAGGCGGTTCATTAAGTCGTGAATAAAGTACGACTGTGTAGGTAACAGCATAAAGCCAGAGACAACAATGTCAATGTCTGAGCTCTGCGCTAAAGCAACTTGTATAAGCTATACCTACAAAAATAGAGTTTGGCTTTATGAGTGTTCACCTAAACTACGACTAAACTCCATCAGTTTTTGTTTCGCGGCATCGAATTCAAAGTCCCTAACCGCAAAGTAAATCTCTTTAGTTATGGTTTCATGCTCATGCCCTAAACAACCTTGATAGAGTTGCTCAGACAAGTCTTCAGACTCAGCGTTAAATTCTTCAACTAACGGCACTAACTTTGCCAATAGCTTACGCAATTCTTCATCTGGCAATGACTGCTGAGTTGTCATAGGAGTCACTTGCTCAATAATTTGCTCTAGCTGACTGACCAACTCAGCCGTCGCTTTCACAACTTGTGTTAACAAAGAGAGATATTCTTTATCTTCCGCTAGTCTTTGCTCCAATAGCTCAGCTTGAGCAGAAAGTTCATTCGCACCTATGTAGGCGGCACTCGATTTGAGCGAGTGAATACAACGATAAATGTCTTTTAACTCTCCTGAGTTAAGGCACTGAGCAATTGTCTTCTCTATATCTCTATTTGCTAATACAAAATCTGTTACCAAACCGGTATACAACTTAGTTTTGCCTTTTAGCTTATCCAACGCGGAATGAACATTAACCACACCTTTTTGTAGCAATATGGCTACCAAAGGATCGTCATTATCTAGTACAAGAGGTTTCTCAATTGCTGGTTTACTCGGTACTTTCTCAGGTAAGAAACTCTCTAAAGTGCTAAATAGCTGTTCAGGATCAATAGGTTTGGTGACATGTGCATTCATGCCTGCAGCAAAGCTTTTCTCTGCGTCACCAGCCATAGCATGGGCAGTCATAGCAACAACAGGTAAGTCCATATTTAATTTCTGACGATTTTAGCTCGGTTGCCGATAAGCCATCCAACACTGGCATTTGAATGTCCATAAGTACCAAGTCAAATGATTGTAATTGCAGTTTATCAAGCGCTATTTGACCATTTTCTGCAATAGTAATATGTGCTTTGGTATCGGCTAAAAAGCCCATTGCTACCTGCCTATTGATTGCGTTATCTTCAACCAATAATAAGTTATATCCCTCTAAGTTCGGCGCAGCAAACTCAACAACATGATCTTGCTCTACGTGGTAACCCGACATCATCTCGATCAAATAATCCATTAATACACTTTGATTAATCGGCTTTTCTAAAAAGCCCGAGATCCCCAGGCCCATGGCTTTACCTTTCGCTTCGTCCCTGTCGTAAGCTGACACCATCAACACTTTTGGTGCATATTGAGTTAAGCTCGTGGCGAATTTGACGAACCGCTTCAATGCCATCCATATTCGGCATACGCCAATCCATAATGATGAGGTCGTATACCTCATTGCCTTCTGCGATGGATTGTCTCAATCGCTTTTACCGCTTGTTCCCCATCGGTTGCATATTCCGCATGAATACCTGACGAAGCCAGTACATCTAAAATAACTTTACGCGATAACTCGACGTCGTCGACGACCAAGCACTCTTAAGATCTTGCATAGCGTATGGCGATCTGATCTACCTTGATTTTGCCTTTGCTTTGTTCAGCTGGATTCAACTTTCACTTTAAAAGTAAACAAGTGAGCCTTTGCCCAGCTTCACTGGTCAACGTGAATGGCACCGCCCATCATGGTCCGTCAATTTGCTTACAAATTGACAAGACCTAATCCAGTGCCTCCATATTTTCTCGTGACTGAATCGTCCGCTTGAGAAAAGGTATTCAAACAGTTTCTTTTGCTGTTCCTGGCATTCATGCCGATACCCGTATCGCTGACAACAAATTTGAACTCCAAAGCAAACTCTTTGTTGATTTCACTTGGGTAAACTTCTAACAGAGACGGTGCCTTGCTCAGTAAACTTGACGGCGTTGGATATTAGGTTAGTGACCACTTGCTGTAACCTAAAGCCGTCACCTATATATCGCCCAGTAAGCACTTCTGGCGACATATATGTAATGAGCTCTAAGACCCTTTTCGTAGGCCTTTAAATTACAAACCCCGACACTGCGCTGTAATGACTCTGATCCAGTTCAAACGGTTCGCGCTCTATGGTCATTTTTCCAGCTTCTATCTTAGAAAAGTCGAGAATGTCGTTAATTAGAGATCAGTACAAGGATTCTGAAGAGTCTAAGAATCTTGCTCATGTAATCGCGTTGTTCTAGAGACAGACTGAGTACGCATAGCTAAACGACTCAGATCCGATAACCGCGTTCATTGGCGTTCTGATTTCATGGCTCATGTTGGCTAAGAAATTCGATTTGGCTTGCGTGGCTTCTTCTGCCTTTTCCTTCGCTTCCGCTAAATCTTGAGTTCCTCTGTTCGACTCGGCGCTCTAAGGTTTTATAAAGGAGTGCGTTTGACAGTGAAACCGCAGCCTGTACCGAAATAGACTTTAACAGTTCTATTTGTGACTCATTAAATGCATTGGCCGTGGTTTGATTTTCTAAATATAAAATACCAAACAATTTGCCCTGATAAACAATAGGTACGCAAATACAAGTTAGCGGTTTGTTTTCATTAAAATAAACGTCATTAGCATAAGCCAGTTTGCTACTTGGGTTGTCAATGAGCATAAAATCTTTGCTATTGCTTGCCTGTCGAATAATAGATGCGGGCAATAACTGGCGGCCTTGTTTAGAATCTAGTGTTAACTCATCAAATATTTCTCGATGCTGAACATTACCTATCGCCCTAACTTGAATTTCCGAGTCTGCTAATGTCAGTAAGGCTCCTTTGTCAGCCCCTGAGTTTTGAATCGTGATCAAGGTCATCTTATCCAATAAACTGTTTAATTGGATCTCAGATGAGATAACCTGATTAACTTTAAGCATTGTTTCTAGGTCAACCAAATCAGTTTGACGACGGCGAGCAAACAGTTCTGCTCCCCACTTGTCCTCAAGCAAAGTTAATTTTGCTCTAGCTTGCCATGATTGATAAAGGTTGTAACTTTGTTGAATAAAGCTATTGGCGATGGTTTGCTGTTTTTGGCTTAACCAATAATTGGCGTATAACTCATTCGCTAACGCTTCTACAGGCAAGTAGCCCGCTTCTTTTGCCGCACTAATAGCTCTATCATATAAACCTTGGGCTTGAATTGGCTCCGCTTCTACCCTAGCAATTTCAGCTTCAATCAAAAGCGCCTTGTGGCCATAGTTTTGATAACAATCTTGTTGCCAAAGTTGGAATTTAGCCAAGATGGCTTTTGCTGCCGCTAAATGTTCTGAATTCGTTTGTTCCGACTCAAACCATTTTATATAGCTTAGTGCCGCGTAAAAGTTGGCGTCGATCACCAAAGTAGAGTCAGGAATAAAAGCATCAATTAAAGGCAGTAATGGAACAAATCGCTGCTGCAGTAGCTCTGACTCAAGTAAATAGCCGTTACGTATCATGGCGTGAGTGTGTAACGTTAGCTCCATACTTGGCGTAGTATAATCGCCTTTGAACAGGCCACTGATAGAAAACTCTTCGGAGTCTGCAGTTTCAATATGAGGCGTCTCTCCCATCAGCACTTGTAATGGGTTTTCTACGGCCACAGATAAATACATGCCCCCCATAGGTTGATGAGTTCGCTCAAACAAAGCGCGGCATTTAACCAATTCCTTTTTAACCTGCTCTAAAGGCAAGCCTTTAGTCATCATGTTGCATCCGACAAAGAGTGCAGAGTAGCCAGCATAAACAGGGTTTATACCTTCGAAGCCCCAATCTACATTACGCTTCAGTGGTAACAACGAATTCTCTATCGGCTCAATCCAAGTTGATAACCAGAACTATATACTTGATAAACCGCAGTAGAGTAGTAACGGTTGTCATATTTATCTGCAAACTGACACGCCAAACGGCCAACTCTATAACATTCCACATATGGCTTGTTCATTCTGGCACGCGTGATCATGAAAGAGCGAATAACGATACTGGTAATATCGCACTGGCCTTCATCTAGCGTAAGTTTAGTCATTCGCGTTGCAACCAAACAATAGGAATACTGGCGGCCAATTAGATAAAGTGGGTTCAACGTACTTTCATATAGTTTCAATAGCTGAAGTAATTCTTTATCTGAGATCTCAGGCAAATCTAACATTTGCTCTGCGCTAAGCGCTTGTACTCGTTTGTCCGTTTCTGCGAATTCTTTTTCTAATTCAGCCAGCGCCAGCTCTTCTTCATCAGGAATATAGATATCAAACAGTTTTAACGCCGATTCACTCATAGCTATCGCTTCAGCAAAGCGCATTTGCGTTTGCATCATTTCAATGACAACCATAGTCAAAGCCGTTTTGGCTTCTCGGTTTGGCATCTTATCAATGTTGTCTTGGTAGAACTGCTCAGTCTGTTCGTATTGGCCTGAAAGGTAGAGCGTTTCCGCGTATTTGCTGTAGACCGTAAACTTATGTCTGAGTCTTGTTGCCAGCAATCTTTCGCTAATAGCGATTTTGCCGTAGACAAAAAGCTCAACGCGTCTTCAAATGAAGCTGCGAGGCTGGCTTTGTCGGCCGCTTCTAAATTAAGCTTCAATAACGTTTGCTGTGTCGTGCTAGTTAATTCATGAGCCGTTGCATTGAGCAACGCTAAAATTGTAAATAAGTTACTTTGTACTTCATTGTTTGTTTGCGCATAAGCTAGTAAGTTTTGTCCAACTGAGCTTTGCAATACCAACTTATCTTGCTCCGAAGTAATTGCCAACGCCGCCTGCTGTACTCGGTCATGGCTAAACTTAAACTCTGCTTGTAATTGCCGCTGTGGCGAAGTGTTAAATAAATAGTCGTCGCTCAAGGCATAAATTAAACCTTGCCCCATAGCTGGGCTTAACCATTGGATCACTTCAGTCGGCGAACTCTCACTTACCTGAGCCAACACATTTAAATTGAACTTATTGCCTAATAAGGCGGCTTGAGCCAACAAGTTGAGCGTATTTTCAGGTAGTTGTTGCAGTCGCTCAATCATAAGCTCAACAACATTATCCGTTATGCCTTGGGCTTGGATCTCAGCAATTTGCCAATGCCACTTACCATTCTCACGGTCAAAGCTGAGCGTGCTATCTTGATGTAACTTGTTGAAAAACTGCTGTAAGAAAAACGGATTGCCGTTGGTTTTTAATAAGCTGAGTTCGGCCAACTCTACTACTTTCTCAGCAGGCAAGCTCAAGGTATCTTGCAATAATGTCAAAATATCAGCCTGAGCTAGATTCCCTAACTCAATTTGGTTTACTTGGCCTAAGCTTGCTTCAATATCCTGTAAACAAAGCGTTAATGGATGGGAGTCATTTATTTCATTACTGCGATAAGCACCTAGAAGTAGAACAGATGCTTTCTGTTCTTGCTGAAAAAGGTGTTGCAGTAAATTAAGCGTAGATTGATCGGCCCACTGTAAATCATCTAAAAAGATCACCAAGTTGGATAGCTTGGCACAAGTCAACTGGATAAAACTAACAAGCGTGTTTTTAAGTCGGGCTTCTTGTTCAATTGAAGGCAGCGGAGGTAACGATTGCGTTATTGTTAACAATGAAGATATTTCAGGTAGCAATTGCGTTAATAAAGCGGTGTTCTCTTTTAACTCAGAGCTAAATAGTTGTCGCCATTGTTCTTGTTCTGCAGCACTAAGAGATAAAATATGCTCTAACAGTGGACGAAACGCTTGTGACAGCACTTGGTATGGTTTGGATTTATTAAATTGTTCACATTTACCTGATAATAAAAAGCCACCTTGGGCTAAAATAGGGGTTTGTAACTCATCAATAAGCGCAGTTTTACCAATCCCAGAGTAACCACTGACCATGTAGATATTTGGTACCCCATTTTGGCTTTTGGCCACCGCTTGGCATAACTCAGCAATTTCCTCGTTTCTACCAATATAATTTTTGTGGCCATACTAACGTCTCGGCAATATCAAATGTACCAGCCTGCTCCGTTAAGTTCTCTATGTCTACGTTAGTTAATAGTTGCAGATCTTGTTGCAAACCATAAGAGCTCTGATATCTATCATCTGGGCTTTTTGCCATCATTTTATTGATCATGTTTGATAGCAATTTTGGCGCATCGGGGTTCAGCTGTGAGATAGGAGTTGGCATTGCCGTAATATGAGCGTGGATCAGTGAAACTTTATCCGTCGAGGTAAAGGGTAAAACCCCCGCAAAAAGACGATAAAAAATACCACCTAACATATAAAAGTCAGTACGGTAATCGGCTTTTAGTCTTGTTCTCCCTGTCAATTCTGGCGCAAGAAAAGACATATCAGTCCAATTCGCTACCGCCACTTTTGATTGCACTGACGACAGCTCAGAACTGGCCAAAGTCAAATCAGCAAACTTAATTGCTAAGCTATCTTGCACCACTAATAATGTATCTAAATTAAGATTACGATGGATAACGCCACAGTCATGTAATTCAGTAACAGCAATAAATAAGTTGTTTGCAAGCGTTAACTTATCTTGCTCTGTCAGGGCTTCCGCAGCAATGAATTGACGCAAACTGCACATACCTTGCCCTTGTAATAGCAGGGTTGTTTGCGAAGTTGAGCTACTCTCAGAGCAAGGTTTTAAAACTTGTTCAATAGTCAGCTTTGACAATAGCTCTTGTTCATATTGCCAGCGAGCAACTGTTTCAGTGAAGGATTGTCTTCTTGTAAAGATTTAACGATAACAGGCACTTCGTCTCGTTGTGCTTGGTGCAACTGAGTATCACCAAATGTGGTAATAATCTGGGTCTTTTGTAACGTGGACAATTTCATAAATTAACCGACTACCATATACAAACTATGCGATAACTACGCTTGATTACCGAGAGTTTATGTAAGTTTTTTTAAAGTTTCATTTAAAAAAAACATATGTTTAAATTTTTGTTGTTAAAAGTAAGACCTTTAACTAATTTAAATACTTTGCATGTTAGTTTTAATTAACAAGGATATCCCATGAGTACAACAATTCCAACGTTACCGCAAAAAGACGACTTACAGCAGCAAGAACAGCGTAAATTTCAATTGTCCCTTGCCCACACAACTTATAACTATATGACTTCTTACATGGAAGGCGTGCCTTTATCAGCCGACTTACCGGAACAAGAAAAATTCAATACTGCGTATGAAATAAAGTTGCTGCCAGTATTTAAAAGTATGGCAAGTAACTTGATTGCTGTAACAGAAAGATTGTTCTCAAAACAGCTCAAAGATGACTTATCTTTTGGCCAAATGGATGAGCTAAAAGAAGAATTAGAGAAACTGCAGAATGGCATCAGTATTACTCACATTGACGAAGACATAAAAGCCATAAAGTCTATTGTCAACATTATCTCCCACATCCCAGAAGCATTCGAAGGTTTGAGCCACTTACCGCAGGATTTAGCAAAAGCGTTACACGGCCTAAAAGAATTGGCGGAACAAACTGCAGAAAAAGGCCCTACTGAGATCCTAAAAAATACGCTATTTAATATTTTAAGTACGGAAGCAGGACGAGACTATTTACAGGCCCAATCAATCAAAGACTACGAAGATCTTTTTGAAACTATCGATTTACCTGAAATGTTAACAATTCCGCACCAAGATTGGATGCTAGGTAATGACAAACCATGTATGCAAGACTGGTTCTTTGGTTACTTACAAATTGCAGGCTTCAACACCACTAACCTTAGAGGGGTGCAAATTGAGCAACCTGAAGGAACGGAAATTGTTGCCCTAAACAAGTTGTTAGAAAAAATGCCGGTAACCGATCAGATATTACAATTAGAAACTGGCAACACTAGTTTAACTCTGCAACAAGCGGCTGAGCAAAAACGTTTATTTGTTGTCGATTATTCAATGTTGGATGGCGCTAGAACGACGCCAGTACATGGCGAAGAAAGATATTTATCAGCTCCTATTGCACTATTCTATTTAAACCCACAGTCACCAGCAGGTTACCCACCTGCGGGAGACTCTGGCGTAATGCAACCAATAGCTATTCAGTTAGAACAAGAGCATGATCCAGTACAGGCTCCAATCTTTACTCCAACAGATGCCGCTGATGCTGGTGACAGTAATCACTTAAAATGGCGAATTGCTAAGTACTTCGTAAATGTTGCTTGTGCGATTCAGCACGAGTCCATTGCACACTTAGGCGATTGTCACTTAACACTAGACCCTATGGTAGTTGCAACCAATCGTAAACTATCGGAAAACCACCCAATAATGGTGCTGTTAAAGCCTCATTTCAGATTCACTATTAACATCAACAATAGTGCATTGCACAGTTTGATTATTCCAGGCGGAGTAGTAGCAACGAACGTAGGTCCGAAAATTGAAGACACTTGGGAACTAGTACGCGAAGCCCACTTAGCATGGCAGTTTGATGACAATAACCCAGATAAGATCTTTGATATCAGAGGTGTTGCAGATATTCCTGATTTTCCTTTCCGCGATGACACTAAATTGTTATGGGATGCGGTTAATAACTGGGTGACCAAATATATAAATATCTACTATCCAAGCCACGCAGACTTAGTTGATGACTATGAATTGCAAGCATGGGTAAATGAATTAGTATCACCAAATTATGCCAAAGTTGGAGGCATGAGAGGCTTAACCGCGACTGGTGATGCAAAACAGCCTTATGTCATCGATAACAAAGATTATTTAATTAAAATTATCGCTCAGATCATCTATATCGCGGGACCACAACATGCTTCGGTGAATTATGCCCAGTACCCGCTGATGTCTTACATGCCAAGTGTTGCAGGTACTATTTATAAGCCGGCACCTAATAAGGAAACAGCAATTGCTGATGAAAATGGCTGTTTAGCTTGGTATCCGCCGTTAGACGTATCTATGTACACCTTCTTATTTGAGTACTTACTAAGCGGTGTGCAATATGACACTTTTGGTCATTACAGTGAAGATCCTAAAAACCCTTACTTTAAAGACCGTAGATTAGCTGATGCATTGAGTGAATTACATGAAGAGTTAGCAAGTATTGAGATCACGATCCGTCGTCGTAATAGAGGACGTCCAATGGAGTATCCATTCCAACTACCTTCGCAAATCCCAAATAGCATTAGTATTTAATATCACTAACGTTTACAAACGGATAAATAGCGAGCAATTGCTTGCTATTTATCCTGCTATACCTGTACATTTTCCTGATATTTAAACTAAGATAGAAAAAACACGAAAAACAGAGTCTTATCATATGAAAAAAATGATCTGTGCAACATTGGCTGGTTTAGCAATGGCAACGTCTGCTAACGCAGCAGATAACGGTAAGTTAAACCAGCACGTTTTAGGTGCATTCTTGGGTATTACTGATACTGAATATACGAGTGAGACAGCTTACGGTCTTGAGTATGAGTATCGTTTTAACAAAACTTGGGGCGTAGGTGGTGTTTGGGAAAGAACACCTGATGGTCACGACGATGGCCACGGCCACAAAGAAGACATCTCGGTAAAAGTCATTTCAGCTTACTGGCACAAAGATATGTTCCGCTTAGGCCTTGGCTTTGGTGAAGAAAAAGTTCACGGCGATCACCCGCATACTGAAGATTTAATTCGCGCAAGCGCAGCGTATGATTTCCATCTAACGCCTAATTTAGGTATTGCACCTAGCTTCGCAATTGACCGAGTTAATGGTCACAATGTTTACGTTTACGGCGCTGCTTTAACTTACGCGTTCTAAACTCATTTTGTTAGAGCGCGATTATTAGTGCGCTCTAACACTATTTCTATTGAGCCATCGTCAACTCTTTATCTCTTAAAAATCCTTATCTACTTAAAAAGAAAAAGCCTGACCACAAATTGCAGCCAAGCTTTGTAGGGAACTGTCACAGCATTAATTATGCAATTTGATAATCTTCACCATGTTTATCTGTGAATGCTTTTTTCACATCGACACAACGACAAACTTGATTACCTTGATCGTCATACACTAATTCATCATCACTACGGATCATGCTGAACCAACGTTTGCCTGATGTTTGCTCATCGTTGGCGGCTTGCTCAGCGCCAAAATTTACCTTTGTTGTTTCAACTTGAATATCGTCGATACCCGCCAAATCTTTCATGCCACGGGTGCCGTTCTTGTTAAAGATCATTTCAACGTGAAAACCATCATTTTTTAATACAATAGAAGTTGGCTCACTTTTGTGACCGCTTAACGCCACAAACTGGCTTGGGTTTTGTAAACCACTTTTTTCACCATTTGGGAAGAAAGCTAATAAGTGGTTGTAATAAATAACATAGCTACTTACTTCTTGGTGAGAGCCGTTTTCCAGTGGAAACACCTTGTCTAAAAAGCTTTTTGAATACGTCATTAACTCTTGTAAGCGTTTGTCGTTTAACGCTTTTAGAATGCTGACTTCTTCATTGATAAAGTTATCAAAGCCTAAAGCTGATGTGCCGTTATTGCTAGTTGGTAATTCATTCATTGCTGGCATATTCATAATTGCATTCCTCAGTTCTTCTATTCTTATTTCTGTGAAATTTCACAACTCTGTGCAAAAACCGTCTCGTTATTGCTTGATTATCAGTCTAGTCAAAATTAAACTAAAATTTCACAATAAAAATTTTACAGTGTGAATTTTACAAAATGAGACCAAACAAAAGCCTGTTAAGAAAGAGCCATTTCCTTGGCACCAAGATAAGAAATTTACGCAAACGCAACCATTTGACGATGGAAGATCTATCCGCGCGGTGCATCAGAGTCGACCCTGAATACGCACCATCGGTTTCCTATTTATCTATGATAGAGCGTGGCAAAAGAGTCCCAAGTCCAGACATGTTAGAGGTTATTGCACAGGTCTTTCAAAAACAGGCTGATTGGTTTCTAGACGATATTCCAGATCAAGAAGACATCACGCCAGATAAAGGCAGCAAAGGTGGTTTAAAAGGCATGGCGCTAGAGCCAAGCTTTTTATTTTCCAATGATATTTTGCAAATAGCCATTCCAGAAATGCTGTCTCAAACTGGCATTTCAGGTCGCCAATTCGCCCACCTTTTGATCCGTGCTCACCAAGAAAACAATCAAAACCACTTTCCCGATTTAGAGCGAGCAGCAGAAGAAGTAGGCTTAAAGCGCATGCCCTTGTCGGTCGATGAACTGGTTGCCATCACAAAACAAATGGGCTTGGTGATCAAATGGTTTGATGAAGCCCCCAATGAAGCCAAAGATGAACTAGGAGTGCACTCAAAAAACTTAGTCACCTCTTATTTTGAGCCTGCTAACAAGCTATTTTTAAATCGGATCTTAAAGAAGTTTCCAATGCGCTTAAAATACGAGCTGGCAGTACATATAGGTCATGCTGTTCTGCACAATACCGATGGTGTAAAAAGCGTGATGAGTGTTGGCGGCCAACAGTTTGCTAGTAGTGAATCCAACGGCCATATGTCAAATTCCACCGTAGACCCACAAGATATTCTACACGCATGGCGAGACTTTGAATCGAGCTTTTTTGCTGGCGCTTTATTATGCCCCAAAGTGCCATTTCGCCAGCTCTTAGATAGGCAAGGCTATGAGATAAGTTCACATAAAATTGCAGAAGTTTCTGCATCCGTAGCAATGCGACGCATGACCGCAGTATCGCCTTACTCTCATTGGCATTATTTTGATGCGTACTCGCCAGGAAAATTAAAAGCAGTATACCGTGGGAATGGCATTCCTCTACCTTGGGGGAACATGCGCAGCGTACTTGACCCTTGCCAACATTGGGCAGTATTTAGAATGATAAATACGCCAATCAACGGTGAATCGTCAGCCCAGTTATCAATTATGAATGTAAATGGCGAACCAAGGATTTATTGTTGTGAATCGATTAATGTTAATGACTTAGCAGGTAATAGCCATGTACTTTGTGCAGGCATAGATTTAAACCCTGCAATCGACGCTCAAGGTAAAGACGCACTTTCAATAGCAAACGATTTGAAGCAAATGTGTGTCGAAAAAGGCGGTTCGGCCAAACCTACTACTGCAATAAAAAAAGACTTAATGAGCGTGGCAAAAATTCTCAATATTAACTGGGTAGAAAGAGGCATAGATACTGACGCCAAGCTTATATGCTCTCGTGGAAACGTATGCCCTCGAAACCCAAGTTGCTACGATGAGTAACAACAATGAATGTGAATATAAGCTAACTCGCTTTTGTTTGAACTAAAACAACAAATTAATTTTTCTTGTTCGCCCACTGTGCTAGAGGAATTGTTATAATAACAAAAACTTACCATTAAGGATCATTATGGCTGTTCATGAAATTACTCACCCTCTAGTTCAACACAAACTGGGCTTAATGCGCGCAAATGGCATTAGTACTAAACATTTTAGAGAGCTGTGCTCAGAAATCGGAACTTTGTTAACTTACGAAGCCACCCGTACTCTTGAAACCGAGCGCAAAGAAATTGATGGATGGCAAGGTACGCCACTTGAAGTGGAACATATCAAAGGCAAGAAAGTGACCTTAGTGCCTATTTTACGAGCGGGTTTAGGTATGTTGGACGGCGTTATGTCATTACTACCTAGCGCAAAAGTCAGCGTTGTTGGCTTGTACCGAGACGAAGAAACCCTTGAAGCTGTCCCTTACTTCGACAAAGTAGTGTCTGATATTGAAGAGCGTACTGCACTTATTGTTGATCCTATGTTAGCAACTGGTGGCACACTAATCGCCACTATTGACCTGTTGAAACAAAAAGGCTGTAAAGATATCAAAGGCTTATTCTTAGTTGCAGCGCCAGAAGGTATTGCTAAATTAGAACAAGCGCACCCAGATGTTGATATCTACGTTGCTTCTGTAGATGAATGCTTAAACGAAAAAGGTTATATCGTGCCAGGCTTAGGTGACGCTGGTGACAAAATTTTTGGAACCAAATAAATGAATCAATTAAAGACACCATTATTAGGGCTACAAATGTTATTTGTCGCCTTTGGTGCTTTAGTTTTAGTTCCAATTTTAACTGGTCTAGACCCAAACGTTGCACTATTTACCGCCGGCGCGGGCACGTTAGTTTTCCAGTTGGTCACTAAAAGACAAGTACCTATTTTCCTTGCATCTTCCTTCGCTTTTATCGCTCCTATTAGTTATGGCGTAGCCACTTGGGGCATTGCCTCTACTATGTCTGGCTTAGCCGCTGCTGGTTTATTCTATATAGCTTTGAGCTTGCTTGTCGCTTGGCAAGGCAATCAAATCATTCACAAAGTATTACCTTCGGTTGTTGTTGCGCCTGTGATCATCGTTATAGGTCTAAACCTAGCGCCAGTTGGCGTCAACATGGCTCTAGGTAAAACTGGTGACGGTGCAGTACAGCTAGTGGAAGCCAGTACGGCATTAACTATTTCATTGAGTGCTTTGGCGGTAACGGTTTTGGTTTCACTACTGGGCCGAGGGATCTTCAAATTAATTCCTATTTTGGCAGGATTAGTCGTAGGCTACTCATTAGCACTGGCATTTGGCATTGTTAACTTTGATGCGGTAGCTAATGCAGCATGGTTTGCTATACCTAATTTCACTGCACCAGAGTTTCATTGGGAAGCCATTTTATTCATCTTGCCTATCGCTATAGCGCCTGCGGTTGAACACATTGGTGATATCACAGCTATCTCTAACGTTGCAGGGAAAGATTATTTGAAAAAGCCAGGTCTTAAGCGCACTTTAATGGGTGATGGCTTAGCAACAACCACAGCGGCTTTATTCGGTGGCCCACCCAATACTACCTACTCAGAGGTAACTGGTGCGGTAGCGCTAACAAAATCATTTAATCCTGTGATCATGACTTGGGCTGCTGTTTTCGCGATTGGCTTATCTTTCTTAGGTAAAACAGGCGCTTTGTTATCAACGATTCCAGTTCCGGTTATGGGTGGCATCATGGTGTTATTGTTCGGCGCAATTGCAGTTGTCGGTCTTAAAACTTTAGTGTCTGCACAAGTAGACTTATCTAAAGAAAAGAACATGGCTATTGTGGCTGTAGCACTTGTTTTTGGCCTAGGTGGCATGCAATTCGATTTAGGCTTGTTCCAGCTTCAAGGTATCGCGCTCGCGGCAATTTCAGCGATTTTGCTTAACCTAATCTTACCAAATCGATGATCTTTATCAGTACCAATTGTTTAGCCTTGAGTTAACCAATTGGTACTGACCTTTCTCTTTCCTACTGAGTTTTAAACTGCTGGATCAAGGTTTTAATCTGACCTGTTAATTCAAACGTGTAGGCGCTTGTAGATGACGTTTGCTGTGATGCGCTAGCTGTACTTTCAACCAGCTGATTGATGTTATCAACATTAAGTCGAATATTTGCAATAGTCGCATTCTGCTCTTCCGTTGCCGCTGCAATTTGCCGACTGATATCACTAATAGCAGTAACTGCCTGAGTGATCTCAGCCAAAGACTCGCCAGCTTGACGGCTGTTTTCAACACAAGCTTCTGTGCGCTGCTTACTATAACCCATAACATCAACTGCATCCTTGGCACCAAGCTGAAGCTTTTCAATCATTTGCTGGATTTCAGAAGTTGAATCTTGTGTTCTTTGCGCTAACGTTCTTACTTCGTCAGCTACAACAGCAAAGCCTCGACCTTGCTCACCAGCTCTGGCAGCCTCAATTGCAGCATTAAGCGCTAACAAGTTAGTTTGATCAGCGATTCCTCTTATAACGTCTAGGACTGAACCAATCTCATTAGTATCATTTGCTAACTTGTTAATAACCACTGAGGCATTTTCTATATCCGCTTCTAGTAGCCCAATGTTGTTATTGACTTCTGCTACTACCGACAAGCCACTTTTAGCTGCTCGATCTGACAAGCTGGCTTGTTCTACTCCACGGCTTGCATTCATCGCAACCTCCTGCACAGCAGGTAAAATTTGTTCTAACGACACTAAAACTTGCTCAATGCCTTGCTGTTGTTTAACCAAAGCATTATCTGTGGAAACCGCTGTAGCACTTAACTCTGAAGAGGATGATGATATTTGTTCAATATGCTTGGTTAGCTCGACAATGACATTTTGCACATGGCTTGAGAACAAATTAAATCCTCTAGCCAATGCCGATATTTCGTTGTTGCCTTTTTCGACGAGGCGCTTAGTTAAATCGCCTTCACCTTCGCCGATATTAAGCATTGCGCTAACTGCACTTTGCAACGGCATAAAGAGCTTTTGCAGAATAAAATAGGCCAATACGGCAATAAGAATTGCAACTAAGATTTGGCAGATCATACTTAAAGTTAACCAGTATTTCGCACTTTGCTGTGAGTCTTCTAATACCTCAGCAGTACGATTATCCAAACGTTGAAAAAACTTGCTCACTGGCGTCATGATCTTACTGACTTCGTTGTGGTAAGCCTGATTAAATACAATACGCAAAGCGAACTCTTCAACACTTTCGCCTGGTAAACTTTGATTTGGCCCTTCAACAATGCGACCTTGTCTAATTGACTTCATCGCTTGGTCTTCGGTAGCAATTAACGCATTAGAGTTATCACTAGCTTGTTTTAACAAAGCAAACTCTTGGCTAGAAAAGTTTAATTCTGCCATGATCTGGCTCTGTTTTTTCTTCACCCCAGGGTACAAGTCCGGATCTACGTTACTTGGTCTTGGAACATCACCATTACGCCAGTTCACAATACGCCAATATTCATCCCAATATTTATCATCCCCAGTTGCCACATATGTACGACACAAACGGGTTAGGTCCATCGAGCTTTGGCGAAATTCATCCGCTAATAAATAAGATAAATAGCGGGTTTTACTATTTTCGGTTTGTTGCTCATTACTATGGCTAGCAAGGTTTTGCGACAAAATAGTAACAACAAGTAATAAAACAATGACAGATAGAATAGAAAATAAACGAGCTTTGATCGTCATATCATTAGTCCCTTAAAGAAGATCCCTATAGAAGAAATATAAGAAGAGTGTAGAAAGTAGTAATTGTAGCGTTAAAGTGGAAAAAAATACAAAAGGCGCAATAAAAAATATGTATTTTTGCACCTTTTTGGGTTGTTAACAGATGATCACTGTTGCGGTTGCATAATGTACTTCATCACTAATGGATATGCTGACTTGGCTAACGCCCTTTGAGTCTGCTAAGTCTTTTGCTGCACCAGAAAAGTTCATGAATGGTGCACCGAGTTCGTTATTGGTAACGGTAAAATGTTGAAAGGAAATCCCTCTACCAATGCCAGTGCCAAGAGCCTTTGCGGCCGCTTCTTTTGCAGCCCAACGCTTAGCTAAATAACGCCCTTTATCTTTGTGCTGAAGATAAATCGCCATTTCACTTTCGGTCAAGACCCGCTGCGCCAAGCGATCGCTTTTAGCAACCGCTTCTGCAACCCGAGCAATTTCAACAATGTCAGTGCCTAAGCCTTTAATTGCCATAGTCGGTTAGTAGCCTTGACGACCTTCATCCATAAGACGCTTCATATCGCGTACCGCTTTTTCTAAACCATCAATAGCAGCACGAGCAATGATTGCATGACCTATGTTTAATTCATAAATTTCAGGGATAGCTGCAATAGGTTTTACGTTGTGGTAATGAAGACCGTGACCAGCATTAACGATAATGCCTTTTGCAGCCGCGTATTTAACGCCTTCCTCAACTTTCGCTAGTTCTACCTTTTGCTCTGCTTCGTCTTTAGCTTCTGCGTATTGACCTGTATGGATCTCAATATAAGGCGCTTTCGTTGCCAATGCTGCGTCAATTTGTTCTTTATCGGCGTCGATAAACAAAGACACTTTAGTACCAACCGCTTCAAGTCTCGCTACCGCATCTGTGATCTTTTCTAACTGACCTTTAACGTCCAGCCCACCTTCTGTCGTTAACTCTTCACGCTTTTCTGGCACTAGACAAACAAATGCAGGTTTTACTTCTTCAGCTATGGCTAGCATTTCTTCTGTTACTGCCATTTCTAAATTCATTCGCGTCTGAATCGTTTTAGCCATAGTGTAAACATCACGATCAACAATGTGACGTCTGTCTTCTCTTAGGTGAATGGTAATACCGCTAGCGCCAGCATGCTCTGCAACTGCTGCTGCATGAGCTGGATCTGGATAAGTTGTGCCTCGAGCTTGGCGCAGAGTTGCAATGTGATCTACGTTTACACCTAAATGAATTTCTGCCATGTTTTTTCTCTCTTTATCAATGATTAACCGCTAAGAACACCAAAGGCACTGTGGTTAAAAACTATTACTTCCTAAACAACTCTCGCGATTTTAAAGGCTTATCACCTAAATGGCGATGTAAACTTGCCCTTAAAATACGTTTTGCTAACTTTAAATAATACAGTTGTTCTGAGCCATGTAGCTCACTGTTTTGCCAGTCATCTCGCAATAACGCTGACACTGCCAGCACTTCTTTCCCTAAGATGCCGCGATTAGCAAAATTGGTATGAACAAAACCACCTTCAAATAGCTCGTAATACAGTTCATCTTCGAAGCCTAATTCGGTATCAAGCGTGGTGGCGAAATTAAGTTCATAACCAAGCATAGAAAGGAGTTTGTCTTCGAACCTACGCAATACTAATTCAACAGCTGCAAGTTGTATTTCTTTATCTTCAATCTCATTGATTGAAATTAATTGTTTTAATGCTTTGTGATAGTGAGCAAATAGGGTTTCGTATGGGGCATCAGCTTGACACAAGCGGCATATGAGTTCGTTAAGATAGAAGCCACAATACAAAGATGTGCTTTTTAAATCGAACCCAGTATTCAGCGCTTCTATAGTTTTTAAAGAGTGTAACCCTTTACCTGATCTGTATTGAACTTGGAGTAGGCGGAAGGGACTAAAAAGTGCGGTTTTGGCAGAATTCTTTTTACTGCCTTTGTAGCCGACTACAGCGAGTCGGCCTTCATCTTGAACTAACAACTCAGCAATGATCTGGTTTTCTTTAAAAGGCCTAGTGTGCAACACAAAGGCCTTTTTGTACTCCAGCTCTTGCACTATCGCGTTACCTCAGAGCTATATTAATCTTCGCCGTAGCCTAAAGAACGCAACGCACGCTCATCATCAGCCCAGCCAGATTTAACCTTAACCCAAAGTTCTAAATATACTTTGGCATCAAGTAGACGCTCCATATCTTGGCGTGCATCACGGCCGATAACTTTAAGCTTTTCGCCTTTGTTACCAATCACCATTTTTTTCTGACCTTCCCTTTCTACTAGGATAAGTGCATTGATGCGCCAGATCTTTTCATCCCACTTGAACTGTTCAATTTCAACGGTTGCAGAATACGGTAACTCTTCACCCATAAAACGCATTAGCTTTTCACGAACGATCTCCGCACACATAAAGCGGCTTGATCTGTCTGTCACGTGATCTTCTGGAAAGAAGAATGGATTTTCAGGTAAGTTTTCCGACACAACTTGTTTGATTGGCTCTACGTTTGTGCCTTTTTCCGCTGAAATAGGAATGATTTGGTCAAAGTTGTGCTTTTGCGAGATCTCTTCGAGATACGGCATTAGCTCTTCTTTGTTTTTCACCATATCCACTTTGTTCACTAACAAAACGCATGGCTTTTTGCTGCGCTTAATTTTGGTTAACACCATTTCGTCATCTTCGTACCATTTCATTGCTTCAACAACAAACAGAACGATTTCTACGTCACCTAATGCGCTTGATGCGGCACGGTTCATTAATTTATTGATGGCTCTTTTTTCTTCTTTGTGAAGCCCTGGTGTATCAACATAAACAACTTGTTCATGTTCATAAGTGTCGATGCCTAGAATACGGTGACGAGTCGTTTGTGGTTTCTTAGAAGTGATGCTCACTTTTTGTTGCAAAATATGGTTCATCAAGGTTGATTTACCAACATTTGGGCGACCCACAATTGCCACTAGGCCACAATGAGTTTGCGTTTGTGATAAGTCTGCACGGTTATTTAAATTACTTAACAGCGCATCTAACTCTTGTTGAGATTGTTCTGACTTACTCATTTTTTGTTGTCACCTATAACTACTTCTAATGCTTGTTTTGCAGCTTGTTGTTCTGCTTTACGACGACTCGTTCCAGACGCCATTAATACTTTGCCGTTGTCCAAAGTACAGCTCACTTTGAAAGTTTGATTGTGAGCCTGACCTGTAATTTGCTCTACTTGATAAATAGGCAAAGGACGTTTGCGTGACTGTAACCACTCTTGCAACTGCGTCTTCGGATCTTTAAGCGCAGTTTTCGGATCCAGCTTTTTAAGTCTGTCCGCTACTAAGCTTAGTATAAAGTCTTTGCAATGCTGCATATCGGAATCTAAATAAACAGCACCAATAATAGCTTCTACTGCATCTTCAAGAATCGATTCTCTGCGAAAGCCACCACTTTTCATTTCGCCTGGGCCTAATAACAACCATTTGCTCAAGTCAAACTCTTTGGCGATTTCAGTCAAGGTTTGTCCTTTGACAATTTGAGAACGCATACGAGTAAGCTCGCCCTCTGTTGCTTTTGGAAAAGAGAAATACAAAGATTCAGCCACCACCATGCCTAACAAAGAGTCGCCGATAAATTCTAAGCGCTCATTGTGAGCACCTTTAAAACTGCGATGAGTCAGTGCTTGTTTCAGCAATGACTCATTTTTAAATTGATAACCTAGTTTTTTACTTAATTTACTAAAGTCTTTATTGATTAATGTACCGGTCATTCACTACCCAACTGTACCAAGGCGAGAGAAACGGATATCAATTGGGAACCAATTTGGTAACCAAGAGTACTCACCTTCATTTTTAACAAAACTCATCCAGATAAACACCGCTTTACCAACTAATTGGTCTTCACGAACAAAGCCCCAGAAACGGCTGTCCTGACTATTATCTCTGTTATCACCAACAGCAAAATAGCTATTTTCTGGCACTATCCACTCATTTACCTTGCCACCTGGTTGAACAAACGGAAATTGGAACTGGCGATCTATGTTAAGTAAGATTTCATGTTCAACGTCGCCTAAGGTTTCTTTTGATTTAGCAATCGTATCGCCACGCGCATCCGTCGCATAAACTGAGTCCATTTCCTGTTTCATTTCAATGAACTGCTTACAATTTTCCGGCTGCCTTTCACAACTAGGCTTGATGTACAAAGTTTTGTTGCGATAGACGATATGATCGCCAGGTAAACCGACAATACGCTTGATGTAATCTAAGTTCTCATCCAGTGGATATTTAAATACTGCAATATCACCACGTTCAGGTTTACCTGTTTCAATAAGCTCCGAACGCCAAATTGGGTCATGAACGCCGTAGGTGTATTTTTGCACTAAAATAAAGTCACCCACCAACATAGTCGGCATCATTGAACCCGATGGAATTTGAAATGGCTCAAATAAAAACGAGCGAAAAACAGTGATAAAAAACAAAATAGGAAACATCGACTGTGCTGTTTCCGCAATAGCAGGCTGCGGTGCTATCTTTTCTAAGTCTTCTAATTCAATTTGTCCGTTTGTCGAGGCTTGCGCTACGGCAACCCTTTCTCGTCGTGCTGGCGCATAAAATCGCGCATCAATGAGCCAGATCAGTCCGGTAACTAGCGTAATAACAACTAAAAATATTGCAAAGTATCCCGCCATAGCGCCTTATGTCCTTTTTTATTTTCCAACTTTCAAAATAGCTAAAAACGCATCTTGTGGTAACTCAACGTTACCTACTTGTTTCATACGTTTTTTACCTTCTTTCTGTTTCTGAAGAAGTTTCTTCTTACGACTTACGTCACCGCCGTAACACTTCGCGATTACGTTTTTACGTAACTGTTTTACTGTTGTACGAGCGATTACATGACTGCCAATTACCGCTTGAATTGCGATATCGAACATTTGACGAGGAATAAGCTCACGCAGCTTTTCAGCTAATTCACGACCGCGAGACTGTGAGAAGTCACGGTGACAAATCATAGCTAAAGCATCCACTCGCTCACCATTTAGTAAGATATCTACTCTAACCATGTCGGCAGCTTCGAAGTGTGTGAAATTGTAATCTAATGATGCGAAACCACGACTTGTTGATTTCAGTCTATCAAAGAAGTCCATTACAACTTCTGCCATTGGCATATCGTAGCTAACCGCAACTTGATTGCCGTGATAGCTCATCGACTTTTGCACACCACGTTTTTCAACACAAAGCGTGATCACATTACCTAAGTATTCTTGAGGTACTAAGATATCAGCCTTACAAATTGGCTCTCTAATTTCATCTATATCACCAATCGCAGGTAGCTCTGAAGGACTATCAACAGATACGATTTCACCATCTTTCTGCAATACTTCATAGTTTACTGTCGGTGCTGTAGTAATAAGATCTAAGTCGTATTCACGTTCTAAACGTTCTTGAATGATCTCCATGTGTAGCATACCTAAGAAGCCACAGCGGAAACCTAAACCTAGAGCAGTAGAGTTTTCTGGCTCATAGAATAACGATGCGTCATTTAGACTTAGTTTGCCTAATGCATCACGGAAGTTTTCATAGTCGTCAGAGCTTACCGGGAATACACCTGCGTATACTTGAGGTTTGATTTTTTGGAAACCAGGTAACGGACCATCAGCTGGTTTTTGGTGTAAGGTTAAAGTATCACCTACTGGCGCACCTAAAATGTCTTTGATGCCAGCAATAACAAAGCCTACTTCGCCAGTTTTAAGAATACCTGTGTCTGTTTGCTTTGGAGTGAAAATACCAACTTTATCAACTATGTGGAATTCACCAGTCGACATTACGCGTATCTTATCACCCTTTTTAAGCTCGCCATGTTTGATACGAACTAGTGATACAACTCCTTGGTACGGGTCGAACCAAGAGTCGATGATCAGGGCTTGTAGCTCTTGATCAGTCTCACCTTCAGGAGCTGGAACGTTTTGTACGATATCTTCTAATACGTCTTCAATACCGATACCTGTTTTTGCTGAACATTGCACAGCGCCAACCGCATCAATACCAACGATATCTTCGATTTCTTGTGATACGCGATCAGGGTCAGCCTGAGGTAAGTCAATTTTATTTAGAATAGGACGAACTTCTAGGTCCATCTCAATCGCAGTGTAACAGTTAGCAACTGTTTGAGCTTCTACACCCTGGCCTGCGTCAACAACTAATAGTGCACCTTCACAAGCGGCCAATGAACGAGATACTTCATAAGTAAAGTCAACGTGCCCTGGCGTGTCGATGAAGTTCAATTGGTATGTTTCACCATCTTTCGCTTTGTAATTTAGGGTAACACTTTGCGCTTTGATCGTGATACCACGCTCACGCTCGATATCCATCGAATCTAATACTTGCGCTTTCATCTCACGGTCAGACAGACCTTCACAATATTGAATTAGACGATCAGACAAAGTTGATTTGCCGTGGTCAATGTGAGCGATTATGGAAAAATTTCTAATATTCTTATTTATCATGCACTTATAAGTTCCGGTAACTTCAAAGCCCAATAACAGGGACTGCGCAGAGTGGTGAAAAGAAACAACGCTTGGTTTCTTGCTACATCTGCTTGTGAATTCTACGAGTATAAATGGGCGGCATTATACATTAAACCAACTCGGATGAGTAATTTATTAGCAGCCTTCTAACAACAAAGAATAACGTCTCTATGACGAAATAGGATCAGAGCTAAAACTAAAGCTAATAAAATGAGGTATGGATGAAAGGTAAAACATTAATCTATTTCTATCACTTCAATATTTTCAGGCAAAACCTGTAACAATCTAACTCGATATTTTTCCTCGTCAGCGCGTTTAATAATTCGTTTTGCTAGCAACAATCCGAGCCAGCCACCGACAAAAGTTAACAAAATTAATAACGGCTCAGACATGGTAATTAGCTGGCTTAACCAAAACTCGGCGATTAGCGCACTAATAACTGCTGTGACAAGCGGCAGGAGGTAGATTAAAAAGGCGCCTGTCACCAAACTCTCTTCGGGAATACCTATTTCAACTCTGTCACCTAACTTCGCCCCTTTGTCATTAATAACTTGGTTCACGACAGATTTATCGCCGAATGCTTTAGCAATAGAGCTAGTACCGCAATTGGTTTTTGCGGCACAAGCATTACAAGTAGAAGTAACTTGAGTTTCAACCCAAGCTACTTGGTCTTCTAACTTAACAATGTGACCAACTTCTTTGATCATGGTTATTAGTTTCGCTTGATATTGCTAGCTACTTTATAAGCAGTTTCAACAGGTATAGCACCGACGACAGTCACGTCAAAGCCACCAGCATTTAGCATGACAAAAGCCGTAGCCCCTTCTCTGAGCAATAAGGGACTTTCGTATGATTCTAAAGGCCTTTGGATGTAAACTGAAAACTCGAACAGGCCATCGCTATATAAATAATAGTCTGACACTTCTCTAGACATAGAAACATGATGGCGGTCGCTTTTGACCAGCTCAAAGCCTTTAGGAACCCAACCCATTTTCCAGTTATTGGTATCTTTTGTTGAAGCGATTACGTCGTTTGCTGGCTCCGGTAAACTTATTCCAGCTAGTTTAAATACGTCTTCATTTGGGCCTGAGAAAACGGTTAAATGGGTCATTAATATGCGTTCTACAACATTACCTTTAAGATCGACGTAATCCAGACGCAAAGGTAAGCCTGTGTCAAAATCTAACCACAACCAAATGTTGTACGTTGCATTATCAATTGATTCAATACGCAGCAGCTGAGCCGCTCTACCGCCAACTTGGTTTTTACTTACCAGCACAAACTGGTAGCTGTCGGCAAGCTCTTCTGGGTCTTGATAAAAAATAGGCGGGATGAAATTTCGAATACTTGGCGCTGAAATGGAATAAATCGGCTTATTCGGTTCAATATAAGCAACTGTGTTGCCTTGTCTAACCGTACTAACTTGGCCACCGATTAACGATGAAACACTTTCTACTTCTTTGCCTGCAACCACACCATGTATCCATTTGTACGATTCGGTTTTATTGGCTTTGGTACTAACGATGCCAGCATCGAAGTTTTTTTCCGTCAATGCCTGCTTTAATTGTTGCAGCCATTGGCTTGCCGTACTTGCTTGGATCTTTGTCGTTGCAGAGTCTTTCTCAACTTCAACAGGAATGTTTTGTGCAACTTGCTCTTGAGCTAAAGCCACATTGAAAAAGGTGGTAATGGTAACGATTAGGAATAAAAACGCTTTCATATAAAATAACTATCCTAGAAGCAAGAACGCCCGTAAATCATAACATTTACGGGCGCTCAATTAAATTGTTAAAGCCAACACTGAAGGTGCTTTAGTCGATGATCTTTTCTTCTTCAGTTTGTTCTTGCTCTTTTTTGTCGTCCGCAACTCTAAGCTGTTGATGGTGATCTGAAATCAAAGAGTTAATACGTGATTGTGTTTTTTGGTTAGCTGACTTTCTATCAGCTGGACGCTCTGATGAAATACTTACTGGAGTAACGCCACCAATCAAAGGAGAAGCTATAACGGCAGGAACATCTTCTTTAAACTCTTCAGTGCCTGACATATTACCAACACCAACAACGGCGACTAAAGCAACAGATGCAGCAATAGCAAACTGAGACATACCTCGACCTGTAGAAGATTGAGTAAAGCCTTGTACTCTAGCAGCAATTCTTTGTCCCCAAGATGGGTGACTTGCAATGCTAACAACTGCAGGCTCTGCTACTTGTTCTTGCTCAGCTGACACTATGGCTTGTTGGATCTTATCAGCAAAGCTATTATCGGTTACCAGTTCTTGTTCTTGACGAAGCACATCACCGATTAAACTGTATCGAGAGAATGCTTCTAACTGCTCTGGTTGCTGCGCCATCTGTTCAAGAGCATTGTCCAGCTCTTGTGAGTTAACTTCATCATCCAGTAATGCAGAAATAGATTCAAAACTTTTATTTGTCATAAACTGACAGACTCCAACTTTAATTCAAACTCTATATTGAGTTGATACTAGATTAAACCGATTATAATTTGGTCTAATCCCTACTTTAACGATTTTCTAACAAAGGTTGCAAGTTTGTATCAATTGCTTCCCTTGCTCGGAAAATTCTTGATCTCACCGTGCCAATAGGACAACCCATTGCCGCTGAAATATCTTCATAACTCATACCGTCGATTTCTCTTAACTGAATCGCTATTTTTAACTCTTCAGGTAACTGCTCAATGGTATCAAATATGACTTTTTTAATTTCTTCGGTAAGCGCTAAACGCTCAGGTGATGCATTTTCTTTTAACGCATCACTATTTTCAAAAAACTCTGCTTCTTCGGCATCAACATCAACAGCTGCGGGTCTACGACCTCGAGCCATTAAATAGTTCTTCGCGCTGTTTACTGCAATACGATATAACCAAGTGTAAAACGCCGCTTCGCCACGAAAACCAGGTAACGCAGTGTAAGCTTTTATAAAGGCATCTTGCGCTACGTCTTGTACGTCACCATTTTGACCAAGATAGCGCGACACTAAGCTAATAATTTTGTTTTGATATTTTCTTACCAGTAAATCAAACGCGGCTTTGTCGCCAGCCTGGGCTTTTCTCACCAGGTCTAAATCTTTTTTCTGCTCGCTCATTCGAGCTACTACTCCCAAAAATCGTTTAGATTACTAGTCTATATCATTTCCCGACTATGTCATCTGCTGTCACTGTAGACTCAGGTGTTACAAAAAAGTTCTTATTTTTTTTATTTTTTTTTAGAATGACTGAAAATTAGCTCAAACAGAGCCCAATAGTCTGTTTTCATCAAACCAATAGGTCGACTGATAATGCCAGAATTAAACGCCCATAATACTGACTGCCTAATAATAGGTAGCGGCGCAGCCGGATTAACTTTAGCACTGAGTATTGCCGATCACACCAATGTGATCATTTTAAGTAAGTCCGCTTTAAAAGAAGGGTCGACATTATATGCGCAAGGTGGCATTGCTGCAGTTTTTGACGAAAACGACAGTATTGAGTCCCATGTCCAGGACACTTTAATTGCCGGTGGCGGACTTTGTGATGAAGAAGCGGTTAGATATACAGCCTCTAATGCAAAGTCTTCGATGCAGTGGTTAATTGACCAAGGCGTACCTTTTGATCAAATCAAAGATCACGACGGCACACCTAAATTCCATTTAACTCGCGAAGGTGGTCATAGCCATAGAAGAATTCTCCATGCTGCAGATGCAACTGGCAAAGCAGTGCAAACCACTTTGCTAGATTTGGTTCAAGCTCATCCAAACATTCGCTTGTTTGAACGATTCAATGCACTGGATTTAGTGCGAGGCGATAAGTTGGGGGTTGATGACAATAGAGTACATGGGGCTTATGTATGGAACCGAAAATTAGAACGGGTAGAAACCATATCAGCTAAATTTGTTGCCTTAGCGACAGGTGGAGCAAGTAAGGTTTATCAATATACTTCTAATCCCGACATAGCTAGCGGTGATGGCATTGCTATGGCTTGGCGCGCGGGTTGCCGTGTTGCCAACATGGAATTTAACCAATTTCACCCGACTTCTTTGTATCATGAAAAAGCTCAGAACTTTTTGATCACTGAGGCGATGAGAGGCGAAGGTGCTTATTTAAAACGCCCTGATGGCAGTCGCTTTATGCCGGATTTTGACCAAAGAGCAGAATTAGCCCCAAGAGACGTTGTTGCTCGTGCTATCGACTTTGAAATGAAACGATTAGGCGCTGATTGCATGTATTTAGACATCAGTCACAAAGATGAGCAGTTCATTATTGAGCACTTTCCAACTATTTATGCCAAATGTTTGAAGGTTGGCATTGATATTACTAAAGAGCAGATCCCTATTGTGCCTGCAGCCCACTATACATGTGGAGGTGTGATCACTGACCTAAATGGAAAAACTGATTTAGACAATTTATTTGCTATAGGTGAAGTTGCTTATACCGGTTTACACGGTGCTAACCGCATGGCGAGCAATAGCTTACTTGAGTGCATAGTTTTTGCCCATGGTGCAGCCGAAATGATCCTCTCAGCAATGGTTAATAGTGAACCGCCAGCTGCTATTCCTCAATGGGATGAAAGTAAAGTTACCAGCTCAGAAGAGAACGTTATTATCAGCCACACCTGGCACGAGCTTCGTCTTATAATGTGGGATTACGTAGGTATTGTCAGATCGAATCGCCGTCTTAATAAAGCTTTAAAGCGTATTGAATATATCAAGCAAGATATTGATGAGTTCTACTCAGATTTTAGAGTGAGTAATAACTTACTTGAGTTGCGTAACCTAGCGCAAGTTGCTCAATTAATCATCGCTAGCGCACTTTCAAGAAAGGAAAGTCGAGGCTTGCACTTTAATAAAGATTATCCCGAAATGGCCGAAGTTACTGCTCCAAGTATATTGGTGCCAGAAAGTAGCAAAAATTAGGAGATGAATTTTAGTTTATTGATCACCCGGCTGAGCCTTCGATTATCGATATTCGTCAGCTGATCAGAGAAAATAACTAACGTGGTACTCTTGTTATCTAGCTCTCGGCAATAGTCGAGAGCATAAAAGCCTAAAAATCCACGACTCGTATTAAGCAACCAACCTGCTGTTGCTTTTTCGCCATAACAAACAAGTCTTCCCGCCGTATTAATTGATATCACTCTAGTTATTTGTGTTCTGCGTGTTAAACAAATACCTCGCAAAAACACAGCAATTGCAACAGCAGCTAAAGCTACTTTAAACATAGTAGGTAAATAATACGGCCAAGACCAAATAGTGCTCAGCACTAAAAATATGAAGGAACTAGAGTAAAAATACTTGAGGCTAGAATGTTTACTAACCTCAATACGGTATGTTGTGGCTTCCTTACCCATTCGCTTTTACCTGTATTATGGTCAATCTAATACTAGCTTAGGATAAGGATCACTTTGCGGGTAGGTTAAGAAACGCGAACTCGGTTTAAAATAAGTTTAACCATCTCAGCTAGCTCCGCGTCTTCGCACTCTTGATGGCCCATGAACCAAGCAAACAAATCCGGATCTTCACAAGCTAACAAACGTTGGAACGTTGCTTTTTTCTCATCGGTTAACGCGTCGTATGCTTCATCGACAAAAGGTTCAAATAATACGTCTAATTCCAACATACCGCGGCGACATGCCCACTTAATTTTTGGCTTAGAATCCAATACAAACTTTTTGCCACTGACATCGACATAAACAAGCTTGTCTTTTTTATCTTCCTGCGTCATGGTTACTCGCATAAATAGCTATTACAATATGCTCGGCAGAATATCAGGGCACTGCCAAAATAAAAAGCAAAGAGCCAAAAATTCCTGATCTTAAGCAAATAAATTGCCTGTTATCATTGAGCTTTGAAAGCTTTACCCCCATAAATAGAGTCAATACTAAATTGGTGAGTAATAAACTATGGCAGCAGCTAAGATCAGTCAGCTATCTGAGTTCTCAGTAATCAAATTATCAGGCGACGATGCCTACTCATTTTTACAAGGGCAAGTAACCTGCGATATCACCTTGCTAAAACAACAAGATTGGTTAGCAGGGTGTCACTGCAATGCTAAAGGCAAAATGTGGTCTAGCTTTATTGCAACAAAACAAGAACAAGACATCTTGTTGATCATGACTAAAGACAGCGCAGCAGTAACACTTGCTGAGTTAAACAAGTACGGCGTATTTGCCAAGGCTGACATTGTTGACGACAGTGATAACTGGCAAATATATGGGTCAGACCAAGCTCTGGCTGAAACAGTCAGTATTGAACTGAGTTCAGGACATTTCATCGCATTATCGTTGGCTGTAATCACGGCCAATACAGATGCAAAAGTTTGGTGGCAAAAAGAAGTGCTATCAGGTAGAGCTCATCTGTTTAACGGTTCAATTGGCGAGTACGTGCCTCAAATGCTTAATTTACAAGCATTAGACTATATCTCTTTTAGTAAAGGTTGCTATATGGGTCAAGAGATGGTGGCACGTATGCGCTATTTAGGTAAAAATAAACGTGCTTTATATATTGCCAGTACAGACTCAGAAATAGAGGTCAAGACAGCAGACGATATTGCGATTGAACTCAATGGCAACAAACGTAATGTAGGTAAAGTTATCCACTCTGTCGTTGAACAAGGTTCAACTTGGTTGCAACTGGTGTTGCCAAAAGACACAGAAATGACGGAAACTTTATTCCTAAGCACAGGTCAAACACTGAAGTTATTAGAACTTCCATATCAGATAGAACAGTAAGGTTCACAATGAAAATAGCAAACAATACAGTGGTAAAAATGCACTATTCCGTATTAGACACGGAAGGTAACATTATCGATAGCTCATACGATGGTGAACCATTAGAATTTATCCAAGGTCAAAAATTCTTAATTGAAGGTTTAGAAAATGCACTAGAAGGTCGTGAAAAAGGCGATACTTTCGAAGCAAAAATTGAAGCAAACGACGCGTATGGTCCTCGTCATGACGGTCTAGTTCAGCAAATCGGTAGTGAAATGTTTGCCGACTTTGAGGTTGAAGTGGGTATGCAATTGCGCGCTGAAACGGATGATGGTGAACAAACGGTTATCGTTATCGAAAAAACTGACGAATACGTGATTGTCGATGGTAATCACCCGTTAGCGGGCATCGACTTAGTGTTTGACGTTGAAGTGTTAGAAGTACGTGAAGCAAGTGCTGAAGAAATTGCTCACGGCCACGTTCACTCTAGTACAGACGGCGAAAAGAAAGATTGTTGTGGCGGCTGCCACTAACACTTTCTCAACTTAAAAACACTGAAAAGCCAGAGCATTTATTCTCTGGCTTTTTTTATGTTTTCATGCAAATGTGAGCATATAACTGGTCGATGTAGATAGTAGATGAAAGATTTTTGGTTAAAACTGAGTTTACGTTGGAAGTTACAGATTGGCTTTATGGCCGTAGCTATGGTAACAACAGTATATAATAGGTGGATTGCAGCTAGCGAACTAGAAGAAGTCATTGAAACCGTTGCTAAAACTAGCGAAAACACTCACCTGTTGTCTCAACTGGAAAGTCAATATAGCGCATTTTTAACGAGTAGTATTTGGGATACTTTATTGCAGTTTACGGTACAATTTTTTGTTATTGCCGTGGTTGCCAGATTATTCGTCGAACCGCTTATCGAACTAATAAAATCGCTAGAAGCAGTCGAGCAAGGTGATCTAACCCCAAAAGTTGAAGTGCACTCAAAAGATGAAGTCGGTGAGCTTGAACAACACTTTAATATCATGCTCAATAAGCTGAACTCTATTCTCGTCAACGTTGACAAGTCGACCGTCCATATGAGCCAATCGGCATTTCAAATCGCTGCCATATCAAAAGAAATTGAAGACATGAGCACAGTCAGAAAAAGCGAACGAATCAGCAATAGAACTGGCAACGCAGGAAGTGACAGAGCTAGCAACCGATGTCAGTAAACTCGCATTGAAAGCGCCAAACAGAACTCGGAACAAGTTGAAAAACAAGCTAAAAGCAGCCTAGATTCATTAGCTAACTCAGTGGCTCAAGTTACAACAAATGTCTGGAGAGATAAGTGGCCAAACATCCGAGCAAGTTGAAGATATTGTTGAGCCTTCAGTAAAACCATTAATGGCATTTTAACTACCATCAAAGAAATTGCTGAACAAACTAATCTTATTAGCTCTTAATGCTGCAATCGAAGCGGCCAGGGCTGGCGAACAAGGCCGAGGGCTTTGCTGTGGTGGCAGACGAGGTAAGACATCTTGCAGCTCGCTCGCAAAATTCTGCGGAACAGATAAGTAACATCCTATCAGAGCTAAGTAATAAAGTAATAACAGCGCACAAGGCTCAATGACACAGCTTAGTCCACTCCATTACCACCAGCCAGCAACAGCTAAATAAAACCTCTGAACTGAGGTAAATGAAATGCAACAGGACGTAGAAGCTACTTATGATTTAAATCAGCAGATTGAAGCGGCGTCTCAAAGCCAACTTGAACAGTTTCGCAAGGGCTTGCTCAAGTCAACTTGCATTCGCTGTTTGCCACACTTAAACGACAATACCGTTAAAGATTAGTAATTCTGCGAACATATCTCACGTCGCTCAATCAATTAACGGAAAACCTACATCAACCAGCTATCAGGCCTGAATATTGATAAAAGTGTAGACTGCAGATAGCAGCCCCAAGTAAACGGACACTCAAGAAGGGGAGCAAAACGTATTAAAGGGCACAGTCTAATCTCTTTACATACTAGACCAAGGCCGAATTGAAGGACTGTCTAACGACATCAGTACATTTCAGGTCTGGGCATAGTCACCTCACAGCCAATACCTAGCAATACTAGCTTAAATGTTGAGTTAAAAATGCCACAGAAAGGAGTTAGAACAGTATCAACAGCAGAAACCTAGTCACGATTCCTGCACGAACTGGCATGGCAGCAAGATCAAAACTCAAAGCACATAGCCGGGCTTAAGTTTAATGGTCTAAACCCTAGTCAAGAGCAGGCAATTAGAGATAGTATTCAGTTTTATCAGTGATTTATATTCTGAGTGTTTTGATGATTTTTAAACTTATTGGATTAATCATTAGTTTGGCCACCCTTGTCGCTAGTTTTATTACTTGGTGGCAGTCCCATTTATGTATCATAGACCTACCATCGGCTAGTGATAATGGTTGGGGTGTTTTTCGGCGGCGCCATTTTTGGCTACGGCAACAAAATATTTAGCTATATTCGCAGTAGTCAAGTCAGCAACGCATTTCTTCTTCAGAGCTATTTGCCACATCTTGATTTTTACAACTATCTAACCCGACTTACGCTTTATTCGCTGGTATGTTATCTTTTATTTTGGCTACCATTTTATTACTTGCCCAAAGTGACGATATGAAAGCTATAGGGCCCAAGCATTGCTCTGTCCTTAATGACTTGTTTGTATGGCACAGTTATTTCTTATTTGATCATACAGCCGATCAAACAAGGGGTGCTGTACCAAAACATGAATCCGAAAAAAGCAACCTACACTTTGCCTCAAGATACCTATGTAGGATAGACCAGATGAATCAACTTATTGGCTTTTTACTGTCTAGCCCTAACAGTTTACTATTGGCTCTGATCATGTTTGGGCCCTTAGTCGAGTTGTTATTCGACCCTTGACCAGTTTATTGTTGACTCTTAGGTTGTGTGTTCGGCGTGGTGTTTTTAAGTTACGGTGCGCAAGCTTTTAGTATATTTAAATATGCTAACCAACCAGTAAAGAATCAAAAAGAATACTTCTGGGTGATCTCATTTTTCGATAACTTAATTAATACCAGCATAATGACAGGAGTTATTGGCAGCCTAATTGGTATGGTCAGGTATTTTATCCAGCTTAGATGATCAAGAGTTCACTCAATCCTGCTATGTTTCTATGGCTTTGCTAAGCATCTGGCTTATGGTTTTATTTTAGCTAAGCTAGCTATTTGAGCCGCTAAAACAAAATGTTTTACTGAGGCGGGCGCAAGTAGCAAATATCAATGCCAACGTGCAAAGGCAAATAGAACAAAACAATAAACTAGCCCAACACTTTACTATGCTGGGCATAGCCAATATTGTTGCTTGTGTTTCGCGATATTGAGTCTTGAGTCTTTCTAAGCTTGGATCAAGCCCACTCGAATAGCAAAATCGAACCAGACCTGGCACATCTCTAATATTTAATCTGATCCATAATATTGGCTCTGTGTGCCTCAATGGTTTTAACACTTAGAAATAGCTTATCGGCAATATCTTTAGTCGAGTGACCTTCGGCAATCAGTTGCAAAATGCTGCGCTGTCTTGTAGTCAAGATATCTAGTGCATCCATTTCATTGCCCTGCGCGCTGTCTAACCTTGATAATAGTGTTTGGTCAATATCTGGACTGATATACATACGGCCAGCTAAGATCTCTTTGAGGCCATCTTGCAGTTCTTCTACCGCAACATCTTTTAGCATATAACCATCAGCACCTGCTTTTAACGCTCTGATCACATAAGGCTCGTTATTGTAATGGGACAGCATAAGCACTTTAATTTCCGGAAACTGATTCTTTAATCGCTTCTACTGCTTCTAAGCCATTCATTTCCGGCATAGAGACATCCATAACAATTAAGTCTGGCTGGTCTCTTCTTCACTAGGTTGACCGCTTCTAAACCGTTAGCAGCTTGATAAATATTGCTCTTATCAATAAATGAAAAAGCTTGGGTTAAACTGATCAAACCTTGTCTTAACAGGGTGTGATCGTCGGCAAATAATATACTGTATTTTTCCATTGCTAATTTCTCATTGTTGCGGCTGCTTCCGCTCTTTTCAATCTAACTTCAAGTTCATCGACCATTCTAACCAATAATTCCTGATCGTGTTTTATCGCAGCTTATATCTCTCATACTAGCAACTAAACGAGTGGCAATGCCAGACGAGTCTCTTTCTATTACACAACCTCGTTCGACAATCCAAATCCACTGCATCTTCATTCACCAGCTAATACGGTAGGTAATTTCATAGTTATTTTTGCCACCTGATAAGCAAAGACTCAAAGTGACCAATAAAGAAAGCTACTGTCGTCTGGATGTAACTTACTAATGAATTTCTCTGACTGAAAATAGATATCTTCGCCTCAAGTTCAGTTTGGCATTTTGGTTTATTCTAGTAACTTCTTGTTCACTAATATTACAATCTAGTACTTCGTCTCCAGTGGCTAAAAATGCAATGCTTAAAACTTGCTGCTGTAACTTAATACGTCTCGTAAAACGCCTTGCGCCGACGATTCAAAGCGCAGACTGATAATATAAATATAAAACGCCAAACATTAATAGCAATAAGATGACGTAACCCTAACCCTGTTAGGTTCTGCCACATGCTAGGTTTAATATTATGCTTTTTTAAACAAGTGCCTGATAATCGTGCGATCGATAGGGTTTGTTGCTCTTTACGGTCACCAACTTACTAGTTTGTCTTTTTTTACCACCCAAGCTGCCGTTATTGGTTCACTAAATAAGTTCTTATTGTCCTTGCCGTAAACCACTTGCTGAACTTCAGAAAAAGCCATCACTGCCATCGGCAAATGAGCGCTGATAGATGACAAATAGTAAAGACAAAAGTATGAATGACTTAACGCATTATTCTTCCCCCTGCGAATTCAATTGCATGGGAACCCTAAGCTCAATTCTTGTCCCTTGCTCAGGTGTAGAGTCGATATTTACCAAACCATTAACTAAAAACGCTCTCTCTTTTATACTCAATAAGTCCTAAACTTTGTCCCTTGTTCGCTCGGTTTAACTTAGCATCAACATCAAAACCAACCCCGTTGTCTTCTAATATCAATTGCAAATACTCTCCCTTCAATCTGGCAGCTGACAAAAACATGATCAGCGTGACTGTATTTATGAATGTTAGTAAAAGCTTCTTGTGCAATACGAAAAACAGAAATTTCGAGCCTTATCAGAAAGTCTCGGGATCTTGCTGTCTATTTCAGTTGTTACCGCTAGTTGACTGAAACGCTTCGTTGCCTATCAGATAACCAGTCTAATGCTGACGATAAGTCCCATATCATCTAGAATCGCAGGTCTTAAATTGAGTGATAAATTACGAACTTTATCAATTAACTCAGACAAGTACAGTAGTAATGAGAGTCTTTATCCGGTTCTGGTAACTGCAGTTGTATTTTTAACAAAGTAAGACTTTGACCTATTTCGTCATGTAGCTCTTTGGCGAAATAGCGACGCTCTTCTTCTTGCTTTTCAATTAAGCTAAATGACAGCCGTTCTAGCTTCTCTAAGATCACACTTTCGTTTTGTTGTAACTCGATTTTTTCATGAATATCATAAAACCAAGCTTGTTGGTAAACCTTGCCATTAAAGTTAGTCATTGAAAATTCGGCTAAAACTGACACTACTTTGCCAGTACCTGTGACTAATACTGTTTCCCCAACCCAATGGCCTTTTTGTTCCAACGCTTTAGTCACTGAATCTGACAGAGGATGAGTGTAAAGTGGATGATTAATATCATTGACCTTAGTGTCCTGTGAGAACTCTAACAGCTGCAAATAAGCTTTATTAACAAAACGCACTCTGCCAGATGCTTCACTACAAAAATAGGCATTGGTAGACAAATCAAAGCCATCTTTGAACATTTGCCAATCCGCCGATGCTCCTTTATTTACCTCAGTCAATATAGTGTAAACACAAAACACAAAAATTAATTGTAACAGTCCTGCACTCCACCACATGCTGTTACCTGTAATAGCTAACACTTCAAACAACCCAATAATGGCGACTAAAATAGGGACAAATTCAAAAATTGAATAAGCGTTTAACTTATACTGTGCTCGCAACAAAGCCACAGTTAGCATAAGTACACAAGCTATTAGACTAACCAGATAGATACTCAGCGGCAGTTCTTGCCAAGTAAAAAAGTCACCATTGACGCCTAAGGATGAAACTGATTCAGCGCTAAAAATATGCTGCTGACAGCGAAACACAACGAAGACATCGGACAACTCTTCGGTAAAGAAAAACCCTGTGTAACGAAACGAGATATAAACCAAACTAATCAGTAAACAAGTTAGCAGCCGAGGCAAGTTGCCAAACGTCGGGCTTGTTGGAAAGCTGAAGTAACTGACTCCACAAAAAAATTGCAGATAACAAGATCAGAGGCGACACGTTTTAATTTGTAACTATTGTCTCGATATAAGATAGCTGAACTTGTGTATTACTGCAGGAACAGCCAGAAAATTAACGAAGCAAGGCAGAAAATGGCAGTAAAGGCTTTAATACGCTTGCAATATTTGCCAATCAAGGTAAAATACCAGAGGGTAAAGAGCCTGAAGTAATAAAGCTAACAAAAACAATACCTAACGGTTATAGTTACAGTTAGCTTAACTGGCATACAGTGTTACTTTTAGTGATCAAAGTATTAACCTTTTTGCTCTATATACAAAGGATAACCAACTCGATAGTAAGTCAAGCAAGTCGTCTTTTCCACATTTGGCGATGAGTTCCCAGTCTAAATAAGCTGTCTACATCTGGCTCATCAATATCAGGATCTGTACTGCATAACGAGTTGTGCTTAAAACACTTACTCCTTCATCTTCTAGTTCAATAACCCAATCAGAAAACTCGACTTGCTTGTCTTGTTCGCTTTCTAATGTTACTAATAATTGCTCTATATTCTTTATTTGATCTTCACGGTGTTGCCCAAACTCTTGCGATAAAAATATGCCAATAGCAATATGCTCAGAGAAGGTTACTACTCCATGACTCTTGTCATGGTAGTTATACGTAAATTCACAATCCATCACCAATACCTATAAAACTGCATCAAGCCCAAAACAATGTAAGATATATCTCACATAACAATGAGACCATTCTGATATTACTGCTCTCAAATTAACCAACAATTAAACTAACCACTTGTAATTATTAAACTTATTTAAATTATCATTAAATTAAAAAAAGTGGTCAAAATATTAATTGTTGTTTAAGTCTACCTCTAAATTGCAAAATCAGTACTATATTTTCTACATAACGACGAGATTACTAAAGGACTTAGTAAACAAGGAAAGGAAATGCTGGATGCACAAAGGGATAGTTAGGATGGCAGGAGCCAAAATAACAGGAAGTAGGAAGTAAGGATAGGGATGAAAGGCTAGTTTTAGTCTAAGGAAAAAGGAAGGATTGGCAAGGAGCCGTCAGGATGAACTAGGAAAGCAGGATGCTTTTACAGGATGTTTGAAATGGAGAGGACAGTTCAAGGTTGAACAGCAAGGAGCACAAGGGAGTGACTGATAAAACGGATTTTATAGCTAGGATTGCCTATTAAGACACAAAAAAAAGCAGCAGACGCTGCTTTTTTTTGTGCTTGTTTTTTTAGGTTCTAGGCATCAACCAAAAAATAATCCTCCACAACCAACTAGAGTTTAGATCATCTTCACAACGTCTTAATTGTTGGCCATAAGTTTTTGCTCTTCTATCAACTTTATTCGCAACATTAACTAACCATGCTTTATTTCGATAAGTCTTTCTTTTATAGCCGCCCCAACCCTCATGGTAATTTAAATACTGATTTTTAGCGTCCCACTTCGAGACTTTATTTAAGCGATAAGTTTTAGCTGTGAACCATCCCATAAAATCAATGGCATCATCAAAGTCATCTCTATCAGCCCATGAATTTCCAGTCTCTCGAATATAATCATCCCAAGTAACTGTTTTAGCTTGGGAATAACCATAGGCACTACTTGCTCGACCATATGGAATAAAACCTAAAAACCAGCGCATTGGAGGAGCTGCATCCGCCTTAAACGAACTCTCTTGGTACATCATAGCCATAACCACATGTATTGGCGTTCCCCATTTACTTCGCATGTCTGACGCAGCATCCCACCAGTCATCTTTTTCATAAAAGATCTCACAAAGATTGCTGGTATTTTTAGGCGGTGACGCTGTACAACTAGTTAGAAATACAACCAATGAACAACTTATTAATAATTTTTTTAACATATTTGAACTTTTTGAAGAACTGCTGTCTAACATAGTGAAAGCAGTATTTTTTCATTCCCTGGAAGTTGTTGTTTATTTAGCGAGTAACCTAGTTTACTCGCTTTTTTTTTGCTTACAAGGAAGTAAGTATGTCGTGGTGTCATGGATGACAAGGAACGACTGCCGCAAGGATGCAGGTACGTCGGCCGTATTTGTTCCAGACAAATAACCAGCATTCACTATATCCTTATAGATGGCATGAACAGTCACTTTACTTCCTCCTCCATGAGTTTGTTATTAAATAAATTCAACTTAGCAATTAATACCATCAAATTAGAGTACTCATTAAATAAGCCAACTGTGACTTCAAGTTGTAAAAAATATAAACATGAAGATGAGAGTACGTTTTAGCCTTTTCAGTGACTGAAATCATATTTTATATATGGGAAGAAGTGACCTAGCTTAGTAAGTAAGAGCATCATTGAGTAGATACACTTTTGTTCAGAGCCATTAAGTTTTTTGGAAAAAAGTTTCACATACCGCGATCTTTAGATCAGCAGTTTCTTTGTTAGAATGGCCTCTAAGCTAAAAATAACTGTACTTTGCTGTTACAAAGCATAAATACTAATGCTCACATAACACCATTGTGTTTACATGCGAAGGTACTATTTCAATAGCGTTGGCAGCAATTAAAACTTCAGAATTACCGTCATCTTTAGATTGAATCAGTTTTTGCTGTATGTAAAACAGCAACCCACACGAAAACGATAGTCCAAAAAAGTGGCCTTAGTGAGTGATATGGATGAAATTTACTCATGTTAGCTCCTACATCGTTATTGTTATTTTTATCGATCCCGAAACTTGCCAAGTCCAATATGTAACAGCTTGATTGAATCATGAAAGCACAGCCAGTACTACATCGATTCTGTTCAGTTTTGTATACCTTTTGTAACCTTAATTCAGAACTCAAATATGACAAAGCAACTATGAGGCCATTATGTTGACCTGAGTCAATAATTTGTTCATTTAATAAACACCATGTGTATCTTATAGCACAAAAATAGCAATTGTTAATAGTTAAAGTAACTATTTCTCATTTTTATCGAATATCGTTAGCTAACAATAATGTTTTTAATAAAATAAATTTAAAATTTTTGAACTATTCGAAAATGCGCTGTCAAATATAACAGTACACAAATTGTGTTCATTCCCTGAAAGTTGTTGTTATTAAGCGAGTACCCTTAGGTTACTCGCTTTTTTTTGCTTACAAGGAAGTAAGTATGCCGTGGTGTCATGGATGACAAGGAGCGACTGCCGCAGGGAAGCGGGTATGCCGAAGCTACATGGATATAAGCGCCTTCGGCGGCTTTCAATGATGAAGGCACATCGGCCGTATTTGTTCCAGACAAATAACCAGCATTCACTATACTCCTATAGCTTAATAGCTACGGATGGCATTTGATTCGTGTACTAACACGGAGGTTAGTATTCCGAAGCTACAGGGACGTAAAAGCTATTAATAAATTCGTTTTGTCTCCAACTCATACTTATGGAATGCTGTAATTGTTAAGGTTGGAACGATCTAGCAAATAGTTGAAGGTAGGGAAGATCCTTGCCTATATATTGATGAGGCAATTTTGTAACATTGCTTGCCGCATTAATGACAAACAACTAAATACTAATAATTACAAACATTCAATTGGAAACGGTCAGTTCACACTAATAAGATGCAACCTGAGATCAAAAAAATCCAAGTGATCGCTGTACTCCATAGTAGTGGCTTAAATGAATTATATGGATGAAACTTTTGCACATTCTTCTCCTATCTCTATTCATTTAGTCGGCTAACGCTAGAAATAGTTCAATAATTGTACAAAAAATCACAGAATGAGTTAAAACTTTGCAAAAGTTAAAATAATTTTGAACTTCTGTGAAAATCACTGTCGAACATAACAGTACACAAATTGTGTTCATTCCCTGAAAGTTGTTGTTGTTAAGCGAGTATCCTTAGGTTACTCGCTTTTTTTTGCCCGCAGGGAAGCGGGTATGCCAAAGCTATATGGATGTAAGCGCCTTCGGCGGCTTTCAAGGATGAAGCTACATCGGCCGTATTTGTTCCAGACAAAATTAGGCATCATCTGCTTATCTATGACTTAAACTACAAGCTTAAAGTTTAATCAAACAGCTCAATTTCACCGATATCAAAGTTGCCGTTAGCATTCCATAATTGCTGATGATCTTCTGCTGCAATAACTAAATCTTTGCCATGCTCTTTAGCATAATAAAGCGCGGCGTCAGCTCGTTCTATTAGTTCACTAGCTAAGATGCCAGGGAAAGTAATAGTGTAACCAATACTTACCGTTATTTTATCCGCTTTAGGGAATACTGATTCGGCGACACGACTACGAAAGCGTTCTAAGATCTCAAACGCTTTAGCCTTTGATACATAACGCAAGTACACCGCAAACTCTTCTCCACCATAGCGACAGATAACATCACACTCTCGAAACGTGACTTCCATTAAGTGAGCCATTTTGATCAATACTTCATCGCCTATGGTGTGGCCCCAAGTATCATTCACTTGCTTAAAATTATCGATATCAATTAACGCTACAGCATTAGATTCCGGTAAGTGAATATGTTCTCTTCTATCATTCGATTGGTGTTCGCTAGTCGCATCAAATGTCGAGCTATCAAACGAACTACCATTAATTGATTCAACTAAAATGCTTCGATTTAACAATCCAGTTAGTGCGTCTCGTTGGTAAAAATATAAAGTCGACAGCAGCCTACTCCACATTGTGACCATGGTTCTGAGCATCTCAATTGTTTGCGGACTAGGTAAGTCATCATTCCGACGAAGTGAAATTAAGCAAAAACAATGATTCTGACTGTTTACCAAAAAGTAATAAAAGTCTTCTGTTTCATATACATTGTCATAACCCCAACTAGAACGCCCCAATCTATCCGCTAGATCTTTTTCTTCATCTGTCAAAGCAGCATTATTGTGTACATAAGCAATTGATAAGCTCTCGTCGCCTTTGACCGCATGGTTAACATAGATACGATATGCCGCGTTACCTAGCAACTTTCTAGATGCTTCCAAGCCAATAGAGTTAAGTTGAGGGATAGCGGTTTGAGAAGATAATTTAACAAATATTTGATGGATCTGATTCCAGTTCATGGCTACTGAGCTACTAACGTTGAAGTTGTATAAGGGAAGACATTATTAGCGTAGCTAATTTCATGCCTAATTTCTAGCCAAATTGTCATTTTTTAACTTTTGTTGATGCAGATCGAAAGGCTGACTATAGCTTACTTAACTCGCCTAATTATTTATTTCAGATCAATGATATCCACTACTTTCAATCGCATTATTAATATCACTCAACAGCAACAATAAAGGTAGCGTGACCATGACAGAGGCGTTTAAAAGCCAATTACTTGAAATGCAATCAAGCCTTAGCAAAAGAATCGATGCCATTAAGCGAGATTTCTCAAATGGCCGCTCAGCAGATTTTTCTGAACAAGCAACCGAACAAGAAAATGAAGAAGTGTTGGTGCAACTCAAAGCGGATGCAGAATCTGAGTTAAGGTTAGTAAATATAGCCCTTAGAAAAATTTCTGACGGTTCTTTTGGCGAATGCGAAAAGTGCACAAATGAAATTGCTGAAGCAAGGCTCAAAGCCATTCCTTACACCCAGTACTGTATCAATTGTGCTTAACCAAAACAGAATAACTTAAAGGATAGAAATATGATCATAGACAGACATAGCTTAGCTAAAGAATTACCTGAATTTAAAGAGCAAATTCATCAACTAAAAATGGAAAACCGTCACTTTGCCAAACTCGCTGACGAATACCATGATTTAGACAATGAAATTATTCGAATTGAAGAGGGAATTGAGAATACAACAGACGAATACGTAGAAGGTTTGAAGAAAAAGCGCCTTCACCTTAAAGATGAGTTATTTTCAATGTTGAAAAAAGCTTAATAGTAGAACCTATTGTCAGTAAAACAAAAGCCCAGTCACTTCAATTTGACTGGGCTTTTTATTAGTTCGCTAATTATTGCTCTTTAGCTAATCTCTCACCTTGCTTTTGCACTAGGTTAGAAACTTTGTTTAAAGAACCTAAGTGAGCGAAAATAGGGCCTAAATAGCCTCTTTTGCGAAGCTTTAAGAAGTCTTCATCAGATAATTCATTCAGTTTCTTTTCATCAACTAAATGTAAGCCATTTAATGAGTACTCTCTGCCACCCACAGTCACGTTAATGTTTTGCTGATGTAATAACCCCATTTCAGCAATTGTGTCTAAGAATACTTTTGTGATCTGTTCATTTTCAACAAATGCCATTAATGCATCTTTACGCTTCTTAAGGTGCTCTGTTTCTTCACCCGATTCAGTGAATAACGCTTCACCTTCTTTATCAGAAACAACGTCAGAGTCCATATCGATAGCAATACCGAATAGGTTAGGATCATCTTTGTTAGGGATCACAGTTAATGGTTTGTGTGTGTAACGAGCAGGCATGTACATACCTTGCCATTTGTCTTCGTCAGACACGAATAAGTTTTTGCCTTGCTCTAAGCCTAAAATAGTAACAGGGAAATAAGTATCTTTACTTTCTTCTTTAACAAACGCGATTGGATAATGTGCGCCAGCTAGAGCGAATTCTTGTACTACAACACCTAAAGCGTGTTGAGTTTTTAAATCTGCAACATTTTGGATTTGCGTGATCTTCGTGTTGCTGTGCGTGTCTTTATGTAACGGCTGAAAGTTTGCCATTGTTTATCTCCAATATTCCCAAGGCCTTAGCCTAATAATTATTTTATAGTATTTGCTTCTAACTCAATGTCTGTGCAGCCTTTGCTACAAGCGACACTAAAACCCTTATCACTCGATAAAAGTTGTAAAGTCGAATTACAAACAGAGCATTGAGTTGACTTGCCAGATAGGACTCTTTTAATCAGAGATTTTTGTTGATTAAATGACTTTGCTGCATTTTTATTAAAAGCAGAGATATCCATGATCTGACTCGCATGTTAATAGCTAACAATGAAGATATGGACGATAAGTCAGAATTAAAGGACTTTTCAATAGAAACTTTACTACTATTTTTTATTCGTTGAATAAATAGGCAATTTAAATTCCCATTTTAGCCAAAGCGTCGATCAACTCTCGTGTCAGCTTTTCTAGTATTGGATGATCTGCCGAAAACTTAGCTTCCAACACTAGCAACTGCTCGGAGATGGTTTCTTCTGCGCCTAGTTCATTGGATTTGATAAGTTGATGCATATTGCCATCTATTGCCCTAACCTGCTCTAAGGTTTCTTGATCAATATTTTCTGATAGCTCTAACTCAGTTCTCAAGTTAACTAGGGAATCTAATAGCTCGTTCGGTTGCATATCTACCTCACTCATATCTGCAGATATAAAATTTAACGTGGACAATACTAAGGTTAGTAAGCCAACAAGCAATTTCAAATTTTAGCGCAGGATCAAGTAAGATTAATTGAGTTTATAAAACAAAAAAGCACCCGACAAGGTGCTTTTATGGTTATTAATGAGCGCGTAAATTAAAGTTCAAAATCGACAGCGTAAGATACATAAGCTTTAAGGTCATCACCTTCTTCAGCATCAATTTTACTTAAACCAAAAGTGAATGCGTCTTTCGATAAAGTCAAACCTAGATCAATAGTATCTTCGGCTAACCAGTCGCCGCTATATGAACCAATGTGAAAACCTAATTCCGCACCATTGCCAACTTCTACGCCATAGTCTGCTGATAAATATAACGTGTCACCAAAACTTGAATTTTCACCAGAAGCCGAAGACAACACAGCAATACCAAATGTGAAATTGCCTTTAGAAAGGTTTAAATATACTTCAGAGAAATCTGCGTCGCCTGACGTTTCATCTGGGTAAGCATAGTAAATATAACCGATATCATAACCAATCCCATTAATTTCGCCGCCGTAGCCTGCATATAAATCCAATTCATAGGTCATGCCGTCAGCCCAACTTGCATTAGACACCCAAGTACCAGCATAAAACCCTGATTCAGCAGCATAATCTACGCCGCCAGAAACAGCAGCATCACCACCCGTTTGTTCAAAGCCACGCCATAGATAGTTTGAAGTCGCTGCTACGTTTGCAGACCATTGTGCTTGGGCATAACCAGAAACTAAAGTCGTCGCAGCTAATACAGATGCTAGTAAAGTTTTTTTCATTTTGTTGTTCCCTAAAAATTGTTTTGTAATATAGTTTGTAATGTTGTTCATGGTCTTGAATTCAATAACCATACCTATATGTAGCACCTTGATTTCAATAGACTTTTTAAAAAATAGAACAATTCAACTAAAATTCAAGGCCAAATTGGTGCATTTTTATTCACCGATTTGGTGCCATTATTTGTATTGAGATTAGCTATGAAAAACAAAGCCATTATTGCTCCATCTATTTTATCCGCAGACTTTGCCAAACTTGGCCAAGAAGTTGACGAAGTGGTCGCTGCTGGATGTGAATGGGTGCATTTTGATGTGATGGATAATCACTACGTACCAAACCTTACTTTTGGTCCTATGATCTGTGAAGCGCTTAGAAAACATGGTGTTACTGCGCCTATTGATGTGCATTTAATGGTTGAGCCTGTTGATCAGATGATAGAAGCCTTCGCCAAAGCTGGCGCTTCGATCATAACCTTTCACCCTGAAGCGAGTAAACATATTCATCGCTCTTTATCTCTTATAAAACAGTACAACTGCCAAGCTGGTATAGTTTTAAATCCAGGTACACCACTCACCTATGTGGAAGAGTGCATAGAGGAAATCGATATTGTCATGATCATGTCAGTAAACCCAGGTTTTGGTGGTCAATCTTTCATTCCTTCATCGATAGATAAAATCCGCCGTCTTCGTCAACTAGCCCAAAACAAAGGTAAGAACATAAGAATTTCAGTTGATGGCGGTGTTAAACCAAGCAACATTAAACAGATTGCAGATGCCGGTGCAGACACCTTTGTGATGGGCTCTGCAATATTTGGTGCTGAAGACAAAGCAACTGTGGTGCAACAATCTTTGTCTTTACTAGGTACAGACCAATAAAGATCAACACTTCGGCATTGCACCTAGAGTAAATCAGGTTACAATGTGCCACTTTTTTAGCGACAATTAGTCACGATTTTATACAGGTAACAGAACAGTTATGACACAAACAGTTTTAAGCGGTATTCAAACCACAGGCGGTATGACCATAGGTAACTACATTGGCGCAATAAACCAATGGCTAAAGTTACAACAAGATCATGACTGCTTTTTCATGCTTGCTGACTTACACGCCATTACTGTTCGCCAAGACCCTGAAACACTTGCGTGAAAGAACACTTGACGGTGTTGCTTTATACACAGCTTGTGGTATCGATCCTGAACGTTCAGGCTTATTTGTACAATCACAAGTAATCGAGCATGCTCAACTAGCTTGGGTGTTAAATTGCTACGCTCAAATGGGTGAACTGAATCGAATGACTCAGTTTAAAGACAAGTCATCAAAACACGCGAACAATATCAATGTTGGTTTATTCAGTTATCCCGTTCTACAAGCTGCAGATATTCTTTTATATCAAGCAGATAAAGTGCCTGTAGGCGATGACCAAAAGCAGCACTTAGAACTTACACGTGATATTGCTACTCGCTTTAATAATATTTATGGCGATGTATTCAAAGTTCCAGAGCCATTCATCCCTGAGTTTGGTGCTCGTGTAATGAGCTTGCAAGACCCAACTAAAAAGATGTCTAAATCGGATGAAAACCCAAATGGTTATATTATGTTATTAGACGAGCCGAAGAAAATTGAAAAGAAACTTAAGCGCGCGGTGACGGACTCAGATGAACAAGCTCGTATTTATTTCGACACTGCAGAAAAAGCAGGCGTTTCAAACTTGTTAACACTGCTAAGCGTAGCAACTGGTAAAACTATCGAAGAGTTAGTGCCAGCTTACGAAGATAAAATGTATGGCCATTTAAAGAAAGACACAGCTGAAGCTGTTGTTGCTATGGTTGAGCCTATCCAAGCAAGATTCAATGAGATCAGACAAGATAAAACTGAATTAGAGCGCATTATGAAGTTAGGTGCTGACAAAGCATCAGCTCGAGCGGCAGAAACACTATCAGCAGTTTATAAATCGGTTGGCTTTGTTGTTTAGGGCGATCTAGTAGTTTCATATGTTGTTAATGATAGATAACTATGACTCTTTTACGTACACCTTAGTCCAGTACTTCCAAGCACTAGGCCAAGAAGTAGTTGTAAAGCGCAACGATCAAGTATCAGTTGAACAGATCAGAAAGTTACAACCTGAACGAATTGTAATTTCTCCAGGCCCGTGCTCTCCAGCAGAAGCGGGCTTATCTAAAGAAATAATACTTGGGTTTTACAAAGCTGTGCCGATATTAGGTGTATGTTTAGGTCATCAAGCTATTGCAGAGAGTTTGGGAGCTAGTGTGATCAGAGCTCCTAAGGTGATGCATGGAAAAACGTCTATGCTGGATCACCAAGGCTCAGGATTATTCAGAGGCATCAATGCGCCAATGGAAGTCACCCGTTATCATTCTTTAGTTGTGGAAGAATCAACCTTACCTGCAGAGCTAAAAGCAACGGCTTGGGTTCAGGAGAACAGTAAAGAGCTAATGGCTATTGAACATACAAGTGAGCCTCTACTAGGGGTTCAATTTCATCCTGAATCCGTGTTAACTAAGAGACGGACATAAATTATTAGCAAATTTTTTGGCTTATTAGTCATATAAGCATAGACTGTAACAATAGCTTCAAAGCTCGAGAGAATTAATAAAAGATTTTATGAATCAATCAGGTATAAATAAAACGGCGGCCTTTGTTAAATCCAGATATGTGGATTTGATGCTTTCATCTGACTTCGCTTTATCTAGACTTGGGTTAAACAGAGAACAAGCTAAAACAAGATACAACTCGTTCTTTATTGGATGTAGAAGCCAAAGCCGCTGAGCAAAAACAAAAAAAGCAAGCAACCGAACAAGAGTTTAAAACTTATGTCAGTGAGTTTTTTCATGAAAAGCTATTTGAATATATAGATCAAAGAGTTGCTGATCCTGATTACATATTTTCAGAGCTACTACAGTACGAGCCTGAAGTGCCAAAAATCTTTCGATGCCTGCGCGGCAAAAGCAACAGGTGCAACGCAACTAGAAACCTTGATTTCTTCTATCCCTTGGTTAAAAGCCCAATTCCTTGACCAAAATTAATAAACCGCCATTTCGAGAAGAGCGTACAACTAAACCAACGGTAGAAGAAGTGATCTTAGGGATTCGATATATAGGCGTAGAAAATACCAAATTACTGCATTTTGTCTGAAATTGCCAAAAAGTGGCTACCACATAGCACTGAGCCATATTCAGAATATAAACTGAACTACTTGCGAAATACACATTGCTACAGCCAATTGCATGAGGTCTTTAGCGCCTGTGTACAAGCTAAATGAAACCGTCGCTTACTTTTTTGGTCTGTTTCCACGGTACTGGCATGTCGCTGATGCTGCGCTTATATCTGAGAGCATTTGATACTGTCAGAGTTGCGCAAATGAAAGAGTCAAATGAATCGGGGCGTAAAGACATTGAAAAGGTGCTTGATGCACTAGAAATTGATACCTCCTTTGTCAGTGAAGCTGTGAATAAATATACTTGGCAGTTAAGCGCTCAGGTATTTGAAAAACTGGGATTAAAATATGCTGTAGTATCTACCTTCTGCACAAGAAGTGCTAGGTGGTGTCAGTTATGACGATGCACTGCCAATGACCAGAGCGATACATTGCAAGCTAAAACCTATGCTCAATACAAGATCTTACAACAATCTAGGTTAATTGAGCTAGATGAAGCAAAAGCGTTTTTAACCCACGCTCGGATCAATAACACCATCATTTCTGAGCTAAATAAAGTCAATTTAAGCAGAATTAAATATTCTGTGTAATTTTTTTCTTGGGCAAGTATTCAATTTCATTTCTCAGCAACTTGCCCACTTATCTTTTGTTAAGCAAATAGCTAACCCCTTGTATTTTTAATCACCAAGTGGTGATCACTTTTGAGCAAGTACAATTTTACTAGCAAATAATTATTCACTTTTTCTTTATAACCTCTTAAAACCTTATTCTATAAGGCCTACAAGACAGTTCAAGAGGGAAGACAAGGGGCTTTTTTTTTGCCATAATCCGCCATTACAAATCCAATATGGCGGCAATAACTAGTGCTTTGCCAGTAAATATAAGGACACGAAAATGACAATAAATAGAGCTTTATTTGATCAGGTAATGGTACCAAACTACTCACCTTCTGCGGTTATCCCAGTTAAAGGTGAAGGTTCTCGCGTTTGGGATCAAAATGACAAAGAGTATATCGACTTTGCAGGTGGTATTGCCGTTAACTGTTTAGGTCATTGTCATCCAAACCTTGTTAATGCTCTTAAAGAGCAAGGTGAAAAGATCTGGCACCTAAGTAATGTTATGACTAACGAGCCAGCTTTGAGACTAGCGCACAAGATCACTGAGTCGACATTTGCTGATAAAGTATATTTTGCTAACTCTGGTGCAGAAGCAAACGAAGCGGCGTTAAAATTAGCTCGTCGTTGGGCACTAGATAACTACGGTGAAGAAAAGTCACAAATCATTTCTTTCCAAAAAGGTTTCCACGGTCGTACTTTCTTCACAGTATCTGTAGGCGGTCAAGCTGCATACTCTGACGGTTTCGGTCCTAAGCCAGGTGATATCGAGCACGCTGAATACAATAACTTAGCAAGCTTAGAAGCATTAATTTCTGACAAAACTTGTGCCGTAATGCTAGAGCCTCTTCAAGGTGAAGGCGGTATCATCAGCCCAACTAAAGAATTCATGGACGGCGTTCGTGCGTTATGTGACAAGCACAATGCACTATTAATTTTTGATGAAGTTCAAACAGGTGTTGGCCGTACTGGTGAACTATACGCATACATGGGTCTTGACGTTACTCCAGACATCCTTACTACAGCGAAAGCTTTAGGCGGTGGTTTCCCAATCGGTGCGATGATCACAACTGCGAAAATCGCTGAGCACCTTAAAATTGGTACTCACGGCTCTACATACGGTGGTAACCCACTAGCATGTGCAGTAGCAGAGGCAGCCTTTGACACAGTTAACACTGAAGAAGTATTAAACGGTGTTAAAGAACGTGAGCAATTATTCAGAGACACACTAAATGCGATCAACGAAAAATATAACGTATTCGCAGAAATTCGCGGTAAAGGTCTATTAATCGGTGCTGAGCTAACTGAAGCTTATCACGGTAAAGCAAAAGACTTCTTAAATGCAGCAATGGAAGAAGGCGTAATGACGCTTGTTGCTGGCGCAAACGTGATCCGTTTCACACCATCTCTAGTTGTTCCTCTAGAAGACATCAAACTTGGTCTAGAGCGCTATGAGCAAGCTATCGCTAAGATAGTAAACGCTTAATTCAATTTAACCATAGCCAGCTTTTTAAGCTGGCTAATTGATTAAAAGGAAAGGCCATGTTTGTCATTCGACCGATCCAACAAAAAGATTTCCCTGAACTACTAAAAATAGCTGAAGAATCAGGCCACGGATTTACTTCGTTACCTGTAAATGAAGAGCTATTGCGCAACAAAATCGCGCGTGCAGAAGAAGCATTTGGTAGTGAAGAAACGGAACAACTAGCTGAGCTTGGCTATTTATTTGTAATGGAAGACACTGAAACCGGCTCTATTATGGGCACAAGTGGCGTAGAATCTGCGGTAGGTTTAACCGACGCTTTCTACCACTACCATTTAGGCACAGTGATCCATAACAGCAGAGAACTTAACGTTTACAATACCGCTGAGATCTTAACGCTAAATAACGACTACACAGGCACAACCGAACTTTGTACTTTATTTTTAAGAGAAGCACATCGCTCTGGTTATGTCGGCAGAGTATTAAGTAAATTCCGATTTTTATTCTTAGCGCAAAACCGCAAACGTTTTGCCAATACCGTCATTGCAGAAATGCGTGGTGTATCTAATGAGCAAGGTGAATCACCATTCTGGCACTGGCTAGAAGAACACTTTTTCTCAATGGACTTCCCTACTGCAGATTACTTAACCGGTATTGGCCAAAAGGTATTCATTGCCGAGCTAATGCCAAAATACCCTGTATACGTAAAGCTTTTATCTAAAGAAGCTCAGCAAGTTATTGGTAAAGTTCATGACAAAACCACACCAGCGTTAAAACTTCTACAATCGGAAGGTTTCAGCTGGAACGGCTATGTCGATATCTTTGACGCTGGACCTACGGTTGAAGCCGATGTCGATCAGATCCGCACGATTCGTCACAGTGACTTGTACAAGGTTGAAATTGTTGACCAAATGCAAGGTGAAAAAGTAGTGATGATGACCAATACTGAAGTGAAAAACTTCAGAGCGACGGGCGTGAAAACGACATTACATGAAGACACAAAAGTAGTAGAAATTAGTCAACAAGTTGCTGAACTATTATTGGTTAAACAAGGCGACGAAGTTAGAGCCTCAAACTTACTGTAAGAGATCCTTATGACACAAGAAAACAAATTCATCAACGGCCAGTTTATCAATGGCGAATGGGAACAAGGCGAAGGCCACGAGCTAGAGTCGCTTAACCCAGCTAACAATGAAGTACTTTGGCAAGCAATGTCTGCCACGCCGGAACAAGTAGATCGCGCAGTAATGGCTGCAAGAGAAGCTTTCTTACCTTGGGCTGACTTATCTGTTGAAGAAAGACTGGCTATCGTTAAGCGTTTCGGTGAACTACTTACTGAATATAAAGAACAACTAGCACTAGTAATCGCGCAAGAGACGGGTAAACCGCTTTGGGAAACTCGTACTGAAGTTGGTGCGATGATCGGCAAAATTGGTATTTCTGAAACGGCATACTTTGAGCGTACTGGTACAAAAGAAACAGCAATGCCAGTTGGTAAAGCAATGTTACGTCACAAGCCACACGGTGTTGTAGCTGTTTATGGCCCTTATAACTTCCCTGGTCATTTACCTAACGGCCACATTGTTCCAGCATTAATCGCTGGTAACACTGTCGTATTTAAGCCAAGTGAATTAACGCCAGTTGTAGCACAAATCACTGTAGAACTATGGCAAAAAGCAGGCTTACCTGCTGGTGTACTTAACTTAGTTCAAGGTGAAGTAGAAACAGGTAAAGCACTTGCTTCTCACCCGCAAATCGATGGTTTATTCTTCACTGGTAGTTCAAACACTGGTCACATCTTACACCAACAGTTTGCAGCACAACCAGGCAAGATCTTAGCGTTAGAAATGGGTGGTAATAACCCGTTAATCGTAACTGAAACGCAAGACACAGACGCTGTTGTTCACGACATTATTCAATCAGCATTCGTAACTAGCGGTCAACGTTGTACTTGTGCTCGTAAACTAATTCTACCTAAAGGCCCTGAAGGCGATGCAATTTTAGCTAAGTTAATCGAAGCGACAAAAGCAATCGTTGTAGGTGATTCTTTAGTTGAAGGTGAAGCGACGCCATTCATGGGTTCTATGATCTCTGAAAGAGCTGCACTTGGTATGGTTGAAGCACAAAAAGAACTAGTCGCTAAAGGTGCTGAAGTATTAGTTGAGTTAACTCATCTGAAACAAGAAACTGGCTTTGTTTCTCCAGGTATCATTGACTGTACAAATGTTGCAGACTTCCCTGATGATGAACATTTCGGCCCCCTGCTAAAAGTATTTAGAGTAGATGATTTCGATCAAGCCATTGCGCTGGCAAATGATACATCATTTGGCCTATCAGCAGGCTTACTGAGCGACAACGAAGCATTGTACAACAAGTTCTTATCTCGCATTAGAGCTGGTATTGTAAACTGGAACAGACCTATCACAGGTGCAAGCAGTGCTGCGCCATTCGGTGGCATTGGTCAAAGTGGTAACCACAGAGCAAGCGCATACTATGCAGCAGATTATTGCTCATACCCAGTTGCTTCAGTTGAATTAGAGCAAGTAGCACTACCTGCAACCCTAAGCCCTGGTTTAACTATCTAATTATTAAAGACATGGTCTTTGTAATATAAAAAATGAACTAAAGCGGCGTTTACGCCGCTTTTCTGTATATAGGATCCGACAAATGCATACATCAGCAACAGAGTTATTCGAACAACTTTGGCAAAACTATCTGACGGTTACCCCTTCAGCATTAAAAATTCATCAATTGCTTGGCAAAGATAATGGCAAAGACGTTATCAACGACCACATTGCACTTAGAACTTTCAATTTAGATAAAGTGAGAAAAGAAAAACTAGCGGCTCACTTTGAAGCAGTAGGTTACAAACAGTGTGACGAATACGACTTCGAAGCAAAAAAGCTGAAAGCAAAACACTATGAACATGCCGATCCAGAAATGCCAAAAGTATTTATCAGTGAGCTACTAGTAGAAGAGTTCTCAGAACAGGCACAAGCTATTATTCACAAGCTAATTGATCAGGTTGAAGAAAGCGCTTTAGAGCAAGACAACTTCTTATACTCAGGTGCTCACTGGGAAGTAACACAACAAGAGTATCAAACGCTGTTAGCAGAAAGCGAATATGCAGCTTGGACTGCAGCATGGGGCTACAGAGCCAATCACTTTACTGTGAATATCAACTTACTAACTCAGCATGAAACGATCCAAAGCGTAAACCAAGCGCTGAAAGACGCAGGTTACGTTTTAAACAGTTCAGGTGGTGAAATTAAAGGCTCTCCAGAAGTATTATTAGAGCAATCTTCTACAATGGCAGATAAAGCCATAGCTAAGTTTACCGATGGTGACTTAGAGATCCCAAGTTGCTTCTATGAATTTGCTCTTAGATATCCAACAGCGTCAGGTGAACTTTATACTGGATTTGTTGCCGCTTCTGCCGATAAAATCTTCGAAAGCACAAACGCAGGTAACTAAATCGCCAAAACAGCCGTAACTATCTTTAAAAACAGGTAGTGATTGGTTAGGCTCTGCATTGTTAAAATAAAATTTAACAATGCAGAATGCTATTTGGGCGATAACACCTAACCAAAGCGAGTACGAAAATGGTTACTGACAAACCGGCATACGATGAACTAATCGATTATTTGGCTTCCAATAAAGCTATCTTTTCAGATACTGACGGCGCGCCACAGAGCGAACCTACCATTGATTTAATCGTTGAAGAACAAATATCAGAACAAGTGATTGCTCTATGCGCTCAACATGAAGCACTAGAACCAAATCATAGATCAATTATCATTCGTGAAGTTGATGGCATCGTATATGACATTCAACAAGTTCTGCTTGAATACTGGAGTAAAAACGCAACAGAAGCACAAGCAGCCTTTCTGTGCGAATTTGCAGGCTTAATAAAAAACGTATTCGACTCAGAAATTGCAGCACTATTAGACTAATAGGAAAAATATGAAAGCAAAAGTTACTTGGCTAGAAGGCATGACCTTCGTAGGACACTCTGAAACTGGCCACAGCATCGTAATGGACGGCGACCGTGAAGGTGGCGCACCAAGTCCAATGGAAATGGTATTAATGTCAGCGGGCAGCTGTAGCGCTATTGACGTAGTTTCGATCCTTGAAAAAGCCAAACAAAAAGTCAGTAACGTGGAAGTTGAACTAAGTGCTGAACGTGCTGAGACTATTCCAAAGGTATTCACTGAAATTCATCTTAACTTCGTTGTGACCGGTATTGATGTTGCTGAAAAGCACGTTGAAAGAGCCGTAAAACTATCAGCCGATAAGTATTGTTCGGTTGCTAAAATGCTAGAGCACGCTGCAAAAATAACTCATAGTTTTGAGATTAAATCAGCTTAGTTCCATTGCTAAAAGGAGGTATCCCCCTCCTTTTTTCTTATATTTCCCTTCCTTTTGCTCTAAACCAAACTAAATTGCTATTGTTGGGCTAAAATACCTTTTTGATATGGCAAAATTGCTATATTATCCCGCAACTTTTTTAATGGTTAACCAGAGGACACCTAGTTGAACAGTAGAATCAAACTTCACGGCTTTAACAACTTAACTAAGAGTCTTGGATTTTGTATATATGATGTTTGCTACGCGAAGACACCTGAGCAACGCAAAGAATACATTGAATACATTGATGAGCAATACAATGCGGACCGTTTAACAGATATCCTTACTGAAGTTTGTGACATCATAGGCGCTAACGTTTTAAACGTAGCTAGACAAGACTATGAACCGCAAGGAGCGTCAGTCACCATTTTAGTGAGTGAAGAAGAAATTAAGTCTCCTGACGAAGTCGATCAAAGTGAAACGCCTGGACCTGTGCCAGAAACAATCGTTAATCACTTAGACAAGAGTCACATTTGTGTTCATACCTATCCAGAGGTTCACCCTCACGACGGCATTTGTACCTTTAGAGCGGATATTGAAGTATCAACTTGTGGCGTTATTTCGCCATTAAAAGCGCTGAACTACCTAATTCACGCATTAGAGTCTGATATCGTTACTCTGGACTACCGCGTTCGTGGTTTCACTAGAGACACGGAAGGTAATAAGCATTATATCGACCATGACATTAACTCGATTCAAAACTTCATTGGTCAAGATATCCTAGATATCTATGACATGATTGATGTTAACGTGTATCAAGAAAATATGTTCCACACCAAGATGATGATCAAAGACAATGATCTGAATAACTACTTATTCGGTTTAACTACTGATGATTTAACCGATGAAGAAGAAGAACAAATTCGCTTGAAACTGCGTAAAGAAATGCAAGAGATCTTCTACGCTAGAAATATCAAATAGCAAAAATAAAAAAGCCGCATTATTTGCGGCTTTTTTATGTGTCAATTATAGGGAAAATTATGTTTACGATGACCATTACTCCAAGATTTTCAGAAACGGATGGCTTAGGTCATATTAACAATACGGTAGTGCCTGTATGGTTTGAAGCTGCACGTGAACCAATATTTCAAATATTTAATCCAGAGATGGATCTAAGCAAATGGAACCTAATTATCGCTAAGATAGAAGTCAATTATCTAGCGCAACTGCATTACCCTCAAGAACTTGAAATAACCACTGAAATTGCCAAGCTTGGCAACTCTTCCATGACTGTTTTGCAGCAAGTCTATCAAGCTGATAAAAAAGTTGCTTCGGGCGAATGTGTTATGGTTAAGTTTGATTACCAGACAAATTCTTCAATAAAAATGACAGAACAAGAAAAACAAACGTTGTCATTACACTTGATAAATGGATAATTGTATACCACAAAACAAAAGCTAAAATTCCTTATTAAAATAAGGATTAAAGTTAAACTAATCGACCCAATGAGGCATAAGAAACACATAACTCATTGCAGATAATGGAGTATTTAATAGGGAAGTTATGCAGTTCACAATTTTAGTTGTCGATGATGATCCAGCCAATATTAGAGTCTTGTCTACTCTGCTTAAAAGTGAGTATAAAGTCGTTGTAGCTAAATCAGGAAAAAGTGCCGTTGAAATCGCCAAGAAACACACACCCCACCTGATTTTGCTAGATATCATTATGCCCGATATCAGCGGATTTGAAGTAATAAAACAACTTAAAAGCTGTTACCAAACACAAAGTATTCCAGTGATATTTATTACCGGTCTTAATTCAGACAGTGACCAAGAGCAAGGACTTAAGCTAGGTGCTAATGACTACATTCATAAACCTTTCCACACAGGCATTGTCAAAGCTAGGATAAAAAATCAATTAGAGATCTTGCGTAAAAACCAGTTACTCGAGCAAGTAGCAGATATTGATTGTTTAACCGAGTTACCAAACAAGCGACAATGGATAAAAGATTTAGAACAAATAAAGTACAAACCTTATGAACAAGACAAGAGTTTTGCGGTTGGTATTTTAGATGTAGACAACTTTAGAGCCTACAATGAATATTACGGCCATTCCATCGCTAACCAGACTCTGTTAACACTGGCTCAAGTTATCGAAAAAGACATGTCAGAATGCGGTGCTCAATTGTATAGATTACATGGTGAGGAATTTGTTTTTCTTATTTTTAATAAAGAAGCGAATGTGATAGAAAACTGTATTGGCAAGATCAGTCAAACAGTCGAACAACAGCAAATCGAGCACAAGGCATCAAGTGTTAAGCCCTTTGTGACGATCAGTGGCGCCGCTTGTATTCAACCATTAAGTAAAGACATTTGCAGCAAAACAATGTTTGAGCAAGCTGATCAGCTCTTGTATAAAGTGAAACAACAAGGTAAAAATCAAATCAAGCTCAGTCACACGGTAATGGAAAAAGAGAAACACTGATGGAATATAGCCTTTTAATCGTTGATGATGAGCCAGATAACCTAAGAATACTGTCTTCCTTACTAAGGGATGAACACCAAGTCCTCATTGCCAAATCTGGAGAGCAAGCGCTAACACTGGCAGCAGATAAACAACCTGATTTAATTTTGTTAGACATCGTCATGCCCAATATGACTGGCTTTGAAGTGATTGAAGTATTGAAAAGCAAACCTTCTACCTCAGATATTCCCGTCATCTTCATCACAGGCTTACACTCATCAAAAGATGAAACCACAGGGTTTGAATTAGGTGCCGTCGATTATATTCACAAACCGTTCAATCCAGCTGTAGTAAAGGCAAGGGTTGCCTCACAGCTACAAATCATTGAACAACGACGAGAATTAAAAAATCTATCGCAAGAGTTACAAAGAGCATCTGAAGCCAAAGGTATGTTTCTGGCCAATATGAGTCACGAAATTAGAACGCCTTTAACAACGATCATCGGCTATTCTGAAAGCTTACTAGCCAACGAATTACCAGACTTAGAGCAACCCGCTGCACTAGGTACTATTAACAACAGCTCAAAACACTTATTAGCCTTGTTAAATGATATTTTAGACTTTTCTAAAATTGAAGCTGGAGAACTAACACTAGAACTGCTCGATACTGATTTAAGCCAGTTGCTTGAACAAGTACATGTTATGTGTCAGGAATTGGCAAAGAAAAAAGGGCTTAACATAGACTGGCATTTACAAAATGCCATTCCGAGTCACCTAGAAACAGACCCGACCCGACTAAAACAAATCCTGATTAACTTGATCTCTAATGCAGTAAAATTCACTGAACGAGGAAACATCAGCATTAGACTTAAATTGTCTGGTGAACAACTCACTATTGCCGTATCCGATCAAGGAATAGGTATAGCACAGGACAAGCTAGCAAAACTCTTCACTTCATTTAACCAAGTCGATAATTCCACTAGCAGACAATACGGTGGCACAGGGCTTGGTTTAAGCATTTCACAAAACTTGGCAAACCGCTTGGGTGGTAATATTTCTGTTGAAAGCGAAGTCGGGCGAGGCTCAACTTTCACCATCACTTTACCAGTGATCACAACTGAAGAGTCTAGGCCAATAGAGCAATTGCTATTTTGTTCCTCTTACTTTGCTTCACAAGCCAATAAAGAAAAGTTTGATGCCCGTGTTCTGTTAGCAGAAGACCATCCAGAAAACCAAAAACTGTTTGCCATGATCTTAAGTTCTTTAGGTTTACAAGTCGATACGGTAAACAATGGTGAAGAGGCGGTGACCGCTTGTTTATCAAATAACTACGATTTGCTGCTAATGGACATTCAAATGCCTATCATGTCAGGAGTTGAAGCACAGCAGTTGATCCGCACTTGTGGTGTATCCACACCGATTATCGCTTTGACGGCAAACGTAATGAAACAAGAAGTTGAGGCTTATTTAAATGCTGGGTTCAACGACCATTTAGCAAAGCCTCTAGACAGAGAAGAGCTGTGGGAAAAGCTCAACAAATATTGCCAGAAAGTCGCAGGCACAGAACAAGAATCAAAACTCAGCGAACAAGTATTTCAAGACTTGCGAGATAAGTTCAAACAATCGTTTAATGATTACAAAGAAAAACTGCAACAAGCATTGCACTGTTCAGATCATCTCGCTCTAGCGCAAATAGCACATAAATTTCAAGGCGCAGCCCGATCGTTTAACTTTGACAAAGAAGGGATCGTTGCAGAAACGTTAGAGCAGCAAATTTATCAATCAAATAAGTCCATTGAGAAAACCACTTTACAATTGATCAGCTTAATTAATGAACAGGTAAATAAAAGCGAATACGAGTCTTGATCTTTGTTTGTACTGACGCCATATAATACCCGACTATTTTAATCGGATTAAGCGTAAATCCTTACTATTGGCGCCGAACTATGCTATAACGCTCGGCTTTCAGAATGATTTTAATTTAACAGCCCTCTCTATGAAACTCGAGGGCCTTTGCTGCTGAATATTGGAGTACTCATGTCAACAAAAATGCCTGATATCGCTAACCAAGCTCAAGCCCAGACTGAAGGGGTATTAGATTGGGTTGGAATGAGCAATATAGAAATGCCAATTATGGTTGATATGCAAGGCTCTAGCCGTCCAGTCTCTGCACTAGTCGAAGCATTCGTAAACCTACACCAACCTAAAGCGAAAGGCATTCATATGTCGCGCTTATACTTAATGCTTGATGAGCTTTCAGTTGAAAGTAGCTTGAACAAAGCAAACCTTGAGCAGCTGCTTAATAACTTTATCACCAGTCATGAAGACTTAAGCGATAGCGCTCACGTTAAGTTCGAATTCGACTACCATATGCGTCGTAAGTCTTTAATTAGTGGTAAGTTAGGTTGGAAAGCCTACCCAGTCACTATCACTGGTAATTTAACTAAAGGCGAGCTGGATATAGAATTAACAGTAGAAGTACCATACTCTTCGACTTGCCCTTGCTCGGCAGCCTTATCTCGCCAATTAATTCAAAACGCATTTAGCGACAAGTTTAATGGTCAAGTTGCAGCAGAAGATGTTCACCAATGGTTAGGCACAACGGAAGGCATAGTAGCAACGCCACATAGCCAGCGTTCTATTGCCGAAGTAAAAGTAAAACTTGCTAACGATGTTGCAGAATTTCCAATCGTTGACTTAGTCGATTCGATTGAAAATGCACTTCAAACGCCAGTTCAAGCTGCAGTTAAACGTGAAGACGAACAAGAGTTTGCTCGCTTGAACGGACAAAACCTTATGTTCTGTGAAGACGCAGGTAGAAGAATTAAGCATTCATTGAATTTGGTTTCTGGCTACAAAGATTTTTGGTTACGAGTTAACCACTATGAATCTCTTCATGCACATGATGCAGTCAGTGTTGCAAGCAAAGGCGTTGAAGGCGGCTATTCAGCAAAGTAGACGGCTTTATTCATTTGGCGTCCTGCAATAGGGCGCCAATATAAAATACACTTCTATATATAATTAAACAAACCACGTCCCAAGCATTGTAACTTAATTACATTTAATTCTATTTTTATACAAATAAAGTCTAAAAAACACGCTAACAATGTAAATAAAGCACAGCTCTTTTAGAGTATTTATCCTATTTTATATTGACCCGTCGAAAAAATGCCGTTATGTTGGACGGCCGTTTGCATTTTTATAACCTAGATAGTGAATAATTATTCACATCAAAAACAACGTAACTAAACAAAATTTAAATCAATAATAGACGAAAAATCGTCAATACGTTGTAGGGTAAGGAAGGAGGAGACCAGCGTGTTAGACAATGGTTCGAAAACAACAAAATTAATGCATAACAGTCAAGATGTTCGCGAGAACTGTGGTTTTGGCCTTATTGCTCACCTTGAAGGTGAAGCAAGTCACAAACTAGTTCGAACTGCGATCACTAGCTTAGACCGTATGCAACACAGAGGCGGTATATCTGCCGATGGTAAAACAGGCGATGGTTGTGGCTTATTGCTACAAAAGCCAGAAGCATTTTTCCGCGCTATCGCGCAAGAACAAGGTTGGCACTTAGGTAAAAAGTACGGTGTAGGCACGGTATTCCTGAGCCAAGACCCTGAGAAAGCAGCAAAAGCCAAACGCATCATTCAACAAGAAATTGAGAATGAAACCTTAGAACAAGTTGGTTGGCGTGTCGTTCCTACTAACCCTGATATTTTGGGTGATATTGCCGCCAAATCATTGCCACAAATAGAGCAAGTCTTCATCAATGCTCAACCTGGTTGGCGCAAAAAAGACTTCGAACGTCGCTTATACATGGCGCGTCGTAGAATCGAAAAGCAACTAGAAGATGACTCTGATTTTTATATCCCAAGTTTGAGCTGTTTAGTCACAGTTTATAAAGGCTTGGTCATGCCTAAAGACTTACCTAAATTCTATTTAGACCTTGCCGACATTCGATTAGAAACCGCTATTTGTGTTTTCCACCAAAGATTCTCTACCAACACAACACCACAATGGAAATTGGCGCAGCCATTCCGCTTCTTAGCGCACAATGGTGAAATCAATACCATTAAAGGTAACCGTCAATGGGCTGAAGCAAGGGAATACAAATTCCGCTCACCGTTGATCCAGATTTAAAAGATGCGGCACCATTTGTTGGCAAAACAGGCAGTGACTCTGCCTCTCTAGATAACATGCTAGAGTTATTCTTAGCTGGCGGTTTAGATCTATTCCGAGCTATGCGTTTGTTAGTGCCACCAGCGTATCAGAACCACCCAGGCATGGATGACAAGTTAAAAGCATTTTATGAATTTAACTCCATGCATATGGAACCTTGGGATGGCCCTGCTGGTATCGTAATGACAAATGGTCGTCACGTTGCTTGTAACTTAGACAGAAATGGTCTTCGCCCTGCTCGTTACACTATCACCAAAGATAAGATCCTAACCTTAGCGTCTGAGTCTGGTATTTGGGATTACACGCCAGATGAAGTGATTGAACAAGGCCGTGTTGGCCCTGGGCAAATGCTCGCTGTCGATACTTACGTGGGTAAAGTCTGGTCTTCGGACGAGATTGATAACGACTTAAAAGAACGTCATCCATATAAAGAATGGTTAGAGAAGCACATCAGTAGACTTAAACCATTCGAACAATGTGACGGTGATGAGATTGGTCAACGCTTGTTTGACGACCAAACTCAAGCGGTTTATCACAAACTATTTAATTACTCTTTCGAAGAAATTGAACAAGTCATAAAAGTGCTGGCTAAAGATGGTCAAGAAGCAACAGGCTCTATGGGTGATGATGCACCTATGGCAGTTATGTCATCACAAAAGCGTAACTTCTATGACTACTTCAGACAGTTATTCGCTCAAGTAACAAACCCACCTATCGACCCACTGCGTGAAAATCACGTTATGTCGTTAGCAACTTGTATTGGTCGTGAGCAGAACGTTTTTAATGAAACATCAGGTTACGCCAACCGAGTATTATTTGAATCTCCTGTGCTGATGTATACAGACAGAGATCAATTAAAAGAATTTGACCAAGAACATTATCGCACTGAAACCGTATCGATTCTCTACAACCCTGAGCAATGCGGTTTAAAACAAGCTATTGAAAATGTCTGCACGCAAGCAATTGAAGCCGCTAGAGATAGAAATACAGCGATTGTTATCTTAAGCGACAGACACATTGAAAAAGGCCTAGTGCCAATTCCAGCAGCAATGGCGGTTGGCGCTGTTCAAAACGCATTAGTGAAAAATCAACTACGTTGCGATGCCAATATTTTAGTTGAAACTGCATCGGTAAGAGATCCACACCATTTCGCTGTTTTATTAGGTTTAGGTGCAACCGCAATCTATCCGTATATGGCATACGAAACGGTTGAGCAGTTTGTTGAAAACGGCAGCATCGATATTACCAGTCAAAGATGCGGTTACTGAACTACCGCAAAGGCATTAATAAAGGTCTATTTAAGATCATGTCGAAGATGGGTATTTCGACAATTGCCAGCTACCGTTGTTCTAACCTATTTGAGGCGGTTGGTCTTAGACTCAGATATCATGGAAGCTTTGCTTCCCTAAGCATCACCAGCCGTATCCAAGGTGCAGGTTTTGACGATATCCACCAAGACCTAATGCAATGTAGGTAAAGATCGCGTGGCTTAAAGCGTAAGAACTATCAACTCATGGCGGTTTATTAAAATACGTTCATGGCGGCGAATACCACTCGTACAATCCAGACGTAGTACAAGCGCTGCAAGTAGCGGTTAAATCAGGCGATTACGGTGACTATCAGAAATTCGCTGATACAGTAAACAATCGTCCTGCTGCGCACTTTAGAGACTTAATGAAGCTGAAAACAACCGGTAGCATCAGTATTGATGAAGTTGTTGATGCGAAACAGCTATATCCTCGTTTTGACTCGGCAGCAATGTCAATTGGTGCATTAAGTCCAGAAGCACACGAAGCATTAGCACAAGCAATGAACAAGCTTGGTGGTTTCTCTAACTCCGGTGAAGGTGGTGAAGATCCTCGTCGTTTTGGCACGGATAGAAACTCTCGTATCAAACAAATTGCATCTGGCCGATTTGGTGTAACGCCACATTACTTACGCAATGCCGATGTACTACAAATCAAAGTAGCACAAGGTGCAAAACCAGGTGAAGGTGGTCAGCTACCAGGTGACAAAGTAACAGCAGAAATTGCCCAGTTACGATACTCAGTACAGGGTGTAACACTTATATCACCACCTCCACATCACGATATTTATTCAATTGAAGATTTAGCACAGCTTATCTTCGACTTAAAACAAGTTAATCCTAATGCCTTGGTGTCCGTTAAGTTAGTTTCGGAACCCGGTGTAGGTACTATTGCTACGGGTGTAGCAAAAGCAAATGCTGATTTAATTACTATTTCAGGCTTTGACGGCGGTACTGCTGCAAGCCCACTAACCTCAGTAAAATATGCTGGTTGCCCTTGGGAGTTAGGTTTATCAGAAACTCACCAAGCACTTGTTGAAAATGGCCTACGTCATAAAGTTCGAGTGCAAGTAGATGGCGGCTTAAAAACGGGTTTAGACGTAGTTAAAGGTGCCATTTTAGGTGCTGAAAGCTTTGGCTTTGGTACTGGTCCTATGGTCGCATTGGGTTGTAAGTTCTTAAGAATTTGTCACTTAAACAACTGTGCAACGGGTGTTGCAACTCAAGACGAAACCTTACGAAAAGAGTACTTCGCAGGCTTGCCTAAGATGGTAGAAAATTACTTCGTTGGCGTTGCTCGTGAAGTAAGAGAAATCATGGCATCTGTTGGCATTGCAAAATTTGAAGACCTAATTGGTCGTACTGACTTATTAGAGATCATTGAAGGCTCAACGCAAAAGCAAAACAAGCTTGAGCTAGGTGGCATCCTTGCCTCTAGTGGCGTTAAAACTGACAAGCCTAGTTACTGTGTTGAAGAAAATACGCCATTAGATAACGGCGAGCTTAATAAGCAAATCGTTGCAGATGCCGAGCATATGCTAGCCGATAAACTCGGCGGTACATTGCGCTACGATGTTCGTAATACTGATCGTTCCGTTGGTGCAGCATTATCTGGTGAAGTCGCTCAACGTCATGGCAATCAAGGCATGGCAACAGACCCAATTACTATTCACTTAAATGGCACTGCAGGACAAAGTTTCGGTGTTTGGAATGCCGGTGGGGTCTATCTTAATTTAGTAGGTGATGCTAACGACTATGTTGGTAAAGGCATGACCGGCGGTAAGATAACGATACACCCACCGAAAGGCGTGAGCTATGTTAGTCACAAGTCTGCAATTATGGGTAACACCTGTTTATACGGTGCAACAGGCGGCAAGCTATTAGCAGCGGGCTGCGCTGGTGAACGTTTCGCTGTACGTAATTCAGGTGCCGTTGCCGTGGTTGAAGGCACAGGTGATAACGCTTGTGAATACATGACAGGTGGTACGGTTGTTGTACTTGGTGATATCGGCGTTAACTTTGGTGCGGGTATGACAGGTGGCTTTGCCTACATTCTTGACTATAACGGTCAGTTAGACCAGCGTATGAATGCCGAGCTAATTGAAGCTATCGACATTGATATGCCTATCCACATTGAAAACCTCAGAGGATTAATCAACCAACACTTTGAAGAAACGCAAAGTGAGCGCTCACAGCAAATTCTAGCAGAGTTTGACCAGTGGCTGCCTAAGTTCAAGTTGGTTAAACCAAAAACATCTGATGTAAACAAGCTTCTAGGTCATGCCCACCGCTCATCGGCAGAGCTTAGAGTTCAAGCGATGTAGGAGAGGTTAAAATGAGTCAAAATGTTTATCAGTTTATCGATGTAAAGCGTATCGACCCAACCAAACATCCGGTCGCTAAGCGTAAAGAAGAATTTATTGAAATCTACCAGCCTTTGACTGAGCCACAAGCAAAAGGTCAGGCGGACAGATGTTTAGATTGTGGTAATCCGTATTGTGAGTGGAAGTGTCCCGTCCACAACTATATTCCACAATGGTTGAAGTTAGCCAATGAAGGCAAGATCATTGAGGCCGCTGAGCTATCTCACAAAACTAACAGTTTGCCTGAAGTATGTGGTCGAGTTTGTCCACAAGACCGACTTTGTGAAGGCTCTTGTACTTTAAACAATGACTTTGGTGCCGTAACCATAGGTAGTATTGAAAAATACATTACCGACAAAGCATTTGAAATGGGCTGGAAGCCAACGTTAGAAGGCGTTGAACTTACCGACAAAAAGGTAGCAGTCATTGGTGCAGGTCCAGCTGGCTTAGCATGTGCCGACATTCTTGTGCGCAATGGGGTAAAGCCAGTTGTATTTGATAAGTATGAAGAAATCGGTGGCTTACTTACATTCGGTATTCCTTCTTTCAAGTTAGAAAAAGAAGTGATCACACGTCGCCGCCAGATCTTTGAAGAAATGGGCGTAGAGTTCAAATTACAAACGGAAGTGGGTAAAGATGTTCAGCTGCAAGCGCTTATTGATGGCTATGATGCTGTATTTCTAGCAGTTGGTACATACAAGTACCTTAAAGGCGGCTTCCCGAACGAAGATGCACCTGGTGTATATGATTCACTACCGTACCTTGTTTCAAACACTCGCTATGTGATGGGCACATCAGATCAGCGTATTGACTTCAAAGATAAAGAGGTAGTTGTACTTGGTGGTGGCGATACTGCTATGGACTGTGTTCGTACTGCAGTTAGGCAAGGTGCTACAAAAGTTTATTGTGCGTACCGTCGTGACGAAGCAAATATGCCGGGTTCAGCTCGAGAAGTGCAAAACGCCAAAGAAGAAGGTGTTGAGTTTGTTTGGAATGTTCAGCCAACTTCAGTAGAAGTAGATAGCGCAGGCAAAGCTTCGGGTGTTGAGTTTGTAAAAACGCAACTTGGCCAACCTGATGATAATGGCCGCCGCCGCCCTGAAGCTATTGAAGGTTCAGAGCATGTGATCAAAGCGGACGCTGTTATCCAAGCCTTCGGTTTCCAACCTCTGCAATTAGACTGGTTAGAACCTTTTGGTGTTGAGCTAACAAGTTGGAATACTATCAAAGCGAATGAACACTCTGAGTTCCCGTATCAAACTACTAACCCAAAGATCTTCGCAGGTGGCGACATTGTGCGTGGCGCTGACTTAGTTGTTACCGCTATTGCGGAAGGCCGAAAAGCAGCGGAAGGTATTTTAGATATGCTAGAAATCTAGAACTATGGGTCAGATATTCCGTCAAAGTGAATATCTGACTTCTTTCATATTACTAACTAAATCCAGCCTTTTTGTTTCGCTATACGAGACGCATCTATTCGATTAACTGCATTTAATTTAGCTATTGCTTCAGACAGATAATTTCTTACTGTGCCTTCAGACAAAAACAGCTTCGTCGCTATTTCAGCCGTCTTTAAACCTTCTCCAGCTAAACTTAACGCTTTACGTTCTTTGTCCGTTAACGGGTCTTGGTCGTCCAATGCCATTAATGCAAGCTCAGGCGCAACAACTCGCTGACCAAGACGCACTTTGTTAAGACAATCGACTAAATATTCAGTTGGTGACTCCTTCAGAATAAAGGCTTTTACACCTAAATTAAGCGCCCTTTTAATGTAACCAGATTTCGAAAATGTAGTCATGATCACAGTATCTAACTGGGGTTTTGACTCTTGAATTTTTGCCACCAGATCTAAGCCTGACATATTCGGCATTTCAATATCGGTTAAAACAATATCGACCTCAAGTTCGTTTAGTTTTTGCCAAGCTTGCTCACCATCTTCAGCTTCACCAACGACTTCAATATTATCCTCAAGTGACAATAAGCTTGCGATAGCGCCTCTTACTAAAGCTTGATCTTCAACGATAAACACTTTTAACATACTTATTCCTTTATTAGTCAATCACCAGTGGTAGCAACAAACTCAACTCAACGCCTTTATCATTCTTTATCTCTAGCTCGCCGCCTAACTCTGTAACACGACTTTGCATACCGCTAATACCATTGCCCGGTCGAATGTTTTTTACTTTACCATTGTCTTTGATATTTAATTGTATCGACTGCCCATGTTGTAGGAGCCTGATCTCAACATCATCACCATTGCTGTGGCGCAATATGTTAGTTACCCACTCTTTAGATAAAATCAGTAATGTAGATTCAAGCTTTGCCGACAGTTGTGGCAAGGTCATTTCAAACCGAGTTTTAAAGCCTAAACTTTGCAACTTCTCGACTAAGTCTGATAAGCCAGTTTGCAAGCTTTGTTTTTTCAGCCCGGTGACCGCTTCCCTAACTTCCGCCAAAGTTTCACGAGCAATTTCAGCCACCTCTGTTATTTCTTGTCTGGCTCGACTTGACTCGCCTTTATCCATTAATTTTTGAGCGAGTTCAGATTTTAACGCCAGTGAAGACAGAGAATGCCCCAATAAATCGTGCATATCTCTAGCGATCCTTTCTCGTTCAGCAATGGCGGCAAGGTTTTCAATTTGCTCATTTTGGCGCTGAGTATTAAGCAAATTAATCGTATCTTTGCGACTAAAGACACCGTAAATGAATAAGCTCAAACCTACCGCAATACCAGGCCCTAAAAAGTATATTGATATAAGATCAAAGCGATAAGCCGCGATGAATTGAACGAGCAAGTTGACGGTAAGAAGTGAATAAGCCGTTTTAGTTTTGAAATAATAGCCGCTGAAAAATGCAGCATAACCAAATAGCACATTTGCACCTGAGTTAACACTGCTGCTTACTCCGCCCAAAAGTATAATTAAGCCAATAGGAATTGCCGCTAACCAAGCCACAAGCCTTGTCGTAATAATAAAAAGTGCAATAAAAACGAGATATACAACCAAGATAATAGCTAAATCTAAACTGCCATAACGGTCAAAGTTTAAAAATACAGGAAAGGCATAAAACAAAGAATAAAACAGTGAAATATAACTCCATTTTGCCGCACTACTTTTAGCGATTGGTTGCAAAATATCAGTTACCACCTTGTTACTTGTCATCATAATTCCTTCAAGCGAACTACTCTAATGAGCAGTTCGCCTATTTCTTAATTTGAATGTTGAGTCAATAGTGACTTAGCCCAACCATAGCCAGGTTGAATATCTAGCGCTTTTTGCCAATCCGCTATTGCTTTGTCATTCTTACCTTGCTGCGAGTGAAGCATGCCTCGCCATGTGTAAGCTTCGGCATGGCCCCAATAGTGGTCCGAATATAGATCATTTTCATAGGCAACAACCGCTTTATTAAACGCCTCCATTGCAACTTCAGTACTACCGCCAAACATAGGCGGTGTATTTACCGCGCCTATACCTGTTACTAGTAATACACGGGGATTATTAGGTGCGACCTCCTTTGCCTTTTCTAGAGTGTTATGAGACTTAGCTCCATAAATCACTCCTTTAATAGGACTTAGCGCTATCTTGTAGCCATAAACTTGCGCTAACAAAGCATTTACTTCTGCGCTTCCCGGTTGTTCTAACTGTAGTTGCTCAAGTATTTCCATTGCTTTATCAATTGCCACTTCTGCATCATCACTTTGCTTTGTTAAGTTAGCGGTTACTGCCAATCTGTAATTTGCCAAGGCTGCATCATAACCGTCTAACTCGGTACTTAGTTGCTTTAAATCTTTAAGGTTTAAAGCACTCGCTGCAAGCTCAACTCTGTCGATGTTATCTTGCCCAGCAATTGCCGTTGAGCTCATTAAGCCAGTAAAGAGTATTGCAGTTAATGTTATTTTAATTTTCTTCATGGTCTTTCTCCTGTTCATTTGACAGGAAAAGTATCGCTGCATTGCAATAAGAATATTAGAGTAAGTTGTCATCAATTGAAGGTGACAAATGTCACCAATTTAAGATCTTTATACTTAATTAAAAGGCTCCATGGATTAAAAACTACTATTGAAGAGCTTATAGTAAGTTAATGCTAACCAACAACAATTTGATTTCGGCCTCTAGACTTAGCCTCATACACAAATGAATCAGCTCGAGCTAACAAGGAATCGTAGTTATCACCATGTTTAATTTCCGTTAATCCAACACTGACTGTTTGTTGCCAAGGGATCCCGTCAAACTCATGAGATGCAGTCGCAGCTTTTAATCTATCGATAGAAACAAGGGCTTGTTGCAAATTAGTTTTAGGCATAACAATAACGAACTCTTCCCCGCCAAAACGAATATGTATATCGGTTTCTCTGCCAACTCGATGTAACATTTGAGCAAAAGATTCTAACGCTCGATCTCCAACTAGGTGTCCTAGCTCGTCATTCACTTTTTTAAAATGATCCAAGTCACAAATAGCAACACATAGTGATTCATTGGAACGGGCAAACTCTTTTACTTTACGCATTAAATAATCGGTCAGGTATCTGCGGTTGTAGAGCTGGGTAAGTGGGTCTCTTATTGATTCATCTCTCAACCTTCTATTAGTCACTTCTAGTTGTGAAGACAAACGAACCATCTTTTTTCTATTTGCCTCTAGAGAGACGGCAATAAACACAGAAATTACATTTAATACTAAAATAGGCAAGATAAGAGACAGAGAAGCAGGCTGTTCCAATACCAAGGTTAGAAAGCATAAAAAGTAAATGAAAGTGGCAAGAGTAATGACAATGTATTTACCAATGCTAGCTCGATATGCAGTAGCAAAGCCTAAAATTGTGTAGCTATAGGCTGTTAAATCATTTCCTCCGGTAGCATCTAATGCAGTAACTGAAGCTGCCACACAGCACATACTTACCGAGTAAGCTAAAATGGTTTTATCAAGTAAATGATAGTTATTACTTTTATTAACTGTCGAAATAAAAACCCTAAACATTAGAGATATCAAAACTAATGCGGACCAAAGAACAAAGTAGCTATTGGTGCTGATGTTGGGCTCTTGGTAAAAGTAGATATATGAGTTTAATGTGAAGAACAATAAACCTATTACACAAGTAATGATTGGGATAACTAAAAACCGATTGTAATTATCTTCTACTTGATGTTTCAAGTATTCCGATTTAAAGCTCTCCGAGCTCAACAATTCCATATTTATCTTAGTTCCCACGGCCACTTATAATTATTATTTTTGTCCAGGCGATATTAATCGGCCTAAATGCCAATTTATTTAGTAATTAGCGTATATAAATTATACATAGGTTGGTGAAACAAAAAACAATAAGTTACTGATGGAAGGCACTTACTCAGTCTTTTCGCATGAAAGTCTGGCTACTATTTTAAACTAAGCAGCCAATGGCAGTGCTCCAGCTGTGTGAAGAGAGTTTAAATTCTAGATACAAACTCATGAGCTTCATATTCACAATCAGTAATTAGATTGGGAATAGAAATATCATCAAGTACATACTTCTGCAGCGCCATAGCAAAGGTTGAGTTGATATCTTCAGCAATACAAACACAACCTTGTTGTATAAAATTTTGAAAAACTCGCTTTAATTCCGCCATTGCATCTGGGGTTATACCAGCTTTGTCTTTAGCATGATCAATAAGTTTCCAATCATCAAAGCTAGGTTTAGCATTTAGCACTGCCGCTTCATAACTTTTAATACCTTCAACATTAAAGCCACCTTCTAAATAGGTATGCACAACATTGCCGATCACTACAACTTCCGTTTTTCCGTGGGATAAAAAACCAGACATACTGCAACTCATGTACTGACTGATAAGATTCAATTGAGCTAGTATAACCCTATGAAATTAAAAAAGTCATGTTCAATAAGGTTATAAAATATTGTTATCTCTGTGCATACTTTTGCTTCGATTAATACAAACAGTAGACATAAAAAAACCGTAAGCTTTCACTTACGGTTTTTATAGGGTCAATCATTTTTTTGCTTATAGAGACGCTTCTGTATCTTCAGCTTCTTCGTCTTGAATTGTCGCTTGAAGTAATAACATACCTCTAAGTTTTTGTTCAATCTCGTTTGCTAGTTCAGTGTTCTCTTTCAAGAACTTGATACAATTTGCTTTACCTTGGCCAATTTTATCGCCGCCATACGCATACCAAGCACCAGACTTATCAACTACGTTGTGCTTAACGCCTAAATCAATCAATTCTCCCTCTTTCGAGATACCTTGACCATACATGATGATAAACTCAGTTTGTTTGAACGGAGGTGCAACCTTGTTCTTAACAACCTTAACTCTGGTTTCATTACCTATTACTTCATCGCCTTCTTTTACAGAACCGATACGACGAATATCTATACGTACAGATGCATAGAACTTAAGAGCATTACCACCAGTAGTTGTTTCTGGGTTACCAAACATTACACCAATCTTCATACGGATCTGGTTAATGAAAATACACAATGTATTTGAACGCTTAATATTACCCGTTAGCTTACGCAATGCTTGCGACATTAGACGAGCTTGAAGACCTACGTGAGTGTCACCCATGTCACCTTCAATTTCAGCTTTTGGTGTTAATGCTGCAACTGAGTCAACAATAAGAACATCTACTGCGCCTGAACGAACTAGCATGTCAGTAATTTCTAATGCTTGCTCACCTGTATCAGGTTGAGATACCAGTAACTCGTCAACGTTAACACCTAACGCAGCCGCGTAAATTGGGTCTAGTGCGTGTTCTGCATCAACGAATGCGCATGTTTTACCTTGCTTCTGTGCTTCGGCGATCACTTGCAACGTCAATGTTGTTTTACCTGATGATTCCGGGCCGTAAATTTCAACAATACGACCGCATGGCAGGCCGCCTATACCTAAAGCGATATCCAAGCCCAGTGAACCAGTTGAAACAGATTCAATGTCTAACGCTTGGCTGTCACCAAGTTTCATGATTGAACCTTTACCAAACTGGCGTTCAATCTGTTGTAGTGCTGCTCCTAACGCCTTTTCTTTATTTGCGTCCATTTTGTTCTCCAAAACTCTTTAATTCGCTTTAAGCTAACTTCAATGGAGATAAGTATACTGTATAATTAAACAGTATCAAGCTATCTCCTAAACAATTCTTATATTTTTTTATCTATCACTTTTAACGTTTTGATTAGTGAAGATTTTATTGTTGTTTCTCTGATCTCTTTCCGGTTACCAGACAAACTCAGTAAGCTCACATCGACTGATTCATACTGTTTGTTATCCAGTAAATACTGTATAGCAATAGCCAAGTATACTGTGCCTACTGGTTTTTCCGCAGTTCCACCTCCAGGCCCTGCTATCCCACTCACTGCAATTGCAACGTTTGCTTTTGCTTCAGCAAGTGCACCAAGTGCCATCGCCTTAACAACAGGTTCAGATACCGCACCGTTTGATTCAATAGTATCGCTAGCAACGCCGACCATTTCTGACTTAGCTTGGTTACTGTAGGTGATAAAGCTTCTGTTGAAATAAGCAGAGCTACCAGCAGCTTCTGTGATTGCCGCGCTTATCCCTCCACCTGTGCAAGACTCTGCGGTTGTGATACTCCAGTTCTTTGCAATTAGCTTTTTACCCAACTCTTGGCTTAACGATTCAATTTCAGTCAAGTGACACACTCCAAATTGTAATTTTGCAAGACACTGCTTGTCATATTTGGGACAATGGTATCAATACAAAATAATTTAAAAAGCAGTTTCAACTTTTATGTCTGATTTATTTAGTCCAGAGCGGATCGCCGGCCATACTCCTATGATGCAACAGTTCCTTAAAATGAAAATGGAACACAAAGATATTTTATTGTTTTATCGAATGGGCGATTTTTACGAACTATTTTATGACGATGCAAAAAAAGCCGCTGAGTTGTTGGATATATCTTTAACCAAACGAGGTGCTTCTGCTGGCGAGCCTATTCCTATGGCTGGCGTGCCTTATCATGCGGTTGAAAACTACCTGGCTAGGTTAGTTCAAATGGGTGAATCCGTTGCAATATGCGAACAAGTTGGCGACCCAGCCACCAGCAAAGGGCCGGTGGAAAGAAAAGTTGTACGTATCGTTACACCAGGAACGGTGAGCGATGAAAATCTACTGAATGAGCGAGTGGATAACCTCATCTGTTCTGTTTACAGCCATAAAGTAAAACAACTTGAAACCTTTGGTATTGCTTATCTAGATATAAACTCTGGGCGCTTTTTAATTAACCAGTTCGATCAACTAGCCGACTTGAGTGCAACGTTAACTAGGCTGCAACCAGCAGAGCTACTTTATTCAGAAGATTTTGCTCACACTGATGTTATTGCAACATTTAAAGGTAAGCGTAGAAGGCCTGAGTGGGAGTTTGATCAAGAAACAAGTGAGCGCATACTTACGCAACAGTTTGAAACAAAAGATCTGCAAGGCTTTGGCGTAACTAAGGCGCAGATTGCACTATGTGCAGCAGGCTGTTTAATGCAATATGTTAAGGACACACAAAGAACAGCTTTACCTCACATCCGCTCAATTCAGCTTGAAGCTATCGATTCAACTATCGTTCTCGATTCGGCAACGCGTAAGAACTTAGAACTAACGCAAAACTTGTCAGGTGGAACAGAAAATACCTTAGCCCAAGTATTAGATAAAACAGCGACGGCAATGGGAAGCCGACTGTTAAAGCGTTGGATCCATTTACCAAAACGCAATCAATTAGAAGTAAATGCTAGATTAGATGTAGTCGAAGCCATTCTCGATCAACAAAATAATTTGGAGATCCGAGAGCAGCTAAGACAAATAGGCGATATTGAACGCATCGTGGCCAGACTCGCTTTACGTTCTGCTAGACCACGTGATTTGGCTCGTCTAAGAAACGCCATTGCGATTTTCCCAGCACTGAAGTCTGAATTAGCAGAGGTTAAAGCAGCCAAACTACAGTCTTTAAATAATCAAGTACAAACCTATCCAGAAGTGTTGGAGTTGCTAACTAATGCCATCATAGATAACCCACCAGTGCTAATTAGAGACGGCGGGGTTATAGCTCAAGGTTACAATGCAGAACTTGATGAGTGGCGTGAGCTAAGCGCAGGTGCAACAAGCTTTATTGATCAATTAGAGCAAGATGAAAGAGAAAGAACAGGGATCTCAACATTAAAAGTTGGCTTTAATAAAGTTCATGGCTTCTATATCGATATTAGTAAAGCGTACTCAGATAAAGTCCCTGCTGAATACGTCAGACGCCAGACATTAAAGAACAATGAACGTTATATTATTCCTGAACTGAAGAAGCACGAAGAAAAGGTGCTCTCAAGTCAAAGCAAAGCACTTGCTCTTGAAAAGCGCTTATATGAAGAGTTACTGACACTATTAGAACCCGTAATTGAAGCGATGCAGATCACAGCCGATGCCATTGCTCAAATTGACGTATTGAATAATTTTTCCGAACGGGCAGAAAGCTTAAACTACAACAAGCCTGAGCTTATTAGTGGTGCTCATATTAACATTGAAGCGGGCCGTCACCCTGTTGTTGAACAAGTGATGAAAGAGCCATTCATAGCCAACCCGGTTGAATTATCAACAAACCGTCGTTTAGCGGTGATCACAGGGCCAAATATGGGCGGTAAATCAACTTTTATGCGACAAACTGCGTTGATCACACTAATGGCTAATATAGGTAGCTTTGTCCCAGCACAGTCAGCTCAAATTGGCGAAATTGACCGTATATTTACCCGAATTGGCGCCTCTGACGATCTTGCATCGGGTCGCTCTACTTTCATGGTTGAAATGACTGAGACTGCGAATATCATGCACAATGCAACAGAGCACAGTTTAGTCCTAATGGATGAAATTGGTCGTGGCACCAGTACCTATGACGGTTTGAGCTTAGCCTGGGCTTGTGCTGAATACTTATCAAATAAACTAAAAGCGCTAACTCTGTTTGCCACTCACTACTTTGAACTAACAGAGTTTGCTAACAATCAAGCTAATACGGTAAATATCCACCTAGACGCACATGAACATGGCGATGACATTGTCTTTATGCACGCAGTGCAAGAAGGTGCGGCAAGCAAGAGCTTTGGTATTCAGGTTGCTAAGCTAGCAGGTTTACCATCTTCTGTTGTTAACTTTGCAAAAGCAAAATTAAAGCAGTTAGAGTCTTCTAATTTGCAGCAAGTATCAGTGCAGCAAGCCCAGTCTGAACAACTTTCATTAGTGGATATGACTCACTCAGAGGTGGCCGATATTGTTAATCAAACTGACTTAGATGACTTATCACCTCGACAAGCTTGGGACTTACTCCATCAATTAAAGCAAAAGCTAAACTAGTCCCTTTTTGATCAATAGCGGCAGGTTAAACCTCATGCTTGCCGCTTCTTTAACTCTGCTTTATTACTAATTAACTCCAAATTTTTTTACTCTTCTACAACTTAGCGTAAGTCTCTACTTTTACTTACTTTTTTTATGGTAATAAAAACTTCATAAACTATATCCCATTTCTATAACTGGACAATTTACAAACTCTTCATTTCCATAGACAATACGCGCAAATTAAAATAACAATCATTATCATTAACAACTTTATAGAGGGCTCACTTTGAAAAAAGTAACCAGTGGATTTGCGTATACAGCACTGTCAATGGCTGTACTTATGTCAATCAATACAATTCAAGCGCAAGAAGTAAACAAAGACGAAGATGAAATGGAAGTGATCGAGGTCGTCGGTTCGGTTTCTCGTTTCGGTGCAACGAAATCAAGCACACCTATTGTTGAAACTTCACGTTCACTATCAATCGAAACGTTTGACGCATTCTTCGAAAAGGGGGCATTAAACCTTTCTCAGACAACAACTTACATGCCAGGTGTAAGTGCTGAAACATTCGGTTTTGCTACCCGTGGTGATTGGATCCGTTCTCGAGGTTTAGTTATTCCTCGTTACCGTGACTCAATTCAAGAGCTATTTGGCAACTACAACACAACTAGGCCAGAGATTTATACTTTAGAGCAAGTTGAAGTACTTCGTGGCCCAGCATCTGTATTGTATGGGCAAGGCTCGCCAGGTGGTATCGTAAACTACGTGAGTAAAACGCCAAAAGCAGAGTCGAGTAATGAAATTTTTGCTCAGGTAGGCAGTTTTAGCCGTAAACAAGTTGGTGTGGACTTCAACTCTGCACTCAATGCTGAAGAAACCTTATTAGGTCGATTTGTTGGTGTTTACCGCGATTCTGATACACAAGTAGACAATGTTCACGATGATACTGTTTTACTTATGCCATCTTTCACTTGGGCACCTACTGCAGAGACTTCTATCACATTGATAGGTATGCACCAGGAAACAGATAGTGACACTGCATCTCAATTCATTCCAGTTGAGGGCACACTCATACCTTTAGCGGATGGTTCTTACCTCGATCAAGATGTCTATGCAGGCGAACCTGGTTTTAATAAGTTTGATACTGAATCAACACAAGTAACGCTTTTAGCAGAGCATGCGCTTAGCGATAACTTAGTGCTTAGTGGCACGGCACTATGGCGCGACGGTGAAGCTGACTACAATCAAGCTTGGCCAACATTTTTAGGCGATGGCAACAGCCGTTACTTAAACAATATTATTGGCGCACCTGTGGCAACTCCAACAACAGTCGCTCGTTCATTTTACCAAGCCGATAATGAATTTGAGCAAATGGCATTTGATGTGCGTTTGAGCGCTTTTGTTACTACTGGTGCACTTGAGCATGAAATTTTAGTCGGCGCTCAATTCCAAGACGTAGAAACAGATAATAATACCGCTTACTACTATGGCGGTGGTGTATTGCAAGGCGACTTACGCTATGTGTTAGATCTTGCTAATCCAGTTTACACTGGCGCACCAGATCAAGCTATCTTAGACAGTATCTATACAGATAACCCAGTGCAAAAAGTCGATGATATGGGTATTTATATTTCTGACCAAATCGCCTATGAAAACTGGCGTGTGACATTAGGCCTTCGTTATGATGATGTTGATAATGACAACGGAAAAGTAAAACAAAGTGATGATGCAGTATCGTTTAGCGGTGGTATTTTATATCGCTTTGACAATGGATTATCCCCTTACATCAACTATGCAGAATCTTTTGAAACGGTAGTAGGTACAACGACGTCAGGTAAACAGTTAGAGCCAGAAGAGGCAACTCAGGTTGAAGCGGGTATCAAGTTCATCCCAGAATCATTCTCAGGTTACTTCACACTTGCTTACTTTGATATCGAGATCAGTAACTTACCAAATCCAAACAGTATTCCAGGTACATCTGGTCAACAACTTGGTGAATCAAACTTAAGTGGTGTGGAGTTCGAAGGTAAGTTCAATGTTGGTGACTTCGATATTCAATTAGCTTATGCAACACTCGATGCCGAAGATCCAAATGGTTTTGAGCTTGCGGGTTCTCCAGATGGTAATGGCTCAGTGTGGGTAACTTGGGAACCAGAAAGCATCTGGCAAGGTTTCCGCATCGGCGGTGGTATTCGTTATGTTGGGCAAAGTGTTTCAGAAACGGCAACAGTGCGCTACGAAACACCAAGCTACACGCTAGGCGATATCATGTTAGGTTACCAAGTGTCTGACAGCTTAGACCTTTCTTTAAATGTGAGAAACGTCGCTGACAAAGAATACTTAACATCATGCTTAACTCGTGGAGATTGTTTCCCAGGTTTACGCCGTAGCGTTAACGCTAGTGTTAAATATTCGTTCTAATTAGTAATAGTTAGCCAGGTAGTGACCACTACTTTGGCTAACTATATCAATATCTATTCACTATATTTTTATCTAGCATCTGCATAGTAAGTTTTATAATGCAGAAACAAACGTATTAATTGCCCTCATCACATTGCTGTGAACTTGGTTTCTATCAACACCGTTTCTATCCTTGCATAAAGGAATGCCCATTGCCTGATGGTTGTGCTGACAAGCGTCTAAATAAACAAAATGCCCTTCTCCCTGTTCTAGTTTAACCAATTCGGCTTGTTTTATTGATGAAGCGTAATACTCAGCATGAGCAGAAAAATCCAAAAAGTCATTTTCAACTGAGCCAATAATGAGTACGGGTACCGAAATTTTACTTAAAGATGACTTGCTTACTGAGGGGCCAAGTGCAGGGTCTAATGCAACGACAGCAGTCACTCTGCTATCCATAACATTAACTGATGGTAATACTCGCTGTTTGCTTTGATTCTGTTGTCGTTTGCCATATCGACACCCCATATCATTGGCAATTGCTGATTTACAATAATCAAACATAGCAGCGGCATTGTAGTCAGCACCGACTATATTCAACGCAGAATACCCACCTAAAGAGTGGCCAAATACCACAATACGCTTTTTATCTATTGGTTGGTCTAGTAAATGACCATTATATAACTGTTCCAAGACAAAGCTCAGGTCTTGTCCTCTAAGCCATTTTTTCCCTATGCTTGCTCGATCAATTGAGTCTTGGCCATAAACCCAAGACTCACCATAATGTGCTAAGCCAATCACTAACCAGCCTTGTTGTGCTAAGCCATTACCTAGCCAATTCATTTCTCTTGGTGAACCAAAAGCACCATGAGATATCAATGCTATTGGCAGTTTATCAGTGTCTTTATTAACCGCTACGCACAGCTCATTTGAACAATTAGTGTTTGGCTGATACCAAGCTCTGATCTTTACAGGCCTATCTCTATCAGTATCGAATAAGTCGATTTCTTTAGCCTTAGTTTCTGCCATAACATTGATACTTGCTAACCCTAAAATTAGTAACAGCATGACTTTCATAACTTTTCCTTCGAATATTAACGTTACATCTGATAGTAAATGATTGATTTTATGTTGCTGTGCAGAAAGTGCGATGTTGAAAACTATTTAATCGCTTTCACTAAAAAATACAATTCGGTTTGTAAATTTTCTGGGGCTGTGGATGCAGGATGGTTTAAATACCTTTGCACAACTTGTCTGGTTGCTAGCTTTATGTTGTTTTGCTCTACCCACAAGCTGTGCAATCTAGATATATGTTGCCACATTTGTTGATATGGCCCTGTGTAGGTTGAACATATGTAGTTACCTTCGGGCCAAATATATTGCTCTAATTCTGTATCGTACTGTTCTAAGCCAGATAAAAAACCGCAGAAAAACTTGGCTTCTTCTGCTTTATTACTCCAAGGGTTAGTTAGAGCAACGCCAACAGGCTCACTTTGCAGGTAATCTTTTTTAGCTGACATCTCTGTTAGCTCTTGATACTTTTCGTTGGCGATGGCAGCAAAGCTTGACTGCACAAACCCTTTGCAATATCTACCTAACACTTTTGTTTCTGGCAAATATAACCACTTGGTTTCTATTTGCTCAACTTCGCACTTGCTTTTTTTCTTATATTGAACCAAAGGTTCAGGTTCAATACCTTGTCTCACCTGACTTGGCGTCACCGCAAAAGATTGTTTAAACACTCTAGAAAAAGAGGAGTGAGATTCGTAACCAACGGCTAAGGCAACATCAATCACACTGTTTTTATCTTGTGTTAACAGTGTCAATGCTCGCTCCATTTTCCGTCTTTGCATATATTCAGACAATTCAAAGCCGGTTTGGGCAGCAAAGATGCGATGCAAATGAAACTTAGAAAGACCAACTCGATCAGAAAGCTGTTGTACTAACATAGGTTCAGACAAGTTATCGGAGATCAACTTGTCGATGAAATTGATTAAATCGGCATGATCTGATTGTGAATTTTGCATCCATGCACCTTAATTAATTTATCCCATATTTGGCCTTTAATTGAACCAATTGTCCTGTCTTTACCATATTTTTAAGTGCTTGCTCCAGTGGAGCTTTGAGATGTCGATTAATTGGAGCTAAATAATGATAATCATAGCGAGTTTCTATATTTCTTATCTTGATATCGGCACCAAGAACTTGTTTATTTGGAATGGAAACATCAGCTAACACAACCGCATCGACTCTGCCCTTTTGCAACATTTGTAAAAGACTTTGCATACCACTGATGCCAACACGTTGCACCTTATCCGGCAGCCCTTTGACATAATGCTCATATATTTTTCCACCTCTTGGGTAAGCAATACTTGCCAAGTAATTTTCTTTGCACTCACCGCATAACTTGGTATTGGCCAACAGCAATAAATCGTACGAGAAAAGTGGGACCGCTACTTTTACTAGCTCACTGTTAGACAGCTCTATGATCTCGTCTCGCGCCAACACACCACCAATTTCTGATTTCACAGCCATTGGTATCTCTCGTACTCCAGGTACAAAGACGTGATTAATTTCATAGCCAATATCGGCATAAGCTTGAGCAAGTAGCTCTTTAATGTACTGTCCATGTTTTACTTTTGGCGGAGTTCGAAGTTCGATAACGGGCTGAGCGATTACCGAGAAAGATAAAAAAATGATGAAAAAACAAATCGACTTCATGGACCAATCGCTACTTTTAATACTGATTTTTGCAGACACACTGTTTATGATAGTCTTTAACCGCTTAAATAAGAATAATAAGAGCATATCATGAATCTCGCGACCTTTTTTACTCTAGCCCTATACTTTATTGTTATGTTAGCTATAGGCCTTTATGCCTACCGTAAGTCAACCTCGGATCTTTCTGGTTACATGTTAGGTGGTCGGTCATTATCTCCATCCGTTGCGGCTTTATCTGCTGGTGCTTCCGACATGAGTGGCTGGATCTTGATGGGGCTTCCTGGCGCTATGTACATTTCTGGTTTTAGCAGTAGTTGGATAGCAATCGGTTTATTAATTGGTGCGTTAACGAATTACTTAGTCGTTGCGCCAAGATTAAGAGTCTTCACCCAAGTTGCAGGAGACGCGTTAACCGTTCCTGACTACTTTTCCAAACGCTTTAATGACAATAGCGGCACATTACGCTTAATTGCTTCAACTGTAATAATTATTTTCTTCACGTTATACACTTCTTCAGGCTTAGTCGCAGGTGGAAAACTATTCGAGTCTTCGTTTAATTTAGATTACAGCTCTGGCATCTTTATTACCGCTTCCGTCGTCGTTGCTTATACCTTATTTGGTGGCTTCTTAGCTGTAAGCCTTACCGACTTTGTACAAGGCTGCATCATGTTTATCGCTTTGATACTTGTCCCTATCATTGCCTTTAGTCAATTTGATTCTTTAGCTCAAATGAATCAAATTGTGACTAGCGTTAATCCTTCTTATTTTGATTGGTTCCAAGGGTTAACTGGTGTTGCTATCCTGTCATCAATGGCTTGGGGATTAGGCTATTTTGGCCAGCCTCACATTATTGTTAGATTTATGGCATTGCGTGATGTAAAAGAAATGCCAACTATGAGAAACATTGGTATTAGCTGGATGTTAGTTTCTTTGTTAGGCGCGTTAGCTGTCGGTTACACTGGCATTGCATACGTCACTAAATACGATCTTGGCCTGACTGATCCAGAAACCATTTTTATTACTTTCTCACAGATCCTATTCCACCCACTGATCACTGGCTTTTTATTAGCAGCAATACTTGCTGCGATCATGAGTACTATCAGTTCACAACTATTAGTTTCTTCGAGTTCATTAACCGATGATTTCTACAAAACCTTCGTTAAACGCGACGCTAGTGATAAAGAGCTAGTTCTTGTCGGTAGGTTGTCCGTACTGACTGTTGCGGTAATAGCTTGTTTACTAGCTTTTGACCGAAATAGCTCTATTTTGAGCTTAGTCAGTAACGCTTGGGCTGGTTTTGGTGCCGCTTTTGGCCCATTAGTTATTTTCAGCCTTTACTGGCGAAAAATGACAAGACTAGCCGCCATGTTGGGCATGATATCTGGTGCTCTGACTGTACTTATTTGGATTTATGCTCCGATAGAGATTAACGGTAAAAGCTTGTCTGCAACCATGTATGAAATTGTGCCTGGCTTTATTGTTTCGTCTTTAGTAATACTAATAGTTTCTATACTGAAGCCAGAGACACAAGAACTCGTGTTGGAACAATTCGATAAGGTTGGAGAACAGAGTTAATCATGCCAAAACAATTTGGCCGACTCTAACGACTTTCTACAATGCTAAATTTAGGCTGCTACTTACCTAACCAAGCAGCCTAAACATTAGTAATGTTGTAGGTTTTATCAGCCTTTAACGTCATTTTGTTACTGTTTCTAACTTCCCCTATTTACTTCTGCTAAAAAACCTCTACAATGCGCGGCTGTTTAAAAAATGTTCTTTAGTAATCTGTTCTGTCCTGGTTTTAGGCGACTATAATTAGTTAGCTTTGTGCTTGCTAGTGCCTTTTGCTGCGTCTGTGGCTAGACGATTACGTGATTTTAAAATGAGGTGATTATACTTATGCAACCTATGTTGAATATCGCAGTTCGTGCTGCAAGAAACGCTGGTAAAGTAATAGCAAGAGCTTACGAGCAATTAGATTTAGTTCAGGCAGAATTAAAAGGTTCAAACGACTTTGTTACTAACGTTGACAAAGAAGCAGAAGAAGCAATCATCTCAACAATACAAGCATCTTACCCAGACCACAGCTTCGTTGCAGAAGAAAGTGGTATTACTGACGGTAAAGATAGCAAATACCAGTGGATCATTGACCCACTAGACGGTACTACAAACTTTGTAAAAGGTATCCCTCACTTTGCAGTATCTATCGCTCTTAGAGTAGATGGAAAACTTGAACAAGCAGTTATTTTCGACCCGATCCGCGGTGAGTTATTCACAGCTTCAAAAGGTGCTGGTGCACAGCTAGACGGCAGACGTATCCGTGTATCTAAAGCAAAAGAATTAACTGGTACGCTTTTAGCGACTGGTTTCCCATTCAAACAAAAACACCAATTAGAAGCTTACCAAGCTATTTTCTCTGACTTATTCACACAAGTTGCAGATATGCGTAGAGCAGGTTCTGCTGCATTGGATTTAGCATATGTTGCAGCAGGTAGAATGGAAGGCTACTGGGAAATCGGTCTTAAGCCTTGGGACACCGCTGCAGGTCAATTAATTGCTCGTGAAGCAGGTGCTGTAGTAGCTGACTTTGAAGGTGGTGATAACTACGACAGAACAGGAAATATTGTTGTTGCAACACCTAAAATCTTAGGTGCAATCTTAAAGACAATGCGTCCTCACTTGAATGACGGTTTAAAGTCAAAATAAACCACCAGTATTAATGGAGTTAAGCCTAAACAACTAGGTTTAATTCCAACAAATATTAGTTATAAAAAAACCGCCATTTGGCGGTTTTTTTGATCTTATGTTTGGATTTATAAAGCAACGCCTTTGCGTTTGGCCGTTTCTTTAACAAAGCCTAACCAACCTTTAGCTGTTCTAGCAGAAGATTTTATCTTTCCTGCATCAACAAAAGCTGTATGAGACTTTTTCCAATTTTCTAAGTAAAAGTGAGCTTCACCTATTGCTAAAAGAACTGGGCCTTTACGCTTAGGTTCTGCTTTTAATGACTTATCTAGCGCTTTAACCGCATCACGGTAGTTTTCTGCCGCCATTAAAGCAATACCTTGTTTACGGTATAAGTCAGCATCATTTTTCATGCTTGCTGCTTCACCATAATACTTAGCCGCTTTTTTGAACTCTTTCGCATTTTGGAACGTTTGCGCCATGATAGATAAAGCTCTTTCGTCTTTCTCAATCACACCTTTTTTGATTTGCTCTTCTTGTACCATTGCAGATTTGAATGGAATACCTGCATTAGAGTAGAACTGAGCCAAACGTTTAAAGTGAGTATCTTTTTCTAAGAAACCTTGCTCATTGGCTAAACGATAAGTTGATAAAGCCTTATCATTTTGCTCTGTAAGCGCATAGAAACCACCAAGTTGGATCCACCATCTACCTTCAGTTGGGAAGGTTCTAACGATTTCTTCAACTGCAGCCGTCGCTTCTGGCATCATTTTTCTTTCGTAATACGAAGCCATAAGCAAGATGTAAGCATTGATATTTGGCTTATCCCACTTAGCGAAGAATTCAACCGCTTTGTTAGCTGGTGCTACAACTTTGTCATACTGCTTCATTTCGTAGTATGCATTAGCAATAGCTAAGTATACTTTTGGCGCTTCATCCATAGAGAAGTCTAAGTACGCTTGGTTGTACTTAATAGCATCTTTATAGTTCTTTTCTTGTAACGAAAGTGCACCTAAGTTTCTTAAAGATTCACCATGATCGCCGTAAGGCAAAACATCTGCCTCAACAGCTTGTTTCATGAATTTAATCGCGTCTTTAGCTTTGCCATCCATACCAGCGTACATGCCACCGATATAACGGTTCACCGTCGCTTTATCAAATTCATTACTTGGGTTTATCTCTAGCAAAAGTGCAATTGCTTCTTTGGTATCTTGAAGTTCTTCCGCATCAGTACGTTTGTAGTCTTCACCGCGCTCTGCGCCGTTGTAAAGATCAAAAGCCTTTAGAACTTTTTTACCGGTTCTTTGACCCATAACTTTACCACCGCGTTCCTTAGTCAGTTGTTTAACTGCTTCGGCTTTTTCTGGTGGCACTTTAGCATCAGCTTGAAAAGATAAACCTAGTACTACTAAAGCTGAGGTAATTAATGTCTTTTTAAATAACATGTTTATTAACCTCCTAGTTTGAAGTCTAGTTGAACAGTTAAGCCGATTTGTTTAATCGCTTTACCGTCAACAACTTTTGGATTATATCGCCACTTACGTAACGCTTTTTTAGCTTCGCGGTCAAAAATACGCTTAGGTTGAGCATTAAGAACAGAAACGTTTTCTACGTTGCCTAATTCATTAATATCAAACTTAAGCTGTACCCAACCTTCGATGCCATCACGCGCTGCTTTAGTCGGGAACTTAGGCTCTTGACGGAAGATAGGTGTAGCATCACCATCTCTTACAAGGGCGCCAGGTCCGCTTAGACCCGCAGAAGTATTACCTACATCAACAGTTGGCATATTAAAGTTAAAGCCGCTGTTGCTAGCAATATCTGGCTCAGGCTCTGGAGTCTGAGGCTTAGGTGGCTGTTTAGGCGGCGGCGGAGGCGGTGGTGGAACACGATTCCTCTGCTGCGCCTTACTCTCTGGTGGCGTAGTATTTATTTCGACAATGATCTGTTCGCGCTCGTTGTCTTTCGACTTAGCACCGCTATTAATTAGCTCTGCCATAAGCACAAACAGACCGAATGTGATTACTACACCAACTGCTATTGATGCAATAAATCTCAACATTTACTTTTTCTCCGCCGCTATAGTAATTTTAAGGTCGCCAGATGCTTTAATTGCGTCCATAACCTTAACTACTACACCGTGTTTTGCTTCTTTATCAGCTTGAACAATTACAGTATCTGTAGGCTGTTCAGCTAGCATACGCTCGATGTTCGCAGCAACACGTTCGATATCTACCATACGCTTGTCCATCCAAACTTCACCGTTTGGACGAATAGCAATGAAGATGTTGCCCGATTTGTTCGATTTAGAGTTACTAGCTTTAGGCTTTAACACCTCGATACCAGCCTCTTTCACGAAAGACGTTGTTACGATGAAGAAAATCAACATGATAAATACGATGTCTAGCATCGGAGTCATATCGATTGCTGCATCCTCGTCTTCACGAAAACGTTGTTTACGTGCCATAGTCTAATCTCCTAGTGATGTGGCAAGCTATCAACTAGCTTCTCTTTTGCCACTTTAACTCTCGTTTCTAAACGCGTACTGAAGAAAATACCAGATAGCGCTGCAACCATACCCGCCATTGTCGGGATTGTTGCCATTGAAATACCAGAAGCCATCAAACGAGGGTTACCAGTACCTTGGGTAGCCATTGTATCGAATACAGTGATCATACCTGTCACTGTACCTAGTAGACCGATTAACGGACACATAGCTACGAGAGTTTTAATAATTAACATTCTTGCGTTTAGTAATTCGGATGCCTCAGAAACCCAAGCGTCGCGGATCCTATGTGCACTCCATGAGGTGGTATCTGCTCGAGCATCCCAATCAGAAATAATCTTATTTCTAAGTTTAGGATATTCTACAGTTAAGAACCACCAACGCTCTATCATTAACGCCCACATAATAAGTAGAGCAGCAGCTACGAAGTATAGTACGAAGCCGCCAGTGCCAATAAAATCCCTGACGGATTCCCATAGACCCATCAGGTAAATCATTATGCTTTCTCCTTCTCAGCGTGAGCAGCGATGATACCAGCACTTTGCTCATCTAAGATGTGAATGATAGTTTTCGCACGTGCATGAACGATGCTGTGTACGAAGATTAGAGGTAGTGCTGCGATGATACCCATAGCTGTTGTTACAAGAGCCATTGAGATTGAACCAGCCATTAGTTTAGGGTCACCAGTACCGAATAATGTAATTTGCTGGAACGTTTCGATCATACCGATAACCGTACCTAGTAGACCTAGTAGAGGTGCTACAGCAGCTAAGATCTTGATCGTGTTGATACCGCGTTCAATACGTGGAGTTTCACGTAGAATAGCTTCATCAAGCTTAAGTTCTAGGTTTTCAACGTCAGAACCTTTGTTTTCTTGATAAATCTTAAGGATACGACCTAATGCATTGTTGTCAGAAGGGTTGCTTGTATCACGTAGTTGCTTCTTGATCTTAGAACCTTCAGTAAGTGTAGTGAATAGGCTCATGATAGCGATTAAGAAACCTAGTGCTAATACTGCTGTGATAACGTAACCTGGAGTACCACCTTGCTCATAACGATCTTCTAATGTCGCTTTTTGCGTGTTAAGACGCAAAATACCACCACGAGAAGGGTCTAAGTAGAAAGGAACAACTTCGCCAGTAGATGCATTAGCAAGGCTTTCTGCAGAAGCACGGAAGTGAGCTTCAGCTGCTTTACCAAGAGGTTGAATTTTTTGTACGTCAGAGTTGTAGATTAAGTAGTTACCAGAGTCTTTAACTAAGTTGAAAGAACCAACACGAGTAACTTGCTCAACATCAGAACCACCTTCTAACTTAACAACTTCACCGTCAAACTTAACTACTTTGCCTGACTCAGTCATTTCAGTTTGTAAAGCAATCCATAACTCTTCTAATTCTTTAGTCGTTGGAAGTTCTTTAGCTTCAGCTAGTTCTGCTAATAATTCAGCACGACCTGGGTATTGTGAAGAAATGATAGATGCAGAGATAGAACCGATTGTGTTGTTAGCCGCACGACGTACAACACCGAACATCTCACCTAAAGTACCCTTAGCGTTTTCTAGTTCTTGAGCGCGAACTGCTAAAGTTTTTTCGTTTTGTGCATATTGCTTTTGTAAACGAACACCACGGTCTTTTTCCGCTTTTAATTCGTTTTGCGCTTTTCTAAGAAGAGCTTGTTTGTCAGCTTTAGCTGCTAAGAACTCTCTTTCACGCTTTTTGTTTAATTGACCTTCAGAGATACGGTCTTTTTTAACTTGGTCTAATAATTTATCAAGTTCGCCAGCTGCGCTTGCCGTGAAGCTTGCAGACATAACTGCAGCAGCTAAAACCAATGAATTTAAAACTTGTTTCATGTGTTATTACTCCGCCGCGAAAATTGGAAGTTTAACTAAATCTAATGGCGCTTGTTTACGAGCCATACGAATAGTTTTAGTTATGTCTTTAAGGTACTCGTCACCTAGTTTCTGCCACGAGCGAGAACTGTTGTTCCAAACCCAAGCATTCTTTAAGTCTTTAGACTGAGCAACTAACGCAACACGACCAACATGAACGAAGTCTGCAGTGATCTCTTGACCGTCGAAAGTTTCAGTTGCTTCCCACGCTTCAACAGCACTACCGTAGTCTTTTTCAATTTCGTAAGCTTCTAATACCTGACGGTATTTTTCAGAAGTACTTACATTAGGGTTAACCATAATTTCACGTAGACGTTCTACACGACCTGTACGTACGTCTAATTTGATAGGAATGTCCGCTTTCACGAACTGTTCTAACATATCGATCATACGATACATTAGAGGTACAACGTTACGCTTTGTATTCTCAATCTCACCGATTTGGTCTTCAAGAGACTTGATTTCAGCGTTTTGGCCCGCAACTAATTTAGCAACGTGGTCATTATAAATCTTGTTGATTTCAGTTTCGTCAACAACACCACGGTATTCAATAACGATATCCTGAGTTTGTTCTTGGATAGTATCAATCTTGATTTGTGATTTTGCAGCGTCTTTTTGAATTTTACGCTCTGCTGCATGAAGTTTTTCTAGTGGATCAGCAATCGTAGCTCCAGAAAAAGCTACTGCACCAATAAGTGCTGATGCAACCAGATTTAGTTTCATCTTAGACATAGTTCCCAACCAATGTGTGTGTGTTTAAATTTATGTTTGGAGGCCCGCAGCCCGCCAAAATTAGAGCTTTTACTCTGTACCCGTTCGCCTGAAAGCGAGGGGTAATCAACTTCGGAGTCTCCCAAACATGAGATATAAAGTCAATTCTTCAATTGTAAATACGATTAATTTTTAACTTAATGAATAATTATTAAACAATAATGAATGAAAGTCAGCTTTAGTAGACCACGGATCTTTTCATAAGTTCAGAAAAAAATATTTTTTAAATCCCCTTAACAAAGACCGCTAATAAATAAATTATATTAACTATTCAGCTAACCAGAAGAAGGTAATCGCTAACCTTTTGTCTCTTTTATCTTTGCCAAAATACTTGCTGGCACTGTGCACCATATTGCCCTTAAACAGGATAAGGCGATTGAATTTGTTATCAATGCTCTTATCTAAATACCAAGCCTCTTTGGGCAATGCTTTAGTATTTAATGCATCAACTAAATTACGATATGGTGCTGGTACTATATTGCCTCCAGCAGCACCATTAGAATGCCTTAAACGATAGAACGAAGTGCCACCTTCAGGATCTGGATTTATATTCAAATATAACACCGCGGCATATTTGCATAGTGAACGATTATCAACATGAGGCCTAGCTGCACCTTCTTCACCTGACACCAAAATTGCAGTATTAGTATCAACGACAACTTCGTCGGATTCTGCAGTCCACAGCTTAGTCACTCCTAGCTTGCTTTTTACCCATTGTTCAACTTTAGCTAACTCTTTAGGTCTTAATGCACCAGCTGCTCTCATACCAGGCCAAAGTTCATTAGTATAGGGTTTACCAAGCTTCCACTTCTTTTTATTAAAGCAACGATTTGCTATCGCTAATGCATCCTTTTGGTTGAAGAAGTCATCTTCTAACCAATAGTTTTCGTTTAGTTCCGGCGCTTCGTAGGGCAAAGTTCTGTCACCTGAAGGCACTGCTAGAGATAAAGCTTCGTCTGTACATAATAAGTGAGACATTATTCTCTCCGTTATCTTCTTTCTTATACAGAAACAAAAAAGCCTACTATAAAGTAGGCTTTTGTTAAATTATATAAGTCTTAGAACTTAAGGTTTAGGTTCACGTATGCGTGACGACCTGTTGTTGCATATGTTCTAGGATCTGTGTTGTCGTTGAAACCAGTGTTTGCAAACGGTGGATCTTCGTCAAATACGTTGTCAAAGCCAACAGCAATTGTTGCGTTGTCTAAGTAGTAGCTGAAACGAACATCGTGAACAACTTGTGATTCGATAGTGCGGTAATCGCGACCTTCGATCTCTGTGTACGGCTCTTCAACTTCACCAATGTAACGAGTTGCCCAAGCAACAGACCATTCGTCAGTTGTTAAGCTTACGTCTAGGTTAGTTTTCCACTCAGGGAAGTTACCGTCACCACTGTTTCTTAAGAACTTGTGAGCATTTTCCACTACGCTACCATCAGCCTGTGTAATGTCATAAGTATCATAACGAGTTGAATCAAGGTTAACTCTTAATTGGCCATACTCAACTTCTGTTGTGTAACGTACGTTGAAGTCTAAACCTGAAGAGTCGATGCCACCTACGTTAACGTTTCTGTCGTCAATGTCGATAGAGTTACCGTAAAGAGGGCTATCAGCACCAAAACGAGTGATCTTGTCACAGTATAAACCGCTTGCTGCACAGCTATCTAAAATTAACTGCTCGCCTAGCGTTGAAATCGCATTAGTAACTTCAATATCCCAGTAGTCGATAGTTAGTGATAAACCTTCTACAAACTCAGGGCTGTATACTAAACCAACAGTGAAGATATCAGCTTCTTCAGGTGTTAAGTCTGTGTTACCACCACGAGTTGATGATAATTGGTCACCGATTGGCTCGAAACCAGCAGCTGGAACACCATCAGCAATACAGAATTGCGTAGGGTTAGTGTTACAAGGGTCAACAACTGTTGGGCTGTTATCAGATGCACCTGAGAACAGGTCAGATGTTGAAGGTGCACGGAATGCAGTAGATGAAGTACCACGAACCATTAAACCTTCGAATGGTACCCAACGAACACCAACTTTGTGGTTAGAAGTATCACCAAATGTGTCATAGTCTGAATAACGGTATGCCACGTCAACTTCTAATGTTTCAGCAAACTGAGCGCCATCTAAAATTGGGAAGTTAGCTTCAAAGTACGCTTCGTCAACTGTGTACGAACCTTCAGTTGCTTGACGAGTTGTGCCTGAAGTAATACCTAGAGCGATTAATGCATCTGGGTAATCATAACCTTTCTCTTCACGGTGCTCGATACCGAATGCAACACCAACTGTACCAGCTGGAAGTTCAAACGCATCACCGAATACACTTGCAGATAAGATTTGTTGTTCGTTACCACCAAAGTCATGTGCTTCAAACGTAATGAAGTCCATCATTTCTTGGTTAACACCAGTTTCTGTACCAGGGATACCGAACGTATTTAAAGATACACAACCTGCGATTGGAGCTTCTGGCGTACCACAAACAACGTTACCTGTTTCTGCGTCTAGGAAAGAAGGACCTACAGCTTGTGCAACTTTTTCAAAGTTTACACCGCCAGCACGGTTAGTAGATGTATCGTTAGAACCAAATACATAAGAAACTTCATAACCCCAATCAGTGTCAGCAATGTCACCGTTTAATGCGATCATAGCTCTTACTACGTCTGCACGGAAGTTATTGTCACGACCACCAGTTTCAACCATACGACGACGCCAGTCAGCGATGTCTACAGAGTTACCATTCGCGTCTTTAGGACCGAACATTTGGTTGTAATAGTTATCTTTTGAGTAAGTTGCGTTAGTAACACCGAAGAACGCTAAAGGAGCAAGTGGTAATGGTGCTAATTTAGTGTCAGATGTACGACGACTGAAGCTTAACTCAGTGCTTAAACGTAATGAGTCAGAGAACTCGTAGTTACCAGCTGCGAATAAACCGTAACGCTCTTGTGGCGTTAAGTGGTAGTTAGCTGGTGCATAGTTATATGTGTCTTTATCCCAATCCCAGCAATCATAGCCAGTTGGGTTAGAGAAATCTTGTGGGTCAGATTGACCTGGACCTTGTGCAGCACCGTGAGTGAATGAAGAACAACCGTTTGCACCGTCGATACCGTTATAACGACCCCAAGGTGGAGCAGAAGAACCGCCTTTAGAGAATGTGCCATCTGCTTCTAGAGCAAATTCGAATGCTGACCAGTCTCTGTCACCTGACCATTGAGCGCCTTGCTCTACGTAGTATGCGTTGAATACCGCATTACCTTTGTCACCAGAAAAACCGATAGTGAAGTCGATAGACTTAGTTTCGCCATCACCTTTTTCCGTTGATGCGTCATATTGAGTGTTTAATTCAAAACCTTCAAAATCGTTACGTGTGATAATGTTTACAACACCACCGATTGCGTCAGAACCATAGATTGCTGATGCACCGTCTTTTAATACTTCAACACGCTTAACGATAGATGTAGGGATAGTACTTAAGTCAACTGAGCTGTCAGCGCCTGAACCAGAAGCTACAACACGACGACCGTTTAAAAGTACCAATGTACGATCTGAACCTAGACCACGAAGAGATACACGGATAGCACCTGAACCGCCGTTGTTAACTGCTGTGTTTGTACCAGCACCAGCAACTGCAGGAATTTCTTGTAGTAAATCACCCATGTTAGCAATACCAGAAACAACCATATCGTCTCTTGTAATTACTTGTACTGGGTTTGCGCCTTCCATATCCGCACGTTTAATACGAGAACCCGTTACTTCGATTTTCTCGATTTCTTCTGCACCTTCTTCAGCGATTGCTTGCGCCGCTGGTAGTACTGTCGAGGCAGCACCAAAGGCCATTGCTAAGCGAACAGACTTAGCAAGTTTGTTATTTGTAAACATGAAGTTTCTCCCTGGACCACTTTATTCAGTGATTCAATTTTTTTAGTTTTTTAGTTGTTGCCTAGAAAGGCACTGATCAGAAGCTATCAAACAAGGTGAACGCCCAGAACGATCAGTTGAACGCCTTGATATTAACTTTATTAATTTCTTCTGGTCAACCTCAAAAGCGGCTAAAGCGCCTACTTTTTAAGCGTTAGACGATAAAAAATGAAAAAAAACTGATCAAGCATTGAACTAATTGGGCAAAAGGTAATACATGCGGTCAAAAAAAAACCAGCAACTGGGTTGCTGGTTTTTATTTTGTAAAATTATATTTACATATTCACAGGAAATCGATGATACCGATTTCCTGCTTTTTATAGCAAAACGCTAACTTAGAACTTTGTATTGAAGCGTAAGCTGAAACGTCTGCCTAATCTTTCATCGTTCGTGAAGTGAGTTGCAGCTTCAGCAAGAATGCCATTTTCATCTGGCTTACGGTCTAATAAGTTAAGTACGTTTAGCTGAACAGATGATGAGTCACCAAATGAATAACGAACTGTTAAGTCATTAAGGAATCGAGCGTCTGTCTTGTTAGTAAAGTTACCGCTGTACACACCATCATCATTTTGCTGAGGATCTACTACGTATAAACGTTGCTCTAAAGCATCGATCTTAACAGAACCCTGCCAACGTAGGCGATGGCTTACTAAGAAGTCGCCGTATTCCCAGTTAGTGTCCACTGTACCAAGCCAATCTGGGTCAGCGAAGTCACCTACATCTTCTTCAACTTCTGAAGCAGGCGTAGCTTGGAACTCATTTGTGATGTTGTGCTGAGTGAAGGCATCAAAGCTTAAAGAACCGTACTCTGCAAGGTCCATTTCATAGAACACACGCATTGTTACAGATTCAAATGTTGATAATGCAACGTTTGCAGGACCTTCCGTTACTTGAATAACTTGGAAGTCAGTGTCACGAATGAATGTGCTACAAGCCGCTTCATTAGGGAAGTCGTTTGAGTCGTAACATGTTGCTGCGTTTGTCTCAAAGTCTACATCATCAATGTAGTCTTCAATTTCTAAGTTGTAGTAATCTACAGCAATTTCAAGACCTTCAACAAATGACGGGGCGTAAACTAAACCATAAGAGTAAGACTCATTTGTCTCTGGATCTAAGTTAGGGTTACCCGATACGATACCGTTTGAAATAGTGCCGTCTTGAATGCTAGATGTAAATGTAGTTGTATCGATACCGATAGCCTGACAGTTCGCACGACGCACATCAGGGTTAGGACCTAAACCAACTGAACGAGCATCACATGGGTCATCACCATTGATGAACGCTTGTGATTGAGGTTGGAATAACTCATTAATTGATGGGTTACGGAAAGCTGAAGATTTAGTCGCACGGATACCTAAATCATCATTCACCTGCCACATTAAGCTCAACTGGTATACGTCAGCGTCAGTTGTTCTGTCGTCAAAGCCAGCTGGAGCTTGCGTGTTGAACTCTTGATAACGGTATGCACCGCTAACTTCTAGAGCTTGAACAAATGGAATATCCATTTCTTCAGAAACAATAGGTGCAGCAAATTCTACGTAGTACTCTTCAGTATCAAAGCCACCTACAACTGGCGTACTAATACTAGAACGAGTTAGAGGAACTCTTAAACCAACAGCCGGTAAGAAGTTACCTTTTTCAATACGACGCTCAGTACCCACTACAAAATCTAAGTAACCAGCAGGTAGTTCCATTACTGTACCACCTAAGTTAGCTGTATAAACTGTTTGCGTGTTGTCTGAAGATGCTAACTGAGAACCACCAGTAATAAACTCTAGAGATTCAGGAGAAGCTTGAGAGCCGAAGATATTCAATGGTACACAACCATCTAAGAATGGAATATCTTCATCAGTTAGACCACTGCCGCTTGCGCGAGAGTTAAAGCCCTCTAATGTGTTAGCAGCTAAGTCTGCGAACGCGCCACAAATAATGTCGCCACGTTGGAAGTTCGCTGTGTCACCACCGTTAGCACCTTGAAGTGCTAATAAAGCAGCATTTAAGTCAGCTAAATCGTCGTCAGGGTTGTTAGGATCTTGAAGACGGATTTTTTCAAGAAGCTCATCGTTAACTGTACGAGCGTCGATCGCGTTTAGGAAACGCCCATCAACAATACCTGTCGTTTTAACAAGGATATCTGATTTACCGTGTACAATTGATACATCCCAGTAGAAATCATGATCACCGATAGAAAACTCACCTAATAGTTGAGCTGTTGCACGCCAAACATGAGTTTCGTTTGAGTTTCCGCCTAAACCAATTAAGTCATTGTTAAAACGGTGTAACGAGAAAGTATCACCAGTGTGACCTGCGTCAAGCAGAGCTTGGCGAGCTTGGCTTGATAAGTAAGGGTTACTAACTGGTAAAGTTAATGCGGCAGAAGTACCGCCGAAGAAACCAGTTTGGAAACCACCTTGGTTAACTAGCTCTGAACCTTTTGTGTTCGCATAGATGAAATCAGTCTTAAATTGTAATTCATCGGTTAGGTCATAGTTAAATGACGCATAAGCATTGAAACGTGAAACTGGAGAGCGGATTTGCGCTACGCTATCGAAGAAGTCAATACCACAAACTTCATCACCACCGCGAGTAGTGATTGAACGAATATTACGAGCACCAGGCTCACACTGGATCAAGTCGCCGTTCTTAGTGAACTCATAGAAGTTGCCATCAGGGAATGCACCTAGGCCTAACTGAGGTAAGAAACCGCCACCTGGGGTTACACTGCCATATTCTGTGAATAGAGCTAATTTGCTGTCTTGGATAGCTGTACGGAATGACTGTCTGTCTTCGTCATTAATAACACCATCACCATTTAAGTCATCAGCTTGACCGTCACCATCTAAGTCAACAAGACCTGACTGAGTGTTGTCCCAGTCATAGTTACCATTACATAAGAAGTCTTGATCACATTCTAATAAACCGTCGTCAGTAGTATATTCCATACCAAATGTAACGTTACCACGGCCATCAGAGAAGTTAGCACCACCTAAAGTGCTGATTTGGAAGCTCTTCGCATTACCAGCATCGTTGTTACCATACTGAGTGGTAATTTCGAAACCTTCATAGTCTTCTTTTAAGATGATGTTTACCGTACCAGCGATCGCATCAGCACCGTATGTTGCAGCACCTGTTAAAGGAACAGTCTCAATACGATCAATAAGGGCAGCTGGAATTGAGTTTAAGTCAACCTGAGAACCACCTTCAGTAGCAGATTGTGAAGTAACCAAACGCTTACCATTTACCAACGTTAGGGTTCTTTGTGTGCCTAAGTCAAATAAGTTAACTTGGTTTTGACCAGCGTTGAAGCTGTCTTGCGCACCACTTGGCGTTTGTGAACCACCGAATAAAGGAGATTGGTTTAGTAAGTCAGCAGCGTTAGTGAAACCTCTAACTGACATCGTTTCTGAATCAAATGAAAATACTGGTGTTGCCGCTTCTAATTCTGTACGACGGATACGTGAACCAGTTACGGTGATTTTTTCTACGTCTTCTTCCGCAGATGCTTCTTTATCTGCAGCTAGTAGCGTTTGTGGAGCAGCAAGCGCAGTTGCTGCGGCACCAAAAGCAATTGCTAAGCGAACAGACTTAGCAAGTTTATTATTGTTAAACATTATGTTTCTCCCTGGACCACTTTTAAGAAGTGATATTGTTGTTTTAAGCTTAAAAAACTAATAAAAACTAGTATTTAAGAACTAAGATACTAACTATGATTTTTCCAATTGCAATTCCAATTGAAATTTTTTTTTACAGTTAGACACAAAACGAAACACTTTTGTAATATTTGCTGGCTAATATAGCTAGTTCGGTATTTTTTTTCTGTCGCGGGGAAAAATGCAGGTTTGGCAAGGAATTGCTACAAAATTTAATGAGTTATTTTTGTTTGTTCAACACAAAACTAACGATCTAATGGTCAAAAAATGTAAAGATTAGAGTACAAATTGAGCAACTGGTGCTTTTAATCTTGTTGAGCCACTTTTCGTTTATAAAAGTGAAAGCTGATTATCAAACAAACAAGCAACATCTTCACCTTGTAGCAATAAAATTGATTCCGCAATTGGCAACAGCTGTTTATCTATATAATGCTGGTAGTCATAAACAAGGTTATTAGCATTAATCGTCTTCGGCCCACTAACGGTGATCACGTAATTAATTGTGCTTCCTTTATAATACTTCTTCGTTAGATCAGACCGAGCTGCCTTTATATGAGGGGGCGTAGTTTTAGTATAATTATGTAATGGCTGCCTAAGTTTCTTTTTGTAAACTAATAATTGATCTAGCTCACCAGCATTTAACTTGGCAATAGTTTGTTTAACGTAATCTCTATACTCTCTATTTTCAAAAACTCTGGTATAAAGCTCAATCTGAAACTGCTTAGCTAAATCAGTCCAATCACTACGAACGCTCTCAAGACCTTTGAAAACCAGTTCCTTGTTACCATCATTCACCTTCATCCCTGCGTAACGCTTTTTTGAGCCTGATTCTGAGCCGCGAATAGTGGGCATAAAAAATGGGGCAAAATGGGTTTCAAACTCCATTTCTAATTTACAATCAATTGTAAATTCTCGTTTCAGTTTAGCCTGCCACCAGGAATTCAACTGCTGCTCTAATTGTGAAGCATGCTCTGCCGTCATATTTGTGCCATCCAAGCTGACGAAAATAGAATCTGTGTCACCGTAAATAACATTAAGTCCTTGTTGCTCAAACCAAGCTTTGGATTGATTTAGTATCCAGTGACCACGCATAGTAATAGAACTGGCTAATTTGGTATCATAAAAACGACAGCCAGAAGAGCCTAAGACACCATAAAAGCTATTCATAATGATCTTAATGGCATTGGAAAAAACCTTATGGTTGTCCTTTTTAGCTTTCTCTCGGGCTGCCCATAGTTTATCTAAAATAGAAGCAAGCGTTCCTTTTGCTCTGTTAAAGCTACCGCCTCGATAACCTTCAATTACCTCGTCCTCTGGTAAGACTCTTGCTTCTAATAAACCAATAGGATCGATATTAAAAGTGCGGATAATACTTGGATACAGGCTTTTAAAATCAAAAACTAATACATCTTGATGAATACCAGGCTGCGAATCCATAACAAAACCACCAGGACTGTGAACATAGTTTTCAGGGGCAACGAGATTAGGAGCTATCCATCCTTTTCTATGTACTTGCGGCAAATATAAATTGGTAAAAGCAGCGACTGAACCACCAACCCTATCTAGCTCTAGGCCTGTCAGTTCAGTTCTGGTGATCAAATACTCAAATAACTTTTCTTGGTTGAATATCTTGCTAACAAGTTTGCAGTCTTGCAGATTATATTCCGCCAACTCAACTGGGCTGTATTTATACTGGCGTTTAATTTCAGCTAGTTTGTTATCACTATTGTGTTCATTGATTAACTTGGCTTCACCTAATATTTCAGAGGCCACATTATTTAATGAAAAGCTACTAAATTGGTAAGTTGCGTTTTTCATTACTTCAATGCCGTCCAATGCCACTCTGCCAGCTATGTATACTTTGTCAGGATACCTCTGCTCACCATCACGAACACCATCTGAAAAACGAAGTTTTGAGCCGTCTCGACCAATAGCTAAATCAACCCCTAAGCGTTCTGATGCTGCAACTAATACCCGAATATCAAAACGAACAAAGTTCCAACCAATAAGCAGATCAGGATCGCAGTGATTGACTAACTGACAAAAACGACTTAGTAACTCATGCTCACTTTGGCACCAAACTATCCAATCTTGGTCGTTTGTTGGCTGCTCAACAACCCACTCCAAATTGTACAAAACAGATGAAAACTCTGCGCCATTCAGATCAGAGCTATAACAACCAATAGAATACAAGTTCCCTTTTTCGTCACATTCTATATCAATCGAAAGGTGAGACAGGGAGGTGCTGTACTCCGTGCTTTTGATCTTAGTATTAGTTAACTTCTTTGCAGGTTGGCTTACAGATTGACCCGTGTAGACTAAACCACCTTGGATAAACCTTTCCATTAAATAACGGTCTATGGGTTTTATATCATGTTCAAACAACTCAATATGCTGAGCATCGGCTAACTTTTTTAAATTCTGATAATCACGCAAAGATTTACTGTACAAAGCATGCATAGGTTCGTTTTCGAACGAGGTTAATGGCAATGCATCCGTTTCTATGCTTAATCGGTTGATTGTTAATAGCTCAAGCAATAAATCTAGGTTTTCCGTTTTTACAAAACAAACCGCGCGTTCATCTTCAACAATTAACTGATTTACTCCGGAGTCGCTTTTCACCCATAGCTCAAAACAGCACTTATTGTTTCTATCGTACTGTCTTCGGGTTAACAAAAAACCCGTTTCTGTCAGCTGAGTAAATTTGCTACTCGTATTAATTGAATTCACCGTTATAATACCTGTTGGATCACGCGCATTAACCTATAAATCGAGTTGTTTTTTGGACCTGTTCAACCAATTTCTGCAATATATTGACCTCTCAGCAACAACTGTCATGTTGCTTATCGCCGCTGCTTTTATTGCAGGCTTTATCGACGCGATTGCCGGTGGCGGAGGTTTATTGACAGTACCTGCTTTATTGTCTTCAGGTCTGCCGCCTCATTTAGCTTTAGGCACCAATAAGCTAGCTTCAACTTTTGGTTCTATTACAGCCAGCTATACCTTTTACAAAAAGAAACTGTTTGATCCTGTGTTTTGGCGTCTCAGCTTTTTTGCTACCGCCATAGGCTCGATTGTTGGCACCATTACTGTTTATTTTATCAGTGCTGAGATCCTTAACAAGGTATTACCCGTTTTTATTGGCTTCAGTGCTTTATACGCTTTGTTTAACCGAGTCAAAGAGCAAAGCTCAAACGAATTACCAGAAAAATGCAGTGTGTTAAAGTCAAAGCAATTAACACAAGGTCTCACATTAGGGTTTTACGATGGCTTTGCAGGTCCTGGTACTGGCGCTTTTTGGACTGTGTCTAACTTGTTTTTATACAAGATAAACTTATTACTTTCTTCTGGCTTAGCCAGAGCGATGAATTTCACCAGTAACTTCTTTTCCTTGCTCGCCTTTATTTACCTTGGCCAAGTCAATTTTGTGATTGGCATTGCTATGGGGATATTTTTAATGTTGGGCGCTTATACTGGCGCGCACTCCGCCATTCGATACGGCAATAAATTTATTCGCCCTGTTTTTACTCTTGTTGTTACCCTAATGACAATTAAGCTCGCCATCGACGCTTGGAGCTAACTGGGTGACAAGCAATACTCAGGCTTTACTTGCCCAGTTACAACAAATTGAAATAGCATTTGAACAATCCGCTATCGATCAAGAAAACTGGTTTAATCGCAGTGACGTTTTTATTTCTAGTGCTTTTAACACTAAGAGTAATGAACTGGCAGATTACTTTGCTGAGCTCAGGGATAACATTAATAAGCTAACTCGATTAAAAGAACCTGAATATTTAGAGTTTCTCGCTGATAAAGTAACGCAGCAATTTGCCTGTTTGAAGTCTTTGCATAATTCCGCGCAAATTGACACAAAAGAACGTAAGTACAAGCAACAACACAAAGCTCGAATGCAACAAACTAAGCAGTTTGCCAACCGCGTGACACAATCGAGCCAGTCACTGTATGCTGAGCTTTCGCAATTGCAGGAATACGAGCGCCGTTTGTTAGACATGGTTAGCGAAAGACAACAAAGGTTACACCAATATCAAGGTACCAAGCACAAACAAGAGTATCAGCAACAAGTATTGACCTACCAGCAAAGACTAGGTCGCTGTCGCCAAGCATTAAGTAAAGTAGAAGAGCAAATCCAAAAGCTAGATGATAAGAGGTAACTGTGCTGAAGTTACCACTGATTTTCCACCCTATTTATAGCCAACTGACTTTAGCTAAGAATCATCGATTTCCAATAGAGAAATATCAAGCCTTGCACGACCAAGCTATGCTCGAATACGCTCATCTAATTGCAGTAACTCCAGTCGAAAAGATCATCAGTAAGACGCAGTTAGCAAGCGTCCACGATATCGGCTATATAGAAGCGTTTCTCTCAGGAAAGATTGCCGAAAAAGCAATGAAACGCATTGGTTTTCCTTGGTCTGAACAATTTGTCAAAAGAACACTAACGGCGGTATCGGGCACTTTGTTGACTGCTCATATCGCAGCAGAACAAGGTGTAGCAATTAACCTAACAGGTGGCTACCACCATGCTCATCCAAACTTTGGTTCTGGTTTTTGCGTATTCAATGATCTGACGTTAGCTGCTAAACAACTCATTGAGCAGGGTAGAGCCAGTCGAGTACTTATCTTTGATTGTGATGTACATCAAGGTGACGGCACCGCAACTTGTGCCGAGCAAGAACCAGCAATTTTCACCTGCTCTATTCATTGTGAAAAGAACTTCCCAGCAAGAAAACAAGCTAGTGATTGGGATATTGGCCTAGAAAAAGCCCTAACTGATGATAACTATTTATCTGAGGTTAACGACACACTAGATACCGCAATTAATGCTTTCAAACCTGACTTTATATTTTACGACGCTGGTGTTGATATTCACGAGAATGACGACCTTGGCCTTCTCAATATTACCACTGCGGGTGTATTGGCCAGAGACGAAATAGTATTTTCAAAGGCAAAAGCGCTTGGTATCCCAGTCGCTGCGGTAATTGGTGGGGGATATCAAAGAAATATCACTGCTTTAACTCAAGTTCACATGCAACTTATCCACGCAGCAATTACAGTATTTACGGACAAGAAATAACTTTTAAAACTTAACCGAACTGCTATTGTTTAAGTTAATGGCTAACGTATAAGGATCTAACATGCAGTTAAATGATGACATTCACAATTATTACGAAAAGCTGGTCGTAGATTATATAAACTTAAATGACCTTGATAAAAAATTCAGCTTCGAGTTTCTATCTGACTTATGTTGTATCGTACTTAATCAGCTTCCAGCAAAGTATATTCGACATGAAGTGGATATGGCGTTTTACATGCCTGCTGCTGAGCGATATGAAATGGAAATGAATGTTAAAGAAGCCATTGAAAGAGCAATGGAGTTTATGACATCAAGAGAAGTCAGAGATGACTGATCAGGAACAAAGCTCACCGCTAGATAATGCTCCTGAGCATGTAAAACTAGCGGTCGATCTCATTTACTTATTAGAATCAAATGAAATACCAGCTCAAACCGCGTTAGATGCTATTGAGTTGGTAAAAGCCGATTTGCAAGAAAAGTTAAGCTCAAACAAGGCGTAACTCACCAAATATACAGATGTTGCAGCAGCAACATCTGCTCAGTATTCTTATAATGCCTGCTTAAACTCAACTAGTTTAGCTCGGATCTTCTGTTGGTTTTCAGGTCCCATTCGCAACAACAACTTTTGGATCGACATTAACCCTTCGAGCTCAGCATCAGCAAATTGGTACATGGCTGAAGGCGCAACTAATTTCGCATCTTCAGAAAGTACTGGAGCGTCAATTAAAAAATCTAATGCTCTTTTCAATTTACGATCAAAGGTGCCAGCCTCATAACCTAGCTCCATATGGGCTTCATCAATTGCAGGTGTTAGTTCTTTATAAATTGTAAGGCTTTTATCCAATGACAGAGCTACAAATAGTTCTGCATAATCATTATAACGAGCAAAGTCAGCTTCATTTAATTCAAAACTTAGTAAGTCGCCTTCTACTTGCTGAGCACTAAATTTATCTTTTGGCGCTTGTAATGGACTGAACTGGGTAACCAACTCGCCTCTTGAAGCATTATCGACAAACACCACAAAATTACTGATCAAGTCTTGCTCTACAACCAAGTCAGTTAGAACAGAATTAGGTACTAATTCAACAATTTTAGCCATCAGCCAATTGTCATCATGCACTTTTGCAATAGTCGTTGTTGTTATTTCAGGCTCTTGTTCTACCTGCTGTAGAGTATCGACAGCAAGGCTTTCCTGCTCAGCAACTTCATGATCATTTTCCTCTGCTTGCTCGATAGTAGGCATAATATCTACTTCGTTTGTTGCCTCAACTTCAGCAACAACAGGTTGTCGAGGCTTAGGCTCTTCTTGTTCTGGAATGAGAACTAACCATACTACGGCCGCTAGAATAACAACGATAACGACTGCATAGATTAAAAATGGAGGTTGTTTTTGTTCACTAACTTGATCTTGTTCCATAATCTATTAACCAATAAAAATAACTACTTACATAATATATGAGACTATTCGCGTCGCATAGTTCAAATCAAAATCATATCTTTGTTTTCAACTATTAAAATGTGACTAATTCAGCTTTATCTCATGCTGCCACCAACATGCTTTACTCTAAAGTCCATATAAGCACAAAAGCCGTTAGTAAACTAACGGCTTTTCATATCAACGCTCTTTGCGGCTAAAGCATTTCGACTTTGAATAACGACTCCATGTTCAAGCCTTCTTGCAAAGCCATATCTCTTAATCGACGTAGTGCTTCAACTTGGATTTGTCTCACTCGTTCTCTTGTTAATCCAATTTCAGCACCAACATTTTCTAGAGTCGAAGGCTCGTAACCTAATAAACCAAAACGTCTTGCCAACACTTCCCTTTGTTTTGGATTAAGCTGCTCTAACCAATGAACTATATTCTGGTTAATATCTTGGTCTGTGATCTTAGTTTCAGGGCCTTTGCCCATATCGTCCGCAATGATATCAAGCAGCACTTTATCAGAGTCACCGCCAATTGGCGTATCAACTGAACTGATCTTCTCATTTAAACGCAACATTTTAGATACATCTTCTACTGGCTTATCCAAGGTTTCAGCAATTTCTTCAGCCGTTGGTTCATGATCTAATTTTTGCGCTAACTCTCTCGCCGTTCTTAAATACACATTTAGTTCTTTTACCACATGAATTGGCAAACGAATGGTTCGAGTTTGGTTCATGATAGCCCGTTCAATGGTCTGGCGTATCCACCAAGTAGCATAGGTAGAAAATCTAAAGCCACGCTCTGGATCAAATTTCTCGACAGCTCTAATTAAACCTAAGTTACCTTCTTCAATTAGATCTAATAATGCCAAACCTCTGTTGTTGTACCGGCGAGCGATTTTAACAACCAAGCGTAGGTTACTTTCGATCATTCTTTTACGAGAGGCTTCACAGCCTTTGAGTGCTTTGCGCGAAAAGAACACTTCTTCTTCGGCAGTTAACAGTGGGGAAAATCCGATTTCACTCAGATAGATTTGAGTAGCATCAAGGTTTTTGGGTTGGTCAGCTTTGGCAAACACTTCTTCGTCTTTGTCATCCGCTGTACTCTGTGCTTTGATGGCTTCAGAATCGGCTACGATTTCGTCGATTTCCATCTCAACATCTGAATCTAGTTCAACTTCTATTACAACATCTTGACTCATTGTACGCCTCCTAGAGACCCCTTTACATCTTGTAAATTGGCCAGTTAAACGACGAGTCCTTATCTCCTTGGCAAGTATTTAGTTGGATTTACTGAACGTCCCCGATGGCGAATTTCAAAATGAAGTTTCACTCTATCGGTGCCAGTATTACCCATTTTAGCAATAACTTGACCTGCCTTTACCCAGTCCTGTTCTTTTACTAACAATGACTGATTGTGAGCATAAGCACTCAAATAATCATTATTGTGTTTAACAATAATAAGATTTCCATAACCTCTAAGCGCACTTCCAGCGTAAACTACCTTACCATCTGCTGCAGCATAAATAGGATCGCCGGCTTTACCACCAAAATCGAGACCACTGTGACCATTTTCTTTAGCCGAATAAGACTCGATAATGTTCCCTTTGTTGGGATATCGCCATTTGCGTACCTTACTTGGGAAAGGATCTTTTTTAACTAGTTTTTTATCTTTTTGATCCTGTTGAGATTTACCGTACTCCCCTGAATTTTTATTTGCAATAGGTTTTTTATGATTTTTTGATTGCTGAGATATTTCTTTTTTATTTTTACTAGAAGAAGTGGAAGCTATCTGCGTTTGCGAACTGGTCTGAAGAGTTAGAGTTTGCCCCGGAAATATTTGATAAGGCTTAGCAATTTTATTGGCACGAGCTAATTGCCTGTAATCAATGCCAGCTCGCCAAGCAATCGAGTATAAGGTCTCGCCTTTTTTGACTTTGTGCTGTTTAGTTTTTAACAAGCCTTTAGATTCAGAATTGTAATAACGCTTACCACTAATATCGGAAATAGGCGCTGGTCCCTTTCTTGTTGTACAAGCCGATAAAAATAAAATAAGCGTAATACTAAACAGCCACTTCATAATGAGTTTTTAGAATACCTGCTTATAGATAATAAAACCGATAACTAAAGCTACAACTGCCCAGCCAATAGCATCAATATACTGCCTAAGCTTGTGTTCCATCTTTTCTCCGCCCCAGTACAAAATACCTGCAACTAAGAAGAATCTCATACCACGGCCAACAGCAGAAGCAATAAGGAACGGCAGAAACGCCATAGATAACATGCCAGCGCTTACCGTAAATAACTTATAGGGAATTGGCGTAAAACCAGCTAAAAACACAACCCAAACGCCGTACTTGTTAAAGTATTCAATGATAGCGTCTAACTTATCTTGGTATTGCATCATTTCGACAAACGGTAGTACAACAGGCTCATATAAAAATACGCCAAGTAAATAACCTGCGATACCACCTAACACGGACGCCGCAGTTGTCAAAGATGCAAGAAACCATGCCTTTTTCGGACGAGCTAACACCATAGGTGCCAACATTACATCTGGTGGAATAGGAAAGAAGACTGACTCCGCAAAGGTTAATAATGCCAAATACGTCGAAGCATACTTGTGCTTTGCCCAACGCAAACAAGCGTCGTATAAATTAGTAAATAATTTCATTAAATAGTATCACCAGGTACTAGGGGAACGAACTTAACCGCTTCCCAAGACTTCTCAATAAACTCATCACCGCGACGAACAATAGACTTTAGTGTTTGCGTTTGCTCTTGTTCGCCGACTGGAAGAACCAAAATACCACCATCTGCCAACTGAAGTTTTAATTGCTCAGGAACTTCAGTAGGCGCAGCAGTTACAATAATGGCGTCGAATGGCGCTTTTGATTGCCAACCATTCCAACCGTCACCGTGCTTCATTTGAACATTATAAATGTCCAACATTTGTAACCGCTTTTTGGCGATAAATTGCAGCGCTCTGATCCTTTCCACCGAGAAGATCTTGTCAAAAATTTTTCCCAAAATAGAGGCCTGATAACCCGAACCAGTGCCAATTTCTAATACATTAGTGGTTACACCATGTTCAACCAGTATTTGTGTCATTAAGGCAACAGTATATGGCTGAGAAATCGTTTGCCCTTGGCCAATAGGTAATGCCGTATTTTCATAAGCTTTATGCGCTAATGTTTGTTCAACAAAAATATGCCTAGGGACATCAGCAATTGCTTCTAATACCTTTTGGTTGGTGATGCCAAGGGTCTGTAATAATTGTGCTAACTTAAGGCCACTACGGGCAAATTGATTCATATTGTTAACTTTTTATTTTTTCCATCCAATTAGCGACAGTTTGAATACTGTCGTATGCCGTCATGTCTATTTTTAACGGCGTAATTGAAACTTTATTATTGTTAATTGCATTAAAATCAGTGCCTTCCCCTGCATCGAGTTCAGGCCCTAACTTACCATACCAATATATATCTCTGTTCCAAGGATCTTTCTGTTTTTCCATTAACTCCGCTTTATGGCGGCTACCCAGTCGAGTTACTTCATATCCAGCGATGTTATCAAATGACACATCAGGGACATTCACATTTAAAATCTGATCAAAGGGTATGGGATCATGGCGCAGGTTTTCAACAATTTTTCGTGCAACTTTTGCCGCTGTTAATAAGTTTTCTTCTTGATGACTCACTAAAGACACGGCAACCGCAGGTAATCCCAAATTTCTACCTTCAGCTGCGGCCGAAACCGTACCGCTGTAAAAAGTATCGTCACCCAAATTTGCACCGTGATTTACACCGGCTACTACTATGTCTGGCGGAGACGTTAGTAGTTGATTAATCGCCAAATGAACGCAATCTGTAGGCGTACCATTTACACTATAAAAGCCATTTTTGTGTTGCTGCAGTCGTAGTGGGTTAGTAAGTGTTAACGAGCTACTTGCACCACTTAAATTACGGTCTGGCGCAACCACAGTTATTTCATCGGCAATTTCTTTTAATTCGTTATAAAGTGCTTCTATTCCAGGAGCATGAACACCATCGTCATTACTGATCAGAATCTTCATTTGTTTCCTCTTGTACTCTTATCTTTATGCACTCTCTAAGTACTGATGTTGCAAAGCAGCCAGTAGGCAAATCGAAACTAACATGAACGTCTTGCTCAACTTGTTGCCAAGTAAGATTTTCTGGGTATAACACTATACTTCGTCGCTCTTGCTTTAACCCATTGTCCACCAGCATGTTTAACCAGTTTTCAAAAGGCTCAACAACTTGTTCTTCTAGCGCTAATGTTTTCTCGGTAGAAACTAGTTCACCTTGACCAAATAAAGGTGCTGAAATATGAATGTCGCGTTCGTTAAGTCTTGTTTCAATATCCTCAGTAACTGACTCACAGAAGAATGAATTTGAGCCTGACAGCATAAACACGTCGCCCTGCTGTGGCTTATTGAATATACCCTGACTTATGCGTTCACTGATCACTTGGTTAAATAAATAAGAACGACTCGCTGAGAGTGCAAAGCCCTTGATCTTTTTGTTTTTGATCACCTCGCCATCAGCCATTCTATTGGCCCAATTTAAATTATTGCCCTTAAAACCAAAGCGCTGCTCACCAAAATAATTTGGTACACCAGACTTCACTTGTTCTAAACGTTGAAATAAAGCTTCGACGTTGCTTACTTTTCCTAAACGAATATCGAAATGGTTTGCCGACAAAGCACCAATTTTTAACTTACGGTTATGTCTTACCGCTTTAACTAACGTGATCCCGTCTGCTTGTAGCTTTGATAAATCAGGTTGTGTTAGCACATTCATTTGCACTGAGAACCACTGACGAGATACCGATTGCTTGTCTTTCAAGCCTGCATAGCCAATGTCTCTTAAGCGCTTTGAGAAGAATTTAGCGAGGTACTCACAAACTTGCTGCGTGTTGAGCTGTCGTTTTTCAATAAGTAAGAACAGGTGTTCCCCTTCACCACAAGGTTCGAAACTCAGCTGTTCAGTTACGACAAAGTCTTCAGGTTGTAATTTAAAGTCAGCTTCAGAAGTCACATCACCGTATAAATGCTGCCAGTGAGATAGGTCCCAATCTTGTTGATAATCTTGTGTCACAGCTACCGTTACCTTTTTTCCAACAATACGACAGCGTGGGTAGAAATGCCTTCTTTACGCCCTTCAAACCCTAACTTTTCCGTTGTCGTCGCTTTCACTGAAACTTGCGAAATATCCGCTTCTAAATCTGCGGCCAAAGTTGCACGCATTTGTTCAATATGTGGCGCCATCTTTGGCGCTTGGGCAACAATAGTTAAATCGCAGTTACCTAGTTTATAACCTTGTTCAGTCACAACCTTAACTACGTGGCGTAGCAAAATTCGACTATCAATATTTTCAAACTCGTCAGAGGTATCTGGGAAATGTTTACCAATATCTCCCAATGCCAATGCACCTAACATTGCATCACATAGAGCATGGATAGCAACATCACCATCACTATGGGCAATAAAACCTTGTTCGTAAGGCACTTTAACGCCCGCTAAGGTAATTGGTCCTTGACCACCAAACTTGTGTACGTCGTATCCAAAACCTATTCTCATTTATTTATTCCTGAAAGGTAAAACTCCGCCAGTTCTAAGTCTTCTGGCAAAGTGATCTTAATATTTTTTACGCTGCCTTGAACTAAATTGACTGGATAGCCAGCGAATTCCAAAGCAGATGCTTCGTCTGTAATGACTTTACTTACTCGCCCGTCAGTTTGTAACTGTTGCTCTAATGCAACTTGTAAGTCAGACGCTTTACTGCATTGGGGCGTAAGTGCATGCCATAACCCGTTGCGGTCAACTGTTGCAGTGATTTCATTATCAGCATTACTTCTTTTCATGGTGTCACGCACAGGCGTTGCTAAGATACCCGCTTGATTTTTATCTAGGCAAACTTGATAAAGACTACGAATATCTTCTTCATTGACACACGGTCTTGCCGCGTCATGAACCATCACCCAGTCACAACCATCTGAGGTAGCCTGCTTTAAACCATTTAATACTGAGTCGGCTCGCTCTTTACCACCTGCAACTCGCACTACTTTATCAGTTGAAGCAATCGGTAATTGAGCAAACATTTCGTCAGTATCTGAAACAGGCAAATAGATCTTATTTACAAAATCTAAAGCCAGAAACTTATTTACTGTGTGCTCTAAGATAGTTTTATCGTGAAGTGTTAAATATTGCTTAGCCTGGCCTGCTTGCATTCTACTACCAACACCAGCAGCAGGAATAACAACCGCCAAGGAAGGAAACTGACTCATTATTCTCGTTCTTTTTTCTTTGGCACTAAGCGGAAGAAAGTTTCGTTTTCGCGGATCATACCAAGCTCATTTCGAGCCCTTTCTTCAATCCCTTCAAGTCCCACTTTCAAATCGTTAACGTCAGCAGCTAACAATTCGTTTCTTTTGTTTAACTCATCATTGCCCTGCTTTAACTCGTTAACTTCTTGTCTGTGTTGGTTATAAAACTGCAAGCCGTTATGGCCAAACCATAATCGGTGCTGCAGCAATAAAAACACAATGAGCAAAACAATATTAACGGGTCGCACGAACTATCCACTTAGTTGTAGGCCATCATTAGCCTATCTCGATATTAGCTTCATTATGCAATAGCTGTTGAGCTTATAAAAGAAACTGGGCTTATTTTTTTATAACCATTAGTTTAGAGAACTGCCGCCAATTAATTCGCGTCGCTAACAACATTTCTCTTAACGACAATAATCTCGGTGACGTTCTTCTGGTGTTTAGCCATTGATGACCACAACAAGCAGCTGCCATTGCAGGCTTACTTGGTTTGAGCAGAACTTTATTCACTACTGGAGATTGCTCTTCACTAGTTCCATCAAAGTGAAACCAACCATGCTCATTACAGTGTAGCTTTTGCTCAGTCACTGAAATTTCATCTATGCTATCTAGCACGACTTGCTCTATTCCTGAATGGCTTACGCTTATTGGTGTGACTAGCGCCATTTTGGCATGTTGATAGTAAAACTCATGCGTTTTTTCTGGAACGAGTTTCATACTAAATGGCTTAACTGCTTGAGCTGCTATCCAAGAGCCATTTTGTGTATCTAAATCGAGTGGTGTGTAGAGGTCACTGATATGTCCTGCTGCTTTTTTTATGTAATAGGGCAAGGAGGACAAACGCTTTTGTAGCGTTTTAAGTTCTAGTTTTGAATCATTTGCTAATCGAGCAAGTTCTCTTTCATAAAGGGCATTGCAAAGCTCAGCAAATAGCTGCTGATTGGTTCTTTGTTGCCATAACAAGGTTTGCTCTGATTTTTGTGTCATAACCCTAGACTAGCGTATTACTGTGCTATTCGCCTATTAAAGCAACAGTTTATATTTTGTTCAACAAGACAATTTTTTTAGCCGTTGAGAGTTCTGTTTTCAGAGCAAAAAAAAAGGAGTGCAATGCACTCCCTCTTGTTCCGATTAAAGCTTTATTAAGCCTTACCGCGAATTTCGCTGCGGCCTTTGTAAGCAACTTCACCAAGTTGTTCTTCAATACGAAGTAATTGGTTGTACTTAGCAATACGGTCAGAACGACATAGAGAACCAGTTTTGATTTGGCCTGCCGCTGTACCTACTGCTAAGTCAGCAATAGTGTTATCTTCTGTTTCACCACTGCGGTGAGAGATAACTACTGTGTAACCAGCTTCTTTTGCTAAACGGATAGCTTCAAGTGTTTCAGTCAATGAACCGATTTGGTTGAATTTGATAAGGATAGAGTTACCTACGCCTTTCTCAATACCTTCTTTTAAGATCTTAGTGTTAGTTACGAATAAGTCGTCACCTACTAATTGGATCTTGTCACCAATCTTATCCGTTAGTAACTTCCAGCCATCCCAGTCAGACTCGTCTAAACCATCTTCGATAGAAACGATTGGGTATTTATTTGTTAGCTCAGCTAAGTAATCGCAGAAACCTGCTGCGTCAAATTGCTTACCTTCACCTTTAAGGTCGTAAACACCATCGCTGTAGAATTCAGAAGATGCACAGTCTAATGCTAACGTTACGTCTTCCTCTAACTTGTAGCCTGCACGTGTTACAGCTTGTTCAATTACCGCTAATGCTTCTTCGTTTGAAGCTAAGTTAGGAGCAAAGCCGCCTTCATCGCCAACTGCAGTGTTTAAACCTTTTTCGTTTAATACTTTCTTCAGTTCATGGAAGATTTCCGCACCCATGCGAAGTGCTTCTTTGAAGTTTGGCGCTGATACAGGCTGAACCATGAATTCTTGGATGTCTACGTTGTTATCTGCGTGCTCACCACCGTTTAAGATGTTCATCATAGGAACAGGCATTGAGTACTCACCCGGAGTGCCATTTAGGTCAGCAATGTGTTCGAATAACGCAATACCGTTTTCTAGTGCAGCTGCTTTTGCATTTGCTAGAGATACAGCAAGAATCGCGTTAGCACCTAATACAGCTTTGTTGTCTGTACCGTCTAAGTCCAACATAGTTTGGTCAATTGCAACTTGCAATTGTGCGTCTTTGCCAAGTAGCGCAGGCGCGATTTTTTCATTAATGTTGCTAACCGCTGTTAACACACCTTTACCTAAGTAACGAGACTTATCACCGTCACGTAACTCTAAAGCTTCGCGTGAGCCTGTTGACGCTCCAGATGGAGCACAAGCACGGCCAAACGCACCTGACTCTAAATAAACATCCGCTTCAACGGTTGGATTACCACGAGAATCCATCACTTCACGGCCAATAACTTTAACGATTTGAGACATATTCGATCCCTTAATGAGTTGTTAATACTAATTTAACGGGTACATAGATAAAACGCAGCCATAGGCTGCGTTTTTTATTATTTTTGTTTTACGAATTCACCAGCTGCGCCAACGAAACCTTCAAATAGAGGATGACCATCTCGTGGCGTAGAAGTAAATTCAGGGTGGAACTGACCAGCTACGAACCAAGGGTGTTCTGGTATCTCGATCATTTCCACGAGCTTCTTATCTTCAGATAAACCGCCAAATACTAAGCCTGCCTTTTCTAGTTGCTCGATGTAATTGTTGTTTACTTCGTAGCGGTGGCGATGACGCTCTGTGATCCATTCATCACCATAAACTTCACGAGCCTTTGAACCTTGTTTAAGGTAACACTTCTGCGCACCTAAACGCATCGTACCACCTAAATCAGAAGTTTCGTTTCTTAATTCAACTTGTCCTTCCGCATCTAACCATTCAGTGATCAAACCAACAACTGGGTGTGGGGTTTCAGGATCAAATTCAGTTGAGTGTGCGCCTTCTAAACCAGCAACGTTTCTGGCAAATTCAATTAACGCGACTTGCATACCTAAACAAATGCCTAAGTAAGGAACTTTATTCTCACGAGCATACTTAGCGGCGATCATCTTGCCTTCTGTACCACGCTCACCAAAGCCGCCTGGTACTAAAATCGCATCTAAGTCAGATAAAATTGCTTCGCCTTTAACTTCCACATCTTGAGCATCAACATATTGAATATTTACGGTCAGACGCTTTTTCAAACCTGCGTGTTTTAATGCTTCATTAACAGATTTATAGGCATCTGCTAATTCAACATATTTACCGACCATACCAATTGTCACTTCACCCGTTGGGTTCGACTCTTCGTATAATACTTGTTCCCACTCAGATAAATCAGCTTCTGGTGCATCAATATGGAAACGACGACAAACGATCTCATCTAAGCCTTGTGACTTAAGTAGTGCAGGGATCTGATAAATTGAGCTTACATCTTTTAAGCTAATAACCGCTTTTTCTTCCACGTTAGTGAATAATGCGATTTTTGCTTTTTCATTCGGCGGAATAGCTCGATCTGAACGACAAACTAAAATGTCAGGTTGGATACCAATCGAACGCAACTCTTTAACTGAGTGCTGAGTTGGTTTTGTTTTGATTTCACCAGAAGCACCTAAATAAGGCACTAACGTTAAGTGCATGTACATCGCATTTTCACGACCGACTTCTGTGCCTAACTGACGTAATGCTTCTAAGAAAGGTTGTGACTCGATATCACCAACTGTGCCACCAACTTCAACAATCGCTACGTCCATGCCTTCTGCACCATCTACAACACGGCTCTTAATGTCGTTAGTAATATGAGGGATAACTTGAATAGTTGCGCCTAAGTAATCACCACGACGTTCTTTTGCTAATACGTCTTGGTAAACTCGACCTTGAGTGAAATTATTTCTCTTTGTCATCTTGGTGCGGATGAAGCGTTCATAGTGACCTAAATCAAGGTCTGTTTCTGCGCCATCTTCAGTAACAAATACTTCACCGTGTTGGATTGGACTCATTGTGCCCGGGTCAACGTTAATATAAGGGTCAAGCTTAAGAATAGTTACTTTAAGACCTCTTGCTTCAAGAATAGCTGCTAGAGAAGCTGCTGCGATACCCTTACCTAATGAAGAAACAACGCCGCCAGTTACGAATATATATCGAGTAGTCATACAAACCTTAACAAATTAGAATGCGATACCTACAAACAAGAAAAACAAAAACATCGCTTGAACAAAAATTCAGCGATTTATTTATTATTTTTGGATGTATATCAGGACGGGGTAAAAGTATAACAAACGTGCACAAATTCAACAATCTGCAAAGCCATTTAATTACGTTATATTTTGCTATTTCTGAGCAAAATATCGCTCAATTAAAAGAGGTTCATATACCCAAACTACCTCAAGATGCTGGTTTCAGTTGGAATTAAAAACGATTTAGGCACGGCATTGATTGCAAAGAATGGTTGCTCCCTTGTTAAAATCAATAACACAGCATAAATCGTTTTTAAACCAACCCATCTTTTGTTTTTTATAGGGAGGGCGCTTCACAGGAACTTACTCTCTGTGTTGCAGCTAATTGAAAGGGGTTGACCATTCCTGCTAGCTGCGTCTTGATATTAAGTCCCTGTGAAAACGCTGAATCACGTATTTTGAGGTAGTTTGGGTATATATATTGAGCCTCTTTGCTATAACTTTTGCTAAACCGAACGTCTAACCACCTACTAAAGCCAGTAAGATACCAGCCGCTACAGCTGAACCTAATACACCAGCAACATTTGGTCCCATTGCATGCATTAGTAAGAAGTTATGCGGATTGGCTTCTAAGCCAACTTTGTTAACCACGCGTGCAGCCATTGGTACTGCTGATACGCCAGCGGCTCCCAATAATGGGTTGATAGGCGACTTACTGAATTTGCCCATTAACTTAGCCATTAATACACCTGCTGCTGTACCAATACTAAATGCAACTGCACCCAAGGCTAAGATACCAAGAGTATCAACCGTTAAGAATGCTTCTGCACTTAACTTAGAGCCTACCGCTAGACCTAAGAAAATAGTAACGATATTGATTAATTCGTTTTGTGCAGTTTTGCTTAAGCGATCAACCACACCAGCTTCTTTCATCAGGTTACCTAAACAGAACATACCAACTAAAGGTGCTGCTGCAGGTAAGAACATAGCCGCCAAAATAAGTACAGCTAACGGAAATAAGACTTTTTCTTTCTTACTAACGGTTCTTAACTGTTCCATTTTAATTTGACGTTCTTCAGGTGTCGTTAGGGCTTTCATAATTGGCGGTTGGATAATCGGTACCAATGCCATGTATGAATATGCCGCAACAGCAATTGCTCCAAGTAGGTCAGGCGACAATTTTGAAGCAAGGAATATTGCCGTTGGACCATCCGCTCCACCGATAATTGCGATGGCCGATGCGTCTTGCAAACTAAAGTCAAAGCCAGGAACAAAGTTCAGTAGAATTGCGCCAAATAAAGTGGCGAAAATACCAAATTGGGCAGCTGCACCAAGCAGTAACATTCTTGGATTTGCAATCAGAGCGCCAAAGTCAGTCATAGCGCCTACGCCCATAAAGATCAGTAGTGGGAAAACACCACTATCAATCCCGATGTAATAAACGTAATAAAGTAAGCCTCCTGGCTCATTAAAACCAGCCATTGGGATATTAGCTAAAATAGCGCCAAAGCCTATTGGTAATAAAAGTAATGGCTCAAAGCCCTTTGCAATTGCCAGAAAGAGTAACCCCATACCAACAAGCATCATTATAATTTGGCCAAGCTCGAAGTTGGCCAAGGCAGTAGACTGCCAAAGCGTCATTAAACCGTCCATAAATTACCCCAGGGTTAATAACACATCGCCAGTCGACACTGCGTCACCTTCATTTACATTCACACTTGCTACTGTGCCTGAAGATGCTGCTCTTACTTCTGTTTCCATTTTCATCGCTTCCATGATGATCACAACATCACCTTCGTTTACTTGCGAACCAGGTGACACCAGAACTTTAAAGATGTTACCAGCAAGAGGTGCATTTAACGCTTCGCCACTTGTTACTTGAGTATGCTGAGGTGCTGCTTCTTCTTGTGGGCCTTTTTGTACCACAGAAGTTAACTCACCTGATGGCGCTACGACTACTTCGTAAACTTTACCATCAACAGCAACACTGTAAGCTTCTGGTTCACCGTCTGCTGGTGCAGGCGCTTGTTGAACTGGTGCAGAAGTTTCAATTTCACCAGTTGGAACTGGTTCAAACGCATCTGGATTGTTTCGGTTCTCTAAGAACTTAAGACCGATTTGTGGGAACAATGCATAAGTTAATACATCATCTACTTTTGCATCTGCAAGAGTTAGTGACTTTTCTGCAGCTAGTTGGTCTAGCTCGTCAGAAAGTTTTTCCATTTCATCGTCAATCACATCCGCTGGACGACAAGTGATTGCTTCACCACCGTCTAACACTCTTTCTTGAAGTTCCGCATTCACTGGTGCAGCTGTTGAGCCATATTCACCTTTAAGAACACCAGCGGTTTCTTTGGTAATTGATTTATAACGTTCACCAGTTAATACGTTTAATACTGCTTGAGTACCAACAATTTGCGAGGTTGGCGTAACCAACGGAATAAAACCTAAATCTTCACGTACCTTTGGAATTTCTTTAAGTACTTCATCTAATCGATCTTCAGCGCCCTGCTCACGTAGCTGATTTTCCATGTTTGTTAACATGCCACCAGGTACTTGCGCTCTTAAGATACGGGCATCTACGCCTTTCAGGCTACCTTCAAACTTTGCGTATTTTTTACGTACTTCACGGAAATAAGCTGCGATCTCTTCCATCAAGCCTAAATCTAAACCAGTGTCTCTGTCTGTACCTTCAACAATAGAAACCATAGTTTCAGTTGCACTGTGACCGTATGTCATACTCATAGAGGAAATAGCCGTATCTAGCATGTCGATACCTGCATCAATTGCTTTTTGATAGGTTGCAGTCGAAAGACCAGTAGTAGCGTGGCATTGCATCGCGATTGGTAAGTCAACAGTCGCTTTTAATCCCTTAACTAACTCTTCACACTCGTAAGGTTTAAGTAGACCAGCCATGTCTTTAATGAAGATTGAGTGACAACCCATATCTTCTAGACGTTTAGCCATGTCTAACCACATTTGTAAATTATGGACAGGGCTTACTGTATAAGAAAGTGTGCCTTGCGCATGAGCACCTACATCGACAGCTGATTTAACTGCTGTTTCTAAATTTCTCACGTCGTTCATCGCATCAAAAATACGGAAAACATCAACACCGTTGGTATGAGCACGTTCCACGAATTTGCGTACAACGTCATCAGCGTAATGGCGGTAACCTAATAAGTTTTGACCGCGTAATAGCATTTGCTGTTTGGTGTTTGGCATCGCAGCTTTTAATGCTCTAATGCGCTCCCAAGGATCTTCACCTAAATAACGGATACATGAATCGAAGGTAGCTCCGCCCCAAGACTCCATTGACCAGTAACCAACTTTATCCAGCTTTTCAGCAATTGGTAACATATCGTCTAGACGCATACGCGTTGCTAACAATGATTGGTGAGCATCACGTAATACTAGTTCTGTAAGTAATAATGGCTTTGTCATGGTCCCGTCCTCTATTTGTTTCGCGCTTTATATTGTTTTACCGCCGCAGAAATAGCTGCGACAACTTGTGGCGAAGTTTGGTTGGAATTATTCGTTTGCGGGGCTATCGGCTTAGGCGCTTGCTCCACTTTGTCAGGAAATGCTTGAGCAAATTTAGTGAGTAGATGTATCGCACCAATCAACATGGTGAGGAATACAAACACGACCACCATACCTACTAGCATCAAGGTGCCAGCCTCAAGTAATAATGAGGATATATTCATATGTTCCTTCCAATATTTATTCTTATTCTGTTGGTTAACACTCTGGTATTTAGGTCAAACACCAATTTTTTGTATTTATATTTAGAGTATTAACTCAATTACCTTAGATAATTAAAAAAACAAATGCCACTCTTTTTTTGTATATATTATGTTCAAAAGGCGCAAAACCAGCATAGTCGAGCTTTTCAACAAAGGTATTGATTTACCACAAACTCACACTTGCCCTTTGTTTATGGGTAACAAAACTAAAGTTATAAGCCAACTCGTTGCAAAAATGGGTATGTAATATTGAAAAATGATCAATACTAAAAATAATAAGTTTTTAGTTAAACATAGGCTTTAGTCTAAATTTCAGTCAGGCTAAATTTATTTCGATTATCAAATAGTCGATAAATTTTTATTTTTTGAGTAAATAAATTGAGTCAAAACGAAAAAACTAGAACTTGATGGCTTATTTGACGAAAACTAAGAGCAAGTCTTTAAACAAATATGGAGAAATTTAATTATGGCAATTCCTATCCCTCATCGTCCAAGCGGCTTTTTATTAGGAGATCCAGCGGCTTTGGTTACCTTAGATGCTTTTGTTGATATTCAGTGCCCTCACAGTCGAGCTGCTTGGCCTACATTAATGAAAGTCATGGAATACTATAAAGGGAAATCTGTGAACTTAAGGGTACATCTGATCACCCTAAGTAATCATCGCCAAGCATGGGATGTCAGTTTGGGGTTATTTGCGTATGCAGAAGGTGATGCTAGTAAGTTTTACCAATTTGCTACCTTCTTATATGAACATCAGGAAAAATTTTATAACACGCCATTTCTACATAAGACTCATGAAGACCTCCGTCAGTTTGTAGCTGATATGGCACAAGAGCAAGGCTTTACTAATCGTGCTACGTTTTTACAGCGCATGATGGATAACGATATATACATCGACGCGAGAACGCCAATCCGCTACGCCGCAACCAAAGGCGTATGGGCAACACCGACCTTTTTTGTAAACAATGGGGATAATGTACCTGTAGACCATAAATCCAGTCTTACTGATTGGCAAAATCTAATTGATTCATTACTACCATAAAGAAAGAGATTAGCACTAATAAGATGAGGGCATTTCTGTCAATTATGACTGGGATAGCGCGCTCGGGAGGATTATTCCGTATGTCCCTATACTCCACCCTGCGGGTCGCCTTTGGCGCTTACCAAGCTTTGTTGGAACAAAGCAGAACGACTTTAGTCGGCCCCTTGTGGGTGAGGTAAATGGACTTACCAAATCATTTCGTTCCAGACAAATTAATCACAAACTTTAAGGGAAAAAGTTTGAACAGCGTTAGCTGGTCTGTTTGCAGATGAATTGCAGGGATGTTGTTCATAAACCTGAAGGCTACTGCGTATATCCATATACTTCGCCCTTCGGGCCAGCCTAAGGCTGCTCACTAAACTTTGTTGGAATAAAGTAGAATGACTTTAGTCATCCCCTTGCGGGTGAGGTAAATGGACTTACCGAATAAAATTGCTCCAGACAATTTAGTCTCACCTACCGAGCTTACTTTAATCAACTAAACTTTTAGAGGTCTGGTTTATTTTAGAGGGATTGTAGACTTTCAGAGTAAATGGCGCGCTCGGGAGGATTATTCCGTATGTCCCTATACTCCACCCTACGGGTCAGCTAAAGCTGATTAATTTTGTTCCCGACAAAATTGTCGAACCTTTGGAGGTTCTCACCTACCGAGCTTACTTTAATGAACTGCAATTTTAGAATTCTAGTTTATTTTAGAAGAACTGTGGACTTTCAGAGTAAATGGCGCGCTCGGGAGGATTCGAACCTCCGACCGCCTGGTTCGTAGCCAGGTACTCTATCCAGCTGAGCTACGAGCGCGCATTATTTTTTGCTGTCCTAATGAAACCAAACAATAAAAAGATAATAAACATAAGATTTATTATTTTAACTTTTTGCTTTGGAATTGTTTTTATTATGGAAGCTTTGAAGTTTGGGAAGATATGGCGCGCTCGGGAGGATTCGAACCTCCGACCGCCTGGTTCGTAGCCAGGTACTCTATCCAGCTGAGCTACGAGCGCGCTATGATCTTTTGTTTTAATGAGATGGCGCGTTCGGGAGGATTCGAACCTCCGACCGCCTGGTTCGTAGCCAGGTACTCTATCCAGCTGAGCTACGAACGCGCTATGTCATCAAAACAGCATCGAGAATGGCGGTGAGAGAGGGATTCGAACCCTCGATAGGGCTACAAACCCTATACTCCCTTAGCAGGGGAGCGCCTTCAGCCTCTCGGCCATCTCACCGTCTCGATGTGGATGCGTATAGTAATGATCTATTAGGATAAGTCAAACAAAAAAATGAATTAATTTTCTAACTGCGTCGAAAATAACCAATTTTGAACTTAACCTTGAAAAAACAGCTAAAAATGGAAGACTTTTTTGTACTTTTTAAGCCCTTAAACGAAAAAACCGGCTTAACGCCGGTTTTTACTGCTATTCAGCTTCTGGCGCTTGACCGCCCTTTTCAGCTTGAATTCGCATATAGATTTCTTCGCGGTGAACCGCAACTTCTTTAGGAGCATTAACACCAATTCTTACTTGGTTGCCTTTAACACCTAAAACAGTCACTGTGACTTCGTCACCAATCATTAGAGTTTCACCTACACGACGAGTTAAAATAAGCATAGTCCGCTCCTTTTTTGCTTTGCTTATGCAGCTTTACGGTAAAAAATAAAGCTTGTAATCGGCTATTGCCGAGGGCGTGCATTCTACCCTCAGTTCCGAGCAGTTACAATTGATGAATACATATTGCGCAAGATAATTAAGGTTACTAATTGATTTTACGAAATATTTGCACTCTTGGTTCAATATAGCAGTAGATTTTTAAGCTTGCCTAACTTAAGACACAAAAACTTATAAAAAATTCAATTTTTTACAAAATAGAAACGAAGTGCCAGTTTTTGCAAATATTAGTAGGAGCTTAATAAGCTCAATCTTTATTGCTTTATTTTTAACCATATTACGTTATCAATAAAATCAGAGGTATAGGGATATACCTAATTAAGCCAAGCGTATGAGTAAAAATCCCTATTAAGGGGCACCTAGAGCTAGCTCTTAAGCAAAAAAGATGAAACACCGATATTATGCTAATTAAACTTTTTAAGCTCTTATGGCACTTTAGAGAGCATCAGAGTTGAAACAGCAGTTAATAGCAGAAGCAGTGATAAAACTAATTGCGCATAGAGAGGGAAAATCAAGCCATCGCTCTTTTTCGTCCATGACGTCGCGACCCACATGGAAGTGGCGAGTGCCGTATTGTTGTCGGGAACAACTTCGGCCGATATACCTACATCCTTATAAGCACACGAATCAAATGCCATCCATGGCGATTGAGCTATAGGGATATAGTGAATGCCGGTTATTTGTCTGGAGCAAATACGGCCGATGTACTTTCATCCATGAAAGCCGTCGTTCTTTGTCATCCATGACACCACGACATACTTATGTCCATATAAGCAAAATGCCGACACTAGGTCGGCATTTTTAATACTAACTATTCAAAGTTAATTACTTTTTCTTTTTAACCGCTTTCGGGTTAGGCAAGTCTGTAATTGAACCTTCATAGATTTCAGCCGCTAAGCCGATTGACTCATTTAGAGTTGGGTGAGCATGTACAGTTAACGCGATGTCTTCTGCGTCAGCACCCATTTCAATTGCTAAGCCAATTTCGCCTAACATCTCACCAGCATTGATACCTACAATAGCACCACCAACAATTCTGTGGCTGTCTTTGTCGAAGATTAACTTAGTGAAACCTTCTGTACGAGCAGATGCGATTGCACGACCAGAAGCAGCCCAAGGGAACTTAGCTGTTTCAACGTTAAGGCCTTGCTCTTTCGCTTCTTTCTCTGTAACACCAACCCAAGCCATTTCTGGGTCTGTGTAAGCGATTGAAGGAATAGCTTGTGGTTCGAAGAAGTGTTTCTTACCAGAAATTACTTCTGCTGCTACGTGAGCTTCGTGAACCGCTTTGTGCGCTAACATTGGCTGACCTACAACGTCACCAATCGCGAAGATGTGGTTAACGTTAGTACGTAATTGCTTATCTACGTTGATGAAACCGCGCTCGTCAACGTTTACGCCTGCTTTTGCAGCATCAACAAGGTTACCGTTAGGCTTACGACCAACAGCAACTAAGATCTTGTCATAACGCACTGGCTCTGCTGGTGCTTTCTTACCTTCAAAAGTAACGTATAAACCGTCTTCTTTTGCTTCAACAGCAGTTACCTTAGTAGATAACATTACGTTGAAACGGTCTTTGTTATATTTAGTATAAGTTGTTACTACGTCTTTATCTGCCGCAGGAACTAGTTGGTCGAAGAACTCAACTACAGATACGTTTGTACCTAATGAGCTGTATACAGTACCCATTTCTAGACCGATGATACCACCACCTAGAACAAGCATTTCGCCAGGGATGTCTTTAAGCTCCAATGCACCAGTTGAATCGATAACACGAGGGTCATCAGCTGGAATGAACGGAAGATTTACTGGCTCAGAACCAGCTGCAATAATTGCATTATCAAAAGTTACGTTAGTAACTGTACCGTCTTCACCTTCAACCGCTAAAGTGTTGCTACCAGTGAATTTAGCGTAACCGTTAAGTACTTTAACTTTACGCATTTTAGACATACCGTCTAAACCGCCAGTTAGTTGAGAAACAACACTGTCTTTCCAAGAACGGATCTTGTCTAAGTCAATTTGAGGTTCGCCAAAAGTAACACCGTGTGAAGCCATATCTTTAGCATCATCAATAACTTTAGCTACGTGTAATAACGCTTTTGACGGGATACAACCAACGTTCAAACATACACCACCTAACGTGCTGCGCTTTTCTACTAAAACTACATCTAATCCTAAATCAGCTGCGCGGAAAGCAGCAGAGTAGCCACCAGGGCCTGCACCAATAACCACTACTTGGGTTTTGACATCGTTACTCATTTCAAACCTCTATTCACTTGTAAGGTAAGGACTGGGGTTCCAATCCCTTTAATTGTTATCCAGATCTGGGGATAAATTTCACCAAATCAAATTTTGTGCGAGTTTATCACTCAAAAACGCGAAAGTCCTGTGTTTACAGGACTTTCTTATTGCAACTATAGTACTAGTTTACGGATGTCGGACATGACTTGTCCGATATGAACTGCGAATCTCGCAGCCAAGGCTCCGTCAATCACTCGGTGATCGTACGATAGCGATAGTGGCAGCATTAAGCGAGGGATGAACTCGCTACCATTCCACTTAGGTTTCATCTCAGATTTAGACACACCTAAGATACCAACTTCAGGGGCATTTACGATTGGTGTAAATGATGTACCACCAATGCCACCTAATGAAGAAATGGTGAAACAGCCACCTTGCATATCTTTAGCTGTTAATTTGCCATCTCGTGCTTTCTTAGAAATTTCCATTAATTCACGAGATAACTCATTAACGCCTTTCTTGTCTACATCACGAACTACAGGAACAACAAGACCATTTGGCGTGTCTACTGCAATACCAATGTGAACGTACTTCTTCATTACAATGCTTTCGCCATCAGGTGTTAACGAAGAGTTAAACTGAGGGTAAGCTAGTAATGCTGATGCACAAGCCTTCATGATAAACACAAGTGGTGTGATCTTAAGGTCAGACTTCTGCTTCTGTAATAGTGCATTTTGCTCTTTACGGAATGCTTCAACATCTGTGATATCAGCTTCTTCAAACTGTGTAACATGTGGAATCGTTACCCAGTTTCTGTGTAAGTTAGGGCCAGAGATCTTCTGAATACGCGATAGCGGCTTCTCTTCAACTTCACCAAACTTAGAGAAATCTACTTTTGGTTGAGGAAGCACTTGTAAACCACCTTCACCCGGTGCAACGCTTGAAGCAGCTGTCGCTTTAGGACGAGATAGTTCGTATTTAACGTAAGACTTAACGTCATCAGCTAAGATGCGACCTTTACGACCAGAACCCGTTACTTTACCTAAGTCAACACCAAACTCTGACGCCAAACGACGTACTGAAGGCGTTGCGTGAATTTTGCCATTCGCCGTGTTTTCTTGTGATGGATGCGCTGCCGCTGTTGGTGGAGCTTTCTTCGCTGGAGCAGGTGCTACCGCAGGAGCTGGTTTTGCAGCCTCTTGCTTAGGAGCTTCAGCAGCTGGCGCTGCAGAGCTTGCAGTTTCAATCACTGCAACTAAGCCGCCTGTACCAATCTTATCACCTGTCGCCACTTTGATTTCTTTTACTGTACCAGCAAATGGTGCAGGAACGTCCATCGTCGCTTTGTCTGTTTCAAGTGTGATTAGGCCGTCTTCTTGCTCAACTTTATCACCAACAGCAACAAGAACATCGATAATGTCTACTTCGTCATCTGTGCCAATGTCTGGAACGTGAACTTCTTTTACTTCGCTTGCTGCAGGAGCTGCTACAGGTGCCGGCTCTGTTACAGGAGCAGGAGCCGCTTGCTCTGTCGCAACTGGAGCTGCTGCACCAGTTTCTAACATGATAACTAATGAACCTTGAGAAACTTGGTCGCCTACTGCTACTTTAAGTTCTTTAACCACACCATCTTCTGGGCATGGTACGTCCATTGTTGCTTTATCAGTTTCAAGTGTAATTAGACCGTCTTCTTTAGCTACAGAGTCGCCCACTGCAACTAATACATCAATTACATCAACAGCATCGTCAGTACCAATGTCTGGCACAGTTACTTCGATAACATTACCAGCAGCAGCTGGTGCTGCAGGAGCTAAGGCTTCTTCTACAGCTTGCTCTAGAACTTCTGTAGTTGCTGCTTCAGCTGGAGCGTCCGCGCCACCAGCTTCAACCGTAATTAATAAACCGCCTTCAGAAACTTTGTCACCTACTGCAACTTTAATTTCTTTAACTGTACCAGCAAAAGGAGCAGGAATATCCATTGATGCTTTGTCACTTTCTACCGTAACGATTGCATCTTCTTCCGCTAGTGTGTCGCCAACAGCAACACACACTTCAATTACTTCTACTTCGTCGCCACCAACGTCTGGGACTAGGATGTCTTTAATATCAGCCATCTTTATTTTCTCCTAAACCTTGATTACGCGTATAGCGGGTTAAGCTTGTCAGTATCAATACCTAAGTCTTCAATTGCTTGAGTAACAACTGATGCTTCGATATCACCATTACGTGCTAATTCACTTAACGCAGCAACGACAACATAGTTGTGGTCAACTTCGAAGTGACGACGTAAGTTTGCACGGCTATCTGAACGACCGAAACCGTCAGTACCTAAAACACGGTATGGTGCTGGTACGTATGCACGGATTTGGTCAGCGTATGACTTAATGTAATCAGTTGCTGCAATAACAGGGCCTGTACCTTGCTCAAGAACTTCTGTTACATACGCTTTTTGAACAGGCGCTTCTGGGTTTAACATGTTGAAACGATCAACATCTTGACCTTCACGCGCTAATTCATTGAATGAAGTTGCGCTGTATACGTCTGAGCTTACACCATATTTTTCAGCTAGAATTTCTGCCGCTTTACGCACTTGTAGAAGGATAGTACCTGAGCCTAGTAAGCGAACGTGCGTTTTGCCTTTAGTACCAACTTCATCCAACTTATAAAGACCTTTGATGATGCCTTCTTCTGCACCTTCTGGCATTGCTGGTTGAACGTAGTTTTCGTTCATAACTGTTAAGTAGTAGAACACGTTCTCTTGTTCAGCATACATGCGACGCATACCGTCTTGTACAACTACTGCTAACTCATAACCGTATGTTGGGTCATAAGTAATACAGTTAGGAACCGTACCGAAGTGCGAGTGTGTGTGACCATCTTGGTGCTGTAGACCTTCACCATTAAGTGTTGTGCGACCAGCTGTACCACCGATTAAGAAACCGCGTGCTTGAGAGTCACCTGCAGCCCAAACCATGTCACCTACACGTTGGAAACCAAACATAGAGTAGTAGATGTAGAACGGGATCATTGGCTCGTTGTTGTTCGAGTATGATGTTGCAGCTGCTAGCCAGTCCGACATAGCACCTAACTCATTGATACCTTCTTGCAGTACCTGACCTTTTTGGTCTTCACGGTAGTAAGCAACTTGGTCAGCATCTTGAGGTGTGTATTTTTGGCCTTCGTGCGCATAAATGCCAACTTGACGGAATAAACCTTCTAAACCGAAAGTACGAGCTTCGTCAGGAATGATAGGAACAACACGTTTACCAATCTGCTTATCTTTAATAATTGCAGTTAGGATACGGCCAAATGCCATAGTGGTAGAAATTTCACGACCGTTAGAGCCTTTAGTAATGGCTTCAAAGGCTTTTAAGTCCGGCGTGTCCATTTCAACATCAGAGTTCATACGACGCTTAGGTAGGTAGCCACCTAATGTCTCACGACGAGCTTGCATGTACTTGTACTCTTCTGAATCTTCAGGGAAAGTCACATAAGGTACGTTTGGTAAATCTTCGTCTGAAATGTTGATGTGGTGACGATCACGGTATGCTTTTAACGCATCCAGATCCATTTTCTTAACACCGTGTGCGATGTTTTTACCTTCACCAGCATCACCCATGCCGTAACCTTTTACAGTCTTAGCTAGGATAACTTGAGGACGACCTTTGGTGTTTACTGCACGGTCATACGCTGCGTAAACTTTAACTGGATCGTGACCACCACGGTTTAAACGCCAGATGTCTTCATCTGACATGTTTGCAACCATAGCTGCTGTTTCTGGAGTCTTTGCGAAGAAGTTGTCACGAGTGAACTTGCCACCTTTCGCTTTGTAGTTTTGGTATTCACCGTCTACTGTGCTTTCCATGATATCAAGCAACTTACCGTCTTTATCACGAGAAATTAGTGGATCCCAGTATGAACCCCAGATAACTTTAATAACTTCCCAGCCTGCACCGCGGAATGTACCTTCAAGTTCTTGAATGATCTTACCGTTACCACGAACAGGACCGTCAAGACGCTGTAAGTTACAGTTGATGATGAAAGTAAGGTTGTCTAAACCTTCACGTGCTGCAAGGCCGATTGCACCTAGTGCTTCTGGCTCATCACACTCACCGTCACCCATGAAGCAGTATACGCGTTGTTCAGAACAATCTTTGATACCACGGTCAGTTAAGTATTTTAAGAAACGAGCTTGGTAGATAGCTGCGATTGGACCTAGACCCATAGATACCGTAGGGAACTGCCAGAAATCAGGCATTAACTTAGGATGTGGGTATGAAGAAAGGCCTTCACCATCTACTTCTTGACGGAAGCTGTCTAGTTGTTCTTCAGTTAAACGACCTTCAACGAATGCACGTGAGTAGATACCTGGAGAAACGTGACCTTGAATATATAGGAAGTCGCCGCCTGAATTATCTTTATCAGCTTTAAAGAAGTGGTTAAAACCTACATCGTACAACATTGCAGAAGAAGCGAAAGACGAGATGTGACCGCCAAGCTCTAAGTCTTTTTTAGAGCCACGCACAACCATTGCTAATGCGTTCCAACGGATAGCACCACGGATACGCGCTTCTAACGTTCTATCACCCGGCATTTGTGGCTCTTGGCCTACTGGGATAGTGTTTAAGTATGCAGTCGTTGCATCGTATGGTAAGTGTGCGCCATTGCGACGGGCCTTATCAATCAAAGACTCAAGTAGGTGGTGAGCACGCTCAACACCGTCTTGCTCAAGAACTGCTTCTAATGACTCAAGCCATTCTTGAGTTTCTTGAGGATCGATGTCCTGATATTGATTTAGGTTCTCTGACATATTTCAGGTTCCTATATTTGCTTAATATTTAATGATTTAAATGTTTTTTAGTGTAGTCGATAAACTCAGCTCTGCGAGCTTGGTTATTGACTATCTAACAAGCGCCTTAACGACCCTTGTATACGATTATTGTCTTGGTCTAGTTTTATCAAAGATTTTTCGATAAACGCCAAGTGTTGCCTATTCGCCTGACGAGCTTTTTCTGGCTCTTGGGTAATAATGGCATCCATTAACTCTTTTCGATGAATACTTAACTGCTTGGTGATCTCAGCATAAGGCTGAAATACCGATAAGTTTTCTTGAACGTTGTGCTTTAATAACCCTTTTAATCCCAACAACAAATGCTTCAGCACCACATTATGTGAGGCATCGGCGATGGCGAGATAAAAGTCGACAACTGCTTCTGACAACGACTCTAGATCGTTTTCAACTTGTTGCTCTACTTGCGCAAATGCTTGTTGAATACGTTCAAACTCTTGCTCATTTCCTCTTAATGCAGCGTAATACGAAATTACCCCTTCTAAAGCGAAACGAAACTCTAATAAGTCATAATGAGACTCAGGGCTGTTAGCTAACAGCTCAAATAAAGGCTCGGCAAATGGGTCAACTAACTCATTGCAGACAAAGGTGCCACCACCTTGTTTACGAGTGACTAAACCTTTCGCTTCCAACTGCTTAATGGCATCGCGAATTGATGGTCTAGATACGCCATATTGTTCAGCGAGATCTCGCTCCGAAGCTAATTTAGCGCCAGCGGTTAACACACCTTCTACGATTTGTTTTTCCAGCTGAGTAGCAACTTGCTGTGACACTTTTTGCGTTGTTACTTTCACGAAAATTAACCCGTTCTAGTTAGTAAAACCCATTTGGTAAATTGGTCTTACCATTCAAAATTTTGCGGATATTAGCAACTTAATTTATATCTGTAAATAAATGCCTTACTGGCTCGACCAGCTACAGCACCATATTTTCTGCCCTTCAATTGCTTTATTGCGGGTTAATTAAACAATTTGTCCGTATAAAGTTAACAAAGCAACAACAACTAAAAACAACACCATGTTACGCTTGGTTAATTTAACCATGTGCTCGGCATTCTCTCGCTCAGGCTGTTCAGTGTATTGCTCTGATTTTAATGCCACTTGGCACAACATCTGGCGAGCTGACTTGGCATGATCTGCGGCATACTTGAGCCAAGTTTCCAAACCATTCGAAAAATGGCCTACCACCATAAAGCCCAAACTGACAAAACGAGATGGCACCCAGAACAGCCACTCCAACCACTTAAACAAGGTAGTTTGTTGTTTATCGGTAAACATATCTTGCTGTTTACTGTGCTGACAAATGTAGAGTAGGCTTGTATAGAAAACGATTCCTGGTACGCCAAGCAGAACGAAGTAAAAAATAGGGGCGGCATAGTATCTAAAGTTTATCCAAATTAGGGTTTCACCTATGGTTTCAGTTGCATCACGCATTGCTTTAGCTTGCTCTACTTGTTCTTGGTGCTCTACATTTTGCGTTTTTTCAACCAAACCTTGACATGACTCAGACAACTGACATTGGATAATTGATTGCGCTTCTTGGTCTTCTCGGCCCACAGCGTTCAAGTATTGTCGATACAATAGCCTTGCCTCTGGGTTACCTATACAGATAGCCACGACCAACAGCCCTAGTAAGAAGGAGAACAAAGTACTGTCAATAAACCATAATAAAAAGCCAAGCAATACTGCAGGGGCTGCAACAAAAATGAATATCGCCCACGTCGAGTTACCTACCTTAGTCAGGTAAGGTAACGCAAAATCGCTATAGCGTTTTAAGAAGCTAGGCGCTTGCCAAGCAGCTCCTTGAAATGCAACGCGCTCTACAATCAAAACAAACAACAGAATGATAAGTGTCATGACTAGCAAAGGTCCCTATTCAATAAATTAAACTTCTACAATTGACTCTTGTATCGAGTCCAATCAAAACTTGGCCCCGGATCGGTTTTCCTGCCAGGCGCTATGTGTTCGTGACCGACTATGTTATCCAATGAAATGTTTGGAAATAAAGCTCTTATTTGTTTGCTTACGGTTACCAACTGCTGATATTGCATTTGCGTGTATGGCATCTTATCTGTACCTTGCATTTCAATGCCTATGGAAAATTCGTTGCACTTACTGCGACCTTTAAACTCGCTCACACCTGCATGCCAAGCTCTTTTGTTCAAAGGCACAAACTGGACTAAAGTTCCGTCTCTTTTGATATACAAATGCGCTGACACTCTAAGCTCTGCAATTTGTGCAAAATAAGGATGCGCATTGGCATCTAACTGACCAGTAAAAAATGCTTCGACATTGTCGTTCGCAAAGTCATTTTCTGTTTGCGCTGGAGGTAAGCTTATGTTGTGGATCACTAACAAATCAATTGCGCTTGGCTGACAAAACCCCTCACTTCTATCATCAAAATGAGACGATTTAATTACTTTGGCGTCAGTTAACCAAACATCTTCTACCTCTTGTTGATTCACGATAACCTCTTACTACTTTCAGCGTGACAAATATTACCTATGGTTTGGATCAACACTTCTATTTCACTACCCAACTTTTTCCATTCAAAACTATCGGCCGACCTATCTTTGTATTTTGCTTCCAGCTCTGCCGACATTACCGACAACAACGAAAAGCCATAGCTACCAGCACTACCCTTAATTTTGTGCAACTCGCTGACTAAGGTCGATAAATCTTTATTGATTAAACTGACGTTTAATACTTGGACTTGTTCAGGCAGTTGACCAACGTATTTTTCCTGCAATTTTTTCATTGCCTCATCTTGCATAATAGCTTGTTGTTTTTGCTTTGCTTCTCGCTTCGGTAAGACGTTACTGACAATGCGTTTAAACTTTTCCCGATCCACTGGTTTAGCTATTGTGCCATTACATCCAGCGGCAATATGCTGTTCCATATCTTCTTTCATAACATTTGCAGTCAATGCATAAATGGGAATTTCAATGCCTGCACCACGTAACAGTTCGGTTGCTTCTAGGCCTCCCATCACAGGCATTTGCATGTCCATCAAGATCAGGTCAAAATCTTCCGTTAATGCTTTTTCTACTGCTTCTTCACCATTGCTAACCATAACAAACTCAACACCTAGACCTTTTAGTAATAGTTTGAATAGATACTGGTTATCTTCAACGTCTTCAGCAACTAAAACTCGACCTGAACAAGTTGGAAAATCTACCACTTCAGCTGGTTTTGCTTTGGCTCCTTGGCTTAGCTTTAACGATGGCTCATCGCTATGGACTAAGTCGATCATTGAGTTAGCAAATTTACAATCAAACGCTTCTTGATCAACTGACAAAGCGAAAGTAAAGATAAACTCACTGCCTTTATTCAACTCACTCTTTGCCCGAATATCGCCTCCGAGTAACTGAGCGAATGAGCGAGAAATAACAAGCCCTAAGCCAGTCCCACCAAAACGTCGTGAAATGCTTATGTCTGCTTGCGTAAAAGGTTCAAAGATATATTCAAGAACTTGAGGGCTGATCCCTATCCCCGTATCTACCACTTTTACTTCGACCTGTTCGGAGTCGGCTAAGTAAGATACGTCAATTTTAACTGAGCCTTTTTCAGTAAACTTAATCGCGTTACTGGCTAAGTTAAGCAACACTTGACTTAATCTGGTGATATCACTTCTGACATATCTAGGCAGCGGATAGTGGTAATTAAATTCGAAATCCAACTGACGTTCCGCAGCTTGGTTCGACATAATACTGACCACATCATTGAATAGCTCAAACACATCGAAGCGACTGACTTCCAGCTCAATTTTTCCTGCTTCAATCTTAGATAAGTCTAGAATATTATTTATTAGCGACAGTAAGTGCTTACCGCTTCTTAGTACTCGACCAAGTAAATCTAACTGATGTGGCGTTCGAGGCGAATCGGCAATGACTTGTTCTGTAAAGCCTAAAATTGCGGTTAAAGGGGTTCGGATCTCATGGCTCATGTTGGCAACAAATGCAGTTTTTAACTGGTTCGCTTGTTCAGAAAGTTGCTTTGCCTGTTCTAACTGTGCATTTGCAGCTTCCAGCTCTTTATTAGCCATTTCAAGGTCTTCTGTGCGCTCAGTAACCTTGTACTCAAGACGCAATCGACTGTCTTTTTCTTTCTCCCTATATACTTCTAACTGCTTCACCATCACGTTAAAAGAGGAGAATAGCTCAGCAATTTCGTCTTTGCTGTGCACCTCTAATTTTACATCTAGGTTACCTTGAGCAACTTCTTGCTTTGCTCCAGAAAGCCTTGATATAGGCTCAATAATTAATTTATTTACGCTGATAATGATCAGGCCCGCAGCCAGTAATACAGAAGCAGAAATAACGATTGGCAATAACCAGGTTAACGTTGCCTGCTGTTGTTGGTAATGAGCACGACTTTGACCAAATAAAAACAAGTACTTGTTAGATAACTTTTGCCCTGTCATATAAATTTGTTGCTCATCGAGTTCAACATCAATAGCGGTTTTACTTTTTACCGAGCTGAGCAAACGAGAGAATAGGTACTCAGGGATCTGTCCACCAACTTGTTTTTGCGGAAAGCTAAATAAAATATTGCCTTGCATATCAGTGATCAGTAATTTGTCGCCAACTTCAGGATTTAATTTTAAATAGCTATCTAAGTCAGGTTCTAAAGCTAAGTGTATACTTCCCAACACTGCCGAAGTCTGGTCATCTGGCACTTGATAAACAGGCCAAGTAACTTGGATTAAAGGTGTCCCGCTTTGTTTAGAGGCAAGTAATCGCCAATTAATTCGCTTTAAGTTTTCAAACTCTAAGTTAGGCAAGCTTTTACTAGTTCGGTGTTGACTGACAATTGCAGCACCATCTAAGGTCAGTAATTCAAGACCTATAGTATCTTCAAATACAGTAACAAATTCAGTTAGGGCGGCTTGGGCTGCCGCAATAGCTTTAGGCTTTTGCTCAGCTAAAGCTTCAATTAGTAAATGATTGTGTGACAGGTAGCGGATAGCCGTAGCAATATTGTCAGTTAAATGAGTAAGCTCATTCACGCCATGCATAACGTCAGAGTGTAATCTGGCGTTTTCTAAATGCACTTTGGCGTGTTGACTGTAAATATAGGTGATCCCACCAGCCAAAATAATTGGCAGGAGGATCAAAGGCACAATAATAAAAAGAAGTTTTTGCCTTAAACGCACTTAACGACTCATCCGTAATAGTAAAGATATGGAGTTATTGGTAAAGCGTTCTGATCCATCTTTCTTCAGTGATAAATGCCCAGCTCCAATCTTTCCACTGCTCAGACAAACCTTTTGCAACTGCCTCTTCAACATCGACACCTTGTGACTTCATTTGTTCAACTTCAGCTTTGGTGGCTTTGATCATCGCCACTTTTTTCGCTAACGATTTTTTATCAGTTAACACACCGTGACCTGGGATGACTAAAGCATCATCATTAATCTCAGTCAGTAGCGTTTCTAAATTTTTCAGGTAACCAGCAACTGTGCCACCTGATTTTATATCGACATAAGGAAAGCGTGACTCAAAAAATAAGTCGCCTAAATGCCATACATTTGCTTGTTTGAAGTAAATAACCGAGTCACCGTCAGTATGACCTGAAGCTAAATGTTTAACATCTACAGTTTGCTCATTTAGATGAAGCTTAACACCGCCTTGATAAGTAATAACCGGTAAACCTTCTTTGCTTTTTACCGACAGCCTTTTTCTAACATTTTCATGGGCAATAACGCTTGCGGACTTACTGAAATAAACATTGGAGCCAGTGTGATCACCGTGGTAATGAGTATTAACGACATAACTTACTTTTTTCTTTTCGTCGGTCAGCTCAAACACGGCTTTCTCAATTTTAGCCGCCAAAGGCTCAAATTGATCGTCCACCAACAAAATACCATCACTGCCAACCAATGCGCCAATATTGCCACCAGCGCCAGTTAACATATATAAATTATCTCTAACTTGCTGGGCTTTAATTTCAACATTGGCAAACCTATCATTTGCTTGGCTAACACCAGCAACCAAGAGTAATGTTAAAGCCGATAGTACTGTTTTCATATTATTATTCCCTAGGTTAGCGAATTATTACTATAGATGTTTTATTGCCAACTACCAATGTACAAAAGTTAGCAATAAATAAACACATCAATCAACTACCATCCATGACAACACGACTCATCTGAGGTAAAACATCCCTGTATCTCAGATATACCTTCCTCCCTGAAGGCAACCTATATCCCTATAAGATAAGGCCATCGAAGATGGCCTTATAATTATTTTACCAGTGCGCTATATAGTGCTGTAACTGGCGCAGCTGAAGGTTTACCATGCTGCCAATCTCCACCTTCTACACCACTACCTGCAATGTCGACATGAATATACGGTAATGGTTGTTCTGAGTTTAGATCGTGTTTGTCTAAGCCAGAAACAATTGCTAAAAACGCCATTGGGAACTGGTGTCCACGAGCCGTTACCGCTGAGGCTGCATTATTAGAAGATAATAAGTCATCCGCTTTTGTTCTTGGACGAACAAAGTCATAATCTTCACGGCGTGAGCGAGATGTTTCACATGGGTCGCCATAAAGGTCGCCTTGTTCAACAATTTTTTCACCAAGTCCAAGTTTTCTTGATACCCCATTTTCAACTAGTGCAGTGTATGGCCCGACAGCTCTAGCAGCGTGGCCTGTTAATGTTGCAACTGTGTAAAGAGATGGATTAACTTCATCCATTGCTTCTTCGCGTAATCTTGATAGCAAGTCAGCCATAACTAATCGACCTTCCGCATCCGTATTACCAATTCGAACACGAACACCAGAGTGGCCAGTAATAATTTCATCAGAAACAAATGCTTCAGCACCAATACTGTTTCTAACAGCTGCAATTTCGGCAATCACTTTAACGCCTTGCGGCTCTAATTCTGCAATAGTCTTAACAAAACCAGCAACCGCTGCGGCACCACCTTTATCTCGGCTCATACCAGCCATGTGACCGCCAGTTTTCAGATCCGCACCACCAGTGTCATAGACAATACCTTTGCCCACAAGCATTAAGGTCTTCTCAATAGCACCTTCTGGCGTATATTCTAAACGAATAACTCTTGGCTGGTGACGTTCAACTTCAATCGACGCTCTTGCCACAGACCACAACAATGGAAAGTCTTGTTCCAATGTCGGCATATCATCAATAACCGTCACCTTAACTTTGCTGCCAGCGAATGTTTGCTCACAGTACTCGGCAAATTTAGGCGGAGCCATACGTTCAGGCTCGGTGCCACATAAGTCACGAGCAACATATTTACCAGACTCAATTGCAGCAGCTTCTGCAACATCAACCGTACTGTCAACTAAACCAACCATTTGTACAGGTTCAATAGCGTCACCTAATGCTTCTCTAGCTTCTAATGGTTGCCACATAGCCTGAGCAAAACCTAAGTAAGACACGGTTGAGGCTTGTGAAAAAGCTTCCTGCTCTGACTTTAATACAACTAATAAAGGCTTTACTGAGCCCATAGCAACGACCGCTTTACCCGCTAAGTTTGCAGCGTCGTAATACCTTCTAACATCATCAAAATATCTATCTAACTGGCCTGTTGGCGCCAAAACTAAACGCTTTTGTGGTAGTTCATCACAAACCATAGTGACAACTTCAGAACCAATACGTTGATCAAATTCAGCTTGCTTGTTTACAAAACTTTGTAGTGGTTCTGGTAAGCCAGCATTAAAACGTTCTGCAACAATCACGACTGCGTCGTAACTAATATCCGATAAGGCACTGTTTAAATCGCTGATCGCGATTGGAGTAGGGTAAGACATGAATCGTCCTCTTGTTTTATATATGCAGCCAGTATTTGGATTGAATACTGAGAATTCAAGTTTTTACGGTAAATTACCATGGTACTAGGTTGGGTAGATGTAAGCGAAATTTGCCAATTACTATTTTATGGCTGAATAAAGTGACCACTGCATTGTGTTAAACAGGCTGTGAACAACAATGCAGTTTAAGGTGAGTTTAGGCTTACAAAATTTTAGTTATTACCATTTTGCCAATGACCCGTTTTACCGCCTGTTTTTTCTAGCACTCTAATGCCCTGTATTTCCATGCATGGATCTGCTGCTTTACACATATCAAATAAGGTCAAGCAAGCAACACTGACAGCCGTTAGTGCTTCCATTTCCACCCCTGTTTTTCCTGTCAACTTACACATGGCAGTAACGTGTATTCGGCTCAATTCAGTATCAATTTGAAACGAGAGAGCCACTTTAGATAGAGCCAAAGGGTGACAAAGGGGAATTAGGTCTGCACACCTCTTCGCAGCTTGAATGCCTGCTATTTTAGCTGTAGTGATAACATCTCCCTTGTTGTTTGACTGATCGATAACCTCTTGCAGCGTATTTGCTGACATGTATATGTAACCCTCTGCGACAGCAGTTCTAACGGTTATGTCTTTATCGGTTACATCAACCATGTTTGCTTGGCCATGACTATCAATATGAGTAAGTGAGCTCATTGCTACCCCCTTGACTCACACTTGCTATTTCCATCTTTTAAATGGGGTACAAAATTGCAAGGCTTATAACTTGAGTCCAACTGAGAACGAACAAGCGACCAACCTGTTTTACATGCTCCTGTAGAGCCAGGTAAACAGAAGATCACTGTGCCATTAGATAAGCCAGCCAAAGCTCTTGACTGGATCGTCGAGGTACCGATTTCATCATAAGATACACTGCGAAATAGTTCGCCAAAGCCATCAACCTGCTTATCAAATAAAGGAGCCAAGGCTTCTGGCGTAACATCCCTTGCAGTAAAACCAGTTCCACCAGTTACTAAAACCGCTTGAATATTATCTGATGCAATCCAAGCAGATACGATAGCTCGCAGTTTATATTTATCGTCTGCAACTATGATTTTTTCCGCTAAGACATGGCCTTGCTGTTGTAGCGTTTTTGCTAAATATCCGCCAGAAGTATCAGTCTCTTCCGTTCTCGTATCAGATACGGTTAACACAGCTATATTCAAAGGCGTAAAATCGGCGTTATTCGAGTGTCCCATTTGATTTCCTATTATTATTGATAAGGGATGTGTACCGACGCTGGTACTGAAGGTAACTTTTAGAAGCTATTAAATTAAACAACTACAGCGCTTAACTCAAGGCTTGTAGAATATAAGGTGCTGCACTTTGGTGAATTAATTTATCCTATTCGTTTTTTAATACTCTCTAGGTGGTAAAAGTGGGTAACTCAGTTTTAATTTCTCAACCCAACCACTAGTAATTCTCTTTTTCAATCGCTGTTCAAAATCCATGTATATGTGGCTACATGGTGACTGCTTAGAAAAAGATATAGCGATAGGATAACGATTCAATGCGGTATCCGAGTTAACAATGTTGCGATTCGCTACTTTATTCAAAAATGGGGCAGCAGCACTCTTAGTTAATAGAAAGTAATCAACAAAGCCTTTATTTAGCATGGCAAAACCGTTTTGGTGACTACCGATCTCCATCAAAGATAAGTGCTTTTTATGTTTCTCATATTCCTTACCTAACGCAGTGCCTCTTGAGACAACGCCTTCTTTACCGATCAGACTAAGCCAATCAACCACTTCGAATGCATTCTTTTTTAAGGTAAAAACTAATAATTCTTCATAACCAATGGCAGAGGTTAAGTTCCACTTTTCAGATCTTTCAGCCGTCCAGTGATTACTGACTAATATATCAAGTTCACCGGTTGTTAAATTTTGTTGAAGTCGCTTCCATGGAACAAAGAGCAATACTTCATATTTTTGTTCCATTTCTTGCAAAATGGACTCGACAGTGTCAAATCCAATACCTCGTCTTTGCTTTTTATTATCTATGTAAGCATACGGATACCATATTGAACTACCTGCAATAGAAACAAGTTCACATTGTTGGCTCCAACTTTTACTCGAACATACCAACAAGACAAGGGGTAATAGTAAACGCCTTATACGCATGATCTTGTTTCTTTACTTACAAAATAATAAGGGGAGCAAGAAGGGAGTTGCATCTGACTGATTTCCATTTCGTAGTGTTGACCATTTATCAATTATAGTAAAAAGCCGCGTGAATCAAACACAAAGCTTTGGATGAGCGCCAAATTGAAAAACTTAGCCGAGCCAACTATACATATAATATGAAAAGCGGGATATAAGAAACTAAATTGAACAAGCTTTCAGTGTCTGTTATTTGCTCTACATTGCTTCCGCAAACGCTCATTGCAGATGAACAAAACAATCCTAATTTAGCCAATAGCTACGAAATAGAAATTGTTGAAATAAAGTCTAGGAAGTTACCCTACGCCGAGTCAGTTCAAGATATACCTATGGCATTACAAGCCTTCGATAACAAAGCACTAGACGAGCTAAATTTTAATAACTTATCAGATCTAAGTTATACCGTTCCCAACGCGCAGTTTGAATCGATCGGCACGATAGCTAGTGTGCAAAGCTTTTCTTTTCGCGGACAAGGGATCAACTCTTCCTTACCTTCAATAGATCCAACCGTAGGCGTTGTTATCGATGGTGTTGCACTTGGCACCGCTTATGGTGTGATTTTAGATACTTTTGATCTTGGATCAATTGAAGTGTTTAAAGGGCCTCAAGGTGTTTTATTCGGTAGGAACGTCACTGGAGGTGTAGTAAACATTAGAACGGCTAGACCAAAAGACAACTTCGAAGGGATCGTTAAATTAGCCGCAACTGCTCATAACGAGCGCACTTTTGCAGCTTCTCTCAATAGTGGAAAAATAACCGACAATATCAAAACTAAGCTTACCTATTATGTAAACGACGATAAAGGGTACTTTGACTACCTTGGTTCAGGTAGACAAAGGATAGAAGGAACTTCCGACTTTCGCTCTGTTTATTTCACGGACAAAGATCAACACACTGGAGCATTACGAACAAAGTTCATTCGCTCAAGCACTACCTATCAACCAACCGCCTCTAGTGACATTGTATTGCTAGCTGAGTCAGGAACCGTAAAAGGCGATAGTGCCTCTTGGCAACCCGTTACATCTATTTTAGATGCAACCAATGGTGTTTACCTAGACGATCCACAGGGTGAATTTGAAGTAAGGGGGGACGAAGCAGGATTGACCGATGGCAAGTGGAACAATGTAACTGTAGAAGCCAACTATCATCACAACCTTGGAACTTTTACTAATATCTTAGGTTGGAGGGACCTGTCGATACTCGCGGTGACAGATCTAGACGGCTCTTCTGAACCAATATTTTCCGTGACCGCAAATACACAACAAGAGCAATTAAGCAATGAATTACGTTACAGCGGTTATGGCTTCGAAGATAAACTAGCGTTCACGATAGGTCACTATTATTTCCAACAAGAAATTCGTTACCTAGAGGGACGTTTCATTTCAGGTGGCAATGTGCTGCTAGCTTCAGGCGGTGAAATGGATCATAAAACTCAGGCTATTTTTCTTAACAGTGATTGGCAAATATCCGACAAAATGACCATCTCAACTGGCATTCGTTTCACCAAAGAGCGAAAAGATGTTCTTTTAATGGACGCCAGTAATGGCCCATGCCGAGACGTGATCACCTTCGCAGCCTGCGAATATTCACCAGTAAAGCGAAGTTGGTCAAATACAACCGCCAAACTTGGCTTTGATTACAAATTCAATAGCAAAACCATGCTCTATGGTTTTTGGACACAAGGGTTCAGAAGTGGTGGAGTCAACTTCCGAAATGTAAAACCTGAACTGATCTCGCCGGGGCCAACTGAAGCTGAGAGTAATGATGTCTATGAAATAGGTGTAAAAAACAACTTTTTAAACAATACATTAATAGTAAATGCTGCAGCATTCATCAACGATGTAAAAGACGTACAAAGAGTTATTAGCATTAGTGATCCCGAAGTTATCGTAGTACAAGGAACCCTAAATGCAGGCGATACTAGGATTAAAGGCGTTGAGCTTGATACTCTGCTTAATATTAATAAATCATTATCACTAATGGCTTCGGTAGGACTGTTGGCAGGTAAGTACACTTACAAAATTCCTGAAACCGAGGCATTTATTGGCGATGACTTACCAAGGCTGAGTAAATTGTCATACAGCCTTAATGCTAATTATAAGTATGATTTTAAAAGCAAGGGGAAAGCTCATTTTAGGCTGAGTTATTCTTATCGTGATAAAGCAGCTTATAACGACAGCAATTCAGCCTATTTTCCTGCGGCAAAAGAGCTAGGAATAAACCTAACCTGGATAGCTCCAAGCGACAAAGTAAGCATCTCGTTATATGGTAAAAACCTATTTAATGAACCTAGATGGGGAAACCTTTCTGGCGCGAGCTTTTGGGCACCAATGCAACCAGGACGACAAATCGGTGTAGATTTTAGGTATAAATTTATTAACTAGATGTAGCCATCACAATTAGCGATACTAGGGTGACACACCAATCAAAGCTTTGCGCCTTGCTCTTTATCAAGCGAAAAGCGCCATTTGCTCTTGATGCTCGCTGCCATACCCAACTCCAATTCCTATTAATCGGATCTTGTGTTCAGGTCTTAAACTCGCTAAGTCTCTCAGCATCTGGAGGTAAACATCTAAGTCCAAGTAAGAGAATTGATATTCTTTTGTTTTCAAAACAAAATCATCAAACTTCAACTTAACTTGCAGTTTATTGATTGGTTTGTTGTCTTTAGCTAGTCGAGTAGCTAGGCGCTCAGATAACTTAATTAACAGTGATTTATCTAGCTCAAAAGCGCTGATGTCTTTGGCAAACGTTGTTTCTACGCTAGTCGTTTTGATAATTCTGTGACTGCTCACAGTTCTGTTGTCCACACCTCTTATTCTTTGGTACAAACAAGCACCCATTTTTCCAAAGCGCTGTTCTAGCTCTCGCAAGCTAAATGGCAAAAGATCTCGACAATACTCTACATCCATCTTTGCCAGTCGTTTTTGCATTACTTTACCCACCCCCGGAATTGCTTTGACAGGCAATTGATGGATAAAAGTTTGTAGTTGGTCTGGTGTAACAACACATATACCATTGGGTTTATTGACTTCCGATGCCACTTTAGCAACGAATTTACAGCTAGAGACCCCCGCCGATGCCGTAAGCCCTGTCTCTTGAAAAATACGCTTGCGAATGTCTTCGGCAATTAAAGTCGCACTGCCACCAAATAACTCTGAATCAGTTACATCTAAGTAGGCTTCATCAAGGGAAAGAGGTTCAATAATGTCAGTGTAGTCAGCAAAGATTGCTCGTATCTGTTGTGAGATTGATTTATATAAAGCCATATTGCCAGACAGTAGCACTAAATCAGGGCATAACTGTTTAGCTTTGCGAGTCGACATAGCAGAGTGCAAGCCATATTGTCGAGCGACATAGTTACAGGTAGACAAAACGCCACGTTCCGAGTCGCCACCAACCGCAATTGGCAAATGCTCCAATCCAGGATTTTCACGCATTTCAACCGCTGCATAATAGCAGTCCATATCAACGTGAATTATTTTTCTGTATTTATCTTCGACGGGACTCATACTCACACCGAAACTGTATTTATATACAGTATATAGTAGCATGAGTTATGTGTTCGTCAATTATTCCGAGCACTATATGTCACAATTGTAATATTTCTATTAAGACCGTAAAAATTGCGCAAAGCCCCGTAACAGCAAGGTTTGAAATATTTGTTTAACCTAAAAATAATACAATTGTCATATAAATTTCATTTGATTGTAACATTTCTATGAGCTATATTTTCTCAGGTCGGCCAGTTGTGGTCTTAAATACTGGGGAAGGACATACATGAAAAAACTATTCTCACTTGTTTTATTACTATCTGCATTTTCATCAGTAGCAGCCAATAAAAGTGAAGGTAACTTCGTTAATTGTTTAGAGAAAGATACAGTTGCAGTCAACACTAACTGCATGGCACAACACATTGATGTATCACTTGATTTAGAAGTAGACGAAGCAAAGTTTGATGCAATTGCTAACCAACAAGATTATGCAACAGCGCAAATGTTCATTTATCCAAAGCTTGGATTAATTCGTGTAGTAGCTGAAAGGCCTGTACAAGAAGCGAACTTAGTTGCAAAACTTTAATGTTTTAGAAAACGACAAAAAAGGAAGCTAAATGCTTCCTTTTTTGTTGCCTGTAATTATTTAGATTTGAACTGTTGCTTACCGCCAATCCACGTTTCTAATACTTTGGCTTGCCAAACATCCTCTGCATCTATGGCAAAGATATCTTTATCAATAAGAATGAAATCCGCCCATTTTCCGACTTGTAATGAACCTAATGTTTGTTCTTGATGGGCACCATAAGCCGCATCCAAAGTAAACGACTTAAGCGCTTGCTCTAAAGTAAGTGATTCATGTTTTAACCAACCCCCCGTTGGTAAATTATTCCGATCTTGGCGAGTTACTGCGGCATGAAGGCCAAAAAATGGATTGGCTAATTCAACAGGAAAGTCTGAGCCTGAAACAACCTTGCTGCCTTGACGAAGAAATGTTTGCCAAGCATAAGCACCTTTAAGCCTTTGTTTACCTATTCTAGCCTCTGCCATGTTCTTATCTGACGTAGCATGAGTCGGCTGCATAGAAGGCAATATGTCGAGCTGTTTAAATCGAGGGATATCATCCAAGTGCACAACTTGGGCATGTTCTATTCTGTTTCTCAAGCTTCTAGCTTGTGGCTTTGTTTTATAAGCGTAAGCGAACTCATCTAAAGCAATTTTGTTTGCTCTGTCCCCGATAGCATGAATATTAATTTGAAAATCATGTTCAAAGATCTTGTCAAACAAAACTCTCAACCTTTCAGGCTTAGTTACCAGTAGACCCATATTGCTCTTATCATCACTATAAGGTGCTAATAATGCAGCTCCTCGACTACCCAAAGCCCCATCTCCATATATTTTCACACTTCGGATAGACAAGAGATCATCGTCATCACTAACGTAACCATTGCCAAGCATTTGTTCCAATTTGTCATCGCTCGCCGATAACATTCCATACACGCGGACTTTAAAGTCACCGTCTTTTAATTTCTGTTTAAAAAATTCATAACCTGCGTGATCAACACCAGCATCGTGAACACTGGTGATACCTAAACTAAGTAAGTGATTGTTTACTTTATCAAAAGCCAATTGCCACTGCGCTGAAGACTCCTTTGGAACCTTATTCCACACCAACTGTTCAGCGTTATCTATCAATACGCCTGTAGGCTCTCCATTTTCGTCTTTTACTATTTCCCCACCGTCTGGAGACACTGACTGTTTATCGATGCCAGCCAATGACATCGCTTTCGAGTTCAACCAAACAGCGTGACCATCAACTCTAGTCAAGACAACAGGTTTATCCGCTACGTATTCATCCAAATCACGAGCGGTAGGAAAAGCTTTTCCCGGCCATAATACCTGATTCCAACCTCGGCCTATGAGCCAAGATAGTTGCGGATTATCTTTGCTATATTGTGCTACTTTTTTTGCAGTCGCAGCGGCTGAAGGTTCACCTCGAACATCAACTTTTAGTAAATTGAACCCCAAGCCCATAAAATGAGCATGGCCATCAATAAGGCCAGGTAACATAGTCTTACCTTTGCCATCGATTTTGTTTGAGCCAGTAAATGACTGCTTTAAGCCAAAGCCAATGTCTTTAACTTTACCATCGGCAACAATTAGGCTATCGAATTTTTGTAACTGCTCTTTTTCGTCAAAGGTGTAGCCTTTAACGTTGTAAATTAAAGTGTTTGCCTGAAGGATTGAGGCAAATACCAGTAGTAAAATGAAGAGTAAATGTTTCATACTGAGCTTAATATTTTTGTTGTTATCAAGCTCAGTAAAGCATGATTTAAAGAAGAAACAAAGTTGATACTTGTCAATTAGTTAGCTTTAGCTTTAGCTTTCTGATCTTTGACCAGTAACCATGAGACAGCAGAAATCAACATAGCAGCGGCACATACAAAATAAGTTGCTGAAGTATCATCTACTTTTTTCAAGAACAAGCCAATGCCCAAACTGACCACAAGTTGAGGCAATACAACGGATAAATTAAATAATCCCATATACAACCCCATTTTAGATTGTTCTACTTTTTCCGACATCACTGCAAATGGCAAACTAACAACAGCAGACCAGCCTACTCCAGCGACAGCCATCATGATATACATGAGTCCCGGTGCATCTACAAACATAGCAATAACAAGGTAAGCTACCGCTGTCGTTAACAAGGCTCCTGCATGAACTTTAATACGGCCAAATTTTATTGCTAAAGGAGCTAAGACCAGTGCAGGTAAAACAGCTGCAACGGCATTAAGAATGGCAAAACTATAAGAAATTGTTTGGCCTAGGCCCGCATCATCTAAAGAAGGCATTTTTTGTTGTAAAAAAGCATAGGTAAAAACAAACATAGTTTGAATACCAATCCAACTGAACGAGTGTGCTGCTAGCACTTTTTTAAAGCCTAGGTGTTTCGCTTCTGTGTCAGACAGTTTGGCTTCATTCTTAAAAAGTGTCTCAAATACGAAAAATAGTGTGACCGCTAAGGCTAGCAATTCCCCCCAATAATGACTTACTTGTTCACCAGTTAAATGCAAATAGCTAGCATAAATGGAGTAAGCTAAAAACCCCCACAACGGCTTAATGTCGTTGAGTGTTTCAAACACAGAAATGCTTGTTTTAGTAGCCTTTTTCACACTATCAGTAGCGATTAACTGCTTTGGCTCTTCAACAAATAAAGGTGGGATAATAGAAAACAGTAAAACTAATGCTGCGCCCATATAAATCAAGAAGTAGTTCCCAAAAGTACCACCTATAACATAAGCCAAAACACCAAAAGTCCCAGAAATAGTTTGCATCCAAGTGTAGCCCAAGGTGCGCTTGTCCCCCTCAGGAGTAACATCTGCAATAATAGAACGAGTTGGATTAAAACTAATGTTAATCGCTAAGTCTAAAGATAGGGCAACGGCAATAGCAACACCCAATACGCCAAGTCCTAAGCTTTCTGAAAGAATACCGATATTTGGTAGTGCCAATAAGGACATAGCAGCAAAGAAGCCACCAATTAAAATAAAGGGTCTACGACGGCCTCGCCAAAACCAAACATTATCTGAAATGTAACCAATAATAACTTGACCAATGATCCCAGCCAGAGGACCAGCCGCCCAAACAATACCAATTTGATGGATGTCTAACCCATATTCTGTACTAAGTAACCAACTCAATGCCGATATTTGCACAGAAAGGGCAAAACCCATTGCTGTGGATGGCAGACTCAACAACATATAAAAAGGCTTGGATAGCCGTTTCTGCATTTCTAACATAAAGGAGTTCCGAAACTAGTTAAGAGCTCCAAAATACCTTGTCTGCAAACGAAGAAAAAGAGCGAACTGTCGACTAAACAACTGCATACGTATGTATACTTAAATGAAAGATGACATAAGAGTATCTCCTATTGACGGTAACAACCTTCTAGCTCAGGATATTTCTTTACCACCCGATGAATCTAGTGCTCTAGGAAGTTTCTATGCTAAATAACGTTTATATTTTACTTGCACTGATTGTTTTGCCTTTATTTTTTTCCGCAAAGCGTGCATTTGCTAGCCAAGTGACAAGTCAACCTGAAGTACTTTTGCCACACAGCGATAACTGGCGGCCTTATTACTTTAAAAACTCAGCTGGAGAATATGTTGGTAGCGATTTTGAGTTACTAAAAACCATTTTGCAGAAAATGGGGCATAAGCTAAGAATTGTCACTAGCGTGCCAAGAAAACGCATATTTGGCGATGTAAAAGAGTACCACCACAATACGCTTTTTGCCGTAACCTACAATGAGACTAGAGCTAAGGAATACTATTTTTCAGCCCCCTATAGGACAGAAAATATTGCTGTATTTTCGGCTAAAGCAAGCATTCAAAAGTTTAACCATATTGAGCAAGTATTAGCGTCAGACCATATTGGCATCATGAATATGGCCGCTTTTTTTGGCGAAGACTTTGAGCGTTTGAAGCTAGCGAATGAAAGTAAGCTTATGCATTCGGAAAACTCTGACCAACAGATCAATTTGTTAACCAAAGGTCGAGGCGATTACATAATCGGTGATGTACAACATCACAAGGCAATGATAGCTCATAAAAATATCAAAGGTGTCTTGCAATCCGAATACTATGTAAGTCAAAATCCAGTGCATTTTATATTCTTGAAAACTGACTTTTCGCCTGCGTTTGTCAAAGCGTTTAATCTCAGACTTGAGCAACAGTTATTGTCGAACCAGAAGCGTCAGTTAAACAAATGATCTCTAAACTTTATGTTTAACTCTTAAGGAAACACCTTGGCACAGCTATATTTTTATTACTCGACAATGAACGCGGGTAAATCAACGTCTTTATTACAATCGGCTTATAACTACGAAGAAAGAGGAATGAACACGCTAGTTTATACAGCCGCTATTGATGATAGAGACAAAGAAGGTCATGTTAGCTCTAGAGTAGGCTTACATAGAGAAGCGGAGCTGTTTAAGCAAGAGACCAACTTATTTGCAGAAGTTCAAACTCAGCTAAAGTCGCAAACATTAAGCTGTGTATTGTTAGATGAAAGCCAGTTTTTAACAAAAGAGCAAGTCAAACAACTGTGTAGAGTTGTCGACGAGTTGAAGCTGCCAGTACTTTGTTACGGTATCCGCACTGACTTTTTAGGTGAGCTGTTCCAAGGTAGTCAATACTTACTTGCTTGGGCTGATAAGTTAATAGAGCTTAAAACAATCTGTCGTTGTGGCAAAAAAGCCACCATGGTTGTCCGCCACGACGATTCGGGGCGCGTACTTTCTCAAGGGGCGCAAATTGAAGTTGGCGGTAACGAAAAATACTTATCTTTTTGTCGTAAACACTTCAATGAAGCCATGGCATCTGGCGATATTAAAGTAGCCTGAGCAACAAAAGTAATTAGTTAAGTTATAAACTTAGGCATAATATCGGCATCAGCCGTTATTATGCCGATTATTTCTATTCAAAAACTAAACATTCCAACATAATTGACGTCTCCTGTTAAAACCGCATCCAGATCAGTCGATAATATTTATCTAGGCACAATTTAGAACCATCTTATGAAATTAAAGCAACTCGTAATTATTAGTTTAGTCGCGGCTATTGTCGTCCCTCTAACTATATCTTCTATTATCTTCTCAACGTCCATCAGCCAATACTTGGCAGAAAAAATGGAAACGTCCGATCTTCCTACTGCACTAAGAGAAGTAAGAAATGCAGTCGAACTAGAGCTAACTAATTCTATCGCTGCATCAAGAGGTATAGCTAACAACAGCTTTGTTGTGAAATGGTTAGAGTCTGGTGAAAACAACGAGCAACAGTCAGACTTTGTTGAATACTTGGAACAGATCAGAACAGCCAATAACGCTGTTAATGCCTATATAGTGTCTGGTTTATCAAAAAAGTACTACACACAAAACGGCATTCTAACGACACTGACTGCAAAGGATACTTGGTTTACCAACTTCACAGACTCGCATAGAGATTATGAAATCGCTATTGATGTCGATATGGCAACAGGCTCCATGGTGGCTTATGTCAATTACATTATTAAAGTAAATGGACAGCGCAAAGCACTTGGCGGTGTTGGCCGTTCACTTGGTGGTATCACCGACTTAGTAAAACAATACAAAATTGGCGACAGTGGTGTGCTTTATTTAACTGACCCTAATGGCGAAATTCAAATCCACCCAGATAGCAGCCAAGTAGGTAAAAAGATACAAGCAAGTAAGCTGGTTAATAAAATGGAGCACGCTGAAGTCAATGGTGAAAAATACATAAAATCAGCATTGCCTATAGAGTCGATTGGTTGGTATTTAGTCGCTGAAATTCCAGAGCAAGAGCTTTATCAAGCAATTGATGATGCCGTCTTTGATAACTTAATCTTTGGTGTGATCATTGCGCTATCAGGCTTATTTATTGTCAATACTTTAGCTACTCGATTGTTCCGACCAATTGAAGCGATAACTCAAGCCGTAAGCAGCTTAACTGAAAAAGATGGCGATTTAACAGCACGGGTAAGCTATAACGAAAATAACGAGATTGGTGATTTGGCGAAAAAAATAAACCTGTTCCTTAGCCAATTGCACAATATGTTCAAGCAGGTTTCCGTCGCTTCGGATAACGTAAAAAGCGTGTCTGAACATGTTGCTACTAACACGGAACACTCTCATCAATTGACAGTTAAACAGTTCACCAGTACAGAAACGGTTGCAGCCGCTGTGAATGAATTGGATGCCAGTACCGTTGAGATTTCAAATAATGCTAATTTAGCCTCTGAATCTGCCACTCAAATCGTTAAATCTTCTGAACAAGGTACTGATTCTGTTAAAGATACATTAACTGAAATGGACAAGTTGATGTCAAGCATCCGCAGCTCAGTCACGTCGGTAAATGAATTGTCCGAAGAGATCCAATCAATTACATCCGTTCTAGAAGTCATTAAAGGTATTTCAGAGCAAACTAACTTATTAGCACTAAACGCAGCGATTGAAGCGGCTAGAGCAGGAGAGCAAGGGCGCGGATTTGCCGTTGTTGCTGATGAAGTTCGAACCCTTGCGCAGAGAACAGCAGAGTCGACAGAAGAAATAAATGAGATGATCTCTAGCTTAAAAGCAAAGGCTTCGTCAGCTGTCAGCACGATTGAAAGCGGTAACAAGAGTACTGAACAAACATCAACCAAACTGGTCGAAGCGGCTGACATATTCAATAAGATTGGAAGCGATATCCAAACGTTAACGGAAATGAATCAGCAAGTTGCTAGTGCTACCCAAGAGCAATCTCTAGCAACTTCGGAAATTAGTCAAAACATCATCATTATTTCTGACACATCCTCAGAAACTAAAGGCGAAATGGAACAGACTTCTGAGTTATGCCGAGAGTTAGACAATCAGTCGAAAGCGTTAACGGCGCTGATAAGCAAGTTCACATTGTAAAAAGGGCTGTTTAGCCCTTTTCTTTATTTAACTTCCAACTATCTGCTGCCTGTTCGACTGCAACAAATTTACTACTCTTGCTACAAACAGAGTTAACTCTAGCAGTCTTGAGCTCGGCTTTCTCTGCTATCTCAGTGACTGAGTAATATTCTCGTTCCGTATTATCAGTAAAAAACTTTAAAACAATACCTTCGTCCATCTTGTAAGTTATGATTTTATAAAGCCAAACTTTAACAAAACCAACACCTATGATGGCTGAAACAATACCAATGATGAGTTCGGGGGTCATAGTTAACACCACTAAGAAAATAACAAGGAAATTTTATTATGGGCCATATAAGCACACGAATCTAATACCATCCATGGTGATTGACCCACATGGATGTGGCGAATGCTGGTAGCTTGTATGGAACAACCACAGCCGATGTACTTTCATCCCTGAAAGCCGTCGTTCCATATAGTCCATGATACCACGACATACTTATGTCCATATAAGCAAAGAGGCGCATAATGCGCCCCAATAATTCAAGTATTAAGCAATTTGGTTTTCTTTCCAAGCCGCTTCTTTTTCAGCTCTTGCTTCGCGTTCTAAGCGCTTGTCACAAGGATTGTCACAGTTACAGGCTTTTTCTATACCTAGCGCGCCTAGACCACCACAGCTGCCTGCGATTGTCTTCTTCTTAACTAGATAACCTATCGCCATTGCGACAACAACGATTAACAACAAAGCTAAAGTTAGTAAAAATACTTTCATGTAAAAATACCTCTATCACTACAGGTTGAGATAAGGCTTAAATTTCGAAGAAACCACTTCCTCAAAACCATCGCCTGATTTTACCAGCATATAGATAGCAATGTTATGTTTTTCTGCTATAGCTAATCCCTTTTCAGGGCCCATCACATTAATCGCCGTTGATAATGCATCAGCAACCGCTGATAAGGGATGAAAAACGGTAACAGACGCTAACTTGTGCTGGATTGGCTTACCTGTTAACGGGTCAATTAAATGAGAAAAGCGGACACCGTTTTCTTCAAAATAAATACGGTAGTCACCAGAAGTAGCAATAGCCATATCGCCAGGGGCAACAATCAACTGAATTTCTCTTTGATCTGTCACTGGCTTTTCAATGGCTACCTTCCATTTAGTACCATCGTGCTTAACACCTTTAACTCTAAGTTCACCACCAATCTCTACCAAATAGTTTTCGACAGAGAACAGCTCTAGTACTTTAGCAACTTCATCAACACCATAACCTTTAGCCAAAGACGACAAGTCGATATAAGTCTTATCATGTGGCTTTACTAGCTGGTTATTGGATAATGCTAGTTTTTCAGCACCTACCCATTGACGACTTTGTTCTAGGACTTCTGTTTCTGGCTGTTTAGTGACACGGCCATTAGGGCCAAACCCCCACAAGTTAACCAAAGGTCCAACAGTGATATCGTAGTAGCCTTGACTTAGTTTATTGACTCGTAATGCTTCATTGATCAAATAAACGTTTTCAGGAGACAGGCTAAAAGCCTCTCCAGCTTTTGCTTTATTCAATAAACTCAGTTCAGAGTCAGCAATATAAGTCGACATTAACTGGTTAACTTCAACCAGTCGTTTGTTAACTGCGGCTAAGACCTGTTGTTGATTTGGCGTGTGCTGTGCAGGATAGTATTTAATATTAAAGGTTGTTCCCATTGTTTTGCCGTGCAAAGCAATAGGCTTGGCTGTATTTTCTTGTGAGCAAGAAACCAAAAAGGCTAGCCCCATAAGGGCTAGCCAAATTGTTCTAAATAAACTATTAGACATTGCTAGTGTTAACCACCAAAGTCATCCAATAGGATATTCTCGTCTTCCACACCTAACTCTTTTAACATGTGGATAACGGCAGCGTTCATCATTGGAGGACCACACATGTAGAACTCACAATCTTCTGGTGCTTCATGATCTTTTAAGTAATTGTCATGAAGTACGTTATGAATGAAGCCTGTGTAACCTTCCCAGTTGTCCTCTGGTTGAGGATCAGAAAGTGCTACGTGCCACTGGAAGTTATCATTCTCTGCTTGCAGCATATCGAAATCTTCTACGTAGAACATTTCACGCTTAGAACGAGCACCGTACCAGAAACTCATCTTACGATCTGTATTTAGACGACGTAATTGGTCAAAGATATGTGAACGCATCGGAGCCATACCTGCACCACCACCAACGAATACCATTTCTGCGTCAGTTTCTTTAGCGAAGAATTCACCAAACGGACCAGAAATTGTAACTTTATCACCAGCTTTAAGGCCGAAGATGAATGATGACATTTTACCAGCTGGTAAGTGCAACTTACCTGGAGGAGGCGTCGCGATACGAACATTCAGCATGATGATGCCTTCTTCTTCTGGGTAGTTCGCCATCGAGTAAGCACGAAGGGTCGGCTCATCAACTTTAGACTCTACATCGAAGAAGCCAAAGTGTTCCCAGTCAGGACGGTATTCATCAGCAATATCAAAGTCAGAGTACTTGTTGTGGTACGCTGGCGCTTCGATTTGGATATAACCACCTGCACGGAATGGTACAGACTCACCATCAGGGATCTTAAGCTTAAGTTCTTTAATGAATGTTGCTTTGTTATCGTTAGAGATAACTTCACATTCCCACTGTTGAACACCGAAGATTTCATCTTCTAGTTCAATGTCCATGTCTTGTTTAACATTAACCTGACATGATAAACGACAACCTTCACGCGCTTCACGCTTAGTAATGTGGCTCTCTTCAGTTGGTAGAATATCACCACCACCTGAGTGTACGTCTACACGACACTGACCACATGTACCACCACCACCACAAGCTGATGGGATGAAGATGCCCTTAGTTGCTAATGCACCTAATAATTTGCCGCCCGCTGGAACGACAACTGATTTTTCTGGATCACCATTGATTGAAATGGTTACGTCACCTTCGGCAACAAGCTTTGATTTAGCAAATAAGATCACTAAAACCAAAGCAAGCACGATAGCGGTGAACATACCTACACCTAATGCTATTTCCATCGATTTATCCTTTGTAATTAGTTAGAGAAGGCAAGTCGCTGCTCGCCTTCTGCGTTAATCTTATTATAACGAAATACCACCGAAGGATAGGAAGCCAAATGCCATCAATCCTGCGGAAATAAACGTAATACCTAGGCCACGTAAACCAGCTGGTACGTCAGAATATTTCATCTTCTCACGTAAACCTGCTAACAATACGATAGCTAGTGCCCAGCCAACGCCTGAGCCTAGACCGTAAACAACACTCTCAGCAAAGCTGTAGTTCTTCGCTACCATGAACGATACCGCACCAAAGATTGCACAGTTAACCGTAATTAGTGGTAAGAAGATACCCAACGCGTTGTATAACGGTGGGAAGTACTTGTCTAAAGTCATTTCTAAGATTTGAACTAACGCCGCGATTACACCGATAAATGTAATGAACGATAAGAAGCTTAGATCAACTGATTCTGTTGGATCAGTAATACCTAGTACGCTATCTAGAGCACCTGGTGCCAATACCGCTTGGTAAATGATTTGGTTAACTGGTACTGCGATACCTAATACTACGATTACCGCAACACCTAAACCGATCGCTGTGCTTACTTTCTTAGAAACCGCTAAGAAGGTACACATACCTAAGAAGAAGCTTAACGCTAAGTTCTCGATAAAGATCGTTTTAACAAACAAGCTTAAATAATGTTCCATTATCTTAGTCCTTCTCTACTTGCTCTGGTTTCCATTGACGTACCGCCCAGATAATCAAGCCGATTATGAAGAACGAACTAAATGGTAATACTAATAAACCGTTTGCTTGGTACCAGCCACCGTTTTGAATCAATGGCAAGATCTCGATACCGAATAAAGTACCAAAGCCGAATAATTCGCGGAAGAAAGCAACAGTAACTAGGATAAAGCCGTAGCCTAAACCATTACCGATACCGTCTAAGAAGCTCACACCAGGCTTTTCTTTCATCGCAAATGCTTCTGCACGACCCATTACGATACAGTTGGTAATAATTAGACCAACGAATACCGACAGCTCTTTAGATAGCTGGTATGAGAATGCTTTTAACACTTGGTCAACAACGATTACTAACGAAGCGATGATCGCCATTTGTACAATGATACGAACACTGTTAGGAATGTGGTTACGTAAAGTAGAGATAAATAAGTTTGAGAAAGCTGTTACGAATACAACGGCTAAGGTCATAACCAAAGCGTTTTTCATTGAACTTGTAACCGCTAACGCAGAACAAATACCAAGTACCTGAAGGGCAATTGGGTTATTGTCGAAAATCGGAGCCGTTAAGACCTTTTTGTTTTCAGCTGACATTAGTTAAGCCCTCCACGATTTTTAGCGATATAAGGTGCATAACCTTCAGTGCCAAACCAGAATTGTAATGTGTTGTTAACACCTACACTTGTAAGAGTCGCACCTGATAAGCCGTCAACACCGTGGATGTCGTCTGCTTTTGCGCCACCTTTAACTAGCATAGCTTTCACTTCACCTGCATCGTTATAGATCTTTTTACCCGGCCATAAAGCTTTCCAAGCTGGGTTCATAACTTCTGCACCTAATCCCGGAGTTTCTTTATGCTCAGAGTAAACAACACTTTTTACCGTGTTTAAATCTGCTTCTAGACCAACGAAACCAGACATAAGGTCCCATAGGCCAGCACCGATGATTGGTAACACTACAGAGTTAACTTTGCCACTTTCATCACGTACTAGGTAAACAACAGCGTCATGTGAACGACGGTTGATACCTGCGATGTCATTTTCAGGCTTGTCAGACTTAGTAACGTCACGAGAATTACGACGCTCGTCGAATAACGCTGGGTTACCTTCGATGTAATCACCAGAGTCTAAGTCAATCATTTTAGCTTCAACAAACTTCTCATAAGTCGCAACGATTTCTTTAGAGCTCATACCTGGCTTTAAAATACCAGAAGCTTCTAAAACGTTAGTTTGTTGGTCTAATAGTTTGTTTGCGATCTGTCTGTCTTTTAGACCTACAGCAGCAGTAGATACAACAGCTGCACAAACAACACAAATTGCAAAAACGAATCCAACCGTTTTGCCAACTGTTTCTTTGTTACTAGACATTACGTGCCAGCCTCCGTTTGATGTTGCCTTGAACTACGAAGTAATCGAATAATGGCGCAAATAGGTTAGCGAATAGAATTGCTAACATCATACCTTCAGGGAAAGCAGGGTTAACAACACGTACAAGAACAACCATTACACCAATTAACATACCGTAGTAGAACTTACCTTTGTTAGTGAAAGATGCAGATACAGGGTCTGTCGCCATGAAGAATGCACCTAATGCCCAACCACCTACAACTACGTGCCAGTACCAAGGCATAGCAAACATAGTGTTAGTGTCACTACCGATAGTGTTGAAGATGAACGCAGCAATGATAGTACCCGCTAAAGTACCTGCTACGATACGCCACGACGCTATACGTAAGTAGATAATGAACAAACCACCTAATAAGATAGCTAACGTTGAAGTTTCACCGTTAGAGCCCGCCATGAAGCCTTGGAACGCTGATGTCCAAAGTGAAATGTCAGCATAGTTCAAAGTACCTGCTGCAGCTTGGCTTAACATAGTTGCGCCAGTGAAGCTGTCAGCTGCTACCCAAACAGTATCGCCTGAGATTTCTGCCGGGTATGCGAAGAATAAGAAAGCACGACCAGCAAGAGCAGGGTTAAGGAAGTTACGGCCTGTACCACCAAAGATTTCTTTCGCAATTACTACACCAAAAGTAATACCTAGTGCCGCTTGCCATAAAGGAATCGTAGGAGGAAGGATTAGCGCGAATAGAATTGAAGTTACGAAGAAACCTTCATTCACTTCGTGCTTACGAACTGAAGCAAATACTACTTCCCAGAAACCACCAACAACGAATACTGTTAAGTAAATAGGTAGGAAGTAACAAGCACCATACAACATCTTAGTTGCCCAGCCTGAGTCAGCTGATAAAGTGCTAAACATGCCAAATAGCGCAGATTGCCATGTATCAGGTACAGAGTAACCAGCAGCTAAAGCTTGAACAGCTTGATCACCGATATTAAACATACCGAAGAACATAGCCGGGAATAATGCGAACCAAACCATGATCATGATACGTTTTAAATCAACGCTGTCACGAACGTGTGTTTGACCTTTGTTTACTAAGCCTGGTGTATAGAAAATAGTCGCTGCAGCTTCATATAGCGCATACCATTTTTCGTGCTTACCACCGGCTTCGAAATGAGGTTCGATATCTTCTAAAAATTTCTTAAGACCCATGATTAACCCTCTTTCTCAATCTTAGTCAGGTTACGACGAAGGATCGAGCCGTACTCATATTTGCCAGGGCAAACAAAAGAACAAAGTGCTAAATCTTCTTCACCTAATTCTAGACAACCCAACTGTTGCGCAGAGTCTGTATCGTTAGAGATAAGATCACGCAGTAATAATGTAGGTAAAATGTCTAAAGGCATGATGCGCTCATAGTTACCAATTGGAACCATTGAACGGTCTGAACCATTTGTCGTCGTTGTCATGCTGAATAGTTTCTTAGGTGATAAATGGCCTAAGAACGCACGAGTGATTGAGAATTGGTTTGAACCAGGACGGATCCAACCGAATAATTCTTTTTCACGACCTTCAAGTAAAACAGATACTTGTAAGTGGTAACGGTGTAAGTAACCGTGAACGCCCATAGCTTTAGTGCCAGACAATACTGAACCTGAAATAATACGGTTATCACCGTCTTCTAGTTCACCATTTGTTAAATCCGCTGTAGACGCACCTAGAGTAGTACGAATTAAGCGAGGGTTTTTAACCACTGGACCAGCTAAAGAAATAACACGTTGGTTATCAACTTCACCAGTTAAGAAAAGGTTACCGAATGCAATCACTTCTTGGTAGTTGATGTGCCAAACTACTTTTGAAGTCGATACCGGATCGATAAAGTGGATATGAGTACCAACTAAGCCCGCTGGGTGTTTACCCGCAAACTCATGAGTCTCAGCATTGTTGCCAGAAACGTTAGAGCCTGACGCTTTAACTAAATGAACTTTGCCTTCAGTTAAACGTGAAAGAACAGTCAAACCAGCGTTAAACGCTTCTTGCTGCTCTGCAATAACTACTTCTGGGTTCGCCGCTAATGGATTAGTATCCATAGCATTTACGAAAATAGAAACAGGAGTTGAGTCGATTGCTGGTACTTTGTCGAATGGACGAGTACGTAAAGCAACCCACTGGCCTGATTCAACCAACTGGTCAACAACTTGTTGACGCTCTAACGATGATAACGCACTTGCTTCAAATTTGTTGAAAGTTACAGACTCGTCGCCTGCTACTTCGATAACAACAGATTGAAGAACACGTTTTTCGCCGCGGTTGATTTCCTTTACTACACCGGCTGCTGGTGCTGTGTAAGTAACGCCAGGATTCTTTTTGTCTGCAAAAATAATCTGACCTTTCTTAACACTGTCACCTACCCTAACATGCATCGTTGGACGCATGCCGTGGTATTCTTCGCCTAGCGTAGCAACAGTTTTCACTGCTGGACCATCATGGATGGCTTGTTGTGGAGCTCCCTCTAGAGGTAGATCCAACCCTTTTTTTATGTTGATCATACGCATTGCACTAGTTAAGTTTAAAGATAATGTTGTCGTCTGCCCGCCCAGTTAAAAACTTGGCCAACAAACTAAATCTGAGAATTATTTCGTTACTATTTTTATAGATTAACGCTAGCGCAAAATTGTAGCATCTAAAGGGCTATTGTGACTATTTAAAATTGCAAAAAAACTGGCCAAGACCCTAATTAGTGAAGAATTTTTCGCCAGCCATTTCGCTATAATCGGTAACACAAAAGATTTGACCTAGATCAATTAGACTTAAGCATTAGAGATCTGACCAGAGTGGAAGATCAAAGATCAAACTGTCGTTTACTAGATCAAGCTTTCATCGCTTGCTAGATCGACTTCGTCATTACACGCTTCTAGCGCTTTGCGATCTGGCATACGAAGTATGATCTAACAGGTTGTAAATTGATCTAAATAGGCTCTTTCAGCTAAAACCCGCACACGAAACTTATTATATAATAAGGTATTGAGTGTTCTGAGTTTTTGTTCACCGAAGACTTGTACATCCATGTAGCTTCGGCGTGCCTTCTTCCATGACGCCAAAATAAAAAAAGCTCGCATAAGCGAGCTTTTTGAAAAGAAATTGCAAAGCAATATTAACGCTTTGAAAACTGTGTTTTCTTACGTGCTTTCTTAAGACCAACTTTCTTACGTTCAACGCGACGAGCGTCACGAGTAACGAAGCCAGCTGTACGAAGCGTAGAGCGTAAAGACTCATCAAACTCCATAAGAGCACGAGTGATGCCGTGACGGATTGCACCAGCTTGACCAGTAGTACCACCACCTTTAACAGTGATGTATAGGTCGAACTTTTCTAACATTTCTGTTAGTTCTAATGGTTGACGAACAACCATACGTGCAGTTTCACGACCGAAGAAATCTTCGATAGTGCGTTTGTTAATAGTGATGTTACCTGTGCCTGGGCGTAGGAATACACGAGCAGTAGAGCTCTTACGACGACCAGTTCCGTAGTATTGAGTAGTAGCCATTATCTATGCTCCTTAAATTTCTAAAGCTTTAGGTTGCTGTGCAGCGTGAGTATGTTCAGCGCCAGCATACACTTTTAGTTTACGGAACATTGCACGACCTAGAGGACCACGTGGCAACATGCCTTTAACTGCTTTTTCGATGATCATTTCAGGCTTCTTAGCTTGAAGATCGTCGAAGTTAATTTCTTTGATACCACCTGGGTAACCAGAGTGAGAGTAGTACATTTTACCTTGGCCTTTGTTACCAGTAACTTGTACTTTTTCCGCGTTAACAACGATGATGTAATCACCAGTGTCCATGTGCGGAGTGTACTCAGGCTTATGCTTACCGCGTAAACGGCGAGCGATTTCAGTTGCGATACGACCAAGAGTTTTGCCCTCGGCGTCAACAACGTACCAATCACGAGTGATTGTTGATGGTGTTGCAGTAAAGGTTTTCATTCTTTCTATAACCTAATAATAAAAAGTTTAAGCCAGTAACCTATTGAAAAATTTCAATAAGCTACCCCATTTCATTCGCACCCCTTCGAGTGCTTAGCCAAGTGCCGGCTAAAGCATCTAAGCTAGTAACGGTGGGTAGGCGCGGCATTATACAGATTTGAAATGAAAGATCACCTAAAAAATGAACAAAAATTCAATATCTTCTTCGATTTTTTAACACTCTAAAAGCTATACCAGCAATTGGTTTTAATTCAACAACGAAAAAGACCTGCCTCAGTGCTTAATAACTTCTGATTCAAAACGCTGTTCAATATATTTTTCATCAAGGCTTGAGTGCCAAAGACCTTTTCGCTGACCTTGTTTATACGCGATTTCGCCGATACGGCCAGGGTTAAATTTAAATACTTTCTCGGCTTTATAATTAACAATTTCGTCAGTGAAAGCCTGTTCAGGGGTAATGATGTTCCATCCTTTACGCCTCAACTCATCAACCAAGTCACCTAAAAATAATGCGGTAATATCCATTTCGTGTAATAGCAATACATGCTTAGCTGAGCGTTCTAAGTGCTTTACCGCCATTTCATCGTAGTACTCAATACTTTCCATGATCAAACTGACATACAGCCTCTCGAGTGCTTCGAAATCTACTGTTTGCCCTTGCTTTATTGCATTTTGAAACAAATTTTCTAAATACCAATCGTAATTATTCAACGTTATGTAAGCGTTTAAATAGCCTTTTTGCTGCAACAACTCCCGCATACCATCACGCTTTTTAGCAGTGTCGCCTTCTCTCAAATACGGAAATCTATACCACTTTTGGTAATTCGGTAAATCTTGAAGTGCCGCTTCTGCTTGCTTGAAATCAGCAACGTAGTGTTCCAACGATGTTTTATTGAAGTCTGGGTGGGTATTTGAATGATGGGCGATAACATGACCAGCATTAGCATAGGTAATTAACCTTTCTCTGCCTTCTTTATCTATTTTTGAGCCAACAGCAAAAAACGCCAGTTGCGGAACATTGTGTTGTTTCAATTCCGTGAGTAATGTCTTGGCTCGAGTAGGTCCGTCAAAATAGCCACTCGCCGCTCTGGGTGCATCATCAAGTGTAATCGCTAGTGATTTTGCATCTACAATTGTTGGCTGGAAAAACACTAGACCAATTGAACAAATAAAAAGTAACAAGCGTCCATGCTGCATAATAGGTTCCTATGGTATGTGAGCTTCAGCTAGATAGTCATGACTTTGCATTTCTTGCAATCGACTAATGCAGCGTTTGAATTCAAAATTTAATGTACCTTGAGTGTATAGCTCTTCAAGCGGAGCTTCTGCTGAAATAATTAGTTTAACCTTACGCTCGTAAAACTCGTCTACCATAGCAATAAACCGCCTTGCTGCATCATCGTTGTTTTGCCCCATCTGCTTCACATTAGACAGCAGCACACTGTGGTAAATACGACTGATCTCCATGTAATCCACTTGCGACCTTGCAGTTTCACAGATGGCTGAGAAATCAAACCAAACCACGCCATCAGCAACTTCTCTTGTTGCTATCATGCGGTTTTCTATTTCAATTTCGGCATTTTGCTCACCAACTTCAGGTGCTAACTGCTGGAAGTAAGTGTGTAAATTAATATCAGCCTGTTTATCTAGCGGGTAGTGGAAGATCTCAGCTTGTTCTAATGCTCGTAAACGGTAATCAATACCAGAGTCGACGTTTACTACTTCACAATGCTCATTTAATAAGGCAATTGCTGGTAGGAATCGCGCACGTTGTAAGCCGTTTTTATATAAATCATCTGGCACTATGTTTGAGGTGGTAACGAACACCACACCTAGCTTGAAAAGCTCATCCAACAAAGTACCTAGGATCATTGCATCAGTAATGTCTGAAACAAAAAATTCGTCAAAACAAATAATTTCAATTTCTGCAGCAAACTTTTGAGCGACTACTTTCAAGGGATCATTCACCCCTTTAAGTTCATTCATTTCATCATGTACTTTATGCATGAAACGGTGAAAGTGAATTCGCAACTTTTTATCTGTCGGTAAACACTCGTAAAAGGTATCAACCAGATAGGTTTTACCTCGACCTACACCGCCCCAAAAATACAACCCTTGAACTCTACCTTTTTGTTTCCCTTTGAATAACTTAGAAAACAAGCCTTTTTTAGGTTCTACTTTATTGGTCAGATCTTCATACAGCCTTTGCAAATGCTTTACCGCATTTTCTTGTGCTAAGTCGTGCTGGAAGTCATCTCTGGTTAAGTCGTTTTGATAAGTTTGCCAAGGGGTAAGTTGTTCAGACATGATCGCTAGTTTGAGTTACGTTTTTGCTCTAATTGCAAAGATACTATCACTTGCGATAGACCAATAAAACAAAAGTATTATTGCGATAATCTATACTCTTATTAAAATTCACTGCATTATTGATGTAGAATTGGTTTCGATCATTATTCAAGTCTCAAAGTAGTTATTGTTAGGAGTGTTTATGGAAATCGCAGTTGACTTAATTGTATTTGTCTTAGGCGTTGTATTAGGTGCAGGAGCCATGTTTGCACGCAACAAACTGAGCTCTGACAATCAGCAGACACAACAAGAGCTAAACACCTGCCAGCAGGAAAATGCTCAATTAAAGCAAAATTGGCAAGATCACTTAGCCGACTACCGTTCACTAGCAACCAATTTGAAGGAAATGTCTGAGCACATTGAAAACCAAGTTGAAGACGCGGAGCAAGTGTTATCTGAACGAGAGAAAGTGCCAGCGTTTCCATTCTTTTCGTCAGAAGCGACGGATATTTTGAAAAACGCAAACCGCAAGAAACGTACAGATGTTGCCATTGACAACCAGCCTTTAGATTACTCAGGTTCCGCTTCTGGCTTATTCCAAGGAACACCAAATCAAGGATCTTCTACTGAGAAGCATTAATTTAGTACCGCCTTATAAATAAAGGGTTGAAAACCTCTGTTTCAGCCCTTAATTCTCTTTCCAATTAGTACAATTTTCATCCAAACAGTACGGTTAAACGTAACAATTTGTGAATGGGTGGAACTTAATTTAACCCTCTGAGTCTGTTTCAGTGTACTTAATTTAGGAGAATGGAATAAATGGCAGTATCTATTAAATCTAATTTTTTCAAATTTACCGCAGTTTCCGCAATCGTATTATCTAGCTTAACGCTAGCTCCACACGCTAATGCAGCTTTTCCTTTTTCTAGCTTAAAAGAGGAAGTGCCATCACTGGCTCCTATGGTTGAGCAGGTAACGCCAGCCGTAGTAAATATTTCAGTCAAAGGCAGTAAAGAAGTAAAAGCAGGCGTTGACCCTTTTCAATACTTTTTTGGCAATAGACGAGGCGGTGCCCCAAGAACTCAGGAACGTCCTTTTCAAAGCCTTGGTTCTGGTGTGATCATAGACAAAGATAAAGGTTATGTTGTTACTAACTATCACGTTATTAATGATGCAGACGAGATCACAGTAACCCTGAAAGATGGCCGTAAGTTTGAAGCGAAGAAATTAGGTGGGGATGAGCAGAGCGACATCGCCGTGTTAAAAATCGATCCAGATGATTTAACCGAAATTGAATTAGCAAACTCAGATAAAACTCGGGTTGGTGACTTTGTTGTTGCAATAGGTAATCCATTTGGTCTAGGTCAAACGGTTACTTCTGGTATCGTCAGCGCCAAAGGCCGTTCAGGTTTAATGCGAGGCGGCTTGGAAGACTTCATTCAAACCGATGCTGCAATTAATAGCGGTAACTCTGGCGGGGCATTACTCAACCTTAAAGGCCAACTCGTTGGTATCAACACAGCGATTATTGCACCAGGTGGCGGCAATGTTGGCATAGGCTTCGCGATACCTTCAACTATGATGAGCAACTTGGTTGAACAAATAGTTGAATTCGGTGAAGTAAAACGCGGAGTGTTAGGCATTACTGGTAATGACTTAGACTCAGATACAGCTGAAGCATTAGGTGTTGAAGTGGCACAAGGTGCTTTCGTACGACAAGTATTAAAAGACTCTTCTGCTGAAAAAGGTGGGTTGAGATCTGGTGACGTGATCACCCACGTTGACGGAATTAAGATCAAATCATTTAGTGAGCTAAGAAGTAAAGTTGGTTCTAAAGGCGCAGGTAAAGAAATTACGCTGACAGTTAACCGCGATAGTAAACAACTTAAACTAGATATAACGTTAGGCTCGGCAGATCAGCCAAGTGTTGCAGCAGACAATCTTCACCCTTCATTAAAAGGGGCAGAATTCACCAAAGGTGAAACCTCAAAAGGTGATGAAGGCATCGAGGTTGCAGAGGTTGAAGAACGCTCTCCTGCAGCAATGTTAGGACTGGAACAAGGTGACGTTATTGTTGCTGTTAACCGTCAACGAGTGCAAACCGTATCTGAGCTAAGAGACAAATTGTCTGAAGCTAAAGGCGTTATGGCATTGCATGTCATTAGAGGCGATAGTTCGCTTTATATCTTAATTAGATAGATAGCAATTTAATGTGATAAAACCTACAATGGATTTATCCTTGTAGGTTTTTTTGTGCCTATTTTCTAGAGCAGGTTAACGTGACTAAAACAATAAAATTCTGGTTAAACTCAATAGCATACGGTCTTGCAGCAGCATTAGTCCTGATCTTATTAATGCCAAACCTAAGAGACAACATAGGGATCACCAGCTTTACCAATAAAGTAATTAATCCAGAAGCCATGTCTTTTGCTTATGCCGTCGAGCAAGCAGCACCGGCAGTGGTAAATATTTACTCGGTTGCCTTTCAGTACAAAAACTTTGAAAACCAGCAAAAGCTCAATGACCTAGGCTCTGGGGTTATCATGACGAGCAATGGTCATATCTTAACTAACTACCATGTTGTTGATAATGCTCAGTTAATTCGAGTATTACTACAAGATGGTCGACAATATGACGCTGAAGTCATTGGTTTAGATGCAATAACAGATCTGGCCTTACTTAAGATTGATGAAAATAACTTACCGACTATCCCGCAAGATCCTGAACTAGAAGCACAAGTTGGTGACATAGTATTAGCAATAGGTAACCCGCTGAATTTAGGCCAAACGATCACTCAAGGTATTATTAGCGCAACGGGTAAACGTGGCATTGCTAATAACAGCAGTTATTCCGAATTTATCCAAATGGATGCCGCTATTAATTTAGGTAGCTCCGGTGGCGCACTAGTAAACTCCAGAGGTAAACTGGTTGGCATCAACACAGCTAAAGTAGATGAAAATAGTCAGGGCATCTTCTTAGCTATTCCTTACCAATTAGCAAAACAAGTGATGCTTAAGTTACTCGAAGATGGCGAAGTAAAAAGAGGTTACTTAGGCTTAAATGGCATTCCTATAGACCACACAGGCGCACCAGTTAGAGGCCGATTAGCATCAATTGCAGGGGTTAAAATAACCAACGTTGATCCATTAGGCCCAGCTTGGGACGGTGGACTCAAGACTGACGATATTCTGCTTGCCATTGATGGCAAACAACTCGCTAGCTTTCAAGAGTTGATTTATCTGATCGAAAATACCGAACCAGATACAATAATAGAATTTAGTTTATCGCGAAAAGGCAAACTCGAAACGAAACGAGTGAAAGTAGGTAAATTAGGCTTGGATACTTAATATTAATCAGTAAAAGTATTCATCACCATATAAGCACACGAAATGTTTACGTCAATGTAATTTCGATGTGGCTTCTTCCATTAAGGCAAAAGGAGCTGTATAGCTCCTTTTTTATGTTCTTACTTAACAGTAAATGATTACGCGTCTACACGCTCAATCTTAGCGCCTAAGCCAACTAGCTTCTGTTCTATGTTTTCATAGCCACGATCGATGTGGAAAACTTCATCTAGCTGAGTTGTGCCCTCAGCAACTAAACCAGCAATAGCCAAGCTAGCGGAAGCCCTTAAGTCTGTTGAAACAACCTGTGCGCCAGTCAACTCGCTTTTCTCTGGACAGATTGCTGTATTACCTTCCAATTGAATACTAGCGCCCATTCTTCTTAATTCAGGCACATGCATAAATCTATTTTCGAAAATAGTTTCTGTAATTGTACCCACGCCATTGGCCACTACGTTCAAGATAGTAAACTGGGCTTGCATATCCGTAGGGAAACCAGGATGAGGTAAGGTTTTGATATTAACCGCATGCAACTCTCTGCCTGTCATATCAACAGTAATCGAGTTATCATCCCACTGAACATCCGCATTAGCATCACGCAGTTTTTCAATTACTGGCTCGACAAGGTGATAGTCAGTGTTTAAACATTTAACCTTGCCGCCCGTTACTGCAGCAGCAACTAAGAAAGTACCTGTTTTCTATGCGATCTGGTAATACTTGGTGTTCACAACCATGAAGAGATTCAACACCTTCGATTTCAATATTGTTACTGCCAGCACCTGTGATCTTGGCACCCATCTTATTTAAGCAGTCCGCTAAATCTACGATCTCTGGTTCACGCGCAGCATTTTCAATAATAGTCGTGCCTTCAGCTAATGTTGCAGCCATCATTAAGTTTTCAGTAGCACCAACACTAACCGTACTCATATAGATACGGTTACCTTTCAAGCGACCATCAACTTTAGCGTTAACATAACCAGCTTCAACTTTAATTTCTGCACCTAACTTAACTAAGCCTTCAATGTGCAAGTCAACAGGACGAGCACCAATTGCACAACCTCCTGGCAGTGAAACCTCGGCATGACCAAAGCGTGCTAGCAAAGGACCCAATACCAATATTGAAGCTCGCATTTTTTTCACTAGGTCATAAGGAGCACAAGTAGAATTAAAGTTGGCACCGTTAATTTCTACCTTATTTTTCGCTGGCTTATTGATCTCAATACCAAACTGTTCAAGCAGTTGCGTTGTGATCTCAATATCTCTAAGCTCTGGAACATTAGAATAGGTACAGGTGTCAGCAGTAAGAATTGAGCTGATTAAAATAGGCAGCGCAGCATTTTTTGCGCCTGATATGGTCACCTCACCCGCTAGAGGAGTGCCACCAGTTATAAGCAGTTTTTGCATGAGTCTTGATTTTATATATTAGGAAAGTAACTGTAATTTTTTATCTTTTTCCCAGCCTTCTGGGGTATATGCTTTAATTGTCACGGCATGCATACTGCCATCTGCAATATAGTCAGCAAGCAGCTTTAATACCATTTGTTGCTGTTTTACGCGAGACACGCCGTCAAAGCAACTACCAATTACAGTTATTTGAAAGTGAGAACCATCTGATTTGACAATCGCTTCATCTAAATTTAGCTCTGAAACTAAAGTAGATTTTACCAATTCAAGATCCATAACAACCCGATAAATTTATTTTGCGTTTTGTAATGGTAATAATGCTAGCACATTGCTTAATTCCGCCAAAGCAATTAATTGCTTAGGGGCATTTAAAATTGAAATTTGTTTACCACAGCTTTGATAATGAGATACACACTTCAAAATCCAAGCTAAGCCAGAAGTGTCAATAGGCTCAGCTTTTGCTAAGTCTACGGTGACTTGCTCATCCGCTAATTTAGGGTATTGAAACTGTTGTTTTTTTACTAAATTATGACGGTCAAGCGGACCAATAACCGCAATACCACCAGCAGCAATATCGAGTTTCATATTAACTATTGCCTATTTCTTTAACCACAATAGGCTTAGCCGCTTTATCTAGCAGCAATTGCGTTACACTTGCAACACCTTGCTGGCGGATCACACCTTGCAGTTCAGACTGTTTGCTCTTTCAGATACACTGATGCCTTCTGCAACCATATCAAAGGCAGCCCACTCACCTTTTTTGTTCTTTCTTAATTTAAAGCCTATTTCAATATCAGGACGCCCTTCGTCCAATACTCGAACTTTAACCTGAACAATTTTACCCTTTATTGCAGAAGCAGGTTCAAACACCACTTTCTGGTCTTTATACAAAGTTAAAATACCAGCATACGTGGCAATTAA
>CBDAVN010000042.1:0-5189 GCA_965200905.1 Psychrosphaera sp.
TTTTTCTTATTGGGACAGACACCTTAAGTCTGGAATCTTGCTCTTGGATTTGTAGTACGTGGAAAGCACCGTTGGTTGATATGTCCCGCTTAATCGTTTTGCGTATCTCTCTCGCTTATTCGTCAGCGGTCCAATTACTCTTTGCTGCACCAAAGAGTAATCAGAAAGTGCTTTTGTTTCTTTGGTTTTGTCCGGTCGGTTTTAGGTGTTCCCGACACCGAAAACCTAAAAATGCGTCCTGCATTTTTGCCTAGTGTATGGGTTATCTGGAGTTGTTGCGGTGGTGGTGAGGAAGGGGTTGTGAATTGTAGGGACAAGCACTTTAAACCTTCACTGAACCCTAAATTTGTCATTCTCGCGCATGCGGGAATCTTGCTCTTGGATTTGTACTACGTGGAAAGTACCGTTGGTTGATATGTCCCGCTTAATTGTTTTAAGTATTTCAATTACTTATGTGTAAGCGGTCCAATTACTCTTTGTTGCACCAAAGAGTAATCAGAAAGTGCTTTTGTTTCTCTGGTTTTGTCCGGTCGGTTTTAGGTGTTCCCGACACCGAAAACCTAAAAATGCGTCCTGCATTTTTGCCTAGTGTATGGGTTATCTGGAGTTGTTGCGGTGATGATGTGTGAGGGATTGTGAGTTGTAGGGACAGACACTTTAAGCGAGTGGACACTTCAAGGGTTTTTCTTATTGGGACAGACACCTTAAGCCCTAAATTTGTCATTCTCGCGCATGCGGGAATCTTGCTCTTGGTTTTGTACTACGTGGAGCTCCGTTGGCTGATATGTCCCGCTTAATCGTTATGTGCATTTCTCTCGCTTATTCGTAAGCGGTCCAATTACTCTTTGTTGCACCAAAGAGTAATCAGAAAGTGCTTTTGTTTCTCTGGTTTTGTCCGGTCGGTTTTAGGTTTTCCCTACACCGAAAACCTAAAAATGCGTCCTGCATTTTTGCCTAGCGTATTGGTTATCTGGAGTTATTACGGTGATGATGTACGAGGGATTGTGAATTGTAGGGACAGACACTTCAAACCCTATGATTGTAGTTATAGGTAAGATGTGTAAACGGCTTCCTAAGAAGCCGTTTGGGGTCGAGTGATTTTTAGCGTTAGGCTTAAGACTTATGACCAATAACCAGAGCCATTTCGTCACCATCTTGATATGGTGTGCCTTTTAGATCGCTGTACGTTCTCTTAACTTCAAGACCATGTGTTGCTAGCTCTTGGCTAAGTTCTTCAATAGTGAAGTGTTGCAGCCAATTAAACACACTCCATTCTTTATCTTCTTGAGAGATGACATACTGATCGAGAGTGACTTTTTCATCCTCATATTTGAATGAAGATTTGATGCACCAGTAGTCTTGTTCACTCCAGAAGCCATTCATAGAGTTCTTTTCAAGTTCTAGCGATTCATTTTGACTAGCAAATCTTGTTGCCGTGTAGACGTCTAATGCAATCGAACCGTTTGGAGCAAGTAACGACTTAAACTTAGTGTAAAGCTGTGCGCGTTGGTCCGGGTTGAGTGCACATAAGTCGCACATAACTAACGTGATGAGATCAAACTTGCGCGTATCACTGTACTCTAAGTAGTTACCATAGTTGTACTCGATCGCCAGATTAGCTTGTTTAGCTTGTTCGGAGGCATAGCTTAACGAGTTACTGGAGAAATCTAGCCCAACAACAGTTCCGATACCTTTTGCTTTAATGCGATGGGTATACAGACCAGGACCACAACCGAAATCAATAACTTGCGATGTTTCATTTAATTTAAATTCTGAAACTAACCATGCAACAGACTCTTCAATGAATGAAGCTGTTCTAGAAGCGAGGCTTAAATCAGGGTTAAGGTGAAAAGACAACATTTGCTTTGCAATATGTTCATCAGTCCAAAGAACATCCGCGGTATATTGAGACCAGACAATAGGTTTAGTGGTAGCTTGATTAATTTTTTTAAACACTTTGGTAATTCCGACAATGGGTTATTGTCATCCTCACCGCAAACTAGAGGGCGGTTAAATTCCCTAAAATGCAGTCAGGACGCGTTAAAGATGTAGTTTGGTTATTAGTAATCATTGCAGATGCCTCCTTTAAAATAGTTAAAATCGAGCGCAGATTATATCAAGTTAAAATTGTGGTCAATTTATCTCGTTCGGGCTTTAGAGACTGGCGCAAACAGTGCGATAAATGCGTGTTGTCGCGCCTTTTTCAGTTAAAGCGCTTTATGTCTCAGTAATCGAGTAGATGGTGAGGTAGGTTAGTCTTTTCTTTAGTAACTGACTGATTAATTGTGCGTTATCTATGTAGAAAGTGGTTTGTTTGCACGGGGAAGTCAGTAGAACAGGAGCCTGTCATGTCTTCAGTACCCACTAACAAAGATCAGTTGGAATTAGCGATAAACTCGATATTCACTAAGTTAATGGTGGACTACCGTGCTGTACCTGAGAGTGCATGCCGATTGTGCGAGATTGAAGGGAATATTAAAGGTACCAAGGTAAGTGTGAGTGACAGTGTGGCTTACTTGATTGGTTGGGGCAAATTGGTGCTTAAATGGCATCGCTTAAAGTCGACTAACCAGCATGTCGATTTTCCCGAGACAGGGTACAAATGGAATCAGTTAGGCTTGCTAGCTTTAAGTTTTCATCAACAATACCGAGACTGGAAATATGACGATTTGTTGATTGAGCTAGAGTCTACAACTAACGAGATATTGGCTTTGATTGACAGCTTGAGTAATGAAGAGTTATACGGCGTTGCATGGTATGAGCAGTGGACGCTAGGGCGGATGATTCAGTTTAATACCTCTTCACCAATGAAAAACATGCGCACACGAGTCAGGCGTTTTAACCGAGAGTTAGGCTAAGGAATGTGATTGTTTTGATGGTTGAGCATAGATACGTAAGTATTTGGTGGTGAAAGACTGCTAGGTAAATATGATGAGGTAGTATGTACCGCTCAGTGCCTGTTTGTATTGAAAACTGCTTGTTATAGGGACAGACACTTTTAGCGCCAATCAATATTGATTATTTTTACAGGAAGTCGCGAGCATGAACCTAGAGCTTAGAAATATAGATGCCAGCAATTTTTATCAGATTTGCCAGTTGGAAGTTGCTTCCAATCAGCTCAATCATGTCGATAGTAATGCTATTTCGTTAGCCGAGGCGAACTTCATGGAGTTTGCTTGGTTTAGAGGGATTTATTTAGGCGATCAGCCCGTTGGATTTATTTTGGTCAATGCAGATACCGTGTCAGGTAAATTTGAGCTGTGGCGATTGATGTTAGACAAATCCCAACAATCAAAGGGCTATGGTCGTACTGCGATAAATTTACTGATATCGGCGTTAGTTAATGAATTTGGTATATCAGCGCTTTATACCAGTGTCGTCAGCGGAGAAGGCGGTCCGAAAGGTTTTCTATTTGAGTTGTGGTTTTGTGCCAACAGGGAATCTAGTTGCTGGGCGTGAAGTGGAGTTGTGCTTGGGTTTGGAGGATTGTTAGGGGAGTTAGGTGAGGTGGTATGTACCGCATAGTGCCTGTTTCGATTTCTAATACTTTATCGCAAGCGGTCCAATTACTCTTTGTCTTGCCAAAGAGTAATCAGAAAGGCGCTTTAGTCCGTTGGTGCTGACCAGCCGGTTTTAGGTGTTCCCGACACCGAAAACCTAAAAATGCGTCCTGCATTTTTGCTTAGTGTATTGGTAATCTGGAGTTGTGTGTGAAAACAGGGCAGATTATTAGTACCAGTTATCTTGTTTGTATTGTCCACTGCAATAATAGTTGCTGACGAATTGACAGGACTTCTTATAGGGACAGACACTTCAAGCTCTTTAAGCTTTCAATTGGGACAGGCACCTTAAGCTGTGGTTTGCTCGAGATGCCAGTTTGCCGATTTCTGCTTAATGAGTAACGCTTAGCCTAAACGGGTGATAAAGGTTTGTTCGTCATCGACAAAAGCAACAAAGCCGCCATGATAGATAAATACCCGACCACGCCCTTCGACTAGACAAGCAAGCTGTGGGTTCAAATCTTCTGCGTTATCTTTACTTTGAAAAGTGCCAGTATCAGTGATGACGCCGTCAAGTGAAGGCAAATATCCATAAGTACGTTTGGCTTGATCAATCAGACTCAGTTCGCTGGCGCGCGAGAAGCAAGAAGGGATCGCACCTGCGTCCTCGATAAACATGGTCTTAAATTCTTCAAAAGCGGTAATCACCAGCCAGTCGATGTCATTAACATGATGGATAAACATTGGGTTTCTCGATAGTTCTAATACCGAAATTGTATCACTATCACAGGAGAGTAGTAGAGATTTAGTGCTTTTACTCATTTACGTCCTGTGAATGAGGTTTTTCCTACTAAAAGTAATCCATTATGTAACACCATTCGTCTGATGGATCCTTATGATGTACCACAGGTTAAATTCAATCTATCTAGAGTTTTTATACCTTTTGCATTTTTAGCTGGATTTCGCAGTTAAGCTCATGTTTTTAAGTGAAAATTTCCAATAGAATTGGACTAAAGAAAGAGCTAGACAGAAAGTTTCTGTATTTAAGTATGGAATTTTCCAGCCTAACAGCAGTTATGTATACAGAGGAACTAACAAATTGATCGTAAACAGTATTTGTCCTTATTGCTCGACTGCAATGGTAAAAGGCGAGAACTTGCACAATAGTCGCTCTGTTGAGCACCTAGTTCCCAATACCGCTCTAACGCGAAAGAGAAATAACGGTGAGGGTGATTTCTATGCTTGTCGTAAGTGCAATTCTGAAAAAGGTACATTGGATGAAATATTTGGTCTAATTGCCCGATGTCAATCCAGTGATAGTGAGCTAGCTGTGAAAGCACTAGTTCGTGCTTTCACGAAACGTAAGAGTGTACCGAATCGTCTTTGGGAAATGTATGATAGTGCGGTAGAGGTGGGTGAACACGTTGAAGCAAAAATGCCTGTTTATGGTCAAGAGCTGATCGACTATGCAACGTTCTTTGGCAAAGGTCTATATTTTCTAAAGCATCAACGAGTCTTTAATGAAAAGCGAGACGTAATGCATATTCGCTTCTTCAATAAACAGGTTCATTCAAGTTTCGCTCAGAATTATGAGAGTAAGTTTTCAAGCAATCCCATCAAAGACTTAGAATCCAACTCAAAATCATGGGTTGTCGCAGAAGATGAGTGTGTCATCTGGTCAAAAAATAG
>CBDAVN010000043.1:0-49916 GCA_965200905.1 Psychrosphaera sp.
TAATGAAAGGTGATGTTGCTAAGCTTAACCGTGCACTTGCACAGTTTATGTTAGACCAACACACGGAAGAACACGGTTATATGGAAGCTTATGTTCCTTACCTAGTTAATCCAGAAAGCTTATTTGGTACAGGTCAGTTACCTAAGTTTGCAGAAGACTTATTCCATACACAACCATTAACGGGCCAAACTGACAATGCAGAAGAAGTTGATACTCGTAAGCTATCGTTGATTCCAACAGCAGAAGTGCCATTAACAAACTTTGCTCGCGACGTTATTTTTGATGAAGAAGAGTTACCATTAAAGCTAACCGCGCAAACACCTTGTTTCCGTTCTGAAGCTGGCTCTTACGGTCGTGATACTCGTGGTCTTATTCGTCAACACCAGTTTGACAAAGTTGAATTAGTTCAAATTGTGAAACCTGAAGATTCAGAACAAGCACTAGAGCAATTAACCGGTCACGCTGAAACGATTTTACAAAAGCTTAATTTACCATACCGTAAAGTAACACTTTGTACTGGCGATATGGGCTTCTCAGCAACTAAGACTTATGACTTAGAAGTATGGTTACCTGCACAAAACACATACCGAGAGATCTCTTCATGTTCAAACATGGGAGACTTCCAAGCAAGACGTATGCAAGCTCGATATAGAGCAAAAGGGGCGAAAAAACCTGAATTGGTTCACACTTTAAACGGCTCTGGTCTTGCTGTAGGTCGAACATTAGTAGCGGTACTAGAAAACTACCAAAATGAAGATGGTTCAGTAACGGTTCCTGAAGCATTGGTTCCTTATATGAAAGGTCAAACTAAAATCGGTTAATGCCGGAAGTTAAGATCAGCCTATGAAGAACAAGGATAACGCAAAGGTAATACACAAAAGGGTTGTTGTGAAAAAGAAAAGCAGCCCTTATGCGCCTATGTTAAAGCTTATTTATCGTTCTTCCCTTGGCCTAGGTATTCTAGTCGTTGTTTGGATGGCTTATCAAATCTTTGATACCGCAAGAGTTGGTATCAAAGAGCACAACCAACATCAACAAGAATACCGTGAGGCAATGGGAGTAAAAGAAAAACCAAAAGCCGCTGAGCAAGACAAAGATGAAAAAGCTGAAATGGAACAAACAGAAGATAATGCTGAGTCTGAAACTGAACAAGGGACAGGTAATTAATGTTTGATTTAACAACCGTTTGGTTTTTAATTTTTATCTTTACTATTGTCGGCGTTTTTTGGCAGTTTAGAAAATTTGCCGAAACCGCTGACCGTGCAGCTAAAGATTACTGTAAAAGATATCACTTACAGCTTTTGTCTGTTGCTATGCAAAGTTGGCGTATTCGCTTTAACAAAGGTATTCAACTTAGCGTAAGTTATGAAATGAACTACAGTGCTAATGGTATTTCCGCTAATACCGGTGAAGTGGTATTAACCAATGGAAAAATTGAGCAGATACATCATTGGGGATAAAAGCAGTTACTAGAGCAAATTATCACTTTGCTAGATCACTGCGTGCTAGTTATAGAGTTATCGCATCGATATACGATAATGACGCTATCGCTAGCTTTCCTATATGTCGCCCTGAACTTGATTCAGGGTCGATTATTGAATTCTCGTTTATCTCTGTTTCATTTGATTAAAAAATTTAGCCAAATTCAACGACTAAAACCATAGGAACAGGTATATTCCCTAGCTGGCGAAGCCAGATCTAGCGTTCTGATCTGGCTTGCTAATTACTGATTATACAACCATGATCTTCATGGTATTGGTCGCGCCTATAGTTTCCATTTTGTCGCCGTGAGTTAGGATAACAGTGTCACCTTTTTCTAAGCGGCCAACTTCAACTAATTTATCAAGCGCTTCTCTTGCACCAATGCCTTCAAATGCCGTTGAATCAAACTCAACTGGATATACGCCACGGAATAGAGCACATGTATCTAGTGTTTTTTGATGTCTAGACATAGCAAAAATTGGTAGACCGGATGTGATACGAGACAGTAATCTAGTCATCCCGCCTGATTCAGTTAATGCTACAATCGCTTTAATGCCCTGCATGTGGTTAGCTGCATACATAGTTGCCATTGCCGTTGTTTCAGAAATGTCTGCAAATTTCGCATCTAATCTGTGCTTTGAAGATTGCACACTAGGGTGTGCTTCAGCACCACGACAAACATTAGCCATTGCAGTCACGGTTTCAACTGGAAAATCACCAGCTGCCGTTTCAGCAGATAACATTACTGCATCCGTACCATCTAGCACGGCATTTGATACGTCCATCACTTCTGCACGAGTTGGCATCGGGCTTGTGATCATGGATTCCATCATTTGAGTTGCGGTGATCACCGCTTTGTTTAACTGACGTGAACGAGCGATAAGTTTTTTCTGTGTACCAACTAGAGCTGCATCACCAATTTCTACACCTAAGTCGCCACGAGCTACCATGATAACGTCAGAAGCTAACACAATATCATCAATAGCTTCGTCTGATGCTACCGTTTCTGCACGCTCAACTTTAGCGACTAAACGAGGTTTAAAACCGGCTTGTTGTGCCAACTCTCTAGCATAATTCATGTCTTCACCGTTACGAGGGAAAGAAACCGCTAAGTACTCAACACCAATTTTGGCAGCAGTAATAATATCTTGTTTATCTTTATCTGTAAGTGCAGGGGCTGTTAAACCACCGCCTTGTCTATTAATACCTTTATTATTAGACAAAGGACCAGCAACGGTAACCTCAGTGTTTACTTTACTGCCTGCTACCGACTCAACACGTAATTGCACACGGCCATCATCCAATAACAGGATATCACCTGGTGATACGTCATTCGGTAGCTCTTTATAATCGATACCAACTTGATTTTGATCACCTTCATCTCTGCCTAATTCAGCATCCAGTACAAACTTATCACCTACACTTAAATGAATTTTATCTTCTTTAAAGCGAGCAACACGGATCTTAGGCCCTTGTAAGTCACCTAGAATAGCAACATGACGCTGTAACTTAGCAGCCGTTTCTCGAACTTGCTGAGCGCGGTTTATGTGATCTTCAGCAGAACCGTGTGAAAAGTTCATACGAACTACGTTAACACCAGCTTCAATGATCTTTTCTAAATTCTGATCTCTATCTGTTGCTGGACCTAAAGTAGCTACGATTTTCGTTCTACGTATTGTCATGATGTCGATAACTCCAAGTGGATATTTGAACAAAAGTGTAATTTTATTACATTTTGAAAGAATATTTGAAAATTACAAGTGAAAATATTGAAAGGAAGCAAGAAAAATAGACTTTTGAAAAAAGTTAAACGCCTGTTTGATAAGCATTAAAGCCATATAAATAAAAGCACCAGCAAGGATTTACTGGTGCTTAATATTATTAAAGTTCTTTTTTCTCAAAACGAGAAGGGCGCAGTGAGTCTTTTACTTTTTTCAAGTTGTCACGGAACTTAGGTCCGCGTCTTAATGTGAAACCAGTCGCGAGAATATCAATAAGTACCAGCTGTGCGATACGAGAAGCCATTGGCATGTACAAATCTGTATCTTCTGGAACATCAGTGCTAATACACATATTACATTCTTTTGCTAATGGCGTATCCGCTGCAGTTAGACCAATAACGGTTGCGTCATTTTGGCGAGCAATCTCAGCTAATTCTACGATTGGTTTAGTACGACCAGTATGAGAGAAGATAACAACAACATCGCCGTCCGTACTGTTCATACAACTCATGCGTTGCATCACAATGTCTTCAAAACATTGAACAGGCACATTAAAGCGGAAAAACTTGTTTAACGCATCTTGCGCGACTGAAGCTGACGCACCTAAGCCAAAGAAAGAAATTTTCTTAGCTTGAGTTAGAATATCGACAGCGCGATTAATTTGATTAATGTCTAAATTACGCTTTGCAATGTCTAATGCTGCCATTGTCGATTCAAAGATCTTAGCTGAATATTCATCTGGTCCGTCATTTTCGTCGACGTGGCGGTTAACGTATGGCGTACCATTTGCTAAGCCTTGAGCTAAGTGCAATTTAAAATCTGGAAAACCTTTAGTATCAAGTCGACGACAGAAGCGGTTAACGGTTGGTTCACTCACATCTGCAATCTTGGCTAGCGTTGCAATGCTTGAGTGAATTGCCTTTTCCGGATTAGCAATGATCACTTCTGCCACTTTTCTTTCTGATTTACTAAATGAATTAATTTGCGTGTTTATTTTTTCTAGGATATTCATCTAACACTCGTCCTCATTGACACCTTAAAAGGTTTGCTTAGTTGTATAACAACAAACCCTTAGCCTTGCTTATATCATTCTCATCGGCTGCTTTTTGTACAGCAACTTTTTGAAAATACGACTAAAATACCAGCTCTGGTGCTTAGGTTGTTTTGCGTATTAAAAGGTAATTACACAATAAAAACAACTTTAATAGTAAAAAATTACCAGAAATGTAAAAAAATTACATAAATTGGGTTTACATAGGCCAATAATGTTAGTTAGCATTAGCCTAATGTAGTTAAATTACAAATTTGAGTGCTTGTTGCTCATTAAGTGGAGAGACAAATGGCGAACCATATAAGTCATAAGCCATGTGATCTAGTGTTATTCGGGACTAAAGGGGATTTAGCTCGTCGTAAACTATTGCCATCATTGTATCAATTAGAAAAAGCGGGGTTGTTAGCGGACGACACGCGTATCATTGGTGTGGCAAGAAACGAATTATCGTTAGACGAATATAAAACCGAAGTAGAGCTAGCGCTTGATACTTTCTTAAAAGAAGATATCGACAGTGATGCTAAAGCTGCTTTTATTGCTCGTTTACAATATTGCCAAGTGGATATGAAAGATCCTGAGCAATATAAAGGACTGGCTGATATTGTAGACCTAGAAAACCGCACTATGGTTAACTATTTCTCTACACCACCTTCAATCTTTGGTGATATTTGTACAGGTTTGAACCACGCAGGCTTGATTGTTGACGAAACACGAGTCGTGGTTGAAAAGCCAATCGGTCACTGTTTAGAGTCATCTAAAGTCATCAATGACAAAATTGCCGAGTTTTTCAAAGAGCAGCAAATCTACCGTATCGACCACTATTTAGGTAAAGAGACGGTACTTAATCTACTAGTACTTCGTTTTGCCAATGCCATTTTCACCAACAACTGGGATCATAACTGTATTGATCACGTGCAAATTACTGTTGCAGAAAAAGTGGGTGTAGAAGGACGTTGGGGTTACTACGATGACGCAGGTCAAATGCGTGACATGGTACAAAACCACTTATTACAAATCCTTTCTTTAGTTGCGATGGAGCCGCCAGTTGACATTAGTGCGGATAGTATTCGTGATGAAAAATTAAAAGTACTAAAAGCTTTACGCCGCATTAATTCAGATAACGTTCAAGAAAAGACCGTTCGTGGCCAATATACAGCTGGCTTTATCAAAGGTCAGGAAGTGCCTGGTTATCTTGAAGAAGAAGGCGCTAACACAGAAAGTAAAACAGAAACTTTCGTTGGCCTTCGTGTCGATATCGATAACTGGCGTTGGGCTGGTGTTCCTTTCTATTTAAGAACAGGTAAACGCCTGCCAACAAAAGGCACCGAGATTGTTGTCCATTTTAAAGAGTTACCGCATAACATCTTTAGAGACACCTACAAAACGTTACCAGATAACAAATTGATCATCCGTCTACAGCCTGATGAAGGCGTAGAAATCCACCTACTTAACAAAGTACCTGGTTTAGGTGAGCAAATGGAACTGCAGCAAACCAAGTTAGATTTAAGTTTCTCTGACACATTCAAAACAGACCGTATCGCCGATGCATACGAGCGTTTGATGTTAGAAGCTATGTTGGGTAATCAATCTCTGTTTGTTCGTCGAGACGAAGTTGAAGCCGCATGGGCTTGGGTTGATGGCATCATTGACGCTTGGAACCATACAAACGAGTTGCCAAAGCCTTACCCAGCAGGGTCTTGGGGACCTGTAGCTTCTATAGCAATGTTAGCAAGAGACGACAGAGAGTGGGATGAATAATGACTAAAGTAATGCAAGCACAACTAAATAAATTCGACACGTCAGCAGAATTAAACCAAGTTTTCGCCAAGGAAATTGCTGACAAATTACAAGCCGGAATTGATTCAACGGGTACAGCAAGTTTATTGGTATCAGGTGGCAGCACACCAAGACCAATGTTTGCCGTGTTAAGCGAAATCGATATTGCTTGGGAAAAGGTGAACATTGCCCTAGTTGATGATCGTTGGGTAGCAACAGACGATGCAGCATCTAATGAAAAAATGGCAAATGAAGCTTTGTTGATAAATAAAGCTAGTAAAGCAAACTTTGTTGGTATGAAGACGTCGCAACAAGATGCATTCAAAGCAGAAGCAGAAGTGACAGAAAAATTAGCTCATATCCAACAACCGTTTGATGTGGTGATTTTAGGGATGGGTGAAGATGGTCATACCGCTTCAATCTTCCCGTGTTGTGAACAATTAGAGCAAGCTTTAACGACAGATAAAGTGCTAATGGCGACACAACCAACAACAGCACCGCATCAAAGAATGACCTTCACTAAATCAGCATTATTAAATTCAAAACAACTGTATTTACATTTGGTTGGCGAAAGTAAAGAAGCCGTGTTGAACCAAGTTGCTGAAGGTGAAGATGAAAAATTAGCGCCAATTCGCGCGTTTCTGAACCAGACTACTGTGCCAATGACGGTAATGTTAGCCAAGCAAAAGTAGTCGGTTGATTTTTAGCGGAGAACCGAATGAACCCTGTAATTGAAAAAGTAACACAGCAAATTATCAAAAGGTCAAAACAGACCCGTGCTGCGTATCTTGCCAAAATTGACAAGGCAAGAGAACAAGGCCCGCATCGAGGTGTACTTTCCTGTGGTAATTTAGCCCATGGTTTTGCTGCTTGTAGTAAACAAGAAAAAGCGGACCTAACTGCGTTAACGAAGGCTAATGTAGGTATTGTATCGGCTTATAACGATATGTTATCAGCTCATCAACCTTATGAAGCTTATCCAGCAATTATCAAAAAAGCGGCTGAACAAGTAGGCTCTGTTGCTCAATTTGCAGGGGGTGTTCCGGCTATGTGTGACGGTGTTACACAAGGTCAACCGGGTATGGATCTGAGTTTGATGAGCCGTGACGTTATTGCTATGAGTGCAGCCGTTGGGTTATCTCACAACATGTTTGATAGTGCCGTAATGCTTGGCATTTGTGACAAAATTGTCCCTGGGCTAGTCATGTCGGCCTTAACATTTGGTCATTTACCATTTGTTTTTGTTCCAGCAGGACCTATGGAGTCAGGTATTCCTAATAAGGAAAAAGCTCGTGTTCGTCAGCTTTATGCACAAGGTAAAGTAGGGCGTGATGAGTTATTAGAATCTGAGTCTAAATCTTATCACTCAGCAGGTACATGTACTTTCTATGGAACAGCAAACTCTAACCAGCTTGTTGTAGAAGTGATGGGCTTACATTTGCCTGGCTCTTCGTTTGTTAACCCGGGCACTGAGTTACGTGACGCGCTAACAAAGGCAGCAACAGTTCAAGCAACCCGTATTACTGACTTAGGTACAGAGTACACGCCAATTGGTCATATCGTTGATGAAAAATCGGTAGTTAACGGTATTGTTGCCTTACTAGCAACGGGTGGCTCAACAAACCACACCATGCACTTAGTAGCAATGGCACGCGCCGCAGGCATCATTGTGAACTGGGATGACTTTGACGCTTTATCTTCAGTTACTCCGCTGATCGCTCGTATTTACCCAAATGGCCAAGCAGACATTAATCACTTCCAAGCAGCAGGCGGCATGGCTTATTTATTCAAAGAGCTATTATCTGCTGGTTTGTTACACAAGGATGTTAAGACTATTTGTGGTGAAGGTTTAGATAAATACACGAAAGAACCAAAGATTCATTGACGGTGAATTGGTTTGGGTTGATGGTCCATCAGAAAGCCTAGACCCTGATGTATTAGCAAAAGCTTCTAAGCCATTTAAGCCAGACGGTGGCTTATCTGTGCTTTCAGGTAACTTAGGTCGCGCAGTCATTAAAACATCTTCAATTCGCGAAGGTAAATCCGTGGTTAAAGCTCCAGCTGTTGTTTTGACAGCCAACACGATATTGAACCAGCGTTTAAGGCCGGTTTGTTAGATAAAGACTGTGTCGTTGTTGTTCGTTATCAAGGTCCAAGAGCGGTAGGCATGCCTGAATTGCACAAACTTACGCCACCACTGAGTGTGTTGCAAGACAAAGGCTTTAGTGTTGCGTTAGTTACAGACGGAAGAATGTCTGGTGCGTCAGGTAAAGTTCCTGCTGCAATCCACTTATATCCAGAAGCATTGGACGGAGGGTTGATTGCTAAGGTACAAGATGGTGACATGATTGAAGTCAATGCCGATGAAAACCTAGTGAAACTTTATGTTTCGGATGAAGAGTTGGCAAAACGTGAAGTCAAAGCAAAAGACTTAGCAGACGAGCGTGAAGGCATGGGCCGTGAGATGTTTAACGGTTTACGTAGAATTCTAACGACTCCAGAGGAAGGCGCAGCTTGTGTCTTTCATGATGCATAAAAAGGTAAACCATGAGTATTAAAGCTCTCGTTGCTGATATTGGCGGCACGAATATTCGTTTGGGCGTGGCAGATCTTAGCGATCTGTCCATCTCTGACATCCTCACTTATCAATGTGAAGACTTTACTAATGTTGATGCGGCAATTGAAAAATATTTTGCCGAAACAGCTCAATCTGTAACACATGCTTGTATAGATGTAGCAACTGCTGTCACAGGTGATCAAATTAGTTTAACTAATAATCACTGGCATTTTTCGCAACAAGCTTTGCAAGAAAAGTTTGGCTGGCAGCATTTAAGTGTTATCAATGACTTTACTGCGATCGCCATGTCAGTACCTAGTATTTCACAGACTAAAAAGGTACAGATAGGTGGCGGACAAGCTCAATCAAACAAGCCAATTGCCATTTATGGTGCAGGCACAGGTTTAGGCGTCGCCCACTTGGTTCACACGGGCGAAAAGTGGCTGCCGATTGACGGAGAAGGTGGCCACGTAGATTTTGCGCCTATCGATCAAGATGAAATCAACGTCCTTCAGCAATTGCAAAAGAAGTACGCTCGAGTATCCGCAGAACAAATTTTATCGGGCTTGGGCTTAGTTCAAATTTACCAATCACTTTGTGCAGCAGAGAAGATTGAAGCTAAAGACTACAAACCAGCAGATATAACTAAGCACGCGCTAGCCAATAACGACCAACTTGCTGTCAGAAGTTTGCAGTTGTTCTGTCGAGTACTTGGCAGTTTCGGTGGCAATTTAGCGCTAAACGTCAAAGCACTTGGCGGTGTTTATATCGCGGGGGGGATTGTTCCTAGATTCATTGAATACGTCAAACAAAGCGAGTTCAGAACAAGGTTTGATAACAAAGGTCGTTTTAGCAAACTGGTTGAAACCATTCCTGTTTACATAGTCACGGAAGAGCAGCCGGGCCTAATAGGTTGTGCTGCATATTTACAACAAGAAATTTAACACTTTGCTGGGTAGGCAAAATAAACAACAATAAGGGTATATTGATGGCAGATCGAAATTGGTTACTAGATTCATCGGAAGTCTTTGCTTCTGGTCCTGTCGTTCCGGTACTAGTGATAGAAAATGTTGAAGATGCGGTGCCAATCGCTGAAGCAATGATCGCTGGCGGTATTAAAGTGTTAGAAGTCACACTGAGAACACCTGCTGCAATTGAAGTCATTCGACAAATCGCAACAAACTGTCCAGATGCCATTGTTGGTGCAGGCACAGTAACAAACGCCAAGCAGCTACAACAAGTTACCGAAGCCGGAGCAAAGTTTGCTATTAGTCCGGGCTTAACTTCAGATTTACTCGATGCAGGTAATGACGGTAGTATTGCCTTGATCCCTGGTATTGCTTCTATCTCTGAGTTAATGAAGGGATTAGATAAAGGCTATACGCACTTTAAGTTCTTTCCAGCAGAAGCTTCAGGCGGAGTACAATCGTTAAAATCAATCGGTGGTCCATTCCCAGACGTAAGATTTTGTCCTACTGGTGGCATTAACCCTGGCAATTACAAAGATTATTTATCTTTGGATAACGTTTTGTGTTGTGGCGGCTCTTGGTTATGTCCAGATGCGGTTGTTAAAGAAAAGCGCTGGCAAGAAATAACCAGACTGGCAGCTGAAGCTGTAGCAGATATATAACGAAAGCGGCGATAATGCCGCTTTTTGTTTAGCTTTGGATGAAAAACTGAGCTGTCCGTTTACACTGACACTTTTCTTGCTTTGTGCAAAGAGATTTCGCTAAGGTGGCTGTTTATAGTGGTAATTATGTTGTAATCTTAATTGTACATTAAGCGAAACAAGGGCAACTTGTATTGTGATATCGACAAGGCTGATGCAGCAACTCAAATTATTAACCTTCATTATTTTACTCAGCTGCATGGGTTATTCATCCTCTGTGCTTGCCAATATCACATCGTCAGTTTCTCCAGAGTTCCCAAATGGCTTGCATAGACAGTACCTAAACTACATAGCCAATAAAATGAACATGAAACTAGATGTACAGCCAATGCCCTTTGCGCGAAGACTAAAACAGCTAGAACTGGGTAAGTTGGATATTTTAGTTGCGGTGATCAAGCGGACAGATACCAATTCTAATTTGATTTATCTAACACCTTCATACGAACAAGTTTCTTCTAGCTTTTTCGTTTTAAAACGCAACCAACATAGACTAACCAAATCGACTGATTTAAAAGATATGGTTATTGCCATAACTTATAACGCTATGTATTTTACCGAATTTCAGCAAATAGAAGAGTTGAGTAAGATACCGGTTTCTTCGTTAGAGCAAAAAATAAAATTGTTGCAAAAAGGTAGGGTAGGTACTTTCGTTCATTATGAACAAAGCACTTTGACAACATTGAATAAAATGAACTTAGCTGATCAAATCGTGCTTGCCGACTTCCAATCTAAAGCGTATGAAGATCATTACTTTGTTATTACCGAAATGTCAGCTTTGTATCCCTACAAAGCTAAGTTAGAACAGATCATCAAGCAGGGCATGGCCGAAGGTGACTTTGCTCAAATTCGCCGCAATTACTACCAAAAAAATAAAAACTAAGCCGATAAGCTCAAACTTTGGCTAAGCACATGTGTTTGAGTGGGTTTAAGTGTGTAGCCTTGTGTTAACGCAGCTTCAACACACAACATAGATAAATAGCCAATGTTATCAAAGTCCAGCATCTCCTTAGCTCCTTGATGCCAAGGGTTCCAGATCACAATAGAATCATGCCCCTGTTGTTTGATATTAATGTTATGTGTTGCAGTATTTATTTGCAGGCTTGGCTTGTCATACAAATAAACTCTATCCATAGCTTGTTCTGCGGTAAACGGGTTGTTTTGAACCTCTCGGCTTTCATTCAATTTATCGAAATAGTGACAGCCAGTTAACTCTGGTATCGCCACCTCTGCAACTTGTTGGACTTTTAGATAAGTGTGTATTGCTGCAGATAGTTCAAAACTGTCTTCACCATGATTGTAAGTGACTAATTCGATCTTAGCTTCACTACCAAAGGTATAAATGGCTTTCAGTGACAGACCAAAGCCATTATCAAGAACAGGGCTAAATATTAGTTGTACTTGTTCTTTGTTTTCTTCACAGGATATTAATTGCCATTTAGCGTTTCGAGCATAACCATGTTGGGGCTGGCCACTGTATTTTTCTGGCGCCTTGCCAAACCAAGGCCAGCAAATTGGTGCGCCTCCTCTTATCGGCTTGGAGCCATCCATAATAGCCAAAGGCGATAACCAGATCAGCTCTTCGCTACCAGCGGGTTTATAACTTAATAATTGGCCACCGAACTCACTGATGGTTGCAGAGAAAGCAGGGTGATTTAGCTTAAACAAGGTTTGCGTTGCAGATGACTCAATTGTTAAATAGCGAAATGTTTTTTGCTCACTCATTTACATAAAACCTGTAATAAAATAACTAACTTACTCATAGAGTAAACCTTTTAACCTAACCGTGATCAATAATAACCATTTACTAGAAGATATGGCAGTGGGATGTGAAAGTTAGTGATTTAGCTCGTCGCTCTTTGTCATCCATGATATCGCAATATGCTTATCTCCTATAAACAAAAAAGGTGGTAAAGTAGCCACCTTAAATGAGTTATACCGCCTTATTTCATTAATAACACGGCATTGTCTAACATACGATTTGAGAAGCCCCATTCATTGTCATACCAAGACATCACTTTAACCAATCGGCCACCGGAAACACGTGTTTCCGTTACGTCAAAGTTAGAAGAATATGGGTTGTGATTAAAGTCAACTGACACTAATTGCTCTTCGTTAACCGACAGCACTTCTGCTAGCGAACCACCTTCTGCAACGGCATCTTTAATGATTTGGTTGACTTCTTCTGGCGTTGTATCGCGCTTAGCAATAAAAGTTAAATCGACTAATGACACGTTAACGGTAGGAACACGAACGGCTAAACCATCGACTTTACCAGCTAAATCTGGAACCACTAAACCAACAGCGGCTGCAGCGCCTGTTTTAGTTGGGATCATAGACATGGCAGCTGCACGGGCTCTGCGAACGTCAGTATGATAAACATCACTTAATCGTTGGTCGTTAGTGTAAGCGTGGATAGTGTTCATTAAACCAGATTCAATGCCCAGCTTTTCATTCAATACTTTAGCAAAAGGCGCTAGACAGTTTGTTGTACAAGAAGCGTTTGAGATCACCGTCATATCAGGTGTGATGTCTTGTTCATTCACCCCGTATACGATAGTTGCGTCTACGCCTTTGGCTGGCGCTGAGATAATTACTTTTTTAGCTCCAGCTTCAATGTGCGCACTTGCTTTATCTTTTGATTGGAAAATACCAGTACATTCAAATACAACGTCAACTTCTAACTCTTTCCACGGCAGCGCAGCCGGGTTGCGCTCTGATGATACTGCGATAACATCGCCATTAACGACAATACTGTCGTCTGTGTGGTCTACTTTTGCTGCAAATCGGCCGTGGGCGGTATCGTATTTTAATAGATGAGCGTTAATACTGGCGTCACCTAAGTCGTTAATTGCAACAATTTTGATATCGTGATCTTTTTCAGATTCATACAAAGCTCGTAAAACGTTGCGACCGATGCGGCCAAAACCATTGATAGCTACGCGAATTGTCATAATTGTTCACCTTAAACTGTTTTTAATTTTCAATACTGTAATAAAATTACATCTATTATTGTATCAATTTGTTATAGAAGTAAAGTAATTAACAAAATTAATCCTTGCGTCCGATCAATAAGACAAATAACAAATGAAATAAATTCTCTGCATACGTAGTTATGCAAACGTATGTATTGAGCATTAATCTTTGACAACGAATATAGTTAGCGTCATCAAACTTTAAATAAAGCAAGTTAATATAAATGCTTGCAAGATCATCAATCCGCTTTTGGGAAGAAACATGAATCCAGAAATTATTGAACAACTTGTACTGGCACGCGGAATAGAATCGGAATATACCGATGCTTGGGGACAACAAACCTTTATCAAGCAAGAGTCCAAAGAAAAAATATTAGCGGCGATGGGATATCCAATGGATGACGAATTGGCGTTAATAGAAGCAGTAAATACCGAAGCTGAAAGTCATTGGTTAACCGTAGCAGAGCCAGTGATAGTTACCAAAGAAGGCAATAAAACCTTATTTAGCTTTAAGCTACCAATAGACTACGCCAACGACGAATTAACCCTTAATATTTTACAACAGGGCAGTTCGGTCGCAGGGTTTTCTTTTGTTCCTGTGGATAATGAGCTAGTGGCTGCGGTAGAAATTCGAGATGTGGAAATTCAACAATATTGTTTAGAGATTGATTTGGATCTTGAGATGGGCTATTACGACTTCGAACTAGTCGAAGCTGACGTAGAAGAACCATTAGGCAAAGGGCGCCTGATCATTGCGCCACAAGCTTGTTACAAACAACAAGAGTTAAAACAAGGTAAAAAAATGTGGGGGCCTAGTGTCCAGTTGTATTGTGTAAAAAGCAAAAGAAACTGGGGAGTAGGTGATTTTACGGATCTGAAATATCTAATAGAAAAAGTGGCTGAAAGGGGCGCTGATTTTGTCGGTCTTAACCCTATTCACGCGTTATACCCAGCCAACGCCAATGCATGTAGTCCATATAGCCCATCTTCCCGTCGATGGTTAAACATCATTTATATTGATGTGGAAGCGGTTGATGGTTTTGCCGACAACGTCGAAGTGCAAGCTTTATATGCGGATGAAAATTTTCAAAAGCAACTTACTGAAGCGAAAGACAGTGAACATGTTGATTATGGCTCAGTAATGGATATGAAGATCCGTGCTTTAAAACCGTTATATCAAGCTTTTGCGAAACAACACATTGAAACTGACTCAGAGCAAGCTAAAGCCTTTGCTAAATTCAAACAAGAAGGTGGCGCTAGTTTATTGCAGCTAGCCACTTACGACGCAATTCAAGACACTTTTAAGTCTCAAGGCAAAGACATCAGTGAAAACTGGGGCTGGCCTGTATGGCCTGAAGAAATGCAAGACTACGACTCACAAGCCGTTGCAGACTTTGCTAAAGAAAACGCGGCACTTGTTGATTTTTATGCATACCTACAATATCTAGCCTCAATGCAACTAAAACAAGTTGATGAGGTAAGTAAAGCAAAAGGCATGGCTATTGGCACATATCGAGATCTTGCTGTTGGGGTAAGTGAAGGCAGCACTGAGATATGGGCAAACAAAGATTTATACCGAACCGATGCTAGCGTAGGTGCTCCACCAGATGTGCTAGGTCCTCTTGGTCAAAGCTGGGGGCTACCACCTATGGACCCAGTGAAACTATATCAACAAGCTTATCAACCTATTATCGATTTATTCCGCAGCAATATGCAATCTTGCGGCGCATTGCGAATTGACCATGTAATGGCAATGTTAAGACTGTGGTGGGTGCCAAAAGGGGACTCGGCAAAAGAGGGAACATACGTTTATTACCCAGTAGACGAGTTACTATCTATCTTGGCGTTGGAAAGCCACTTGAACCAATGTTCAATCATTGGCGAAGACTTAGGCACAGTACCTGCGGATATTGTTGGTAAATTACAAGAAAATGGCATTCACTCATACAAAGTCTTTTTCTTCGAACAAGCACAAGATGGCGGTTTCTACTCACCAAGCCACTACGTTGAACAAGCTATGGCAACACTAACGACTCATGATATGCCAACATTAATTGGCTACTGGCATTGTAAAGATTTGGAACTTGGTCAAGAAATAGGGTTGTATAAAGGCGAAGCGTTACTTAGCAGCCTGTATGATTCAAGGGCAAAAGATAAACAGCAGATCTTAAATACTTTACACGGCCATAATTCAATACCAGAAAATATTGGCAAAGATGCAATGCAAGTAGGTATGAGCCAAGAGCTTAACTATGGCTTACAAATCCACATGGCTAAAGGCTCTAGCGCGTTATTGAGTTTACAATTAGAGGATTGGTTGCAGATGGAAATGCCAGTTAATATCCCAGGCACCAGTGACGAATACCCAAACTGGCGTCGTAAACTTTCTGTTGATTTAGAAGACATTTTTACACGCAATGAAGTGAACCATCTAACCAATGAGTTAACAAAAGCGCGTCAACAAGCAAGCTAAACTTGCAAGGCAGCTTGATTTGCTTCAAGCTGCTTTTTTTATGTTCAATTTCATCGTTTTCTGCTGAAACACCTTAGTGACGCTTTCGCAATCAACCATATGGACGCGCTACGACGACAGCACAAGGATAGTTCAACAGTTTCAATTATTTCAATATGTTAAAGGTAAGGTAGATATGCTTCATAGTGACTTAGCAAAAGCGTTAAATAATGCCCAAGTGACTTTCCCTTATGGCCAATTAGGTTTGCGCGAGAATGAGCAAGGAAAAGGGCTGGTATTATCGGTTTGGCAACCTGAAGCGGCTATTGTTTCTGTCATCGACTTGTCCAGTGATAAAGTTGTGGCAGAGATGACGCAAATCGATGAATTTGGACTATTCAATGCCGAATTCCCACGCCGAAAAAAGCCTTTTAACTACAAACTTGAAATAACATACTCTGACGGTAGTAAAAGATCTGTTTTAGACCCTTACCAGTTTCAACATGAAGCGTTTCACGCTGTACATTACCTACAAACCGAGCCAGAAAATATATACCAACAACTGGGTGCTCAGCTTATTGATTTAACGGTTGGCAAAAAAACGATTAAAGCAACACGCTTTGCCGTTTTTGCGCCTAATGCAATGAGTTGCAGCTTGGTTGCAGAGTTTAATGACTGGGACGGTCGAAAAATGCCAATGGAAAAGACCAATTGTGGTCATTTTGTTCTAGTGGTGCCAGAGATTGAAGCGGGTGCTAAGTATAAATTTGAGCTCAAAGATGCGCTGGGTCATAACTTGCCGCATAAATCTGACCCTGTCGGTTTTTTCCAAGATCAGTATCCATCTTTTGCATCGGTCGTTTATGATCACAACAGCTATGATTGGCAAGACGCCAAATGGATGAATAGAAAGCAGCAAGATCACTTTCACAACCCTATGGCGATTTATGAGGTGCACCTTGGTTCATGGCGAATGAAACAACAAGGTGATAAGCAGGTTCCGTTAACTTATCCAGAGCTGATCGAGCAGCTTATTCCTTATGTAGTAGAGATGGGTTATACCCATATTGAAGTGTTGCCCGTTTCTGAGCATCCGTTTACTGGCTCATGGGGCTATCAGCCAACCGCCATGTTTGCGCCAACTTCAAGGTTTGGTAACCCCGATGAATTCAAAGCTTTTGTTGATGCCTGCCACCAAGCAAATATAGGGGTGATCATGGATTGGGTACCAGCCCACTTCCCAGAAGATGCCCACGGTTTAGCCCGATTCGATGGTACCCACGTTTACGAATACGAAGATCCGAAAAAAGGCTGGCACCCTGACTGGAATTCCTGCATATACGATTTTGGTAAAGACACGGTTAGGCAATTTTTGGTCGCAAGTGCCTTATATTGGCTCGATAAATTCCATATTGATGCGTTGCGTGTCGATGCTGTTGCATCCATGTTGTACCTTGATTATTCAAGAGAAGAGGGCGAATGGATACCAAATGTCGATGGCGGCAATCACAATTATGAAGCGATCAGCTTACTGCAATGGATGAATGCAGAAGTACACAGAAAATACCCTAATGCTATGACGATAGCCGAAGAATCGACCTCATACCCAGGTGTTTCCAGACCGGTTGAGTCGGGTGGGTTAGGCTTTACCTTTAAATGGAATATGGGTTGGATGCATGACTCATTAACCTATATAAGTAAAGACCCAGCCTATCGCTGTTATCACCATAATGAGATCACTTTTGCTATGGTTTATAACTACGATGAGAACTTTGTTCTACCAATTTCACACGATGAAGTGGTCCACGGTAAAGGCTCTTTATACAACAAAATGCCTGGTGATGAGTGGCAAAAAGCGGCAAATCAAAGAACTTATGCTGCGTTTATGTACGCGCATCCAGGTAAAAAACTGAATTTCATGGGCAATGAATTTGCTCAAGTTGAGGAATGGAACCACAATATTGGCCTTGCATGGCATAACTTAGTGTATGACAAACACGCTGGTATGCAGCATTTGTATAAAGATTTAAATCATATTTACCAACGCGAGCAAGCGTTGCATCAGTTAGATCATGAACATGGCGGCTTTGAGTGGCTAGATCATCAAGACTCAAACCGCAGCATTTTAGCCTTTAGTCGCAAAGACAAAGAGGGTAACGAAGTTATTGTGATCAGTAACTTTACGCCTATGCCCAGAGACGATTATCAAGTTGGTGTAGCTCATGATGGTGAATATGAAGTAATTTTTAATTCTGATAGTGAATTTTACTGGGGCAGTAACTATAGTTCAGGTACTAACCTTATCACTTTGCAACAAGGTTGGCATGGAAAGCCAAACAGCTTGATACTAAATTTACCACCACTTTCAACGGTTTATATAAAAAATAAAAGCGAATGACAAAACAAGGCCAATTTGACGTACTTTGCGGTACTCCTTCCCCTATGGGAGCCAGCGCAACGGATTCGGGGTTTAACTTTGCAGTCTATGCCCCAGATGCTTGCCAACTCTTTGTTCACTTATCTTGCCCTGATACCGAAGAGTTTATGGGCAAAGTTGAATTAACAAATAGAACGGGGAAAGTATTTCACGGCTTAGTACAAGGCGTTAAGCCCAATTGGCATTATGCCTTGCAAGCGGTGCAAAAAAAGTCAGAGAAAGGCAAGTTAATCGATCATAAATTACTGTTAGACCCTTATGCCAAAGCTTTTGACCGTTCCTTGGTGTGGCAACAAGACATGTATCAACATGAGAGCCCTTTTTTCATGCCGAAAGCGCAGCTAACAATAGACAAGTTTGATTGGCAGGGGGTCGAGAAACCTAAAATTTGTAACAGTGAAACTATTTTGTATGAAACCCACATAAAAGGTTTCACCAAACAGCTACCTAACATAGACAAAGACTTACAAGGCACTTACTTAGGCCTTGCTCAACCAGAGGCGATCAATTATTTAAAGCAGTTAGGAATAACCTCTGTACAGTTAATGCCAATCTTTTATTTCATGTCTGAGCCGAGATTAGAGGAATTGGGTCTAACCAATTACTGGGGGTATAACCCAATAAACTTTTTTGCGCCAGACCCAAGATACGCTGCTCACCATTGCCCAATTACAGAGTTTAAAACACTAGTTCGAGAGCTACACCGAAATGGCATAGAAGTAATACTTGATGTGGTATACAACCATACTGCTGAAGCTGGCATCGATGGACCTGTGTTAAGTTACAAAGGCTTAGTAGAACACGAGTTCTATTTAAAAGAAGAAGATGGTTATACTTCTGATTATGCCAACCACAGTGGTTGCGGTAATACAGTAAATACTGACAGCGATTACAGCATGAAACTGATCATGGACTCATTGCGCTACTGGTTAAGTGAAATGCAAGTGGATGGTTTTAGGTTTGATTTAGCAGCAACACTTGGTCGCAATGGCGATAGATTTAATTCACGAGCCACTTTGCTGCGAGCAATGAAGCAAGATCCAATAATTAGCAAAGCTAAGCTGATCGCCGAGCCATGGGACATAGGTCCAGAAGGCTACCAGCTTGGCAACTTTCCATCACAATGGTTAGAGTGTAATGACAAATACCGTGACGGTTTACGTCGCTTCTGGCGTGGCGATAGGGGATTAGTCGCTGATACCGCCACTAGAATATTAGGCTCTAGAGATATTTTTAAGAAAGGCAAACGTAGCCCTTCATCCTCTATTAATTACATTAGTTATCACGACGGCTTTACTTTGCACGATCTTGTTAGTTACAACGAGCGGCATAATTTACTTAACCTAGAAAATAATCGCGATGGCCACGGCGCAAATTATAGTTATAACTATGGTGTTGAAGGTTTAACTACAGACTTAGAGATCATATCCCTTAGAGAAAAACAAAAGCGTAATATGATGGCGACTTTGTTATTTTCCCAAGGCATTCCACACTTGCTAGCGGGTGATGAAATTAGCCGCACGCAAAACGGTAATAACAATGCCTATTGTCAAGACAATGAGAACAGTTGGCTTGACTGGCATTTAGACAAAGCCAAAACTGAGTTTTTAGACTTTACCAAATATTGCATAAAACTACGTAAATCTTACCCTGTACTGCAAACTTGCCTTTTAGCTGACGATAATTACCAACATTCCCAGCTACATCATCACGTAAACTGGATCAGGCCAGATGGTGAAGAGAAAAGTGTTAACGATTGGCATAACTATGATAATCAATGCATAGGGTTACTTATCGCCGATGATGACAAACAGTACCAGATGTTATTGATACTAAATGCCTCTGAACAAGTGCACGATTATCAACTACCAAAATCTAGCAGAGTTAATCTGTTGTTAGACACTAACGAGCCTGAAGTGCTTGGAGCTAGGGTCTGGAAAGAAGACCATTACCCGCAACAGCCACAAAGTTTGACGCTCTGGCAGTTGGATTATCTTAAAGAAAAGAGAACATAAATCATCGCACTTTTAATAGGCTAAGGTTATCAATACCTTAGTCTAGTTAATAAGCAAAAATACCCCCAACAAAAGTGAAACAATTCTAGTTTATTGCAGGGGACTTATGTATAATCCGCGCCAATTTACTTGGTGCTAACCAGATACAAAATTCGTGTAATTAAAATAAGTGAGGATCTATGTCAGACAGCACAGTTTTATGTGATATTGGTTTTATCGGTTTGGGAGTCATGGGGAAAAACCTCGCACTCAATTTGGCTGATAATGGTTATAAAATTGCTGCCTTTGACCTCGACACAGAAAAAGTCGACGCCGCCATCTCCCAAGACGCATTAGAACGCGGCGATAAAGAACAAAGAATCTTCCCTTGCACATCCTACACTGAACTTCTCTCCCAACTTAAACAACCCCACCTTATTATTCTTTCTGTCCCTGCTGGTAAACCTGTTGACGATGTATGTCACAAACTCATTGATGCTGGTATTCAAGCTGACGATATCATTGTTGATACTGGTAACAGCCTATGGACAGATACGGTTGAACGTGAGAAAAGCTACGAAGGTAAATTTTTATTCTTCTCAACCGCTGTTTCAGGTGGCGAAGTTGGTGCTCGTTTTGGTGCCTCACTTATGCCAAGCGGCGACAGATATGCTTGGACTCGTATTAAAGATATGTTCAAAGCCATCGCAGCTAAAGTTGATCCAGCAACGGGTAAGCCAATTGAACGCCACGAACCAGGTAACCCAGTAACAGAAGGTGAACCTTGTGCAACTTACATTGGCGAAGCAGGATCTGGCCACTACGTTAAAATGGTTCACAACGGTATCGAGTACGCTGATATGCAGCTGATCTGTGAAGCATATAACATTATGCGCGCAGGCTTAGACATGACACCGGTTGAGATTGCTAAGATCTTCCGCCAGTGGAATCAAGGTGAGTTGAATTCTTATTTAATTGAAATTAGTGCGGAAGTGCTAGAACACGTTGACCCAGAAACGCAACAACCTTTAGTAGACATTATCCTTGATAAAGCAGGGCAAAAGGGCACTGGTTTATGGACAGCAGTTAGCTCTTTACAAGTAGGTGCACCATCACCAACTATTACGTCAGCTGTTTACGCTCGTGCACTTTCTACACTTAAGGAAGATCGTGTAGCCGCGTCAAAGGTATTAGCTGGTCCTGACATCAAAGAGTTTGGTTTAGACAAAGACGAAGTTATTAAACAATTACATGATGCGCTTTACTGTTCAAAGATCTGTGCTTACGCGCAAGGTTTCCAATTAATGAGCATTGCTGCTAAAGAGCACGGTTGGAACTTAGACTTTGCTGGTATTGCTAAAATTTGGCGCGCAGGTTGTATCATTCGAGCTGTATTCCTTCAGTCAATTACTGAAGCGTATCAGCGTGATGAAGACTTATCTAACCTACTTATCGACCCATTCTTCGCAGAGCAAATTGCAAAATATCAAGCTAACTGGCGCAAAACAGTAGCTAACTCGGCACTTATGGGGATCCCTGTTGGTGCATTCTCGTCTGCGCTGGCCTATTACGATTCATACAGAAGTGAAACCGTTCCAGCTAATTTATTGCAAGGCCAACGCGACTATTTTGGCGCACATACTTTTGCCCGAGTAGATAAAGCCGATGGCAAGATGTACCACGTTGAGTGGAGCTCGAAAGAACGTAACATCGTAAAAATTTAACAAGTTAGTCAGCCACCTTCTTTAGCAGGTGGCTGTAACCTCATTATCGTGCTTGGATGCGATAATCCAGTTCAAAGAGCAATCGACTCTGAGTTACAGGTTTATAGTTCCAAACTAAGCACTAACATCTGTTTGTATTTGTTCATCTCGCTTCTCTTTATTTTTGAAGGCTTTAATAAGCCAAAACAAAGAAGCAACGGCATACGCTATAGTTAATAAAGTGATCAAGGTAATGGGAGAGTAAACATAGATCAAACAAGCTGTTGACGCTAACCTTATTAGTTCTAAAGGAATGCAGTAGCGCTTGTTTTCTTGCAAAGTTGAAATGACATACAAAGTGAACAAACCAAAACAACAAGTGAACACCAGTGTACTAGTAGCAAAGGTCTTAATGCTAAGCAACCAAGATAAGGTTAAGACTAGTACTGCCAAATGCTGAAATAATAAATACCATTTTTGGCCAAGCTCTAACTGACAATCGTATTTGATTAAATTCTTCGTGGTGACATATTTTCGCGGTACTAGCTGCTTTGCTTCTATTGAACGCCAACTTGGCGGAGACAGCCAAACTTTAATTTTGTTTTTTATGCCTTTGGTAACGACAAAATCTTGCCAAAGACTCAGATACACCTGCAAATTCGCTTTGATAGGGTTCCAACTAGCAAGTTGTGAGCTGATGCCAAAAACAACAGGGGTATCTTGTTTTTCTTCTTGAAATGAGCCAAATAACTTATCCCAAATAATAAAAATACCGGCAAAATTCTTATCAATATAATCGCGGTTGAGCGCGTGATGTACTCGATGATGGCTTGGCGTGACAAAAATGGCTTCGTACCATGCAGGCATTTTATCAATATGCCTAGTATGCACCCAGTATTGGTAGACTAAATTTAGTGACGCGCTAACAACAATAACTTCTGGAGGTATGCCAAATAAAGCTAGAGGAGCAAGGATTATCCATGCAAAAACCGCTGGTGTACTGGTTTGTCTTAAAGCGGTGGTTAAGTTGTATTCTTCACTTGAGTGATGAACAACATGAGATGCCCACATTATATTAATAGTATGGCTAAATCGGTGGATCCAGTAATAAGCAATGTCATAACCGACAATGGCTAATAACCAAACCCAATAGTGTTCCTGTGACAGCTCGAATAAACGCCAGTTATTGTAAAAGTAAAGGTAAAAAGAAAAGGGGATCAGCGCCAAAAGCACATTACTAAAACGACTTAAAATACCAAGTTGTAAAGAGTTAATGGCGTCATTTAATCTGTAGTAGCCTGTTTGACGTCTTATATCGACCAAGATTTCAAGTAAGATAAGACTTAGGAAAAAAGGGATCGCCACTAAGATAACAATATTCAAACCTCACTCCTTATTTTTATTAGTTAGTTGTAGTTATAAACCAGTGACCAAGCATAATTAAATACTTCTTATTTAGTTCAAACTACATAAACTTACACTCATTTAACTGCAACTTACCTACAATATACGAGAATTTTCTCAGTTCTGGCTAGCTGAATTGGAAAATAATTTTGCTATCAGGCTTTTGCTATACTTAACAACCAGTTATAAGGTAAATATAAGTTAACCCTGTGCTTTCATCATGCCTATCTAATTAGCTGTTTTATTTTGAGTACAAAAAAGAGAATAACCAATGACTAAAATCATAAAAACTGAACAAGAGTGGCGAGCTCAACTGGATGAAGAAACCTATAGAGTAACCAGAGAAAAAGGCACTGAATACCCTGGCACAGGAAAGTATTTACACCACAATGAAGCAGGTGATTACCTATGTACTTGTTGTGGTTCTAAACTTTTTGACTCAACACAAAAGTTTGATTCTGGCTGTGGTTGGCCATCTTTTGATAACTGTACGGTAGATAGTATTGAGTATGTCAAAGATAGCTCTCATGGCATGATCAGAATTGAAATTGTATGCGCCAGCTGTGATGCTCATTTAGGACACGTTTTTGATGATGGGCCAACTGAAACCGGCAAGCGATACTGTGTTAATTCAGTTTCAATCACATTCGATGACGACAAAACATAGCAAAGCAGACCAGTTTTACTGCCTTATTAAATGGTATCCGCTTACGACAGATTAAAAATTTGTACTATTAATTGTAATACTACATTCCAACTTACAAAAAAATAATTTACAATGCGCGCCAAGTTGATGGGATACATCAATTTGTCGCATTTTTATTATATTTTTTTACTAAGGCAGAAGTCGTAATGGTTTTAACTCCTGAACAGCAATATCAGCAAAGTTGGTTAGAAAGACAAGAATACGCGGAGCGTATGCAGCCTATCATTGGCTCTTTATACCGTAACCGTGGCATCGAGATTTGTGTATACGGTCGTCCACTGGTTTCTGCATCGACTATCGACATCATCAAGTCACACAAAACAGTAACTAAATACGAAGGCGACAAATTACGCCTAAGAGAAAGCTTTGAATTTTTACAAATCATTGAAAGCTTAGACCTTAACCCTGCAAAAATTGACTTAGGTAAAATTGCTTACTCTTACATCTACAAAGGTGAAGGTAACGACTTATCTAAAGAAGATTTTGTTAAGCAAGAATTAGCAGATATCTTAAACAAAGACGGCAACAACGAACCACAAGACGTTGTATTATATGGCTTTGGTCGTATCGGTCGTTTATTAGCTCGTTTACTTATCGAACGCAATGGCCCTAACGCTAACTTACGTTTACGTGCAATCGTAGTTCGTGGTGGTAAAGACGGCGACTTAGAAAAGCGTGCTAGCTTATTACGTCGTGACTCAGTTCACGGTCCATTCAACGGCTCTATCTCTGTTGATAACGAAGCTAACGTGATCAAAGCAAATGGCACTTACATTCAAGTTATCTATGCAAACTCACCTGATAGCATCGATTACACTCAATACGGTATCAACAACGCACTAATCGTTGATAACACAGGTATCTGGAAAGACGAAGATGGTCTAGGTCTACACCTTAAATCTAAAGGTACATCAAAAGTTCTACTTACTGCGCCTGCAGGTGGCGAAATCAAGAACATCGTATACGGTGTTAACCACTCTGATGTTGCAGCTGAAGATAAGATTGTTTGTGCTGCTAGCTGTACTACTAATGCAATTACACCAGTACTTAAAGCTATTAACGACGAGTACGGAATTAACAACGGTCACGTTGAAACCGTTCACTCATACACAAATGACCAGAACTTAATCGATAACTTCCATAAAGCAGAGCGTCGTGGCCGTGCAGCAGCACTTAACATGGTACTAACTTCAACTGGTGCAGCAAAAGCTGTTGCTAAAGCGCTTCCAGAGTTGAAAGGTAAGTTAACAGGTAATGCTATTCGCGTACCTACACCAAACGTATCAATGGCAATCATGAACCTAAACTTAGGTAAAGAAACAACGGCTGATGAGCTAAACGACTACTTATTAGACGTAGCGTTACATTCAGACCTACGTGACCAAGTTGACTTCACAAGCTCGACTGAAATCGTATCAACTGACTTAGTTGGTAACCGTTACGCAGGTGTTGTTGACTCAAGAGCAACTATCGTTGATGGTGACCGCGCTGTTCTTTACGTATGGTATGACAATGAGTTCGGTTACAGCTGTCAGGTTGTACGTGTAATGCAAGAAATGGCAGGTATCACCTTCCCATCATTACCAGCGAATAAATAAGAATCTAAATTCTTAATCTGAAAAAGCCAGCATCCGCTGGCTTTTTGCTTATATGGACATAAGTATGCCGTGGTGTCATGGACGACAAGGAACGGCGGCTTTCAGGGAGGAAAGTTACCTTCAAGGACGAAGGTATATCGAATGAACAAGGACGTATTACATTCGATTCATCATTATAATTGGTTTTAATTTCGTGTGCTTATAGGGACATAACTACAGCTCTTAAAAGCCATACCAAACACGCAAGTCTTATTTGCGTCAGTTATAAAGTTAAGAATTTTTACAATGCGATGAAATAAAACTTCACTATTAAATGTCTATTAAGGCATAAGTCATTTCGGGTTTTACAGATTGAAAAAGTTTTTATTACAAGCACTAGTATTTTTTATTATTTTCCACAGTATCAGTTGGCTAAGGGAGCTAACTTTGCTAGACACTGACGGCTCTCACGCTGTGCCGAGCTTACAAGTTCAACAAGCAAGCGGGGAAAGAGTAAACCTTGATCAATTTAAAGGGCAACCTGTTATTTACTACTTTTGGGCTCCTTGGTGCACAGTTTGTAAAGTTAGCATGCCAAATCTACAAGAATTTCACCAAGAGAACGGGAATAAAGTCAAAGTAGTGGCCGTCGCTCTTAGTTACGACTCTGATCAAGAAGTAGTTGAATATATGAAAAACAATAACTTTGATTTTGATTATGTCCTAGGTAATGTCAGTGTCTCACAGGCCTTTAAAATTCAAGGCTTTCCAACTTACTACATTGCCGATGAAGATGGCATGTTAGTGTCTAAATCAATGGGTTATACCAGTGAAATCGGGATGAAGATCCGTTCGTATATTTTGTAAACAAAAGAACAACATATACAGCACAAACACTGGTCTGTTAAAGATCCTTTGTGTTAGTCTTAACCGACTTACATCATTGGATCTAAACAATGCGAATTTCTAGTAATTTTGACAGTGGCAATATCGAAGTCGTTTCCATCGAGTCGCCAACTGATATCAAATTAAATATCAACAACGATAACAATTCAGACTTTTACCAATGGTTTCACTTTAAATTAGAAACCACTGCAGGTGAAGAGCACAAATTAACTATCCTTAATGCCAAAGACGCAGCTTACCCAGAAGGTTGGGAAAACTATCAAGCCATGGCATCTTATGACAGAGAGACTTGGTTCCGTGTCGATACTGAATACGTTAATGGTCAATTAATCATTAATCATATCCCTGAGTTTGATCATGTATTCTATGCTTACTTCGTACCTTACTCATATGAAAGGCATCTTGACCTAGTATATTCAGCACAGCTAAATCCAGAAACTCAGGTAACTACTCTAGGCCAAACGATCGACGGCAGAGACATGTCTGTGATCCAAGTTGGTCAACCTAGTGAAGGTAAAAAGAGTATCTGGATCACTGGTCGTCAACACCCAGGTGAGTCGATGGCTGAATGGTATATCGAAGGTTTAATGGAAAGACTATTTGACCACGATGATGCAGTTTCTCGTTTACTTCTAGACAAAGCATGTTTCTACATTGTGCCAAACATGAACCCAGACGGCTCAGCAAGAGGGCACTTAAGAACAAATGCAGCTGGTGCGAACCTAAATAGAGAATGGTTAACGCCTTCTTTAGAGACAAGCCCTGAGGTATATCACGTTCGTGAAAAGATGTTAGAAACTGGCGTTGACATGTTTTTAGACATTCACGGCGATGAAGCTATCCCTTATAACTTCGTAGCAGGCTGTGAAGGCATTAAAAGCTATGACGAGCGCCACAAGAATTTAGAAGAGGCATTCAAAGCGGCCTACGCTAGTGCAACACCAGAATTTCAAGACGTTCATGGTTATCCTAAAGATGAACCAGGTCAAGCCAATGAAACGGTTGCAGCATCTTGGGTAGGTGAACAGTTTAAGTGCCTTTCATACACAGTAGAAATGCCATTTAAAGATCATAACGATGCGCCGGACGAATTCTATGGTTGGAACGATGTCCGTTCAGCTAAATTTGGAGCGGATGCGTTAACCGCTATCTTAGCCGTAGTAGATAAGCTAAGATAATAATATCCAAGCCAGTTGCTTGCAAAAGCTGCTGGCTTTTTTAATAACAATAAATAATCATAATAAAAAGGAACAAACAGTGAACACCTTGAATGATGTACTTGTTTTTCTAGATAGCATATTAGGAAGCTCTCCTTGGTTTCCTTATGTGTTATTAGGAGTTGGTATTTTCTTTACCATTTATCTTAAATTTCCACAGATCCGCTACTTCAAACATGCTTGGCAAGTTGTAACAGGCAAGTATGACAAAAAAGATGCGGAAGGTGACACAAACCACTTCCAAGCTTTATCAACGGCATTATCGGGTACAGTTGGTACAGGTAATATTGGTGGTGTAGCACTTGCACTTTCCATCGGTGGTCCAGCAGCCTTATTCTGGATGTGGATGACGGCTTTCTTTGGTATGACAACTAAGTTTGTAGAGGTTACTTTATCTCACAAATATCGTGTTAAAGCTGAAGACGGTACAATGGCAGGTGGTCCAATGTACTATATGGATCGTCGCTTAAACATGAAATGGTTAGCAGTTTTATTTGCTATTGCAACGGTTATCAGTTCATTTGGTACAGGTTCACTTCCGCAAATTAACAACATTGCTGTTAGTATGGAAAGCTCTTTTGGCATCGAAAAGATGTTAACTGGTGGTGTACTAGCAATTATCTTAGCACTTGTTATTTTAGGTGGTATTAAGCGTATTGCTTACATTACGTCTAGAATCGTTCCAGTAATGTCTGTGCTTTATGTAATCGGTGCTCTTGCAGTTATTTTCTATAACATCGAAAACCTAGTACCTTCATTCGTTTCTGTTTTCGCTGACGCGTTTACAGGTTCAGCAGCAACAGGTGGTTTCATCGGTGCAGCGTTTGCTTATGCATTTACTAAGGGTGTTAACCGTGGTTTGTTCTCGAACGAAGCTGGTCAAGGTTCTGCGCCAATTGCTCACGCAGCAGCAAAAGCAGATGAACCTGTATCAGAAGGTATGGTTTCAATTTTAGAACCTTTCATCGACACCATCATTATTTGTACATTAACTGGTATGGTTATTCTTTCATCTGGTGCTTGGCACGAGAAATATGAAAATGACTTCCAACGTTCAGACATGACAATTGTTGCTGGTCAATACTCAGAGTCCAATGAACAAAACATGGCAGACCTATACAAGTACCTCAACGGTGAAGCGTCGCCAGTTGAAATGTATAACGGTAAAATTGAAGTGGTTGCAGGTAATGCACAAACGACTGATTACACAATCATCAACTCACGCTCAATTGCCGAAAACGTCAATTACTGGCTTGAAGGTGAGCATAAATACTCAGGTACGTTAATCGTTGTAGATGGCCAATTGCAAAACAAAGAGGTTATCGTTCGTGGTGAATCATTAATTCACTCTGCAGCACTAACAACAGAAGCGTTCACTAAAGGCTACTTCGGTGAGTCAGGAAAATACATAGTAACCATTGGCTTATTATTATTTGCTTTCTCTACTGCAATTGCTTGGTCTTACTACGGTGACCGTGCAATGACCTATTTACTAGGTGCTCGTTCAGTTATGCCATACCGTGTAATTTACGTAGCAGGTTTCTTCTGGGCTTCATTCGCGGATACGTCATTAATTTGGACATTAGCGGCAGTCGCCATTGTAGTGATGACATTACCTAACTTATTCGGTATTTTCTTACTACGCAAAGAAATGAAAGATACGGTAGATGATTATTGGGTTAAGTTTAATAAGGAACATGGCGATAAAAGCTAAGTTGTTTTTTGACAATTAACCCTTATATAAAAAAGCACGTAAACAAAGCGTGCTTTTTGCTTATAGGGACATAAGTATGTCGCGGTGTCATGGATGATAAAGAGCGACGCTTTCAAGGAAGAAGGTATATCGGATCGCCATGGACGGTAATTGATCCGCATGCATTTGTAATAAAGAATTTTTAGGCGAATTTATGGCTATTATTAATTGCCCTCAGTGTGCAAAAAAGATCTCTGATAAAACCAAACAATGTCCACATTGTGATTTAGAACTAGCAAATTTATCTGAAGAAAAAATCCATTCTTTAAGTAAGATCAATGCTCTAAAACATAATCAAAATATGATGACTTATCAGGCAATTGCCATGTTAATGTTTTTAGGCGGGGTATTTGGTTGGTACAATATTGAAGATTCAGAATCACCACAATATACCGCAGCGATTGCCAGTACAGTAATAGGCTTCTTATGGTATATCGTAAATCGCTTTATCATGATCTGGCAAAAACGAACTAGAAAGTAATTGTTAATGAATTTAGAACAAATGCTGGCAACAATAACGCCAGAAGTATATGAAAACCTAAAATATGCAGTGGAAACGGGTAAGTGGCAAAATGGTCAGGCCGTTTCTGAGGCGCAAAGAGAAAACGCATTACAATTGGTAATGGCGTACCAATCTAAAGTAGAAAAATCAACGGAGCATTTCACCATAGGGCAAGACGGTGAAATGGTAATGAAATCTAAGCGTGAATTAAAACGCGAATTTTTACCTCAAGACCAGATCGCAAGGTTTGACCAAGATGATATTTAGCAAATTTTTTAAGAAGAAAAATCACCTAAGTGAAAAAGTCAGCGACCGAATTGTAGCCGTAGCGGAACTAGACCCGAAAATAAGTGAAAATAAGTCTATCTTACATGAACTCGCGTTTAATGATGGCGATGACAAAGTAAGAAGAGCAGCGTTGGAAAAGCTCAATGACTTTTCTTTATATTGGCAAGCATTCAAAAAAGACAGCTCTGAAGCCATTAAAAAGCTATCAGAAAAAGCCATCATAGAAAATCTAGTCGGGCAAAAAGATTCCAATATTGACGCAACTTTAAAGCGTAAGTTTATTGAACAGTGCAATAAAACTCAGTTATTAGAAAAAGTGGTCTTTAAATTAGATGATCAAGCACTAATTGAAAGTACGCTTATAAAACTCGATAAAGAGTCCTTATTCCTTCAAGCTATTCAAAACAGTAGCCTTCCTGAAACGTTAAAATCGAACTTACTAAAACAAGTTGATGATGTAGCCCAACTTAAAAAACTAAGCAAAAAATTAACGGGTGATTTGCTGTCCGAGGTTGAAGACAAATTAGACTTGATTAAACAACAACAGGAAAAGCCAGCTAAGTTGGAAAAACAATTAAGGTTGTTGCTAGCACAGTTTAATGCATTAAAAGACAAGTCTGATGTCGAGCAGGTTGAAGCTAAGATCAACGAAATTGAGCAGCAATGGCAACAAGTTGATTTAACGCTCTTAACTGAATCAATCCAACAAGAATTAAAAGAGAAATACTATAACATAAGTGCTTCTGTTCAACGTATATTAGCGCCGAAAAAGCAGGAATGGCTTGCCAACAAAGCCGAGCAAGAATTGTCCGCAGAACAAGTGAAAAACTTTGAGCTTCTAACAGAGCAGTTAACCGCTTTGGAGTCCAAGATCACCCAATCTATCGTAGATGGTATTGAGTTAAAGCAAGAACAGATCACGCAAGAAATTAACGCACTAGAAAAACAAGCTAATGAATTGGCAGTAACAAAAGAAAATAAAGCTATCGTTCTGACAAGAGCAGAGAGTCTTTTCAACCGCGCCAATCAATTACCTGTTATCAAGCAAGGTATAGACAAAGCAAAGGCGTTAACTGAGCAATTAGCACAATTAGCAAAGCCGACAGACATGGTTTCGCTAAATCAGGTTAACCCAGAGTTTAAAGAGATAAAAACTGCTTGGAAGCAAAATTTGGCGCAAGTCGATATTGCCATGCCTAAGTCTATTTCCACAAGCTACGCTGAGTTGATCGAACAATGGCAAGAGCTTGTCAGTGAGTTAGAAAAAGAGCAAAGACAACTGTTTAACCAAACTCGACGTAAAATGTCTGAGTTAGAGAACTTAATCAATTTTGGTAAATTCCATAGCGCATTCGGCTTGTTTAAAAAACTTGGATTTTGGATGGCTGAGCTAAATGACTATCAAAAAAGTCAGCTAGAAAGGAAATGGCAAAGTCTTGAAGAGCAGGTTAATAACTTACATGAATTAGAACGTTCATTCTCTAATCCGAAAAAACAAGAGTTGTTAGCACAGATCCAAAAGCTAGCTCAATCTCCTTTGCTAGATCCCACAGAGCAAGCCCACAGAGTTAGAATGTTACGCTCAAATTGGCAGTCACTAGGCCATGCTGATGACGAGCAGGAAAAAGCGCTTAATGAAGAATTTGATCAGTATTGCGAAGCGGCTTTTGCACCTTGTCGAGAACATTACAAAGAGCTAGAAGATGAACGCCAAAGTAACTATGACAGTAAATTACTGATCATTGAGCAGCTAGAGACTATCGCACAAAACCTAATCAATGCTGAAGTTAAAGACTGGCGCAGTGTGGAGTCTTTATTTGTCAAACTAAACAAGTTATGGCGAGAAACAGGCCTAGTTGACAGAGAAAAAGTGGAGCAAGTCAATAACCGTTACCATGCAGCTATCAAACCTATCAAAAAAGCGATAGCTGATCAGCATAGTCATAATGAAGGCCAAAAACGCGCTCTAATTGAGCAAGCTAAACAAATTGCTGATGATGACACTAGTATCAGCGACAAGTCAGAAGCATTAAAACAATTGCAGACTAAATGGCGAAACGTAGGTTTTGCAGGTAACAGAGTTGATCAAAAGCTTTGGACCGAGTTTAGAGCGGTTAACAACCCAGTTTTCGAACAAAGAGATAATAGCAAGAAAGCTGAGCAAGAGCAGGCAAAGCAGCAGTTTAATCAATGGCTTGAGCAATTAGAACAAGTAAAACAAGAAGTAGAACAAGTAAGCGAACTTAGTGTTTTAAAAACACTGTCTGAGCAAGCAGATACTGTTTTCTCAAAAGTAAAAGGCTTAGCAAGAAATGATTTTGATAAGCTAAAGAAGCTTAATCAAAAAATTAAATCTGTTGTTGAACAAAAAGTAGCTGAGACAAGAAAACAAAAGGAAAGCCAAGGCTTTATCGATTTATTTAATGCAGTGACGGCAATTGCTAATGGCCAAAGTGTTGATTTATCAGTATTAAAACCTGCTTGGCAAACAGCAATCAATGCGAACAATAAAGAGCAACGTAGTCTGTTAACATTACAAATAGAAATTACGGCAAACCTTGAAACGCCAGCAGCTGAACAAGCACAGCGTAACCAGGTACAAATGTCTATGTTATCGGCAAAGTTAGAGCAGGGCGAAGCTTTTAGCTTGCAAGACTTGTTAGAAAAGTGGCTTGCAGCTGGCATTTTTGCTCAAAACGATTTAACTTTGTTGCAGAGAATTAAACCGGCTTACTTACAATTTTAAGTATTTAACTTTCCACACTGATATTTTATTCAGGACGATACATAAGGGAACAATCATGGATGAATTAAAATCAAGCATTAAGCTAGGCACTTTATGCCTAGCTCTTGGTTTCGCCGTCACCTCAATTTCATCGTGCGGAGGAGGAGGCGAAGACACTTCTCCCACACCTACTAACAATAACCAAAACGTTGTTGATCGATCTCCAGCGAGCTTTTCGTTTGATGCTTATAGCGAGCAACCTTTATCTGTAGTAGTCGAATCAAATTCAATTACCGTTAGTGACATTAATACTAATGTTAATATCAGTATTGAAAATGGTGAGTACTCAGTAAATTCAGCGCCTTATACGAATCTAACCAATACAGTCAAAAGTGGTGATAAAGTAAAGATCAGGCATATGACGGCTGCAAAATATAATGCTGAACAGAGCTCGACTTTAACCATTGGTGATGTGAAAGCTAATTTCGTTTCAGTGACACTTCTACAGCCTGCTGACAACCAAGCTCCAATCGCAACACTTTCGTTTCCCTTAAGCTCAACCATTAGTGCAGGTGAAACCATCATTGTTAAAGGTGAAATAGAGGACGAAAGCGATATTGTAGAGGTTATCGTTAACGATCAAATTGCTAATTTAGAAACAAATAAAACACCAGAGAAAAGTCGATCATTTTGGAGTTCTAAGCTTACCGCTAACCAATTCGGTGAAATAGCCATTAATATCACAGCCAAAGATGCTGCTGGCAACATAGCAAAAAATGAAAATGTATCCTCCGTTTCTGTTCCACTCATTTTAGGGGAATTCGATGTAAACCCTGACACAGGCGATATTTACACTGTCAAAGACAGTAAGTTATATCGAATTAATGTTGAAAATAAATCGGTAGAACAACTCAGTGAGAGCCGAGAGGCTTTTGCTTCAGCATCTATTTACTATGATAACGTAAACAAAAAGATCATTTCTTTAAAGGCCTTTCAAGACCAAGTCGAAATATTCTCCACCAGTATTTCGCCAAATGGCATTCTGCTCATTGATAAAATACTAGATAGTTCAGAAATATATAGCTCAAATGAAATATTAACTGCTCGAGCTTACTCGCAAAACATGAACAAACTAGCCCTTGGCTTTTTAACGATGAACTCAAACCAAACTAAGGTACTTGAAGTTGATTTATCGACTGGCGAGGTTTCTACATTTTATCAAACTAATGCGTACGGCACGCCTTATGAATTGCTTTATACAGAGCACCATTTACTTTCCAGAGACGGTACTTCTTTGCAAGTATTTGATGCCAAAACAAAAGAGCATTTATCATCGAAAAGCATACTAGGTTTTGACTCTGCCATGACAACATCAGACGATCCGTATGCTATTTATATTGCCGATGAAACAAGAGTATATAAGTTTAATCTACTGAACGACGAAGCAACCATTTATAGTCAACTGGAATCAGGCTCTTTAGATGCTTTACAACAACTAAGAAAGATTTATTTCGATAAAAGTAATAACAGACTGATTATCAATGAAGATACCGTGGTTGGCTTATTATCGTTTGATTTAACTTCTCAACACTTTAATAAGTACTACACTAGTGGCAGAGGTGATGGGCCAAAACTTGTTGCTCCACGAGCTATCGACTTGTCTGCCGATGGCAAATACATGTATGTATTTGATGATGGGGCTAACGCTTACCCAGCATTATACAAAGTTGAAATTGCAACAGGTAACAGAACACTGCTAAAACGTTTAGAGAAAAGCCAAGTTTATATTGCCCAAGGTCTAAAATTAAATGAGCGAAAAGGGCAGTTATATTTTCTTTCAAACAATACCATTTACCGCCTTGATTTAGCCTCACTTAATCTCGATATCTTTGATGATACATCCTCAAACGACAAAGATGTGTATGTCGAAAGTATCAATGCGATGACTATTGATGAAGAGAACCAAGATATATATATCGTCGATAATACTGGCTCAAAAATAGTAAAAATAGACATCGACTCAAAACAGCGCACTTTGATAGCGCTTGCATTGTACAACGGTTCTGTTATTGCTCGGATCTCAGACATAGAATACCGCCCATCGAATAATTCTTTATTGCTGTTAAGCCAGCAATATAGCGAGTTATTTGAATATTCAATGGCAGATGTGCAAATGAATAAAGTTCTTGATTATTGTAAGGGTAAGTTCGGAGATGATATTTTGACCGAGCAAAGCTCTGCTAGTGAAATGGCTTATCAGAAAGTAGAAAATGCAGTTTATATTCAAGCTGACACCTTGCTCAAATACAATTTTGACAGTCAAATATGTGAGCCGACAGGGGGCAATAACGTATTTTTCAACTTAGATTTAACCTTTGATCAGCAAGGACGTCTGTTTACAACGGATTTTACCAAGCTAAAACAAGTTGACTTTTCCTCCGGCCACGAAGTCGTAATATCGCAATATTAATAGTCAAATTTTAAACCTACCAAGCATTGAGAAGTGACTAAACTTTTCAATGCTTCAACTTTTTCAAGCAATATTAAAATTGCTAATACCAAATAACTTGACCTGTAATAAAAGCGACGACTCTAAACCATTTATCGATTTATTTAATATAGTAATAGTAATGGTAAATGCATGAATCTGTCAGTGTTAAAACCAGCATGATAAACAGTAATCAAACATAAAGAGCAGCCTAATCAATTGTTTAAGCTGCAAGGTTTATCCATACTTGAGTGCATCAAGACAGCTTATCTATAGTTATTCCAATGGGTGAAATTGCAGATAAATTTACCCAGTACTCAAAACTTAAACCTTAAAAATATTAAATTTATTACACAAATTTACATAAAATTTACATAAAATTTAAATAAAAAGCACATACAAATGACACATATCCACTGCAAAATTTAGTGGATCGAGATCAACTTCGATTGAATTAACACCAGAAAATTCTGGCTGTATTTTTAGTTAAAATAGGAATTAAATTATGAAGTATAGTGTTATTTTATCATCTCTTTTTGCTGCTGCTATTACAGCTGGCACAAGTTCTTCTGCAATGGCAGCTTCTGCACCAACTATGGAAGTAACCGCTGGTTGTGACGCATCTTCAGTGTCTGACAGCCCATGGGAAGGACGCTCTTGCCAAATTAAACTCAAAAACTTTAATTGCCCAACAGTAACTGGGACTTATTATAATGGTAATACTATCAAAGATAGTAAAGGAGATTGGGGAGTTATGACCCCAAACTCAAATGGAGGTTATTTAACAGGAACATGGGATGAGATTTCGTTCTTTGGACACAGCATGTATAGATATCAAGATGGTCTTTTTTCACTTGACTGTACTATCGATGCAGCTAATGGCGGACTCGATATTGGTGTTAGATATCACGACCTAGAATATGATGACTTTCCTAAAAAGTTCAGAGATTATGCCGAAGCAGTAGAAAAAAATGATCGCCACGGTCACGGTATTATGCATTTTCAGTGCAACCAAAGCGGCTCTGATATTGCTTGTAACCGCAGACATTGATCGATATATGAAAAGGGATAGTGACCTCACGCCACTAAGACCCCTCGTATAAAATAAACCCAAAAGAGAAACTTCTCTTTTGGGTTTTATATTTCAAACTTTTCCAAGCGATACAAAAACTGTTTATAACTAATACCAAGTAACTTTGCCGCTTTGGTTCTGTTGCCTGCCGTTTTTTCCATTGCTTGTTGTAAACAGGATCTTTCAAAATCATCCCAAACCAAGCCTTCATCTGGAATAATGAAACTGGTTACTGCGCCTGCGTTTACCGGTTTTTTACTTAGGTTCGTTTCAGCTAATAACTCTTGCTCATCACCTAACAACACAAATCGTTCAATTTTATTACTCAGCTCACGAACATTACCTGGCCAATCGTAGTCATAAAGGTGTTTTTTCAAATCGTTAGATAAGGCTTGCACTTCACAACCATATTGACTTTGAAACTTGTTAATAAAGTGGTGCAGCAGCTTGGGAATATCTTCTTTGCGCTGTTTTAATGCCGGCATTTTCAGCGGCACAACGTTTAATCGGTAATATAAGTCTTCACGGAATTCCTGTTTACTGATCAAATCAGGTAAGTCTCGATGAGTGGCGGCGATAACTCTTACATCTACGGGTATCTCTTGGTTATTACCGAGTCTGGTGATCACGCCTTCTTGTAAGAATCTAAGAAGCTTTGCCTGCAATAAAAGTGGCAGTTCGCCAATTTCATCAAGAAATAAAGTCCCGCCATTAGCGGCTTCTATTTTTCCTATTTTTTGACTTACCGCACCAGTAAACGCGCCTTTTTCGGCACCAAAGAGTTCAGCTTCCGCTAAGGTTTCAGGTATGGCTCCACAGTTAAGTGCAATAAAAGGTTTGGTTTTTCTATCCGATAAGTCATAAATAGCTCTAGCAGCAAGCTCTTTGCCGGTACCACTTTCCCCAGTTATTAACACTGTCGCGCTGGTATTTGAAACTCGTTTGATCCTGTCATACACCTGCTGCATACAAGGTGCATTGCCAACTAAGTCAATTAAGGATTGCTGTTCAGACAGCTGACTTGTCAGATTTTGATTTTGCTGCCTGAGTTGCTTTGCGGTATTAGCTTTAGTAATGGCGAGCAACAGCTCTTGCGACTGGAATGGCTTACTTAAATAATCATCTGCACCTTTTTCGATTGCCTCAACGGCATGTTTAACCGAACCATATGCAGTCGCAACAACAAAACCAACATTCAACTGATTTGTTCTAACGTACTCTAATAAATTGATGCCAGTTAAATTACCAAGTTTCCAATCAGAAAAGATCACATCGGGCAGGGCATTAATTTGCTCCATTTTTTTTAATTCAACAATGGCTGACTCAACCCCGTCTGCTTGCACCACTCTATGGGCATTCGCTTCTAAAATGTCAGCAACCAGTTCTCGTTGGTCTCTTTCATCTTCTACTAGCAAAACAAACATAACTTACTCCTGATTTGTTTTGATATTAAATTCTACTTGCGCGGTAACGCCTGTTAGTTGCTCGTTGGTAATATTATTTTCTATCGATAAACGACCAGCGTAATAAAGTTCAACAATCCGTTTACTGATATACAAGCCCATACCTGCGCCTTCAGCTTTGGATGAATTATGCGGCTCGAACATACGCGCCATAATTTTCTCATCTATACCAACACCATTGTCAGTAATAGATAGCATCACTTTGTCAGCATCGACATAGCCTTTAATTTCAATCTTAATCAAGCGCTTGTTAGCCTCAACACAAGCTTCATAGGCATTGAAAACTAAGGTATGTAATACACTGCGGATCTCTTTATCTGAGCCAATAAATTGGATATCGCTGCTTACCTCTATCAAAACCTGCAATTCAATTTCAGACAGCTGATGGCTTTGCTTTAGCTCAAGCACGATATCTTGTAACACAGATAACAAAACAACAGGCTGGTTTCTCTCAATTTCACCAGAGGTTACGGTTAGTAGCGCTTTAATATTTTTATCTAACTGCGCTAGTTTACTCTGAACTTTGGCAAATAGTTTTTGCTTTAAAGGCTCAGGCACATCTTCTTGGCTTAATTGTTCTATCGCCAAACCGATAGTGTGCATTGGGTTTCTAAGCGCATGAGCAATCCCTTTACTAACATCACTTAATTCTGTCAGTTGAGTTTGTTGCATTAGCTTATGTTCAGCCTCTGCTAATTTAACCAGTTGATCGCTCATAGTGTTAAAGCGGTTGATAGTTTGCTTAACTTCTTCGACTCCTTGAGGTTTAACCTTTATTCCGAACTCACCATTTTCTAATTGTTTGAATCCATTGGATAACTGTTGCAGTGGTTGGCTGAATTTTCGGCTAAGCCAAAAGACAAGAAGCAGGGCAACTAAGGTTGTTACTGCAATTAAAACAAAGATAACATTAAACATTTTATTAATGAGTGTTTCTCGGTGCGAGCCACGATGAAACGGCATCCAAGTTTTATCCCTTTGTACTATGCCACCTTCTTTTAACACCATTTCTTTTTTGTAATGGGTTTGAGCTGAGGTAAACCTATCAATTTGATGTTTCAATCTCTGCTTAACATTATGTCTGTGACTGCTGCGCGGTTTAAAGATCTTAATTTCAAAGTTTTGTTGTTTGCCTTTCACTCTTTTAGCTCGGGTTTGGGTAAACTTTTTACTTAGTTTCATTACTAAGTTTTGTACCTCTGGTGGCAATTCCGCAATGGCTTTTTGTAATTGCTGTTCTTGCTTAATCACATCACTTGGCACTTCAAATACGGTTTCGAGCCTTTGCTTATTGGCTTCTTGTTCAATTTCAATGACGACAAAGTCCATGTTGTTGTGTTGCGGTTTATTGTCAATAACGACAATATCACTGCTGACCGATACTTTATTACCAGAGCTTTGTTTGCTATCTGAACTTTCGACAGAGTCTAAATTTTCAACGGCAAAATTCACGATCAGATCTGCAAAGTCACGGCCTCGTTTATCAATCTCTTGATCTATATTGTTTTTAAAAACATAAAGTAGGGCGACTTGCGTGATCGCTATGGTCAGGATCAATGCGGAAAAAAGTAAAAATAAGTATCTTTTTATAGTCATTTGGCTCATCAATATTATTTAGCAAAAATTCAACGGCTCAGGTGCCTCGAACTATGTTTTTAAGCAATCTCTATTCCCATAAAATTAGTTAATAATTTCATATAGATAGATTATTCCCGCCGGTCTATTTTAGCCTAAGGCTCCTGTTATGGGGAAGTTAATTCCTGATATCAGGAAATATCTCTATCGTAAACATCAACTTATCTCAACAGTTTTGAATTAAACCTCTGTTTTTATTATTAAAAATTAGATTGGCATAGTAGTTGACCCTATCTCGGCAGTAACAACAGGAAATAATTCTGAATACTCATTAGGAGAAATGATATGAAATTAACAAAACTAAATACGCTTACGGCACTACTTTTAACTTCTTCACTGGGCCTTAGTGCCACTGGTATTGCAGCTAGTAAAGTGAGCGAAGATAGAGATGTGCAACGCAGTGTGATCAAAGTAGAAGCAGAGCAAGGTGAAGGCGTGGTTGTCGTTGCTGGAGCAAACGGTATCAAAAATAAATACGAGCTTAGCTTTGAAGAATTAGAGAACATGGATAACGTAGCAGCCAAGTTAGGGGATCTTGATGAAGAAACAAAAACTAAAATATTAGATTTACTCGCTCAAGTTAAATCCTCAGACAGCAAGATCATTGAATTTAAAGACGCAGACATTATTGTCGATGGCGCAGAAACTCAAGTATTTATGGTTAAAACGGGCAATGGCGAAGACCAAATGCATGTAGAAATTGATGTTGAAGGGGAAGGAGTAAACTCGCAAAAGCGAGTATTCGTTAAACGATTTTTGGGCGAAGGTAAAAAGCACAGTAAAGTTTTCCGTCACCATATGAGAAAAGGAGAGAAACGCGACCCGGCTGCGGTTATCAAAAAGATCATTGATAAAGCGGAATTAACTGATGAACAAATCGCAGAAATTAAAGCGGCGCTAGAAAGCAAATAACCTTTTTAGAAAGTAAAACCCCGTTTCTTAAAAATTGTTGTTTTAAGCGAGGCCTGAGTAAATTCAGGCCTTTTCTTTAAAATATCAGTAAAACAACGCTCGTCGATATGCAGTACAAAAAGCCAAATTTCGCTGTGTTTACCAGTTGTTCATTTAGCTTGCTGCCAGTGAACTGATTTATGCCTTTTAATAGATTAGGTAAAAGTAACAAACAGAAGAATAAAGGGGCTAGCTGAACGACTAAGTTTGGTAAACTGGCCAAAACATGGATAGAAGATGCGAGGAGTATCAGCCATTTGTACAGCGCTCGTGATTTAGTGTCACCTAGCTTAACCGCTAAGGTAAATTTTCCAGCATGCCTATCAGAGTGAATATCTCGAATATTGTTAACCAGCATTAAGGCTGCATTGAGCAAACCCACAGCGCAAGCATAACCAATTATAGAAACATTTAGATTAGTGGTTTGTAAATAAAAACTGCCGATAACCGCTATTAAACCAAAGAATATAAAGACTGCAACTTCGCCAAGAGCATTAGAAGCTAAAGGGAATGGCCCAGCACTGTAACTGTATACTCCAAGAATAGATAACAAGCCTAAAGCTAAAAACGGTAAACCGCCTTGAAAAATCAAGTAACAACCAAAGGTAACGGCTGCGCCAGTACTAATAATTAACGCCATTTTTAATTGTGTCACGCTGACAACTCCTGAATGGAGTGCTCTTATTGGCCCAACTCTATGTTCATTGTCCACCCCTGATAAACCATCAAAAAGATCATTGGCTAGGTTTACCGATATCTGTAACAACAAAGCACAGCATAAGGTAGCAACAAAAATAGCGTAGTTAATTTCTACTTGCTTAGAAGCCAAAGCCGTTGCCAGTAAAACAGGACCAATGGAAGCGAGTAATGTTTTTGGCCGTATTGCCAGCCACCAAATTTTCATAAACAAGAAACTCTCGAATTATTATGCAGTTAAATACTAATATGATCCTAGTCATAGCTGCATCTTATTTTTGTCCTAAAATTGATCTGAATAAAACTGACAGGGAAAAACCAATGGAGCAAGTGGTTTCACAAATTGTATTACCCATAACTTTAGCCCTAATTATGCTTGTCATGGGCATGGGCTTAACAAAAACGGACTTTACCCGAGTTATCAAATATCCCAAGGCCATGCTCATAGGGTTAACACTTCAATTATTAGTTCTGCCGCTACTGGCGCTAATTATTGCCTATAGTTTTCAATTATCTGCTATCGCAAGTGCGGGCCTGTTTTTATTGTCTTTGTGTCCAGGTGGCGCGACTTCAAATATGTTTAGCCTATTGGCAAAAGGAGACGTGGCGTTAAGTGTTTCTTTAACAGCAATAACTAGCTTGCTTATACCTTTTAGCTTACCTATTACCTTTGCTGCTTACTTGGCATTTATTGGTAACCCAATAGAGCAAATGAACATGCCGTTAGGCTTAATGATGAAACAGCTGATCGCGGTAACATTAGTCCCAGTGTCAGTAGGGATGCTGTTGCGTCATTGCTTAACATCAAAAGTGTTAAAGGCAGAAATTATATTAAAGAAAATGGCGGGAATAAGTATGTTAACCGTCATCTTGCTACTTATGGCAACCAACTGGGCGACGCTAGTAAAAAGTCTATCAGTAGTTGGTATAGCAGCCCTTAGCTTATGTGTTTGTTCTTTGTTGTTAGCTTATTTGGTCGCAACAAAGGCAAAACTAGCAATCCCATCGGTCAGAACCATAGCCATAGAAGTAGGTGTGCAGAATGCAGGTACTGCAATGATGGTAGCGTTTGCGGTATTAAAACAACCTGAACTTGCTCTAGTTCCATTAATGTATGGTTTGTTAATGAATGTGCCAGCATTTAGCTTTGTATGGTGGGTAAACCGCAAGCTAGATATAGTCGTTAATGCATAAAGACATATTAACTAGACCAAGAGCCTAGCTAACCTAGGCTCTATAGTCTAAATCTATGTATTTTTATCACCTCGAAATTTCGAAAAAGCAGCAAGTATTAATAACGTTGTTATTGCAGAAATAAGCGCAACTCCAGCCTGGACAACAATCGCAATAGGCCACATTCCAATAAGGCTGTCCGTAAAGTAGTAGTTTAAAAATGACAACAATGAAACTGAACCGGTTGTGAACACAACATTTACCAAGTCATTTTTTATAACTCTTTTGTACATTAGAGCGAAAATTGCTGAGATAACGAGAAAAATAAGCATAGCTAAATCCATTTACCATGAATCATATTCTATTTCAGTATAGCCATTGCAAATCACTTATGCAGACACCTTTAACGAACGTAGGATTTTAAAATATGATAGTGCTGTTGCAGCACATGAAAATCTTCAGCACAACCTCCTTTATCTGGATGTAACTGAATTGACAATTTCTTGTACTTGGCTTTGAGCTCTGAGTGGGAGGGAATTTGCTCAAATTCCATAGCCTTAAGTGCAAGCTGTAACTGTTGGTTTTGTTGCTTTGAGTCGAAAGTCGAGTAGGTTTGCCAAAAGCTGGCTAGCAAATCGGCAACGTCTTGTTGCCCAGTTTTTTCAAAGTTGCGCCAATCTAAATAATACTCCCTCAGTTTTAACACTTCAGGTCGTTCATCTGCAGTGAGTTGTGAAGTATTGGTAACAACTTTTGTCTTTGAAGTTGAACATTGAGAAAGTTTAATCAAAGATAGTTGGGTTGTTAACGTATCTATATCAAACGTACCTTGGGCAAGACCAATATCTCTTAGCCTATATAGCGCATTGTGGATGACAAAATGGGTTTGAAATAAACTCAATTCATCGGCAAAAAGATCTTGTTTGAACAATGAATAGGGTGGGTTCTGCAGCGTTTTGATAAGTTCGAATTCACTCAAGCTTCCTTGCTCAAGTATTGCCATAATGGCTTTATCTAGCTCTGGGTTGATCACTTACGCTTCATACTCTAGTGGGTCAACCGCATTATTCTTATCAAATGCTTCTAAACGCTCTTGGCAGGCGCCACATTTACCACAAGCTTTTTCACGACCGTTATAACAAGTCCAAGTGTTGCTGTAATCCAGTCCCATTGCTAAACCGTCGCGCAATATCGCAATTTTGTCCACATCTAGGTAAGGCACTGAAATGTCTACTGCTTCATAGTTTGCTATGGCACAAACATCTTGCATTTTTTTTAACAAATTCTGGACGACAATCTGGGTAGATAGCATGGTCACCTGAATGTGCACCATAGAATACTTTAGTCGCTTCTAGGCTAACAGCGTATCCAACAGCTAATGATAAGCAAAATCATGTTGCGATTTGGTACCACGGTTTGCTTCATGTTATCCGCTTCGTAGTGGCCCTCTGGTACTTCGATGTCATCCGTTAATGACGAACCAGCAATGATTGAATTGATGGCACTGATGTCCACAATTTTATGGTGCACACCTTAATTCGGCGCAGGCTTTTTTAGCGTACTCGATCTCTTTGACATGACGTTGGCCATAATCAAAGGTTAGGGCGTAAACATCAAAACCTTGTTTTAAGGGCGTGGTTTAAAACTGTGTATGAATCCATGCCACCTGAATATATAACGACGACTTTTTCGGCCATTAACTAGAAACTCCTAATTTAAACCGCAAACTTAGGGTCTGTTCTCTGATAGAATGCTGCGGTTTTTTTTGATCTAATATTATCAAATGGTAAAACATTCTGTTTGTGGAAGATAGTTCCAAAGACCTGGGAAATAATGACAGTATATAAAATCAACGAAATTTTTGAAACCATACAAGGTGAAGGCCAATATACTGGCACACCTTCTATTTTTGTGCGTTTGCAAGGTTGCCCTGTGGGTTGCTCTTGGTGTGATACCAAACAGACTTGGGAACAAGACGAAAATGACAAAGTACCTGCCGAGTTAATGATAGCAAAAACATCTGACGATCCTAAGTGGTCACAGATGGATGAAACCGCAATACTTGAGTTGTTTCAGCGACAAGGTTATCAAGCTAAACACATTGTTATTACTGGCGGCGAACCATGCATGTTCGATTTGCAGCCTCTTTGCCAATTATTGCACGATAATGGTTATTCAACACAAATTGAAACTAGTGGTACGTTTGAAATACTTGCTCCAGCTGAAACTTGGGTAACTGTATCGCCAAAAGTTAACATGAAAGGAGGCTATCCAATTTTAGCTTCTTGTATGGCTAGAGCAAATGAAGTTAAACATCCAGTTGCAAGAGAGTTACACGTAGAAGAGTTAAAAGAATTATTGGCGCAACATCCGATTTCAGACTCTACATTAGTGTACCTTCAACCAATCAGCCAAAAGGTATCAGCAACCAAACTGGCTATTGAAACCTGCATTGCCAATAACTGGCGTCTTTCAATTCAAACTCATAAATATCTTGGTATTAGTTAATTAAGCTATGAGTAATGACTACCAGGCGTTTTTTGACGCTTATGCAAACGCGATTAATCAACAAAATTTTGAGCAAATGAAAGGGCACTTTAAATTGCCTTTTATCTTGGTTCATGACGAGCCGAGAAGTGTTGTATCTTTTGATCAAGAACTTGAAAGAAAGATGAAAAACTTTTTGTTCAACTTAAGACAACAAGGTGTAGAAGGCCTTAGTGCGAAAGTCGAAAAAGTATTGAGCGTCTCTGAAGACATGACTTTTGTAAGTGTCTGCTGGAGCGTATCTGATATGTTAGGCGATCAAACGAAGCAATATAACAATTCTTATATCTTGTCTGAACAAGGTGACAACAAGCAAATTGTTACCCTCATCGTCGACGATAAATACGATCTTTTCAGCCAACTGCTAAAGTAACACTTGAACAAATTCAATTAAGCACCACAAAGTATCTATCTGTTTATCAAATATAAGATAGGAACTAGCGTTGGAAATTGAAGTACTTCATAACCCTGATCAATCACTTATCAATTTTCTTAGCGATAAGATTGCAGAATTTAACTGGCAAAATTGGGAAGTTCAGGAGCGTTTACCCTTAGCTGCGCAAATGAAAGATGACGAAGGTACAGTGATAGCTGGTATCGCAGGAAGAACTTTCGGTAATTGGTTGTTGATTGATACTTTGTGGGTTTCAGACAAACTCAGAGGGCAAAATATTGGCTCAAAGCTTCTACAAACGATGGAATTAGAGGCGAAAAATCGCGGTTGTATTAAGTCTTTGCTTGATACCTTAAACTTTCAAGCTATGCCTTTTTATCAAAAACACGGCTACGTGACTCAGTGGGTACAAGAAAACTACCCAAAAGACGGCTGTAAGTACTTTATGGTAAAAGACCTTTAAGCATAAAGGACAGGTAATAAAACCTGTCCTTTATTGAACTTTTAAGTCGCCGATTTCATACTACTTATGAAACCTGCAAGTTCTGATAACATTTTATCTGTATCAGATAAGTTGTTTTCAATGATCTTAACTACTGCTGAACCTGAAATGGCACCCGCTGCACCAGAGTTAATTGCACTTGAAACTTGCTCTGGCGAGGAAATACCGAAACCTAGCACTGCTGGTGCTGCTCCGTATTCGTTTAGCTTTTGGATCATAGCGTCCGCTGGCATATTGGCTTTTGTTTCTGCACCTGTAACACCTGCACGGCTTAATAGATAAGTGTAACCACGGCCGTAACTTGCAATTTGACGAAGGGTATCATCGCTTACAGTAGGCGGTACTATGAATACTGGCTCGATGTTATTGTCTTTTGCTGCTTCTCTGAACGGCTTAGACTCTCTAATTGGTACATCAGCAACTAACACAGAATCTACACCTGCGTCATTACATTGCTGGTAGAAAGCGTTAAGACCTTTTGCCATTACTAAGTTGCTGTAAAGTAGCAAGCCGATTGGCGTCTCTGGGTATTCATCACGAATTCGCTTGATCAAATCAAAACACTTCTGTGTTGAAATGTCTTGATCCATAGCTCGAATATTTGCGTTTTGGATAGTCGGGCCATCCGCAATAGGATCAGAGAACGGTAAGCCAAGTTCAAGTGCATCAGCACCAGATTCGATTAACGTTTTAATGATCTCATAACTCGTTGCAAGGTTTGGATCACCAATTGTCACAAAAGGGATGAATGCACCTTTTTTGTCTTGCTCTAAGCGACTGAATAAAGTTTGGTAACGACTCATTATTTTTCTCCTTCAGTCGAAAATTTATCACCCAAGACCGAAATAACATGACCTAAGTCCTTATCACCACGGCCAGAAAGGTTTACTAATAATACTTGTTCTTTTTCTGGATCTTGTTTTGCTAACTTAAGCGCATAGGCTAGGGCGTGAGAAGACTCAAGCGCAGGAACAATACCTTCTGCTTTTGCTAAGTCTTGGAATGCTTGTAAAGCCTCGTCATCGTCTATCGCTACATAGTTTGCTCGACCTGTTGCTTTAAGATGAGCATGTTGAGGACCAACTGCAGGGTAATCTAAGCCCGCTGAAATAGAGTATGACTCTTCGATTTGGCCATCTCTATCTTGCATAATATGCGTATAGGCACCGTGCAGAATACCTTTTGAGTCTATACCTTGATCAATTACTGCTAATGCAGCACCGTGTTCGCCCGACGCTAAACCTTTACCACCTGGTTCAACACCAATAAGGGCAACACCTTCTTCTTTAATGAAGTCGTTGAACATACCAATTGCATTTGAACCACCACCTACACAAGCTATTACTTGATCCGGCAGTTTACCTTCAGTCTTAAGAATTTGCTGTTTTGCTTCTTCACCGATCATTTTTTGGAAATCGCGCACTATTGTTGGGAATGGGTGAGGGCCCGCTGCAGTACCTAATAGGTAATGACTGTCTTCATAGGTAGATGCCCAGTCACGCATTGCTTCATTAACCGCATCTTTAAGCGTACCAGAGCCAGCTGTTACTGGAATAACTTCAGCGCCCATTAGTTTCATGCGGAATACATTTGGCTGTTGACGTTCAACATCTTTCGCCCCCATGTAAATTCGCGCTTCAAGACCAAGTAATGCACACGCTAGAGCTGTTGCCACGCCATGTTGGCCCGCACCAGTCTCTGCAATTACTCGAGTTTTGCCCATGCGTTTTGTTAATAACGCTTGACCTAACACTTGGTTAGTTTTGTGCGCGCCACCATGCAACAAATCTTCACGCTTTAAGTAAATTTTCGTCTTTGTGCCTTTTGTTAAGTTCTGGCATAAAGTCAAAGGTGTAGGGCGGCCTGCGTAGTCAGTTAATAGACCGTTAAATTCTTTTAAAAACGCTTCATCTTCTCTTGCGTCTAAATAGGCTTGTTCAAGTTGTTCCAGTGCAGGAACAAAAAGTTCTGGAACAAACATGCCACCGTATTCACCGAAATAAGCATCTAATTGCTTCTTTTGAGCAGTTGTCATTGTTATCTATCCTTTAAATCTGTCGCGTTAAATCTTTAATAATTGAAATATATCTTTGATCTTTTGTTCAGACTTTACTCCAGGGCTTGTTTCAACTCCTGAGTTAATGTCTAAACCTACCGTATATGTTTTATAGCCATCGATTGCGTTGTCCTGGTTAATGCCACCAGCTAACATGATCTTCGGGCTTTCAAAGTTGATATCGTTGAGCACTTGCCAATCAAACTTTTGTCCAGTGCCACCTGAGCTACCATCTTTTGCTTTAGTGTCTAGTACAATCTTATCGGCGCTAGGCCAACTTGTAGGTAATTGGTCGGATACTGCTAGTGCTCGCCAAATTTCAACGTTTGCTGAAATGGACTCTCTTAGCTCTGTTATATATGCATCGTCTTCTTTACCGTGTAATTGAACTGCTTTAGGCTTAAGATCTTTCACCAAATCAGTCAGTTTGCTCATGTCGTAGTCTCTAACGACTAAAACAAATTGGCCATCTGGGTTTGCTTCAATTAAAGCCTCAGCCTGTTCTTTATTAACCGCTCTTGGACTAGTCTCAACAAAGATTAAACCTTGATACTTTGCGCCACTGGCTATTGCAGCTTTAACCGCTGAATCTTGATTCAAGCCACATACTTTGTGCTCACCTTTAATCAAATCACGACAAGCATTGATTAAGTTCTTTTCAGCCATCAAGCTACTGCCAACTAAAAAGCCTTGAACATCATTTAATAACAGTTTCACTTGCTGGTTATGGTAAATACCAGATTCAGAGATTAACACTGTATCTTGTTGCTGTTGCTGTGAAGCCAGTTGTTTAAATAGCGAGACTAAAACAGGCGTTTGGTTTAAGTCTGTCGATAAGTCTCTTAGGTTTCTGTTGTTTATACCTAAAATATCCGCTTTTAGCTCAACGGCACGACGCATTTCTTGCTCATTACTCACTTCGGTCAAAATAGCCATGCCATAGCCTTTTGCTACTTCCGCTAATTCTTGATACTCAGCATCTGTTAGTACAGATAACATAAGTAAAATGGCATTGGCTCCAAAGTAACGAGCTAAATGCACCTGATAAGGGTGAACAAAGAAATCTTTACAAAGCACCGGCTGAGACAAACGGTTTCTTACCTTAGGTAAACGTTCAAACTCACCTTGGAAATACTTCTCATCGGTTAAAACCGATACGCATGTCGCATACTGGCCATATGCCTCACAAATTTCATCTAAATCAAAATACTCTCTAATTAAGCCTTTTGATGGGCTGGCTTTTTTACACTCTAAAATAAAAGCGGCTGATTTATTAGCATAGTCATCTTTGAGTGCTTGTTTGAAGTCACGATCAGAGCTAGTTAACTCTTGCTCGAACTGTGAAAGAGGGAAATCAACAATACGAGACTCAACTTCTTGCCTTTTATCTAAAACTATTTTCTCTAAAACGTTCATTCTGTACTCTTTGTGTTCACGCTTGTTCATTAGAAAGAGCAACTAATTGCTCTAGTGTTGTCATGGCCTTAGCCGAACTTAAGTGTTCCAACACCATATTTGCAGCCGATTTGTAATCGTTTGCCAGTCCGTTAAGTAAAAGTAATGGCGCTGTGTTAATTGCGATTGCAGCGTTATGTGCAGGTTCACCTTGGCCACTTAATACTTGTTTGATATTGGCTGCATTTTGCTCTGGCGTGCCACCTTTAATATCATCCAGTGAATACTGTTCTAAGCCAAAATCAGCAGGAGATAGAGTAAACCTATTTAAGACACCATCTTTCAGTTCAACAACTTGTGTAGAACCATGTAATGCCATTTCATCCATACCAGAGCCATGTACCACCCAAACTGCCTTTTTGCCCAGAAGTTTTAATGCCTCTGCAATCGGTTCTATTAAATTCTCATCATAGACACCTACAATTTGTACCTTAGCACCCGCTGGGTTTATCAAAGGGCCTAAGACATTAAATAAAGTTCTTAACTTAAGTGTTTGTCTAACAGGCATAGCATGACGAATGCCTGCATGATAAACAGGCGCCATCAGGAAAGTTAATCCCGTTTCGTCTAAGCAACGTTTTGCTTGTTCCGG
>CBDAVN010000044.1:0-48913 GCA_965200905.1 Psychrosphaera sp.
TCAATTGCTTAAACATTTGGCTCTTAAGTTAACAACAGGTTCGTTAGAGTCTGGTTATGCTTGCCGTTGTGGTGGCGATGAGTTTATCTGGTTAATCGAAGAAAGCCGCTTGTTTACTTGCGTTGAAGATATGGCAAATTTATTAATCAAATTGATGAACCAACCATATTACTGTCAGGAAGTCGGGCAAAACATTTCTGTATCAGCCAGTATTGGCATTGCTCATTACCCTGAAGATGGCACTAGTTTTGAGGACTTAGTTTTAAAAGCCGATGCTGCTATGTACGTGGCTAAGGCCCAAGGTAAACATAGATGGGTCAACTATGTCGCAGGCATGGAAAATAGTTTGCAAAGGCAAAGTCGTTTAGCTCAATACTTATATAAAGCCCAGGCTAACAATGAATTTGAACTACATTATCAACCTATTGTTGATACTGAAACTCAACGGGTAACTAGTTTAGAAGCACTATTGCGCTGGCACAGCCCTGAACTTGGCTTAGTACCTACCGACGAATGCATTCGAGTGGCAGAAGAGATAGGCATTATTACAGATATTGAATCTTGGGTGATCAAAACTGCAATAGCTGATGTTAATGAGTTTAGAGGGCTGTTTGATGACAAGGTGACCGTATCGGTGAATGTGTCAGGTAAGTACTTCGCTAGTTCAAACTTCGTTGGCTACCTTGAGCAAGAGCTAGCAAGTCAAGGATTAACAGGCGATGCTATTAATGTAGAGCTGACGGAAACGACGGTTCTATCGGATGCTCATAAAGGCTGTAAAACGGCTTTAACAGTAGCTAGCCAAGGTATAGCGATTAGTATTGATGACTTTGGTACTGGCTACTCTTCTTTATCCTATTTACATAAGATCCCTGCAACGTTTGTCAAAATAGATAAATCTTTTACTGATGACTGTTTAGACGACGCCACTATGCTTGCCAGTATCAAGCATTGCTAAACTCCCTTAATTTTGAAATTGTGGTAGAAGGGGTGGAAACTCTAGAACAGTCCAAGTTGTTACAACAGATGGGATTAACCTTACAACAAGGCTATGGTTTAGGCCGGCCTCAGCCTCTTTCCTATTATCAGGACAAAAAATAACGCTTAGGTTATTAAGAGTAAAAGCCTGCTTCCTCTATATTTTCAATAAAGATATATATTGTGCCAATTGGGCTTTGTTTCTTATCTATTAATTGGGTTACTATCCAAGCACTTTCACTACTTATATATAAAGCAAATGACAAAAGTTGGTATTTTGGTGCAAACGGACGTATGGGCCGTAATTTAATTCAAGCTGCGGTTGATAACGAACATACAGAACTGGCTGCAGCAGCAGTTAGAGCGGGTTCACCTTTCAACGGCATGGATGCAGGTTTAATCGCGGGTATTGATAAACAAAATATTTCAGCATCTGATGATTTACCTGCCTTAGCGGAACAGACACAAGTCTGGATTGATTTTACTTTACCTGAAGCTCTGGAAGCGAATATTGATTACTGTGTTAAGCACAAACTTAACATGGTTGTTGGTGTGACTGGGTTAAGTAAAGAGCTAGAAGCAAAGTTAGCTGAAGCAGCTGAACACATTGCTATCGTTTTTGCTGCTAACTTCTCTACAGGGGTAAATTTACTTTATAAGCTGTTAGAAGTAACTGCTGTGACAATTGGCGAAGACTGTGATATTGAAATTATCGAAGGTCACCACAGATTCAAAAAAGACGCACCGTCAGGCACGGCCTTAGCACTTGGGCAAGCAATTGCTGATACATTAGATCGAGATTTAGATGAAGTTGCAGTATATGGCCGTGAAGGTGACACGGGTGAGCGAGATCGAAAGACTATTGGCTTCGCAACAGTTCGAGCTGGGGATATAGTTGGTGAACATACGGCTTTATTTGCAGATATTGGCGAAAGGATCGAAATTACTCACAAAGCATCAAGCCGATCTAACCTTTGCAAAAGGAGCTGTAAGGGCTGCAAACTGGTTGGCTAGATAAAGAAAAAGGCCTGTTTGACATGCAAGATGTGCTTGGTTTAAAACAACTTAATATATAAAAAGAGCTGGGTTTTGCCTGTTTTTTTTAGGTAAAACCCTTATTTTCATAAAAAATGTGAATTTTTTCTAGCCTAATCTAACAACTCTTAGCTACAATATTTGGAATTTGCCTGTCAGAAGTGTTTGACTGCAGAAAAAAATCTCCGCAGTTGGAGCAAATTGAGGGCGTAAGATTAACCGATAACAGATATTCATCCCTAAAATCTGCTTATCATTGCTAGGAGGTTATCTTGACTCAACCCGCTCTATTGGTTCTGGAAGACGGAACTGTATTCAGAGGTACTGCGATTGGTGCTGAAGGCTTCATCTGTTGGAGAAGTGGTGTTTAACACTTCAATGACAGGTTACCAGGAAATTCTCACCGACCCTTCATACGCCGAACAAATCGTTACCCTCACTTATCCCACACATTGGTAATTATGGTACCAATTCCGAAGACGAAGAACGCGAAACTATTTGGGCTAAAGGCCTAGTAATTCGTGACCTACCATTAGTTGCAAGCAATTTCCGCAGCGAACAGCGATTTAAGTAGTTATCTTAAAAGCGCGCAATATTGTGGGCATTGCGGATATTGATACTCGTAAATTGACGCGTATTTTACGTGATAAAGGTGCGCAAAACGGTTGTATCGTTGCAGGCGACAATTGATGAGGCAAAAGCTCTTGCGGCAGGCGAAAGCTTTCCCTGGTCTTAAAGGCATGGATCTTGGCTAAAGTGGTGACTTGTAAAGAAAACTTACGAGTGGACTGAAACGAGTTGGCAATTGGGCCAAGGGTACAACAGAGTTGGAAGACTTACAAGACTTCCATCACGTTGTGGCTTATGACTACGGTGTAAAGCGCAATATTTTACGTATGTTAGTTGATCGGGGTTGTAAGCTAACAGTGGTACCCGCAAGAAACATCAGCGGAAGAAGTTCTAGCATTAAATCCTGACGGCATTTTCCTTGTCAAATGGCCCAGGCGACCCAGAGCCGTGTACTTACGCGATCGAAGCAATAAACAACTTTTTTAGAAACCGACATTCCAATTTTTGGTATTTGCTTAGGTCACCAATTATTGGCACTAGCATCCGGTGCAAAAACAGTAAAAATGAAGTTTGGTCACCACGGTGGTAACCACCCGGTGCAAGACCTAGAAACGTGGCAATGTGTTATGATCACAGCACAAAACCACGGTTTTGCTGCTGGATGAAGCAAGTCATTACCAGATAACTTAAAAGTGCGACGCACGTATCATTATTCGACGGTACTTTACAAGGTATTCATCGTACAGATAAACCAGCATTTAGCTTCCAGGGTCACCCAGAAGCAAGCCCAGGTCCTCACGATGCAGCGCCACTATTTGACCACTTTATCGAGCTGATGCAAACGTAAGTAGTCATTTGGCCAACTTGATCTGAATGTATAGCCGTACAAAGCGAATTAAGAGAATTTTAAGAGAAAGAGAAACCATGCCAAAACGTACCGACCTTAAAAGTATATTAATCTTAGGTGCTGGCCCAATTGTAATTGGTCAGGCTTGTGAATTTGATTACTCAGGCGCCCAAGCTTGTAAAGCGTTAAGAGAAGAGGGTTACCGAGTTATCCTAGTTAACTCAAACCCAGCAACTATCATGACTGACCCAGAAATGGCTGATGCAACTTACATCGAGCCAATTCACTGGGAAGTGGTTGAAAAGATCATTGAAAAAGAAAAGCCAGATGCAGTACTACCTACTATGGGTGGTCAAACGGCGCTTAACTGTGCATTAGATTTAGAAAAGCACGGCGTGTTAGAAAAGCACGGCGTGAAATGATCGGTGCTTCTGCTGATGCTATCGACAAAGCGGAAAACCGTGAGCGTTTTGACCAAGCGATGAAAGCCATTGGTCTTGAGTGTCCTCGCGCAGAAACTGCGCACACAATGGATGAAGCACGAAGACGTGTTAACGCGTATCGGTTTCCCTTGTATTATTCGTCCTTCTTTCACTATGGGTGGTACTGGTGGTGGTATCGCTTACAACATGGAAGAGTTCGAAGAGATTTGTACAGCGTCGGGTTTGATTTATCACCAACTATGAGCTTATTGATTGATGAATCGTTAATCGGTTGGAAAGAGTACGAGATGGAAGTGGTTCGCGATAAAAACGACAACTGTATCATCGTTTGTTCTATCGAAAACTTTGACCCAATGGGTGTTCACACTGGTGACTCAATCACTGTAGCGCCAGCACAAACGCTAACTGACAAAGAATATCAAATCATGCGTAATGCATCGTTGCGGTACTGCGTGAGATTGGTGTTGAAACAGGTGGTTCAAACGTACAGTTTGGTGTAAATCCAAAAGATGGCCGTATGGTTATCATCGAGATGAACCCTCGTGTATCTCGTTCATCTGCACTTAGCGTCAAAAGCAACGGGTTTCCCAATTGCAAAAATCGCAGCAAAACTGGCAGTAGGTTACACGCTTAGATGAGCTTAAGCAATGACATCACTGGTGGTGCAACACCTGCATCATTCGAACCAACAATCGACTACGTTGTTACTAAAATCCCTCGTTTTAACTTCGAAAAATTCGCAGGTTCTGACGACCGTCTGACGACACAGATGAAGTCTGTAGGTGAAGTTATGGCAATTGGCCGTAACCAGCAAGAGTCATTACAAAAAGCACTTCGTGGCTTAGAAGTTGGTGTTTCAATGGTTTTGACCCTATTATTGATATAGCGATGACGATGCGCACGAGAAGATCATTCACGAATTGAAAGAGCCAGGTGCAGAGCGTATTTGGTACATTGCTGATGCATTCCGTCACGGTTTAGATTTAGAAGCTATCTTCAAACTGACTAAGATTGACCCTTGGTTCTTAGTGCAAATCGAAGACATCATCAAAGTTAGAAGGTGAAATTGCTGAAGCGGGTTTTGCTGGTTTAGATGAAGCTTTCCTAGCGCAAGCTTAAGCGCAAAGGCTTTGCTGATGCGCGTATTGCTGACATATCTAGGCGTGAGTGAAAAAGAAGTTCGTAAGAAGCGTCAAGGCTTAAACATCCTTCCTGTGTACAAGCGTGTTGATACTTGTGCGGCAGAATTTAGCTCTGATACTGCTTACATGTATTCAACTTACGATGAAGAGTGTGAAGCGAACGCCGTCTGACAAAGACAAGATCATGGTTATTGGCGGTGGTCCTAACCGTATCGGTCAAGGTATTGAATTTGACTACTGTTGTGTACACGCTGCCTTAGCATTGCGTGAAGATGGTTATGAAACCATTATGGTTAACTGTAACCCTGAGACAGTATCAACCGACTACGACACTTCAGACCGATTGTATTCTTCGAGCCAATCACATTAGAAGACGTACTTGAGATTGTTCGTGTTGAGCAAGCCAAAAGGCGTTATCGTGCAATACGGTGGTCAAACACCACTTAAACTAGCACGTGAACTTGAAGCGAATGGCGTGCCAATCATTGGTACTTCTCCAGATGCAATCGACCGTGCAGAAGACCGTGAGCGTTTCCAACAAATGGTTGAACGTTTAGACCTTATTACAACCGGAAAATGCAACGGTAACTTCACTAGAAGAAGCGGTGGCTAAATCAAAAGAAATTGGTTTCCCACTGGTTGTACGTCCTTCATACGTACTTGGTGGTCGTGCGATGGAAATCGTATATGACGAAGCTGACTTACGTCGTTACATGAATGAAGCGGTATCGGCTTCAAACGAAGCGCCAGTGCTATTAGACCATTTCCTAGATAACGCAATTGAAGTTGACGTAGACGCTATCTGTGACGGCAAAGACGTTGTCATCGGCGGTATCATGGAGCACATCGAGCAAGCGGGCGTTCACTCTGGTGACTCAGCATGTTCATTACCAGCGTACTCATTACCAGAAGAGATCTTAGACGTAATGCGTAAGCAAGTTCGTGATATGGCATTAGAGCTTAGGTGTAATAGGTCTGATGAATACACAGTTCGCGGTTAAAGACGGTAAGGTTTACCTAATCGAAGTTAACCCACGTGCTGCTCGTACAGTGCCTTTTGTTTCTAAAGCAACAGGTGTTCCGCTAGCGAAAGTAGCGGCTCGTGTAATGGCTGGTCAGTCATTAGAGTCACAAGGTGTAACAAAAGAAATTATTCCTCCATTCTACTCGGTTAAAGAAGTGGTATTGCCGTTTGCTAAAGTTCCACGGTGTTGACCCTATTTTAGGTCCTGAAATGCGTTCTACTGGTGAAGTAATGGGTGTTGGTGAAAACTTTGAAGAAGCATACGCAAAAGCACAATTAGGTGCCGGTGTTGAGCTTGCTCGTGGTGGTCGTGCCTTGATTTCAGTTCGCGATTCTGATAAAGTACGCATTATCGACTTAGCGAAGAAGCTAATTGCAGCTGGTTTCGAATTAGACGCAACTCGCGGTAGCCAAAAAGTACTTGAAGAAGCGGGCATTGAGTGTCGTAAAGTGAATAAAGTATTTGAAGGTCGTCCACATATTCTTGACCGCATCAAAAATGGCGAGTACAACTATATTGTTAATACCGTTGAAGGTCGTCAAGCGATTGAAGACTCTAAAGTTCTTCGTCGTGGTGCACTGCAGCACAAAGCGAACTACACCACAACATTAAACGCTGCATTTGCCACTTGTTTAGCAAATGAAGCGGATGACCGTGGTTCAGTGTAACTTCAGTGCAAGATTTACATAAGAGAATTAGTTAATAATGACGACACAAGTTCCAATGACAGTGCAGGGCGCGGAAGCCCTGCGCGAAGAATTAAACCATTTAAAAATGGTTGAAAGACCTAAAATTGTTGCTGATATTGCTGAAGCTCGTGAACACGGTGATTTGAAAGAAAACGCTGAATACCATGCAGCTCGTGAGCAGCAAGGTTTCTGTGAAGGTCGTATTCAAGAGATTGAAGCCAAACTATCTAACGTTCAAATTATTGATGTAACTAAGATGCCAAATACTGGCAAAGTTATCTTTGGTACAACGGTCACTATTTTGAACTGTGATTCAGATGAAGAAACGACTTACCACATTGTTGGTGAAGACGAAGCGGACATCAAAAATGGCAAGATCTCAATTGGTTCTCCAATTGCTCGCGGTCTAATTGGCAAAAGCATTGATGACGTCGTAAATATTCAAACACCAGCTGGTAATGTTGAATTTGAAATCATAGAAGTGCAATACATCTAATTAATCATTACAAGATTAGCTATAAAAAAACCGCCACTCGGCGGTTTTTTATTTTGCGCTACAACAAAAGCTACATAGCTATTTTTATTGCTTATTTTGCAATATAAAGTGGACGAGTAAGCATTATCAATTTATTGTTAGGTTAATTGTGTTCACCTCTCTTAGGTTTATGATTTATAGACTTTTCATTTGTTTGCTGTGCTTTGCCTTTACGTTTTTCGGCAACCTTTCTTATGCCCAACAAAATCAGCTCACTATTGTTTTTACAGGTGAAATGCCTTTAATAAATAACAAACAAACCGGTGACTATCCGGAACTTGCCAGTTTGTTAAAGAAGATAAGACAAACACAGCCTCATACTTCATTTTTATTCGGTGGTGGTAGTCTTGGCCCAAGCCCTATGTCTGCTTTTGACCGAGGTTCTCATGTTATCGATATTCTAAAACAGCTTAGAACCAGATGCGATGGCGGTCTCTAAGAGAGAGTTTAGTTATTTTGAGGAAGAGTTATCACTTAGATCTTACGAAGCCGCATTTCCTATCCTTGCTAGTAATACTTATATTCCTAAAAGTGGCAAAAGTTTAGATGGTTTGACAGACCTACTATTGATAGAAAAAGGAGACCTAAGACTAGGGATCATCTCAGTGTTAGACCCTACTGTGGTAAAAGAATATTTACTGACCAGAGTGAATATTTCAGAACCAAAACAAGCTATTTTGGATAAAGTGCAAGAGCTTCGAAGTTTGGGGGCAGACTTTGTTGTTTTGCTTTATTCGGTAAATTTACCATTTATTGATGACTTTTTGCAGCAGCAAGTCATTGATCTTGCGTTGTTAACGGATCCTCATTCTTCACTTTCACAAACTGATATTATTCCTACTCATCCAAATAGCGTCTATTTGACTGAAGCTGGTACTGTGGCTGAGGTGAATATCCAGTGGCAAGAGCAGGCTTCGAGCCAGTTTGATATAAGCTGGCAGATTCACCGATTGAAACAGCAAAGTGCAGAACCTAAAGTTCAAATGCAGATTGCTGAGTATCGAGCCCGTCTTGATCGTTTGTTAGATGAACAAGTTGGAGTTCTTACGACACCTATGGACACTAGACGCGAAGTGGTTAGGGCGGAAGAAAGCGCTTTTGCTAATTTTGTTGCCGATGCTTTGCGCAACTTTTTTGATACCGATTTAGCATTTATTAATGGGGGCGTGATCAGAGGTGAGCGTCGTTACCAAGCCAACACCAGTTTAACGCGAAGAGACATAGCAACAGAACTGCCGTTTCGCTCTCGCATAGTTATTATAGAAGTGTCTGGTGAAGCGCTCAAACAGGCGGTAGAGAATGGCTTGAGTATGATTGAAGAATATAAAGGACGATTTCTGCATTTATCAGGGGCTTCAGTCATATACGATAGCAAGGCTCAGCCAGGCCAAAGGCTTAAACAACTTAAGATAAATGGTAAGTTAGTAAATGATAACACACTTTATAGAGTTGCAACTTCGGACTATTTATCCTCTGGTGGAGATGAGTATTCGATGCTGAAACAAGCAAAGAAAATAGAACTTAACACACGAGTCGCCCCTTTATTGTCTGAAGTTGTTATCAATCAAATACGTCAGTTACGTCAAATTGCACCAACAGTAGAAGGCCGATTAATCGACCTTGCCAAGGAGACGCCGTGAGTAACACTACTGGTCAAGAAGACGCGACAGCAGATACTGACAAGCAAAAAACACGAACTAGGTTTTTGCTGACTAAGGTATTTTCGGTTGCTCTGATCTGTGTAATTGGGGTATTTATAACTGTCACCCTTTTGTCTTTTTCTCGGTTGATTGATTTTCGCACCACTTTAGCTGATATCAGCCAGAAGTCGGTACCTAACCTCGTATTCTCTGGTCGTATTTTTAACCAAGTTAACACCCTCATTTATTTGACTGAAGGACTGTCAAAACCTAATTCAGAGGCTGCTTTACTGCTTATTGAACGCAATATAGATAGCCAAATGGATAAACTTCAGGAGTTGGCAAATGACGAGTTAGCTGACCCATATTTAAGCGTACAATTAGAGGCTCTAAAAATAGAGTTCTTTGAACTTAAGGCATTGATCCGTGACAAGTTGGCGGTACAACAACTGTTGAAAGTAAGGTTGGATAACGTTTATCAGTTGTACGATAGAATACTGCTAGAACATAAAATGTCAGACAGCTCTGACTGGACTTTATTAGTGGCCAATACGGTGGCTATGGCAGGTAAAATAACGACAATGGGTCGAATTTATGAAGTCAGGCAGGCCGCAGAACAAATAAAACAGGCGATGCTGTTGATCGCCGAACAGAGCAGAAGCTTTTCGCCGCAAAAAGCTAAGCTAATAGACCAACTCAATACTTCTTTAGAGTACATGCTCCTTGGCCAAGACGGCATAATTGAACTTCGTATTGAACAGCTTAGAACAGAAGGGCGTGCTCGTGGCCGTGGTAACTTCGTGCGTAATTTGATCTTAGATTACGCTAACCTCGCTGAATATCACTCTTATGAAATTAATGAAGCCGTGTTAACACAAGCGGAAGATACAAGCACAAAAGTAAACGAGCAAATTCGCTTTATCGGTTTGGTTTCTATTATTGCTTTACTGTTTTTACTCAGTGTAGTGGTGTTTCTACAGACTAAGTTTATTCGAAGATTAAAATTATTAGATAGCTTAGTCAGGCACCATTTAGACGGTAAAAAGACAGATATAATGGTCAGCGGTAATGACGAAATTTCTGATATTGCCAATACCTTTAACTCTTTTGTCACCAAAATTGAGCATCAAAATGAGATCTTACAAAACTTGTCTCTTACTGATGGATTAACAGGCATTGCCAATAGAAGGGCGTTAGATGAAAGGTTACTGCATACCCTGAATGCTGGGCTAAGACATAGTTGGCCGACCACTATTATGTTGTTAGATGTTGATTATTTCAAAAAATACAACGACAAATATGGTCATGCTCAAGGTGATGAATGTTTGATTGAGGTGGCTGCTATTTTATCTGCTGAAATGCAGCGAGAAAATGATTTTGTTGCTCGTTATGGCGGTGAAGAGTTTGTCTGTGTGCTGGATGATACTGGTTCTGCTGGTGCGCACAAAGTGGCTGACAGGCTTATTAGTGCAATGGCAAAACACAAACTACCACATGGCGAAAGTGAGGTAGCAAGTCATGTAACTTTAAGTATTGGTGTTGTGACTTATTACCCAGTAAACGCTAACCGAGGTGAGCCTCTAGAGCTATTGCAAAAAGCGGATAAAGCATTATATGCAGCGAAAAATAAGGGCAGAAACACGTACGTAACTGCGGCCTTAAACTAATCTAAAAAGGAGCCTGTTCTAGGCTCCTTAATGAAAAAGCAATTAAACGGTCAAAGTAGCAAATAATAAATATAACTGCGCTAATAAAGCAATCACGTAGAAGTAACTTCTTGGTGAAGGGTTTTTATTGGTCGCTATTTTATAAAACAGCAACATGTGTATTAGGCGTGCTACAACAAATACTAAAACCGTCCAATATAAGGTTGCATTATCAATACCAGCGAACATGGCGATCATTGCAGTAAAAATAAACACAGGCACATTTTCTAATGAGTTCATAAAGGTGCGGTGACTGCGAAAGACAAAAGAGTTATGGTCTAAGTCACTGTCTACGACACCTGGAATGTATTGTGTTTGTTTTCGGTGGGCAACACTGGCCACCAATGCCTGAAACACCACCATACAAAGCAGTAAAGTGATTAAAAATATACTATCGCCATATTGGGCCATGCTTTCTCTCCAAAAATATTATATAGTTTGTATACAAAGTAATTTAACAGTTATTATTGTTATGTCAACTAGTTTGCATACAAAGTAAAATCTATGAAACCACAACTTGCTTTATCAAATCAGATCTGTCACCGCTTTTATATCGCGACTAATGCCATCACAAGAGCCTACAAACCTTATCTAAAACAACTTGATATCACCTATCCGCAATACCTAGTTCTAATGGCTCTGTGGCAACAAGACGACATAGAAGTAGGGCAAATTCAGCAGCAAACTAAAATAGACTCAGGCGCCCTTACTTTGATCCTAAAAAAACTTGTGCAAAAAGGCTTGCTGCAGCTATCAAGCTCAAAACAAGATAAGCGAGTAAAGTTAGTTAAGCTGACCGAGGCAGGGACAAAGATGGAGGCCAAAGCAGAAAGCATTCCAAAACAATTGAGATGCCAATTCCCTGAGTTATCCGATTCTGAAATTAATCAATTAACAACCTTACTTGATAAATTAAATAGCAGTTTATTAACAGAATAATAATTGTCCAGACTGTTTGAAATTAGTACAATATTTAAGAGTTTCCCCCATGGGGTTTTGGTTAAAAGGCGGTTAATATTTAGCCGTTGTTTTATTGGGGGATAGTATGTTGCTAGTTTTAGCACTGTTTGTAGTATTGGGCTTTTCAGTTTATCTGGCAATAGAAGCGATGAAAGCTGGAATGTGTGAGAGAAAGTGGTTTTTTGCTGCCATGTGTTTAGGGCCGTTAATCTGGCCTATGTTTAATATGAAAAAACAAATGTATTTTCGTCAATTACAAATGCAACAAAAGGCCGTTGTTGTTCGTATTTAAACGGCCTTATTAAAGCTTAACTCAATCTAGAACATGGTTCGCAAACTTTGAAAACTCTTGAGCTGATAGCGGCTTAGAGTACAAATATCCTTGTAGTACATCGCACTTCATTTGCTTCATAAATTGCTTTTGCGCCTCAGTTTCAACGCCTTCTGCTACGGTCGATAGGCTTAAATTCCTAGCTATGGTGATGATAGTATCTATCATAGCTTTACCCACGGCCGAATTAGAATCATCCACAAAGGCTTTATCTATCTTCAAGGTATTGAGCGGGAATTTGCGTAAGTAAGATAAAGACGAGTAACCCGTACCAAAGTCGTCTAGTGCTAAGTGAATGCCTCGCTCTCGTAACTGGTGCATGATCTTTATTGCATGTTGTGGGTTATTCATCACAGTGCCTTCTGTGATCTCCAGCTCTAAATTACTAGGATGCAGACCTGTATCCGCTAGAATTGCATCAATGCGTTCTGTTAAGTCAGGTAGAGTGAATTGTCTAGCCGATAAATTAACTGCAACTCTGCCTGTGATGATCCCTGCATCAATCCAACGTTTCATATCTTGGCAAGCTTTGCGTAACACCACATCACCAATTTCGACGATTTGTCCAGTTTCCTCGGCAATAGGAACAAAAGTACCTGGGCTGATCAGACCTTTTTTCGGCGTAATAAATCGAACCAAGGCTTCCATACCAACGAGCTGGCCAGTTTCTAAACTGGCTTTCGGTTGGTAATAAACGTGGAAATAATTTTCTTTTAAGCCGACGCGAATAAGGTTTTCTATTTGCAAGCGCTTAACCGCGCGCTTATTCATATCCGAGTTAAAAAATAAATAACGGTTACCGTCTTCTTTCGCGTGGTACATGGCGGTATCCGCGTTTTTCAATAAGGTTTCAGGGTGCGCTCCGTCATCAGGGTAAAGCACAATACCTATACTGCCTGCAACAACGAATTCATGCTGGTCGATATGAAAAGGCGTGGACAGTTGCTCTAAAATTCGTTTCGCGAATGCCGTAACTTTGTGAATATCATTGGTGCTTTCCATTACCACTGCAAATTCATCGCCTCCTAGCCGATACAGTTTTTGATTTTTATCTAGGAGTTTTAAAATTCGAGTACCAATTTGCCTAAGTAAATTGTCACCAGTTTGGTGGCCTAGCGAGTCATTGATCTTTTTAAAGTCATCGATATCGAACACTAAGACCGATGCAGGCTGTTTCTTTTGTACGCAAGCTTGTAAGTTGGAAAAGAATACGTTGCGATTTGGTAGCCCTGTTAAAGAGTCTATGCGAGCCATTTTTATTAATTTGGCTTCGGTTTTTTTGCGTTTAGTCGTATCAGATACAATGGCGACATAGTGAGTGATCTTGCCAACTTGATCTTTAATACAGTTAACCGTGACATAGGCTAGATACATAACACCATCGTTACGTTGTCCAGTCACATCGCCTTGCCATAAACCTGTCAGGTCTACTTCGGTCTTTATTTGTTGTACTAAAGTTGAGCTAATATCATTAAAGTTCAACTTGTTGCCTATTACGGTTTGAGGTGTGCGGCCTGTGATCGCAACATAACCTGGATTAACATGGACAACATTGACTTGGTTATCAAAAATGATCACACCTTCGGCAATACTTTCGATGCTTTGAGCAAATATCTTTAACTCGTTTTCGGTCTTTTTCAGTTGTTGGATGTCTTTGAAAGTGCCCGTCATTCGCATTGGTGCACCGGCTTCATTGCGCTCAACAACCTTACCTCTGTCTAATACCCAGTTCCACTTTAGGTCACTGTTTTTTAGACGGTAGGCACATTCAAAAGCATCGGTGATGCCGTTGAGGTGATCCGTTAGTTGAGCTGATACTCGTTTCAAGTCGTCGGGGTGTATATGCTCTTTGTTTGGGGGAAACGACTCTTTTGGTACTTTTGGCAGTGTATAGATGCCTGAGTCGCTGGTTCTTTGTAGTAAACCTGATTCTATTTGCCAGTCCCACATTTCAACGCCACTTGCCCATAATGAAAGTTTTAACCTTTCTTCACCTGCGGTGATCGCGGATTGATAACGGCGGAACCTAAATAAGCTATAAATTAAAAAAGTTGAAATGCACAGGGCAAAAAATGCAATAAGGTAAATTGATGTTGGTTGAAGAAGTGTGTCGTTGTCGCCTTGATTTGCTAACACATTGGTTGAGCTAAAAAGAACAATTACACTCACCCATTTATTATTGTTATTTATTTTTGGTGATACCACGGTAAAAGAACTAAAGTTAAGAAGTTAACCCGCTAAACATACCTCAGGAATAACGGGCTTGTCAAAGCTGTGGCCAGATATTTTCGCTACTGGCTTTGCTCTGAGCCTAAGCGAACGCACTGTAAATTTGTCGAATTTAGATTGGCGTCACACCAAGCACTTAATTGTTTTCTATCGAGCTTTTCTATTTCTGTAGCAATGCGATGTTTTTGATCGAAACCATAGTCCTTATTGCCAATAGATATCCATAATTGCTGAGACTTTTGGCCCATATTGCTAGGTTGTTCATTGTACTGGTGGATAACGGCTTGCTTATGCGCCAATAATTCTTCATCCGCCATATTGTGTATTTCTTTAGTAAACAAGCCTAAACATAATTCCAGCTCTTGTAACAGGTCATCTTGGTTATATTTATGAGATTGGACGTAAACAGCAAGACCTGGCACATTGCACAGTGGCATATAACCGCTACCAGCTAAGTAACCTAGTTGTTTTTGCTCGCGCAAATAATTAAAAGAAAATGGTGACAGGATCTGACTCAAGAGAATAAATATTGCTTTTTCGATGTGATCTTTATTATCCGCATCCGTTGTCATACCTTGTAAGTAGATCACTGCAGCAGTGTCATTGTGATGCACAGGTTTAGTCAGGCTTTGTTCACCAAGCTCTGAGATAGCAGCGATTGAACGGTTCAGCTCTTTTGTCGCTTTACTGTTAGCAAACTTATTTTTAACCGACTGATTGATGGCGGTAGCTTGGGTTACAGTCCAATTGCCATACAAGAGCACATCTGCATAAACCTGCTCAAATAAGGTGTCACAGAACTCTGAAAATTCGGCAAACGTCACCCTTGCTAAAAGCTCAGCCAGTTCACTAGAAGAAGCCAACTCGGGCAATAACCTACTATTTAGTAAGGCAAACAGTTGGCTAATTGGTTTATTGTTTTCGGCGTTGTTCCAATGTTTGATAAGTTGTCGTTTAACTTCGTCAAATCTCACTTGGTGAAACTTGATCGTCAGCATATCGGACAATAAATTCAGCACTAAAGAGTCTTGGTTATTACTTAACCCTGACGTGTATAAGGTCATACCTGAGTGATGGGCATACAAGTTATAGTGCAGTCCAGCCATTTCCGCTTGATAGTGCTGCTCTGAGATGGTATCCATAAATAAGTCACAAAACAGGCGCATCATAGCTTGGCTGTATTTATCAGCGACGCCATTTGGCAAATCAAGACCTATGTATATATTGCCTTTTGGCACTCTAAAACTGATATCCTGTTTGAACCAGGCTTGCCAACCTAAACTTTGATCGATTGAAATAGGAATGGGGCTATTAAAATCAGGGGTTTCTAAATGTGCCTTGTGTTTTAAATACGGGTTGGGTTTTGGCAGTTGGTAGCTGCTACTAGCATCAACAAAACTATTGAGCTCATCAATTTGTTCTTGGCTGAATGCTTGCACCGAATAAGGCGTATGATACCAACGAGCTTGTTTATCGGTATAGGTTGCTTTACTGACTAGAGTCATCCGCATGTTTTCAGCTTTGAAGTAAGCAAACAAGTTCTGCCAATCCAGCTTAGAAAATCCATCCATGCGATAATCGCCAAACAAAATATCTTGTTCAGGATAATGATGCATATTCAGCGCTAAGTGATTGGCTAGCTTCAACGGTTTCATTTCTTCTTGATAATCGAAGCTTATTTTAGCTAGCCTTTGTTGCTCCTGATAAAGGTAACTTGGTATTTCTTGCTGCCTTAGTTGGTTGAGGTAGCCAAATATCTCTTTGATGATCAATTCAAGTGAGTTTTCGCCCAACTCTGTCAGTTCTAACGAGATATTGAAGTCTTTAAAATTACTGCCTGAAATACCGTTGCCAGCAGATAAAGCATTGATCAAACCTTGCTCTTTTAAAAACTCAAATAACGAACCTTGACCTTCGTAACCAATAATGTGAGCCGCAAAACTGACTATTTTGGTTGTGTACCAGTTGTTTATCGATGGAAGGGCAAAAGTAATATTAAGTTTATGTAATTCTTTGACTGGCTGGATCTGAACAAATTGAGCTAAATCGGCCTGTAAATACAAATTGTCATCGATATGTTTTTGCTCAGGTTCAGTTGAATCTGAATAAATTGCTGAAAAACATTCGCTTACACCAGCTTTCAACTGTTGTTCGGAAAATGGCGAAACAATGACTAAGGTCATGTATTTGGCTTGATATTGTTGTTTAAAAAAGGCTTTAACCTCTTCTAGCACCTCCCTTTGTGGTAAGTCGGAAAGCGTGTGTCTATTACCAACGGTAAACTTGTGAAAAGGGTGTGCCTCATTACATGTTTCTTTATGTACTTGCTGAATTCTGCGACTGTCGTCTTTTAATTTCAGTTTATATTCAGAGTGGATCGCTGCTTGTTCTTTTACCAGCGCTTCTTCAGTAAATAGAGGCTCAATAAACATGTTGGCAAAAATATCCAACGCTTGGGCAAAGTATTCATGTTGAATGTCAAAGTGGTAACAGCTGTGCTCTGTGCCGGTCCAAGCATTACAATTGCCGCCGTGATGGGAAACAAAATTATTGATCAATGCTGGCTCTGGGTAAGCTTCATTGCCATTAAACAATAAATGCTCGACAAAGTGAGCAAAACCAGGTCGGTCAATAGGGTCATCAAAGCTACCTGTATTGACGACTAAAGAGCAGGCGCTTTTATGACAATTAGGATCTTGTACCAAGGTTACCCGTAAACCATGATCTAAGGTAAAAGAATGGTATGTTTTGTTGTCGTTAGGACTTATTTTCAAGAACCCACCTTTTGCCGTGACCAATCGTACATTCCATCCTAGCGCATTTTCTCAAAAATACGAGCTAAAATGCTGACTTAATTAAATTTTATTTACTGTCATTAGTCGAATTTATTGGCATAAATAGAGCGGATTTACTATAGTCGCGATGACAACAGAAAAGAAAAGTGAGCGGCAGGAAAAATTATGGCTGTTTTTTTGTACATTGTAAGGCATGGTGAAGCGGAACCTTTACGTCAAGAAGATGAGTTGAGGGCACTAACGGAACATGGCTTATGGGAAGCAAAAAGGACAGCGTTATGGCTCAAAACACAAGTAAATCAATTCAGTCATGCCTTTGTTAGCCCATACAAACGAGCGCAACAAACCAAAGATGCCATTTTACTCTACGGCCCAAGTGCCGATGTTCAAGAAACCGAAGCGCTACTAACTCCAGAAGCGAGTCCAAGTACCGCGATGGACTTTTTGTTAGCTTGCGTTGAGCAGGGCAGTCAACAAGACCAACACATTCTTTGTGTTTCTCATATGCCTTTGGTTAGTTATTTGATCGGTGAACTAACAGGCTATACGCCGATAATGGCAACAGCTGGCGTAGCCCAGATAAAAGTGGATTTAGACAAATGGCAAGGGCAACTGAAGTCTTTGCTTTCACCTGAGCAAATGGTGTAAGTCGAGTTAGAAACTCGACTTTATAAGTTCCCCAATGGCGACTTGGTTGCCGCCTAATTTTTTCGCTTCAATAATTGCCTGATCGGTATCGCGACATATTTGAGAGAAGTCATTGTGCTGAGAGTTGCCAGATACCCCGACACTGACCGTAACTTTAGCACCAAGAAATTCTCTTTGTGCGATCTCTTCACGAAGCATATCTGCGATTTGAATTGCATTCTCAAAACTACTGTTAGGTAAACTGATCAAAAACTCATCGCCTTCAATACGAGCTAATATAGCGTCTCGACTGACCTTTTCTGCCAATAGATTAGCTAATTCAACTAACAGTTCATCCGTTTTTGAATGCCCTAGAGTGTGGTTTAACTGTTTAAAGTTGTCGCAGTCTAGGTGCAATAAAAACACATTGCCTGCAGCAACGTCGCTCTTGGCTAAAATATCTTCGGTTTGCTGAGTAATAAAATGACGATTAAATAAGTTAGTAAGCCTATCCCTTTGCGTCAACTCAGTTAATTTGTTTTGCTTTTCCATCAACATTTGGAAAGTGCGTTTATTTTGGATCAGGCTTTGACACTTCAATAGGAACATTTCAATATCAAACGGTTTATGCATAACGTCTGATACACCGTTTCGCATTAATTCAGTGTTGCGTTGAGGGTCGTTATACCCAGTAATTGCTAAGATGGGTAGCGAGTACCACTGAGTTGTCCTACGTATATTTCGGATCAAAGCTAACCCTGTCATGTCGCCTTCCAACATATAGTCGGTAACGACCAGATCTACTTGTTCAAAGTGCAGAACGGTAAGAGCCTCGCGACCTGTAGGTACAAATAACACCTCAATACCATGTTGTTCAAACAAACCTGTTACTAGGTTGGTCATACTTCTAGAGTCTTCTACTAGCAGCACTTTAGCGTCAGTAACTGATGCCATCGTTGTTTGATAGGCAACAAAATTAGTGACAAAACTTTCAACATGTTCGAACTCGCTTGGAGAGAACACATCGGTGATGCCTGAAGTCACGTAGTTTTCAATTTCATTGATATCCTGTTCCGTAGAGATCAATAAAATAGGACCGTTGAATTGTTTTCGGATCTGGGCAATGTACTCAAACGGAGTAAGTCCGGCTTTTACCGCCGATTCTTTATCAAGAAATATCAGATCTGGCTTTTTACAGCTTTCAAATGCGGCATTTAATTCTTCAATGGTGGTGAAGTTTGAACTGGTAATTTGTTTAGACGAAAGTATTTCGTTTAATACCAAATGGAAAGTTTTACTCTGCAATAGCACAGAAGCACTTAAATCATGTTGCAGCAAAGTTAATCTCCTGAACTTTCTTCAGCTTTTTTTCTTGGGTTAGGGCGACCGCCAGTAACTTTATCAGCACGACCTTCTTCTTTTGCCTTTTCAGCTCGACGTTTGCGAACTTCTTTAGGGTCGGCGATAAGTGGACGGTAAATTTCTATCCGATCACCGTCAGTTAACGTGTCCTGTAGTTTTGCCATTCTAGACCATATCCCAACTTTATTTTGTTTCAGGTCTATTTCGGGATGAATGGATAATATGCCCGAGGCCACAATAGCCTGCTCGATCGTTGCTCCTGACTCAAGAGTTACGGTAAGTAAGCTGTGTTTGTCTGGTAGGGCGAACGCCACTTCAATGTTTATTTGATCAGCCATAAACGCTTTTTGCTCTTTGGGTGAAGGCCGAAACCATATTTGTTACCACGTGATTGAATAATCCGCCAAATGCCATTTCGATCATCTTGGAGGAAAATTCAAACTCAATATTCAATTCAACTTTACAAGCCTGTTCATCAAGCTCGGTAAAAGTCCAAATCCCCTCTAATTTTTTAAATGGGCCATCTCTTAATTGCAATATAATTTGTTTGTTTTCAGTTAACTGGTTGGTTGTTGAAAACCACTTGCTTATACCAGCTTTGCTTATTTGCAAGGCACCTTCCATTTGCTCTTGGCTGTGGGAAATACATTTGGCATCCGCACAATTGGGAATAAACTTAGGATAGCTTTCGACGTCGTTAACCAAATCATACATCTGCTTACAGCTAAACATAACTAAAGCACTTCGAGATATTTTTGCCATAAAAAAGATTGGATAGTTTTTTTCATATTCTACCAAAGTTAATCAGAAAAATACGTACAAAATTTGCTGAATTTGCTCAACTGCCTTTATAATTCCCGGCAATTAAAGTGAAGAATGAAATATGGCAAAGAAAAAAGCAAAAACTCCTGACAATACCATAGCGCAAAATAAAAAAGCCCGTCACGAATTTATCCTCGATAAAAAATTTGAAGCTGGTATTGAATTGCAAGGATGGGAGATCAAAAGTATTCGACAAGGCAAAGTCAACATTGCTGACAGTTTTGTGTTTTTAAAAAACGGTGAAGTGTTTCTGTTAAACGCGCAAATTCAACCGTTAAACCAAGCGTCAACGCATGTACTTTGTGAACCAACTCGTTCGCGTAAATTGTTATTGCACAAGCGCGAAATATCCGAGTTAATTGGCGCGGTAGAACGAAAAGGCTATACCTTAGTAGCGACGTCTATGTACTGGGTTCGAAACTGGGTGAAAATTCAATTCTGTTTAGCCAAAGGTAAGCAGGCGCACGACAAGCGTAGCGATATTAAAGACAGAGATTGGAACCGTCAGAAAGAACGAATTATGAAGCATAAATAGGCGCTTGTTCGAATGTGTAGCTTTAGCTGGCGTGATTTTGGTGAGAGTATTTCAATTGCCTTTAATCGAGACGAGTCGATTACACGAGCTAAAGCGATAGTTCCTAAGGTTTATAGCCATGATGGCAAAAGCTTTATCATGCCTTTGGATCCTGATGCCGGTGGTAGCTGGATTTGCGTCAACCAATCAGGCTTGGTTTTTGCTCTATTAAATAATTATCAAGGGTGGGTTAAACCAGCTTCGGCTAGCCTTATATCTCGTGGTCAGATCATAAAAGACTTGGCGTTAACGCAAAACTTGCAGCAGGCCCAAAAATACCTAGCTGAACTTAAACTGGCGCATTTCCAACCTTTCACTCTTATGCTGGTAAGTCACAGTGCTAAATGTATGTGGCAGAACGATGGCAGAAGCAATTTGCTAAATGAGCATAGTCTACCTGACCATTACTTTTCTTCTGCACATCCACAAGCTGAACGAGTTTTAGCTGAAAGAAAACAAGTAGCAATGAATTGGTCCATTGCAAAGGAACAAGACTTAATTGCCCTTCATAAAGCACATTTGCCGAATAATTCTTTAACTGAAACGGAAGACCGAACCTTTTCAATCTGCATGCATCATGACAAAGGTCATACTCAATCTTTGAGTTTAATCTCGCTATACAAAACTGAGGCGGTATTTAAGTATTGGAATGGTCAGCCTTGTGCAACTGACCATTTTGTTGAATCTAGCTTAGCCTTCGCTACCTAGACGTTGTCTGAGTTGATACTCTTTGGCGCGGTTTTTATCAATGGCCATTCTTACTTTTGAGGTGGTTAATTGACAAAAGTCTTGAACATACTTGTTGTCAGATGCAGTAAGCACTAACGCACGCTCTTGCGGACAAAAATAAGATTTCACTTTACCGTCATAGTCATTGTTTACTGTCTTAGAAATTTTCTCTGACAGTTGCTTTAAATTAGAGTGGTCTTGGAAGTGATTCTTAATGATGTAATCGTATTTCAGATCCCAGATCACTTCCATGTCTTCTTCTTTGCCAAAGTTTTGCAAAGCGGTTTTTATCGTGTCGTTTTCTTTGAATGAACGGCGCTTTCTTTCCCCTTGCCAGTTAGCATTTGCAGGAGCAACTTGAGCGGCTCTTTGTTCTAACTTCTTCGTTAGCGGCATATCTGGTTTTGGCAATTCGATGGTGTAATCATCTAATTTTTTATCGCCTTGTTGAAACGAACTTCTAAACGTGGCGTAAAACTTAGCAACACCAGACGCCATTTGGTGAGTGGTTGCCGGGCCATCTGTACCGACTTGCTCGTTACTCCAAAACAATAGGCCAACAACAACCAATACTAATAGCAAAGGTAAGAATATTCTTATTAATGCACTACCGTGGCTTTTTGAGGCCTTTGTTTTCATAACTCAGATAACCATTACTTTTTGTAAAGAGAGTCAGGCGCATGTTCTGGTCGAGTTTTAAACCTTCTGTGCACCCACATATATTGTTCGACATTGGCTGAAATAGATTGTTCAACCCATTTGTTTACTTTAACGGCATTTTGCACCGGATCTGTATCAGGGAAATCCTTAAGTGGCGGCAAAAATTCAACTTCGTAGCCTTTACCATGTTCTAACCGTTTAATTATAGTCGGTATTGTGACGGCATTGTCGTGAGAAGCAAAGAGTTGAGTTCCTGTTGTTGTCGCCGCTTCTTCAACTGCGAACAGCGGGGCAAAAACAGAACGTTTTTTACCGTAGTCATGATCCGGTAAATAGATACAAAATTTACCTTTACCTAGCGCTCTTAAAAACGCTTTAACATCTTGCTTGCCAATCAGTTCGTTTTTCCCTTGGCTGCGGCCGTTGTATTGTACCCATTCAATTAACGCATTATTGTGCGGACGATAATAGCCTGAATAGGTCCAGTTTTGGCTTATGATCCGACCAACCATCTCCATCGGTAGAGCATGAACAAATAGACCAAGTACCCCTTTGCCTTGTGCCAGAGCATCATTTACATGTTCCGCTCCTTTGACACTGACCATAGATTCTACACGCCAATTTGGCCACCACCATGCCATGCCACTTTCAAACATAGCAATGCCAGTATTATCAAAGTTCGTTTTTACCAGTTTATGACGCTCTTCGGCTGACATCTCAGGAAAACATAGCTCAATATTTCTATCCGCAACTTTTCTGCGGCTGGCCATGACTTTATATAAAAGACGACCAACTAGTTTACCTAGAAATAATTGAAGTGAATAAGGTAACCAGCTCAAAGAATATAAGAAGGCCATAGTTAACCAAGTTAACCAATATTTCGGAAGAAGAAAGCGCCATTGAAAACTAGGTGGCGTATATTTAGGCTTGTTCGATTTGGCCAAGGGTAAATCCTGTACTAGATAAAAGTGGTGGCGAATAATAGCGGATTGTTCGTGCTATTTTTAGCAAAATAGCACGTTAACTGGACAGACTTCACTAGTCTGCAATATTAGCCCAATGTTTTTCCAACTCTTGGAATAGTTGGTTTAGCTCGCCTGACATTAAGGCAAAGTCGGCATCAAACTTAGCAAGTTTATCTTCGTTTGGTACATCTTCAGTTTGCTCTTTGACTACATCTAAGAACTTAATTTGTTTTAAAGAGGCATCGTCATTTAGGTTAAATTTGATCTTTTCATCCCAAACTAATCCAAGTTTATGCACGTATTTACCATTACTAATGTGTAGCTGAACTTCTTCTTCAGTCACATCGTGGTTCTTTAATTTTGCCGTTGCCGCTTCTTCATCAAGCGCCTTTAATTCAATATCAGTAGAGAAGACAAAAGGGGAAGGTAAGTTATCTTCTTTAACCCACTGGGTAAGAGTGACAATTAAGTCACCCTCTGGTTTCATTGGTAAAATGGGTAATGAACCTAAAGATTGTCTTAAAAAGGCTAATAAATTTTCTGCCTTGTTTGCACCACTTGAATTGACAACCAACCATTGGTATTCAAAGTTGATATAAGCATACAAGCGGTTGCTTCGAGTGAAGGCTTTTGGCAATAAAGCTTGAACAATTTCTTCTTTAATGGTTTGTTTTTCTTTTTTACCTACTTTTTGCCCACGTTCAGCTTCGATATCTTGGACTTTTTCTTCCAGTGCATCTTTTACTACGGAGCTCGGTAAGATCTTTTCTTCCGTCTTTAGGCATATTAGGGCGCTATTGCCTGCTGCATGAACTAAGTTGGTTGTACTTGGAATAGCGGATACCCAACCTTGTTTCTGCTGGTCTTGGCTACCGCATGGGCGGAAGATATGTTCTTGTAAGGCCTTTTCTAGTTCTTCAACGGAAGTGTCAAAAGGCTTAGTAAATTTGTAACTGAAAGCGTTAGTAAACCACATAATTATTCTTATTTTTTCACATTTAGAAATTGCCACAGATGATAACAAAGGAAGTGAGAAAAGGCTGTATTAAATAACGGCTATCAATTTTTAACCAGTTGGATATAAAGACAGCCGTGTATACATCTATGGGTTGAACCCTTCATCATCCAATAAATCATTGCCTGATGCCGCTTCTCGAGCTAAATCATCAACCAATTCATTTTCTGGATGGCCAGAATGACCTTTTACCCAATGCCAATTCATAGTATGGCGATTTACTTCATTATCGAGCTGTTGCCATAGGTCTGCATTTTTCACTGGCTTTTTCGCCGCCGTTTTCCAGCCATTTTTTTTCCAATTGAAGATCCATTTGGTAATGCCGTCTTTAACATAACTACTGTCGGTTGTTAGCTCTACTAAGCAAGGTTCTTTTAAAGCTTGTAAGCCTTTTATTACTGCTAACATCTCCATTCTGTTATTCGTTGTATTTTTATAACCTTGGCTTAACTCTTTTTTATGACCATTATAAATCAGTAGGGCGCCGTAACCGCCGGGACCGGGATTGCCTAAACATGAACCATCGGTATACATATGAATGGTTTTCATAAAAGAGAATGCTCCTTTGAGGTGATATTTCTTGATTAACAGCGGTATACTCTAACCCAATTGCAATAACAACAAAAATCTCTAATGGCGAAACGACAAATAATTCTGGATACGGAAACCACAGGTATTGAAATTAAAGATGGTCACAGGATCATTGAAATTGGTTGCGTTGAGATGGTTAATCGTCGCCTAACAGGCAATAACTTCCATGTTTATATCAATCCAGAGCGCGAAATTGAAGATGAGGCAATAGGCGTTCACGGTATTACTAATGAGTTCTTACGCGATAAACCTAAGTTCAGAGATGTAGCGGACGAGTTTTTTGACTATATAAAAGGTGGAGAACTGGTTATTCATAATGCCCCGTTCGATATCGGTCACATGGATAACGAATTCTCTATTTTATGGCGAGATTGGAGTCAAACTGCAGATTTTTGTGCTGTGGTCGATACATTAGTTATGGCTAGGGATAAGCACCCAGGCCAAAAGAATACGTTAGATGCTTTATGTCGTCGTTATGAAATCGATAACTCGCACCGTATGCTTCACGGCGCTTTACTCGATTCAGAGATCTTAGCGGATGTGTACTTACAGATGACAGGTGGTCAGGTGGCCATGGATCTAGCTCATCAAATAGTACAGAACAATTCGCAGCAGCAAACCAGCAATGATACCAGAGTACGTAATTTGAGAGTGGTTACAGCCAGTGCAGAAGAGCTCGAACAGCATGAAGCAAGAATAGATATAATCGAACAGAAAGGTGGGACTAGCCTGTGGCGAAGTTTGCAATAATATGCACTTATCTTGTGTTGACGTTCATTGGTCATACTGCATTGGCCAATGTAGCTATGATGAATGTAGCCAAAGCAGAGACTCAAACTAAATTAGAGTTTTTAAAAAACTTCAAAGGTCAAAACGAGATCCGACTATTGAATAATCGCTTTCGAGTTGATTATGAAGTGGAAGAAGTAATGATGTTATTCTTCCGTAAACACGGTTCAGCCCCAGTTGTTTTAGTCCAACCAGATGGCTCAAAACTTTATCCAAGAGACAATAACGGCAAAACTATCGAATGGCATGCTGATTTAAGCTACGACTTAATTAAATTAAAACAACCTATGCCTGGGCCATGGCAAGCGGTTGGCAAAATTCTTCCCGACAGTAAAATTTTGGTGCTTTCCGATGTTGAGTTGTTAGCAGATACCTTACCTACAGAAGCATTTCAATACGAGAGAATAAAAGCCGAAGCTAGAATTTTAAATGCCAAAGAGATGATCAAAGATGGCAACTTTCGAGATGTGGTCACATTAAAAGCCAGCTTGTATCCCAGTAGTGATCCAGAAAAGCCAAACTTCGGTTCCGACATATTTCAACTTGGTGAGTTTAGAGACAATGGTCGTGATTTAGATGAGAAACCAAGAGATGGTGTTTTTACCTTACAGTACGACTTGCGCTTAGGTCATGGTGAGTGGACACCTAAATACCGAGTTGCCACCGAGTTGTTTACCAGAGAGTTAACTCAAGAACCTATCACTTTATTACCTCTACCTATAAGCTATCAATTAGAAGAAGCTGAGGTGGGGGGGCGTTATCACTATGTCACCATCGTTATCGACGATACATTAATTGAGAACGATTCCTTATTAATAGATGGTGAAATTATTTTCCCTAGTAGAGATTCGGAAAGGTTCAACCTAGAAGCGTTACAAGATAGAAGGTTAAAGATATTTAATCCCGCTTATGGCTCGTACCAAATTAATATAGAAGTGCACGCGACAACTAAACAGGGCAGAGAATTTAAGCTAATGCCACCGCCATATCAGTTTATTACGATAGAGCCTGAGCAAGACGTTGCTGAAATTGAATTACCAGCAATGACGGAACTGCCAGCAGAAGAAATCGTGGCAGAAGTGGAGGAAAAGTCTTTCCCTATTATTTTAGTTATTCTAATTAATGTCTTGATCCTATTATTAGGCTTTTTAGTTATTTGGTTATTTGTATTAAAACGCAGCATTCCTAACCCATTTGCTAAATTGCAGTTTAAAAAGAAACAGAAAGTAGAAGCCGAACCTGCACCGAAAGAAAAGGAAACGGTGAAAGCAGAAGAGAAACCGAAGGAAAAAGCAGCAGAATTTGATAATTCTGATGATATTTTAGACCTTAGTCTGCCAGAAGACTAGAAAGTGACCAAACAAGACACTTTGTTGAAAAAAGTTGTTGACGCTCGTGTAATCAAACTTTAATATGCGCGCCGTTGTCTAGCAAAGCTGACACAGATTAAGACTGGAGCGGTAGTTCAGTTGGTTAGAATACCGGCCTGTCACGCCGGGGGTCGCGAGTTCGAGTCTCGTCCGTTCCGCCATCTTTTTTAGGTGGTTTAGAGTTAAGCAGTACAAAGTTGTGTAGTTCACTATAGAACTCGCGACGGAGTCGCACTCTTTATGGTAGATCAGGAGTATCGTCTGTTCTATCACTTAATCTAGTCAAGCATTGCAGCGTTAACTGGAGCGGTAGTTCAGTTGGTTAGAATACCGGCCTGTCACGCCGGGGGTCGCGAGTTCGAGTCTCGTCCGTTCCGCCACTTAACGCAATTCAACATCTCAAGGCTGGAGCGGTAGTTCAGTTGGTTAGAATACCGGCCTGTCACGCCGGGGGTCGCGAGTTCGAGTCTCGTCCGTTCCGCCAATCTTGAGATAGTTATCAAGGTAAAGAGTAGTTTTAATATAACCAATACTAGAACTCGCGACGAAGTCGCACTCTTTATGGTAGATCAGGAGTCTCGTCCGTTCCGCCAATCTTGAGATAAAGACAACAAAAAATCTACATGCTGCGGAGCGGTAGTTCAGTTGGTTAGAATACCGGCCTGTCACGCCGGGGGTCGCGAGTTCGAGTCTCGTCCGTTCCGCCATTTAGGCTAGATGGTTTAAATCTAGGTAGTAGTTCTAAAATAACCAAATATTAGAACTCGCGACGTAGTCGCACTCTTTATGGTAGAGCAGGAGTCTCGTCCGTTCCGCCATTTAGACCAAATAGTCTAGATTCGTATATTAAACATGTGATTTTAAATCTACTTGCTGCGGAGCGGTAGTTCAGTTGGTTAGAATACCGGCCTGTCACGCCGGGGGTCGCGAGTTCGAGTCTCGTCCGTTCCGCCATTCCTCCTTACATTCCTTTGTAAAAAATAAATCAAGTATAAATGTTTGTTGAGTTAAAGAACTCGCGACGTAGTCGCACTCTTTGTGGTAGATCATGAGTCTCGTCCGTTCCGCCATTTCTCCTTACATTCCTTTGTAAAAAATGAATCAAGTATAAATGTTTGTTGAGTTAAAGAACTCGCGACGTAGTCGCACTCTTTGTGATAGATCATGAGTCTCGTCCGTTCCGCCATTTCTCTTGCTCGCCTTTAAAGATAAATCAAACATAGCTATTAATTACGCCTTTCAATTATTTAACTTTCCCCATAAATAATTGGCTTCTATCTTGCCCTCAGTTATAAGTTTTTTAATAGCCGTATCAACTCAAATAAAAAATACTTTTCATGCTCTGTAGAGTATCATTATGTGTGCTAGTTCCCCCAAGCCTAAAAGTACGGCAGCGACGATGGGAAGTTGCTGAAGTTAACAATAAACGAATAGTTCAATATCACATTACTGGTACAGCTTTTGCTTTTAACGCGTAAGTTGAGTTCAGCTAGTAGAGTTTATGACCGATGGAGTTATTATCAATGGATAAAAAAGAGTACGAAACGTTAGAATTTGAGAAATTAAATAAAGTTGCACCTTATTGGTTTGAGTGTATGGCTACGGTTAAACATTTTCAAACTCCTTCCGTTTCTCTAAGTAATGACTCTTGGTCTTCACAGATACAAACAGTGATGCAAAATTTGCAAAAAGGGGACCTTGCAACAGCTGAAAGTGCCGCTTTGCAAGCCGAAGAAATGGATGAAAATCGTCTTCAATGCATCGCTAAATACCTACTTGGAATTATAAGTTTAGTTAAAAACGACGTTGGTTCTGCAACCTTGTACTTCCAAAAAATAATTGACGTAGATGCAACTCAAACTTTTGCTTATTATTATTTAGCTATTTGCCAGCTCCGTCAAAAAGCTTATAAACAAGCCTTTGATAACTTACTAGCCGCGAAAGAATTAAACTCAAACTATCCTCAAGTTGATGCTATTTTGTCTCTCTACTATGCCATATTTCGAAAATATGAATTGTCCCAGTATCATGCGAGATTGGCGCTGAGTGCTAAAGCTGAAGTTGGCAATGGTTTAGTTTCTCTTAGTAAGTTCCAAGCTGATTATTTCCTTAATGAAAATGTTACACCGGATGCTTATCCATTTAATTTAGACTTTTTTGGTCAAGTATCGCAACAAGAAGCTACAGAGTTACTTGGTAATTTGCCAACCTCTGAGATATTGCACGAATCGCATTTTGACCCTTCAGTTTTAACTATCTTTATTTCTTCAGATGCAACTTATCTAACTAAGTATGTATTGACTCAGATATTTTCGGTGTTAGAAGTAAAAACTCGAAAAGTAAATTTCCACATACATGTCATTAATCCGAACCAAGAAGAGTTGGTTAAAGTAATTGATTTGCTTAAAGGTGAAGATATTGGGTTGAGAATATCTGTCGAAACGACTGGCTCTGAAGTAAATGTTGTTTATTACTCTAGCGTTCGTTTCTGTCGTTTTTATCAATACAGTAAAGATTTTGAAGGTGGAGCTATATCTATGGATGCTGATATGCTTTTTAAGCAATGCCCATATTCTTTTAATTTGGCAGGACCAATAACGGTTTTAAATCTTGAACATGAACTAATGTGGCAAGAAGTTTCAGCAGCTGTATTACATATTTTACCAACAGAGTCATCATTGCAGTTCTTAGCTAACCTATCCGCTTCTATCAGTAAACATTTAACTTCTAATCAATATCCAGGTCGTTGGTTCCTTGATCAAGTAGCTCTGCTTAACGCCTGCCGCTTATCAGACGGTAAAAAAATAGATAGGTTGGATCCAGCTAATAAGTTTTGTGATCTTGAGCATTCAGAAGATAGCTATATTTGGGCGTTAAGTAACGGTAAAGATAAAGAAAGCAAATTCAATAATTATAAAAAGCAACTTAATGATAAGATAGATGCTAGGTTAGGGTTTAACTTCAACAAAGTAGCAAATGGCAAATATGGACAGATCATCGTGAACGTGAACGACCAGTTTATCGGTCAATCACTGTTACACAGAGGTACTTGGTGTCAGCATGAAATAGATCTAGTTTCCTATTATGTTGGACAAGGCGATACAGTCATAGATGCAGGAGCCAATTACGGTGCATTTACGCTGCCTCTAGCTAAGTTGGTAGGCTCCTCAGGAGAAGTTTACGCTTTTGAACCTCAGCGCTTAGTTTATCAGGCTTTGTGTGGGACTTTGGCTTTAAATAGTTTAGTTAATGTCAAAGCTTTCCATTCTGCATTATCTGAATGTAAAGGAACTATTACCGTTCCGGCATTGAATTATAATGAAACAAATAATTTTGGAGGATTGAGCCTAATCAATAGTGAACGAGGCGGTGAGTCGGTACAATGCATGACAATCGATCAATTGAACTTATCCTCTTTAAAGTTGCTTAAAGCTGATGTTGAAGGAATGGAACTATTTGTATTAAAAGGAGCTAAAGACACAATATCTCGATTTAAGCCTGTTTTGTATTTAGAAAATCATATTAGCTGCGAACATTATCAAGGCCTGATCTCTTACTGTAATGAGCTTGGTTATCAACTTTATTGGCATGGTCCAACAACTGACAGAATGATGCTAGGTCTTCATAAAGATAGTGGTTGGCCTACTCCTACTTTGGAAGTTGTGCAATAAAAGTAGTTGTTACCTTAAGCTCTAATTAGACAGCTTGGTCTTTTTGAAATGAGCAAGCTGTCTAACTAATAAGTGCTACTTACTCCCGCCAATAGCTGCTTATGCATTAATTTTTACCTTTGTTGATCAGATAATTAATCAATTAGGCATAGTCCAACGTACTTTTTCATTTACCTTACATATTTAACTCTTATACTAGGCAGCCTTTACAATCCTCTATTCGCCTTTATGTTAAAAGTTGTACTTTCAGTTTTGTTGTTGCTACCGAGTTTTGTCTTCGCTTCTGTGACTTACTCTGAATTGATATTAGAAAATGAAAAAGGTGAAATGCTTTCCCAAGTCTCAGGATTAGGCAAACTGGATAGATGGATCGTTGTACTAGTTCAAGACCAGAATACTCTATATATAGAAGAAGAGAAAAAGTTAGCTTCGGCATTTTCTAGTAAGGCTGAGCGCATTCGCTTAATACCTGTTCAGATCAAAATGGATGAACTTACTACGGTAAGTTGGGAAGCTATTGAATTTGCCAAAGTAGGAGGTGAGATTTACGCCTTTTTCTTCCATGAACACGATTTCGATGGGGATCAGCATCAGATCTACTTTGCAAATGTTAAAAACGATGGCAATAGCTTTTCATTCTCTAAGTTGAAAAAGCTAGGTCCGGCGTTACCAATATTGCAAAATAAAAACTTCAGCTTAGACAGAAGAGAAAACTATGGCTATGAAGCGATAGTTTGGGATCAGGTGAACGAAGCGCTTTTATTATTACCTGAGCTTAAAAGCCAGCCTAAGTTTTCTTTATCACTCTCTGGTCGTTTAACAAAGCTTGGAACAGCAGAGCATGAGCTAAGAGCATCAGATCTTTCTAATGTATCCAAACAATGTGCTATCGCCACCTCTTTCTGTTATCAATCAAAGTCCTTCAGTGATGCGTTATGCCAAGGCAATAATGGTTCACCTAAGCTTTCTCTTGCGACATTTATGAAAACGACAGCTGAGTTAAAACTGATTGACACTAGGGACTTTACTCAGGAATTAATGCCTGTTGGTTATGATCCTGCTTATTCTTCTGCCAAAGAAAAGGCTAGAACATTTAATGCTGAAGGGGTTGTAACTTTCCAAAATGGTTTTTTACTTGCCAATGATAATAAACCGCAAGGTAAGTCGAGATCGGTATTAAGGTATATTCCAGATCTTTCTATTGATGCTGAGACTTGCCGCTTTCAATAGATAAAAAAGTAGTTAGTCCTAGTGACGGTTTCTTTTTATATAATCCTCTTTATTTTCTACGGTTCTCGGCTTTTTTAGCTTAAAACTTGCCGCTGGCACAAGGTTGCCAATTTTTTGCCGCCTACTTTTTCCTCTATTTTATATTCGCATTGTTACTTTTTTGACCAGTTAAGGCCTTTATTTATAAGGGACTTAACTGGTTTTTATGTTTTTTTATTATGTTGGCACAGTGTTTGTATTAGTTGGGTAGGCGATTTGAAGTGCTGCCCGATATCACTTTCGTGGTTCAGTACTTGATTTCATAAATATTAGAAATCATTCCGTAAGGAGAATGTGATGGCACTATTTGTCAATACTAATACTGCCTCTATCAATGGGCAGCGCAACTTGATGGGGTCTTCCAATGGTCTACAAGACTCCATGCAAAAATTAGCTTCAGGTCTTCGTATCAATAGCGCGAAAGACGATGCAGCTGGTTTACAAATTTCAAACCGACTAACTTCACAAATTAACGGCTTAAACGTTGCGGTGAGAAATGCCAATGACGGTATTTCTATGGCGCAAACAGCTGAAGGTGCTTTGCAAGAATCAACAAATATTTTGCAACGTATGCGAGACTTATCTATTCAAGCTGCTAACGCGACAAATACTACGGTTGACCGTAAGGCCATCCAAGAAGAAGTGGTACAGCTTAAATCTGAGCTTAACCGTATCGCAGATACAACAACATTTGGTGGTCAAAAGCTACTTGATGGGTCGTTTGGTAGCCAAAATTTCCAAGTAGGCGCTAACGCAAATGAAACGATTGGTTTAGCAATTAACTCTGCGCAAACTGATGACTTAGGTAACGCAAGAGCAGACTTAGACCAAGGTTCATTAATGGGGGTTGCAATTGCGTCGACAGACACTGCAGCGAATGCCGCAGGTGCTTTAGATTTATCTGCAGCAGACACTATTACTATTGATGGTGTGAATGAACAAACTGTTACTTTAGGGCAAACAGATAGCGCTGCTCAAATGGCAACAAAAATTAATGCCGAGTTCAATACTACAGGCGTTAATGCAGATGCTAAGACTACCGCTATTATTTCTGGCTTTGCCAATATAGATGCGGATGCCTCTGGTGCGGATGGTGTGAGCTTTGAATTAAGTAATGGCACAAGTACTGAAACTATTTCATTTACAGCTACGGGTAATACCACTGACGATATGCAATTGTTAGTGAATAAGATTAATGAGGTTTCGGCTACAACAGGTATTAGTGCAAGATTCGATTCTACAGGTGGACCTGGTGGTATCGCAGGCATTATTTTAGAATCAGAAGCTGGTGATAATATTATTATCAGTGACGTTTATGACGATAATGCGGGGGCTGGCGCAAATGCGGCGTCATTTAATATAACTGGTGCAGATTACGATGGAACTATAGCAGGTACAAACCAAGGTGTTGTAGCTAATGGTGCCAATGACTCTGTCGCTGTAAGAGGCTCAATTCAACTAAATAGTACAGTTGGTTTTGATATTTTGACTTCGTCAGCTGAGTCTGGTGATGGTGCTGTTGTTCGAGCAACCGAGATCACAATAGATACGGTGGACTTAACGACGGCACAAGGGGCTCAGGATGCCATTTCAGTAATTGACGGTGCACTAGCCAAAATTGACCGTAACCGTGCAACATTAGGTGCAGTACAAAATAGACTGCAATCAACCATCAATAACTTAAGTTCGATAGCCGAGAACTCCTCCGCTGCTCGTTCAAGAATTAGAGATACTGATTTTGCGCAAGAAACAGCAATGTTGACTAAGAACCAGATCTTGCAACAAGCTGGTACAACTATTTTAGCTCAGGCGAACCAGTTACCGCAGGCAGCATTGAGTTTATTAGGTGGTTAATAGCTAAGTTAATCGAGCTTAACTTATTGAAAGGCAACATAAAAATGTTGCCTTTTATTTTTTTATTAAAAATTAATTAAAGAACATTCCTGTCCTGACGATAACCTTGTTGTAAGAGTTAACAAATTTATTTAGCCCGACTTAGCGGGATAGGAGAACATCATGGCCTTAACAGTAAATTCCAACCCGGCCTCAATAAATGCTCAGAATAAACTATCTGGCGCAAGTATGGGGTTAGGCACTTCTATGCAACGTTTAGCATCTGGCTTACGTATTAATAGTGCAAAAGACGATGCGGCAGGTATGCAGATATCTAACCGTTTAACAAACCAAATCAACGGTTTAAACGTAGCAGTTCGTAACGCTAATGACGGCATCTCAATGGCCCAAACTGCAGAAGGTGCATTGCAAGAGTCGACTAATATTTTACAACGTATGAGAGATTTGGCCGTTCAATCGTCAAATGCAACAAATACAACCGTTGACCGTAAAGCTATTCAAGAAGAAGTTGTGCAGCTTAAGTCAGAGCTAAATCGTATTGCTGATACTACAACTTTCGGTGGTCAAAACTTATTAGATGGTTCGTTTGGTAGTAAAAATTTCCAAGTTGGTGCTGATGCAAACCAAACTATTGGTTTAGCAATTAACTCAGCGCAGACTGATGATTTAGGTAGCGCTAGAGCTGACCTTGATACAGGTACCAAAATGGGTACTTCTGACGGTACAGCGAATACTACAGCTGCCTCCGCTCTTGCTGGCTTAAACTTTAGTGCCGATGATACAATTAGCATATCGGGTGTAAATGATGCATCAATTCTTATCGGTTCTGATGATGATGCAGGCGAAATAGCGTCTAAAATTAATGCAGAGTTCAATACAACAGGTGTTAAAGCCGATGCGAAGACAACTGCTGTATTATCTGGCTTCGCTAATATGGATGCAGGCGATGGCATAAGCTTTGAGTTATCTAATGGTACTACATCTGAAACTATCTCATTCACAGCGGGCGGAAATACTACTGATGATATGCAAGCACTAGTGAATAAAATTAACGAGGTAGCTTCAACTACAGGTATCAGTGCTAGATTTGATTCTACAGGTGGTCCATCAAATGCGACAGCTATCATACTGACTTCAGAATCTGGTGATAACATTGTAATTGGTGACTTCACTGATGATAATGCCTCAGGTGCTGGTGCTGCAAACGCAGGTACGTTTGAAATAACAGGTACCGACTATGATGGTAACTTAGATGGTACTAATACTAGAGTTGCATCTGGAGCGAATGACTCTGCAGCAGTAAGAGGTTCGGTACAGTTAGACAGTACTTTAGGTTTCTCAGTAGCAAGCTCAAGTGCTGAGTCAGGTCCAAATGGTGTGGTAAGAGCAACAGAAGTTACTATTGATACTGTGGATTTAACAACAGCGCAAGGCTCACAAGACGCAATATCGGTTATAGATGGAGCTCTGGCTAAGATTGATAGAAACCGTGCAACCTTAGGTGCAGTACAAAACAGATTGAGTTCAACAGTTAACAACTTAAACTCAATTGTTGAAAACTCTTCAGCGGCACGCTCACGAATTCGTGATACTGATTTCACTAAAGAAACCGCTGAATTAACTAAGAACCAAATCTTACAGCAAGCTGGTACTTCAATTTTAGCTCAGGCTAACCAGCTACCACAGGCGGCATTAAGTCTTCTAGGTTAATAGCTAAGTTATTGAAAAAGCGACTTTTTATAAGTCGCTTTTTTTTATTCAAAAAAACTTAATTTTTTTCTAAAGGAATACAAAAGCCCGCCGATAAAGACCATGACAGTTAATCTATTTTAATTGCACCCATTGGGTAGTGGGTAGTTAGGAGAAAATCATGGCTTTAACAGTTAATTCTAATCCAGCCTCGATTAATGCACAGAATCGTCTTTCTAGTGCATCGGGCGGATTAAGTACATCAATGCAACGATTGGCATCGGGACTTCGTATTAATAGTGCGAAAGATGATGCTGCTGGTATGCAGATTTCTAACCGTTTAACATCTCAGATCAATGGTCTGAATGTTTCAGTTCGTAATGCGAACGATGGTATTTCAATGGCTCAAACTGCAGAGGGTGCCTTGCAGGAGTCGACGAATATTTTACAACGTATGCGTGACTTGGCGGTACAGTCGTCAAATGCGACAAATACGACAGTAGACCGTAAAGCGATTCAAGAGGAAGTAGTTCAGTTGAAATCAGAGCTGAACCGTATTGCTGACACGACGACTTTCGGTGGGCAAAATCTACTTGATGGTTCTTTTGGTAGTAAAAACTTCCAAGTTGGTGCTGATGCTAACCAAACAATAGGCTTGGCAATAAACTCCGCTCAAACGGATGATTTAGGCAGTGCTAGAGCAAACTTAGATGCCGGTAGTTTAATGGGCGTTTCTGCTGCTAATGCTAGTGACAATGCAGCCAATGCAGCCTCAGAATTAGACTTAACCGCGTCCAATGAAACCATTACTATTAATGGGGTAAATGAAGCAACTATTTCAATCGGTCAAACTGACAGTGCTGCGGAGATGGCTTCTAAAATAAATGCCGAATTTAATACAACTGGCGTTAAGTCAGATGCCAAAACAGTCGCGGTGATCTCTGGTTTAGCCAACTTTGGTGCCGACACTGCAAACAGTGCTTTCGATGGTATTAGTTTTGATATAAGTAACGGTAAGGCTACAGAAACCATTTCTTTTACGGCTTCTGATAATCTGACTGATAATATGCAAACCATTGTTAATAAGATTAATGAAGTAGCTGCTACTACTGGGATTAGCGCTTCATTCAATCCAACTGGTGGCCCTGGTGGAACCATTCCAGGTATTGTTCTGACCTCCGAAGCTGGTGATAACATTATTATTGCTGACTTAGCTGATGATGGTGGTTCAGGTAGTGCTAACGCTGCAACTTTTAATGTGACAGGTGCAGGTTATGATGGGACACTTGATACAAATAATGAAGCCGTAAGTGCAGGTAGTGCTAACGATTCTGTAGCTGTACGTGGCTCTATTCAACTTGATAGTACTCTTGGGTTTTCTGTAGCAAGTTCTTCAGCAGAGACTGGTACAGGTGGTACTGTGCGAGCACAAGAGATTGATATCGACTCGGTTGATTTGACCACTGCACAAGGTTCGCAAGATGCTATTTCTGTTATTGATGGCGCATTAGCTAAGATCGACCGAAACCGTGCGACATTGGGTGCCGTGCAAAATAGGTTGAGCTCAACAGTGAATAACTTGAATTCAATTGTTGAGAATTCGTCAGCTGCACGCTCACGAATTCGTGATACGGACTTTACTACGGAAACTGCTGAGTTGACTAAGAACCAAATCTTACAACAAGCAGGTACTTCTATCTTAGCTCAAGCTAACCAATTACCTCAGGCTGCATTAAGTCTATTGGGTTAATTGGGATAGCTACTAGAGTAAGCTATGATTAGCTAAGATATATCTAAGACTGGCATTGTCTATTACAATGCCAGCCTAGAGATAGGAGGGTAGTGTTATGAGTGAAGCGATAAGCAATCTAAATGTAACAAATCCTTTGATCAACGAAAGGACTGTCACAACAGCTGAAAAGCAAGTTGTGCAGGAAGTTAACTTTGAGAAAAGCCAAGCTTCGCAAACGGTTCAAAATGAATCAGAAAAAATAGAGCAAAAACGAGCAGTTGATAAAGAGGTCAAAAAAGAGCAAGAGCAAGAAGCAATTGAAGAAGTGGCTTCAAAATTGCAGGATTTTGTTAATTTGATCGATAAAAAACTGCAATTCAGTGTTGACGAAGACTCTGGAAGGCAAGTTGTTAGAGTAACAGACAAGCTAAGCGGCGATGTTATTCGACAAATTCCATCAGAAGAAGTACTTCGTTTAGCAAGGAATTTATCTGAACTGGCAGAAACCGCCAATCGATCGGGTAAATTAATTGTTACTGAGGTTTAGCTGTGTTTATTTTTCTTGCAACTATAGAGGTTTAAAAAAATGAGTGCTTTATCGTCACCGGGTATTGGCTCTGGGTTACCAGTACAGAACATTGTTGAAAGTATTGTCAACTCCGAACGAGTGCCTTTTCAAAACCGAACTCAGCAGCAAGAAGAAAAAGCGACGGAGAAAATTACGGCATATGGCCGCTTGGTCAGTGCCACTGCCGCTTTTGAGACCGCAGCTAAAAAATTAAACAATGCATCTTTGTTTGAAGCTAACAAAATCAGTGGTTCTTCGGACTACTTTTCATCTAGCGTTAACTCCAAAGCCGTTGAAGGTAGCTATACAGTTGAAGTTAAATCATTAGCACAAGGGCAAAAGCTGGCGTCCAAAGCATTTGCTAAAGACGATACTTTAGGTTCGGGAAGCATGACTATTAATGTTAATGGTTCTGACTTAAAACTTGATCTAGATGGCACGGAAACGTTATCGGATTTAAAAGATAAAATTAATGATGCAAAAAACAACCCTGGAGTTCAAGCTACTATTATTACTGACGACCAAGGTCAGCGCTTAGTATTGAATTCGAAAGGTGTAGGTATTGATAACGCCATCTCTATTACTGTAGACGATGACGATAACAATGATACCGATACAGCTGGTTTGTCTGCATTTGTATTTGTTCCTGATAAAGTTGATGACTCTGGTCGTACGGCGCAGTTAGGCAGCTTTTCAGCAAACAGTGATTTAGTTGGCGATGGTACATTAACGTTTGATGTTGATGGTACTTCGTTTAATACCGCGACAAATGGCTTAACGTTAGAGCAGCTAAAAGATCAGATTAACACCGATGCTGGTACTGCAGGTGTGTCTTTAACAGCTTCGATTGTTACTGATAAAGATGGTAAGCAACAGTTACTGCTTGAAGCTGGTGCTGGACAAAAAGTAACGGTAACCGCCGCAGATAGTGACGGAAATAACACTGATGATAGTGGCATCTCTACTTTCGCTTTTGACCCTAGCACAGATGCAAAAACAAAAGGTGGTGTGACAACGGGCACATCAAACCTGACCGAAACTCAAGCTGCAACCGATGCACAAATCGTTATCGATGGCTCGTTAACCGTAACTCAAAGCAGTAATGAGTTTAAAGATGCTATTGAAGGTGTCACTTTCACTGTAACGAAAGTTAATAAAGATGGTGAAAATACATCGGTTAAGATCTCTCAAGATACCTCAGCAGTTGGTTCGGCACTGGCCGATTTTGCCGCAGCGTATAACACTTTCTTAGAGACAACTGCGACACTAGGCCGAGTTAATACAGATTCTAATGTGGTCGGTGACTTGGCAGGTGACTCGTTACTAAGATCATTAAATAAACAAGTTCGTGATGTTATCAGTGAAACTATTACCGCTACAGGTGGTGTAAACAGTTTAGCAAGTTTAGGCTTGACCACTAACCGACAGGGTTTATTAGAAGTCGACGAGTCTCTTTTAGCGTCGCAAGTAAACAAGAACTTTGAAGATGTTAAAAATTTATTTACAGGTGATAACAGCGTTGGTGAACGTTTAACTGCAACCTTGGCAAGTTACACTGGCGGTGATGGTACCATCCAAGCCAAAATTGACGGATATAAAACGACAATTAAACGACTGGAAGATGAAACCGTTGAATTTAATGAAAGAATGGAGTCACTAGAGGCTCGTTTGTATGCGCAATATAATGCTATGGATTTACAAGTAGCTCAGTTAAACTCTACAGGTAATTTTTTGACTGGTCAGTTGGCCAACTTACCTGGCGTGGTCAGAAACAATAATAATTCATAGCACAGAGATTAAATTGTATGACCATCATAGATCTTCAGCAGGGTTTTGCTGAAGCCATAGCTTCGGAGGATGTAGCTCAATTGTCCAAAGTATTGATTGAGTTCGATCAATTTTGTCGAGTTGAAGTAGAAGCTGAAACTGACTTACAGAGCAAAAAAAAGCTGATTGAAGACTTGATGGCAGTCGAGCAAAGTTGGCAAAAAGAAATTTTGCAATTAAAAGCAAAAGTTCGCGGAAAAATTGCCGATATAAAATCAAACGGTAAAAAGATAAATAAATATCTAACTTCATTCTAAGGTGATCCTCTATGCGTAGTGCAATTAAGATGTATAACCACATGAACGCGCAGACTCAATTAACTGACGCTTCACCTCATCGAGTTATTCAGCTTCTTATGGCAGGTGCCATTGACCGATTAATCAAAGTATCTGCAATGATGGAAAATAACACTGGTGGCTACCATGACATGTTATCTAATTCCATCGACATTATTTTGGCACTTAACAGTGCGTTAGATTTTGAGAAGGGCGGTGAAATTTCACAAAACCTAAATGCCCTATACGACTATATGCAATTACAGCTAGTACAAGCGAATATTGAAAAAGACCACACTAAAGTGGATGAAGTCGTTGAATTAATTAAAACAATTAAAGACGGCTGGGATCAGATCGGCGACCAATAATTCTCAATAAACCTGAGTAGTTTATATTTTTATATTCGACTCAGGTTATCCCCCTTAAACTCTTCTCTATATATTCATCTGCGAAATCTCCATTGTTATTTTACGTCTGTAAGTATTAAGACTTAACCATTTACCGCCTTTGTTAGTTATTTGAACTGCTCTTGTTGTTGATTTTAGTCAACTCGAATACAATCCACCAGATTCTAAAAAGAGTAAGGAAATCAACAATGAAGTTTTTAAAATGGATTTTATTATCCACAACATTAACTAGTGTTAACACTTTAGGAGCTGAACAGGACCTTGTCAGTCATTGGAAAATGGATTCGGTTGCCAATGGACTAGTTGATCATGTAGGTAACAATAATGGTGTTTTATATGGCGCACCTATTACGGTAGCTGGCAAGTTTGACTCAGCTGTATTGTTTGATGGGGTTGATGACACTGTGCTAGTTGCTGATGATAGCAGTTTAGACTTTGGTTCCGGTGATTTTACGATAAGCTTTTGGTTTAAAAAGTTAAGTAATACCACAAACTGGAAGAACTGCCCAGGTATCCAAAAGTGGAATACAGGTGGTAACAGAGGAACCAATGAGTGGGCTTTAGGGTTATGTGCATCAGCTAATACTAATGATGTGACTTTTGGTATCGAGTCAGGGAGACAGATTTATGGGATTAATGACACCAGTGCGAGCGAGTTGAACAAATGGTATTTTGTCGCTGGCGTCAGAGATGGCCATTATCTGAAACTCTATGTTGATGGGGTGCTAAAAGGCACTAAAGAAATTGGTAACATTTCGGTAAATAACGTTGGTCGGCCTTTGACTATGGCAACAAGAAGAAGCCCTAGTGGTGCTTTTTCAGGTTTTACTAACGTCATTTTTGATGAGGTAAAAATATACAATAACGCTAGACAAGTTTCCGACCTATTACAAGATATGGAGTTATCTCCGGCAAGGCCAAAACCTAAGACAAAGCTTGTTAGCCACTGGAAAATGGACAAATTAAACAACAGATTAGAAGATAATATTGGTAATAACCATGGCACTCTTTTTGGCAACCTCAGTGTTACTGAAGGGCAAGTTAACTCTGCGATTTTATTTGATGGCATTGATGATACGGTTGTTGTTCCCGATGATACAAGTTTAGACTTTGGTTCCGATGATTTTGCTGTGAGCTTTTGGTTTAAAAAGTTATCTCATACAAGTAATTGGGATAATTGCCCAGGTGTTCAAAAGTGGAATAACGGCGGTCACAGAGGAACCAATGAGTGGGCTTTAGGGTTGTGTGCATCAGCAAATACAAACGATATAGCTTTTGGTATTGAGTCAGGGAATCAAACATTTAGCATCAGAGATACTAATGCCACAGAACTTAACAAGTGGTACTTTGTTGTAGGAACAAGAGATGGAGACTTTTTAAAGCTATATGTTGATGGTCAATTAGTTAGCTCTAAGTATATTGGAAGTATTGCAGTAAACAATGTAGGCCGATCGCTAACGATGGCAACTAGAAGAAGTCCAAGCGGTGTTACTTCAGGTTATAGCAACGTTATTTTTGATGAGATTAAGATATTTGATGGAAGTTTATCAAAGTTAGATGTTTCTGCTGAATATCAAATCAATGGCAGGGCTTTTGCCGACCTAATTGATGTGTCTGCTACCCACGCGTTTGTTATAGATAAAAACTCGACTTTATTAGGCTGGGGCAAGAATAGTTATGGTCAGTTGGGCATAGGCTCAAAAGAAAATAAATTGGTCCCAAGCCAAGTCAAAAACATTACTGCCTCGAAAGTAGAGACTGGGAGAAGACACACTTTAGCATTAGACTCTACTAACCAACTTTACGCTTGGGGAGCTGGAAAAAGTGGCAGATTAGGTTTTAGTCAGAAGGGAACATTAAAAACACCAAAACCAGTTCCTATCACATCTGTAAAGGATATAAGTGTAGGTTTTCATCACTCATTAGCTATCAAAGAAGACGGCACATTATGGAGCTGGGGTGACAACGGTTATGGGCAATTGGGAACTTTGCCTAAAGTCAGTTCTTCTACTCCTAAAAAAATAGATAACTTTAATAATGTTGTTGCTGTATCAGGTGGAGGTTTTCATACTTTGGCCGTAACTGGAGATGGTAAAGTATGGGCGTGGGGCCGAAATAATTCAGGAAGTCTGGGTAATGGTTCAACAGTTAATAGTTCAACTCCTGTTGAGGTTAACAATTTAACAAGCGTGATTAAAGTATCTGCTGGTTATTCACATTCATTAGCGTTGACAGCCGATGGCAAAGTATGGGCTTGGGGCTGGAACTCGAATGGCCAAATTGGCAATGGACTTAAAGGTACTGATCTACTTATACCAGTTACTGTAAAAGGACTAAGTTCAGTAAATGATATTTCCGCTGGAGATTATCATTCAGCAGCTGTAGCTATAGATGGCACTGTTTGGACATGGGGAAGCAATATATATGGTCAATTAGGTACAGGAAACTATGTTGACTCATTAATCCCTGTCCAAATACCTAATATTAGTAATGCAGTAGCAGTCGTAGCAGGAGCTCGGAGTACTCTTATTTTAACTAGTAAAGGTGAGGTATACACCTTTGGCCGAAATGATAACGGTCAGTTAGGAGACGGCACAACGGTTGATTCACCGAGTCCTGTTAAGATATTAGAGAATATATTGCCAAATTAATCTATAGGTTTTGGTACAAGTATTGTATAAAGCAGGCAAAAGCCTGCTTTTTGTTTCAGGCACACAAAGATTTAGGAAGTAAGAATGGATAACTTTGATAGTAAACCAGCATCAATAAATGATTTTGAACAAGCTGTATTATCGCGTAATTATGAACAAGCTGAGCATTTAATAGTTCAACTGATTAAGTTGTATGGTAAGGAAAAAATATCCTTAACTCTTGCTCCTTTTGATAGGCAGCTGACACAAGAGCAAGCTGATTTAGAAAGTTATCAAGTATTGGAAAAATTAGCCTATACCTTAACAATATGGTTCTCTGATCCGAATTGGCAACCAAATACAAATATTTATAGATATCTAGCTATGCAAAAACAGTTTATTAATAGTGTTTTTTTAGCTAGCTCATATCACTCAACAGATCATATTTTAAGCAACTTAAATTTACTTGGAAAAGCTAATTATACGGCAGAGGAAGTTAAACGTATTTTATTGGTGATAACAACCGAATCTGATATAGAGCTACCTTGGTCTGATTTATTGGTTCACATGCCTGACGAGACAGCTCAAGCATTTATTGGTTTAGTTTCATCCATAGGGATCCAAGTAAGTAAAAGAGCTCAAAAAAATATATCAGCAATACTAGGCTCTGTGCAGTCTCTTCCTACAGTAGATACCAACAATATAAAAAACCTTGGGCCTTTGCTTAAAGCGTTTTTTAATTGCAGCAATTTGCCACAGGAAAATAAATATAATTTGAAGAAATGGATTGTTAAATCAATTGAACAATATACTGAAAATAATACTGCTGTAAGGTTAAAAAAGAAGCTTAAAAATGATGTAAAGAAAAAGCCATTTTTAAAGCAGCAAACTATTTTGTTTGTAAATGAACAATATAAAAGTTTCCATGCCATGTATCGAAGTTGGCATGATTTAATCAAACAAGTAAATCTTAAATATAATACCGTTTCTATTTCCTTGAAAGAGGCGTTAGACAATAAGTCTAGTCAAGATTTTGATAAGGTGATCACCTTTGATGATTCGTGGGACATTGAAAACATAGCAGAGAAAATAATAGCAATTAGACCGGATGTAATAGTTTACCCATCGATAGGTATGAGCACGTTTGCTCCTTTTCTTGCTACAATGAGATTAGCACCTATTCAAATCGCTTTACCTGGCCATCCATCAAGTAGCTATATTTCGAATGTTGACTTTTTCTTCACATCTAGAGAAGGAATGACGGATGATGAAATCTCAAATATTCTGACTGAGAAGTGGTTATCTTGCGATGATGGCCCTGGCCAAGTATCAATCCTAAACAAAAACACGCTTTTCAAAAAGAGAGAGGAAGATGTTTTTCGTATTCTGGTAAATGGTGTTATCCAGAAAGTCAGTCATCATTTAATTGAAACTTGTTTAAGAATTTCCAAGCAAGCTCATAGACCAGTCGAATTTGTTTTCTTTATGGCACACCCTAAGCAAGATGTTGAATACTTTGCTGCTAAATCAGCTCTAAGAAGGTTTTTACCTAACTCGGTTTTACATCCATTTAAAGATTACAATACATATATGGAATGCCTTGCTGGTTGTAAATTAGCGATCCCAACGTTCCCTTTTGGCGGTAGTAATAGCAATGTTGATTTGATCAGAGTCGGGGTGCCTAAGTTGTTTATTCGTGATACTAATGATTTATCTGGAGTTTCCGATCTGCAAATATGGAAAGAGGTAGGAGAGACATTTGGCTATTGCAAATCAATCAACGAATTAGAACAAAGGGCTGTTGAGCTAATAGATAATCCTACTTTATTGGCGCAGTTTGAAGAAAAGACAAAGGCTATTAACATTGAGTCTATAGATACTTCTTATGTCTCAGGCAAACCTGACAATCGATTGGTAAATGCTATCACGCAGACAATTGAGAATTATTAGCAATGTAAAGTTTATGCCCAGAGGCTGGCCGTAATTGAGTTTTATATGACGTTAAATCAAGGAATTATCAATTAACTTGAGAGATAATATATAAGGGAGAGCAGCTTATTAGATAGTAAACTTCATTTAAGATTATCTGATCTCGTTTGCTTCAAAAGCTTGTTTTAATAAATGTACTCTGAATACGGTCATAGGTTGGAGACTTAGCGATGAAAATACTGGAAATTGATTACAAACAGCTCTTGGTAAATAAAGAGCAAGTAAAAGATGAGTTTAATAAAAACGGATGTTTGATTGTTCGCAATGCTATTTCTATCGAAAATATAGAAAAGTTAGTAGCTCAGTTGAAGGCTTTTTTCCGATATGCTGTTACTAGCGCTGGAAGCTCTCGAAATATAGAAAGCTTGTCACTAGATCAACTCTATGATTGCTTATTTGAATGCCAAGGGGACAGTGCAAAATTTTTGTTGACTATTGGTAAAGACTTTCCCGAATTTAGAAAAGTCGCAATGGACGATAACTTATTAGCAGTAGCTAAATTATTACTTAGCACTGAATTATTACAGTCTGCTGAAGATAACAATGTTTTAAGAATCGACAGGCCTCAGAAGAATTTGACTAACCTGCCTTGGCATCAAGATTATCCATACAATATGCTCACTATGGATCAGGTAACGGCCTGGATGCCAATTCTTCCAGTAGATGAAAATATGGGACGTTTGTCCGTTGTTATGCCGCGACATGAGCTTATAGACATTGAATATAGTGATGCCACTAAGAATTCTTTTCACAATAGCAACTATATAAAGATCAAGGATTTAGAACAACGAGCTGTCGAGTTTGATAAAGCGTCTGTAGAAGTTCCTGAAGTTAAACCAGGAGACATGTTACTAATCCATGGCTTATTGGTTCATAAAAGCGGGTTTAACTCATCAGAACGTTCGCGTTGGGTTGCTACTTCTAGGTTTGGTGCATTTGATAGAAGCGAAATGTTTGAGCGAAACTGGTTTACAGCTAGAGCTAAGTACCCCAAATTATTTACAAATATTCACCCCAACAAATGCCATAATGTGTAATTAGGATTTAGATATAATGTCAAAACATAACGAATTAGTTTCTATTCGACCAAAAGTTCTTTTGGAGATGTTAGAAAATGTATTTCCAGAGCAAAATGTAGAAATAAAGCTGCTTATGCCTTCATCAAGTATTGGTAGTTTGAGAATGATAGAGTCTGCATTGTTGGTTGCTTTAACCAAAATGTTGGATGCCCAAACCATATTCGAGTTTGGTACCTTTATGGGGGCTACAACGCTTCTACTCGCTGAAAATAGTTCTGATGATACAAAAGTATTTACTATAGATATAAGTGAGTCAGAGCTAGCTGAACTAGCTAGCAATAATGGGACTTTGGCAGAGGAAAAAGACGACTATTTAAGAGATGTAAGAATTAGCCGTAAAGCTAAGTGCATTGAAGCTGCCGATGCTAAAGTGAAAGCAAAAATATCTGAGATCTTGATGAATAGCCATAAATTCAAGCCAAGTGAATATGGTTTGAATGGTAACACTGACTTAATTTTTGTTGATGGTGGGCACGATAGTAAAACTATCCGTATCGACTCTGAGAATGCATTCTCGATGAGAAGTGAAAAGGGCGCTATTATTTGGCACGATTATAACTCACCAGTGTTTAGTGAAGTGACTGAATTTTTACGCCAACATCCATTGAGAGAGCAAATCATCTTTATCGAGGATACTCAAATGGCAATATATTGGCCTCGTTTACTGGCTGAACTCAGCCTTTGAGTAAACTCTAGGTTGTATCACCTTGTTTGATACAACCTATTATTTTAGTTAGGCATTTTAAACAAAAATATGGAAACTACTCCTTTAGGCTCAGACCTACAACAGGCGTTAGTACTATTCTCGAACTGCTCTATAAATTCACAATTGTTTGCCAGATAGAAACTATATAATATTTTTTATCTTTCGCTTTTTGGTAAAAAGTACATAATGGTTTCGGACCATCCTTCAGTATAGTGTCCCAACCTAATTCGGTAATTATTATTTATCTGAAACACTTGTTGCATTAAGCGCCACATGTCGTCGCCTTTGTGGTAAACCGCAATAGCAAGCTTGGGCGTGTTATCAGCAATTTGCTGTCTTGCTCCTTCAATTGCAGCTCCCTCAAAGCCTTCTAAGTCCATTTTGATAAATGATACTGGCTCTTTCACTGCATCATCAATGGTTGTTAGGGAAACTTTTGTATTACCTTCTTCACTTACATAGCTAGAAGACCCGAGGCCCTCATTAAACAACATCTCCCCGATTGAATCTGAAACGCCTTGCTCAACAAAGTGAATGTTTTTCAGATGCTTTAGGTTTAGTTTGGCTTGTTGAATGTTTTTTTGTGAGGGTTCAAAAAGGTATATTGCCGAATAATCTGGATAGCGTTGGGTAAACTCTAGTGAGGTGTCACCAATGAAGCCTCCAGCATCAACAAAAACTTCTTTGTTATAGCCCATAAAAGACTCGAAGTATTGCTCTTGAGGGGCAAAATTATAGCGATCAAACCAGTGGTAATCACCAGTTATTGAAAATTTAATAAAGTCATTAAAAATAGTTCTAGAATTATCATCTTCAAGAAGTTCCCATACATTATTCCAGTACTTATGATTAAGCTGTAGGTCTTTTTTTCTCTTAGCTAGCATAGAGAACAATGGGAATTGTTCTGCAGCTTGTTTATGAAAGTTAAAGTAGGCAGTACCGTTAGTAGTAAGGCTTTGTATTTTATTCCAGGCTGTCTTTGGTTTTATGCTAAGCACACAGTTAATAATAATTGGATTATCAGTTAACTCTTCTGCCCTGAACACAGGGATATTAAGCCATTCTGTCTCACCATAGAAATCATCAATAACGCCATCTAATTGAATATGTCGCAATAAGTTTTCAGTAAGTTCATTACGACCAAAGGCATAGACTTTTTTACTATGTGTACTATTAAGTACTTCTATAGCTAAATTATCTTGAGGTGTTTTACTTGCTTGCCATTCGTGAAGGAAACTTTCAATATTAAGCATTGCTTCTTTCTTCTGTCTTTTGACTTATTATCAAGCTTAAGGAGCCTATCGTCTTAAACTCTTCACTCAATAGTTCGTCGTCGGTAAATTGAATAGTGAACTTAGCTTCCAAAGCAACTAGGAACTTCATAATACTCAAAGAGTCAATAAACCCAGAATCAATGAAATTAAAAGAAAGTACATCTTCAACAGGAAGAGGGCCTGATTTTTCTAGCTCTTGAACAATAAAGTTAACGATTTGTTCACTCATATCTGTTCCCATATTTTTGTTTTTGTTGACTTAACCATAGCCTCCAATAACCTGAGACCTTGTAAGCTGATCTCAAGACCATAATCATTAGCTCTTGCACTAGTTTGAGCCTGCTGATGAGAAATTATTATGTCAGAAAAGTCTGCGTACAAATTAGAAAAAGCCTCAATGAAACCAGCTGGATGCCCAGCTTTGAATCTATTGTAACGCGGTAATTCAGCAATTAAACAATCAGCTCCTCTTTCAATTATTTCAGTGCGACCATTCAAGTTGTCTATTTTTAACTGTTCAGGGTTGACTTGAAGCCATTCTGCCGCGCCGCGAGTACCATAAACTTTTATTCTTAGGCCATTTCTATGACCTAATGATGATTTACTAAACCAATATTGGCACTTAACATCATTTTCATATTCGACTAGTGCTGATACGTCATCAACGACACCGTCAAACCAACCATATGAGTTATGGGTTGCGATAGTTGCAATAGGTTTTAGAGATGTTGTGTAATGAACTAAATGATGAAGGTGCACAGCCAAGTCTAAATAAATAGTTGGAATAGACTCATCTTTTAACCGCCATTCTTGGGGACAGGGTTTACTTCCGTCAGCTAGTAGTCGGGCGAAGCCCTCTTGAGGCATTTCGACTTGAATATGAGATACCTTACCAAGTTGGCCTTGTGCAATCAGAGCTTTGAGCTCTCTAACCATAGGGTAACCAGTATAATTGTAAGTTACGTTGACTAAGCCATTGCTGCTATTCTGATGATTTATTAACTTTTTGCAAGATACACTACTTGTCGTTACTGCTTTTTCACAAATAATAGGTAGTTGAGCACTGAGACACTGTTCCAGCATCACTTCATGCTCAGGCGTAGGAGTTAGAAGGATCATCACATCTAATTCTTTACTATTTTTTACTAACTCTTGCCAACTATCGAATAAGTTATTTGATGAGACACCATAAGCTGCTGCTGTCTGTTTATTAATATCTGAGTCTCGGCTGAATGCTCCAGCTACAAGTTCAAAATTACCATCTAGATGTGATGCGCAATAGTGAGCGTAACCTACAGCTGAGTTGATCCCACCACCAATAAAACCTGCTTTTAGTCTATTGTTCTTCATTTATTTAATTCTACATTCAAAATACAAACTAGTTGTAGTTTGCGATGACTTGTTGTTGCTCTTCTCATGCATAGTTTGTTCCGCAATCTTACGAATATTCAATTTATCTAATTTATTCATTGCGTTATATGGAAACTGATTGAAGAAGAAAAGCTGTCTTGGTT
>CBDAVN010000045.1:0-93182 GCA_965200905.1 Psychrosphaera sp.
TCCGTAACTTTTTAGAAACAGAAAAACAAATACAAGAGTCTGCACATGAAGGAGTAGGCTCAGTCGAACTCTACGAGATCTGGGGTAAATCCGACTTTGTTGGTCATTGCGATTTTATTGACCGCCAAGTTATTCCGCCCAATTCCACAGTGGGTTACCACAAACACGGTAACAACGAGGAAATGTATATCATTCTTGAAGGCTCTGGCACCATGACCATTGATAACGAGGAGTTTAAGGTCAAAAAAGGCGATATGATAAAAAATCGACCTTATGGTGAACATGGCTTAGTCAATGACTCTAACTCTGATATTGACCTTTTAATTATTCAACTTAGTTTGGATTGATCATGCATTACATGCTCGCTGTATTTGTTTTTTTCTCATTTGCGGTTTTCACTGAAGAAGAAAAGCCAATTGTACTATCTGCTACGGCAATAGGAAGCATGAAAATTGAAGTTGGCATGCCCATTTCGCTGTTTCAAGTGAGCAAAGGTTTCCCTTTCTATCGCGTATCACAGGAGATAGGTCAAGGTGACTCTCCAGATTTTCATCTGTTTAAGGTATCAAGCCACGACAATGAAGATTTAATTTATTTTATCTCTTACATCAAGGCTCAGGCGGACTATGAAAAAGCGGTAGTCAAATTAGACGAGATAATGACATGCAGTGACAAAGTGATGGATGAGTTTGGTATCAGCCCTAAAATGACAATTAAACAGGCTCTACAGAAAAGAAAGGGATTACAATTCGGTGCAGGCCATATGGATAACTATCTTGGCTTAGATAACATTTGGTATTTGTTTAGCGTAAATGGCCTTCATGGTACTGGTGTATCGAAAGAGGTGGCTTTAAAGGCGGATCCACAAATTGATTGTATAAGCTGGCCATATGCCCGTTGGCGCTAGGTTTAATCTATCGGGTTAACCTTATTGTGACTTGCACACCAGTGCCCTGTTCTTTGTTGCGAAGTTTAAGCGTACCACCTTGTTGCTCTATCATATTCCGACTCAATGCTAAGCCTATGCCTTTGCCGTCTTTTTTGGTGGTATAGAAAGGCACAAAGAGGTTTTCTGGATTCGCTATGCCTGAACCATTATCTTCAATTGTTAGTTCGGTGTAATGTTTGGTATTGGCAGCAGATATCGAAACATCAGAGTTTTCAGGACTTGCTTCAACCGCGTTTTTTATTAAGTTAATTAACACTTGTTCCAATAGCACAGGATCAGCATTTACTTTGATATTGCAGTCTTGCAGGCTAATTGGATGCGAGAACAGAGTTTTTACTTTGTGCATTACTTGCAGCAATTCAAACTCTTTATTCACCACTTCGAAGCGCTGATTTAAACAAGCATAGCGATTAACAAATTGCATTAGGTTATCACTTCGTGAGGCGATAACTTGCAAGGCTTCTAAGCTGGAGCCATCGATATTTTGCTGGGCAAAAAGCTCCACTAACGAATGTGCTAAAGACTTTATTGGTGACAAGGAGTTATTAATTTCATGGCTCAGTACTCGGGTCATTTTATGCCAAGCTAACCTTTCAGTTTCGCTGACTACCTTTTCGACATTGGTTAATACAACCAGCTGATGCTGCTCTCCTTGCATCGAGAATTGGCTGTGTCTGAGTTGCCATTGTCCAGCCATATCTGCATCGGCAATGTGCCATTTAGTGCTGTTATCGTGCGCTTCAAATACTAAACCTAAACTGGCAGCTGATAGTAATTTTGCTTGTTGCCAAGGTTGACCACACCAAGATGAAAAGGCGTCATTGCCATGGTTAAGCCGCCCTGAATGATCGAATACAGCAATGGGGGTTGCTAGCTGTTCAATCAAGTTAAGTACGAGCACCGCTTGTTGATCGTAATGTCGCTTGCGAATTCTTAGATCATCTGCCATTAAGTTCACTTCGTCACTGAGTTGCTTAATCGCACCACCATTAAATTTCGGCTTGGTTTTCAAAGAGTAGTCTTCATTTCTTACCGCTTCTAATGAAGCTGACAAGCTTTGTAGCGGTGTTTTAATTGCATTTTTTACATACCTTACATAAAGACCAAATGGCACAAAAATGAGCAGTAATAAGGTAATGGTGGCTAACACAGATAAATTAGCTAAGTAGACAATGGCCGCTACACATAACAACAGCACGGATAATAAAATCGAAAAAAATCGGTTCAGTAGTGACTCGAATGAATTCTCTTGTCTGGGTTTCGGCAAAATAGACCTATTTGGTTTTAATGTTAAATTTGTCTAGTCGTCGGTAAATGGCACTTTTGCTAATACCAAGTAATAACGCCGCTTCTTCAACGTTATTATTAGCTTGAGCTAAGGCCATTGTTATTAGTTTTCGCTCCGCCTTTTCCAACGTCATCAGCTCAAATTGCTCTGAACTTTGTTGCTGTTTGGTTTTAAAGCCAAAATCGCTGATTTCAATTTCAGCACCATCTGACATTAACACGGCTCGCGCCATAAAGTGACTCAATTCTCTGACATTGCCAGGCCAGTGATACTCTTGCAATGCGCTTTGGGCTGCAACGGACAGCTTAGTACTCGGCTGCTGGTACTGCTCGCTATGCTTGTTAATAAAGTATTCGGCCAATGGCGCTACATCACTTTTCCGCTCTCTTAACGGTGGGATCGTCAGCTCAATCGGGTTTATCCGAAAATATAAGTCGGTGCGAAATTGGCCACTTGCCATCAAGGCATCAAAGTCGGCATTGGAGGCGCAAACAATACGGCAGTTGGCCATTCTTGTTTTATTTTCTCCTACCCGCTCATACTCATTTGACTCCAACACTCTGAGCAATTTGGCTTGTTGTTCCAAACCTAAGCTACCGACTTCATCTAAAAATAAGGTGCCGCCCTCGGCCGCTTCAAAACGGCCAATTCTATTTTCTTTGGCGTCGGTAAATGCGCCTTTTTTATGACCGAACAATTCACTTTCAAACAAACTTTCTGGAATGGCGGCCACATTGACACTAACAAACGGCCCACTTAGCCCAGAGGCTTGGTGAATGTAATGGGCAATGCTGGTTTTGCCTGTGCCGTTTTCACCTCGCAACAACACAGTTGCGTTGGTTTTTGCGATGCGGGTGATTTGCTTTTTTAAGGTTTGCATGGCTTCACAGTGCCATTGCAATTGACTGTCTAAGGTTGGCAACTTAGGGCTAGCTTTGTCATCTTCAATAGCAGCTAGGCTGATGTGCTTGGCAACCATTTCGAGTACCGCTTGGTTATCCCAAGGTTTAGCAAAAAAATCGACCGCGCCAAATTGCATGGCTTTCACCACTAAATCAACGCTAGACCAAGCGGTCATTGCAATAATAGGAGGGTTATTATGTGGGTTAAACGACTTTATAAAGGCTAAGCCTTCCTCACCAGAGGTAGTATCTAGTTGATAGTTCATATCCAACATGAGCAAGTCAACGTGGCTGTCTTGCAGCAAAGAACGAGCTTGTAACAGAGAGTCAGCTTCAAGCACATGGTATTTATGATTAGATAGCAAAAATCTTAAACTCAGCCGAATGTCGGCTTTATCGTCTACAACAAGAATGGTTTTTACTGTCATCTCAATTTACGGTCCCTTTTTCATTACCTAAAGTGTAAATCAGTGCGCCTAAATACGCACTGACTTTGTCTAACTTGCCACTTAATCGTTATCTATTAATCATTACGTAAGGCTTTAATTGGATCAGCGCTGATCAGCTTTTTAACCGGCCAATAGCAAGCAACTGTGGCAATCATGCCAATGAATCGGTAAGGCTAAAATAAACGCCAAGGTGTCAGCTCGTAATTGGTAAACCCATATTTGTGAGCTAACTAAGTGAGTAAAAATAGCCAGTAAGCAACCGACCAAGATCCCTATCATTACTGCTTTCATACTTTGTTTCACCACCATGTTAATTAACTTGTGAGTATGCGCCCCTAAAGACAGCCTAATGGCTAACTCGTAACGACGCATTTGGACTGAATAACTTAATACTCCATATATCCCAGCAGCAGCTAAGCACAAAGCAAGCGATACTAAGGACAAGGTTAATAAGCCCACCAATTTACTTTGATGTAGTCTGGCTGCTAAGCGCGAGTCCAAACTATAAAAATGCGATACACTGAAGTTTGGATTAACCGACTGCACTAACTTCAGCATTTCAAGCTTTGCTAACTTGAGTGTTTAGTTTTAAGGTAAATGACAAACGGCTGCCTGGGTATGGGGTGTAATAACGCTCAACGGCATAGTCATAACCTCTGTCTGGTACATAGATATCACTCACCACCCCAACCACTGTCATAGGCTCGTTTTGTGCCGCTTGCAGGGTTTGCCCTATCGCCGACTCATTGCCAAATAAACGTTGCGCTAAAGAAGCACTGATGATCATTTCTTGCGGCAATGCATCAGCTTGCTCAATCGCTGAGAAAGTCCTACCTTCTAGTAATTCATGACCCATTACTGAAAACGTATTACTGTCGAACATGCCTGTACTTACAATGCCTATCATTTTATTGTCCGCATCGAACAAGTAATTCTCCCAGTTCATAGCTAGAGGTGTAGCAAGGGTTCTTGACGCGCCGTTAACCTGAGTTAGGTCAGTAAGTGCTTGTTTAAGTTGTAGTGAGTATTCAAAAATACCTTCATCAACGCCGCCGGTATCGACATGTAACTGAAAAACCTTGTCGCTTTGAAAGCCGACTGACTGACTTAACCTTTGTTGAATTGGACTTAATATTGCGGCTGCGCCCAACAAAATTACGGTGGCCAAACTCACCTGTAATACAACTAATACATTTCGAGTTTTGCTAGAAATTTGCGCCCCAATCCCTTTACCACTGGCTTGTAAAGCATCCATCAGCTTGTTGTAATTAACCTGCTTTACTGACAAATAAGCCATGACTAATGCGATCAAAACACTGATCACGCCACTGACCACAATAGTTCACAGGGTCTAAGGCTAAGTTTTGCATTCGAGGAAACAGGTACTGTAAATCGCTCTGCAACCAAACAATGAGCCAACCAGCCAAGACCAGACCAATAATCCACGCGGCAGTCACTAAAATTAAAGACTCTGCAAACATGCCCCAGAATAGGTGTTTAGGCTGAGCACCAAGCGCTGCTTGAATAGCCATAAGGCGTTGTTTTTGAGCGGCTCGGGAAAATAATAAATTGGTAATGTTAGTGACTGCGATAAATAGCAAAGTGATAACACCAGCCAATAAAATAAATGCCATTTCATCACTGTCTCTAATAATTTTATCTTTTAAAGGAATAAAACGAGCGCCAATGCTGGTATCGGGAGCGACCCCTTCAATGCCTAAATAAAGTTCGTTAATTTGTGGCCCTAACGAAGCGCTGGCCTGCTCTAAAGAAATACCTGGTTTTAGTTTGGCAATGCCATTGATACCGCTTGTTATTGACCCCCAATGACTGGTTCTAGAGATCTCTTGATGAAAGCTTACCCAAGCATCAACAGTAAAATTGCCAAACACTTCTGGCGTTTCGAAACCCGCTGCGGCAACACCAACAATTTCATACAAAGCATTACCAAGGCGGGTTTGCTGACCAATGATCTCTGGGTCACTATTGAAGTGTTCACGCCATACTTTACTGCTCAATACGACTACCCGTTGCTGATCATTAATGCCTTCTTTTTCACTGAAATGACGTCCCAATAACATCGGCATTGCCAACAAAGAAAAGTACTCCGGCGAAACTTGAATGCCATCAATAAAAGGCTGTTCAGCGACATCTTTTAGCTTACCGTCAATATGCCTCAGTAGTGCCATTTGTTCTATGTACGTTTGGTCTTGATAAAGGTGAAACTGGGCAGAAAGAATTTGAAAGCCATATTGAGTTTCACCATTTGATGGTTTCGCTTTGGTCAGTGACAATTAACTTATCTGCATCTGGGTAAGGCAAAGGTTTGGTTAGCACTAGGTAGTTGATGTTTAATACTACAGCCAAGGCAGCGATTGTCGCTGCAAGGGTTACTATTACTGTGGAACTAAAGCTAGGCAAACGCAGTAAATTGACCAGTGCTAGCTTAAATTCGCTGGCTAAAAAGCTTTTCGAGCCGATCATACCGCCATCTCCATATCCAGCTCAGGCGCCATCACACCATCGAGTAGATGCAGTTTGGTTTTCGCCATATCTGCGTATCTAGGGTCGTGCGTTACCATACAAATGGTGGTCCCTGCCTGATTTAATTCTTGCAACATCTGCATTACCGCATCACCATTTTTCGAATCCAAGTTGCCCGTTGGTTCATCCACCAGTAATACAGCTGGGTTATTAACTAAAGCTCGTGCTATGGCAATGCGTTGTTGTTGACCACCTGAGAGCTGGTTTGGCTTATGTTGAGCACGGTGCAGCATCTGTACTTTTTCCAAACAAGAGCTGACTCTTTGCTTTATTTCAGCTTCTGGCAAAGCTTGCTGGCGATAACGAAGTGGCAGTGCGATATTATCGTAAACACTTAGTTCATCAATAAGGTTAAAGGACTGGAACACAAAGCCTATGTGTTGATTACGTAAACTGGCTCTTTCGTTCACTGACAGGTTGCTAACATCGTGCCCTGCGATAATGTATTGTCCTGAAGTTGCAGAGTCTAATAAGCCCAAAATGCTTAACAGCGTCGATTTACCGCAACCCGATGGGCCAGAAATTGAAATGTAATCACCGTCGAACACTTCTAAATCCACACCTTGCAAAGCATGGGTTTCCATTTCACTGCTGACAAATTTTTTGGTTATTTTACTTAGCTTTAATTTACTTTTGTTCGCCATTATTTTTCCCTTATCTTATTTTCTGCTTATTGCTACCTGTTATTGCGACTACCTATTACATAAGGCTAAGTGCTGAATGCGACTGCCAACGAGACATGTCCGATAGAATAAAACGTTGATTAACCTTGGCACCAGAGACAATTTGAATTACGTCTTTGGTCTCTGCACCATATTGAACTAACGTTGCGGCAGCGCTTTGTCCCGACTCATCGAGTCGATATAAGTTTGCTTGCGCACCGGGTTTGCTATTGATTGGTTTTTCGATGTACAGCACGTCTTTTAGTGTGCCTATTGAAATCCGTCCTGCAATGTTTAGCTCAGGTCTGGCATTAGCTGTCAGTTCGCTATTTAACGTTACTTCAACTTGAATGCGGCCATTAACGACCATAGGCTCTACCCGGCTCACATAGCCTTGAATAAAACCTGAGCGAGTATCAATAGTTACCGCTTGATTGATGTTGATCTGCTGCATTTCAGACTGCGCAATATTAAGTAAAGCGTATAACTCGGACATACTGCCAACCAATGACAATTGCTGTCCCGGCACAACACTTTGACCTATTTCAACCTGTAAAGATTGCATTACTCCAGCTATCCCCGCTCTGACAGTTAAGCGTTGCTGTGTTTGATTAACTAGAGTCAGTGCTTCTTCTTGCGCTTTGACGTTAGACTTGGCTATTTGCAAGTTGGCTTGATGCAACTGCGCTAGTTGCTCTATTCGCTTTCGCTCAATCTCCACTCTTCGGGTCAGTTGCCTTTGTTGTAGTAAGCTGCGCTGGTAATCAATATCGGACACAATGCCTTGGTCAATCAATTGGCTTTGAGCCTTGGCTTCAAGTTCGGCACTTTCTAAAGAAGAAAGTAAGATCTCTAATTCTGACTGTTGCGACAGCAGCTCACGCTTTTGATTGATCTCCAGTTGCAAGTATTGGTTTTGGCTTTGAGTTAAAGCGCGCTCAGCGTTTTTCACCGCTTGTTCTATTTGAGGATCAGAGAGTTTCATGATCACGCTATCAGGTGAAACGATAGCACCGGGGCGCAGCAAGATTTCATCAACTACAGCACTGCTGTATGAGGTTAACAGCCTAGTTGTTTTTGACTTTAAAGTACCAAAGCCTGATACCGACTGCTCAATATCGCCTTTTTTAACCGAGCCAACCCAAATATCAGCCGCATTCACCTTTGCCCCAGCTGCGGGTTGAGTAAAAAGCCAGATCACAACACCAAGCGCAATAATCGCAGGGACTATTACTTTATAGCTAAATATCTTTGGCTTTTTCTTTTCTAAAACGACATCCACTTGCAAGTCTCATCTGTGTTAAACCTAACTTGCTATATCAAACCGCGTACCAAAGTTTAAGCATTTGTTTTATTTGAGTTTATTATTTTTATTCGGATGAAAGCCTAAAACTATTTTGCGAATGTGAGAATTATTTTTCGATTTCGAAAGCGAACAAGCGCATTGCATACACGTTTGCTAAATAACACTTAATGCAAAGCTTTAAATACACTATATTAGCGAGCCATAACCAGATAAATCAGGGAAAAGATCAATGAAGTTGTTATTAGTCATCGCCGTGTTATTCACTTTGGCAGGCTGTCAAAACCAAGGTGAAAATAAGGTGATAGAAGATACCCAAGCTATCGCCAAGGAGGTATTAATTTGGCAACAAGCTAAAGTGGTTAAATTACCTCAATTAAATGGCACCTTTGGTCTAATCAACAGCCAAGGAGAAAAGCTGCAGCCTATTAACTTACCTAAGGAGTTTAAGCGCGAGGGGGCAATAGTAAACATTTTAGGCAGCAAGCAACCACAAGTTCTAATGCAAGCAAAGTGGGGAGTGCCGTTTCGCATCCAGCAAATTAACTTACTGAAAAACTAAGTAAACAAAGAAGAAGTTGAACAAAGCCGTTCAACTTCTTCCTATAAGTTAGCTAAGTTGCTTTGCAGTCAATCTTCTCAGACCAACAAACATAGATAACAGCGCCACCAACATGCCTCCAGTTGACCCGCCTGAAGATTGCTCCGATGAAGCATTATTCGTTGCAGGTGCGGTTGTGGTTGTTGAGTTTTGCACTGTTACTGACACACTGTCTTTAGCGCTTTCCTGACCGTCTGATACCGTTATTTCAAACGCTAAGACTTGAGAACTGCTGACCTCTGGTGCAGTAAAGCTTGGGGTTAATGTTGTAGAGTTTGATAATGACACTTGAGGGCCACTAGTTTGAGTCCAACTAATTGTTAACTCATCTTCGTCGGCATCTGTTGCGCTTGCACTCAGATTTACAGCAGTACCTTCAACAACAGACTGACTAGTACCAGCTGAAACAACAGGCAACTTGTTGACATGATTAACCGAAACAACGACAACATCTGTCGCCCTTACATTACCATCCGTAACCGTTAACTCAAATTCAAACATTTGTGTTTCTTTGACTTCTGGAGCGGTAAAAGAAGGCGTTAATGTTTCTGCATCGGATAACGTTACCGACTCACCTGATAGTTGCTTCCAAGTTATCGTTAAATCATCACCGTCTGTATCCGTTGCCGTTGCATTTAGCTTAACAACCACTTCCTTCATCGAAAGAAACGTCGTCACCAGCTGATACGACTGGTGGATTATTTACATTATTAACGATAATGGCAACAAGGTCCGTGACCGTTGCTTCGCCGTCTTCAACCTTTAATTCAAACTCTACCACTTCTCTAAACTCAACTTCAGGCGCGGTAAAAGATGGAGTTAAGCTATTTATATCGCTTAAAGTGACACTCTGACCAATTGTCTGCGACCAAGTGATTGTTAACTCATCATTGTCAGGGTCAATCGCATTAGCAAGTAAAGTAACCTCTACCCCTTCTTCCACTTCTCGGTCTTCACCTGCGTTTACTTGTGGCAATCTATTACCAACGAGCTTAGCTTTAACATCAAGATATTCTAGGTAGGTATTGTAAACATTTGCCTTTTCAGATTTGTTTAAATAACTCGATAAACAAGAAGAAATAACGACTTTTGTATTAAGTTCAGCCAGTTCTTTAGCTAGTGAGCAGGTGCCTTCTGCCCTTAACCATTGACCAGTATCAAAGTCGTACTTTTGACCTTTTGCAGTAAGTAACACGTTTGCTTGATTGTCATCGGCATTTTCTATCAAATCAACACTAACTGGGCCTCGCTCCTCAGTCACTGTAGCCTCTATACTTGCATCGTTCTGCAAATTAGTACCTGTAACGGCTTCAATACGTACGTCGGTGTTTGTCGTATTTACCCCCAAAGCTTCACGTAGAAGTGGCGTCTGGTTCAGTACACTTTCGCCTTCAATAATTAATTTTCCGCCATCAGCCAAGTAAGATTTAATCCTTTCGATCTGTTGCCGCTTGAGCCGGTTCTCGCTAAAGAGCTAGCACTCTTTGCTCCATCTTCAGCTTCAACCCAAGGACCATAAGAGGAGCCAAAACTTAAATGAACTAAAGGGAAATCAACACTGGATAAAGGAATTAGATTACTACTTTCAACAACACTAAATTCGGCTATTACTAAAGACTTCTGTTAACTCTTGATCTTTTTCATCAGTGAGATTGACCACTAAGTTACTAGGCTTACCGTCAAAGTATAATATTTGAGAGAATTCTGTACTTTTGCCACCTTGTTGATTAGTCATTACGACTTTAATTTCGTGCTCACCCGTTGTTATCAATTCGTTGTCAAATGTTAGGTTATAAGGCGGTTCTGTCACTGACTTTAACAGCGTATCGTCAGAATAAATTTCAACCTTTTCTATATCGTCGTCGTTTGAACTAACCGTTAATGTTTGACCAGCCCTTACTAGGCCAAGATCTTCAATTCCAACAATGGCAAAATTAGGCACTGAGTCGTAAATTTCCGTTGTTAAATCAACCTTTTCAGTAGATACCTTGATGTTTTTCAGGCTAACACCACTATGCCCACCATCATTAAAACGGGTTTGCGGCCTAGTATTTGGTGAGAACTCTTGCCCTGTTGTAAAGAAGTCTCCTGCATCTGCGGCAGCACTTAGTGATTCAATTTGCTCAAGGCCATCCGCTTGTACTAGTCGAATCAACTTGTGATCGGTAAAGCTGTTGTTGTTCTCAAAATATCCCCACTGATTAAGTGTGGCGTCAATATGCCAAACAACCAAGCCTTCATTTGGTAACCCTTGGTCATTACCGTATTTATTGCGATATTCAGCAATAAAAAACTCATCCCATTTGGTCGAGTCTGTGGCATCTTTTTTCAACAGTATTGAGCTGGCATTTTTACTCAGAGGTAATAAGGATAAATCTTGGATACTGCCATTTGCTACTTCAGGGGTTAACCAGCCTAAGATATATTTAGTAAAGCTATTGTGATCATGACCTCCAGCCATTTGATCCATACCGCCTAGACCGCCTTTAGGGCCTACGTCACCGTCGTAGTCGTAAAAGTCTGGTAACCCTAAAGCATGCCCGGTTTCATGTATTAGCGTAGTTGGAGAAAAAGGCCCTTCATCTTCGCTGTAAGATACTTGCTGCCAAGATATTGTGCTGATCGTTTTGCCGTCTACGGTGAAAGAGTCATCGGAAAAACCAAAAAAAGATCCCCACCATAAACTTGCCCATGCCCCTGTAGGGCCAGTCCAAATAACAGCAACATAGTCAATATCACCGTCGCCATCATTGTCATACTGACTAAAGTCATGACCTTGCACATCATGGTAATTAATTGCGTCCTTTATGATCTGCTGAGTAACTTCACTATGATTATTGCCGTTGTCTACTGGCCTGTCATAGTCAGTTTGGAACCAGTCTAAAACATTACCTTGAATATCCAGCTTCTTATATGAAGAACGAAGGTAGAATTCGCGCTGGCTGTCATACGGAAACTCGTTTACATCGCCAGTGCCAAATATACGACTTGAAACATAGTCTCTGCTATTCACATCGGCGTGTTGATAGTCTGGAAACTCAACCAGCAGCACTAACATTTTAGGCGCGCCAACACTTGGGAAATAACCATCCAAAGGTGTTGCTTCTTGTTCATTATTTGCTTGGCTTTGCTCACCACCTTTAAGTGCAGCCAGATTGCGCTGAGCGAATTGCTTAACCAGTGATGGGTTGAAACGATGGGTATTTAACGCTTTCGCCGTTTCAATCCTTTGTTGCAGTGTTCCGTCTTTTTTATACTGTTCTAGTTGAGCCTTACTTGGTGGTGTCATTGCATGCACGCTTACTGACATCACAAGAGAGGCCATAACAAACCATAATTTGTTACGCATTTTTCCATCCATTATTAAAAGTTAAATAATTAGATTCAAAGTTACCCACAACGCCAACTCAGCTTATTATTGTTTATATTGCTGATAGTCAGTTTATGTTGAACATTGCCACTGAGCGAAAGAGATTGAAAGGGTTGTGACATAACCGGTCAGCAAATCGCTGAGATTTACGACTCTCCATAGCTTAGGGAACCTTCTACCTTGAAACTAACAAGGAGAATATCGCAATAGCCGTTAGATGAATATAAAAAGATGGAGTTAGTGTTAAGTTATCAACTTTTAGGTCATTTTAGAGAAAATAAAATAAAGAGGTGTATGAACTAAATAAAGCTTTGTGTCGAGGCACGCAAGTTATCGTGCGTGCCTCTTATGCATTCGTGAGGAAGTTTAGTTTATGCTCTGCGATACAAGCCTAGGCCAATTAACATTAAACTGAATAAAGCGAGGGTAGATGGTTCTGGTACAGTGTTACTATTTGCAGATGAGCGAACAAGAGCTACACCTAAATTCTCTCGAACAGAGCTATTAGCCGTACTATTAAAACGCAAACTATTAAAGCCTGCATTGTGAGGTGAAGCAATGTCATTACTGCCATTGCCAATATCGTCCTGTACTGCCGCCCAGTCATATCGGTTACCTTGTCCAAACAAAGCACCTGAATATTGCTGTTGGCTACTGTCGTGCGTATTACCAAACAATGAGATGAAGAATAACTCAGGATCATCAATACTCTCTGTATCGCCATCAACAGGTGACTCGTAAAAATTTGATACCCCGTCTTGCCATACAAAATCGCCATAACTAAGAGCAAAAGTATTAAACAGTTCAGCCATTTGAGCACCTGAGGCTAACTGCCAACCTGCACTGGCATATTGTGCTAATGCGTCTGTAATTGACTGACCTCGTGTTACTGACCACTGTAACCATTCAAGGTTGTTGCCTGAATCTTTTACTATGTTTGAGTCACTATCAAGTGAATAGTCGCTGATCACTCCCGCGTAACTTAGTGGCGATGATAGAACAATGGCAGCGCCAAGTATCAAGTGTTTCATTAAAGACTTCATTCGGTTTCCCTTAATCTCCGGCTTGTAATAATGGATGATGACAAACCCTCACAGGGCTTGTTCTTCACTCTATGTTTGTATGTTATATAAACAAGTCCGAAAAATCCTGCAATGGACGTTAACTCCACAATTTCTTCTTATTTCAACTCAGTTCTGCACATTTAGCCGCAGTTTATTCCTTACCGAATAAAGATAGCCGAGTAAGATCGGCAAGCCGCTAGATCAGTCTGCGACTGCTAGATCGCTTCGCGCTAGAGGAGAGAAATAACAGAGACACCCATGTAAATCTCACCCATTCAAATCTCAATCGAGTAACTCTGTTTAGGTGGGTGTCTCTATAAAAATTTAAAGAGCGATCGGCAGGCCGTTAGATCAGTCTTCGGCTGCTAGATCGCTTCGCGCTAGAGGAGAGAAATAACGGAGACACCCATGTAAATTTCACCCATTCAAATCTAAATCAGATAACTCATTTTAGGTGGGTGTCTCTATAAAACTTAAAGAGCGATCGGCAAGCCGTTAGATCAGTCTTCGATTGCTAGATCGCTTCGCTCTAGAGAGAGAAATAACGGAGACACCCATGTAAGTCTCACCCATTCAAATCTAAATCAGATAACTCGATTTAGGTGGGTGTCTCTATAAAACTTAAAGAGCGATCGGCAAGCCGTTAGATCGCCCCCCGCTAGAGGAAGGTGACGTTTTATCTGTCGCTACTTGTTAAAAGAAGCGTCTGGCGTACCTTTGAAACACCCTAGAACGTAAGGGTAGCCATCGGTGATGTAATAGCCGTATACGCCATCTTGAACCATGCCGTTACACTCATCCAAGTCACCGCTATTTTCCACGTATTGATAATCATCTCTGAAACTACCGTCATAGCTACCGCCAGGGTTGCCATCACCCGACGGCCGCTCTCCACTTCTTAGTTGATAGCTCGATTGAGCCTTGCGAATGGTACCGTTATCGTTGAAGTAAGAACCAAAAATTGGGTAACCGTCAGCGGCAAAACCTATAACTGGCGAGGCTGCACTATCATCACTGTCGTCAAATAGAGCATTAGGTTTGCCGTGATAGTGATAAGCACCATTACTTTGTGAGTGCGCGTTGTGGCTATCTACTCTAAAGCCATTAGCTTGATGCATAGGATCAAAACGCCAAGGCTGACTCATATCACCACAGCCTGATTTTTCATTACCAACGCCATAACAAGCTGCGGCAATTAAATCCACTTTCACACCGTTTAGCATAACGGCATTGTTGGTTTGTAACGTCAAAGCGGTAGTGCTGCTAGCATGAGTGGGAGCCGCGGTAATTTCTAGCTGAGCATCTTGCTCTGAGACATGATGTGGGAAAGCATGGCCACCATCGTTAAAGTCGTGATTAGGAATATTATTGGTATCAAAATGACACTTATCATTTACCAGTGAAATGGTGATTTGACCATTAAAGACAACGCTATTGGCTACATCAAGGGCACTGGATTGGTAACGCTCTATATAGTCAGCACAATCGCCACTGCGTTTAGTTAAAATCGCGTTGGTAATATCAATAGCTGCACTTTGCTCACCTCGAACTCTTGCTGCTTCCGCATTAAGTTCAGCCAAAATGCTAGACATGCCAGCTTCTCCACTCAAATCTTGCGTTTCACCCAAATCTTCACTAACACGATACAAAGCTGGTTCTTCGCCATCTAAAGCAAGTAATTTATAGTCTTGATTTCTTACCGCGTAGCCCGTTGCATTGTCTCGTTTAAACTCGGTGTAATTATATTTGCGTAACGGCTCCGTCGCTTCGGTTAACAAGTGATGGAAACTATAACTGTCTTTTAGCAGACTATTAGCACCACCTACAACTTGGCTAAATGTAGCGTATATATCTGTGCTATTTACTAGCGCACTTTCACGTTGATTTTGCCTCTCAACCCCAAAACCTGAGGCAAACATAGGCACTCTTACCCCGCCTTCATACAAGGAGTTTTTACTATGGCCGTTGCTAAACACACTGCCGTCAATGACGCCTTGAGGGGTACCATTATCACCAATATAAACAATCAAGGTATTGTCTAATTCGTCCTGTGGCATTGAAGCCAATAATCGGCCAATTTCACTGTCCATGGCTTCAATTGCAGCTAAATAATAATCGCGTTTATTCGCTTGAATGTCGCTTGCAGTGCCCGTTAGGTCATTACGAGTATGTAAATCGTTTGGTGGTAAATGGAAAGGTGAGTGAGGTGCTACATAAGCTAACCACATAAACCAAGGTTTGTTCTGGCTGTTTTGTTGCTCTAACCAATCAATCGCTAAATTAGTTACTCCAGTGGTGTGATAATCGCTACTCTGGCTGACTTCTCCCATTTCTGTCAGTTCCCAGTCATAGTAGTCAGAAACCGTACCTGCGATGGTTCCTGCGTAGTAATCAACACCGCTGTCCGTTGGGTGATCTAAATCAGGGTTGCCGCCACCTAAGTGCCATTTACCAACAACCGCGGTTTGGTAGTCGGCATCAATACTTTTAATCTGCCTAGGCAAGGTATCTATGCTGCTATCCATCACCGCAGGAACAAAATCAACACCGCTATTAATGCCGTGTAAACCTGTCATCAAAGTTGCACGAGTGGTAGTGCAAGCAGGTGTGGCCCATACGCTATCAAAAATCAAACCTTGATTAGCTAAACGATCTAAATTAGGTGTAACAGGTAGGTCTGCGGAGACACTATACTGAGCTGATGCATCAATACCTTGGTCATCGGAGATAATAAGTAGAATATTCGGTTTGCCAGCTGAATTGCCACTTGATGCAGCAACCACCAATGAACTCTCGGCACTATTAACACTTTCAGCAAAACCGTCACCATCGGTATAGCTAATTTGTACCGACAAACTAAAGCCGACATCTTCTGCTGTAATTTGGTAACCATTCGCTGTAGCACCATCAATCACTTGGTGATCATCATTAACCAAGCGTCGCCATTGGTAAGAAAAATCCCCCAGTCCATTAGCATCAGCTAAGCTCTGTTGCACATTAAGCGTTTGTCCAACAACTGCCTCGCCAACTAAACTAACACTGCCTGTAGGTGCACTATTTGTTGGTGAGTTATCAGCCACAATTGCTGTTTCTGAGCTGCTAATACTCTCAGCAAAACTATCACCATCGGTATAGCTAATTTCAACCGAAAGGCTAAAGCCAACATCTTGTGCTGTGATTTGATAACTATCAGAGGAGGCGCCTGCGATAACTTGATGGCTGTTATTAACCAAGCGTCGCCATTGATATGTAAAATCCCCTAGCCCGTTAGCATCAGCTAAGTTCTGTTGCACATTAAGCGTTTGTCCAACAACCGCTTCACCAACCAAATTAACGCTGCCTGTGGGCGCGGTATTTGTTGGTGTGGAAGGCGTTGGGGTACTCGGGGTTGGAGTACTAGGCGTTGCCGTTTCTGAGCCTGAATCGGATGAGCCACCACCACAAGCCATTAGAATAAGACATAAAGATGTGATGGAAAATGTTCGAGTGAGTTTGCTTTGAATTAAAGCTAAAGACATAGTTGGAGTTTTCATAAGAGTCTCCGAAACAGTTAGAGATAAAGTTTACAAAGAGAGTAGGTTTAACTACTTCCCCCACTCTCTCGTTAAATTTTGTCAGCTATTAAAAAGCCGCTGCCTTGCCTTTTTTACGACGAATGGCAATCCCAGCGAGCGCCAAACCAAATAAAGCAAGAGATGAAGGTTCTGGAACATCTTGACTATCTTGCACAACCGCAACATTATCAACGAAGTAAGACTGCCAACGAGTTCTGAAATTGGTTAAGAATTCAAAACGTAGTTCGTTTTCACCATTTAATAATTCAACCGTTTCATCAATAGCAAAACGCTCAGTATAGTTACCAAAAGTAGTACGTGAGAAATCGTAGGTTTGTAACTTAACGCCATTCAAATACAAAATGAACTCACCACCTGATATGGCGTACTCTTGGAAATCATAAAAAGCGATATCTGCAAAAATGTTTGCTTCACCACCTACAGAGTAAAAAGTTTGAAATACGCCACCGCCCTCAAGCTGGTCATCATGTATATCGATACTTGGGTCACGTAAAGGCACTGTTAACAAGGCATTTGATTTGATGCCATCGCCATTAGTATCAAAAGAAAAGATGCCTGAACCATCTCGCCAATTAAACCAACGATCATTTTCGGAATACTCTGTTGTACCATTTTCAGTGGTATAGGATGTCCACCCCGTAAGGCCATTTTCAAAATCACCATTAGTGATCAAAGACGCTTGCGCTATACCAGAAAGTAAAAAAGATGAAGCGAATACAAGGTTCATTAAGACGTTTTTTTTCATATTGTTACGCTACCAATAAATTTATATTTAACATGCGGTTACGATATAAAGTACGCCATATAAGACGCACTCATTTGGCATTGATTTATTTTGCATTCCTGCGACGAAGTGCAACGCCAGCTAGCGCTAGGCCAAACAAAGCAAGTGAAGATGGCTCTGGCACGGCGCTTGGCTCAGTACTACGAACAAGCGCAACCCCAAGGCCGCTTCGGAAACTACCAATATTGCTGTAATTGAACTGAAGACGGTTTTCACCTTCTTGAAAAGGAGACGGTGCATCACCTGGAAATGAAAAGCCCCAATCATCACTCACTTGTGCCCAGTTGTAAGTATTATCATTGTCGCCAAAACCAAATAACGCTCCTGAGTATTGCCAACCATTTCGATTAATAGTGTCACCGAATAATGAAACAAATATTAGCTCTCGATCATCGGGACTTTCGATATCGACATCTTGAGGAGTATCACGACGGTTAGACACTCCATCTTGCCAGACAAAGTCGCCATAACTTAAATCAAAGGTATTAAACAACCCTGCAACTTGAGCGCCTGAGGCCAATTGCCAACCTTGACTGGCATATTCCGTTAATGCCTCGTCTAGCGAATCACCTCTAGTTACTGACCATTGCAACCACTCTAGATTATTACGTGAGTCGGTAACGATACGAGTATCGCTATTCAATGAGTAGTCACTGATCGCGCCAGCGTAACTAAGTGGCGACGATAGAATAATGGCTGCACCAAGCGCGAACTGTTTGATTAAAGATTTCATCTGGCTTCCCTTTAAATATGGCTATTTGTCATTTGTGGTAAAAGCTATGGAATGGCCTTATCACACTGGATAATTTGTATGTTATATAAACACTCTTGAAAAATCCTGCGACAAGGAGCAACTCCTTAATTTCTCCTTATTTCTACGAAAATCTGCACATTTGCAAACATATGTCCTCTAAATAAGATGGGGAGAGCGTTAACAATAGAGTTGGCGTCATTATCGCAAAACACAGCAAAGATCGGTGAACCGTTAGATCAGTTTTCAACTGCTAGATCGCTTCGCGCTAGATTAAGATGAGGCAGGACTTGTGAAGGGGTGATTGCGAATGAGTTCAGAGGTGCGGATATAAATAAGCCGCGACTAAGAAGTCGCGGCTAATATTAGAAATGACCTTATCATTATTATTCTATGGTGATGGTCACTGTTCTCTCTGAACTGTAGCCATCGTTAGCATCGTAAATGATGTAACTAAATGAGTCAGTTTTACCAGAGTTGCTGGTGTGTGGCGTATAATCAAATGCGCCGGTTGTTTTGTTGAACGACCAAGTACCGTAAATAGGTGTACTAGTCACTTCAAAATATACACCGTTGCCAACTGGAACCATTGCAGAAAGCGTTTGTCCACCAACCGAGTGATAGTTCACTGAGAACTCTTCAACCAGTTTTGCTCCACTGTATGCTGCGCCATGGAACTGGTTCTGAGCCTTGTTATCAACGTTAGCACCTTCAAAGTCATAAAACGCGACTAAGTCAGTGCCGCAAGCACGTTGCATTGATGACATACAAGCTTGGATCTCTGACTGAGTTAACGCTCTGTTCCAAATAGCAACGTCATCAATGTAACCTTTAAAGGTTTCATCGAAGTTGCCACCATAACTGTGTTTACCAATGCGCAGTGGTTGCGAGTTGTTCAAATTAGTAACACTACTAACGTTTAACGACTTCTCAAATACGCCATTAATGTACATACTGGCTATGCCAGATGCGCGATCCACAGTGACAGCGACATGATACCATTGCTTGTTAACAATCACCTGCTCACTGGTCATAGCTTTGCCGCTATAGGAGAATTGAAGCTTCTCGCTGTCGCTCAGTTTAATTCCCCAACCTGTGCTTGAATTGTTCTTTTTACGTTTCAGCACAATTGGACGCTCTCTATTACCATTGCCTGTTACATAAAACCAAGCTTGGGCAGTAAAGTCCTGTTGTGAGAAATTTAAGGCATCATCATCTGGTACTTCAATGTAGTCGTATCTGCCATCAAAGCTCGCATATGAAAGGTGTTTTTCATAATTAGCATTTGCTTTGGTCGCTATCGAAGCGCCGCTTACACGCTCTAGAACTGAATTGGCAGTACCAACATCAAAATTAATATACGAGAATAAATCAACGTCGTTCAAGTTTGGCGCGGCCAACATACCTTGCTGTACCTGCTGCTGAGTTTTTGCTGTTTTCCATACACGAACTTCATCCAACTTACCGTTAAACAAACTATTGCCTTGGTTCTTATTCGAGCCCCAAACAAAGTCGGTTACACCGAATGTTGACGTATCTGTTTCTGACAAGACATTTTCACCATCAACATAAACATTGAGTTGTGAACTGCCATTATCAAAAGTTATCGCAACATGATGCCACTTGCCCACATCAATACTTGCAGCAGTAAAGAACTCTGTGTCTGTTGCTTTTACTCGCAGAGAACCATCATTTTGCACTCTTAGCGCGGCACGACCGTCATTAGTTGCTGTCTTATAGGTAAGGATATTATTGTGACTATCGACATTGTATTCAGTCACATTTAACCAAGCTTCAATAGTGAACGAACCTTGGTCCGGATTAAAGCCATCATTATTAGGTTGTAAAATAGATTGCGTCGCACCATCAAACACCATTGCTTGACCAAAACCCGTTAATACAGATAAGTCTTTATAGTATGAACTTTCAACCTGCTGCCAATCGCTACAAGTGATCAAACCGAACATACTGCCGTCATGAGGCGTTACACAAAAACGTACATAATTACCAACATTTGATGTTGTTAAAGTGTAAGAAGCACTTGTTTCATCAACAATTGCCTGAGCATTAGAGCCTTCAGCGTCAGCGGCAATGTACCACTGAGTAACGGTACTGCCTTCAGGATCACTTTCGTTATCGTCATACTCATAGCTTGCCGTTATTGTTTGTTTAGCAATAACGTTGCCCGATACCTGAATATTGCTTGCCGTTGGTGCATTGTTCTTATACGACAGAATCGGTTCACCACACGCGCCATCATTACTACACAAGTCAAACGAAATACGCTTAGACACGGTTTGCTTAGACATCAAGAACTCATTTGAGCCTTCAAAATCTAATACATAATCATCATAGAAGTTTTCATTGGTTTCTATGTCTGAAGGTAAGGTAATCGAACCACTACCCGCCGATTTGCCAAAGTCATCAACGACAATTTCAATCGGGTTTGTGCTTTGCATTGTATTGTAGGTATGCACCACTTCATCAGCTAATGGCTCTTCAAAGCTAAAGCCTTTCATCTGGATAGTATGTGCTTCAACGATAAACTCAAAGTCAAAGTAAGGACCAAGGCCGCCTTTGTCATAATGCATGCCATTTTTACCGTAAAGGTTGATGATGCCATCATCACAACTAGCTTCTTGCAACTCATAGCCAAAGTTTAAGAACTTCATAGGGAAGTATAGCTCTGGTAAGAAGTCACTTTCGTTACTGAATACCGCATTAACTTCAACCGTAATATCTGCGTCAATGATACCGTCGTTGTTTACGTCATGGTGTAGCTCAGGCGTGAATTTAATGTCTTCTTCCGCTCTGAATACCATTTGCGTGCCGTCTTCCAAGGTTAAGGTAGCAAGCGGTCTGATATCAATATAGAAGTCTTGTTTTAAACCAACTCGTGCAGAAATGAAGGTATCAAGTAATTGGAATTCGTATTTTTTGTAAAGGTCTTCGCCTACTGGCGCGAAGTAATCAAGCTGACATTCTTCACCTTCAGCAGCCATTTTTTGGAATAGCACACCTGCAGCCCAACGTTCCCAATGAGAGCCCCACCAGATTTCGTCTTCATACCAAGAATCATCTTCAATACTTGCAATCATTCGAAGTGGGTCAATTGAACCATCTGCTAGTAAACATCTAGAGTCGAATTTTTTATGGTCTTTAAAGAACTCTTTGAAGTTAAGCTGAGTCATCAGCTCAATAATTGTATCTTCATCAAGATCAGCAATAAAGGTATTACCTTCTAAATCAGCTTGTTCAGCGTCATCAGCGAGTTCACCTAAAGCGATTAACAAAGCCAACTCATCACTGTCGTCTAAACCTTTAACAAAATCTAAAGTATCGCTGTATACAGGTACGGCTGAACACATGGTACTAGCCGCACCATAAGTATTTGCAGAGACGCTCATGCCCAACAAATCAAATATACCAACACTCGTATCTAAATGTGTATGCGTAGACAGCGGTTGACCATCGTCGCCAGTAAAGAAGTCGGACTTAAGATAAAAAGTAAAGTCTCTAAAACCGATATCCAAGTCTAAGTCGAATGAAGGTGATTTTGCTAAAAACTCGGCATTGTCATCGTATTTAAACAAGGTAGTAATTAACGTTTCTTGACCCACTTGGATTTCATCAGAGTAAGCCAACTCCATTGATAGTGGAACATCTGCACTAATACCACCACCTTGAATAACTAAACTAGGCTCAAAAGAAATTTCACCTTCCCAGCCAAACTCTGCATAGGCAATGTTAGCATCAACCTTACCTAAATCAGCTGAGTAAACTAAGCTAGACTGCGCATCTTCAGCTTCATAACCCAAATAGTTTTGTGTACCTAAACCAAGTAAATCAACAAAAACATTCGAGCCAAAGGTGCTGTGATCGCCACTCATGTCAAACTCAAATGAGTTAACGATACTTTGTACGTCGTTCACATTTATAGTGATAGTTGCCTGGTCAATTTCACCATATTGGTCGATGACTTGAACGGTAATGGCGTGACTGCTACTTTCTTCATAATCCAAACTAGAAACATTAGAACTAATAGATAGCTCACCAGTAATTGAATTAACCGCAAAAGCATCGTCAGCATTGTTAGTAATGATACTAAAAGTAACAAAATCACCAACGTCATTAGCTGAAGCCTGCAAGGTGCCAATTACGCTATTTGCCGTTGCAGTTTCAACAATACTAAATGACTGATTTTCGATAGTAGGTGCATTGTTGATCTCTGTTGAAACCCCGACTTGAACTAGCATTTCAGCATCACCAACTTGATAAACTTGGTAAGTTACATTGTCTACAACGCGTGTTGTTCCTGTGTCTTGCCATTGGTTATTAGCAGCATATACAGTATCGTCAGCATCGCCGATAATGCGAATATTTGAGTTCCCACTTGCACTTTTGTTAATAGATAGCTCATTTGAGCCTGCACCACGGATGTCGAAGACTTCAACACTTCTGACTTTAGCTGACATTTGAGCAAGGTTTAAGAACTGACCACTGCCAGTGAGTTTGATAGTGTCGGTACCACCGCCACCATCAATTCGAACAAAGTTCACATCTGAAATAGTAATAGTGTCATTACCAGGGCCTGTGTAGATGGCATCCGCACCGCCGTTACCAGTAACCGTATCGTCACCAGCGCCAGTAGCAATGTTATTACCATTTGCATCACCAACAACAATGTCGTCTGCAGTTGTCCCCCAATGAGTAACTTGTTTACCATCACCGTGTAGAACGTACACCGAACCAGCATTAGATAGTTCAGCCCCCTCCACAAAAGCCGTTGCAGAAGGCACGCCAAACTGGATGTCTTTAATACCATCAGCATTAACGTCACCAGCACTTGCGATCATTTGACCTAACTGTGCACTCCCATTGCCTTCAGAGTAAAAACCTTGACCGCTTTCAATCACTTCGCTTAAGTAAACTGGGTCAGTTCCAGAGCGGCCATAGACCGTATAAACTCGACCTTTTTGACTGGCAACATACGGGTCGCCAATAATGATGTCATCAAAACCATCACCATTTAGATCGCCCGCACCGCCAATTGAGCCTAAAATGGTCTTTAATGAATGAAATTCATTGTCGGAAACGTCATTATGGATAATGAAGCCACCTACGCCGTTGGCAATATCTGCTAGCTTAATTTCATCTGAAAAGTCAACACCACCAAATAGAATGTATGCTCTTGGGTACTCAATATCGTTACAACAATCGATATCCGTTAATAATAAAGCAATATCATCAATACCATCGGCGTTAACATCACCAACATTCGATGTGGTAAAACCAGGTAAGACATTTAATACTGAAGTGTAGAAATCAAAGGCATAAAACCCATCTTCTGCAACAATATTGATACCATTGCCGTCTTTCTTGATGTTGTTGTAGTTAACTGATGTGCCACCAACACGACCATACACAACTTTGTTTACACCTGAGTTTTCACCATGTAAACCTCGGTTCACGATAAAGTCAGTTAAACCGTCACTGTTGAAGTCACCAGTTGGTAATACTTGGGCACCAAATTGCCAATCATCAAGGTAAGTTAAACTAGAGCGATACACAACATAGCCTGAAGTATTATCGTCCTCGGCTACCTCTGCTAAATTAAGCGCTTTGCCGTCTTTTTTACCATAAACCACATAGGCCATATTTGGATCAGGGTACGGCTCTTCAAGGAAAGAACTGCCTTCGTACACTAGTGTAGTAACGAGAGAGCGAGCTATGGTTTCACCAATAACAACATCACCTAGACCATCCCCGTTAACGTCACCTACAACTAAAGTACCACCAGTCAAATCTCTGCTGTATGCGCCATAGATTGCGTAACCTTGGTTACTATTATTAGAAGCTAAGTCGGCCAATAATACAGCGTCTGCGTTATCGGCTTTACCAAACACCACATAAGTGGCCCCTGACTCTTTGCCATTCACATCGGCATAAGGTGCACCAACCACAACATCAGATAAACCATCGCCGTTTATATCGACACCACCAGCAACCGCAAAACCTGCATTATCACCCTCTGCTGCACCAATAATGAGAATACCTCGGTTGTGCGATTCAACTTGATTTAGCGATGGGAAAGTCCCAGAAGCATCACTGAACAAAACAATAGCAACACCACTATCATTTCCGTAATAATTAGACTGTGGCGAACCAACAATAATATCGTCAAAACCATCACCGTTAAAATCGCCAGCAGGTGCTACTGACCAACCAGTCCAATCATCTGCTACTAAGCCAGATATAGTTTGTGCATCGTTATTTAGTGAGTCATTAATATCATTTACGTTAATAGTTACCTTAGTATCGTACTGGTTGCCCAAACCATCGGTTACACGAACGGTAAAAATAAATTGGTTATTGCCAGACTCAAAGTCTAACTGGGTTTGATCGGCAACTTTGATTTTACCTGACTGATGGTCAAGAACGAATGCGCCAGTTTCGTTTCCTGAAATGATTTCATAGTCGTAGTTTTCCAGCGGGATTTCCCAATCACCAGCTTCAAACACCTGATAATGAAGGGTAAATTCATCAAACCTATCTTTAGAAAGCTTTTCAAGATTGGAGTGTAGGTAGCCCGTAAATTTCTTACTATCAATGCTAGTTAAACGAACTGCAGCATCGTAAATATGAGTATCAAAACCAACCGCTTGAACAAACACCACAGGGTCATGGAAGTCTTTTCTCAGTGCAATTTCAAATGGTTCACCAATGCCTGTATCCATGATTTTGACTTGACCATACTCAGCAACAATTACTGACTCAGTTAAGTTGTCATCAGCATGAGATAAAAAGCCATTACCTGACACTGCTAAAATATTCACATTCTCAGCAGGATGCTCATTATCATCTATCTCATCAATATAAATATCAGCACTATTTTTATTAAGTTTGTAAACACCAACGCCGGATTGTGAACTTCCGTTGTAGGTAGTTATGCTTGAAATAATAGTTGGAGAACTATCAAATGAAGCTGAAAAATCTTGGTTGAACTCTTTATGTGTAACACTAGTCCCCGTAGCCAAAGCCTCAAACTGAGACATAGTCCAAACACCTTGAGCTTCAGTGCCAACCGCTAACCAACCAAAAGTTTCAGGTTCTCCTTTGTTCAGCATTTCTTTAATGCCTGTGTTAGCTGCCAAATCCAACTGTGATTCAAGCGCAGCTTCAAATCCAGTCGCAGAGACATTATCAATCCGCTGACGCATAAGGTATGAGTAACCGTGAGCAGAACGGACACCTGGTCGACCGCCTAACTCGTCTTTCGGCATATATTCAACTCGATAGTCACTGCTTGATTGAATTTGACCAAACACCAGTGGATTTTGCGAAAACGCTGTTGAAAATGGGATTGACTCAAACTCTTCACCTAGAGTACTCCAGTTACTCAAGGTCGTTTTACCAACCTCGATTGGAATGGTTCTAGTAGGTTTGCCGTCAACAAAACTGACTTGACCTACCGTAGCACCTGTTCGAGTATTTTCATCAACATCGATTGATATGGGTGACAGTGTTGTTTGGCCAATACTGGCAAAACTCGCACTAAGCGCGAGCAAGGTTGCCTTGACCTTCAACACCTTTAATTTTTTCAGCTTCATACACTACTCCTCTACTAGCTCAAGCTAGACTTTTGCAAGCGTAATGTTGGCATCACATTGTGAGGTGATTGTGAGTGAAATGTGCAGAAACCATGGAGAATGTAGCGAAACTAAGAGCAATAAAACCCTTTATTTTATTGCTCTACAGCGCTTTCTCAGCAAATGTGAAGCGGTAATTTAATTGTGAACTTTAGCCCGCCTAGCGAACTTTGTGCCGCTAGAATTTCACCTTCGTGGGCTTCTACCAAGTTTTGGCAAATCGATAAACCAAGACCACTTCCACCTAGCTTTCGACTGCGAGATTTATCGGCTCGATACAGTCTTTCAAATACTTTTTCTAGTTCTTCAGAGGATAAGTTAGGCGCTGAATCCTCTAACACAATCTCAAGGTTGCCTTTAGTTAACTCAACTTGAATTCTGACTTGACCCGGAGCATCGGTATAACGGCAGGCATTGGAAAATAGGTTTGCTAACACTTGCCTAATACGGGCGCTATCAAAGCTTGCCTGAGCTTCATTGGTTAGATTTATCTTTGCCTCTACAGACAAACCGTATTTCTTCGCCAATGCATTTAAGTCTTCAACTCTAAGCTGAAAAAACGGTAACAAGTCAACCTTTGTCAAATTAAGCTCTAACTCACCTTGATCGTTTTGCGCCAACAGCGAAATATCATTGATCAAATGGTTAAAACCGTCAATTCTATCGTGCAGCAATTGATAAACGCTTTTAGGATCATCGGCAATATTGTATTCAAGTTCTTCCATCTTAAGTTTAAAAACGGTCAATGGCGTTCTTAACTCATGAGAAATATCAGCAAATAACTGCTGTTTTTGTTGCAGCGATTGGTCTAATAAATCCGCTTTTAACACAGCTAGTTTTCTACGTTGGATTAACAGTATTGCCAACGCGATAAATACAATGCCGACCGCAATAACGACAATGACTAAACGTTGTTGTAAAACTTGTTGTGACTCAATAACTTGGGCTTGTTCTGCTTCTTTTTGTTCTAGTTCACTGACTTTAAGTTGTTGTTCAAGCAGGTTTAAGTCGCGTTTGTAGCGTTCTGACTTTTCCCGGCTATCTTCATTATTTAATTGTTGCTGTAGTTGGTAACTTTGATCTAAATGTTGGTAAGCCTTTTGATATTGTTCCAAGTTCTGATAGGTAGTCGCTAATAGCTGATGTATGTTCACTTTGTCGTTATCCAGTGATAACTCATTCGCTACTTGCAAAGCCCCTAATAAATCATCTCGTGCTGCGATGAACAGGTTTTGCTCCAAATCATACTGAGCTTTATTAATATTCACCGACATGATCTGGTAAGCCGAGTTAGACTCCGTTGCGCTTTTCTCAGCAAGTAAAATACTTTCATATCGATGTTTTTGATCGTCTAATCGTCGATAAATTCGAGCTTGTTGCAGATAGGCTCTAGATAGCTCTTGCGGAGCATCGATTTCTAGCTGTAATTGAATTGCTTTTTGGATATTTTGTAACGCAGATTCATATTGCTCTGAGTCCATTAAAGCTTCTGCGAGGCCTGTATAGTCATAGGCAGCATTGCCTAAATCACCTAATTCTAAATCCAGTTCTAGTGCTTTTTGATAATACTCAACCGCTTTTTCAGGCTCATTGGAATCAACAAATACGTCACCAAGATTATAATTTACCGCAGCTCTATGGCCTTTGCTGCCATGGCTTGCCAGCACTTCCCTAGCCAGCAATAGGTATTTAATGCCATTGGCTAAATCGCCAATATCTTTGAACATAACGCCAAGGCTATTTAACACATTAAACTGCCCTTGCTCATTACCGTCTTGTTCAAACTTCTGTAGCGATAACTCAAAATAGTGCTTTGCTTCCAGCTCTTTTCTTTGCGAGCGCAGTGCGGCTCCTAGAAAATAATAAGTATTAGCGAGTAACTCTTGGTGCTCTGCCAACGCCACTTCACTTGCTTGTTTGGCATATTGCTCGGCTGACCGAAAGTCATTTCTTCTAAGTTCAAACGATGCCCAAGTTAGTAACGTCTCAATTTTATATTTTGGAGAATACTGCTCATAATTTTCAGTCACCCCTTCTAGTATCTCTTGCGCTTTTTCTAAACGCCCAGACTGCCAATAAATTGGAGCTAAGCGATTTTTGGCGCTAATACTGACTCCTTGATCAGGATGGTCGAATAGCTCAATTAAACGTTTTTCGTTTTGTTCAGACGCCACTTCAATTGCCACGATTTCAGCAAGTAGAGCTTTTATCTCGGCATCCTCAGCTAGTGCCGACATAGGTGTGAGCAACAAATAAAACAGTAAAATTATTTTTTTCATTGGCTTATCTTCTTTATAACTAGAGTCAGTTTACAACTGAGTGACTTGTTATTTTAATCCTTTCGCTAACACACTTTGAATTTCGTATAAGGCATCTTCAACCGCTCGGTTATACAAAGCCGAGTAGCTTAAATTTTTATAGGTAATACCTTTGCCTTGAGCACTAAATAGCTCCCTGACTTGATTGTTTTGTTGGTCGATGATCTTAACCTGCAAGGTCAAGCTTAGGTCTTTTTTAGATTTTTGTTTTACATCAACCAGGTTTGCTTCAACTCGGTACTCTTGCTTGTTGTTTTGACTAGAGATTTTATTCACACCTTGGGCGACAAAATATTCGAGTAGCTTGTTATCAACCAAACTATTGCCCGAGGTTTTGATATAAAAACTTGCGTTGTTAAGTCCGTGCTCAGCGCTTTCTAATGATAATTTGGCATTTTTGCTAGATACTCTAACCGCTGAGTTTATGGTGCAATAATTTTTATCCACCCACCGATGTGCAATATAACTGCCCTGTACGGTTAATTTAGATTCTAAATTGGTATTTTGCAGATACTCTCTAATAGTCACGCCGTAGCCTGGACTACCGATTTTTGAGAACTCTTCAGTCTCTACTTTTACCGATATTAGCTTTGCTAGATTTTCTCTGGCCGCCTTGTCTGCATTATCAATATCAGTTTGCTTTAAGCCTGTGCAAAAGGCGCTGCCACTGGCTTGGTAAATTTGCTCAGAAATGATCTCTTGAGCAAAAGTTTGTTCATTAATGCCTGTATCGACAAAATAATCACCACAACCACAAGTATTTACCTGATGGCCAACATTGGTTGTCTTACACGAGGCAATAGCCACAGTTAAACCTGTGACTAATAGTGTTCTTGCTAACAGCGTTAGGTTTGGCAGATTATCCATTGAGCCACTTTTTATCTGAATCGGTTAAAGAAGTTAATTGGGTTATTTTTATGGTCAACAAGCTTTTCAGTCCCGTCCATTCTGCGGATCGCGCTGTAAACTAGCTCTCTGTCACTGCTACTTAACAAAGTTGAGTAATCTAACGCTCGTTCAAAAAACGCTTTAGCAAACTCATTTTCACCTTTGACTTCTTTGCAAATGCCCATGTTGTACATAATGGCTGGCGATTGATTGTAACTTGCCGCCGCTTTAGCAATTTGTCCACAAGCTCTATCGACCATATTTTGCTCAACGAGCTCCATCGCTCCTTTTAGCAGGGTTTTAGTTGCTTTCGGCATCGACGAGTCATCGCTTTCAATCATGTTCAGTTTTAGTACGATTTCATAAAAGTAAACGTCTCTGCGCATTTGGCTAAAGATATCACTAAAGCCGTCAACAACCATGCTGTCTGGGGATCTTAAAGTATTACCTCTTGATGGACACTTGCTTGAAGATAAGTGACTAGAGTAATCATTGGCATAAATAATCGCACCAGTCGTGACACTAACCACGGACGGAATAAGCTCAACCGAGACATTGCGCTTAGTGCAGTACTCAGTTCGCTTTTTGTACTTTTTGCACTTTTTACCGTCGTCTTTATACTCGACACAGGTTTCATAATCTGTGTATTGATTCTTATAGGTTTGATCCGAGACGTTGGATATTTGGTAACTTGCATTCATCAGCGCGTCAGCACCAACCAACTTACCAAGTCGAATAGATGTTGTTGAGTCAAAAATTGCATCTTCTGACAGCTTTTGTTGCTTGATCACACTGCTGAGCGTATCGCTATCAACAACTGCAAAACCAGACTTGCCCGGTGCCGATATGCTGGATAAAAATGACGATAACTTACCTCTAACAAAATCATCTCGACCATTATAATGCCAGCCTGAATCGCCCTTCACCGATGTTATCGCAATGGTATTTACTTCAGCCATACCTTTAACTTTAGGCGGCATGACAACAGGCTTATATATCGCAGGTGCAGCACATCCAGCTAACACCGACCACGCCACTAAAACTAACAACAACCTACTAGTGGTCAACAATTTCACTTCTGACTCCTTTTCTGCAGAAACTGATGCTTTCTACCTCAGACCAAGAGTTTCTTATGAAATTCAAATTACAACAAGCTATTTTACAATTGAGTAAAAAGAAAATGCCTACATGATAAACCAACCATCAAGTAATTTAGAGTTTTAGCTGAAGCTCAAAGCTAACTGAATATATCTTTAAAAAAATCCCAACCACCTAAAGACTCATTCGGGAAAATATCAATCCCTAGCCAAGATTTAAAGATATAAAGAATGACAAACACGATACTCAGTAGCACAAACAAAAAGACTAAAAAGATGATCACAAATGCTATCGCCGCAGTATTTCGTTCTGTCGGTTTTAAACTGCGTTTGTTGACACCAGCGAGAAATACAACATAGAAGCTCCAAGGTAGAAATGGCAAGGCTAGAGTCGGCCTAAAATCTACGTTGTGGTTATCCCAACCTCTAGTACTAATGGCTTTTTGTAGAGCTTTGCGTTGTTTATAACTGAAGCTAGCTGCGATATTTGGATCCATTTTACTCAACAGCTGTTTTACATGAGTGTGTTTTTGGTTCGATTTATGCGCAGTCATAAAACTCCTTTAGCTGAGTATTGGTAGGTTGATTAAAACAACGAAGAATAGGCTAAGTATTCGAACTCTCACCACTCTTTGTAACTAAAACAACCATAAAAATTGTCAATGATAATGTAAGTTTAGCTCCACCTTGGCCAATCGCAATTTAACCATTCGCTAGTTTAGACGGGAACCCGAAATGCATATCCACAAATGTTCCATCTGACGGTGAAACCGATCTGACAAACGAAGTTTGATCTAGCGAACTTGTTCGATCGTATGATGCAGTTAGGCACTAACTGAAGAAAAAGAAGGAGCAAGACAGCCGATAAGCCGCCAGTTCTTATATCGCGGAGTGGATAATCATTCTAAATGCTGAAATAAAAAAGGAAGATGCGAGACAGCCGATAAGCCGGGTTTTGTCGTGGACAATCATTCGTCTAGGCCTTGCATTGCTACAAGGCTCAAGCGCCCTACCCGCTTCCAGCACGGGCCGTGCCTATAGGAAGCCTATTTGGACTTGCTCCGGTGTGGAGTTTACCGTGCCACGAACTATTACTAGTCGCGCGGTGCGCTCTTACCGCACCCTTTCACCCTTACCTGTGCCTGTAAACAGGCCATCGGCGGTATACTCTCTGCTGCACTGGTCGTAGGCTCGCGCCCCCCAGACGTTATCTGGCACCCTGCCCTATGGAGCCCGGACTTTCCTCCCCTTTGCCCGTCTGTACTCGAAGTACACAACGACAAAGCAGCGATTGTCTGGCCGTCTCGCGGCGCGCATTATAGGGCAAACGAAAGGTAAAAGCGAACATTAGAATAATTAGCAGAGGTTTCGAGTACGGCAGTACAAATAATAGCTAGATTGACGTAGTATATGGCGCTTTATATTGAACGCTTATTCAATAAAAACCAACTACGTTGACTGCAAGCCTTAATAAATAAGAGTTTTATTGCTTTTTCGACCAGTTAACTTCTTTGTTTACAACATTAAATGTGTCGATGAATAAGCACTGATAAGTAACTAAGTCCGTTACTTTGCATTAATTTGGAGTACTTTCATGTCCGTACCTGTGTACCAAAACTTTGTTAATGGCTCACCATTGGCCAATAAGTCTGGTGATGCTTTTGCAGTTAAAAATCCCGCCACTGATGAAGTTATTTATCAGGTTGAATACGCCGATGATTTTATTCAGCAGCAAGCTATTGAAAGTGCAAAGCAAGGCTTTGCGACTTGGTCAGCGATGACTCCAATTGAGCGCAGCAGAATATTACACAAAGCGGTTGCTTTACTTAGACAGCGCAATGATGAGTTAGCGGTTATTGAAGTGAAAGATACGGGTAAACCAATCCAAGAAGCGGATTGTGTTGATATTGAAACAGGCGCTGATGTCATTGAATACTTTGCCGGTTTAGCACCAAGTCAGGTTGGCAGCCAGCAACCTGTTGGCGACGATTTCTTTTATACCCGCAAAGAACCTTTAGGTATTTGCGCAGGCATTGGCGCTTGGAACTACCCGCTGCAAATAGCTTGTTGGAAGTCAGGGCCAGCCTTAGCTGCAGGCAATGCACTGATATTTAAACCATCTGAAGAGACGCCTTTGGGGGCAATAAAATTAGCAGAAATATTCATTGAAGCAGGTATGCCAGCAGGCGTATTTAATGTTGTTCAAGGTGCGGCTGAAGTTGGTCAATGGCTAACAACTCACCCAGATATCGAAAAAGTATCGTTTACTGGTGAAGTTGGTACAGGCAAAAAAGTGATGCAAAGCGCTGCTAGTAATTTAAAAGAAGTCACCATGGAGCTTGGTGGAAAGTCTCCGCTTATCGTTTTTGATGATGCTGACATTAGCCAAGCGGTCAGTGCTGCTATGCTAGGTAATTTCTATACTCAAGGTGAAATTTGCACTAACTGTACGCGAGTATATGTTCACCAAGATGTTTACGATGCTTTTACCGCAGAACTAAAACAACGCACAGAGCAAAATATTATTGCCGGTGACCCTTTAGATCCTAAGGTAAATTTAGGCGCACTTATTTCGAAAAAACACCAACAGTTAGTTCTCGATTACATTGAACAAGGTAAAGCTGAGGGCGCTGAATTATTAACGGGAGGCCATCCACTATCTCCTGAATCAGCGCCAAATGGTTACTTTGTTGCACCAACCGTATTCATCAACTGTAGTGATGACATGACTATTGTGAAAGAAGAGATCTTTGGTCCTGTTATGAGCATTTTAACTTTCACTGATGAAGACGACGTAATTATTAGAGCGAATAACACGGCTCTTGGCTTGGGGGCAGGTGTATTCAGCCAAAATATTAAAAGAGCCCACCGCGTGATCCACCAATTAAAAGCAGGTATCTGTTGGATCAACAGCTACGGCAATTCTCCAGCAGAAATGCCAGTTGGAGGCTACAAACAATCAGGTATTGGCAGAGAAAACGGCATTGAAACGCTAAATAGCTACACTCAAACCAAATCGGTCTATGTTGGCATGACTGATATTGAAAGCCCGTTCTAACCATACACAACAGCAGAGAAGACAAATGAAGTACGATTATATAATTGTTGGCGCAGGCTCCGCGGGTTGTGTATTAGCAAATCGATTGTCAGAAGATCCAAATAACAAGGTATTGTTGCTAGAGACTGGTGGCTCAGATAAAAGTATTTTTATCCAAATGCCTACCGCTCTGTCTATTCCAATGAACACTGAAAAATATGCATGGCAATTTCATACCGAAGAAGAACCTTTCTTAGACGATAGAGTCATGCATTGCCCACGAGGTAAAGTGCTCGGAGGCTCCTCTTCTATCAATGGCATGGTATACGTTCGCGGCCACGCCAGAGATTTTGATGAATGGCAAGAGCACGGTGCTGAAGGTTGGCATTATCAAGCTTGTTTACCTTACTTCAAAAAAGCAGAAAGCTTTTTCCAAGGTGCAGATGATTACAGAGGAGATAAAGGCGAGCTTGGCGTTAACAATGGCAATGAAATGGTAAACCCATTGTACAAAGCCTTTATTAAAGCTGGAGAGCAAGCGAACTATCCTGTAACTCAAGACTACAACGGTGAACAGCAAGAAGGCTTTGGTCCTATGCACATGACGGTGAAAAATGGTTATCGCTGTTCAACAAGCCGTGCTTATTTAGATCCTGTTAAACAACGTAAGAATTTAACCATCATTACCAAAGCTTTAGTCTCTAAAGTGCTCTTACAAGAACAACGAGCTACTGGGATTGAATACCAAAAAGGTGGTAAAACTCATATTGTTAACTGCAATAAAGAAGTTGTTTTAAGTGCAGGTTCTATCGGTTCTCCGCATATTTTACAGTTATCAGGAATAGGTGAACCTAAAACTCTAAAAGCTGCTGGCGTCGAAGTTAAACACGCTTTGCCTGGTGTTGGCCAAAACCTACAAGACCACCTAGAGTTCTACTTCCAATACAAATGCAAACAACCGATCACATTAAATAGTAAATTAAACTTATTCTCCAAAGGCCTTATTGGCAGCCAATGGTTTTTCAGTAAAACCGGGCTTGGTGCAACCAATCATTTTGAATCATGTGCGTTTATCCGTTCAAAAGCTGGCGTTGAATGGCCCGATATTCAATATCATTTTTTACCCGCTGCAATGCGCTATGACGGCAGAACTGCATTTGATGGCCATGGTTTCCAAGTACATGTTGGTCATAACAAGCCGAAAAGTCGTGGTAGCGTCAGTATTCAATCAAATGACCCAAAAGTGGCACCTAAAATATTGTTCAATTACCTGCAACATCCAGATGATATTGAAGGATTTAGAGCTTGCGTACGACTGACTCGTGAGATCATTTCACAACCCGCATTTGAACCTTATCGCGATGGTGAAATACAACCAGGTGAACAGGTGCAAAGTGACGAAGAGATTGATGCTTTTGTCAGACAGTCGGTGGAAAGTGCTTATCATCCGTCTTGCTCATGTCGCATGGGCGAAGATGATATGGCTGTTGTTAATTCACAAACTCAAGTTAGAGGTTTAAAAGGACTCAGAGTTGTCGACTCATCTATCTTCCCAACCATTCCAAACGGCAACCTCAACGCCCCAACTATTATGGTTGCGGAAAAAGCGGCGGATATGATCTTAGCCAAACCAGCACTAAAACAAGCCAATGTTGATGTTGCCATCGCTAACAATTGGCAAAACACGCAAAGATAATAATATCGTGCGCAACCTATGATCTTATCCCTAGGTTGCGTATGCTAACTATTAGAAATTAAAACTGAGATATTTATGAATTATTTTTATATGTACTGGGAGGGTGACAATGACCACCTTACTTAGTGCAGGGATTATTTTTACCCTTTTAGCCATCATTTTTATTTTATACAAATGGGGCAACACTCGAGTCGTTGGCGTTACTCCAGTTAAAACCTTCACTTTTATCGCCATTCTTTTCACTTCCGGCCTAGACGTTGGCCTTATCATGTTTCCTCTCACAGAATTTGCTGGTTATGCAGACATAAACGCAAGCCCAGAGTATGCATTCACTAACCCTCTTGCTATAGAATTTGGCTTTTGGGGATTTTTGATCTGGGGGTTCTACTTTTTAACTTGCTTTTATTTCTGCGTAATAGAGCCAAAGGTTCGATTTTTTGCAAAACCGTTAGTCAAACTCATCAACAATATTGTCATCATAGGAACATGCGCTTTTACCGCTTATCTATTACTGAGCAACTTACCTTGGTACTTACCTATCGTTGGTGACGGCCAGTCTGTGGTTCCATTGTTTTACGCTATCGTGTTTGCAGCTATTGCATTTGCAGTTTATTCGAGCACTAGCATTAAATATGTGAAACTCCTAAGCGTTACTACTACTTGGGTGTTCATTGCTTTGATCGGATTTATGTGGGCAGCTCAATTTATTTTTTCTGATAGTAAAATTAACCATTATTTCAACCACTTGGCCTTACTCGGTGATTACTTTGCCAATATCCATCATTTTGTACTGCCATTGAACGATTACCATGAGTTTTACTTATTTTGGTGGTTTGCCTGGTGCATCATGATAGGCCAATTTACTTCACGATTTGTTGGCGGCCTGAAAACTTATCAAGTGCTGCTTGCCATGCTAGTCTTCCCTTCAATACCTATCGCAGCATGGTTTGCCGTTTTATATCACTACCATGAGGCAGGCATTGCAACCGAAGGCTTGGTTAACTTTGCTATGGTTACAGTGGGTATCGTCTTTGTCATTAACTCATTAGACTCGCTCATCCGCTTATATACCGACAATTTAAACCTTACGGTTTCACGTTTAGGCAAAAGTAAATACATTAGTATTAACGTGCTTGCGCTGAGTCTCTTAACTTTATTGTTCCAGTTAGACTTTTTGAAAATTCAATGGGTTGGCGCAGTCGTAATAGCTCTGATCTTTTGTTGCTTTATGTTCATCATCAAGCAAAAGTTAAAGGTGGTGAATAAAATATCAGGTTCGCCTGAAGCAAATAGCCTAGACTTTAACAAGATAGAACAAGTGACTTAGCATTTATTTGGAGCATAGTGCTTTGTTGCTAAGTGTCTATTTTATTTACACTTTTAAATTTAAATAACTTAAGCAACTTGTAACATATTGTAATTAATATCATTTTTTACTTGGTGTGTTTTTTGCTTAACAATACAAATTATGAAACATAGTTTGTAAAGTGGTAGGTAGTTATGTTGAAGTTTCTTAAAGTATTTTTGTTATTAAATACTCTCGCCTGTTTGCCAGCCATGGCAGGAATTATAAACACTTATTATGAGAATGTCGGTGATGGTTTAGCAGTGCTAGACGAAGATACTGATTTGATTTGGCTAGATTTAAGCCAAACGGCAGGATTAACTCAAGCACAAGCTCTTAGCCAATATGCTGGTTTTAGTGTTGCAACATCTGTACAAGCATTTAACTTAATAGCTAATTTTGATGATAGTGGTGATGAATCACAAAGATGGTATGGCCTATTTGGTAATAGTGAAGGTCCCAACTACGATTGTACTTGGGAAATAGCCTGTAGTTATGGCTCAAGTGCTGAAGGCGAAGGTTTTGGTTTTGGTGTTGGCTCAAGCCGTTGGTTTAGAGCTGATGGTTTTTTAGATGGGGCTGGCAACACTCCAGATGTTAAGGGTGACGAAAGTCCTATATCTTGGTTTTTAGTTGCGAACCGTACTCAACTAAGAGCTTTACAAAACGGAGGCAATTCAGCCTCAGTTCCAGAGCCTACAACATTAGCCTTATTATCTTTAGCTCTATTGATACTTAGCGCTAGTAGACGAACTAAAAAATTATAATACCTCTATTTTTTTCCTCTAAAGCAAGCGCATAGGATTTAGCGCTTGCTTTTATTTTCTGATAAAAATTACAACCTCGCTATTTATCCTGATCTTGTTGCCAAGTTAACGCCAATTTATATAAATCGTTTTTCTTTAAACCATGTATTTGTGCAGTGATAGCCGCGGCTTTTTTGGTTGGCAGCTCTACCATTAACGCTTTCATTAGCGACTCAGCTTCAGGACTTAAGCCTTGTTCTTGTTTGTTTGGTGACAAAATGAGTACCATCTCACCTTGTAACCTATCTTTATCTTCGTTTAACCAATCAATCACATCTTGTGGTGAACCTTTAGTAAAGCTCTCAAAGTGTTTCGTTAACTCTTTCGCTAGCACTACTTCTCTATCTTCTGCTAAATACTCTTTTATAGAAGATAAAGAATCTAAGATCCGGCGAGGGCTCTCATAGAATACAGTCGTAAAGTCAGCGTTCTTATATTTTTCTAACTCAGTTGCTTTAGCTTGTTGCTTTACCGGTAGAAAACCTGCAAACAAAAACTTATCTGTCGGTAGCCCCGCTGCAGATAACGCTGTAATAACGGCACTAGGTCCTGGAATAGGATGCACATCAACACCGTTGTCACGAGCAACATTGACCAAGTTATAACCTGGATCGGAAATAAGAGGCGTACCCGCATCTGATATTAGTGCAATACTTTTTCCAGACTTCACTTCATCAACTAGATATTGCGCTTTTTGTTTTTCATTGTGGTCATGCAAAGCAAACATTCGGGTTTTAATGCCAAAATGCGATAGCAGCTTGCCGCTGTGACGAGTATCCTCTGCAGCAATTAAATCAACTTGGTTTAGTGTATCAAGAGCTCGTTGGCTGATGTCGCTTAAGTTACCGATTGGCGTGGCCACGATATATAGTTTGCCTGCTTCTGTCATAGTAGAATTTTTGTCTTTGCATTGTACGCTTTATAGATGGCGAGTATGATAACCTTATAGCCGTGCGACTTGAAGGTGCGCAGGTATTTTAATCCCAATTGTTGTTAGTGTAGGACGAAACGTGTTCGGTGATTTTTCTATTTCAATAAAATTTGTACGTCGATGTGCCTCATTGGCTCTTGTCACAGCGTTAGTATCGGCGTGCTCATCAAGCGGCAATAAAACTTCGTCAGAAAAAGCAATACAACGAGCTCAAACTCAACAAGCTAACACCGACGTGCGTTCGACATTAGATACGTCTCTAACCTATCAATCATCACAAGAGGCGTTAATTGACCAAGCCTATACCGCTATGCAGCAAGGCTTGACGCCACAAGAAATCACCCCATTACTTTATTCAGTAGCAGCTGAACAGTTTTATTCAATCGATGCAGATCTTAAGCTGGCACAGGTTTATTTATATCTAGAGCAAAACGAAAACGCAGAAATTATAGTGACTCGGCTAAAACGCGGTGCTTTACCGACCAAACATCAAATTCCACTGTGGTTAGTTAGTGCCCAGCTTGATGCGCAAAAAGGTGAACATTTAGAGTCGATAAGAACCTTATTCAGACTATCCCAGTTGTACGGTATTCATTTGTCAGCAACAGATAAGCGACAGAACAACGAGCTTATTTGGCAAAATATTCTAAAACTATCGCCATCATCGCTAGCTGTCTTTCGTTCCGACTTTGGTGAAGAAGTTGACAGCTGGATACAACTAGCGGAATTGCTCGACAGCTTTGTCCAAAACCCAATTAGATTTAGTCAACAAATTCAAAACTGGGCAAATAATCACGCCCTCTACTCTCAAACTGAGTTTTTACCGCAACAAATTTTATCTTTAACCGGCGTTGAGGCTTTCACGCCTAATAATATTGCTTTGATACTGCCATTTACTGGCAAACTGGCAAAACAAGCGCAAGCCATTCGTAATGGTTTTCTAGCTGGCACTGACTTTGATTCAACAACAAACTACATAATGCTGGACGCTAACACGCTAAACTTAGGGCAAATTGAACAAGCCGTGATTGAAAACAATGTCGATTTCATTGTTGGCCCTTTGTTAAAAGAAAACATTAGCCAATATCAAACAAGCGAGATCTTAACTTCCATTGCTCAGTTAAACCTAAATACACTGGATTTGACCGAGTTGTCAGTTAAGTCTGAGCAAACAGAAAAGCAGCCTAACCATTTTTATTTTGCTTTGTCACCGGAAGATGAAATCAGTCAAGCTGTTGATTATTTTGTCAGCAAAGGCGTGGAATATCCCGCAATTATCTACGCTGATAACTCGCTAGGTCGTCGCTTGTATGAACAGTTTAATAATCAATGGCTACAGCACAATGACGATGAAGTTGAAAGCATTGCGTTCCAAAATACTTCGAAACTAGGAAAGGCGGTCAAAGAGTTACTTGATGTCGGCTTAAGTGAAAAAAGGATCAAACAAATTGAACAATTGTTTGGTAGCAAAATAAAGTCTGAAGAACGTAGTAGAACTGACATTGATGCTATTTATGTTATCGCAAATTCGCAGCAAACCCGCCTGATCAAGCCATTCTTTGATGTTAACGTCAGTAACTTTGGTAATAGGTTGCCCATCTATGCTTCAAGCAGAAGCTACTTAATTGATGAAACTCGCTCTGAAAAACTGGACTTAAATGGCTTAACCTTCACTGAAACGCCTTGGTTACTGTCCGAGCAATCAGATCAGATCAGCCAGCTTTATCAACAAGTGGGTGACAACAATACTCAATTGAAAAAGTTGTTCGCCTTTGGTTATGACGCTAAAAACTTAATACCTGTGCTACAACACTTAGCTTTACTGCCTGAAGTCTCTATTAAAGCGTTAAATGGTGCATTAAGTGTGGACTCAACAAACACAGTGAAAAGACGCTTAGAATGGGCTCAATATAGACAAGGAAGTGTTGTTGTTATTAAAACGTTTGCTCAATAAATTTGCTATCGGTCAAGCCTATGAACGACAAGCAAAAGATTATCTTCAACAGCAAGGCTTGAGCTATGTCAGTGGTAATTACCAATGCCGACATGGTGAAATTGACCTGATTTTTGCAGAGCCAGAGGCAAACTTGCTGATCTTTGTCGAAGTTCGCTATCGAGCTTCTAACAAGTTTGGAGGCGCCGCAGCTTCGATCACCAAGCGAAAGCAAGATAAAGTAAAAAAAGCCGCGCTTTTTTACTTAGCACAACGTAAAATTGAACCCCAAATTAGATTTGATGTCATAGCGATAGATGGCGATGACATAAAGTGGATCCAAAGTGCATTTTCATGACAGAAAATAAAATCAAACAACTGTATACCAGTAACATCCAAAACTTAATGGCATCAGGTGAGCAAAACGCAGACTATTTGGCTTTGTCTGCGGCCTTGATCTCCCAGACTTTATTGTCGGGTAATAAGGTTTTAACTTGTGGTGCACCATTGAGTAAGATGATTGCATCGCATCTGGCTGGTTTGTTAGTAAACTTTTACGAGATTGAACGTCCTTGTTTACCTGCGATTTCACTCTCAGATCAAATCCTAGATTGCTCTTTCGATAGTGATAACCAAGGCTTTGACGTGTACGCTAGGCAGATCAGGGCTATTGGCAACGAACAAGATATTTTAGTGATCTTTTCGGTTAATAATAAAGAGCCTGTGATCAAAGCTGCGATAGAAGCTGCTTTAACCAAGGATATTCAAGTGGTTGCATTTACCAGCGACGATGGTGGTGAAATAGCAGGCCTACTTGGTGAAAATGATATCCAAATTCGGTTACCAACCAACAAACCAAGCCGTACAATAGAAATTCAATTGTTTACCGTGCATGTGCTCGCTGAACTAATTGATGAAGTTATTTTTTCAATGTAAACGTATTGCTAATAACAAGCGGCAGCATTGACCATAATATTTAGGAACTTTTGTTACACAATGAAGATCAAGTATTTACAAGTTCTTGCTTTAGTGAGTGCAGCGACCTTAACGCAAGGCTGTGCGACGGCAATTGTAGCCGGAACCGTTACTGCGGTTTCTGCCGCCAACGACCCTCGAACTCTAGGCTCGCAAATAGATGATAATAATATTGAAGTAAAAGCTTCTGTAGAGCTCGGTAAAGACGACGGCATTGACAAACATACTAATCTCAACGTTGTTAGTTACAACGGCGTAGTATTGGTTGTAGGCCAAGCTCCAAACCAATTTTTAATTGACTCAGCTATTAAGATCATCAATACCATTGAAGGTGTGAAAACCGTCCATAACCAAATTAAAATTGGCACTCCAGTATCATTTACCACAAGCAGTAATGACGTATGGATCACAACCAAAGTAAAAGCGGATCTGCTAACCGACGAAACGGTTAAAGGTCACGATATAAAAGTAGTGACAGAAAACAAAGAAGTATTCTTAATGGGGGTTGTCACTCCTGAACAGGCTAGCAAAGCGGCACAAATTGCTTCTAAAGTATCGGGAGTAGAGAGAGTTATTAAGGTCTTTGAAAACTAAATATAATTCGCCACTTAATAAAAACAAAAGGGGTCATAAGACCCCTTTTTTATTTGTTTAACTATTTGCGAGTTATTTAACAACTGACAGGTGTGAACCTTTTTTCTTAGGTTTATCTTTCCCATCTTCAGTCTTTCGCTCTGAGCTTGTTTCAATAACAGACATTGGCGTTGACTCTTGCTCTGGAACTAACTCTGGCTCATCTTGTTGCTCTGGCATCTGTTCGGGTGGGAACATAGTTCCAGCACCGTTTTCTCTAGCATAGATAGCACTAATAGCATAAAGCGGAATATATACTTCGAATGGAACACCACCAAAACGGGCTGAGAAGGTTACCTGCTTGTCTTCTAACAATAAGCTTTGTACTGCGGTAGGACTAATATTTAGTACTACTTGACCGTCTCTTACCGTTTGTGGTGGAACTTCTACATGAGGCATGTCTGCTTCCACAACTATGTATGGCGTGCATTCATTATCAACAATCCACTGGTAGAACGCCCTTAATAAATAAGGACGGTTAGAGGTCATATTAGTTTCGTCAGTCATCTTTACTGTCTTAGTAGGCTTTATTAGTGCGCATTTCTTTTTCAGTTTCAGTTAAAGAAGCTTGGAAAGATTCGCGTTCAAACACTCTTAACATATAAGTTTTAATCTCTTTTGCTCCTTCACCCTCTAACTCAATACCCCATGCCGGTAAACGCCATAATAATGGAGCTAGATAACAATCAACTAAAGAGAATTCTTCACTCATAAAATAAGGTTCTTCCGCAAAAACAGGCGCAATTGAAAGAATGCTTTCTCTCAGTTCTTGAGCTGCAGACTCATCGCCAGCTTCAACCTTGCGAGCTAATGTGTACCAATCATTTTCAATGCGATCAATCATTAAACGACAACGGCCACGAGCCACTGGGTAAACAGGCATTAGTGGAGGATGAGGAAAACGCTCATCTAAGTACTCATTGATAATGTTTGCACGGTATAAACCCAACTCACGATCGATAAGAGTTGGTACATTGCCGTAAGGGTTAACTTCATATAAGTCTTCTGGCATGTTATCTGGTGTTACATAGTGAATATCTACGTTTACACCCTTTTCCGCTAGTACGATGCGAACCTGGTGACTATACATGTCGTTAGCACCAGAAAATAATGTCATTACTGCTCTTTTGTTTGCTGACACAGCCATTTAATTCTCCGAATTTTTTAGACGCAAAAAGGGGTGAAGCACCCCTTTTTAAATTTTTTTAATTTAACGTTACTTAAATAAGTTAAATTATTTTAAGCCTTTCCAGTATTCTTTCTTAAGTGCTACTGCAAAAACAAAGAAGATAACACACCATAATAGTGCCCAACGACCGATGCTTTCGCGTTCTAAGATCATTGGCTCACCGATGTAAACCATGAAGTTTGTAATATCTAAAACTGCACGGTCATATTCATCTACACTTAACTCACCAGAACCATCAGTTTCGATACCAACAAATACTTGTTGTTCTTCACCGTCGATAAGTTGAGTTTCGTATACCTTGTGAGGTACACCTTGTAACTCTTGTAATACGTGAGGCATACCAACGTCTTTAAACACTGTGTTGTTCACGCCAAATGGACGAGAAGGATCAACATAGAAAGACTTCAGGTAGCTGTAAATCCAGTCTGCACCACGTAAACGAGCTTCTAGAGTTAAATCTGGTGGCGCAGCACCAAACCACTTAGCAGCGTCGTCTTTTGCCATAGAGTTTTTAATATGGTCACCAACTTTAGTATCTTTAGTGAAAACTAAGTTTTCTAAACCAGCGTTTACTGGGATACCTAAGTCGTTAAAAGTGCGCTCATAACGTTGGAACTGCATTTGGTGACAACCTAAACAGTAGTTCATGAATAATTTCGCACCACGTTGCAGTGAAGCTTTGTCAGTTAGGTCAACGTCAGCTTTATAAGGTAACGCACCACCACCTGCAGCAAACGCTGCAGATGACACTAAACCAACAACTAAGCTAAGAGAAACGATTAACTTTTTCATTATTTTGTGATCCTTTCTGGTAGTGGTTTAGTTTTTTCATTCTTAGAGTAAACCCAAAGTAAACCGAAGAATGCGAAGTATGCTGCTGTTAATACCTTAGCCAGAGTTTCTTTAAATGGCGTACCTGGAGTACCACCTAAGTAACCTAGGATTAAGAATACGATAGCAAATACAATCAAGTTCCACTTGTGTAGACCACAACGGTATCTCCAAGAGCGAACTTTACCACGGTCAATCCAAGGTAATAACGCTAATAGGATGATAGATGCAAACATTACAACCATGCCGCCGAACGGATCAGGAATAGCTTTTAAGATTGCGTAGAATGGCGTGAAGTACCAAACAGGGAATACGTGTTCAGGAGTCTTCAGGTTGTTAGCCATTTCAAAGTTAGGGTGTTCAATGAACTTACCGTACATGTCTGGGTTAAAGAACATTACATAACAGAATAGGAATAAGAATACGCCAAATGCCATTAAGTCTTTAAGAACCATGTGTGGGAAGAAAGGTACAACGTCGTCTAAGATGTCTTTCTTAGAAGTGTAGTACTCATGGAATTCAAACTTAGTCTTGTCTTCTTCAGCAACCGTGCCTTTAGGACGTTTAACGTCAACACCATCAGGGTTGTTAGAACCAACTTCGTGAAGTGCAACGATGTGTAAGAATACTAAGATAACAATTACTAATGGTAATGCGATTACGTGTAATGCGAAGAAACGGTTAAGTGTCGCACCAGATACAACGTAGTCACCACGGATCCATAACGCTAGGTCTTCACCAATTACAGGGATAGTACCGAATAGACCGATGATTACCTGTGCACCCCAGTATGACATCTGACCCCATGGTAATAAGTAACCCATGAATGCTTCAGCCATTAGCGCTAAGTAGATAAACATACCAAATAGCCATAATAGTTCACGAGGCTTTTGGTAAGAGCCGTACATCATGCCGCGGAACATATGTAGATATACAACTACGAAGAAGGCAGAAGCACCTGTTGAGTGCATGTAACGGATAACCCAACCGTAATCAACATCACGCATGATGTATTCAACAGAAGCGAAAGCGCCTTCTGCAGAAGGGTTATAACTCATAGTTAACCAAACACCAGTTACGATTTGGTTAATTAGTACGATAGTCGCTAAGAAGCCGAATACGTACCAGAAGTTCATGTTTTTGGGCGCTGGGTATTTTGACATGTGCATTTCGTATACACGTGTCATTGGAATACGAGCGTCAATCCAACCGATAAGATTCTTCAACATTATGCAGTCTCCCCGTCTTCACCAACTAGGATGGTGTTGTCATTAACGAAGTAATAAGGTGGGATCTTCAAGTTTGCACCAGCTGGAACACCTGTAAATACACGACCAGCCATATCAAACTTAGAACCGTGACACGGGCAGTAGAAACCAGAGTCCTGGCCTTCAACAATCTCTTGGTAACCTTCAGAGTAATACGTTGGAGAACAACCTAAGTGAGTACAAATACCAACAGCTACAAAGATTTCTTCTTTCTTCGAGCGGTATAAGTTTTTAGCGTATGCTGGTTGTTGTTCAACCGAAGAATCCGCATCTTTTAAGTTATCACTAGGAATATCAGCCAATTGCTTAAGCATTTCTGGCGTACGGTATACAACCCAAACAGGGTTGCTTCGCCATTCAACACGGATCAACTGACCCGGTTCTAGCTTAGTGATGTCAACTTCTACTGGGGCACCGGCTGATTTAGCTCGGGCACTTGGGTTCCAGGAAGCAATAAAAGGCACAGCCGCTGCGACAACTCCAGCACCACCTACAACAGACGTTGCAGCAGTAAGGAAGCGACGGCGACTATTGTCTACAGGCGCATTGCTCATCCAACTTTCTCCGCGATTAGGATTAATTTGCGAGTAAGAGTTTCGATATGAGATCGAAACGACTTCTTACAATTTTGTTAATTAGCGAGATTCTACCGAAAAAGCCCGATACAAAACAAGGCAATATCACTATTGATCGGCAATTAACCACAAATAAATTGATCTATTTCTAATTGTGGCGCTAATACAGCTAAAAAATAAACAAAAATAGCGTTTGCATTGTGATAAATCTCTTAACTATGGCACAGCTTAAAAATAATACGAACTGCTGGATAATTAAGCTCAATGACAGGTCTTCCAACTACAAAGTCTGAGTACAGGTGGGGTAGTATAAATTATATCCAAAATCCCAGTATTGATAACATGACTCGATTACTTGTAGCGGTACTTTTTGTTTTAGCGACATTTGCAGCCATCCCCGTTGCTGACGCAAACTCACATTCAGCCAATGGGCCGCACATTAAAGTATCACTGTTGTCAGAGCAGCAAAGTATTGTCTTAGGTAAACAGCAGTGGCTAGGGGTTCTGCTATCTCCTGAACCAGAGTGGCATACCTATTGGCGCAATGCAGGCGATTCTGGCGAAGCCCCAACGATTAAATGGCGCAGTCGTGCTGATATTAATTTTGGTGATATCCAGTGGCCAATTCCCGAACAAATACCCGTCGCTCATTTAGTCAATTATGGATACAGCGGCGATACTTTGTTAATGGTGCCTATCACTGTAAACAATAGTGATGCTAAAACTAAGGTCTCGATAACCGCTGATTTATCATGGTTAGTTTGCAAAGAAGATTGTATTCCAGGTTGGGCAACGCTATCACTAGAGCTACCAATTGCGACAAGTGCAGAGCCATCTGGAGATGCTGATTTATTTGAACAAAGTCGAACATTACTACCATCAATAGAAAAGCTTAGCGCGCAATATGAAGTCACGGAACAATTCTTAACTTTATCATTGCTCACTCCCTATCAGTCAAACTGGCAATTACTGCCGTTTCGAGCCGACTTAATTCAACACAACGCTGAGCAGCAATGGCTTTTAGATAATAACGGTGACACAAGCAATGTAGTATTAGCAAAGTCTGATTATTTTTCAGTGAGTAATGAAAAGTTGGATTTTTTACTTACCGATGGCAACCAAGGGTACTACCTAACCGCAGAATATAACCTCAACACAGCACTAACTCAGCCAGAAAGCAACCAGCCACTTTGGTTATTGCTAGTCTTTGCCTTTATCGGTGGTTTGATTTTAAACATTATGCCTTGTGTTTTACCGATTTTGTCGCTAAAAGCTATGGCAATAACTCACGCTAATGAGCAGCATGATAGTTCAAATAAAAATAACAGCCACTGGGGATACCTTGTTGGTGTCTTAGTAAGTTTTTGGCTATTTGCCAGTACGATCTTGCTAATAAAAACAGCTGGCAATGCCATAGGCTGGGGGTTCCACTTGCAAGAACCAGCGGTCATTTCAGTTCTGGCTTTTTTATTTGTTTTCATTGCATTGATGCTTTGGGATATAGCGCCAACAGGTGCAGGTCTAGCCAATATAGGCAACAAACTAACTCAAGGCACAGGTTTTGGTAGTCAATTTTTTACTGGCGTATTAGCAGTGATTGTTGCCTCACCTTGCACTGCACCTTTTATGGCAACCGCCCTAGGCGTTGCTATGTTCAGTCCAGCCTTAGAAACATTTGCTATTTTCAGCGCCTTAGCGCTTGGTTTTGCTTTACCAATCACATTACTAAGCTTATCTTCACGATTTGCCAGGTTATTGCCTAGACCTGGACAGTGGATGGAAACCTTCAAACAGTTTCTTGCTTTTCCAATGATTGCCACTGTGATCTGGCTAGTTTGGGTGTTCTTAGCGCAAACCAGCAGTTTTGCTCAAGTACTGCTGTTGTCAGGATTATTAGCCTTTGCATTATTCATCTGGTTAGCGAGTATAAGCCAAGGCCATAAAGCAAATTTAGCTCTACTTTTAGCTTTAGTCACCGTTATTTATGTCAGCATCAAAGCCAGTAATGTCAATCCCTTAGCTCCTCAATTTAGTCCAAATACACCGCTGTTGGGACAAAACTACAGTGAGCAAAAGTTGCTTGAGCTTCGGAGCAAAGAGCAAGTCGTACTGGTCAATATGACAGCAGATTGGTGCATTACTTGTAAAGTTAATGAGCAAATAGCCTTTAGCGATCAAGCGCTTCAACAAGTTCTACAACAACAAAACGTACATTACCTTATTGGTGACTGGACCAATAAAAACCAGACTATTTTGCAGTATTTAACCAAATATCAACGCTCTGGCGTGCCCTTATATGTGGTCTACGCTGGCTCAAGTTCTGAGCAAGTGCTACCACAAATACTGACCCCAGAGATAGTGATTAATGCAATAAAACAAGCACAACAGGAGCTTAACAATGCAAATAACTAAATTGCGGTATATAAAATATTGGCTACTCGCCCTACTTTCCTTGTCCTCGCTAGCAGTAAGCGCAGGCGTAAAAGTTGATAAGGCAGCGCCTAATTTTCAGCTCACCAACAGTCAAGGCGAAGCTGTATCTCTTAGTGACTTCAGTGGCAAACATGTGATCCTAGAATGGACTAACCACCTTTGTCCCTACGTGCAAAAGCATTATGACAGCGACAATATGCAGTCGTTACAACGCAAGTACACAGAGCAAGACGTTGTTTGGTTATCAATTATTTCTTCTGCACCAGGTAAACAAGGCCATGTGACACCAGCAAAAGCCGAGCAATTAAGTGAAAGTCGCAATGCCGCACCGAGCCATGTTTTATTTGATGAGAGTGGACAGGTCGGCAAACTATATGGTGCAAAAACGACACCTCATATGTACATCATCGATCCGAAAGGCGCATTGCGCTACGCAGGCGCTATCGACAGCATAAAATCAGCAAACCCAGCTGACATAGCTAAGGCTACTAATTATGTTGAGGCATCTATGATGAGTCTGGCTAAAGGTGAAAAAATAGATAAGAAGCTAACGCCACCGTACGGTTGCTCAATTAAATATAAGAGTTAGCTATTCACATCAGCTTTACTAGCCGATCAGGAAAACAGCCGATATAAGTTGATATCGGCTTTTTACTTAGAATGACAGGGAAATATAGGCTATTAAAACCTCAAGACAACAAAAGTTATACTCTGCCCAATAATCGACCACCACCACCTGCAGCAGCGCTTAGAATATTGGAGATACGATCGTTAACGTTTTTCCATTGGCTCTGTTCGTTGGCTGTCAAAGTTCGATTTTCTTCAATTCGATAAAACTTTGTTTGTTGCGCTTTTAGCTCAGCGTACTCTTCATATTGTTTGTCATTAAGGCCAAACAGTTTTTGCATCGCCGTTTTATCATCCATTCCCTGAGGAACGCTAGAGTTGGCTGCGACATCATATAGCTCGTCACTGGAAGCAAAAATAGGTTGTTCGCCAGCAATTTCAAAGGAACCTTGTAGCTCTCCAGAAGCACTAATTTCTAAATTTTCTGTATCAAGCTTGTTAGCGTCATCTAGTTTTATCGATTGCTGGTTGTAATGAAGTCCAGTTAGACTCTGAGAGATATTCATCAATTATTTCCTTATCACTAACTCTATACTGAGCCTCTCAGAGCAAAACTCGTTCCAAAAATATTTTCCTAAAATATTGGTGATAAAAGCTACTTTAATTACAAAGAGCACAAAAAAAGCGGCAATATTGCCGCTTTTTAATTCAGTTCAAGGCAAGGTTTGCCTTTATACTAGCTTGTCGATAGTTACATCCGGGTTAACGTCAGCATCATAATCAACGTTGTCATAACCAAAACCGAACAAGTGTAAAAACTCTTGATGGTAGCCTTTGTAGTCTGTTAGCTCATCAATTGTTTCTGTCGTAACAGAGTCCCAAACTGTTTGAATACGTGACTGCACGTCATCTTCCAACTCTTTATAGTTTTGGAACAAGTGACCACCTTCGTCGAAACGTGGTGATTCACCGTATAAGTTTTCTTGGAATAATGCGCTGATCTGATGAATCACACCTTCGTAAGTACCATCTTCTTTCATCACTTTGAACAATGCTGAGATGTAAAGTGGCATGATAGGAATAGCCGAGCTTGCTTGAGTTACAACAGCATTAAGCGAAGAAACATAAGCTTGGCCTTTTAATTCAGCTGTTGCTTCACGGATAGCTAATGTGGCTCTGTCTAGGTCTTCTTTTGCCTTACCTATGGTAGCGTGGCCGTAGATTGGCCATGTTAGCTCTTTGCCAATGTAAGTGTATGCAGTTGTTTTGAAGTCTTCAGCTAGTACATCTGCTTCTTTTAATGCGTCAATCCACATTTCCCAATCTTCACCGCCCATCACTTTAACCGTATTGTCGATTTCTTCTTGGTTAGCCGCTTCAACTGATACTTCATCAATAACGCGCTTAGATGTGTTTAAGTTCTTCGTTGTGATGTCTTCACCAATTGGTTTTAGCGTTGAAGAGTGAGTAACGCCAGTATTTGGATCAGTACGACGAGGCGAAGCCAATGAATAAATCACTAGGTCAATTTTACCTAAGTCTTGTTTTATTGTTTCAATGGTTTGCGCTTTGATTTCATGAGAGAAAGCATCACCGTTAATGCTCTTTGCGTACAAACCTTGTTTTTCAGCAGCCTCATGGAAAGCGGCAGAGTTATACCAACCAGCCGTACCAGTTTTACGCTCTGTGCCTTCTTTTTCAAAGAAAATACCTAGTGTTTTCGCACCATGGCCGAAGGCTGAAACGATGCGAGAAGCTAAACCGTAACCCGTTGATGCACCAATCACTAATACATTTTTCGGGCCTTGCTCAGGGTAAGATTGCGATTTAACAAACTCAATTTGACGATTAACGCTTTCCGCACAACCTACAGGGTGAGCGTTAGTACAAATAAATCCACGTATTTTTGGTTTAATAACCATTTGATAAATTCCTGTAAATCAAAGAATAACTATAATTGCGCGTCAGTCTACTACCGAATCGACACGCATCAGGTCTGACGACCATTATTAGATCGGTAGCCCGTCAGATCAAGCCACTGCTTGCTAGATCGTTTCACGCTAGAATATTTTGTTATTACTCTAGCGCCGAGGTCGATCTAGCCGTTCCGGATCTGCTATCTATAATTCTCTATTCTTATAGTACTCAACTTCTGAAATTTGATGGTAAGCAGAGACTTGTTGTTGGAACTTTTGGTAAGAACTCATTACCTTTGCAAACATAGGATCTGCTGCGACTTGTTCAGCAACCACTTGGTCACTAGCTTTTTTCAGTGCTTGCATTACATCTTGCGGTAATAATTTAGCTTCAACACCGTGCTTAGTGCGCAAGGTTTCAAGTGCGGCGTTATTTCGAGCTGTATATTCGTCAAGCATGTCTTGATTTACTGCTCTAGTCGCTACTTCAACAATTTTCTGCAAATCTTTTGGCAATTGGTTAAATGCCGCTTCATTAACTGTAAATTCAAGCATTGCACCCGGCTCATGCCAACCTGAAGCGTAATAGTGATTTGTCACTTTATGAAAACCAAAGGCTAAATCATTGTATGGCCCTACCCACTCAGTGGCATCAATAGCACCAGATTGTAAAGAGGTAAACAGCTCGCCACCTGTTAATGCAAACAGGTACAGCACCAAGCTTTTTCATTACTTCACCACCTAGGCCCGGAATACGCATCTTCAACCCTTGCAGATCTGCCACCGAGTTGATTTCTTTTTTAAACCACCCCGCAGATTGAACACCTGTATTGCCGCCAGCAAAAGGGATCACACCGAATGGCTTATACAATTCGCGCCACAATTCAATACCGCCACCGTAATGCAACCAACCATTGGTTTCTTGTGCATTTAAGCCAAATGGTAAAGTGGTGAAAATGGGCGCAGCTGGCATTTTACCTTTCCAGTAATAAGCTGCTGCGTGACCCATTTGCGCAGTACCTTGCGAGACAGCGTCGAATACTTCAAAGCCTGGCACAATTTCTCCTGCACCATATACTTTTACTTTCAACCTGCCGTCACTCATTTCATTAACGAGTTTGGCGAAGTTTTCTGGTGCTGTGCCTAAGCCAGGAAAGTTTTTAGGCCAGCTTGTTACTAATTTCCAGTTAAAATTCTGCTGTGTTACTTGCGTCGATTGCTGTTGCTGTTTGTCGCCACAAGCTGCAATTAGGCCAAGACCAACAACCGATAACGCAAATCCTTTTAGCCATTTTTTCATTATTATTCCCCATAGATCATTGTTGGTAAGGCGGTAGCCAACTCTGGCCAAATAGCCAACCCTACCATTAGTAATATCTGCATGATTATGAAAGGGAGCACCCCTTTATAAATTGCTGATGTTTTTATTTGTTTTGGTGCCACCCCGCGTAAATAAAACAGCGCAAAACCAAATGGCGGTGTTAAAAACGAGGTTTGCAAATTAATTGCGATCATTATGCCTAACCAAATTGGATCAACGCCCATCATAAATAATGCAGGAGCAACCAAAGGCACAACAACAAATGTGATCTCAATAAAGTCTAGAATAAAACCTAGTAAAAATATCACCGCCATGACAATTAAGATCGCGCCGACTTGGCCTCCAGGCATATTCTCGAATAGAGAATGTACTAATTCTTCACCACCAAAACCTCTAAACACCAGTGAAAAGATAGACGCGCCAATTAGGATCATAAAACACCATAGCTGTAAACTGTAGTGGTATTCGAAGTTTACCTCTTTTAATGTTTGCAGATTAAGTTTGCCTTTGTACCAAGCTATGCATAACGAGCCAAAAGCACCGATACCCGCTGCTTCTGTAGGAGTAGCTAAACCAAATAGAATTGAGCCTAAAACCAAAACAATTAACAACAGAGGTGGGGTAATACCAGATAACAGCTGCCCGGCAGATACTTTCTCAGACTCTTGCTTTCTAGGCGTCCAGTCTGGTTTAAAAACACCAATTGCCCAGAGAGTAAAGTAAATACATAACAATTAGGATCAGGCCAGGGATCAAGGCTGCGGCAAACAAATCACCAACAGATATAGTTTCAGGGGAAAATATGCCTTGGCTCAGTTGCGCCCTTTGATAAGCACTAGAAAGTACGTCCCCTAATAGCACCAGTGCTATTGAAGGTGGCACGATTTGGCCTAAAGTTCCTGTCGCCGCAATTACCCCTGTCGCATAACTTTTGTTGTACCCTTGATTGAGCATGGCCGGTAATGACAACAGCCCCATAGTAAACAACCGTCGCTCCAACTATGCCTGTGCTTGCAGCCATTAGCGCACCAACTAAAATAACAGCGACTCCCATTCCAGCAGGCAAACGGCCAAAGGCTTGAGTCATAGAATTAAGTAGCTCTTCTGCTACTTTCGACTTTTCTAGCATAACGCCCATAAACACGAACAAAGGGACAGCCAATAGGGTTTGATTTGTAATAATGCCAAATAACCTGCTCGGTAAAAGCGTTGAGTAAAGACTGATCGAAAGTTCCGGTAAAGATACCGAAAATAGAAAACAACAATGCTGTACCAGCAAGAGAGAATGCAACTGGATAACCGAGCATCAACACAGCACAAACAACAACAAACATTAGAATTGCTAGCCACTCCATTAGCTTTGCTCCTTATTGTTAATAGCTAGCTCAACGATTTCAGCTACAGCTTGAAATATTAATAACAAAGGGCATAACACCAATAAGGACTTGACAATGAATACCAGTGGTAAACCGCCAGCTTCTTGCGATGCTTCTAATATTTGCCAGGACTGCGCGACATATCCCCAACTCATAAACAAAATGAATAAACAGGTAGGAATTAAGAAAAACAGGTGGCCAAATAGGTTTACTTTTCTTTGTTTTGACGGAGAAAAGCCACGGTAAAATACATCGACTCGCACATGCTGGTCGAGCTTTAAGGTGTATGACATTGCTAGCATAATCACAAAAGCGTGCATGTATAGCACCGACTCTTGTAGCCAGATCCAACCAAGATTGAAGCCATATCTGAGGACAACAAACCAGAGTCATAGTGATCACCATAGTCAGCGTTAGCCATCTAATCGTCTTTCCTAGTCCAGTTGTTACTTTATTGATTTGCTTAGAGAACTTCAGAGTAGCCATTACGGACAACCCACCTCTTTTAATTATTATCCCTGTGATGTTTTTTATACCCAATGCCTAGTTTAATGGCAAGACATGAAAGCAGCCCTGTTTAAAATGAAAATTTATTACAAAAATCAATTCACCAAAGCCATGAAATACGTCTTAATGTAAAATTATTACGTAACTACTTTACAAAACCACCAAAATTAGTACAATTACTCTAACTTAGAGCTTTTACTTTAAAATCAGGTGATCATTATGAAAAAACGACTAACTTTAATTGCTATTACTTTATTCAGTTTGCAAGCAACGGCTGCAAACAACATTAAATTTGTAGCTGTCGATCAGACATTCGAAACTAATTTATGTTTTATCGCGGCTGAACAAAGCTATGATCAAGCTAAACTAGAAGCTCAAAAAAAGCGCAGACTTTAACAATGCAGAATTTGAAGCGACGATTTGTAATGGTTTAAAAATCAAAAGATTTGCTAGAAAGTTTCAGCAAAAACAGTTAAGACAAAAAATACCACATACCGTTTTGAGTTATTAGACAACTCTGACGCAACTAAGTACTGCGCTATTGCTGTGAAAAAAAGGTTTAGAAGAAGCGGTAAACCTTGGTGGTGAAGAGGTTAAAAGTTTGATCTGTAACGGTCGCTACATTTCATCTTTCGTGAAAAAGTATCAAAACTCGTAAATAAGCAGGATATATCACTTGAGAAGCGCTACTAATTACAGTGGCGCTCACCTCATTGAATACTGCAAATTATACTTATTGCAGCTTACCCTTCATCACTTCGTCACCTTTACTGCCACCCAAGCAGTTAGGAGATTCAGGAACAGCTTGCTCTTGTTGCCACTCTTCTAAAGTATAGGTATGCATTGCCAAGGCATGAATATGATTAGCCAATTCATCAGCCAAACAAGCGTTAACTGCTCTATGCCTTTGGATTAGTCTTTTACCATTAAAGACATCACTGACAATAACAACTTTAAAATGCGACTCACTGCCAGCTGGTACATTGTGGCCTGAGCTTTCGTTTTCCACAGTAAAGTGGTGTGGCTGAAACGTTTCAGCAATTTTTGCTTCGATAGATTGTTGAATTTTCATATTAATTAGCTTTATTTAACCGGGTTGTAATCTACTCACTGAGTCATTTTATAATATTGCGAAATGTCAGACTGATCCTTCCTTCCGAGACTTTTGCTCTGGTAGGAACTTGGTGGTGATAAGCCTCTTGCATGCCTTGTTTTCATCAGCAATAAACTACCGTGGTCGACTTCTAAATTTTCCGTAACTTGAGTTTCTAGGTGTTTGTACTGAAAAACTTCTTTGTGCACCTAAAGATACCATAGCAATAGTTGGTGACGGACCTAACTCTTCTTCATTATCGGCATGCCAGCCCATCTTGTCCTGACCATTGCGATACCAATTTAACAGCACCGAATTGTAGGGCATGCCACAAGTACCTTCTACCTTTTGTTTTAACTTTTCAACCACAGGTAACCAAGGTGCAGCCTTAAAGATCTTACCGCTGTATTGATACTCTTTACCCGTCTCTCCCATCCAAAATTGCAACCTAGGTACTTTATGATCTTGGCCCCATACCCTAACAGTTGGTTGCTGCCATTGGATATGTTCAGCCAAATATCGGTACAAATCGGTTGCAGACTGTGCTGTCATAAAGTTTGGCTTATAGGCCATGCATTCGGGCAGTTCAGTATCATCTGAATTTGATAAGGATTGTTGAAATAACTGATGTTGCAAATTTACTTCTCCCAAACGCAATGGGACAATAGTCGCCTTGATAATAGTGTAATACTACTTGGCATAGGCAAAAATCGAAAGTGAATACTGATTGGCACATCGCAAATAAACAATTCGTTCTTAACCGTTACCCAAAAGGACAACACGATAAATCATTACAAGCTTGGGATAGTGCCGATGACTATCTAATAGAGCATTGCTTGCCAGTATTCCAAGCGCTACCTAATACGCCAAAGGTCACACTAGTTAACGACTTGTTTTGGTGCTTTATCCATTGGTTTACATGAATATAAGCCGACCACAGTTACCGACTCTCATGTTGCTAAATTAGCGATTGAACAAAATAGCCAAGACAACGAGCTTGCCACGCCATCAATGTTAAACTCACTAGAACCTTGGCCTGAGTGCGATTTTGTTATCATTAAGCTAACAAAAAACATAGGGTATTTAGAATATCAATTGCAGCAATTAACTCAGCTATCAAGTTCTTGTCAGGTTATTGCTGCTGGCAAAACAACTCTGGTAACGAGCAACACGTTAAAACTATTCGAAAAATACCTGTGTAATGTGAATACCAGTTTAGCAAAAAAGAAAAGCCGACTTATTTTTGCAGAGCACACTTGCCAATCAAAGCCTGAAGTAAAAAGTAAATACCCACTGACGATTCAATGGCCAGAAATGAAGTTGGCTATTTCGAGCCATGCTAATGTATTTGCAAAGGAGCAAATTGACATTGGCGGACGTTTTTTAGTTGACAACTTACCTGAACTGACGAAAGGCCATAGAGTTATTGATCTCGGTTGTGGTAACGGTTTGTTAGGCTTAAGCTGTCTTAAACAGATACAAGACTCAAAACAGCAAGTCGAGATTTGCTTTACCGATGAATCCTATATGGCAGTAGGCTCGGCTAAACTCAATGTCGAAACCAATTTTCCACAATTAATGCCACTTTGTGAATTTGTCCAAGACGATTGTTTGTCCAGCCAGCATAATAGCAGCGCAGACCTGATCTTGTGCAACCCGCCTTTTCATCAACAAAATACCATTACTGAGCACATCGCCAAGCAAATGTTTCAGCAATCATATGATTGTCTAAAACAAGGTGGTCGCTTGTTAGTGGTGGCAAATCGTCATTTGCCTTATCAAGGCCAATTGAAAAAACTATTTGGCGGATTTACTGTCTTATCGCAAAATAACAAGTTCGTTATTTACCAGTGTAATAAAAGCAAATAAAAAGAATAATTAGGTGAAATCTATGTTTAAAACACGCGCTATGTTTGTTGTTCTCAATTTCTCTTGTTGCTTGTGCTAGCAACAGTGTAAATCCGATTTTAGTCGCGCCAGCTAAAGTCAAACAGAAAGAGTTAATGAGTGTCAACAAAGTTACTTTAGTCGATACCAGAAAGAGCCCTGCACTAGCAGTAGTAAATGGTAAGGAAATGCCCGTTAGTAAACAGCTAGTCAGTAAACTTAATACTTGGTTGAATGAATCAATTCGTACCAACCAGAACGGCAAAAAAGAAATGACGATAAATTTACTTTCGTACGCAAGCTACGTAAAACAAGAGTCATTTAGTTTCAATTTAGAATCGGTTATTGAGTGGCAAGTGAAATTAGAAGGCAAAAATAGCACTTGGACTAAGTCGTACCAGACTACGATGAATGAAGAAGGCCCGTTAAAAGCCGACAACTCTATTATTGAAAAGCACCTGAACAAAATTGCAGAAAAGTTATTAACCCGCACTTTGTCTGATGCCGAGTTTGAACAGGCAGCGTTTAATTAAGCTAATAACCCGAGTTAGTTATCTTCTAAGGTATATACCATGACTAAATTTTTAACATCGTTATTGTTACTGACCAACTTGCTATTTGCTGCCAGCGCCGCGCAACCTAGGGGCGAGTTCATTCAACCAGACAATTTATACCCAAAGGTGAAGATCAGCACTAACTTAGGCGATTTTGTGTTAGAGCTGGATAGAACAAAAGCACCGATAACTGTTGATAACTTCTTGAGCTATGTTGCGGCAAAGCGATATGACAACACGCTATTCCATCGTTTAGAGCATGAATTTGTATTGCAAGGTGGTGGTTATACTGACAAGTTCGAGAGTGTCGAGGAGTTTGATGAGATTGTGAATGAGTCGGGTAATGGCCTGAAAAACGAACAAGGCAGTATTGCTATGGCAAGACAATACACGCCGCATTCTGCAACCAGCCAGTTTTTTATCAATTTAGCGGATAATACCAGTTTAAACCCGGGCAGAAATTGGGGCTACACTGTTTTTGGCAGCATAGTCGAAGGCGATGAAATTTTAGAAAAACTTAATAAAATTGAAACAGATATCTCTGAAGAGCTTGGCTGGCCTAACTTTCCGAAGGAAAAGATCATTATAAATTCAGCGCAAATAATGGCTGAATAACATATCTAGACTATAATTTGTTCATCGATTCGCATTCGCAACAAGGCAGTTAGCGACGAGATACACCTAAATACCAATCATTGATGAGGTATTGATTTAGGGGGAACAAGTGTTAGAAGCTAAGCATTTTATTGATACAAAGGCGTTTCAATTAAGCAACTACGCCGATGCTATGGTTACAGGCATTATACCTGCGAGCGAAGTAGCATTGTATTGCTGGGATACGATAGAGGAATGGTCACAAGTTAGAACCACTGGAGTAAACATGACTCCAATGGAAAGTACATTCTGGTACCTGCTTTATCAAATCACTTTTTGGAACCCAAAAGAAATAAGGAACTCACCTGAATTAAAGTCGGAAGTTGACTCTTGTATTGACTTTTTACGCGGTGACGGCCTGTTTCCTGATTTTATTTCTGGCGTTAGGCCTTGATTTCATGTCATAAGTTATAAACAATCGTCCTTTAAAAATAAACATTTACTTAGGACGATTGTTTGTCTTCCTTCACTTTATCATCGTTATTTTCTGGTTTTCGTGTTTATCTACAACCCGCTGTCATTAGACTGTTTTTTCTTGGCTTTGCCTCAGGCCTACCAATTCTTCTGGTCTTTTCTAGTCTATCAGTATGGCTAAGAGAAGCTGGTGTAGAACGTGCAACCATAGGCTTTTTCAGCTGGGTATCTTTGGCCTATGCTTTCAAGTGGGCTTGGGCTCCAGCAGCTGACCGGGTTGATATTCCAGTTCTTACAAAATTAGTTGGCAGGAGGCGCAGTTGGCTTTTAGTCGTACAAATAAGTCTTGTTGCTAGCATAGCCTTTATGGCTTTTATCAATCCGCAAGAAAATCTGTACTTAATGTCCATAGCAGCTCTGTTAGTCGCATTCTTTTCAGCTAGCCAAGATATTGTTATCGATGCTTTTCGTATTGAATCCGGCACTCAAGAGCAGCAAGCTGCAATGGCGGCAACCTACCAAATAGGTTACAGGTTAGCGATGATCTTTGCTTCTGCCGGTTCGTTACTATTTGCCGATTATTTCCAGCAAGGAATGGGCTATGATCTGCTTTCTTGGCGATACACTTATTTAATCATGGCTGGCGCTATGTTAATGGGAATAGTCACAACTTTATTGTCACCTGAGCCTGATTTAGCCCGTGTAAATACAGCTAAGACGACCAACCACCAATCGCTTTTAGTCAAAATAAAATACGCTTTTATAGAGCCAATATTGGATCTATTAGCTAGGTACAAATGGCAAGCCGTTACCCTTATCATACTTATTTGTACTTACCGTATCGCTGATATTGTTCTAGGCGTAATGTCGAACGTGTTTTATATCGATATGGGCTATAGCAAAACGGAGATAGGCACCGCCTCTAAAGTGTATGGTTTATTAATGACACTCACTGGTGCTTTGGTGTCAGGCGCCTTGGTAAATCGTTATGGCGTATTAAAAATACTGTTACTTGGCGCAGTATTCTCTGCAATTACCAATTTCTTTTTTATCACCTTGTCTCAGTCTGAACACAGCTTGCCTTTGTTATACGCTGTAATATCAGTCGATAATTTCAGTGCAGGTATTGCCGCAACCTCATTTATTGCTTTTATGTCGATGTTAGCGAATAAAGAATTTACCGCAACACAGTACGCTTGGTTAAGCTCTGCTATGTTGCTATTCCCGAAGGCGCTAGGAGGCTTTTCTGGAGTTTGGCTAGAACAGTTAGGTTTTACCTATTTCTTTACCTTAACGGCAATAATGGGCATTCCCGCTTGTTTAGCGATACTTTATTTAATGAAACAAAAATGGCACGCCTAAACGTGCCATATGCTTTAGTGTACTGGAGCTTAATCCTCTAGTACTTTCTTTAACCCTTCAACAGGGTCTATTTCTAGCGCTTCACAATAACGGATGTACTCGATGACATCTAATCGACGCTCTTGGTTTTCAACTTTACCAACAAACGAGTGAGGCGTTTTAATGATCTGCGACAACGTCCTCATTGTGTGGCCTTTTTCTTTGCGTTTCTCTTTCAACCACTGTGTTAATTTTTTGTTTTCATCCGATGATACTGATTTGCTCATCATAAATTGGTTACTCCCTATTCTTTTATCCTAATTAACAATATAATTTTTAGCACAATTGTACCTTTTTTCAAAGACTAGTTTTTAACCAATTTACGTACAATAATAGAATTTGCTAAATCATAAGGATAAAGACGCACATGACTCGATTCTTTTTTTTAATTCCTTTGCTACTTTGCATTGGGTGGTGGTTTTATTTGAGGAAGAACGGATGGACAATAGAGCAAGGTAAAAAAGGCTTTTTCTACATTATTGGTCTAACTCTTGTCGTGATCTTATTTTACACCCTGATGTACTTTGTCAATCATCAGGTTTATCAATAAACTCAGTACTTACATTCAATAGTTAACAGCCTAGGTGATTGAGGACCGTCGTTTTTTGTCATCCATGACATGACTCATCTGAGTTACAACATCCATGTTACTCAGATATACCTTCTTCCTTGAAGGCAACTTATGTACATATAAGCCGTCGTTCTTTGTCATCCATGACACCACGATCCACAAGGATGTGGTGAATGCCGGTCATTTGTCTGGAACAAATACGGCCGACAGTAATATAAGCACACGAATCTAAACCATCCATGGTGATTGAACCACAAGGATGTGGCGAATGTCGAAAGTTTGTAGGGAACAAACTCGACCGATGTACTTTCATCCCTGAAAGCAAAAAGCTCCTTAAAAAGGAGCTTTTGCGTTTTAGCTTCAAGCTTTGCCGAATCGTTGCCTCACTCTTTCACCAATCGCTAGCATACAAGGTGTTAATACCAAGGTTAATAACGTTGCAAAGGCTAAGCCACCAGCTACCGCAATAGAAAGTTGTGACCACCACTGCGAAGACGGTGCACCAGATTCAATTTCTCGAGTAAACAAATTGATATTTAGCTCAAGTACCATAGGCATTAAACCCAATATGGTTGTTACCGTTGTTAAAAGCACAGGCCGTAGTCTTTGTGCGCCTGTGCGAAGAATGGCTTCAGTTACTTGCATTCCTTGTCGTCGCAGCACATTGAATGTATCAATCAATACAATGTTGTTATTCACGACTATGCCAGCAAGAGAAATAACACCTATCCCCGACATTACAATACCAAATGGCTTTTGTACCAAAAGCAAACCTAAAAAGACGCCAACAGTTGAGAACACCACAGCAGATAGGATCAAAAACGCTTGATAGAAGCTATTGAACTGGCTGACCAAGATGATTGCCATGACAAATAGCGCTACCATAAAGGCATTCACTAGGAAGTTCTGTGATTCCATCTGCTCCTCGTTATCACCGCGGATCTTGATATTTACAGTATTACTCAGATTAAGCTCAGGCAATCTTGCCATTAACCTTGGTAAATGATCATTGAGTAATTCACCTGGCGCCATATCAGCCATCACAGTCACTACTCGACGTCCATCTACTCGCTGTATTTTGTCTACCTTAGGCTTAGCTTGCTGTTCAACAAAGTTACCAACTGGCACCATGCCATGCTGAGTTTTTAAACGAACCGACTCCAACTGACCCAAGTCTCGCTTATCTTCTGGGTAACGAACTCTAATATCCAGTTCATCATCAACATCATCTGGCCTGTATTCACCAATCTTCAAACCATTGGTCACCATAGAAATGGTACTACCGACCAACGTTGCGTCAGCCCCGAAACGAGCGGCATTACTTCTATCTATAACTAACTGCCACTCAATGCCATCTTTGTTTGCAGTGTCTTCAATATTTACAAATACGCCTTCTTCATCTAGTTCTTGGCGAATAACCCGAACCGCTTCGTTCAACTCTTCAGGAAAACGCGAACTGAGTTCTAGCTGTACGTCTTTGCCACCACCTGGACCGTTTTCATCTTTTCTCACTTCAATCTCAACACCAGCAATATCATCTGTCGCGGCATATACATCTTTAATGATGTCATCCGCTTTGCGCCTGACTTGCCAATCGATTAAGTTCATTCGCATGTAACCTACACGGGTATTGCCACCGGTTCGAGAATAAAGCGTTTCAATCTCTTCAAAACCAACAATGCGGTCTTCAATCTTTTTCATGATCTTATCTTTTTCGTGAATAGATAAGTCACCATGCGATCTTATTGTAATGTTTGCTCCTGTTGGTTCTACCTCGGGGAAGAACTCCACACCTAAGCCACTTGCGCCGTAACCAATGAAGACACAGATGGCAATAGTGATAGACAGCAGTAATGATTTAAATGGGTGTTTGATTGCCACCGCTAAGAATCGAACATATTTACCAGCAAAACCTGATAAGTGAGTAATGTCACCGTCTTCAGCTTGTAACAAACGTTCTTTTTCTTCTTCGCTTATCCATCTTGGTTTGCCTATGATGGTACCAACTGCAGGAACAAAGATAAGCGCCATGATCAATGAAGATGCTAGCACGGCAATTAAAGTAATAGGCAAGTAAGACATAAACTCACCCATAATGCCTGGCCAGAATAATAAAGGCGCAAAAGCAGCTAAAGTGGTTGCGGTTGAAGCTATAATTGGCCATGCCATACGCTTAGAAGCCATCCGGTACGCTTCTTTTCTTGGTTTGCCTTCTCCCATCATGCGATCTGCAAATTCGGTTACCACAATAGCACCATCAACAAGCATGCCCACGGCCATGATTAAGCCAAACAAAACAACCATATTTACGGTTAGCCCCATCAACGCGATGATTAGAATGCCCGTTAGAAATGCTCCAGGGATAGCGACACCAACTAAAGCAGCAGAGCGGAAGCCTAATGTTGCGATAACCATAATAGATACCAGTAACACTGCTGAAAGCACATTGTTCTGTAAGTCAGTTAACATAGAGTTAACGTCTTCAGACTTGTCATTGGTATAAGTGATTTGAACATGTTCAGGCAGCCTCGTTTTTGCCTGCTCCATGATGGCTCTTACCTTTTCAACCGTGTAAATAATGTTTTCGCCAGGTCGCTTTTTTACTTCTAAAGAAACCGAAGGGTGACCATTTAATCGAGCAAAGCTGTTTGGATCTTTGTATGAACGACGTACTTGTGCCACATCACCGAACGTTATGACACGGTCGCCAACTACTTTAACTGGCTGGTCATAAACGTCTTTTACGGTTTCGTAAACAGAAGGAACTTTTACCGCAAAACGACCCGCACCATTATCCAATGTGCCAGCGGCGACTAAACGGTTGTTGCGTTGCAATAGGTTTAGAATGTCGTTTTGATCTAGGCCGTAGCTTTCCATTAATAGTGGGTCAACTACAATCTCAACTATGTCTTCTCTGTCGCCACCTATTTCAACTTCCAGAACTTCCTTTAGCCCTTCGATCACATTTTTTAATTCTCGAGCGGTTGTCACTAACCCTCTTTCCGGCACTGGCCCTGAAAGAACAACGGTTAATACTGGTTGCTCATCTGCTAGCGTTACTTCATGAACACTTGGCTCTTCCGTATCTGAAGGTAACTTAGCTTTTGCTAAAGTGACTTTGTCGCGCACATCTGCCAGCGCATTTTTCGGGTCAAAGCCAGCCACAAACTCTAAGTTAATTGAAGCATGACCTTCACTGGCGGTGGATTTCATCTCTTTGACGCCCTCTAATGAGCGCAGTTCATTCTCCATCGGACGCACTAACATGCGCTCAGCATCTTCTGGTGAAATACCGTCATGAATAATAGAGACATAAATGTTTGGAATGGTGATGTCAGGTTCTGACTCTTTTGGAATATTGTTGTAAGTGATAAAGCCACTTATCAGCAATAACACAAAGATCATCATTACCGTGCGAGTTCTGTCCAAAGACGCGTCAATTAAACCTCTCATTAAACTGTCCCTAGAGCTGCTTATAACTTACTACAACGTCGTCACCCGGACGAACAAAGCCTTGCCCTAAGGTGATAACATCGGTTTCGCCTTCAAAGCCAGCAAGCCAAATGCCATCTTTCTCAGCCCTTAACATATCAATAGGCACAAATTTCACTTTGCCCTCAGCAACGGTTTTTATTCCTAAATTGCCATCTTTATCTAAAGATAATAATGCAGGGGAAACTTTAATCGCCAGTTCAGGATTAAATTGGATATCCATTTCAGTGCTGACACCGGCTTTCATTTTCTGCTCGGGGTTTTCAATCATGACTTCAATTGGGAAAGTATTGGTGCCAGAATTAGACAAGCTAGCTATGTATCTAACCTTGCCTTGAACTTGTCGACCATCAACTAATTTCACCATCACTTGGTTATCTTCAGTTAATGAATCAATGTGTTTTTCTGTTACGTTGGCGTGAATATGCAAAGGGTCTAAGTCAACAAGCTGGAATAGCACATCACCTTTGCGTAAGAAGTTACCTACCTCTACCTGACGGTTGTTTAACACACCAGAAAACGGAGCTCTTACGACACTTTTATCAACCATGATCTGACGTTGAGTTTGCATTGCTTTTGCCGATTCAAGTGCAGCTTTAGCTTGCGCTAATCTAGACTCATCTTGTAAGCCTTTTTTAGATAAGGTGATGGCTCCTTGGTATTCAACTTCTCTTTGTTTTACCAAGGCTTTGGCATAATTTAGTTGTGCTTGTTTGTCTTCTAGCGCTAATTTCGCAACCACTTGGCCTTTGTTAACGTAGTCGCCTTCATCCGCTAAATACTCGACCAATCGGCCTTCAATTTCTGAGCTTAAGTTCAGTACTCGCTCTGGCTCAGTACGACCATAAAGCTGAATTGAACGTTCAATTGCACTTGGTACAAACTTGGTCACTTCCACTTTAGGGATAGATAAGTTGGCTTCACTGTTCTCATTGACATCAACAGTCTCATCACTGCCTGAAGCCATCCAAGCAACTAAAGAGGCAGTAATAGCGACGGCTAATAGATAAGGTTTTTGTTCCAACGTCGTACTAAACTTTTTAAACACGTTCATAAATGCAATAACAGTTCTGATTAAAAATTTAGCAACATTCTAAAATATCAACAGGTGTACGCAAAGTGACTGCGCACAAAAAAGGCCACGATTGAGTGGCCTTTGTTGTAACAATATGTGTTCAGAAATTAAATACTGAAACTCGCTCCACAACCGCATGTGGTTGAAGCATTTGGATTATCTACGAAGAAACGAGAGCCTTCTAAGCCTTCGGTATAATCAACTGTACCGCCCACTAAATACTGCAAACTCATAGGGTCGATAACCATGGTCACACCTTGCTTTTCAATTTGCATATCGCCAGGGTTAGTATCTTCATCAAAGGTAAAACCATATTGGAAGCCCGAGCAACCACCACCGGTTACATAAACGCGAAGTTTTAATTCTGGGTTTTCTTCTTCCTCAACAAGTTGCTTAACCTTAATGGCTGCAGCATCAGAAAACTGAATCGGTAACTCTGGTGCTTGAGTTGAAACTTCTGCTGGATTCACTGTTTCAGTCATGGACAATACCTCATTAATTTGGGGGCGCGATTATGTAATACCCGACAGATTTAATCAAGTATTATACCCAAACTACCTCAAAATGCTGGTTTCAGTTGGAATTAAAAACGATTTAGGCAAGGCTTTGATTGCAAATAATGGTTGTTCCCTTATTAAAATCAGTAACACAGCATAAATCGTTTTTAAACCAACCCATCTTTTATTTTTTATAGGGAGGGCGCTTCACAGGAACTTACTCTCTGCGTTGCAGCTAATTGAAAGGGGGTGGCCATTCCTGCTTAACTGCGCCTTGATATTAAGCCCCTGTGAAAGCGCTGAACCACGTATCTTGAGGCAGTTTGGGTATATAACCACCTATATTATTCTTTAAGAGTCTTATTTGTATTATGCTTTACGAGTCTTGTTGTGATTCAGGCCAAGGTAATGTTTGCGTTGTTGCCCGGTAAGGCTGCCATTTGGTTTTAGGGCGGATCACTTTGACTTCCAACTCTTCCGCTATCATACCTTCGGTTAGCTCAAATTCGCCTTCAAAATATTGGAAATAATTAAAGCTGAATTTGAGCTCGTCCTTATTCATATCCGCTAATTTAGCTAAGTCCCTTTCAACTTTACTTTCACCTTTACTGCCTTTTAGTTTTAATCGAATATAACCTTTAGCGTTGCGCTTTTTGGCATCGGTTTGGACTAATACAAAACGGAATTTATAGCGGTTTTTGATATTGGTTTGTTCAACTTGCAGCTGTTCTACAGAAATACCTTCTGCGATGAGTTCAGGGGCCACGACTTTTTGATAAAAGTTTAACTCCCTGCGCAAGGCAAATGCCTCTTCTTTTAGCGCTAGTACTTCTTGTTGCACTTGTTCACTGGCATTCTTTTCAACTTCCAATTCAATCGAAAGGTAATTGATTTGTCTGATCTTGTTATCTAACTCGCCATAAAGCGTGACTAATCTAGACTCCAGCTCAACCATTTTATCTTGCTGCCACACCTCAACTTGACCGCCAAGGCGAAAGCCAAAATAACCAGCTAAAGCCAGCAACCATGCGAGAATAAGTAAAAATTGAAAACGCCCTAGCTTTTGCTTGAGGCTGTTAAAGCTCCACCAGGAAGTCATATCGATAAGAGAAATTGGTTATCTGTCAGAACTTTATGGTACACTTTTGAGCAGTTGTTTGACTAGGACTAATCGGATATTTAATGCTTTTAGATAGCTTATACGCGATAAGGAAACGGGTATCGATTCCTTATACCAGTATTCAGCTAAGCATACTTGGATTGATCGGTGGCGTTATCGCGGCCAGTTTAATCGTGCTCTTTCGATTAAGTATTGATTTTATCCAGCAACAATTTCAGCCCAATGGCAGCCTAGGAGACATTTCTCCATATCTACTTCCTTCTATCCCTATTTTAGCCGCTATTTTAATCGCCGTTTTTGCTGACTTTACTGGCTTTAAACACTACCGACTCGGTATCCCATTTGTTTTACATCGAGTCAAAGCACACTATGGTCATATGCCTATTCGCAATGCTGTGAACCAGTTTATTGGTGGTATTTTGGCTTTATCTTCTGGCTTTTCAGTAGGTCGAGAAGGGCCATCGGTTCATATTGGCGCATCGGCTTCAAGCTGGTTAGGGCATTGGTTAAAACTGCCGCATAACGCAGTTAGAACATTAACTAGTTGCGGTATTGCCGCGGGCATCTCAGCTTCTTTCAACACGCCACTTGCTGCTGTTATCTTTGTTATGGAAGTGGTACTTAGGGAATACAAAATACACGTTTTCATTCCAGTTATGTTGGCTTCATCGGCAGGTTCATTAATAACCCAAGCTGTGTTTGGCGCAGATGCTGAGTTTGAATACTTGAGCGTATTTGCCTTACCAGTAAATCATTATCCATTTTTAATTTTACTGGGCATGCTGCTTGGCGCTTCGGCATTTGTCTTTAACAGTAATTTAATGCGAGTCATTAAAACCTTCCGTCACGTTTCTATGTTCCCACGTTTGATCATCGCTGGCGTATTTACATCTTTTATTGGTTACTTTGTTCCTGAAGCATTAGGGGATGGCACAAGTGCGATAGACCAAGCTATGTTATCGCCTACTGATATGAACTTAATTATTGTATTACTGTTTTCAAAATTACTGCTAACCTGGTGCGCACTTGGCCTTGGTATCCCAGGTGGATTAATCGGTCCTATTTTTGGTTTAGGCGTATTACTTGGATTAGTCGTAGCAAATTTAGTTATGTATTTAGACCCTAGCATTCATTTAATGAGTACCTATGGTGTTCTGGGGATGGCAGGTCTCATGGCTTCATCGCTTCACGCCCCACTAGCCGCCCTTGTTGCGGTAATGGAATTAACATCTACACCAGAAGCAATCACACCAGCTATTATAGTTATTGCCACGGCATATATAACCAGTTCACAAGTATTGAAGAACCGCTCAATTTTCTTGCAACAGCTAAATTATCAAGGTTTGGCTTTCCAAACATCACCAGCATTTAACGTCCTATCGCGCTTTGGTGTGCTGGCTGAATTGAATAAAAATATTAACATTCTAGAGTATCGTTCAGAGCAAGACGTTCGATATCACTTAAATCAAGCAAAAGAAGGTGAATTGGTGGTGGTATCTATCGTACATGATTTAGGTACTGACTACAGTTTAGCTGAACTAGTTGACTCCGTTGGCGAGACACAAAAAATTAAATACTGGCCATTACAAACACTCAATACTCGCTCTACCTTAGCTCATGTTTATGACCTACTTGAGGAACAACAAGGCGGGGCCGCACTAGTTACCTCAATCTCAGGTGAAAAAGTAGTAGGCATAGTGCAGTGGCATCAGTTACAAACAATATTACTTCAGAGGAATGCTATTTAATGGGCATCTTGTGGCTTAAAGCTTTTCACATCTTTTTTATGGTTGCTTGGTTTGCAGGCATTTTTTATTTGCCACGGCTGTTTGTCTATCACGCCGAAAATAACAATAAAGACACTTCTGAGACACTGAAAGTAATGGAAAGGCGCTTGTTGTTCTTTGTCACTCCGTTTGCCATTTTAACCTTAGTCTTTGGTGTTCTGTTAATCGGTCAATACGGTATGGACTGGTTTCGAGCCTCAGGCTGGTTGCATACAAAATTATTATTAGTGACTATTTTATTCGCTTACCACGGCTACTGTTTCAAACTATTAGCCGACTTTAAACACGACAGAAATAAACGCAGCAGCAAGTTCTACCGTATCTTTAATGAGTTGCCAGTTTTAATCCTATTAGCTTGTATTATTTTAGCTGTGGTCAAACCTTATTAGTGTGACTCGCCTTATACCAATCTAGGCCAGAATAAGCTAAAATTCGGCAACTTTTTTAGCAGCCATACACTGCCAACTTTCAAAGGTAAGCCCGAGCATGAACTTAACTGGTCAACACGTCTTATCGGTTAATCAATTTGACCGAGATAACTTAGATTATATCTTCAATATAGCCAGCAGAATGGAACCCTATGCCAAGCGTCAAAAGCGCACTAAGGTATTAGATGGTGCCATCCTAGGTAACTTATTCTTTGAACCATCAACCAGAACTCGTGTTAGTTTTGGTTGCGCCTTTAACTTACTTGGCGGCTCAGTACGTGAAACCACCGGGATGCAAACTTCTGCACTAGCAAAAGGCGAGTCATTGTTTGATACAGCTCGTGTTGTTAGTAGCTATAGCGACGTGATTGCCATGCGTCATCCAGAGTCAGGTTCTGTTGCTGAATTTGCTGAAGGCAGTCGTGTACCAGTTATCAACGGTGGTGATGGCGCAAACGAACACCCAACTCAAGCCTTACTTGATTTATACACAATCCAAAGCGAGTTAGCTGCATTTGAGCAAAAAATCGATGGCATGCACATTGCGATGGTTGGCGATCTAAAAAATGGTCGTACTGTTCACTCTCTATCTAAACTCCTAGCTCTTTACAAAAATGTACATATTAGCCTAGTTTCGCCTGGCGAATTAGCTATGCCTGACTACGTCATTGATACATTAGAGAATGCAGGGCACAAGGTGACGATTAGCGATCAAATGGAACAACATATTGATGCAGATATTGTTTACCAAACTCGCATTCAAGAAGAACGTTTTGCTAGCCAAGAAGAAGCTGACAAATACCGTGGCCAATTTAGGTTAAACAACGAGATTTATACTAAGTTCTGTAAATCTAACACTGTGATCATGCACCCATTACCACGTGATTCTCGTTCAGATGCCAATGAATTGGATAACGACTTAAACCAGAATCCTAATTTGGCAATTTTCCGCCAAGCAGATAACGGCGTGCTGATCCGTATGGCGCTCTTTGCCATGACTTTAGGTGTAGCTGATAAGGTAGATCAATACCAATGTGATGTGCCATGGGTAACATCTAAATAATAAATAGCTGCAAGCTACAAGCCATGCAACAGCTTAAGAGGCTGTGCAATAACGAACAAATTACTGATATATAAAGAATTGATTATGACAAACTCTGCAAATTTATTTGAACAAGCAAAACAAACTATCCCAGGTGGCGTAAATTCGCCGGTTCGCGCATTTAACGGGGTTGGCGGCACGCCAGTATTCTTCGAGCGTGCAGAAGGCGCACTTACTTATGATGTAGAAGGTAAAGAGTATATCGACTACGTTGGCTCTTGGGGTCCTATGATCTTAGGTCACAACCACCCAGCAATTAAAAATGCAGTAATGGCAGCAGTGGAAAAAGGCTTAAGCTTTGGTGCGCCAACGGCTGTTGAAGTTGAAATGGCAAACAAAGTAACTGAGTTCTTACCTTCAGTAGAAAAAGTAAGAATGGTTAACTCTGGTACAGAAGCAACCATGAGTGCTATCCGTTTAGCTCGTGGTTATACAGGCCGTAACAAGTTACTTAAATTCGAAGGCTGCTACCACGGTCACGCAGATTCTCTATTGGTTAAAGCAGGTTCTGGCTTGTTAACTATGGGTGTACCAAGTTCACCGGGTATCCCAGCAGATGTTGCACAGCACACAGTAACAGCTGAGTTTAATAACTTAGAATCAGTACGTGCATTGTTCGAGCAAAACAAAGATGACATCGCGTGTGTGATTGTTGAACCAATTGCCGGCAACATGAACTGTATCCCACCAAAACAAGGCTTCTTAGAAGGCTTACGTGATATTTGTGACGAGTTTGGTGCGGTGTTAATTTTTGATGAAGTAATGACAGGTTTCCGCGTTGCAAAAGGGTCAGCACAGGGTCTTTTCGGCATTACTCCTGATTTAACAACCTTAGGTAAAGTTATTGGTGGCGGTATGCCTGTTGGTGCATTCGGTGGTAAAAAAGCGATCATGGATCACTTAGCACCAGACGGCCCAGTGTATCAAGCAGGTACATTATCAGGTAACCCAGTAGCAATGGCAGCTGGTTTAGCGGCATTAACTGAGTTAGAAAAAGACGGTTTTTATGAAGACCTAACCGCTAAAACAACTTATTTGTTAGAAGGTATCCAAGCACAAGCTGACAAACACGGTATTGCGTTAACTACTTCTCAGGTTGGTGGCATGTTCGGTTTATTCTTCACTGATGCTGACAAGGTAGAGAGCTTTGCCGAAGTACAAAAGTGTGACGGTGCGAAATTCAATAAGTTCTTCCACTTATGTTTAGATAAAGGCGTGTACTTAGCACCTTCATCTTACGAAGCAGGTTTCGTTTCAGCAGCACATACTACTGAGCAATTAGACCAAACTATTGCAGCTATTGGTGAAGCCTTTAGCGAGTTATAAAAAAGATATTTTAGCGAATTGTAATAACCGCTATAAACTTTCGCTAGTTAACTAGTGAGTTCGATAAAAGAAAGGAGAACAGAGTCTGTTCTCCTTTCTTATTGGTTATGGCCTTATGCCAAAGTAATTTGCACATCCACATTACCGCGAGTGGCGTTAGAGTAAGGGCAAACCTGATGAGCTTTATCGACTAAAGCTTGTGCAACTTGCGTATCTAACTCACCTAATGACACAGTCAGTTTTACTGCGATAGCAAAACCCACTTCAATCGGACCAATTGCTACTTCACCCGTTACACTAATATCATCACCTAGCTTAACTTTATCCGCCGCCGCTACGTGTTTTAGCGCTCCGATGAAACAAGCAGCATAACCTGCTGCAAACATTTGTTCTGGGTTAGTGCCTGAACCGCCAGCGCCGCCTAGTTCAGTTGGTGTTGATAACACAACATCTAACTTGCCATCGTCCGATTTCGCAGTGCCTTCACGGCCACCTGTAGCCGTTGCTGTACCTTTATAAATAACTTGTTCTAAAGTGTGCATGTTCAATTCCTCTATCAATTTTCAATAAAAATACTTTGCTCGCAAACTAAATTAACAAAACCAATATTTAAGATCAAATACTTTGTGCGCAAAATATATATTGGAACATTGCGACAACTCATATTTAAATGCAAAATAGTGCTAAATCTTTTGTCAGGCTCAACTATGTCGGAAACGTTAAAACTAGAAAATCAGTTATGTCATCGCTTTTACCTTCTCTCTAATGCTTTTACCCGAGCTTATCGCCCACTTTTGCAGAAGTTAGACGTAACTTATTCGCAGTATCTAGTGTTAATGGCATTGTGGGAGCAAGACGACATTACCATTGCTAGCCTTTTACAAAAGACTGGGATTGATGGCGGTGCTATGAGCCCAATCTTAAAGCGGTTGACGCAGAAAGAGTATCTAACCGTTGAAAAAGATCAGAACGATAAGCGAGTGAAGTGGGTAAAATTAACCAAGCAAGGCAATAACTTAAAGAAGGAAGCCGAATCAATTCCAACCCAGATGATGTGTAAACTTGATAATATGTCGCTTGAGCAAGCAAAGGAATTGATCGAAACCTTGGACATCTTGAAAACTTGTTTGGTCGAGACTGATTAGCCTCCACTTCCCGAGCTTTATAAATAAAACTCGGGAGCAGAATAATTTGGAGCTTTAGTTTAATTCTACTAAGCTAAATTGACTTTGTTCCTGACCTAATAAGTGAACATTGCAGTCCCCCCAAGATCTTGGGATCTTCCACTGCGTTTTATCTGATACCGTAAAAGAGCGAAATTTACGGCTACATCTCACTTCTAGTTTATCTAAGCGACCATCAATATTAGTAACAACAAAGCTGCGGCGGGCAAGGTCGTGACTCCAGCGGCCACGGTTATTTATTTTGCCAATAACAGTAATTTGCTCATCACTGGCGATCATCTGTTCAATTTTGTCGGCGGTCGGTTGCAAACTCGCAGCAATTTCAGGAGCCTGCTCAACTATCTCATCAAAGGTGTGTAATGCCCTCGAAAACAATCCGTTACTAGCCTCGTAAATAAACTCTTCTTGTAGCAAAAAGTTCAATAGCTCTTTCTTGGCGTTTTTCTTAACGTTGATGCTTTCCATGCTGGCTCTTGCTTTTATCAGCGCATTGTAGCGTCGTTTTTTGTCACCCACTTTAGTGTAATAAGAAACGGCCAAATAATTACGCCAAAACAGCTCGGTAATATTGAGTGACTCACCGGAATCCATGTCAGAAAGTATCTGCTTAGCTTCGGCTAGTTGCTCATTGTCTAAAGCTGCTCGTCCCTTTCGGAGCAGTTTTTGAAACTTACGGCTAACTACGCCCCCTTTTGATAAAACAAAATTCAATTGCACTGAGTTATCACATTGCTCAATAGCTTTGCCATCTTTCATCGCAGGCTCAAATTGCCACTGTTCTACTGCACTAATAGCTGCGCTAACAAAAGCGTCATCACCACCATTATGTAGCGAGACGATATCTTTAACCTTGCCTTGTTGATCAATAACATAACTTAATTGCACCCAACCATCTCGACCTTTTTTAGCCGCTTTCATTGGGTATTTGGGCTTGACTCTCTCTTTTGCTTTCGCCTTACTGTAAGACTCGATTAAACGCGAGTCTGTAGCTGTTTGTTCGGCACAGACATAGCTTGAAAGTAGAGCCAGCAAAGGGATGTAAAATACTTTCTTGTTCACAGTGAACCTCCTTGTTGTAATGAGTGCGCTTCTACTAAAAAGTATGAAGTAAATATAACTCTAGTTAAACAGACCAAAAAAGCCTGGGCAATCTTTTAACTCTGTTACCTTCTGCAATTGAATAGGTAGCATCTTATGTTCGCCACAATCATCTTCTAACACTTGCCCCGTTGCTAGATCAAATGGCCTTATTTCAACATTACCGGGCTTAGGTGCAGAAAGTGTCTGTGCTTTTCTTGCTCCTTGCAAGTCAATAAACACAGTTAAAGCGCCTTGATTACCTGTTAATCCAACAGGAGAATTGTCATCTTTGCCGATCCAAATAGTGGTCAGTTTGTTTTGATCGAAGCCAGTAAACCAACTGTCTCTTAAATCATCCGTCGTCCCCGTTTTACCGGCATAATGGACTTTGGGGTAAAACATCCCTAGCCTTTTCGCCGTTCCTTCTCTGGTAACTTTATTTAACCCATGATTAAGCACATACACACTGCTATATTTACTCACTTCTGTGCTTGCTCCTGACCTTTGCCAAAGTGCAATGCCATCGGCATCCAATACCGAGGTTATCGCTGAAACTTCCAGTTTCTGGCCAAAATTTGCAATAGGCTGATACAGCTTAGCTACGTCCAGTGGTGACATTGAAAGCGCTCCTAACAACACCGACGGATAATTAGGAATGGTTTGGCTAACACCTAGCTTACGCAACTTACTTGATACTGTTCGCAAGCCCACATCCATACCTAAATGAACGGTAGGTAAGTTCATCGACTTAACTAGGCCGTCATATAACCAAACGCTTTGAGAGGTGGTTTTGTCGTAATTTTGCGGATGCCAAAGTTTGCCTTTATTGCTGCGCATTGTGATTGGTTGATTGGATATTGAGCTGGCAAAGTGATAGTTATTTTGTTCAAGCGCCGTTAGGTAAACCACTGGTTTGATTAATGAGCCAATATTGCGATTGCTGTCTAATGCTCGATTAAAGCCAAACGACTTAGCTTTTCTATCACCGACAAGGGCTGAGATAGATGCAGTGTCCAACTCAATACTAACAATCGCGCCATTAACACCTTTTAATTTGTGTTTTTTCTCTAATTTACTAACGCTTTTATCGAACAGCTTTTCATAGTTATTTTGCAGTAATGGATCTAAACCTGTGAATACCAAGATGCCCTGCTCTGTTTCACTGTTGGCTAAGTCTAATTTTGCTAACTCATTTTCCACCTGCTGCATATAAGCAGGGTACAAAGTTCGACCTCTGGACTTGCTTCTGTTAAGTACCATAGGCTTAGAGATCAATCTTTCATAGTCTTTAGCATCAATGACATTGTCAGATACCATTAACTGCAACACTAAATCACGTCGCTTTTTCGCTCTGTCTTTCTGCCTAAATGGATTGTAATAAGACGGCCCCTTAACAATGGCAACAAGCAAAGCAAATTCCTGCTTTTCAAGTTCAGATAAAGGTTTCGAAAAATAAAACTGACTAGCTAAAGCAAAGCCGTGTACACCCTTATTACCATTTTGACCTAGGTATATTTCGTTAAAATAAGCTTCCAGTATCTCATCTTTGGCAAATCGATAATCTAAGATCAAAGCGACTAAGGCTTCTTTAAACTTTCTCAAGTAGGTTTTTCTCGAGTCGTTGAGCAGTAAGTTCTTTGCTAATTGCTGAGTTAAAGTACTTCCCCCTTGCACACTGCGTCCTGCTCTTAAATTAGCAAGAAAAGCACGGGCAATGGCAAACGGTGAAACGCCGTAGTGATGATAAAAGTTTTTATCCTCTACTGTTATTAGCGTATCTATCATCCACTCAGGCACGGTAACTAAGTCAATAATGTCTCTGTCTTCATTATTTTCACCTGAACTTCTGGATATTAATAATGGCTCGAGCCAGACTGATACTTCTTTGTGCCAACCTTGCGGCGAAATTGCATAAACACTAGATACCTGATCATCACTGAATTCAACTTTCAGTTTCCTAGCCGTCATCAAACCATCTTGATAAACAAAGTCGCGACGATAAAACACCACGCTATTACCATTCACTTGGTACTGACCTGGTTCTTTTACCTGTTTAACTTTGCGGTAATTAAGTAACCGAAGCTCTGCAGCTAATTCGCTTTTTGGTAAAAACAAATTGTCGTAAAGTTGCAACGGACGAGCAAATACCTTAACTGGCGGTTGCCATTTTGGCCCTGTCATTTTCGATTGCACCCATGCATCTAAATAAATGAGATAAAAGGATAAAAGTACACCGGCAAAAATACCGAACTTCAAAATACGGTAAAACCAACGTTTTATTATCTGATTAGGGTCGCTGCTCATTAATACTGCTTATTTATTCAATTGGTGTTTGGTTACGAGAGGAATTAGCCATAGCCATCAGCCTGCAAACACCTCTGTTATTTCATAGGTTGCTTTTATTAACCTTGTGAACACACAGGTGCAGGTTATTTAGAAGATATTAACATTGGCAATGACATTTGTAATTCTTGATTAACTAAAATAACTAATAAATCGAAACCTTAATTTATCAGTCCTCCTTTCATATGCATCTAGTCAGTAATAGTTCAGGCTAGCAACTAGCTTACAACTATTACTTGATCAATATTGTCTATTTTTTTTACAACCTTTTGCCAATATTAAAATAAATCACTTACTTTCATTAACTTACGCATTGGTACTTATTTTGCTCACTTATTAAGCAAAAAAAACAAACGGAGCGACAACATGAAAAAACTGTGCAATTTGGTATCTACTTTATTTATCTTGCTTGCGTTCAGCAGCCAAGCAGCCGTTATTCCAGTTGATTTAACTGGCTGGCAAAATGAAGGCGATGGCACTTGGAACGTCCAACCAGGTAATGACTCAGTCATTCAAACGAGAAACGGCAACCCTACCGTTTTTTTTAACAATGGCGTCAATGCGCAAGGACAAGCGTTAAGTGGTGAAATAACAGTAAATACGACTGGTGATGATGATTTCATTGGCTTCGTGTTGGGTTATCAAAGCGGCGAGCTGTTCAATAGCCCGAATGTTTTTTACCTAATAGACTGGAAGCAAAACGATCAAAACCCCGGTGTTGACGGCCTAGCGCTTTCTAGCGTATCCAATGTTTCATCCGTTAATGGCTTCCCAGACTACTGGTCTCACACTGGTGGCGTTACTGAACTGCAACGAGCAACTAACCTTGGCTCTACTGGCTGGAATGATAATCAGACTTATACATTCGACTTAGTGTTTACTCCTAACTTAATCCAAGTGTATGTAGATAACGTGCTAGAAATAAACTTTGCAGGCATCTTTTCTGATGGCTCTTTTGGCTTTTATAACTACTCGCAAGGAAGTGTTCAATATGCTGGTTTAACAACGCAACAAGCTGATAACTTTGTACCAGAACCATCATCTATTGCAATTCTTAGCCTTGGTTTGCTGGGTCTAGTGGCTCGTCGCAAAGCAAAAAACTAATATTATTACTTAAGGTGCGTCCCTGTGCGCACCTTCTTTTCTACATCTCCTCAAGCACAGCGAAAAAGAATTCTATTATTATCTGATTGGTATATCACTGAGCATTTATTTAGCTGCTCTTTAGTTTTCTCCGTTGCTTCAAAGCTAATAGGGACTTCAAGCTACGAGGCTTGAAATAATGCTCTTTTAACTCCAACACACACGTTGCCGCCAGCCCAAATTGGTAAACAAAATACACATCAAAACCCAAAAAAACAGCTAAAAACAACCAATTTCGATAAAGAGTTATATTTACAACACTGACTAAAAACATTGTCTATTTTTTTTACACTTATTTTAAAAATAAAAATAAAAAGCGAATTTTCAACAACTTAAATATTGGCTTTAATTTTGCTAACCAGCAATCAAAATAACAAAAGGAGCTACAACATGAAAAAATTGTACAATTTGGCATCTACTTTACTTTTATTAACTGCATTCAACAGTCAGGCAGCAACTATTCCCGTTGATTTAACTGGCTGGCAAAATGAAGGCGATGGCACTTGGAACGTACAATCGGGTAATAACTCAGTCATTCAAACAAGAAACGGCAACCCTACCGTTTTTTTCAACAATGGCGTCAATGCACAAGGACAAGCCTTAAGTGGTGAAATAACGGTAAATACGACTAGTGATGATGATTTCATTGGCTTCGTATTGGGCTATCAAAGTGGTGAGCTGTTCAATAACCCTAATGAGTTTTACTTAATAGATTGGAAGCAACGTAACCAATCAACAGCAGTTGATGGTTTAGCGCTTTCTAGAGTATCAAATGTGACTAGCGGTGGCCAATATTGGAACCACACTGGCGGGGTTACAGAACTTCAAAGAGCGACCAACCTAGGTTCGACTGGTTGGAGTGATAATCGAACCTACAGATTCGACTTAGTATTCACTCCTAATCTGATACAAGTATACGTAGACAATGTACTAGAAATTAACTTTTCAGGTACGTTTTCTGACGGTTCTTTTGGCTTTTACAACTACTCGCAAGGCAATGTTCAATATGCTGGTTTAACAACGCAGCAAGCTGGTAACTTCGTACCAGAACCATCGTCTATTGCAATTCTTAGCCTTGGTTTACTAGGTCTAGCGGCTCGCCGCAGAGTAAAAAACTAATGTAATCACTTTAAGGTGCGCCGCTGCGCGCACCTTCTTTTCTATATTTCCTCAAATATCTAAGCGAAATTAAAAGTTCTATTATTACCTGGTTGGTCTCACTGATCATTTATTTAGCTGGCGTTTGGTTTTTGTTGTTGCTTGAAAGTTAACAGGATCATCAGGCCACGGGTGTTTTGGATAGCGGCCTTTCATTTCTTTTTTTACTTCGACATAGGCATTTTGCCAAAAGTTGGCTAAATCTTGTGTTACTTGTAAAGGTCGTTGCGCTGGCGACAACAGTTCTATTGTTAATGGTACTTGGCCACGACAGATGGCGGGGCTGGCTGGTTCGCCAAACATTTCTTGCAGCTTAACCGACAGCTTTGGCTGTTCCGTAGAGTAATCGATTTTGCGTTGATTGCCTGCTGGCGTTTGATATGAGTCCGGACACAATTCAGCAAATTCCTGTTGTGCCTGCCAGCTCATATTGGATAGCAATACTTTGCTAATATCTAACTTTTTCAGTTCTGGCAATTTGCGAATTTGACCAACGTAAGGAGCCAACCAGTTTTCAGGCTCTGCTAAATCAGCCATTAAGCTGTCACCAGTCCAATTAGGAAAGTCATCAAGCTTGGTGTTGGCTTTTGCCAGTTTTAATTTATTGATAAAACTCACAACTAGCTCTTGTCGTTCCAACCATTGCCAGCCTTGTTGTTGTAAAGCCGAACACCAAACTTGCTGCCAGTCTTGCTCTGACATAGTTAAAGGCAATACTTTTTCAGCTACCACCAATTGACCAATGCGCACTTGTTCACTTCGTTGCGGACTTTGCTTTTGTTCTGACCATTGCGTTACTTGCTGAGTTTGAATCAACTCATTCGCATGTGTTGCTATATCTTGGTATGCAATTTCACAGAAACTTTGAACATAATGACCATATTCACTGGAGTTAATGCCTGTTACGACAATATATTCGCAGCTTGGCTCTACCTGACTAGCATGAAATTCAACACTTGAGCCATTAGCCATTTTCCAGCGTTTGCCCTGTTTTTTGGCAATACGATCTGGATAGGCCCACAACATAAGCAAACCAATGCTGTCGACATCCACATTTTGTCTTTGCACTTTAGCTAAACCTAAACGTGAAGATAAACGGTGTAAGTCTTGACTTACCTTTTGCCAATCTGCTGCCGACATGTATTCAACTTGTTCGGCCAAATTAGCTTTGTTCGACCTTATGTTTTGCTCTAGGTAACAAGCCAATAAAGCTCCTGTCGCTAATAATGAACTATCTTGTTGTTGCTCTGCTAATGCCAACATTTTACTGAACCTTAAGCCAAGGCCTAAACGTTGAAAGTGAGCAACAAGTTCGGTGCTCTTATAACCTTTAGCTGACTTTTGCCAATAACCAAGTTGCAACAGGCTCTGCTCAGCTATTGTTAATTGGCTTGCATCTGGTTTAGATAACCAAAATAAGTCATCAAATTTAGCGCCCCACAGGCTCACCTCTAGCAGTAGCTGCGCTAAGTCTACGCGCTCAATTTCAGCAATATCGTGCTGACGGCGGCGCTCAAATACTTCTTTACTGCCCAAACGATAACATACGCCGGCTCTTAATCTTCCGGCTCGGCCAGCACGTTGTATCGACGAAGCGATTGAAATTGGCTGAGTTTGTAACTGCTCAACACCTGTTTTGGCGTTATAGCTATTTACTCTTTCCGTGCCTGCATCAACTACCACATCAATACCATCAATGGTCAAACTGGTTTGCGCAATGTTGGTTGCCAAAACAATTTTTCGCCGTCCTTGTTTTGCCGGCTCAATCGCTTGCACTTGTTCTTCAATAGATAACCCACCAAACAGAGGCAATAGATCGCAATTGTCAGGAATACGCTGTTCAAGCCACTGTTCAAGACGTTTGATTTCACCAATCCCCGATAAAAAGACTAATATTGATGAGTCTTGCTGCTGTATGGCTAAACTGACTGCTGCTGCAATTTCTTCAATGCTCGGTAATAACGAGGCTTTGCAGTAATTAACATCAACAGGGAACTGTCTGCCTTGTGACTCAACAACTGGTGCACCCAGCTCTGTCGATAATCTAGTTAAATCCAGAGTGGCCGACATGATCAAGATGCGAACATCTTCATTGAGTTCCTGCGCATCTATTGTTAACGCCAAAGCTAAATCGGTTTGTAATGCTCGCTCATGGAATTCGTCAAAGATCACTAAGCCAACGTTTTCCAATTCCGGGTTTTGCTGTAGCTGTCTTACCATAACGCCATCAGTAACTATGCGAATAACCGTGTCTTTACTGACTAGGTTCTGCCCACGCATGGTTAATCCCACTTGCTGACCAATTTTTTGATTTAATGATTTAGCAAGGAAGTGGGCTATTTGCCTAGCTGCCACTCTTCGAGGCTCCAAAATGACGATTTGCTCTGTTGTTGAATAAAGGCCAGATTGAAGCAGTAATAGAGGTAACCTAGTTGACTTACCAGCACCAGGTGGAGCTTGTAGAATCACTCTTTGATGTTGTTTAAGCTCGGTTACTAGATTGGCAAATATGTCGTCAACAGGCAGGGTCATGTTGTGGTTCTTAAGGACAAAATAATTGCTATTATAAAAGAACTCAGCTTTTTGAAAAACGATAATATGCAGAAACTCCACGCCAGATATTTCATCGGCTTAGACTTAAGCGCACAGGACAAACTTACTCTAGAGCATTGGCGTGAAAAGCACTTGCGAGCCTTACCTGATAAGCCTGTACCAGCGGAAAACTTTCACATCACTTTATCTTTTTTAGGTCATGTTCATCCTGACAAAATGGAGTTATTACACGAACTGTTGACGCAAGTACAAGAACAGAAATTACAACTTACGACATCTGAGCTAGGTAGCTTTCAAAAAGCACAAATACTTTATTTAGGCATAGAGCAAAATGCAGCCCTTTGTGCTCTGGCCCACCAATGCCTGAAAATTAACTCAGCTTTGGGTTTACCGAGCCATCACGACAAATATCGGCCACATATAACGCTAACTCGAAAGCATAAAGAGATAGTAGCGATAGAAGCTAGGCCACCTAAGCTAGAGCTAAACTTTGAGCAATTTCATTTGTTTGAATCGGTTTCGGCAAAGAAACCGGGCACGCCACCACATTATCCAAAGCGTTTGAGTTTTGATTTAATGCCTATCTAGATTTACCCCGTTACTGCGTCCCTAGCGTGGTATATAAGCTAAGTTTTTGTGAAATTTGGTAAGCGAGCTGTTGAACCATTTCTCGTTCTTGCGCGGTAAAGCAAGGTTTATGTGGTAATAAAGAAGTAAAATTTACCGTTCCAACTACGTCGGAGTTGACATCAAAAATAGGAGCCGCGATATAACTTTCCAATTTAACCGCTTGGTAGACAGGGTGTTGCAACATGCCATCTATGGTTGCGATATGATCGTAGGTAACGCATTTATGAGTTTCATAAACCGTGCGACAGAAAGTGTCTTGTAGAGGGAATACCTGTTTGGCTTTAAATACTCCCTCCATGTCAGAGTTTACTGCAACTATGGTGTAATTATTTTGTTCAATTAAGCTGGCTATTGCGGTTTCCATATTTAACTCTCTGCGAGTTTGTAACAGAAGACGTTCTAACCAAATTTTAAATTCAACAACTTGCTGCTGCACTTTACACCATAGAAAACAGTAAAATTTAAAACCTATTTTAGCATGTTAAATAGCTTTTTAGCCAAGTCTGTATTGTCTTGGAAACCTCTAAACTGCTCTGCATTTGGTCCAAAAGCAATCACACCAACGTCTTCACCTGTATGACCTGTTGTCGTCCAGCCAGTATAGGTTGCATCAGACGTGACCTTAACGATACCAGCTTGCAATGCCCAAGTATCACCTTGTTTTTGCAATTCAGTTAAAGTTGCAATCTGCTCTTTTGTCAGTGAAAATTCAATGTACTGGTTCCATAACGTTTCAACATCAGCGCCTTTTAGTAGCTTCTCTGCTAGTACCTGTGCTGAAGCATTAACTTGGTGAACTAGGTCTGGTAGCCATTTATATAGTTTGTTAGCACCAACTGTTAAACCACCAGTGCTGTGATCAGCGGTTAATACAACTAAAGTGTTACCATCTTTTTTAGCAAACTCTAAAACAGTACCTAAGGTTTGCTCGAAGTCTTTCATCTCTTCCATTGCACAGGCAATGTCATTGCCATGAGAACACCAGTCAATTTGGCTGCCTTCAACCATTACGAAGAAACCATTAGGGTTATTTTGGTCCAATAGCTCTAGTGCTTTTTCTGTCATCACTTGCAAGCGATTAGGTAATTGTGGGTTATCGATAGCATAGCTAAGACCTTTATCAGCAAATAAGCCTAACGCTGGTAACGAAGTTAACTGGTCTAATTGCGTTAGTTGGTCAGTGTACTGCCAACCCGCTTGCTGAAACTCTTGAGTAATGTTTCTGTCTTCTCGGATCAAGAAAGTTTTGCCACCGCCTAACAATAGGTCAGTTTTAAATTCGCCTTTCATTCTGTCGTCAAATGCGGCATCCGCAATTTGGTTTTCATTTTTACGGCTGACATTATGTGCCCAGAAGCTGGCAGGTGTAGCATGAGTAATTTGTGAAGTACTGACCGTCCCCGTTAACATGCCTAACTCTTTTGCTCTTTCAATCAGAGTAAAAGTAGGAGTTTTATCATTATCTAGCGCAATGGCGCCATTGTAGGTTTTTTCACCTGAAGAAAGCGCTGTTGCACCAGCAGCTGAATCGGTAACTAAAGTATCATCATCAGGTAATGTGCTCGCTACACCAACAAAATGCTCGTCAAATAGTGTCTTAGGTACCGCTTGCGCACCTAGACCAATACTTTGCTTTGTACTGTTTTTGTAATGGCGATATGCCGTCAAGTGAGCCATTCCCATGCCATCACCAATCATATAAATGATGTTTTTTGGCTTAGTCTCTTGTTGAGTTGGCACAGACGCACAAGACGTAAGTAGAGAGCACGACAGTACTGCTGCCGTCACTGCTGAGATAGCTTTCATTGTTTTAACCTAAAGATCTAAATTTGGCGCTAGTATACCGATTAAAAACGAAATTAATATTTCAGCGGCAGGAAATTTTGACTTTAATTGAATATTCAACAGGTTTAACTAAGCTTTGAATTATCAAACGCTTGTTAATGGAATGAGACGGGTGAAAAAACACATTTTAACTCTACTCTTATTGTTTGGCTGCAATAGCAATAGTCACGCCACGGACATTACTATTGCAGGTGACAATTGGTGCCCGATTAACTGTGTTGAAGGCAGTGAACAGGAAGGCTTTATGATAGAAGTAGCTAAAGAAGCGCTAGCTTTATCAGGGTATAAGGTTAATTACATAGAAGTGCCTTGGACCCGTGCCGTAGGTCTCGCTCGAAAAGGCGAAATTCAAGCAGTTGTTGGTGCATTCAAAGATGATGCCCCTGACTTTATCTTTCCCGCTACTCCCCTTTTAAAGATCAGCCCCAGTGCATTGTTTGCAACAGATAAAAGTTGGCAGTATTCAGACATTGCTAGCATGAACAAAGTAACCTTGGGCGCTATCAAAGGTTACGATTATGGTGGCAAGCTCAATGCCTACATTAACTCTTTATTGGCCACTGATAGCGACAATATAGTGCAGTTATATGGCAATAATGCAGTGCAGCGGAACATTCAATTTTTATTAAAAGATAGGATAGATGTATTCGTCGAGTCCGCCCCTGTGCTTTGGTATCAAGCTAAGTTGATGGGTGTTGAACAGCAGTTGCAACAAATTGGTGAAGTAAGCCCAGCCGAACCTTGTTTTATCGCATTTTCACCCGCTCTTGAATTATCAAAACAAGCCTCTGCTGCATTAGACACTGGGCTGGCAACACTAAAGGCTAATGGCAGGATTGCTGAAATAGCAAAAACCTATGGTTTACCGCCGTCGAGTTATCAATAAAAAAGGCGCTCATTGAGCGCCCTTTCTAGTATATTTTGCTAGCTTAAAGCTGAGGACCAGCTGCAACTAATGCTTTACCTTCGTCATTATCAGTGTATTGAACGAAGTTATTAATGAAGCGTTCTGCTAAGCCTTGAGCTTTGCTTTCCCACTCTGCTGCATCTTGGTAAGTATCACGAGGATCTAAGATGTTGCTGTCACAGTTATTTAGTGAAGTTGGTACTTCTAAGTTAAAGATAGGAACTACTTTAGTTTCCGCACTTTCAATTGAACCATCTAAGATTGAATCGATAATTGCACGAGTGTCTTTAATAGAAATACGCTTACCACTACCGTTCCAACCAGTGTTAACTAGGTATGCTTCCGCACCTGACGCTTCCATTCTCTTAACTAATACTTCTGCGTACTTAGTTGGGTGAAGCGTTAAGAACGCTTTACCGAAACACGCTGAGAATGTAGGTACAGGCTCGGTGATACCACGCTCAGTACCAGCTAGTTTCGCAGTGAAACCAGATAAGAAGTGGTACTTAGTTTGCTCAGGCGTTAACTTAGATACAGGAGGTAATACACCAAATGCATCTGCTGTTAAGAAGATAACTTTCGTTGCGTGACCCGCTTTAGATACCGGCTTAACAATGTTGTCGATATGGTAAATTGGGTAAGAAACACGTGTATTTTGTGTTACTGAACCATCAGTGTAATCACACTCACCGCCTTCATTTACCGTTACGTTTTCTAATAACGCATCACGACGAATTGCATTGTAAATGTCTGGCTCACTTTCTTTATCTAGGTCGATAGTTTTCGCATAACAACCGCCTTCGAAGTTAAATACGCCGTGTTCGTCCCAACCGTGTTCATCGTCACCGATAAGTTGACGTTTAGGATCAGTAGATAGAGTTGTTTTACCTGTACCAGACAAACCGAAGAAAATTGCTACATCGCCATCTTCGCCAACGTTTGCACTACAGTGCATTGATGCGATGTCTTGTAGTGGTAAGTAGTAGTTCATCATTGCGAACATGCCTTTTTTCATCTCACCGCCGTACCAAGTACCGCCAATGATCTGCATTTTTTCAGTCATGTTGAAAACAGTGAATACTTCAGAGTTTAAGCCGTGCTCTTGCCACTTAGGGTTTGACGTTTTAGAACCGTTCATTACAACGAAATCTGGCTCGCCGTAGTTGTCTAATTCTTGTTCCGTTGGACGGATGAACATGTTCTTAACAAAGTGTGCCTGCCATGCTACTTCCATAACGAAACGAACTTTCAAACGAGTAGATTCGTTAGCACCACAGAAAGTATCAACAACGAATAAACGCTTACCTGATAACTGGTCAGTAACTGTCTTTTTCAGATCAGCCCATACTTCTGGAGAGATTGGCTTGTTGTCGTTTGGCGCTTGCTCAGAGTTCCACCACATGTGCTCTTCTGTGCTTGCGTCTTTAACAATAAACTTATCTTTTGGTGAACGACCAGTAAAGATACCAGTGCGAACATTGACAGCACCTGATTCAGTAACTGTACCTTTTTCAAAACCTTCTAAACCTTCTTTCGTCTCTTCCGCAAATAATTGCTCATAAGAAGGGTTGTAAACAATTTCCGATGCATCCGTAATGCCGTACTGAGATAAGTCGATCTTTCTAGCCATTTAACTTCACCAAACGAGTAGGTATTAAATTCAGTTTTGATTGATAGTCACTAGCATCAATCAATTCGTGCTTGCCATTTTGTTTTGCTTTGAGTGGAATTTCATAAGCGTTAGCTAACAAGTTGCAGGCATTCTAACGTAATTGCTCCAATTTATGTAATGTTTTTTGTAAGTTTTACAAAAGACTTTCAATACGTAATTTATAGTATTGATAAATATATAAAAATTATCTTGAAAGTCAGATTTATCAGATAACAAAACGGCACTTCAATCGTCAAATATGAAGTGCCGTTTAAGCTATTTTTTGTTGGCGATAACCTAGGGTTATGATCTATTTTGATCCTTACCTTTGATCCAAAAACTGGTCAGAGGATTGACTCCAAAGGTATAAGACAATTCCGCAGGGTGTTGAATATCCCATAAACATAAATCCGCGTCTTTACCGATTTCCAATGTTCCCTTATTTGTTTCACCTAATGCTTTTGCAGCGTTTCGTGTAACACCAGCCAAAGCTTCTTCAGGCGTCATCTTGAATTGCGTACACGCCATATGCAGCATCAGCTTTAATGAACAAAGTGGTGAAGAGCCCGGGTTGTAATCACTTGCAACCGCCATCGCCACCTTGTGTTTTCTCAACAAATCCATCGGCGGCAGTTTCGTTTCAGATAAAGTATAAAAAGCGCCTGGTAGCAATACTGCTGTGGTATCTGCTTGCGCCATAGTAACAATGCTTTGCTCTGATAAATATTCTAAATGATCAGCTGACAATCCTTGATACTCTGCAACCAAACTTGCGCCAGACAAATCGCTCAGCTGTTCAGCATGTAGTTTCACTGGTATGCCTAGTTCTCTGGCTTTATCGAATACTTTGCGCATTTGTTCTGGCGAAAAGCCAATGCCTTCACAAAAACCATCTACTGCGTCTGCTAAGTTTTCTTGCGCCACCAATGGCAGCATTTCATCGCAGATCAAATCAATGTAGTCATCAGAGTTGCCTTTGTACTCAGGTGGCACCGCATGCGCAGCTAAGAAGGTGGTGTTGATCTTAGCTGGTAATAATTCACCTAATTTTCTTGCAACTCGAAGCATCTTAATTTCGGTTTCAGTGTCAAGGCCATAACCTGATTTCACTTCAATGCAAGCTACCCCTTCAGCTAATAACTGCTTCACTCTTGGTAATGCCAACTCAAGCAATTCTTGTTCTGTGGCATTTCTCGTTGCGTTTACCGTTGAAATAATACCGCCACCTTGCTTGGCAATTTCTTCGTAGCTAACACCCGTTAATCTTTGCTCAAACTCGTGTGCTCTTGAACCAGCGAATACTAAATGGGTATGACAATCAATCAGTGCAGGGGATAAAAATTTACCGCCAGCATCCACTTCACGAGTCGCTTTGGGCGCTTCTTCTGTGTTACCCAGCCAAGATATTTTGCCCGCGGTTACCGCAATAGCGGCATTTTCCAATAAACCGTAACTATGCTTTGAAATGGCTTCAGACATGGTTAATAAGTTTACGTTTTTTATAATTAGATCAGTCATTTAAAACTCGATATTAAGGTCGATTACAGGCTTTTACCGAGATAAAAGCAAAGTTAATTGTCTCTACAGTTGTATATACAGCCCAGATGTGGCATTTTCACCTTAGTAATTAAGTGACGCAACACTGATTTTAATAATTATGGCGATTTTAATAATATGGCAGCAAAATTTGCGCAAATAAAAAAACACATTTTAGCCAATATCGAATCGGGTATTTGGCGCGAAAACGACCTTGTCCCATCCGAAAATAAACTCGCCGAAACCTTTTCTGTCAGCCGAATGACCGCTCGCCGTGCGCTGGAAGAGCTCAGTCAACAAGGCATTTTGATCAGAACCAGAGGCTCAGGTACCTATGTTGCGTCACTTAAAGGCCAAGGCTCAATGTTCGAAATTCGCGACATTGCCGATGAGATCAAAGACCGAGGTCATGACTATTCAGCAGTGTTAATCGAACTAGATGAAATTGAAGCTATCCCACCTATTGCAATTGCTTTAGGGGTTGAAATGGGCAGCACTGTGTTTCATTCAGTGATTGTTCATAACGACAACGGCAAACCAGTTCAAGTTGAAGAACGTTTCGTTAATAAACAATTGGTACCTGAATACTTACAACAGGACTTCAATTTATCATCGCCACACGAATACCTTTCAAATGTCGCACCACTGACTGAAGCAAGACACACTATCGAAGCAGTATCACCGACAGAACAAGTCTGTGAATGGCTTCAGTTATATAACGAAGAACCTTGTTTACAGCTTATAAGACGCACATCAAGCAAACAGGGTGTGGTTTGCTTTGCCCGTATTATTTACCCGGGTTCCAGTTACAAATTAGGCGGTCAGCTTACTTTTAATCGCAAAAAGTAAACTTTGCCTACCGCTACCTTTGTTCACTCAAAGATAGCGGTCGATTTGCTTGCCATCTATAGCGAAAGGTTCGCTAAGATCTCATCATCCACTGAGTTTGCCAGTGTTACTTTCAACTTAGGTGTTCTTGCCATCTCACGTTTAATTGCAAAGTTCGCTTCTTCATTACGAGCCCAGCTACGACGCGCAATACCATTGTTTACATCAAACAGTAGCATTGATTTTAGACGACGCTCAGAATCACTTGAACCATCAAGCAACATACCGAAACCACCGTTGGTTACTTCACCCCAACCTACGCCACCACCGTTATGAATTGATACCCAAGTAGCACCGCGGAAACTATCACCAATTACGTTGTGAATCGCCATATCTGCGGTAAAGCGACTGCCATCGTAAATGTTCGATGTTTCTCTAAATGGAGAGTCTGTGCCTGATACGTCATGGTGATCTCGACCAAGAACAACAGGGCCAATTTCGCCGTTAGCAATAGCGTCATTAAAGGCGTTCGCAATCTCCATACGGCCTTGTGCATCAGCATAAAGAATACGAGCTTGTGAACCAACAACTAGCTTGTTTTGTTTCGCATCTTTGATCCAAGTGATGTTGTCTTGCATCTGCTGTTGAATTTCTTCTGGCGATTCAGCCATGATCTTTTCTAGTACTCGTGCCGCTATTGCGTCAGTTTTATCTAAGTCTTCAGACTTGCCAGAAGTACATACCCAACGGAATGGACCAAAACCATAGTCAAAACACATAGGACCTAGAATGTCTTGAACGTAAGATGGATATTTAAAATCGATGCCATTTTCTGCCATTACATCACCACCAGCACGGGATGCTTCAAGCAGGAAAGCGTTGCCGTAATCGAAGAAATACGTACCGCGAGCAGTGTGTTTATTTACCGTGTCAGCATGACGCTTAAGGGTTTCTTGTACCTTAGTTTTGAATACTTCAGGTTCTTCACGGATCAGTCGATTTGACTCTTCGTAACTAATATCTACCGGATAGTAACCGCCTGACCAAGGGTTATGTAGTGACGTTTGGTCTGAGCCTAAGTGAACAAAAATTTCATTCTCATAGAAAGCTTCCCATACATTTACTACGTTACCGATAAAGGCGATAGAGACCACCTCTTCATTTGCTTGCGCTTGTTTGACGCGACTAATTAAGTCATCGATGTTGTCAATTAGCTCATCAACCCAACCTTGTTGGTGACGCTTAGTTGCCGCTTTTGGATTTACTTCCGCACAAACCGTAATACAGTTAGCAATATTACCCGCTTTAGGCTGCGCTCCACTCATCCCGCCTAGGCCAGCAGTTAGGAAGATCTTACCTTTTGGTGTTTCACCTTTGTTTAACACTTTTCTAAACGCATTCATTACCGTAATTGTGGTGCCATGGACAATACCCTGAGGGCCAATATACATGAAAGAGCCAGCAGTCATTTGACCGTACTGAGTCACACCTAGTGCGTTGAACTTTTCCCAATCATCAGGTTTTGAGTAATTAGGGATCATCATGCCGTTAGTTACTACAACACGAGGAGCATCCGTTGAAGATGGGAATAGACCCATTGGGTGACCTGAGTAAATATGTAAGGTTTGGTCTGCTTCCATTTCACTCAAGTATTTCATTGTTAACAGGTATTGCGCCCAGTTTTGGAATACCGCACCGTTACCACCATATGTGATCAGTTCTTCTGGATGCTGAGCTACTGCTGGATCTAAATTGTTGTCGATCATTAGCATGATGCCTGCGGCTTGTTCGCATTTAGCTGGATAATCAGAAATAGAACGTGCCTTCATTTCATAGTTCGGCTTGAAGCGGTACATGTAAATACGGCCGAAGTCTTTTAACTCTTGGGCAAACTCAGCCGCTAACTCTTGATGCCACTCAGTCGGGAAATAACGCAATGCATTTCTTACTGCCAATTGCTTTTCTTCAGCAGATAAAATGTCTTTACGCTTAGGTGCGCGGTTCGCATCTGCTGGATATGGTTTGGCCGCCGGTAATTCGCTCGGAATACCTTGTTTGATACTATTTTGAAAATCTTGGAAATTCATCTTTGCTTTCCCACTTATTATTTATCTAAATTAACGTTAAAAGCTTGCGACTTAACCAGTTCCACCATGGCATCGATGTCTGGCTTTAATAGTCGGTCTTCTTCTAATTTCGCTACCTTGCTACGTATCAGTGCAAAGTTTTGTTCAATAATGTCTGAACAAGTATTTGGTCTTCTAAACTCAATTGCTTGTGCTGCATACATCAGCTCGATAGCAAAGATCTTATCTAAGTTGCCTAATATCTGATTCAACTTACGACCTGAAATACTGCCCATAGATACATGGTCTTCTTGTCCCATTGACGTTGGCACACTGTCAGCAGAAGGCGGGAAACATAGCGACTTATTTTCAGTCACTAACGCAGCAGTTGCGTATTGAGGGATCATCATGCCTGAATTAAGGCCACCAGAAGTAGTTAATAATCTAGGCAAGCCATGTAAACCTTCGAGCATTAAATAACAACGGCGATCTGCGATGTTGCCAAGTTCCGCTGCGGCAATTGAAGCGTAATCCAAAACCATAGCTAAAGGCTGACCATGGAAACTACCGCCAGAAATTGCTTCTTCACTACTGATCACAATAGGGTTATCAGTCACAGAGTTCATTTCAATCTCAACCATGTCTAACAGGTGAGCATAAGCATTGCGCGACGCGCCATGAACTTGTGGAATACATCTTAATGAGTAAGGATCTTGAACACGGTCACACTCAGAGTGGTCAGCCATATTTTGCGAATTATCAAACATAGACCACATACGCTCAGCCACTTTAACATTGCCAGGGAACGGACGTGTCGCGTGCAACTCTGCTCTAAATGGCTGCTTACTGCCTTGCATACCTTCAATGCTCATAGCCCCAGCAATATCGGCAAGGTCCAATAAATAGCGCATTTTAGTTAGTGCAGTAATGGCATGAGATAAAATAAACTGAGTGCCATTAATCAGAGCCAAACCTTCTTTAGCATGCAGCTCTAGAGGCTCTAAGCCATTTGCTTTTAGTGCATCTGCAGCAGCGACTTTTTCTGAGCTTTCGCCCGCAGCCCAAAATTCACCTTCGCCGATTAATGGTAAAAACAAGTGAGATAGAGGCGCTAAGTCACCTGATGCGCCAACTGAGCCTTGCTCTGGCACAACTGGAATTAAGTCCAGTCGTAAAAACTCAAGCATTCTTTCTACAACTGTTAAGCGAATACCTGAGAAGCCTTGGCTCAATGCATGAACCTTAGTGATCAGCATAAGTTTAGAGATTGACTTTTTAATTGGCTCTCCCACACCTACAGCGTGAGTGATCAATAAGTTCTTTTGCAATAAATGAGTTTCTTCTGGTGAGATTTGGGTATCGCACAAAGGACCAAAACCTGTGTTGATGCCATACACAGCTTCATCTGAGGCCGCCATTTTATCTACGTTTTGTCTACTTATGTTGATTTGCTCAACGGCTTTATCTGATAGCTCTGCTTTAATACTGCCATCTGCAATGGCGTTGACTGTATCTAAGTCTAGGTGATCAATACCGTACTTAAATGTCATGGGAATTTCCTAAATCTGAATACCTAATTGCGGCGATAGTAACTTGCCGTTAATGTTTTACAAATGCATAATTACTGACATTTATTCCGATTTTATCAAACTAAAGTTTAACTTCTTTAATAAGGCCTTTATGCAAGTTCAAGACGTCGACCTTAAATTACTTAGGATCTTTGTAGCTATTGTTGAGTCTGGTGGTTTGTCCGCTGCTGAGACTCGGCTGAATATTGGTCGTTCGACCATCAGTTCGCATTTGGCCGACCTTGAGGTACGTTTGGGCATCAAACTTTGCAATCGAGGTAGAAGCGGCTTTGAGTTGACGGAGCCAGGCCGAGTAACTTACCAAGCGAGTTTGGAGTTATTGCAGCAATGTGAAGCCTTTACTACTACTGTAGCAAGCTCGAAAAATGAGTTATCTGGGCGAGCTAGTATTTCTATTATTGATACTTTAGCCAGCGATCCGCGCTGTGGTATTGCTTCTGTTGTCGCTTCTTTGAGAGCGCAAAGCGCTAATATTCAATTTGATATTAATGTTTGTGAAGCAAGAGAAGTAGAAACCTCTGTCGTTAACGGTCGGTCTCTAGTAGGCATTGGCGTAAGTCGGCATCAGATCCGCGGACTGGATTATTACCCTTTATATAATGAAGTAAACTTTTTATATTGTGGCTTAGGTCATCCACTATTTACTTGCCAAAGCTCTGAAACAAAAGCGTTATTACAACAAGCTCAAGTAGTCACCAGTAACTATATGCGTGACAAAGAAACCCGTAACGATGACTTAAACTATACCAATGCTGCAACCGCCTATCACGACGAAGGCATTGCCCATCTTATTTTATCAGGACAATTTATTGGTTATTTACCAGAACATTACGCTAGTGACTGGGTTAGCAAAGGCCTATTGAAGCCAATCTTAGCAGAGCAATACTCGTATCAAATTCCACTGATGTTGATCACATCGAAGAACAATACCCCATCACCTTTAGCACTTGCTTTGATAGAAGAAATAAAACGCAATCACAGCTAAAGCAAAAACGGCAAGGTCGCAAATGACATTTATTCTCATTTAATATTTACTCTTGCACAATTCATGATACATTATATCATATTATTAAATGTGAGGGTTAATTATGAAAAAAGGCATTCACCCAGAGTATCGTGAAGTGGCATTTCACGACACCAGTGCAGATGAAATGTTTATTGTTGGTTCAACAATAAAAACTCAAAGAACAATTGAACATGAAGGTAAAACCTACCCTTATTACCCAATTGATGTTTCCAGTGCTTCCCACCCGTTTTACACAGGTAAACAGCGTAACGTTAAAAACGACAGCCGAGTGGCACAGTTTAATAAGCGCTTTAAATTGGGGAGTTCAAAATAATGAAGGTCTTAAGCTCTTTAAAAAGTGCCAAAATACGACACCCTGGTTGCCAAGTTGTTAAACGTAGAGGTCGTGTTTATGTGATTTGCAAAGAGAACCCAAGGTTTAAAGCGGTTCAAGGTAAATCTCACAGGAAATGAGTTCCCCAGCTGACTATTGTTCTCCCTGACAAGACTATGGTTGGCTCCAGTTGGGCTAGCATTATGCTAGCCCAACACTCTCTAAGAAAACATATTACGACTCTCGATACGGCGGAAACTGGATCATAAATCGAGTCCCTTTACCAAGTTCGCTATCGACATCAATAACGGCTTCATGATCTTGCAAGATGCCATATGAAATCGATAAGCCAAGACCCGTTCCTACCCCAACAGGTTTAGTGGTGAAAAATGGCG